>CAYVXY010000020.1:83205-229023 GCA_964454965.1 uncultured Polyangiaceae bacterium | reverse complement strand
CGAAGGGCGCAGTCAATCCCTCCCTCTCCGCAATCTAAACGACCACTGACTCATTTCCCACCGGATTAGGTGCAGGATTAGGCGAGGCGCTCGTTTCCCGCCGTATTTGGTCTCGGCGAGAATGGCCGCAGTTGGCACGCGGGGCTAGGACCATCCAGGGTGAGCTAAGGATCCCACACAACTTTTCCTCGGCAATCAGGGGCTTGCGTGATCTGAGCGGGTGATGCAGAGCGCGGAACTCAGTAGCGAGCACAAGGGTGCGGCGCTCGGCAACAAGCGGCGAAGTGACCGACTCGTGCGGATTGGGGAGGTCCTCGCCCGCGACCCAACACTCAGCTTCCCTGAGGCGATGGCATCGGAAGGACAACTGGAAGCCCTGTATCGGTTTCTAAAGTTACAATGGTTAGGCAGGGTGAGACGGGTACTCTTAGCCGACCCAGTTGCATCCAGCGAGATTTTTGCGACTTCGCGTGGTACCGCCTCGGTGCCACAGCGCGCGGTCCGCACGTGGTGCACGTCTTCGACCGGTTGCTGGCTACCGCTTGTTCTCTCGCAAGACGTCAACGTTCACCGAGTTCACTCGCCAAACTGGCTGCGACGCCGAAGTAGACCTCGTCGGGTGTTCATCCGTCAAAGGCGCGATGGGGCATCACCGTGTTGAGTTGCTCGACATAGAAGGTGACAGCCCGTTCGACCGCCGCGGCGGAGTCAAACGAGTGCGGGTAGAACCAGGAATGCTTCAAACATACGCGCGAACGCAGGCGGAAAGTGCCTAGACATTCGCTGGGAATCGGTTACCGGACGAGTCGTTCATGCAAAATCCGCCCCGGGACAGCGAGCATCCACCGATAGTGCACGTTCTGCTCTCCACGACTCGTTGGGTGGCCAAGGATGTTCCCAGGCGCCCGATCGCGACTGATTCATAGCTGGACGTGGATGTAAGGACAAAAATGAAATTCTCTTGTGCGTTACTCTAGCGAATTTCGCACGCATCGGGCAGGATGGCATTTAGGTAATTCATTTGTGCGTTTCATGCGATAATTTCGATCGCATCCGGTAGAAAAACCATGTGGAAATGCAACAAGTGCGGCTACGAATCTGCTACCAGAGAAATGCAGTGTCCAATGTGCAAGAACTTTGGGACCATGCACAACTTTGTGCGGTCGCAACAACCGCAGAGAGTTGCCCCGCCCCAAGTGATGTCGCCCAAATCAACTGGCGGCATTGCTCCGCAGTCGTCGGCGGCAACGGGGATTCCGAAACAGAAGCGTTGCTCGAAATGTGACGGCATCTTCGCGTTCACGGACGTCAGGGGATTCTCATGCCCGAAATGCAAAGGAGTCCTCGCTCCGTACGAACCATTCAACCCGCGCCCCGTAGCGCGAAAGGTCGTTGCGCCGCCTCCGTGGCCCCAATACGTCTATCGAGGCGAGTTGGCCATTGGTAGGGCGCCCGCTGACGTCAAGAGTGCTGGATTCATGGCCCCTCGGTCGATGACTAAGCTTCAACTCGACGATATGATTGGGGTTGCACGGGCGACCCTTCGCGACCTCGCAAATGACGACTGGGGAAACCCGAAGAGGGGGCTTGTTACGCATATGGGCGAATGGAAGTATAGCAAGAATCAGGAGGATGCTTGTTTCGTCAGTACTGGGAAGACTCCTGCTGATGCTTACGACTGCTATCTGTATCTCTACAGAGTCAATTTCTCGCTGACCGGGCTCCTGCTGCTATCTAGTTGGAACAAGGTCGTCGGGCACAATGTCGAAGGAGTCCATCTCTACCTTGATCGTCAGGACGATCTCGAGCAATCGAGCCACATTGCTGTAATTCGGGTGTTGGACCAACGCGAGGATCCCGAAGTCATGCTGATGACGCCAATTCCAACAGCACTGCTGGAGTTGCGCTGTGATCTCGACAAAGATGGAAACTACATCTTTGAGAAGTGGGATTCCGTAAGCGCCAAGTGTTCAGTTCCCGACGTGTTCAAGAGTGGTTTGCAGCAGAAGTTAGGATTTACTGGATAGCTCAAATTGCCGTGCACACTCGGGAACAATCCCGAGAAAGCGCGTTTCGATCGCGCGTGCGCTGCACTGAATCCGGACCTCCCACTTCATCACCTGCGCATTTCCATCCAGCGGGATTCCTTCGGCTTCGCGTGGCGTTGTTGGCAGCGAGAATCCGCGGAACTCTGGTGTAGGAACTTCGCGAAGCGGGTGTTCGACCATCGACAAAGGGTCCGTCCCCTGGCATCGAGCTGCTCAAGTCTGACTTCGCGGTATAGGTGTTATGTCACGTGGGCGACTAACCAATAGGTAAGCTTTGGGATTTCTTAGCCGCCACGCACACGCTCACATGCCACTCGAGGCTGAGCGCAATACTCCAGGGCATTTTGACTTCTGACAATCGGTGAGCCGGCACACACCATCCGGGTATTTTTCGTGCGTCACTTCGCTCGGAGGCGTTTCTATGCACGTGTTGACGGCAGATTTCACGGAAGTAGCGACTTCGGACTCCTATGTTGCCTTGTCAATCGGCTGGGTGATGGGACGCAAGCAATGCGAGCATCGATTGGCTCTACGAGGCACCCAGAACAGCCTGAACGGAAGGGGTTACGAGAAAGGCGTCGCGACGGCCCGTGATGCACCGTAGACGAGCGTCAGTTGGCGAAAGCCGTCTGACATCTACGTCGGATTAATTGCTGTTCCAGTATTGCAGCAACCAACCACACAAGAAAGGCAGGATAGCGCCATGAAAAGACCAGAAGAATTCAGCCAACTCCGGGATAGGGGTCCATCGACCTTTCCTCGCAAAGACTGCGGAGCGATCCGCGCATTTTTGCGCAGTGTAAGGCGTCGCATGATGCACCAAGCTGCGCTCCAATTCAATCAATCGGCACCCGGACGCGCACTCAAGACGACTGGTAGCTCGACCCAGACAGACTGTCCGCGGCTTACTCCGAATGCAGACACACTTCCGCCTTCGGTTGCTGGATACCCAACAGCTTGCGCGTGCGCTTCAGGCAGCCTGACGCAGCGAGACAACGGGCAAGCGCACGCCCCTCGACTCGTTCCAGCACGAGTTCGCGCTTACCGCTCACCCGACGAGCCAGGCAGTTCGGCTGGCCACGCGCGAGCGGGTAGCGAGCGCGAGTCTCCATCATCGGCCTGTCGATCGCGGCGACGAGACCATCTCTCAGCTCAGCAGGAGTACTACCGCCCAACTCTTGATGGGGTCGGAGATGTCCGGCGACGCACCTGGGCCGCGTCAGCGCAGGGCGAAGCGCGATCCACCCGCGATATTGACACGGCAATCCCGCTCGGTCGTGGTCTGCACGTCGATGCGCATGCGCCCCGCTCACCCTGGCCAATTGGGCACGGTCGCCGATTGCACACCGCGGCAGCGCGTGCGTTTGTCGATGGCACCCGCCGTGCATTGAGTTGGCCCCGTACCCTCGAACCAGGGCGAGGCAGGCATGCTCAGCATCACACCCGTTCGCACGCGCATCTCGGAGCGCTTCCCGGTAGCGTCATTCGTCGTGACAGTTCCACACGACCGCTACTTCGAGGTGGCCTACGCCACCGATCCTCGGCTCTTCCGCGCCGAAAACCGGCAAGCGCGGCGCGCGACCAATTTCGCTACCAGCCGGCTGAGCGGGCTCCTGCGCGCGCCCGCCGGACAGGCAACGTATATCATCCCACCACAGCAGCTGCGTCGCTTCGCCGGTGCGCAGCGCCTCTACTACGCCGTCGCCGCGTACCGCGGCGCGCGCAACGAGGATCCCGTACTCACGCTCACCGGCGAAAGTCTGGAACGTACGCCGTCGATCCAGATCTCACCCGACTTCACGGGTCGGTCGCTCGATCGCGGCCGCATCGGCCAGGCCGACGCCCGCTATGGTGGCGACAGCGGGCCCGCACTGATCTGGGGCGGCGATGACGTGCTCGTTGCGCCTTCGACCCCGCGACGGTTGGCCGAGCAGACGCGAGTTGGCCAGGCCGACCCCGACTTATCCACGAGCATCCAGGAGGACCCAAACTACGCCTACGACGATGGCTTCGACGCCGCGCTCTGGGACGATAAGGACCAGGACGAGGGCGGCGAGACCTACGCTGGGGGCGACACGGCGCCCGAGCCGCACGGCTACGGCGACCCAGCTGAGATGACGGTTTGCACCACCGAACCGAGCGGCTTCGAGGACGCGATGGCAATGGCGCAGACCTCGGGCCAGTGCCAGCCGAGTCTCGCCGCCGCCGCGCCCCAGGTGAATGATCCAAGTGGCTTCGAGGACGCGCCAGAGCTCGAGCGCGTCTTCGGCTCGCGTCTGGCGCGTCTACACGCGGCGCCCCAGCAGCACGGTCCCGCGCCGAGCTACGTGGCACCGCCGGTGCCGCTTTCGATGCCCGCGCGATACGGCAGCGCGGTCGTCCAACCCCATCACGAACGGTATCGTTCGGTAAAGGGTAACGCTCAGCCTTTCCTTGGGAGCATATCCGATGCGGTCTACGGCGGCGGAGACTGCACGGGCTTCGAGGACATCCCCGATCTGGTCCGCCACCTCGGTTCAGGCGTGCGCTTCGGTAACGCCGCCGCGCTGCCGGCCCCGACGCCGCCGGAAATGCCAGTCGCGGAGATGCCACGACCGGCGATGCAGTCGCCGCCAACCACAGCGATCGTGCCGCCCGCGCACTTTCCGGACTACTCCGACGACCCCGCGGGCCCCGAGCAGCTGCCCGACGTCGGTCCGACGCTCGCCTACGACGACGTCTTTGCACCGACAGACCCGCGACACCGTCTGCGCGTCCTCGATCGGGTCGCGTTGGTCGAGAGCGGCTCGGAGCGATACCGCGCGGTTGCCGGCGACGCCCGCGTTGGCGCCGCGATCGGCTACGTCAAGTTCGCGCAGCGCTACGGCGCGCTCGGACATCTCCTGCGCGTCTACCTGCGCCGCGACCGCGAGGCATACCTGCGCCTCTTCGGCGAAGCCAACGCGGCGCCGGCCGCCGGCGACCTCGACCTGAGCGCGCTCCCAGCCGGCAACCTGCTGCGCGTCACCTTGGCCGACGACGATGCCGCGCGACTTGCACCGGTGCTGCCGCCAGGCGCGACCGCGGCGGTGCCGCTATGGCAGGAGCCGTGGCTCGGCCTGTTCCGCCAGGCCGGTGACGTCGTCGCCTTCCAGGAGGCTCAGCGCGAAGTCGCCGACCGCCGCTTCTACCTGCCGTACCTCGACGTGCTGCGCTGGCTCGGCATCGACTCAGTGCGCGGCCACGCCATGTTCGTTGACCGCGCGATCCAAATGGGCGGCGGCGCGGCCTTGCGCTGGGTGGTGCGGATCGGCGGCCCGATCCAGAGCCGGACTGACCTCGCGCGCGCTCTCGCTCACCTCGGCCACGCAGACCTGCTCGCATTCCAAGCCCAGCCGCCCGAAGGGGTGACGCTGCCTGCCGTCGACGGAGTGTTCGGTCCGTTCACGCACGCAGCGCTGGCCGCGGCGTTGCGCCGGCGCGGCGACTCGCCACTGCCGATCCGCAGTGAGCCTGAGATACTGGCAGTAGTGTGCGCCGACGCGGAGCGCCAGGTGCCGTCGAGCCCAGCGTGGCGCGCGGCAGCGCAGCGGCTGAAGGCGCTCAAGGATGATCCGGCGCTGGTAGGTTTGCCGCCCGCGCCGACCCGAGGAGCGGCATGAACGAGAAGACCCAGCTCGCGCTGGGCGCAACGCGCAGGTTGCGCGATTGCGCCGCCTTTCGTGGGCTCGACGGCCCCGAGCGCGCTCGCGTTGGCGCCGATCTCGATCGCATCGAGCGCGCACTCGGAGGCGCGACTCAGCGCCTCGTCGACGCGCGCTACGGCGACCCGTATGCGATCGCGCAGGCGACACCCGGCGATCTGCAACGTGACCTCGGCGGTCTTGGCCGATCGCCGTCGAGCACCGGCCGCCCCGGAGGCGCACCGGTCGCGACTCCGCCGGCCGCGCCGGCCACGCCCGCCCGCAAGACACCGTTCGAGCAGTTTGCCGCGACTGGTGACGCCGTCGACGCCATCAACTTCCCCGGCTTTGTCGCGAGCCTGATCCAGGGCACTTTCCAAGCGATCGTCGACGCCACTGCCCAGCAGCTGCGCGAGTACGCCGACTTGGTCGGCAATCTGGCGCGTTCGGTCGACGACTTCGCGCGCGACCACGTCTCGAACGACCAGGTGCGGGCCCACCTGTCGAAGCACCGCGAGCTGCACCACGTGGCGCCGCCGCCAGGCAGTGGCGCTGAGACTTCGCTCGCCGTCAGCGCCGACGCCGAGGGGACCAGCCCGGACTGGCTCGCTGACTACGGGCTCGATGGCGAGGCGCTGACCGCCGATCTCGTCGCTGGGCCGCTCTTCCAAGCAGGACGTATGCAGCTCGCTGAGCAGCGCATGTCGACACTGGCGTCCATGGTGCTGATGGGCATCAATCGAATCGTCGTCTCTGACGGTGATGTCCGGGCCAAACTTCAGTTCCACGCCAACGTCCGCGAGAAGACAGACGCCGAACTGGCGACGGCGCAGATGGGCCAGGGCATCGCCGAGCGGAGCTCCGCGCCGACCGCTTCCCTCATGGTGACGACAGTCAAGGCCAACACGCAAGCCGAGGCGTCGCTCAAGGCAAATCTGAGCGGCGAGGTGCGGATCACGTTCCGCACCGAGACCTTTCCCCTCGAGCGCTTCGCAGACTCGCAGGCCATCCAGCTTCTAAACCGCCACGCCAAGTGGAAGGGCGACGTCCCCAACGCGCCCGGCGCCGTGCCGTCGGCGCCCAGCGCCCCGCCGTCTGGCGAAGGGGGCACATGATCGCGCTCGACGAGCTGGTCGTGGCGCTGCTCGACACCGTGCCCCAGGACACCGGCGGCGCGGGCGACGGCGTGCGCGTCGACATCGACGAGGTCGCGATGACTCTGCCGATCGAGGTCCGCTTCGGCGCACGCCGTGGGCTCGAGGCGAGCGCGCCGCGCGGTCGCTACGCCACCGGATTCGATCTGCCGCACCACCTGCTGACGGTCGCCTTCACCCCGCGGAGTGAGGAATGACGCTCAAGGGCGCCAGCGCGCGTGCTATCCCGGTCGACGACTTCCTCGCCGCCATCGGTGAGCAGCTCGACCGCGCGCAGGACTCTCTCGCGATCAAGGCGCGCACTGGCCGCCCACTCACCTGGGCGCTCAAGGAGTTCAAGATCGCGCTTCAGGTCTTCGTCGAGATCGACGCGGAGGGCCAGGTGCTGTGGCGCTCCGCCGGCCCGAATGAGATCGGCGCGAGCACGGTCAACCTCGACTTTACCACGATCACTCGACCGATGATCGAGGAGAACACCTACTCGGCGCTCGACGAGGCCGACGGCCGTTCGATCGATCAGATCGGCGGCGCCGACCTGTCCGACGACGAGCGGGTGCGGCTGCGCCGTCTGGGCGTGCGCAACGTCGGCCAGCTCCGGCGCCTAGCGCCGCGCGAGCGACTCGATTCCGTGGGCGACGCAGTCAACATCCCGGTCAGCAAGCTCGAGGCGATGCTACGCGCCTCGTCCCGTCCAATCGTCCAGAACCACGACGTGGTCAAGCGGGGTGACGAGACCTTCCTGCGCATTCAGGGCGCCAACCTCACCGACGGCATCAGCACCGAGGTGCGGCTCGCCGGCGATCCGGTCGAAATCGTCGACGCCAAACCCAACGTTCTGCTGGTGCGGCCGATGGAGCACCACACCTCGGGGCAGATCGAGGTGATGACGGCGGGCGAGCGCGCCACGAGCTTCTTCCGCATGCCCAACGGCAATGGAAACGGCCATGCCGCCGTCAGCGCCAGCGCCAGCGCCAGCGCCAGCGCCAGCGCCAGCGCCAGCGTCAGCGCCAGCGCCAGCGCCAGCAGCAAGGGGGCGTCGTGAGCGCAACGTCGGAGCTCCAGGTCGCGCCGCGCTTGCCATGGCGCCCCGAGGAGACCCGCCGCGCCTGCCGCGGCCGCGTGG
This sequence comes from uncultured Polyangiaceae bacterium, assembly GCA_964454965.1. Classification (GTDB taxonomy): domain Bacteria; phylum Myxococcota_A; class Polyangia; order Polyangiales; family Polyangiaceae; genus FEN-1139. The sequence goes on along the minus strand of CAYVXY010000020.1, from coordinate 221,036 downwards.
TGTTGCGCCTGCGCGAGGAGCGCAGGCACGTCCCGCATACCGGAGACGTTTCCATCGGCGCGCAGACGGCAGCGATGCGTCTCGACGTCGATCGCGTCGATCAGGTGCTAGCGCGGCGCAGCCATACGACGCGCGTGACCCGCACCTTCCACGCCGCTCTAAACATCAACAACCCAGGCCAGCGACACGTGGGCTACGGCACGCTCGAGACCGAGCTCGGCCTGTCCCGCACGTTTCGCGTCGACGTCGATCCCGACACCTCGGTGGTCGAGCTGGTCGGCGCGCTGGCGGCGCTCGACGCGGTCGAGAGCGCGTCGCCAGTCTACCTTTCGGACTGCCCTTTCGAGCACCGCACGCAGGCCACGGCGATGTCCGAGCCTGCACTCGCCGACTGGGGCCACGAGCTGTGTCACGTCCGAGCCGCGCTCGAGTGCGAGCTCGGCGACCCGACGGTCATCGTGGCTATCATCGACAGCGGCGTCTCCGTCAATCACATCGAGCTGCGGGGCCGCTGCCGCGCCGGCGCCGACGTTGTCGACCTACCCAATGACGACGTGTCGCGTGGCATTACGCTCATTGGCGATCATACGCAGCGCGATCGCTCTCCGATCGACGAGCAGGGGCACGGGACGGCCTGCGCCGGCATCATCGCCGCGCGTGGAGTCGGACTGCGCCGCGGCGTTGCTGGGCTCTCGCCGGTCTTGCCGATGCGCGCTCTCGCCGCGGCCAAGATCGCCGACCGCACCGCGCCGACTGCGCTCGGCACCCTCACCGACATCGATCTCGCGGTAAAGCTTGCGGTCGACCTGGGCGCGCGCGTGCTCAACCTTTCGTTCGGCACCCCAGAGAGCGCCTTGCGCGAGGGTGATCCGATGCCGCACGTCGAGGTCATCGAGTACGCGCTCGCCCACGGCTGCATCCTCGTCGCCGCCTCTGGAAACAGCGGCGATCGGTTGCGCTACCTGCCGGCGTGCCTGCCCGGCGTGATCGCGGTTGGCGCTGTTGGCGTCGACGGCAGGCCGGCCCCATTCACCACTCGCGGCGACCATGTCGCCTTGTCCGCGCCCGGCATGGAGATTCGCACCGCCGGGCTCGAAGGACAGGTCGTGCAGAACGGCACGTCGTTCGCTGCACCGTTCGTAACCGGTGCGGCAGCCCTCCTTGTTGCGCACGCAACGCGCCGGCTGACGCCGCTGTCGCCCTTCGCGATGCGCGACATCCTGGTGCGGAGCGCGAATCCGTTCCCGTCCGGCGCCGGCACCGAAGGGTGCGGCGTCGGTGTCCTCGATATTCCGGCGGCGCTCCGAGCTGCCGAGAACTGGTCTCACGTGTTCGACGATGAGGTTGGAGGAGCGTCCGACCTCGGTCGCGGAGCCGACCGTCCCCAACCCATCTAGGAGGAACCCATGGCGAGCTGCGAAATCATTCTCGACGTAACGAACTACAAGGAAATCCCTGCACCACCGACCCAGGCCGACCGCGTCAACCTGGGTGACGCGTACTTCCAGCAGAAGCTACGCGACCACGAGACCGCCAAAAGGGAGAACGATACGAAGTTCCACTTCCTGGTCGCGGTGCGCTGGTTCCTCAAGGACTTCGCCAATTTCGATCTCCCGATTCCCAACGCGGATCCTGGCGATCCGGCCAACCCCAAGGGACGGCCTGGACTCTTCCTGCTCGACAACATCAAGAAGGACGTTCCGGCGACGGCGGCCCCAACGGCGGTCGCGGCTGGGGCTGCGGCGTCAGCACCGGTGCCGCCGACGGTAAAGGTGGACGCGCCCAACATCGTCGACACGAGCAAGGCCCGCTTCCTCACCGTCTGCGGTCTGCTCATCGCCGACTCGCAGCTCGACGCTCTCAGCGGCAAGTCACCGCAGATGCTGAGCGCCGCGACCGGCGACGAGAAGCAGGACGATGTTAGTCCGCCGATCTACGTGGCAGCGTCTTTCAAGAGCGCGCTCAACCGCGCGCTCGGCGAGTACAATACGTATCCGCAGCTGTTCCAGAAGGTCTACGAGAGCCTGCAGACCAACTCGAAGGTGGGCACCAACGAGTTCAAATTCTACGCGCGCCAGATCGCAGAGATCGGTCGCGCGCTCGTGGCCGAGAGGGTGGATCCGAACGACGCGCAGTTCAAGTCTCGGTTCGAGCGCGCGCTGTCGGTGTCGCTCTCCGGCGCCATCGAAGGTCGTGCATCGGCGATCGATATCGATCTGCCAGACCTCGAGGCCGGCACCGAGGCCGACATCCTCGTTGACAACGTCAGGGCGCTGTCGGCGATCTATTTCTCCGCGATGCTCGAGGAGATGAAGCTGTTCGCGGTGATGGACAAGGTGGTGGAGCAGTTCATGACCGGCGCGCTGCCCATCAAGCGGTCCAGCGCCGGCGATCCGCTCTACCGTTACCACCGCGAGGCGCCACTGCGCATCAACGAGTTCGACCGTCGCGGCCTCTACGCGCGCTCGTTCGGCGTGGCCCAGGGCTCGGTCGACGAGGAGATGCCGAACCGCGAGTTCAACGACCTGTGGATTCGGTTCCTGTCGGCGGTTAGCATCTACGGTCGCGAGCTCGATTCGACCGAGATGAAGCGCGTCTCGCAGGAGCAGATCTTCAAGACCGCGCGCGACCTCGCGGTAAACCTTTCGTACCACGGCTACGGCCTGGCCCATTTCGCCGCCATCGAGCTGCAGTCGCTGATCAAGAACGTGAAGGACACGCTCTCGCACCCGGACGTCCTTGCGTCGTACGGTGTGCGCGACGTCTGGCAGTTGTGCGAGCGGGTCAGCAATATGTACTTGGGCGGCGCGCCCAATGGCGTCCGCCACCGCACCATGGCCCAGGCCGGCGCTACGATCATTCAGTGGCTAGCCGTCTCTGGTCCCGCGCTAGTCGGCTCTTTCCGCAATCTCAACGTCGACGACGTCCTTCGCTCCAACGTCGAGCGCTGGCTCTCGGTCACCGGCACGCCCGATCAACAGACCGAAAAGTACTCCGAACCGGTGGCGCTCACCTCGCAGCCGACCATCCCCAATTTCACCTTGCCGAGTGGCGCTGGCAGCGACGCGATCCGCGATGCCCTCGCCCGAGTGAACCTCCCCACCACCCCGCAGGCGTGAAGGAGGCAACATGATCCGCGCCGCTGAAATCGCCAAGCAACGCCTGCGCCTCGCCGCGCAACGCCTCGGGACCCAGGATCCCGCACAGCACATCGGGGGGCTCCTCGATCGCAGCTTCGACTTGCCCATCGGCGACCCGCGTTACGGCAACAACTCGCTCCTGCCGGGGCATCTGCCGCTCGAGACCTCATTCTCCGAGACCTCGCACGACGCGCTTCGCATCGACATGGAGCCGCTCGGTCCGTTGGTCTCGCCGCACACCCGCGTCCACGAAGTCAGCCGCGAAGCGCGCCGCCTGGTCTCCGGTCAGTACGGCGACGCGGCGTTGCGCTGGTTCGACGAGCGAAGTGAGGCGTTCCGGGGCAGCCGCCTGCACGGCGGCGCCAAGTTCGGCGCCTGGTTCGGCGCCCAATTCGACGCCGGTGGGGTCGGTGAGACCAAGGTCTACTACGAGCTCGGCCCGGGCGATCTCGACGATTTGCCGCCGACCTTGCGTCACGTTTGCCGTGTCGCGCAGAGCTGCCTGCCGCGCCTCGTGCCCATCTTCACTTCGATCTCGTGCAACCGATCGCAGGGCAACCAACGGGTCTACTTCTACTACGCCGGCGATCTGCGCTTGCTCGACCTCGAGCCCCTCATGAACCAGCTCGGCGTTGGGCACCAGCTCCCCAGCCTACTGACGGCGGTCGGGCTTATTCTGGGGGGGCGCTTCGTCCTTCCAGCAGGCTCTGTGGTGATCGCGCTGCGCGACACGGGGAAAGGCATCGAGATGAAGTTCGAGATCCTCCTGCCACAGATCCCCGATCCGCCGCGCGAGATGCACTCGCTCATCCAGCTCCACATGTCACAGCGCCCCGAGGCGCAGCGCTCGCTCCAGCGTTGGCTGTCGGCGATGACTCCGGAGGGAAATCGCACGGCTGGTGACATGACTGTGCTGTCCGCGCGCGTAACCCCGACCACTGGCGCACGCTTGACACTCTACTTTCGACCCTCGGGCTACGATCAGACGTCCTCCCGCGTGCGCGAGCAGCCGATGGTGATCCCAGTCCGTCCCCCCGATCCCTACGCCTACGCCTGAGGAGGTTGCCATGCGGCACGACCAGCAGTCAGTGATCGAGCACGAGGTGCGCGGCATGATGGAGGCGAGCCCCGCTTTCCACGCGCTGTCCATCGACGAACGCGCCAAGATTCTCGACAGCACCACCAAGGTGGCCAGCCAGCTCGTCGAGCAGGAGCTGGCGCGGAATCCGCATGCTGGTGCGCTCGAGTCCGATCCGACGGGGCCGCGCGGGCCCACGCCGCCCGGCAACTATCCCGGCGCGCCAGGCAATGAGTCGCCGGCAAAGTGGACCCCTGACGAGCGCTTCCAAGCCGAGGCGACGGCAGCTGGGGTCACGCAGATGGCGCGGCTGGTCAAGGAGGTCAACTTCCCAGCGTTCGTGTCGAGCCTAGTGAAGGGCGTGTTCAACGCCGTCGTCGACGCGTCGATCCAGCAGATGAAGGCGTACGGCGAGCTGGTGAACTCGGTAGCGATGTCGCTCTCGGACTTCGTCGATCAGCACACCGACGTCGCCGAGGGACAGAAACACCTCGCCAAGAAGTACCCGAGCATCTTCGAGATCACGAGCGGCAAGCTCAAGGTCAAGGAAGACTACGACAGCGACTCGATGCCTAACTTCCAGGCAGAGCTGGGCACCGACGCGCCGATCGAGGACCTCCAAGACGAGGACGCACTGCAGAAGCTGGTGGTGGCGGCGCGCACCGAGATCGCACGCGGTCGGCAGCAGCTGCTGGCCACGACAATCCTCATGGGGATAAACCGCATCATCGTCACCGACGGCAAGATCAATGCGAAGGTGAGCTTCAACTTCACCGCGTCGGATACGGTGCAGCGGCATGGCGAATACATGGAGTACGAGAAGCAGGTAATGGAGGGCGAGATCACGACCACCGACATGCACGTCAAGGGTCGGTTCGAGCAGCCAGTGGGGCTGAAGGTGTTCACGCAGGGTGACTCCACTGGAGGCATCGAGGCCAACGCGGCGCTGTCGGGCGACGTCACCCTCCGCTTCAAGAGCGAGACGTTCCCGCTCGAGAAGATGATGAACTCGACGCAGCTCTTCGCCCTCAACCAGGCACAGAGTGGTGGTCGCGGAACGCCCGTGGTCGCGCCACCTCCCGCGCAGGCTCCCGTGCCACCTCCCGCGCAGGCTCCTGTGCTACCTCCCGCTGCTCCACCCCAAGCCCGGTAACTGATCCTGATGCTTGCGCAAAGCGATAATCTCGCGAAAGTGCGCACCGAGGTTCGCTCGATCCTCGAGGCGACCCCGGCGTTTCGCGCGATGTCGGCGCCCGACCAGAAGGCGTTGGCGAACGCGATGGTGCGCGTGAGCTCGTACCTCGTCGACGCACCCGACACTCTGGCCAGCGCGCTTGCCGAGATGCCTAAGGGCAAAGAGCCGGCCGAGGAAAAGAAAGATCCCGTCGGTGACATCGGCGCGCGGCTCGCCGAGAAGCCTGGGCAAGTCGGCAAGGACTTCAAGGCGGGCGCGGTGCGCGAGGGCGTCGAGCAATTCGGCGAGATGGTGAAGAAGGTCGACTTCCCCAACTTCGTCTCCGGGCTGGTGAACGGCGTGTTCAACGCAGTGGTGAAGGCGTCCATGGATCAGATGAAGGCGTACGGCGAGCTCCTCGCCGCGTGCGCCAAGACAGTCGACGACTTCGCGCGTGACAACGTCAGCGACGCTCAGGCGCGCGATCACATTGCGAGCCGGTTTCCGTCTGTGGTGGAGGTCGACACCAGCGGGGAGCGGTCGCGGCTGCGCACCCGGCCCGATGCCGAAACCGCGGAGCTCGAGCGCGCCTTCCCGAACATAAGCGTCGATCTCGACGACGACGACGGCGAGGCGGCGCTCATCGCGCAGACTAAACTGCAGATCGCGCGCGAGCGCCAGCAGCTGATGGCAACGATGGTGCTGCTCGGTATCAATCGCATCGTCGTCACCAACGGCCAGATCAACGCCAAGGTCATCTTCGACATGCGCGCCGACGACAAGGCGGCGCGCATGTCGAAGGCTTCCCTGCACGACGAGCGCAAGGAAGAGGAGCTCCACGCTCAGCACAACTTCTCGGCCATGCCGTGGGGGGTCAACGCCGGAATCGACGCGGCCCACCAGAGCCACATGGCCACCGTCGAAAGCTCGATCGACGACACCTCGGAATCGAAAGCCGAGGTCAAGGCACAGCTCACCGGCGAGGTGCAGCTCAAGTTCAAATCCGAGACCTTCCCGCTCGAGAAAATGGTCTCGTCGGGCGGCCTCGCCCTGCTCAACGCCCGCGCAGAGCCTCCCGGTGGCGCGGCCCGGCCGGCGGCACCGCCGCCCCCCGCGCAGGTGCCGGCACAGCAACCCCCTGCGCAATCACCACCGCAACCGCAACCTGCGCCGACGCGCTGATCGGAGGATTACGTCATGATCACCCAGCAGAGTCTCGATCGCCTTCGCGGCGCTCCGCTTCCAGCGGTCCGGCAGTACGTCCGCGAGATGCTCGAGGCCACGCCGTCGTTCAAGGCGCTCGAGGCCGACGAACGCAAGACCATCGCGAACTCGATGGTCAACGTGATGGCCTACATGGTCCATCCGTCGGGCGGCGACGACTCGCTGCGTGGAGCAGCCGTGCGTCAGGATCGCACCGATCTGGCCCGCGCCATGGCGGACCCAGTGAAGTACGACGACAAGCAGTACCAGTCGAACGTGCAGAACCCCAACCTACCTCAGTCGCGCAGTCAGGTCGGCAACGAGATGCAGGGCGGGCTGGCGCGCAAGGCCGGCCAAGCCATGGCGCAGAACGTCAAGGATGTGGACTTCCCCAAGTTCGTGTCGGGGCTCATCGAGGGCGTGTTTACGTCGATCGTGAACAGCTCGATCAAGCAGATGCACGAGTTCGGCAAGTACCTGCAGATGGTGGCGATGACGGTGAAGGACTTCGCGTCGGAGAACGTACCGATGAACGAGGCCCGCGACAATCTCACCGCTAAATACCCCCAGGCGCTGCAGACCCAGGGGCAGGGCCCCAACAAGAGGCTGCAGCGACGGCCCGGCGTCGATGATGCGAAGATGCCGAACTTCAAGGAGCTATTTGGGCTCGACAACGCCGATCCTGACGACGAGGACAGCGAGCTTGAGATCGTGCAGGCCCACCAACTCACGATGGCGCGGCAGCGCCAGCAGATGCTGGCCACGATGGTGCTGATGGGAATCAACCGCATCGTCGTCACCGACGGCGAGATCAAGGCCAGCGTCGAGTTCAGCGTGACGAGCCACGAGGCCGCGTCGCGCGAGCTCACGGGCACCACCGAGGACGTCCAGCGCCACGTCGACACCCAGTCCGAGAGCGCGTACGAGTACGAGTACGACCGCAGCTTCTGGGGTACCGAGGGCAGCGGCAGCGGCTCGAACCGCAATCGCTCGGCGACCAACGTCCGGGTCGCGAGCGCGACCAGCGGCCTCACCGAGAAGAGCGACGCCTACATGGACTCGAAGGCCAAGCTGACCGGCTTCGTCCACGTCAAGTTCAAGAGCGAGACCTTCCCGCTCGAGAAGATGGCGAGCCAGGTCGAGTTCGACGCGGTCCAAGCGAACTCCAAGAGGCAATAGTGCACCTAGCCGCGGCCATAGAAACCGCCAGCACGCCGAGCGCGGTGGATGGGGCGCCGCAGCGGCGAGCGCCGTGGCTCGACGTCGACGGCAGCGAGCGCCTGCTCGCCGAGCACCTGTCGGCGGCGGTGCGCCGGTTCGGTACCGCGGTACTGGGCCTGGTCGATCTGCCTGCGATCGAGCAGGCTCGGCCGAACCGCGCCGAGCTCGCCGTTGCCGCAGTGCTGATGTGGGCGCGTCACGTCGACGATGCCGGCCTGCTCGAAGTGGTCGACGCGCTCGCCGAGGGCATGGTGCGTGGGACGTTGCCCTTGCCCATCCAGGGTCAGGTGGTGCAGAAGCTGGTGCAGTGGCGGCGGCGTCCCGACCGGTTCGTGGTCGAAGAGCGGCACGCGCTCTACGAGCACGTGTTCGGCGAACTCGACGCGCGCATCGCCGATCTCGTCGAGGTGATGGTCGATATTGGCCACGCCGGGCATCACGACTCGATCCGCCACCTCCAAGTGCGCGCTGGCGTGATCGGGCGCGAACTCGCCGCGGAGCTGACCGCGCGGGCCACAGGCATCGCCGCTTTCGCGGCCCGCGACATCGTGCAGCAGGTGCGTGACGCACTCGCCGTGCTCACAGATCCAGACGTGGAGCAAGCGCTTGGCGGCGGGAGTCCGTGGACATTGGTGGCGCGTCACGCGCCGCGCCTCCTGCGCCGCTCCGTGAACACGGCACGCGCAGTGGCTCGCGCGATGGCAGGGCGCGAGCTGATCGAGTGGCTAGCGAGCAACGCCGCTCAGCTCGTGGCGGGGACCGTCGCGCCCACCGCTAGTGATCCGGTGGTGCGAGCCGCGCTCGCCTACGCAGTGGAGGCAACGTGACGGCGCCGCCATCTCGCGACGAGCGGCTGCGGGTCGTACGCCGCTCCGTGCGCCGTGTCCTAGGCGCGACGCCGGCGTTCGCACAGGCCGCGCCCGAGGTCCGGCGCGATCTCGCACGGAAGATGGTGACAGTGGCGATGATGGGCACCGACCTGGCTGCGGAGGAGGAGGTACAGCGGGCCAAGGCGGTCCCGCGGTTCCCCGCCATGACCGCTGCGCAGGAATTCGGCGACGCGACGCGCGCGGCTGGACGCACGTTCCGCGAGATCCGCGAGGCTATCGACTTCCCGACCTACGTGCAGCAGCTGATCAGCGGCGTCTTCCAGGCGATCACGCAGTCCAACATCTCCCAGCTGACGGCGATCGGCGACATGCTCGACGCGGTCTCGCGCACCGAAGAGGAGTTCACCTCGGAGAACATCCGCGACGCCGACGTGATGGCGTGGGCGGTCGGCAAATTCCCCTTCCTTCGCATCCAGGACGGGACGCTACAGGTCGGCGAAGGCGTCGACCTGACCGAAAAGGCGAGCGAGATCGCCGCGCAGCTGCGGGTGAGCGCGTCGGAGGTGTCGAGCCTCGACGAGAGCGATCTCATGGGGACGCTCGGCCCGCTCATCCGGCAGCGCATTGGGCGCGAACGCCAGCAGATGCTGGCGACGATGGTGCAAATGGGGCTGCAGCGGGTGGTGGTCGACGAGGGCCGGCTGCACGCGTCGATGGACATGCGAGTTGACACGCGCAGCGCGCAGAACACGCAGCAGGCACGCCGCGAAGAGCTAGACATCGACACCGGCGCCTCCGCACAGATGGGGATGGGAATGTGGGGGGCGAGCGCGCACTTGAACGTCGGTTACAACAGGGTGCAGGCAGACAGCTCGAGTACGAACGAGGAGATCGCGACGCGAGCCGGGCTACGCTCCAGCGTCGACCTGGCCTTTCGCACCGACCAGATCCCGCTTGATCGAATGGCAAGCCGTAGTCAGCGAGCGCGGCTCGACGCCAACGCGCGCGTGCCGACGACAATGTCCGACGGCAACGGCTCGCTCCTGAGCAGCGCCCCGGCGGCGCCGAACCTGCCCAGCACAGAGCGGCGCCAGCCGAACACGTCGGATACGGATCAGGCGGCGGCGGCGCGGCAGGCGGCGCAGCAGGAGGAGCTGCGCCAGCGCCAGCGCCAGGAGGGGATCGCGGACGAGGCGCGTCGGCGACGACAGGCGCAGGAGGACGAAGACCGCCGACGGCGCCAGCAGCAAGAAGACCAAGCGCAGGCACGGCAGCAGCCACAGCAGCCACAGCAGCCACAGCAGCCACAAGCACCTCCGCCCGAGAATCCACCGACGGCGCCGCCGCCCTAGTCGAGGTAGACGATGGAAGAGTCCGATCTCATCAGCCTGTTCTCGGAGCCGATGTGGAGCCAGCTGGACGCGCGGCTTCGCGACGCCGTCGCGCGCGACCCCGCTAACCGCCCACTCGTCGACGTCATCCGCTCGCCGCTCGTCACGTTGCTCGAGTTGTGGAAGGATGCGCTCCCGACCTTAAAAGGTGATCCGCTCGCCGCCGAACGGCTGTGCGTCACGCTTCAGGCGGCCTCCGCTGCGGCCTCACTGGTGCCGATCGCGCTCGCCTCGCTCGCGCAGAGCAAGAACGGCGAGGTACATCGGCCAGGCATTCTGCGCCTGCGCCTCCTCGCCGTGCTCGTTCTGGCCGCGGTTCGCGCGCACCGCGAACCGCAGCTCTCACGATTCGCGATCCGGGTGATCGCCGGGCTCGCGCTGCAATGCGGTCCGGCCGAGCCGCTCGCGCGCCTCGAGCCGTTTGGCACGTCCCCCCACGCTTACGACAACCTGTTGCGATTGAGCGTGCCACCGAGCGTCGCGGTCGGGCACGCCAGTCACGTCTACCGGCTCAGCCAGGAGAGCGACCCAGTCGAGCGCGGACGCTGGAAGTGCATCCTCGAGGTGATCGAGAACATCGAGCACATCGCAGATCTCGCGAACGGCGTGCCGGCAGGCAGTCCGCCCCAACTTGGCATCGCGGGGCCGGCCGGCGGTAGTGCGACGGCAGAGGTCGGGAGCGTGGCGGCAGCCGCGCCGCCGCCGAACATCGCGGACCCTGAGACCACGTCGAGCTCGAGCGGCTCGAGCTGGTCAATCTCGCATGCCGACGGGATCGTAGCGGTCGAGCGCACAGCGGGTGGCGTCATCGAGATCCGCGGCGGATTCGACTGGTGGGCGCCGCCCAAGCCGTTCCCCGAGGACCGCGTCGCAGTGGTCGCGTTCACAGTGGACCACCGGACTGTGTTCGGCCGCGTTGCGGACGGATCGATTCGCCAGCGCCTGGTCGTCGATTTCGGCGGAGCGGGCGTGGATGCGCTCTCCGCGGAGGACGTGCTGTGGGTCGGCTTCGTTGCCAAGGATCGGGCCGAGCGTGCCAACGCGCTGCGCGCGCGCATTCGCGCTCTCCTCGAGGGAGTGAAGGCCGTCTCTTGCACCGCCACCGAGAAGGGCTTCGACGCGGCCGCCATCTTGCCGGACTATGACGTCGCGGCGTGGCCCATCCTCGAGCCACCCCCGCGCACCCCCACCAACCAACTTCCTCAGCCCGAGACCGGAATCGCTCAGTCGCCGGAGCGCACCGCCGCCGGCGTCGAGGACAGCGCACGGGTGCCTGTGGTTGTGCTGCCAATCGCGACGCTGGGGGACGACGAGGCCACTGCGCCCTCGCCCGAGGAGCTCGGCAAGTACCTCCAGGCGATCGGACGTCGCCTGGGTTCGGAGTGCGAGGTGGTGACGTTGCCGTGGGTCGAGGACGCCGGTGCCGTCATCTCGTCGGTGCCAACCGGCGAGGATGATCCGCGCGTAGGCGGTCTGCTGGAGGTGTTGTCGCGCGCAGCGGCGCGTACACTGGGGCGCGAGAACGCGCTCTGGGTCGCGCTTCTACCCGGAACGGCCGACGTCGGTGTCGCGAGCACGGCGGATGCGGCGCGCGGCATCGGCGTCGCGACCCGGCAGGGGCTAGCCCGCTGCATCGCCGAGATGCTCGACGAGCGCGAAGGGGACGCGGCGGTGCCGACGGCGATGTCCGACGCCGGCCGGCTCGACGTCGCTTCATACCGACCAAAGGCGATGCTGACCCGATACCAGCCTCGCCGCGTGCGCGCGAAGGCGTCGCGCCTGCGGGTGATCGGACGGCTTTCGGGCACCGCGCTCGAGGTGCTCGAACCGCCCCGCGAGGAAGAGCGCGGTGCGGGTCCCGGCGCGCCCGAGGAAACTGGCGTTGTCGCGGTTGCCCTGGACCGCGCCGGCGCCGAACTCGCTCGCACGCCGATCCGCGGGCAGCGGGCGACCTTGCCCGCAACCTTCGCCGCGCTGATCCCGATCTCGCCCGAGGTCGACCTCGTCGAGCTCCGCCGCGGCCCGCGCGTGCTATCCCGCATCGAGCGCCCGCTCGACAAACCGGCCGCGGCCGAGGTGCAGCTTGAGGCCAGCCCCGAAGGGCACTTGACCACGACTTGGACCATACCTCGCTCGCCGCGACCGATCTCGCTCACCGTCGAGATCAGCAATCGCGATGAAGGCGACGACTGGGTGCCGTTCACGACGCTACACCCCTGCGCCGAGCGGGAGCTTCTGCCGCTGTGGCGTACGTCCGGCGTGCGCCGGATTCGATTGATCGTGTGTGACGGCTGGACCGCGATAGCGGGCGCGCCGGCGAACCTCCCGTCGGGGGTAACCTTCGGCCCGGTGGTAATCCGCCGCGTCAACGAGCGCACGCTCTGGGCGGACGTCCCCGAGGGCGCCGCGGACGTCAAATGGTTCACGCAGGTGCGTCACGCCAAGGACAAGCAGGACAAACGGCGCCTCGACCTGACCACGAAGCAGGACGGCGAGGTGCGGCTGTCGACGCTGATCGGCGAAGAGCGCGTGCTGAACGATTCGATCGAGCTTGGAGCACGCGATGTCTATCGTCGTGCTTGATCTCGGGCACGTCGAGGCTCGCGACGGACTGGTGCGCCGTTCCGGCACCGCGGCTGTGACCGGAAAGCTCGTGCGCTCGGCGCGCCCGATGGCGTCGAGTTCTTCGTACTGCGCCGCGATGAGCGATGACACCCCGATCACGGCACCAGCGTTGCCGGTGGCAGCTATCACCCATTCTCCTCACAGGTAAGCTCGTCGCGAACGGCCTTTGAGGCAACCACCCGATTGGGCCGAATCGGACCTTGGTCGAGCCGAACTGCAATCTTGACCCAGAGCACACGGACGGTGCGCCTCCGGATCCGAGTCCGGATTGCCGACGGTGGGCCCCATCGGGCATGGCCGATCGATCAGCCCCGCGCCCTCGGCGCCATTCACAACTGGGCCGCTCGCAAAGCGGCGCCAGCAGAATTTGGGGACTTGCCCTGCGGCTCGGAGGTTGCAGGGGCAGGCACGCGCAAGGAGACCGTCAATGAGCCAACCTACAATCATCCTAGACCCCGGGCACGGCGGCAGCGCGCCTGCGGGCAAGTCGACCCCATACGGTGCACGCGGCCCGAGCGGCGCACTCGAAAAAGACGTGGTGCTCGCGCTCGCGCAGCGGGTCGCGACGCATTACGGCGCGGGCGCAACGCTGACGCGCGTGTCCGACGTCAACATCCCACTCGCCGAGCGCATGGCCGTCGCCCAGCAACTCGGCGCGCCGGTGTTCATCTCGCTGCACGCAAACTCGGGCCCGCCCGGCGCGCGAGGCGCCGAGGCCTACGTCCACGATCGGGGCACCGCCCGCTCGATGGCGCTCGCTGAAGCGATCCAGTGCGAGCTCGGCGCGTACGGTCATGCGGTCGCGCCGACAGGTCGCGAATCGCTCGCTGTGCTTAGCCCCGAGCGGCTGCCGTCGCAGACGGCCGCGTGTCTGCTCGAGGTCGACTATCTCTCCGATCCGTACGGCGAGCGCCGGCTCACCGATCCGATGTCGCTGGATCGACTCGGCGCGGCGATCGCGCGCGGCATCCACCGTTACGTGGGCGCGCAGCCCACGATGGCGGAGGGCCAGAACCTCGAAGTCATCGTCGGCATTGCCGAGGTCGGCGCGGCCGTGTTCGCGATCGGCACGGCGCTGACGCAGCTCCTCAGTGCGAACGGGCTCACCGTGCATGGGAACGTGACGAGCGTGGGCCACGGCCGCGGCCGGCGAAACGCGTGGCAGAGCCGCCGCGCGCAGCTGTTTGTCGCTGACTGCACTGCCGGCACGTTCTCTAGCGCGCGCGCCGAGTTCGACCTGCTGTGGCGCGCCAACGGCAACGACATCGAAGACTGCCGCGTCGAGAAGACGAGCGACACGGGCTGGAGCGGCGGCGTTACCGGCTCCGTCCTCGATGTGACGTTCGACGGCCGCGAAGCGAACTCGTACGAGAGGCGCGGTGTAGGCTGCATCATGATGTACGTCCACGGCAAGCTCGATCCGTCAGGCGGCGGCGACATCGACTTCAACTTCCAGGTCCTTGTCAAAGCCGACGGCACGATCCAGAACATCGACCGCACGGTCAACGTCTCCCGCGGTGACCCGCGCGACTTTACGTACAGCGCGCTGCCCGACGGTGGTTGGCGCATCGCGCAGACGCCCTGAGCCCGCGCTGTCACGAGGCTCGACAGCAACACAGCTCGTCGCGCGCCGCGAACGAGTAGGACCCCAGCGAGGCACGCATGCTCAATATCACCGCGCGACAGGACTGCGAGGTGAGGGCGTCGACGCCGATCGACGACGCCCTCACGCTGAGCGATTCGATTGACCTTGGAGCACTCGATGTCTATCGTCGTGCTTGATCCCGGGCACGGTGGGTACGGCGGTGGCGGCTCGAGCGGCACCGGTGTGCAGAGCGCGTGCGGCCTCGCCGAAAAGGAGGTCGCGCTCGCCGTGGCGCAACGAGCCGCGGCGCGGATGCGCGGTTGCGGCCGACCGTGCCTCCTGACGCGCGAAGACGATCGCGCGGTCTCGCTCGCGGCGCGCGCCGAGCTGGCCCGTCGCCACGGCGCGAGCGCGCTGGTGTCGATCCACGTCGACGCTGGCGCTGCGACAAGCACGTGGATGCACGAGCGCGCGGGCATGGCGAGCGAACGGCTAGCAGGTGCGTTGGCGTCGGCGCTCGGGGCCAACCTGCCGGCTCAGCGCGCACCGCTGGCGGTGATCGATCCGCGCCGCCTCGCGCCCGGCACCGCGGCTGCCCACGTCGAGCTCGGCGACGATCTTCGCCTCGGCGAAGCGGCGCATGTCGACGGCCTCGCCGACGCGATTGTGCGGGCGATCGACGCTGCGATACCAGCCGATGCGACGCGCGTGGTTCACCACGAGGAGCGCAGCCACGTCGACATCTGGCACGAGGTCCCACTAGTGCCGCAGGTAACCGGAATGAGCTGTTGGGCCGCGGGCGCCGCGATGATCATCGGCTGGCGCGACTCGATCGCCGTCGACCCCGGCGAGGTCGCGCGCGCCGCGGGACGCTGGCGGGAGTATCGCGACGGGCTCGAGCCCGAAAGCGTCGAGTCGTTCGCACGAACGTGGGGGTTGGTGGTCCGTCGCCTGGGCGCGCTCACCGCCCAGGTCCTGCGCCAGCTCCTAGTCGACCACGGGCCTCTCTGGGTCGGCGAGGCGTCGCCGGGGCTGCACGTGGTCGTGGTGTCGGGTCTGGTCGGCGACGACACTGACGAGAACACCGCGGTGCGCGTCGTCGATCCGTGGCCGGTGGGGCGCGGCGAACGCTATCGCCTCGGCGTCCGCCAGCTCTCGGCCAGTCACTATGCGGCGTCGCGCGTGGCCGGCGCCCAGGCCCTGGTGCTTCACGCCGAGGGGCGCAGCCGCGGCGCGCGCCAGATCGCGGAGGCGAGCTCGTCTACCTCGGCAGCTTCTTATAGATGGTCCGGACGTTGATCCCGAGACGGGCCGCCGCGCGCGTGCGATTGTGACCCTCGACGCGCAGCGCGGCGCGTACCAATATCTCCTCGCAAGTAGCGGTGGCCTGGGCCAGGGACATGCCGTTTTCCGAGACCAGCCTCCACAGCTCACCCTCGAGGCCGAGCGCGGCCTTCGTCATTTGAGCCTCGCTGCGCAGCGCCGAGCGGTCAAGTCCGAGGTCGTCGAGTTCGATCGAGTCGCTCTCGCCGAGCAGCGCGGCCGCCTCGATGCGGTGACGCAGCTCGCGCACGTTGCCGGGCCAGTCGTGGCTCTCGAGCGCGGCGCGCGCGGCCGCGGTCAGGCGCTTGTGGCTCTGACCGATCTCGGCGAGGAAGTGCTCGGCGAGAATCACGATGTCGGTGCGCCGTTCGCGCAACGGTGGGATCACCACCCGCACGACCTCGAGGCGATAGAGCAGGTCCTCGCGGAACGCGCCGCTGCGTACGCGCGCGTGCAGGTCCTGGTTGGTCGCAGCCACGACCCACGCTTGCGACGTCGCGCAATGGTCGGCACCTACCGGCCGGAACTCGCCGGTTTCGAGAAAGCGGAGCAGCTTCGCCTGCGCACCGGGCGCGAGCGCGTCGACGTCGTCGAGGAACAGCGTGCCTTGTTCGGCGGTGCGCACCAGTCCGTCGCGGGCCTGGACCGCCCCGGTGAATGCGCCGCGGCTGTGGCCAAAGAGCTCGGCCTCGACGAGGTTGTCGGGCAGTGCGGCGCACTGGATGACGACGAAGGGCCTGGTCGAGCGACGCGAGCGCTCGTGCAGCGAGTGCGCGACCACGTCCTTGCCGGCACCGGTGGGACCAGTGATAAGAGTCGTGCGCTCGGCGCGAGCGATGGCGTCGAGTCTTTGGTGAAGCGCCGCGATGGGCGGGGACATCCCGATCACGGCACTAGCGTTGCCGGTGGCAGCTAGCATCCGATTTCCTCGCGAGTACTCTCGTCGAGAATGGCTGGTAAGACAAGCACACAATAGGGCCGAATTTGACGTGAACGCTTGGACCATGAACACACGAACGGCGTGCCCGAACGGGCATGGTCGAGCGATCAGCCCAGTGCCCAGCGCGTCAGAGGCAACCGAGCCTCTCGCGGGGCTACGCCAACGGATTTCGCGGGCTTGGACTACGGCTCGGGCCTTGCAGACCATCCGCGCGCAAGGAGATCGACTATGAGCGGCTCGACAATCATCTTGGACCCCGGGCACGGCGGCAACGCGCCAGTGGGGAAGTCGACCCCCTACGGCGCCCGACATGTTTCCGGGCAGCACGAGAAGGTCATCAACCTGGAGCTGGCCCGCCGTGTCATCGGGGCGCTGAGAGGTCACGACGTTAGGCTCACGCGGAGCGACGACCGGAATCTCTCGCTCGGCGCCCGCGCAGGCATGGCGCGCGCCTACGGTGGTGACACCCAGTTCGTCTCGCTCCACAGCAATTGGGGCTACCCCAACTCGCTCTGCTCTCAGACTTGGGTCCACACGAGGGCATCAGGCAACAGTCACCACCTCGCATCTAGCATCCAAGGAGAAATCGCTCGGCTGACTGGCGGAGCTCCGCTCGGTGTGCAGTGTGGTGAACTAGCCGTGCTCGATCCGGGTGCCCTAGGCCATGGCGCAGCGGCCTGCCTGGTGGAAGCTCAGCTCCCGACCGATAACATCGGTAACCCGATGGCGCCGTCGCCGAACCATCTGGACGCGATCGCGCGGGCCATTGCCCAGGGGATCCAGTCGGCGAACTACGGTAACGCGTCTCGACTCTACACCGCGAGTACTTACGGCGGTGTAGAAATCGTTATTGGAGCGAACGGCTGGCGTGAGGCTCTGAACGGCGCTGTTGCGGCTGGGGCAATCTTCCACCTCGTCATCACAGGTGACCGCCTGGTTCAATTCCTCAACGACGTCGTTGAGGAGGCCCGTCGACGTGGCATGGATCTTCTCAACGCGGGTGTCAGCGATATTCGGCGCCTGCTCGCGCTCGCCGAAGAGGCTGGCTCGCAGGTGCTGGCTCTCGTCCGAGAATGGCTGGCTCCGGTCCTTCCCTGGCCTCTCAGCGAGGTCCTCGGCGGCGCCGCCGGCTACGGCAATCCGGCCCTGCCCGCGGCGGCGGTCATCGCCATCGTTTTGATCGTCGCCGCAGTCATCTTTATGATCGCTCGTACGGTCTTCGATTGGCTCACTGACCGCGAGACAAACGAGACGATACGCACGTGCGTCGAGCGCGGCTACACGCCTTCGCTTGACCGTGACCGTTCGCGGACATCGGGCATCAACGTCGACCGGAACCGCGGCTTCAACGACAGCGGCGAAGATCGCCTCGTGATCACCTGCACGCCAGCTCACTGAAGCCGGACCGTCGCGGAGTTGTGGAACGAGAGCACCGCCTGTCTTGGCTGGCTACCCGAATCATCCGTCCATCACGCTGCCCTCCAGTAGGCGTGATG
Organism: uncultured Polyangiaceae bacterium; assembly: GCA_964454965.1. Classification (GTDB taxonomy): domain Bacteria; phylum Myxococcota_A; class Polyangia; order Polyangiales; family Polyangiaceae; genus FEN-1139. The sequence goes on along the minus strand of CAYVXY010000020.1, from coordinate 203,030 downwards.
GAGGCCGTTCAATGCCGGAGAAGCGACAAGCTTTCCAGTAGCATCAAGGGCAGCGGCTCTTCTTCCCGACGGTATTCCCTACCAATGCCTTGGTGCAGCCGAGCTGTGTTGAAGTACCCTCCGACGTTACTCACCTAGCACTCTTCTCAGGTGGTCTTGGCCGAGAATGATGACGCGATCCAAGAATTCGCGTCGAACTCCTCCGAGAAACCGCCCACAATCTGAATTCACTGCGTCTTCTGGTTTTCCGAGTGTTCCGAAAGCAATAGTTTGATGGCTATACTTTGGTCAAGCGACCAGGAAACACAAAACCTTTCAGCGCATTACAGACTCCGGACGTCGGCCAGGTGACATAACACCCACACCGCGAAGTCAGAATTGTTCATCGAGACGCCAACGTGTGGCCAAGACGTCCAATGTCCTGTCAAATGGTTGAGCCTTCCACAGCTGACTGAAGCTTTCTTATTCGGTCTTGATTCGTCCAAAGATGTTGCAATTCCCGGAACGGGTGACGGCGCCAAAGGCGCAAGCAAGCTCAATACCGCACTGACGCTTCGCGGATGCGTCGTTGGCCTTCTGGTATCCGCGATGGATCGCCGCAACGTTCTCGACGGTCAGCTCTGGAGCTTGCGCTTCGCGAAAACGACGCGCGCCGAGCGTGACAGCGCCGCCCTCGAGCTTGACTAAGGTCAGGTCGTCCGCGCGTCGGGGCCAGTCATTCAAACCGTCACGGCCCGATACGCGAGACTCAACGTAGCCGAACTCCTGGGACAGCAAGCGCGATCGGGAAACTCACGGAAAGCGCTCGACCCGCCGAGTCGACGAGTCGACGAGTCGACGAGAAACCAAACTCTACCGTTCGGGAGAACAACGCGGCGACCTGACCCATAGTCGTAATCGGCACTGTCTCCAGATTCTGTCCACGAAGCGCAGGACGTCCGAAAAGTGCGTTTCCGCGCGCTTCGGGGGTGAACCCCTACCGAACGAGGAAGCCAACCATCGCCCAGTCCGCGAGCTGCTGAGCACGCTCGTCCTCCGGCAAGACGTCGAGGTACGAGGCACGTTCGCCAACATCGGACAATGGACTCGCCGACGGGAGCCGACCCGGTCAGAACGTCGCGAAGCGTCTCCAGCCACATTGAGATCTCGGGGAGCTCCGAGACGGATCGAACTGCCGGGTGCGCTGGTCCTGATCCTCTGCGCACACATCCGACGACCATTCTCACAACCACGATGTACGCGATGCAGAAGAGCACCTCCACCGTCACGATGCCCCCCGTCTGATGCCAAAACCCGTTCGAGCCAATCACGCGGCGTTTCGGTGACAGTGCTTCAACACCCGTCCAGCGCCGGAACGAGCGTGATTCCCGCCTCTTCGACCTGGTAAAAGTTGTCGTGACTCGACCGCTTCTCGCCACCGTCGTACGATGCGCGACGGGAACACGAGGAAGCCCCTTCGGGGCAGGTGTATCCCCAAAGGAACCCGACACTTCTCGGAGGCCGATGATTTGCCGATGATTCGCCGATGATTCGCCGATGAAGACGGCGGCGTTGCACCAGTGACTCAACGCGAAGCCTTCGCGACTGGCGCAAGTGCGTGATGCCGCTCAACCAATCGATCAATGACGACCCTCGCCTGTACATTTCTCCGAGTGTCACCCAGGTGTTAGCGTACAGAATCAGCCACTTGTCGCTTGCCGCAAAGTGTAGTAAAGCTCGTCGCAGTGGTTGTTCTGACGGCGACTGCCTCGGAGAACCAGAAGAGATTGTTTTCTAACCAAGGAGCAGTTTATGAACTCGCGAAGGAAGTTGATGATTGCCGGGTGCACCATAGTAGCGGCTAGCGTATCGTACGCGTTTCATGCTCGTGCGGGTGACGTGATCAACAATGAGTTGACAGTGAGTCCCTCCGAACAATTCTTTGAGGGTTCCATTGGCGCCACGCGGTTCGCTTCGGACCCATACGGCTACATTTCTTGCAAGAATGTGGTAACCGCCAACTCAAGTGTCGGAACCTGCAGCGCAGGCGATGCGACTCACAGCAGAACTGCATCCTGCTCGACTACGAACGTGAACCTGATCAATGCCATACGCAGCATCAACTCGCTCAGTCACGTGTATGTGAGGTACGACTCCACTGGAGCTTGTGCGAGGATCGATGTGACGCAATCCTCTCGATACCTATTCAACTAGTCGTTGCTGCAGCCAGGCGCAGAATTTGAGATCATGACACCGGAGCGGACCGTATGCGTCACGCAATTGCGGTATTGGCAATAGGGATTGGGCTGGCGAGTCTGGCCGCCATGGGAGGCTTCTGGGTGGGCAAGGAGTCTGACGCACGCCAACGTCAGGCGCTCACTCAGGAGCTGCAACGTCAGCGGGTCACGCTCGATCGGATCCGTGACGACCTGGCCCTGTTGGCGCGGCCACGCACTGAGGCCAGCGTTCGCAGTGAATCAACTGGCGCGGGCAACCTCCAAGCGCTGCAGGCGACGATGAATGAAGCGTTCGAGCGATTCTTCGAACGTCAATCGCAGCAATTGGCCAGCGCCGAGCAGGCCACCAATCCTCCGCCATCCGATGAAAGTCTGGAGGCTCATGCCAAGGGCGAAAGCCTCGTCACTGCCGCCTTCAAGGCCAAACGCTGGACGCAGTCAGATGCGGTTGCGCTTCGGCAATTGACCGGTCAGCTCACGAGTGAGCAGGCGGCGCAGCTTTTGGCACGCCTTTCCGTAGGGATCAACCAGGGGCAATTGACCGTGCAGACCGACGGCCCTCCGTTCTGAGCGGCGATGCCTTCGCACCCAAGCCCCGATGGTCGCTCATCTCCGGAACGGCCTTTCAGGCTAATTGGCGGGCTGGCTCGACCTAGCACAGCGAAATCCAGTCCCCTCCTGCGTATCACTTGGCATGAACCTGGTGCGGGAGGCGGCGCGTAGATAGGACGCTTCTTGGAGATAGGAGCCGCCGCGCTTGCCTCGAGAGGAGGCAACGGCCGTGTTCACGCAGTTGTAGCAGTTGGGGATCGGGACGCTCGACGCAGAACCGTAGTAGTCCGCCGAATACCAGTCAAAGACCCATTCCCCGATCGATCCGGCTAGATCTTGATGTCCGAACCGTCCGGCGCCAAGCGGGTTGCTTCCAACGGCAACCGGGCGCGACTCGCCCCCGCCCTGGTAGCTTGCAGGCAGCGGGTCGTACGCACCGAGCCATGGGAACAGCCGATTCTCCGATCCTCCCGAAGCAGCGTACTCCCACTCCGCTTCGGTTGGCAGCCTTGCATCATCCCAAATGCAGAAAGCAAATGCCAGGTACCAGGTCACGAAGTTGATTGGGTATGCCTCGTTGCCTGCATTGGGCAAGTCAGACCAGGTTTGGAGCGCAATGCTAGCGTTGAGCGATTCCCTGAGCACATTTGCGGTCGAAGGAAGCTCGCTCGTGGTCCACCTGCTGTCCCACCCTGTCAACGACCGGTTGCTCGAATCAACGTTCGGATTCTCTCCTTGACCCGCTTTCGGATGTGAATTGTTCGTGTGCCACGTGTCGTAGTCCTCGACGAACTCACGGAACCGCCCCACGGTTACTTCGTACTTGTCGAGCGCGAACGGGCCGACCGTAGCGTCGTGCTCCGGGACCTCGTCGTCGGAATCCGTTCCGCTCGCCAAATAGTAGTCACTCTCGCCTGGTACGGTGCTTCTCCCCATCTTGTAAGTGCCGCCTGCCATCGGGATGGTCGTGCAACAGCTCTCGGTTCCGCACCGTGTCGTGAGCCTCTTGCAGCTTGGGGGCGCGCTGGAGCTGGTGCCCGCCGATGGCACGTCAGTGCCAATGGCCCCTCCCGTCCCGGATGAACCGGAAATGCCTCGCGGTTCGTTCTCAGGGCCGCTGCCCGCGATACCGCCCACGGTGTAGGCACCCCCCATACTCGCGATGCGACCTCCAAAGCCTGGAGCAACGCCAAAACCTCCGGCAGTGCCTGATGTACCGCCCGCGTCGAGAGTCCCTCCGGAGCCAACACTGCCCCCGTCTTGCACAACTACAGCAACGGTCGTGGATCCCGCTGCCGCGGCAACGCCGCCAGCGGTCGTCCCTCCCGGGAACGCGCCCCCCGTCGAGATGCCAGCCCCAACGTTACCCGCTTCCCCTTGGTTCGTCATGCCCCCGTGACTCTGCTGCGAACTGCCACCTTGACCTGTACCAGCCGTTGCGCCGCCCGCACTTTCGCCGCTCGCACTTTCGCCACCCGCACTTTCACGACCTGCAGTGCGGCCACCGGCAGCATCGCCCGCGGCTCCGCCACCTGCGGTGCCAGCGCCCGCAGTTTGGCTAGCACCTGCGGTTGGCTGACGTCGCAAGTCAAATTCGTGCTGAACGCATCCCATATGGATCGCCAACACGACACAACTGGTCGCGATGCGGATCCCTCTTACTCTGCCCAAGGCTACTACCTCGAGTTGCTTCAGGCGGCCGTGGCAAATCCTTCGACTTCGATCGGGCATCGACTCATCCTCGACTCGCTTCTAGCAAACGGACCCTTCGGTGGCTAGGCCCATTCATGTGAGGCGTCGACTGACGTACTTGCGGGAGAGGTTCCTATCCTTGTCCATTGGTGATCTCCTGTCACGGGCTGGTCTCTATCTGTCTGGTGCTTCGGGCAGCAACGGGCCTTCTCTCCCAGCCTGACAGGACATGCTCTCGAATCCAGTCTGACAGCTCGGCGACCGGTACGCCTCGCTTACTGGCCACGTGAAGGTGGCTCCGACGCTGCGGAACGCCGGACCCTGGGGAACCGAAGGGGTGCGATATCCGGTTTTTGTGCGGAATGGGGCCCGGCCCCATTCCAATCACTTCGCCAAAACTCAACTCATTTGCAACGACTTCTTCACCCTCAGATCGCTAGCGACCTGCGCTCCAATCGACGTGCCAGCTGCGCGACTGCGCCACGTCAGGCGTCACTTCGCCGTCATGGCTGTAGACGTATACACGGAACCCCGTGGCGGTAGGCGAGTAGATGGACGAAATGCCAGCGCTATTCCAATGGTTCGACGAGCCGCCGAAGCTGGTCAGGATTTGAGGCTTCCAGTCGTAGCCGCAGGCAGTCGTCGAGACGTCTACGTACAGTCCGTTCGTCCCATACTGCTGCCAATTCGTCGCGCTAGTGCTGGTCGCGCCGTTGCACAGGTTGGTGCTGACCTTGCTGCTCGGAGTGGCTCTCCAGTTGACGGACCAGTGCCTGCTCTTTGCCTGGTCTGGGGTAACGGCACCGTCCAAGTACTTCACGTACACGCGGAAACCCGTTGCCGTCGGCGAGTAGATCGACGTTACGCCTCTGGTTCGCCAATGTCTGCTGGTTCCGCCGAGCGACGCCACGTAGTTGGGCTTCGCCGTGAATCCACAAGCGGACGTGCTCACGTCAACGTAGAGACCATCGGCACCGTATTGTTTCCAATCGGTGGTAGCGGCAGGGGTTGCGCCAGTGCAGAGCTCCGTCTCGCGTGCAGCGTCCGGCTCAGCCTCCCAGTTGATCGTCCAATGGTGCGAGTTCGCGCTGGCAGGTGTAATGGCATCTTCACTATTGACATAGACTCGGAACCCATTGGAAGTGGGAGAGTAGATGGAAGTTGCCCCGACCGTTGTCCAATGCCGTGAACTGCCACCCATCGACGTGAAGTAGCGCGGCGTCGCGGTAAACCCGCATGCGGCAGTGTCGATGTCTACGTAGATTCCGTTCTCACCGTACGGCTGCCAGTTCGTACTCCCAGCAACCGTGCTGCCAGTACATTTGCGTTGCGCGAGACTGGCCAGGGTCGCCGAATGCGTAAGCAGCCGCGACATACGGATCGCGCTATTGCCCTCAATCGGATTGCTGGTGTTGCATCCAGCGTTCGTATGCACGCCGATGAGGAAGCCGTCCTCGGTGAGCACGCCTGAACCCGAGGATCCTCCTTCGGTGTCCACTGCATGCCGGAACCAGTTCGGACCTTGGCTGGAGCTGTAGTCGACGATGGGGCCAGTATGAATCACCTTGGGCACGCCGGCGGGGTGCTGAATGATGGCCACCCTTGTTCCCGCCGCTGGATCGCGATCGCCGATGCGGGCGTAGCCAAAGGTGTTGCCCGGTGAACCCGAGAGTCGAACGATGGAATAATCCCACGTACCGTTGTTTTCCTGCTCCACGACGGCGGTCACGGTCGTGTTGGTGACTGGCCTTGGATTGCCGCTCGGATCGTTTTGGTAGTTGAACCGAACCGTGTCACCCACGGCGTAACCGCAATGACCTGCCGAAAGGAATAGGTCCGGCGCAATCAAGGTGCCAGAGCATCCCCTGGTGTGGCGACCTACTGGGTTCTCATGTCGCCTGACCCAGTCGGTGCTCACGCCTAGCGTGCCGTCGTAGCTTTCGACGTCTTGCACGTCCCAGGTCGAGCCACATTGGTCTTCGTCACCAAGGGCACTCTCCCCAACGCCAACCTCCTCCCAAGTGCCAACGTCGTTGCACCCGGCCAGGATCAATGTCACGGCAATTCCGCAGTACTTCAGACAATGCAATTTCTTCATGATTTCCTCACCTAATCGCTATTCTTTGCTGAGCTGACTGACGGATGGCTGTCGGAACGCGGATCCCTGCAGATACGTCACCCAGCGGTCCTGGTTGTGAATCGCGCGAAAATCGCGCGGCATCCGAGTGTGGTTAGCCACTCGGCGCGAAATGGCGGCATCGAACTCATGCGCTTCATTAGCGCGCAAGCCCGTCACCTGGTCAGTGTCCACGCATGCAATTGTATTCGGCGCTGAATAGGCCTTCCTCCGATCCCATGATGATGAGCCACGAACATGCAATTCCTCGTTCGGACTATGGGGGAAGGAAACGACCTTGAACAGATTCGATTCTTGAAAGCCAGGGGTACTCTAGCCGAAGCGCGGGTTACCGCGCAACGGATGAACGTCCAATGAAATGCCGATGGTCCACGGAACACAGGCCATCACACGACTGGACTGCGTACTCCAATGCAAACGACCGGGACTCCAGTGATGGCGATGAACGGTTGCACGTCAAGCCGCCATGCTGGCCCGTACCGATGGATCATCGGTTCCCGGCGACGCACGCGCCATCTCCCACCATGATGGACCGAAGACGTCGAAATCCTCCGAGATCGACGCCACTGGAGCGTTTGCCCGCTGGGAGTTTGCTGGTATGCTACGCGTAACCATGCGCTACCGCTTCGAACAATGGGAGCTGGATTGGGACAATCGAGAGCTACGCCATGGTGCGACTCCGGTACATGTGACGCCCAAGGTGCTGCAGCTATTGCACGTCATGCTGGCCTGCCATGGTCGCTTGGTCACACGAGGTGAGCTTCAGAAGCAGCTCTGGCCTGACGTTACTGTGGGACAGGATGCACTGATTCGCATCGTGAAGGAATCGCGCAAGGTCATCATGGACGATGGGGATGAGCCGCGCCTTCTGGTGAATCGACGTGGTCACGGCTACGTGTTCACCGGACACGTCGATGTCTACAGCGACTCCGATGTCGTCTCCTCTCGCCGCACCACCAGGGGAACACGCAAGGAGCAGGTCGTGCGCCCTCTGGATGACACGACAGCGATCGAGCGCGACAAATCTGCGACGGTTCTCGTCATTCAGTGGCTGATGCCTTGTCGAAGAATTACGGTCATTCGCGGCAGTGCTCCCACGGTCCTCGGGCGGTCGGCAAAGTGTGACGAGGTCCTCGATGGTACCGGTGTGTCCCGCGAGCACGCGGTGTGTACGCACCAGGGCCCAATCGCGGTCCTGCGCGACTTGGCAAGTCGCAATGGCACTTACCTCAACGGTCGTTGGGTGGGCCAAACGCCACTTGCTGCCAATGACGTCATTCGCCTCGGCGGGTGGTTGGGAGTCGTCAAGAGCGTGCCAACACCGGAGGAAGCGAGGTTCGATCAGCTCGCTCGAGACTTTCACGGGGGCCACGAGACTCGACGACTGCTCCAACTCGCCACCCCCGCGCTAGCCCGAGGGCGCGTCGCCAACCTGTGGGGTGAGCCGGGTACGGGCAAATCGGCGCTTGTCTCGGTGTTGCACGAAATGCTTCGCCCGGGCCGAGCTTTGGTTACAGTCCAGTGCAGTGGCAACGGACATGGGGAGGCTCAGAAAGGCAAGCGAGTGACGATCCCGTTTGACGGTTCCGTGTCGAACGACACGATCCGCGAGCGCGCCCGCCGAGGGACTTTGGTGCTCGACAACGTCGATGCACTTCCTCACGAACGCACTGCAGCGTTCAACGACCTCGTCTCGAGTTGCAGCCCCAACGCACCAGAGCTTCCCCAGATGATCACGACGTCCCGAGCTGCCGTGCCGGAGCTGGTGGCGTCGGCCTGCGCGGCAAGACCCGCCATCTTGGCCTTGATGGGAGTCGAGCTGGCTCTGGATCCGCTCCGACGACGGCGCGGTGACATTCTCGATCTGGGGGAGGTCTTCTGGGGCACGGTTTGCGATAGTGCACCGCCGCAGTGGTCACCGCGTGCGGCAGAATGCCTTCTGCTCCACTCATGGACGAAGAACGTCTTGGAGCTGAAGGGAGTGATGCTAGAGCTCGCGGGGATCCCCAACCCGGATCGGAAGATCGATGTTCACGATCTACCCCCCATGTTCGCCAGATCCGCGGGCAGCTACAGCCATCAACCTCTCAGTGATAGCCTGTGATGGCTTCAGTAGTGCCACAACCACGCGGCTGAACCAGCGTTGGTGCCGATTGCCCCACGGTTAGCTGCAATGGGCGCTTTCCCCGTCAGCCACAAGTACACCGAAGCAGCAAGGCAAGCGACCCCGCCGATGGCCATCCCAACTCCGAGGTCCTCGATGCGCTGAATGGCGACGGCACTGTTGGCAGCCTTGGACCAGTTGTCTGCTTGATAGTTCTCCTTGTCCCACTCGGCGTGACGATTTCGACCGACTGCTATCGTCGCCACTCCTGCAGCCATGAGAACCATCCCAGCACCACCGGTGATGTAGGCGAAGAGTCGGCGGGTCTCTTCTCGCTCCAAAGCGTCCTTCCGATACTCGGCATCGAGAACCGAGGGTGGATCCACGGGAATCGAAAGAACCTGACCCGGAACCAGTTTGATCTCGCTCTCCCAGGTGAGGTTCGAACCATGCAGGACCCTAATGTGGTGCCTGCCCGTCGGAACTAGTCCGTTTCGGAAGGGCTTGCCGTCGACGAGAACTCGTGAGTCGGGCCAGTTCGTCACAATCGCAAGGCTTGCTCGTTGCGCCTCAGGGAACTCGCGCAACACTTCCAACCCACAATCCACTGCGACGATGCGTTCGGGTGTCACGACGGTATCGAATGTCTTCGTGGCGTAGCCAGCTCGTTCGAAACGGAGGTGCCGAGTTCCGGTGGCCACTGAAATGGAGTTATCCTTGAGCTTCAAGCGGATTGGCTCACGATCGTCGATGTAGACTACGGCATCTGGAACCGGGCACGTTAAGGTTACCCAACTAGCGGTCCGCTGAGACGCTGAATCGTGCTCCAAGGACATGCTTAGCGACTCCGTGGCCCCGCTCGCGATTTGCACGGCTGCGACCTTCGGCAGGTAACCGTCGTGAGTGGCCACAACGACGTGCCTGCCTTGGGCAACTGGCTGGGCCACGGTCGACGATAGCCATTGGTTACCGTCCACGAGAATTGCTGCTTGCTTGGGTTGCGCCTCAACCGCTAAGAAGCCAACGCGCTGCTCGTTCAACGCCAGGACTCGCAGCGCCTCGGCCAAGCGAACCGCAGCGATTCGACCCGCCCCTTGCTCGAGGTAGCGCCTGAGCGATTTGACCGCCGCCACTGGCTGACCGAGCTCACTCTGCAGTTGTCCAATGTTGAACAGTACAGCATGGTGCGGAGCTAACCGGTATGCGTGCTCGAATGCTGCAAGACTCTCAGTCAGCTTGCCGGAGTTGTAGAGCCTAACCCCCTCTTCGTAGCGCTGCCTCGCCGAAGCCTTCTGAGCGCTCGAAGTCGAGCCGGTTGCCTCGGATGGAGGGGCGTCGCCCGTGTTCGCTTGGTTGTCGGGATTTGAGCCATCCGATGGTGATGCTCCGGCCAAGCCGCTCCAAGTGCCAATCGAACTCGTCACCACCGACAATCCGACGGCGAGGGCAACGTATCGTTTCATCTCAGTTCGCATAGGGATTCGTGGAATCAATGACAGAGGCTTGCGCCTTGGTCCGAAGACTCGAGGCAGTGCTTGCTCGTGAGGCACGCCTCGAAGGCGGCTTGGTCGACGTGTCGTCGCCCACGCGTGCACTCGTGCTGGTGACCGCATCACGAGCCGCGCTCGCGTGGGTACCGATGGCGGGAACACTGAGGATCATTGCGTCCGTCACCTTGTCGATTCCGGCCGTGGAGGATTCGTCAGTCGTCCCAGTAGCGATGCCGACCACGGCGTTCGGACTTGGCTCAGCTGCGCGTCGGCTCGACATCCTCGACCAAACCATCCACCCAGAGACCGCAGCCAACAATCCCCACAACCCCACGATCCAAAGGAGTCGGTTACGGGCACGAAGCGCTTCGACAGAGAGGGTCGGCAGCACCGCTGTAGTGAAGCAATCCGCGATGGCGGTCGAGCCTCCATTGGAGCCACGATATGGCTTGAGCGCATCGGCCATGGCGCTGGCGCTGGCAAAGCGACTGGCAGGGCTGCGCGCCAAAGCGCACTCCACGACTCTCGATAAGCCCTCGGAGATCTCTGGTCGCTGCTTCCAGAGAGGGGTGGGGTCCTTGTTCATGATGGAGTAAAGGACGCGTTCCAACGTTTCGCCCTTGTGTGGTGGGCGTCCTACGAGACACTCGTAGAGTACGGCGCCAACTGCATAGAGGTCCGAGCGGGCGTCGACAGTACCCTCTTCGAGTTGTTCCGGCGCCATATATTGCGGAGTTCCGACAATCTGTCCCGTACGGGTGTATCCCGTAGTGTCGGACTTCGTGACGCCAAAGTCGAGCAGTAGGCAGCGCTCCCCACCTGAATCGGTATCCGCGACGAATAGGTTGCTGGGTTTGATGTCTCGGTGAACCAGTCCCGCTTCATGCGCGGCATGCAATCCCCAACACGCGTCGCTCAACAATCCAACCGCACGCCGCGGGGCAAGCGAGCCCACGCGCCTCAATAGTGTCTTTAGGTCAACGCCCTTGAGCAGCTCCATCACGAAGTACGGTGCGCCGTTCTCGAGGTTGCCGACGTCGACGATGTGAGCAACGTGGTCGCTACGCAAACGCGCCATCGCTCTGACTTCACTGCCGAACCTCGACACGAGTGTTGCGTCGGTCGACAGTTCGCGTCTGAGCACTTTGGCGGCGAAGTGGCGCCCCAGAACCACATGCTCGACCTCGTACACCTCCCCCATTCCGCCTGAACCCAGATGAGCCATGACGCGGTAGCGATTCCCGAGCATGTCACCCACTTGGAGTTGCAGTCGCGCGATCACACGCTCGTCTTGTTCGGCGAGGTTCGAAGAGTCCGCCGCCAGATTGCGTTGAGTCATCTGGTCACCCGCCTATCCGACCTGTCGCAGACGCGGACACTTACGTTCCACACCGTCGATGACTGGCGGTTTGGATTCAGGAGCCTGCGAGGAATCGAATTTGACATGCGAGTTTGCGTCGGTGCTGTAAACCACCTACCCCATTTGACTGCAATCTGAGCTGGCATCCCGCACCCGCTGAGCGTCGACTCCCGAGTGGAGTTGCCACCCCTTAGCGCCATTGCTTGCCCGGTACAAGTCGTGCAGCAGCAGCGATACGGCGAGACTCAAGATCTCCCGGGTTTTTTGCACGCCAACGACCTGCTCCACACGTGCCACGGGACTCGTTGTTGCGACGCGCTAGAGCACCACGGGCGCCCGTTCCTGAGCCGCAGGCGCCAGAACCTTCGCTCGTGCAGCTGCCTTGGTGCACGAGCGAAGGTTCTGGCGCCTCGGATCTCCGGTTCGGTTTCAGGATCAGTCCATGCTGTGGCCTTCGGGCATTCCCAGTGCTGCCATCCTGTTCAGGATCCTGCATCCGACTCTTGTTGCTACCTCTGTCCTCGTGGCGTCCGACTTCGCATCGTAGGTCCGATGATGGACTTGTAGCGGTAGAACGCATTCTCAACGACGCCGCGCCGGCTGTATCCGGACCTTCTGAGCCACTGTCTCTTGCCGTGTCCAGCTCGGGATTGAGTGTTGCGGTTCCGCTCCTTGGTTGACGATGTTGCTCGTCTCACGTGAGCGTTCCTCTGCGGCGGGGTGAGCACCCTCGGCGAACGATCCTTCGTGTGGTTCTCGACCGCCTTGTAGACGCCTTCAGTATCGTACGCGCCGTCAGCGCAGACCGACCCGAGCGGCCTTTCGATCCGCTTGGCCAATGCGGGTACGCGAGAAGCGCCGGTCGCGCTCTTGCTGGTCAGTTCAGACGCAATGACCTTGCCAGTGAGGGCATTCACGGCGATGTGCAGTTTGTGCCAGTTCCTGTCCTTTGGCGGATTTCGGAGCGCCCCCACATGGGTTGAGAGGCCGGCACTGTCGACCAGAATTCTGAATGGCCTATTTCCAGCGGGCGCAGATGGGGAGCCTCCCGAGCTTCCCGAGCTTCCTGGCTCGTCTTGAGATTGTAGTGTGGTCGGGGACTCCGCCGTCCAAGTCGAGGTGCGTGAACAGGGATCGGAGGAAACTCAGCGTTTGGCGCGAGCGAAAATGGAAATCCATTGCCACCGTCCGGGCTATCTCGATGGAGTGGCTGGAATACTGAAACTGGCCACCAGGCTTTGCCCGACCGCTTCTTGGTGATCCCCACCCCTTCATCTTTTCCTCCAAGATCCTAACTGTCAGGCTGCCGCGTTGTCGCAGTCCCGCTCCGTGCTCGGGCCAGTTCGTGATCTTGTACTTACCCTTGACGTATTTGGCTTGGCTGCGCTTGAACGCGGTCATCGGCAACGCCAAGACCCGCGAGTACCGTCAGTCATGCTGCCCTCGTGGCCTCCTTGCACGGACGATGAGCGCTCTGTTGGTGCCGGCGTTTGTCACGAGATCCGTTAATTGAAGCGGTAATGGGCAAGTCAGGATCGCATCCGAAGGATTCATTGGTGACCGGTTAGTGCACCGCCCGCCACAGCATTGGCTAGATCACCCTGATCACTTGCGTGGTGTGAGTAAGTCTGGGCTTGAAGAAGGGCCTCCCCAGGAGTTTCCTGCGGGTGTTCAATGTCCAATGTAGGAGAGATGACCCAGCCCGCAGTCACTGATATTCGCGATTCGTTGACCCACCTGAGCTAGACTTGCACCCATGCAGCATCGATGATGCCCTGAATCGTCTCGCGAATGACGCTCAGACGCCGCAAAAGTTGCTCGTCTCGCCGAGATGCATGACGACGGCGTACCAATGCAGCGACTGACCTTTCAGCGCCGCTTCCCCGAGCTTACGGAGAATGGGTTACCGCGCAAGCTCGACGGCTGGCTTGCGCGCGAGGATGAATCGCCTTGACGTTGGCTCACGTACTCGGTGAGCTCGTGGCGAGGCTCGACGCGCATGGCGTAGCCTATGCCGTGGTTGGTGGTCTAGCAGCGTCGCAACTAGTGAAGCGCGATTCACTCGCGACATCGACGTGGCGGTCATGGTCGACAACGATGACGAAGCTGAGACTAGTAGCTGAAGCCTCGCGCAAGTTGGACCTCCTGGCCACCGGGCGGGTGGCGAAGCGACTCGACCTGACGATCGTATGCTGGTCGGTTCGAGGTTTGGATGGTTTGCCCGGCACGGAGCCGTCGCCGGTCTCCCGGCGCGTTCGCTACGGTTTGGACGATGGCGGCATCTGCGTCGGACGCCAAATCCAACCCAAGGGTCGGTAAGTGCCGGTCCCTCGTCGGCTGTATCCTTTCTTGTCCAACCGTCGTCAGTCAATCGCACCGGCAAAACTGCGTCGGTCCCGAGGAGGCCATCATGACGACCAGCAATACGCTATCGACCAAGGAACGCGCAATTATCGGCATCGGGGCAGCGATTGCAGCCGATTGTCAACCCTGCACGCGAATTCTAATTCAATCTGCACGAAAGGCCGGGGCCTGTGAGCGAAGCATTCGCCTTGCCGTTGAAGCAGGCCTGCTGGCGCGAACGTGCGCGACCGAGGCCATGGCGCGCTGGGGCGGAGCCGAACAGGGGGAGCTGCCAGTACTGGATGCAACGTTCCGAGCAGAAAAGGAGCGCCTAACAGCATTGATCCTGGCGGGCGCCGCCTATGCTGCCAATTCCACGGCGACCCTGCACCAACAAGTCGAGCACGCCGAAGCGCACGACTGGTCCAACGCCCAGATCACCGAGGCGTTGGCCATTGGGCACGCGGTGGCCAAAACGGCAGCCCACAAGGCGGAAACCTCGGCGAAGTGTCTAGGATTCTCCGTAGGGGACGCAGCCGCGCCCGAGTGCAGCGCCGTTGCCGCACCAACCAACAATCCGGTGCCGCCAACGGGTGGCTGTGGCTGCGGCTAGAACGCCAACATTGGCAGACTCCGAGGGCCATTCCGTGTGATACTGCGTGGCCGTGGAAACGGCCGAGCAACTCGACTTCAAGCGCTATCGTACCGCACTGCTCGGACATATTCGGGGCATCGTCAGAGACTCGGCCGAAGCCGAGGACGTGCTTCAAGAGGTGTTCGTTCGCGCGCACCAGAACCTCGAGCAGCTTCGCGCCGGAGCGGCATTGTCGACCTGGCTTTTTCGAGTTGCCACACATGCATGCGTCGACCATTTGCGCAAACGTGGGCGACAGCCGCGCCTCGCCGACGAGCTCGATCCCGACGCCGATGGCTCGGCTGACGAGCCCTCGCCATCGTTGCAGCATCTGGTCGAGCAACACGAGATGAGTGCCTGCATCCAGAACTACATCCTCGACTTGCCGGATGACTTTCGCACCGTCATTCTGCTGCATGATCTCGAGGGCCTGACGGTGGGCGAAATCGCCGCAACGCTGGGGCTTTCACTGGCCGCCGCCAAAATGCGCTTGCATCGCGCCCGCGCAACGCTCAAGGCCGCTCTGCAGGCGGGTTGCTCGTTGTCTTGCAGTTGTGAGGGCGCATTCATGTGCGAGCCCAAGTCGGGCGCGTAGCGAGCACCTCTGGCTCGCTGCGACGCGTGGCGAAGCCGAAATGTAACCCTTCTCCGACACCGAGCGTCTATCGAACCAAAGCCGAATCATAGTTCTTCGGCCGGAGGTAACCATGTCGTCTCGCTCGATTAAGATCGTCGATGTTACTGCCATCGCATTGGCAATTCTATTGGGCTTGGGCTCGATAGTCTTCTTCGCAGTCCGACCCCTCGGTGGGTTGTCGATCCTGCACCTAGCCTGGTCTACCCCATCGATCTTGGCTTGGGACGCGCTCTTGTGCCTAGCGTTCTTCGTGCAGCACAGCGGGATGAATCGCCAACGCTTTCGCGCCTGGCTGTCGAAAACCGTAGCATCACGATACCAAGGGGCGATCTATAGCATCGCTTCAGGACTGGTCCTGATGATGGTCATTGGGTTGTGGCAGACTTCGGGCACGAACTTGCTGGTCCTTCGGGGACTGGGACGCGGGCTTGCGCAAGCGGCCACAATCCTGGCACTCGGTCTATTCATCCTAAGCTCGATGGCGCTGTCGACGTTCGACCCCTTGGGGCTTCGCCCGCTCGCGGCCCACCTGAGAAGTCGCCCCTACACCCAGCCGGCGCTCGTCATCCGCGGTCCCTATCGATGGGTGCGCCACCCGCTCTACTCCTGCATCATCGCAATGCTCTGGACCGTGCCCGAGATATCACCCGACCGTTTGCTCTTCAATATCCTTTGGACGGCTTGGATCGTCGTCGGCGCCCGTCTCGAAGAACGAGACCTGGGGCGCGAGTTCGGCGACAGCTATCGCGACTACCAGCAGCGCGTGCCGATGCTCGTACCTTGGCCTGGACGCTCGGCGCCGCGATGGGTCCCAGACCAAGCCAGCCAGTAGTACCTTCGAAGTGGCACTCTGGTCAACCGCGCAACCGGAGGCGGACGCTTTCGCGCGCTCCTCAATCACCAGAGGACCTTGCCCGAGACCCTTGGCGCATTTGCGTCGGCAATCACCTTTGGTAGCGTTACGGACTGCTTGCGACCCGCCACATTCTCCACTTCCAGACGGATCTCGTTTGGTCTGTCGACGAGTGCTGCGACGCCTGTGAATCTCCCCGAGCCTTTCCTGGGCACGAGCAACTGACCGCTCGTGGTCACGACTGCGCCGGGGGATGTCACTCCCGCGCTCTCGAGGTGGCGTGTTCGCTGCCGCAATGCCGGAGGACGCGCGCGATGTGCAGCAGTTCAACACGCACAACATCAGGCCCGCACTCGGTCACAGCTGCACCCGCAGCAAGATGCATCTTGCTGATTTTCGAACGACTTCAGTAACTCGACTGACTCTTCGCTCATCAATGTTCCGCCTCCTTCCCGCCACGCGCAGGGAGCGGGCCCTACTGCGAAATGCTGTCTGACCTTGGGAGTCGCGGTCATCTCTTCATCTGCGAATCCCGAAGTCACGAAGCAAAAGACCAACGGAAACCAACACGAACCAAACGGTTTGGACAAATTCCAGGACGGATCCACCGATACAACTACCCGCTTTCATTGCCGATATTCTCTCATCGATCGCAGGACTTTGCCCGTTGTCACCAATCGACTCACGACGTCGATTGGTGTCGCCGTTTATCGCACTCTGGTCAACCGCTCACAACCGAATCTTCGGCTTCTCTTCCGTCTGGTTCTTGTGTATGCGGGCATTTGTCTAGCCCTGGGGAGTCGTGCTGATTCGCCAAGAATCAGGTCGCGCAGTCGCCCCACGTGCCCTCGAACGGGAGCCCTCTGCGCCTCGCGCATGCGGGAACACCTGCAGGTGAATGCGAATGCAGTGGTGCACCTCGACTGGTTCGAACGCGAATATCCGCTTGGATGGGCGAACAGGCTCGAAGGCTCGGCGCCAGCAAAACTTACATTTTGCGCACCTATCCCAACTTGCGCAACGAAGACCTAGTGAATGCGAGGGCTCTCGCCCAAAGCCATGCCCAGCTTGTTGACGCCCAGATTCGAGGCAACGAGGCCGATTGAGTCTTGGCGCTGCAGTTCGCATCAATCGACCTAGGCTCTGAACCATTGCGCTTCGAGCCGCATGAGTTGCCAGTCGCCTTGTTCCTAGGCAAAGCTGAAGCACTATACGCAGGTCGCCGACCGTAGGCCGTGACAATGCCACCCCCACTGGGCTATCGTGGTGGTCATGCATGTGCGCTATTTGCCATTCCTCGGAACGGCCATTCTGACGACTGTCAGTGTCACCACCGCGCAGACCGCCGCAACTTCCCCAGTGCAGCCAGCAGGAGCGAAGCCGACCTCCCCCCAACCAAGCGAATCCATACTTGCTCCGTCGCGGATCGCTGGCGTCGCCTACGCGCTACTAGAGCCGCAGGTCATCTTGAGTGATGGAGCCTCCATTGGTGCAGCTGCCGCTTTCGGCTACGTGGGAACCGCGCCGTACCGTCTCGAACTGCTCGTGTCTCCGCTTATGACCGCACCCTTTCAGGAGAAGTATCAGGTTATTGGGGTGTTCTCGGCAATAGCCATGTATGACGAATACCTGTTCGGCATTGGGCCCTTGCTCGGCTACGCGACGACTCACGACTTGTCAGTACCGCTGTTTGGCGCCGCAGTGCGCCTGGGTGCGCACGACGGACTCTCGCTCAACCTACGCGCCAGCGCGGCCTTGGTTGCGCAACCGCGCGCGGTGCCCGTTGGAGCCCCGGTCCCCTCACCCCATCGCGAACTCGAGCTCGGCGAACTCGCGCTGCGTTTGCTTGCCCCGATCGCTCGTCGCACGGCACTGTTTTGTGATCTGACTGCATTGAGACTCAACATCGCTCGGGCCGGCGCTGGGCTCCGCGCGCGCATGACTGAGACCCGCGGTAGCGGCGGCATGTGGCTCGAACTGCACGTCGGATACGGGCTCTTCGACGCCGGGAGGATCCCCGGTGACGACTCTACGGACTACCGGGCGGGACCGCTTTTCGGCATCGGTTTCGAGCGGCGCTTCTAGTCTGTATCGCGAGCGCTCCGTTCCTCAACTACGCGCCGCCCGTCTCCCATTGCAGCCCGAACGCCATTGCTGCGATTCCTGTGACTAGATTTCTGGCGTTACAGAAGACCTCCGCTGGCGCCAAATCGACAGGCGCGCGCTGAGTACGGATCTGGGTCAAGGACCTGACGTCGTGGAGTGCAAAGGTGCTGGTTCGAGTCCGTGCGCAACCAGGATATTCTTGATCGTACTGCGAGGAAGCAGCGCCCGCTCCGGAGTTCGGTAACCTGCCGCAAGTGGCTTACTATCTAATCCACGGGGATTGCGCGGCGGCCTGCTGCCCAGCGATCCGCCCAAAAGTCAATGCGCCGCCAATGGCCGTGCCACTACCGGTGTAGCGGGACGACATGGTTGAGTTGGCGCAGGTTCCTGCGGCGTAGAGGCCCGGAATGGCTTTGCCATCGGGAGTGAGCGCCTCAGCCTTTCTATTGATGCGCAGGCCGCCGCTGGTCGTGCCTTGTGCTGAAGCGGCTACCTGCTTTGTAGCATAGAACGGCGGTGTCGTGATCGGGAGCACATACTGGGGAGCCTTCTGGAATGCTGGATCACGACCGCTCGTGCCATCGCTGCGGGCAAGTACATTGTAGCCTTCGATCTCCGCCTTTAGCATTTCCCGCGACATACCGACATTGTCGCGCGTGTTGATCGCGTCCGCCAATTCCTCGATTCCATTGGCCACAAGTACGCTGGGATCCGGTGGAGATTGACCCTGAATAGTCTGATCGCAGATGAGATATGCGGTTTGTTGCTGCGCCACCATGTGGTGACCCACCCAGTAGTAGGTTCCGTCCTCGGCAACGAAACGCTTACCATTCGTAGCGACCAGAATCGATTTCGCGCTGATGGGCATGGCTACGAAGAACTGCATACTCCACCAAGCTTGCATCAGTCGCACGTCCGCGCCGGCAGCTTGACTGATGCGGATCCCAGAACCGTCAGCGTTGGCCTGTGACCAGTGGTTAAAGTAAAGGAGATTCGGGTTGTGGCGGGCCATCATTGCCGGATCTTTGCTGAATGCACCGGTTGCAATCACGACCGCTCGAGTCGCCAAGAAGTACTGCTCCGGTGCGTCAGGAACGATCGCTCCGTTGGCATCAACCGGCTTGGCGGCAACACCAAGCACGCGCTTGGTGATTGGGTCCTGGATCAATCGCGTTGCCTTGGTCTGACCTTTGAGTGTCACGCGTCCTAGGCGAAGCGCAGCCGCTGAGAGCTTGGCAAACAGGGACGCCCCGCCAGTCTGCGGTGTCGCCCCGACTTCCCAATGACAATGCGGCACCGGGATCCCCCCTGGCGCGTAGGAGCGGAACAATGCGTGTTGCTCCATGCCGCTGAACGATAGACTCTGAGCGCCGTAGGCCACCCCAATTTCGCTGGCAAGCCAATCATACACAGCAGGACCGCTCTCGCACCACGCGTGGATTAGATCGGGATCAGCGCCCTCGCCACCCATAGCCCGCACCACAGCGTACATTTGCTCGGCGGTCTCCGGGTATCCACTTGACAATTGAAGACCGGTTCCGCCTCCCAGAAAAACGAGGCCAGCCGAGATCGCGGTATCCCCTCCACCACTGGAGCTGCAATCCAGCACTGTCACTCTTGCTCCGGCTCGACCAGCCTCATACGCGGCTGACGCACCCGCTGCGCCAAACCCCACCACTACAACGTCAGCAACATTATGCCACCGATCGGGTAGGTGTAGACTCTCGTTGCGTGCCTGCGCTTCGTTCGTGCGCAGTGTGAGCAGTGAAGCACCCGCAATTGTCGCAGCACCTTGAACGAATTGCCTGCGCGACCATGTCTCCTTCGCCATGACCAAGCCTCCGTGTTTAGTTCGACGAGAATGCCCCGATTCGAGCCCAATTGCCCCCGCATGAGCGTGGCAAGGCAGGATAATTTGCTTTCCTCGGCTGGCGCAAGGGTAGGCAATACTGTTCAATTCTCGGCACGCAACTATGTTCCAACAAACTCCGCCAACTACCTTGGCCGGACACTGGGCGTATCGTGTCGACACGAGGGCTCCGCTCACGGCATAATCAACTTAGTTACCTCAAGCCGCTAGTGCAGCACTGTCGGCTTCGCTTGTTGAACCTGGGATGGAAGATCCCATTCAATCTGTCCAGCGGGGCTCTTTCCCTGCAAAGGTCGAACCTGCGAACGCGAACAATACTCATTTCGACGCCCAGCGACTCATGATGGGATGGTGCGTCAATGCGACATTTCGTCTTAGCTCATCGTTGGGGTCACCCCTGTGGTGGCCATTCCTCCCGGAGCTTCAGCTGTGCCCAAGGCGCAGAGCAGCGCCGCTGCCGACCAAGGAATGGAACGAGTTCTCCACCGCGATTGCTTCGACTCGCGCCGAACGATCTGCATCACCGAACGTCACCCCCAACAACACGACTCTATGCGCCCGGTGTCATTCGGACAGCCAACCGCGCCCTTGTCCCGCTCGCAGGAGTCGGAGCGACTTTGCTAAAGATGGCGTTGATTTGGACTACCCATGCGGTACCGACGCATCACATGACCATCCATACTGCCATACTGAACGATTACGGGCTCACCGCATGAATCACGCTGCGGCTGACGAAAATTGGCTTCCGATTGGCATCGAATGAGTGCAAGATGCGCGGCCCAGAAGCTCCACGAAAGCAGGGAACTATGCGCATCATTGCGGCACTCGTAGCTGGTCTTGCATGCATCAGCACCTCACTTTTGACTGTGCCCGCCCATGCGGAAGGTGACAAAGACCCGGACAAATCCTCCAAAGCGGAGGAGGGAAGCGCGGACAAGACCTCTGACGAGGCTGAGGACCCAGATTCGAACAAGGCGTACGAAGCGGTGAAGGCAAGAAACGCCGCAGCCACGCGCATACCCGTGGACGCCGGGGGTCCCACGTCAGGCAAAGTCTCCCTTGGCGGGCTGTTAGGCAACGGCTTCAAGAGCGGTGTCAAGCTTGGCTTTGGTGGGCGTGTCGGTTACACGCTGCCCGCCAATGTCTATCTTGGCGCAACGTTCTTGTATCACCTGGGCAACTCGCAGGGAACGCCACTCGGTGATGTCTCGACGAAGCTCTACTACTTCGGTCTCGAGGGTGGATATGATATCGCTTTGAGCCCAGTTGTGATTCGGCCGTACATTGGCGTTGGAGACGTAGTGGCAAGGGTGAGTACGCCCGAAAACTTCTTGCTGGGGATGGCCGCCAACACGTCAAGCAACGGGGCGATTGGGTTCTGGCCCGGTGTCACCGCCATATATCCGATGGGACGCCACTTCTTCGCTGGCCTCGACAGCCGATTCCTCATCGTAAAGGACTATAATGCGTTCAGTCTGTTCGTCACCGTCGGAACTCTATTCTGATTGGTTGAACTGACACGAGCGCGCGCCAGAGTCATAGGAGGCTTTGGTGTCCCTTGGTGTACGATGCAGTACTTGTGGAGTGCAATGACTCCATCGACGGCAATCTACGCGGCGGCCCTCTAACGG
This sequence comes from uncultured Polyangiaceae bacterium, assembly GCA_964454965.1. GTDB lineage: Bacteria > Myxococcota_A > Polyangia > Polyangiales > Polyangiaceae > FEN-1139. The sequence goes on along the minus strand of CAYVXY010000020.1, from coordinate 181,405 downwards.
ATAGTTAGAGGGCTCCCGTGGTGTGCCAATTGTGGCTCGAGCGCAGTTCGTGCTCGCTCAGCGCGGTGGAACCGGCGCGTAACTTGATCAAGGCGTCCGGCGTGACAGTCGTACGATTGCCGGCGCGGAGTCCAAACCTGAACCGAAGTGGAAAGGTCCAGCGTGCTCTGCGGATTGTGCTCAAGTCCGAAATCTCCTTTTGGATGGAGGGCTTGACCCTGTTTGCTGCTGTCGGATGACGTCGGCAGCAACTCCTACCCACTCAAGCCCGCGTGCAATGGTGGTGCTGCCCGGTGGACTTCGGGATGCGTGTCCCACGTAGCCTCCGATGTCGGCGACAAAGTTCGTTGCCTGTCCGATCGTCATCTCTGCGGCGGGTGGGATACGCGCGCGGGTCATGTCGGCGCTTCAACAGTCGAATCGCTTCAAGCTCGGCCGCGGCGAATTCAACCGCAGCTAACCTGTCAGGTTCGCTCCGGGACAGATACTTGAGACGTTCGATTCGTGTTGCTACCGCAGACAAGATCGTGGCCCATAGCACGACAGCTTCGGCATTGCGGAGTTGCGTTTGTTCGACGTTGCAGGCCCCGGACTTCCATGTGAGGTGAAACTCCTCTATTCGCCAACGCATGGAGCACCCGCGAACGACGCGTTCGACCTGGTCGAAGTTGTCGATCGGAGCCGTGGTGAGCAGGATCATTTCTAATGGCTTCGTGTCGGCAAGCACATTGACTTCGATGAGATGAACGGCATTGGCTGGCACGGGTAAGAGTACGGCACTCGTGACAGGATGGGTGCGCTCAAAGAGAAATCGTGCAGCTCTCAGCTCGAGTTGAGCACGACGCACCGCCCGTGTCTGCTTGTCAGTGACATTGAGCTCCACCACCCCAAGGCAGGGTTGCATTTGTAGCTCGGTTCCTAAGTATCGCGGTGCTCGGTTGCGGCGTGTCAGCGGTTGTTCGGGCCTGCGCAATCGACGGTTGTGTCGGGCGCGTGCAGTGATCCAGTACTCTTGACCCTGAGCCTCATCGAATATCGCTAGGTTGTCCCCTTCGCGATCCAACTGAAACCACGGACGCGTACCTGGCGCCCACTTGCGAAAGAGCAGTCGCGTGTCCGCAATCGCCTCCAGCCAGTATCGAGTCTCCTTTTGCTCGAGCGGTCGAGTTCCACACTTGGACAATCGTTGTCGCTGCTGGCGCATCCACCATCGTTGAGCGCATAGTCCCGCGGGCACTCCATCCGGCGCCACTGCCAGTCCCGTCATTGCCTTGATGCCGCGTCCGCCTACCTTGTGCGAGCCAATTGCACCAAAAGATTCCCTTCGAATTGGTCCTTTTATGGACAGACTGCTGCCATCAATCGGCACGTGGACGTACGGCAGCCCCCGACAACGCAATGCTGTGGCCGGGCGCACGACAACATGACATCGGCAGCCTTGACTCGGCCGCCTTCGAGGAGGTCGTATGCGGCATCCAGCTCACGCCACACGCGAACGGTTTGAGTCAATCGTCCCGCTGGGTGCCGAACGGTTTCAGCGGCCAAGCGCAGAAGCCGCTTCTTCAGCCTCAAGTCGGGAACTCTGGCGGCTCCAAATTCAGACCATGCCCAAGCTTTGGCCGATTCTTCCATGTCCGCCGAAACACCGGCTAACGGGTGAAAATTCCTAGCCTATCCTGAGATGGACACAATCCGCAGAGCAAGCTGGAGCTTTCCAGGGAGGTAGACGGCCCGAGCGTGAGCGAGGGAGCGCCGCAGACGCAGGGAATTCCTCGACGGAAGAGTGGATTCGATCAGTACGCGGAGAATGTCTGTCACGTGTGCTCCCACTCGGTGAACGACACTTACGATACCACCTGTCGGAGTATCAGGTCCATTGTCATCAGGAACGCAACCATCAAGGTCTCGACAATCGCAGCATCGAACCTGTCACGGCCCACACCAAGTCGGGTGAAGACGTTGTGCGACGGCGTGAACGAGCGGGGACCTTGCTCAGCTACTACCATCGGGAAGCAGACTAAATTGCTGTCGCTCGGTTTCTTCTCCTCTACGGGAACTGGTTGACCGTCATTCGGGACTTTTGACTCCGCGCAAGGTCCCGCTGTGTCTGCAAGTACGTGGCGACGCATGAGCCCGCGACGATTCTTCGCGACGGGAACAACGGCCGCAATCACACCGAACCAAACACCCGCAGAAGCGTCATGCCGCCTGCCCTTCGAGGGAACCTAGTGCCCACGTGGTGGACGTAGCGCCGCGAGGTCAACGAGCACGATGGTTGCGACAGCGGGCCCGACCCGCTGCTCACGAGCAGGCATTGTCTCCTGTACCGACCATAGAAGGGGAGGTCGTCAGCAAAGCGGCATCACGGGTGGCAGCGTGAACCTGGCGGAGCGCCGTGGCGCACGGCGAGGCGGGGCAGGTCGCTTCGCGCTGCTAGGGCGGACCGTGCGACAGAATCCAGGTGAGAATAAACACACGGCCTTGGAAGAGAGATCTGCCCTCACTCAACTTGGCGTTCTTGACGGGTATTGGCCGCCTAAATTCTGGTCTCAAATCTCGTTCAACCGGCGCAAAGAATGCACCTGCTGTTGCGCCTCGGGATTGAGCCGACATAGCGCTTGCAGACCCAGTTCGTATGGTTCAGCCTTTGTCATCGTCCACTTGCAATGGCGTCTGTGGAGCCTCGGCGAGGGGCAACCATCGGTGGACGATCCTGGAATCGTCAAACTGTCGGAGCCTGGACTATACGAAGCGGTCTAGACGAACTAGCCGCACGGAGGAATTCGATGAGGTCACTTTCACTGAAGTCATTGGTTCATGTCGTGGCCGTCTTGGCGGCGACGTACACGGTTACTGCCTGCAGCGGCGATCCAGCGGCCAACATCCAACCAGGCTCAGGCGGGCAGTCGAGCTCGGGCGCCACGGGTGGTGCGTCCTCGAATGGTGCCGCGCAGAATGCTGGCGGGAATGCCAGCGGGGGCGCAAGCTCAAGTAGCAGCACCGCCAATGGTGGAAACAGCAACGGTGGGAGCATCACCAGCAACGGTGGGAGCATCACCAGCAACGGTGGGAGCACCACCAGCAACGGTGGGAGCACCACCAGCAACGGTGGGAGCACCACCAGCAAGGGCGGGAGCTCTAGTGGTGGCACGAGCAGTGGCGGCGCGAGCGTCACATCGGGTGCCGGTGGCAAGAGCACGGGCGGCGCGGGCGTCACATCGGGTGCCGGTGGCAAGGCCACGGGCGGTGCTGGCGGCAGTCAGACCGGCGGCGCTAGCAGCAAGACCGGTGGCGCTGGCGGCGCAGGCAGCACGGCTACTTGCGACTCTGCCGCCCCGACTACCCTGCCGCCCGCCGGAGATTTCACGGACAAGGTAGGCAGCGCGTCTATTGAGATGATCGCCATACCGGGCGGCACGTTCACCTTAGGGTGCGAAAGCGGTACCTGCGATGCTGATACGAGCCCGGTTGAGAACATCACGGTCAGCCCCTATCACATCATGAAAACCGAGGCGCCGAAGGCGTTGTGGACTGCGGCGGGCCTTACCGAAGGCACCTGGTATGATTGCATGGCATTGGCTGCGGAGTTGGGCAAGCAAACAGGCCACGCATATCGCATGATGACCGAGGCTGAGTTTGAGTTCGCGGCCAAGAAATACCTAGACAAGTTGAGCGGGGTAAGCGCCACCGAAGAATGGGCGTTCAACTCCTGGGAAACCAAGTATTCTGCCAAGCCAGGGGATGTGGATCCTTTGGGGCCCACTCCCGGAGCACACACTCAGAAGACGCGGCGCGACAAGGCGAGCGGCGACAAGATCACAGGGCGCCTCATCCGTTCCATCGACGGCATCGGCCCCAAGTGTCGCTTGACCGTCTCCGACAAGACGGAATACCCCCCGGGATATCCTGCGTCGTGCAGCATCAAGCAACCGGTGGAATGCGTAGAACCGGAGAATTCTTACCGCGACTCGCGGTGGGTTACCGGCAGCGATGCCAAGTGGACGGCGGGGTCGTTAGCGATAGGCAAGTTCGATCTCCAGACTTGGGACGACGGTACCGCGGTAATGAATGGCAAGAACGGCCAGTGGTTCACTTCGAACAACATTGCCCTCGTGTTCGTTCCGAGTACAGGTACCGCCGTGAAGTTCCCGTACATGTTTCTTGATTGCACCCAAGGCTCGGTCATATCCGATGCTGGCTTCACTACCGGTTTCGTCGGGAGGTTTCAGAAGGCCACGACGACCAGTGTTACCAAACCGACCATATCCGGCCTGAAGAGCGGCGCGGAATTGGCCGCGGCGGCGGGGGATGACTTCAAGATGGTCGACATGGAGAACATCCCGGATTCGGCCAAAAAACAGGATCCGCGGCTGATCGACACAGCGACCAATTGTTGGTTCCAGAACAACATCAACGCCGGCGGTACGCATAACTACAGAAAAGACGTCGACGCTGACGAATTCCGGTTCGCCGTCATTGATGGGGGGCAAATCATTATGCTCGCCAACGGCAGCTGGTTTACCGTCAACAACACGCTCCTGCGCATAACGCACTCAAAAGGATATACAGCCGACTATCTGTACGCCGTAACCTCGGATGGGTACTTCATGCACGACTCGTTCATGGGCTATGAGCGCGCTGACTTCAGGATGTTCCAGAAGTATGACAACGCCGGCGGCAAATTCCCCGCCACCTGCATCAACGACAGCTGCAGTAAGGAACTCGCAAAGGGTGCAGCTGCTTCGCTTTATGCCAGCCAGGGGGATACCGGCAAATCGACGTATGTTCCGGCAAAGTGCCCAGCGGCAGGTTGCAACTAGACGACTCGACCCAAAGAGAATGATTGGCCCATAGTCATTCTCTTTGCCTCATCACCCTTTGCCCGAGCGAAGTGCCTTCTTCAGGCACTTTGCCTGGGCAAAGGAATTTAACGCCGGCCTTTTGTCCCTCTTGACGCGCGACTGCCCATCGACAAAGCAGACGGTGGTGCTGGACCAGTCAAGTGTCGGCCTCGTAATCGGGTCTCGCTCCCCGTTGTTTTGGGAAGAACTCCCGATTTCTCGCGTATCCTGACTGTCGCGCTGCTGGCTGCCGCTTGGGGCGGCACTCGGGCGAACGGGATTGGCGTGGGGAGACTTCTATGGGCGACGGACGCGCCGCATTGGGCAAAGCAGGAAAGCGCCGAAATCGTTCGAAAACGCTTTGGGTTGTGGGCGTCGCGCTTCTGTTTGGTACGACGCTGCTGCTCGGTTGCATCAAGCGCGTACCACCGGCGCCAAGTTGGGCGCTCACGGTCGAACAGGTGTTCGCGCCAGTTGGGAAAGCCCGGCAGGCCGGGGATCCGGAGCCACTGTTGCGCTGCTCGGCAGACGGCAAGACTTGCCGAACCCTGAAGATATCAGAACCCCTTGCGCCGGGTGAACGCGTCCGTTCGTCACAGGGTAGCCGGGCCCGGCTGGGTGGCGCCTATCAGGCGCACCTCTGGTTGGGTGAGCAGGGCGAGGCGCTGATCGTCAAAGCCGAGCAACCGACCATCGAACTTGCGGTAGGGCAGCTGGTGGTCGATGGGCTTGCCGGTTCTAAGGTGTCGCTGCGCTTCGTGGGCCACAGCGCAACACTCGATGGGGCCATGCCGACCCGGGCCACTGTGCGTACGGTCGAGGGCGAACGGGTCGAGGTCACCGTGACCCGCGGCAGGCTCCAGGTACGCGACCCAGCCAATACGCTGACCGAGCTTCACTCTGGTGACAGTGTTCGCTTTGCTCGCAGCGGTGCTCCAGAACGGGGGGACGGTGCGCTTTGGCTCGATCCAGAGCGCATCTTGGCCGCGAACACCGCAACCGCAACGCCTAAACCTTCCAAGCTGCCAGGCCTCGGCAGCATGACGGCTCGGGTTCCTGGTACCAAAGACGTCGTCGGGGGCGTGCGTCTCGCAGCCCATTCAGTGCGAGTCAGCATTCGCGATGGGTTGGCGCGCACGGAAATCGAGGAGTGCTTCGAGAACACGACAGGCAGGGTGCTCGAGGGGCGATACGTTTTCCAATTGCCGCCTGACGCGAGCGTTTCGCGCCTGGCCCTTTGGGTTGGCGAGAAGCTTATGGAAGGCGAAGTGGTGGAACGCAAACGAGCCGCCTCCATTTTCCGGTCGATTGTCGAGGACACGGTGCGTCCCCGCGACCCAGCGTTGCTCGAGTGGATCAAGGGTGCCGACGTTTCGTTGAAGGTATTTCCCATTGCGCCGCATTCGCGCCGCAGGCTCCTGCTTGCCTACGATCAGGTGTTGCCAATGGATGGCTCCAAGGTCAACTACGTCTACCCGCTTGCGACGCCTGGCGGACGTGAGACGACAGGGCTAAGGTTCACGGCGGATCTAAGCATCAACGACAGCCGAACGGACATTCGCGATGTCACAACTCCCGGCTACGACACACGCACCGAAGTCAGCGGTTCGAGCGCGACGGTGCACTACGAGTCCGACCGCTTCGTTCCGAGCCAAGATCTCGTCCTCAGCTATCGCCGCGACCGTTACGCCACCCCGGATGTTCTGCAATTTGCTTCCGCCGCAAGCGTCGTCGATGGCCGGCAGGTTCCGGCCACAGTCGTCTTCCTTGCCCGACTCAGGCCTACCCCGCCCGCCAACCAACTGGGCGGTGCGCTGGTTGGACTCAATCGCGTATTCGTGCTCGACGCCAGCCATAGCCAGTCCCCCGAGTCGCTCAAGCGTGCCGCAGCGGTAACGCACGGGCTGCTCGATCAGATGGATCCAGACGAGCATTTCGCGATTCTCGCTTGTGACAGCGCCTGCGACAGCTTTCCTACCGAGGGAAAATCTGCGGTGGTGGGCCCATCGATCCAAGCTGCAGTTGACTGGCTTCGCAAGCTTGAGCCTCACGGAGCCTCGGATCTTGCCGGCACCCTGATCCATGGCATTCGGCGACTGGGCCCGGATGGCAAGCGTCAGCTGATCTACATCGGCGATGGGACGCCAACCGTAGGGGAACTCGTCGCCGAACGCCTCGCACAACGGGTATCGTCAGTGCGTGGATCAAGAGCACTCGATTTACGGCTGTTCGGCCTCGGCAGCAGCGTGGATGAGCTTACACTCGGCACGCTCGCTAACACCCTCGGGGCAACGTACCAGCGATTGACCATGGCTGACCCTCCAGACGCTGATATCGCACGGCTCGGTCTGGCGTTGCGGCAACCGGTGATTGTGGGGGCCAAACTGACGGCTCCTCCAGGGATCACCGAAATCTACCCGCAGCGGCTCCCCAACTTGAACCTCGGCCAAGAGCTACTGGTGGTCGGAAAGGGCACAGAGCTTAGTGCTGGACAGCTCACGTTGTCAGGTCAGCTCGGAAACAAGCCGTACCAAGTGGCGACAGCCATCACGCCAGACCAGGCCTCGGGGCATCACCATCCGCTCCTGCCACGGCTTTGGGCAGGCTGGCGAATCGCGGAGTTCGACGCCAGCGACGATCAGACTCGCATTCGCGAGTCTGTCGAGCTGTCGCGTAGATTCCGGGTTATGTCACGCCACGCGGCTTGGCTCGTGCTCGAGAGTGAGGCGATGTACCGGGAATTCGGGCTCAAACCAGGTGCCGTTGAAGGACCTGCTGAGCGTGCTTGGCAACCCGAGGCGCTTGAAATGGCGACGTTGGGGGCGCTGTCGAGCGCGTCTCCAGCGAACGGAAGCCCATTCGTGTGGGGCCACACAAGGCTGGGGGGCGGCGGTGATCTCAAGCTAAGTGGCGGCGCTGCAACCGGCCCCGTGCGACCCGGTGCGAGCGGCGGCGGTCTCGCGGATATTGGTTCCAATGGCAAGGCGTCGCAGCCTGGCTCAAGCACAACTGCCACCGCAGGCTTTGGGAGTGCCCCGAGGGGCACCGTCAACGTTGGTGCCCCCGCCGTGGTTGGTGGTACCATTGCCAACGCTGGCCGAGTTGTTGCAGGCATGCGCGCGGGCTTCCGCAATTGTTTCAACCGTGAGCTTTCGAACAATCCCGACGCGCAAGGGACGATTCGATTGACGATCGCCATCGGCTCGAATGGGGAGATCCTGAGCGTAGCTGCAGCGCCTTCCGGGAACCTCGGCTTGACGACGGACTGCGTGCGCGCACGCTTTCTTGCGGCGCAATTCGACCCGCCCGAGGGTGAATCAACGGTACGAATTACGGTGCCCCTCAACTTCGTCAAGACCGACGACGCGCGTCGGCTCCCATCAAGCTGGTCGCCACCACCACCGCAGCCTGACGCGCCCGAAGTTGATTCGGTGACCTATCAATCAGGGAGCGAGACTTGGCGCAAGGAGGGCGATGTAGAGCTCGTGAAGCTTCGTCGAGCAGTCGCCGATTCGAGTCAGAGTCGGCTAGCCCACGAATCACTGATCCGCGGCCTGTTGCGCCGAGGACGCCCGAAGGACGCTCTTGCGGCGGCGATGGCCTTTGCCGAGCTCGATCCAGAGCTTGCCTTGGCACAGCGCCTCTTGGCCTATGCCGCTGCAGCGGTTGGTGATGCCAAGCTCGCTGTCACGACGCTCGATGCGCTATCGGAAATCGACCCAAACAGTACGAATACCCACGCAAGTGTTGCACGCAGTTTCGTCGCGCTTGGAGACGAGCCGCGAGCGTGCGCCCACTTTCGTGCGCTTGCCGATTTGCAGCCACGGAGCGACGAGTACTTCTCGCGCTCACTCGGATGTCGCTATCGCCTGTTCGACGAGCGAGACAGTGTGCTCAGCGAGGCGCGCGCCGTCGAGCATCCTGGGACGCTGCTTGCTGCTCTTATCGCCGAGCTCGAGTCCGGCAGCGTCGCCATGGCGAACTTTTTGCCTGGTGGTCCTGAGCAATTCAAGGTCACCGTCCAGTGCGAAGCAGCAACAGCCAGTTGCCCCACGCCACTAGTCGTCACCCCAAGCGGCACGGTCCTATCCCCGTATACCCCTGGGCAAGCCGCCTCGACCCGACAAACGCTACAACTGTCGTGGTTGCAGACGGGGATGTACCGGATCCTGCTCATGGGCGCGAACACCGAGAGCCACGGCACGGTAGAGTGCCGGATCTTGGGTAATACCCGCAAGTTCGAGTTCGCACAGATTGCCCCAGAACACACAATCGCGTCAGCGAACGTATACGTCGTGCCGAGAAGATGGGATGGGGGTGGCGGACTTATGTCCATTGGCCCCGCGATGCGATGAGCTGAAGGCGGGGCCGGTGAAAGCTACTCCCCCTCTGGTTTAACCCCCTCTGCTGCGGTTTCCATTACTGCGCTACTTCGACCCGTTTGGGCCAAACTCGTCATGGAGAATGCCGTACCTGCCGGCGGTCGCGGACTCCAAGCAGGCGGAGCCGACCATTTTGACAACCCATTCAGTGGACTTAGTGGCAACGCGTGCAGACGTGGACAAGGTCAAGTTTTCGTCAAATCCCCTACAGGCCGCAAGTGCTCATCAGCTGCGTGTCGCTGGCAGCGGGTACGATCCACACAGGCGGAACTGCTGACGCTCAGGCCAACTACGGGGGAAGCATTGCCGATGGGGCGATTCCGGACAAGATCTACGACGGGAACGACGACATCGCTATCACTGGCAGTATTGAATATCTCCCCAACGTTGGCCACGCCACATCCACATACGCCGTCACCAGATCTGCGCTACTGCCCAGTTAGCGCTCCATAGGCTTCTGTGGAAACGGACCACAATTTCCAGTGGTCCGCCACACAACTTCACCGCCACCGGTGGGCAACGAAACTACAGCTTTGGGTATTTCTAGCGGATCCGAAGCTAAATTTGCATCGATCTCGGATTCCGGGCGCGTTCTGGGCGCGCCCGACCAGAAGCGATGCTAACAAGATCGGAGCGAAGGCACATGTTTATGAATTTCCGTCGCGTAAATCCCCTCGGTTGCTCTCGGCTCCTCACCGCTACCGTCGTTGCCCTTTCCGTCTTGGCCTGTGGAGACGATACAGGCGACGCGACTCCTGCAACCACTTCAACTGGTGGATATGCCAACACGACTCCTGGAACCTCCAACGGCGGCGTCAATACAGGAGGCACTCTCTCGACGGGCGGACGTGTCAGCAGTGGAGGCGCGAGCGCGAGCGGCGGAAGCGTCAGTGTTGGTGGCTCATCCGCCAACGGCGGAACCGTGGGCACGGGAGGGGCAAGCGCCCGCGGCGGAAACGTCAATGCTAGTGGCACATCCGCCAACGGCGGAACCGTGGGCACGGGAGGGGCAAGCGCCCGCGGCGGAAACGTCAGTGCTGGTGGCTCATCCGCCGTTGGCGGAAGCCCGAGTACTGGTGGCATTTCCACAAACGCGGGATCGAGCGGCACGTGCAAGGATGACTGTCCCCTTAGCAGCGGACTTTCCCTCGAATGCAAGAAGCGGTTCGCTCTCGGCATCAACTACGCATGGCACGAGTTTGCGTCAGACTTCGGCGGAATCGCTGCCTGGAACAAGAAGAGCATCAGCCAATCGCCTTCGACCTATTCCACCGAGATGGCGCAGATGGCGCAAAACGGTGTTTCTGTCATCCGTTGGTGGATGTTTCCGGACTTCCGCGGTGACGGTATCGTCTTTGACGCGTCCGGCAATCCGAAGGGAATTTCGGCGACGGTACAAGCTGACATCACCCAAGCCCTCGAGCTCGCTGAAACCAATGATCTCTATTTGGTCTTCACGATCTTCTCCTTCGACAACTTCCGACCCGATCGGGTAGACAGCGGGATCAACATTCGCGGTGTGGCGCCGATGGTGAAGGATGCGACCCGGCGCGCTACGTTGATCAACAATATCGTGCGCCCCGTTGCCAAGGCCGCTGCCGCAAGTCCCCGCGCGAACCGCCTGCTCGGGTGGGACGTAATCAATGAACCGGAATGGGCGATTGCCGCCGTTGGCAACGCGCCGGGAGGTCAGGATTTTTCGCCGAACTCGGAACTTACTGCGGTGACTCTGACGGAGATGAAGGCGTTGATCAACGAATCGATCACAGCGCTCCGCGAAGAAACCCCCAAAGCGCAGACCAGCGTGGGTTGGGCCGCAGCCAAGTGGTCTTGGGCCTTCCCCGACGTAGATGTCGATTTTCACCAGCCGCATATCTATGCATGGGTCAACAAGTACTGGCCCTACACGACGACGCCGGACAAGCTCGGTTACCCCGCCGGCAAGCCCGTCGTGATGGGCGAATACTTCCTCACTCAGATGCCGTTCGAAACCAGCGACACCTACGATCAAATCATGACCTCGTGGTGGAGCACTGGCTACGCGGGCGCGTGGTCGTGGCAGTTCATCGAGAACCAATCGAGCCTCGGTCTCATCAAAGCGTTCGCCGACAAGAAGGGCTGCCAAGCGGGATTCTGATGGGCCGACAGACCGCCGTGATCGGGGGAATGCTCTTCGCGGGAGTCGTGCTTTGGCTACTGTTTCGGGGATCGGAATCGCAAAAGGCCATTACCGCGCCGCAGAAGCCAACAGCAGCAAGTGATGCGCCAAGACCGGAGTCCCAAATTTCCGCGATCCCCAGGGCTACAGCGCCCGTCCCCTCGGTGCCACGGCGGGCCGAGCATTCGGGCTCGCCATACCCGAGCGAGGACGAGTACCTTCGCGCGCTCGAGCAGCTCAATGCCACCGATAAACCGCGAGCACTCGAGTTGGTGCAATTGGGCGAGCGCTGGTACTCGAATTCGGGGGTGAGGGCCGAGGCGCGCGAGGCCATGGGCATCACTTTGCTCGTCGATCTCGGGGAGATGGAAGAGGCGCGAGTTCGCACCCAGCGCTTCATCGCTCAACATCCCGAGAGCCCCTACCGACCGCTCGTGCAGGGGGTGACTGGGATTCATCCACGTCCCAGCGTCAGCTCGAATCGGCACTAGGATTGCGTCAAACCAGCCTGCCTTGGCTACTTCGCAGATCCGCTAACTCAGGCCGCCACTTGGTAGTAATGACGGAGGTCTAGAGCCCTACCAGCCAAGCTTAGCCGATAATTGCTGCTTCAGGATCCCTGCCATCCTCTGGTGATCGGCCACGTTCGGATGCCAGTCGCAGCCGGTGGGCACAGTACCGTCTGAGCCCATGTTCTGCGTGCCGAAGTCGAACGTTGCAAGCTTCTGATCCCCGGACGCTGTGATGACGTTGCCTAGACGCGTCTTGACCTGGGTCAACTGGGGATCTCCTGTCATCGAGCCGATGGTCAAAAATATCCAAGCGTCGGGATAGTGGCTGCGCACCTTGGTCACGAAATTCACGTAGGCCGTCTCGTACGGCACACCGGGATCGCCCTTGGCCCAATCGTTGGTCCCTAGATTGATGACCACGACCGACGCCTTGGGTGCGAAGGACCAGGCCCCTGCAGTGCCCATCCCAAGTGCGTTGTCGTAAACGCTCGACAGGACGCCAGTCGTGTTGCCATCGAGATCGCGGTACATTCCCCAACCCGAACGCGCAATCGTGCTCACCTCGGCGTTCAGTGAGTGACCAGCAACGGTAGCGTAAGTGGCGTACCAACTCGAGTTCTCGGCGGTCCAATGGCACGCAGGTGTGGCGACCCAATTGGGGTGCGGCTCGCTTCCCAGATTGCCATATCCGGCGCTGATGGAATCTCCAACGACCTCGATCAGCCGACCGCTGGCAGCCGGAGCACCCTTGACGCTTCCGCTCGTGAATCCAAGAAACGTGCTCAAACCATAATAGCCTTCCGTTTCGCGGTAGAGTTCAATCAGGTGATCCGCTGCGCTGAGGCCGGATGCCAACATCACCGTTTGATCGCTACCTGAGTCGACTTTGAAGCGAGCGCCCGGGGTGCCATCGATAACGGGCTGGAAGTAGACAGTAGGAGTGCTCTCGGTCCGCAGCTTCACCGAAATGGTGGCACCCGAAACGATGGCCACCAAGCCACTGCCAGACCATGCGAACTTTGCCGCGTCGGGATTGCTGGCATCGACCCGACCAACCCAACGCGGCCCGCCGACAACCACGTTCCCAGCGCCACCGCTGCTGTTTCCACCCACGCCGACCGTACCGCCCTGAGCGACAGCACCGCCGGTGGCAGCGTTCGTACCGCCCTGAGCAACAGCACCGCCGGTGGCAGCGTTCGTACCGCCCTGAGCAACAGCACCGCCGGTGGCAGCGTTCGTACCGCCCTGAGCGACAGCACCGCCGGTGGCAGCGTTCATGCCGCCCTGGCCGCCCTGAGCGACAGCACCGCCGGTGGCAGTGGTTCCACCCGGCCCAGATGCGGCCCCGCCTGACGCGGCCGCTGCACCGCCGGTTCCCGCCAGATTGCTGGGCTCTTTGCTGCATCCGAGAAACAGGAGCGCGACCAATCCCAAGCTACGAGAACCAATTACGCACGTTGAGAGCTTCATTTTAGACAGACCTTCATCACCAAGCTGCCACGTTGGACATCAGCAGTCCTCTGATCGCTGGCGTACTGTTCTGTGATTTCCGACGCCAGGAATGAGGGAGCCAAGCGCCATGCTCGAAACTGTCGCACAGATGAGGAGTCGTGCCCACCAATTTGGTGCATATTTCCTTGACTAAATCGTTTTAGCTGGAATATTCTTCATGCACCTCATTCGACCGGCAACGCAGTACTAGAGGTCGCGAGCATCGTCTGTTGCGGCAGCTCGCCCTGCAATCTCACCTAAGGTCTACGCGGCCATAGGAGCAAGTTGGTTTGGTCGACAGCCGAATGCGTTGACCGAGCAGGGCGCCCCCGCTATACGGACCAAACGCGACGTCGTTTCGTCGCGTGCCGCGCTCGGACCGTGTCGACCAGTCCACGACTCGATTCGAGGGCATTCGAGTCGGCAGACTGAGCTATGCTACGCCAAGTGCGAACAACATGGGATGTGTGATATGCAGAAAATGGCAGGCCTGCTGTGGATACATGTGTTGCTCGCGAGTCTGACTTCCTGTGGTGATGGGCAAGCTCCCGGCGGCGATGCCAAGGCAGGCGCTGGTGGTACGGCAGCTGGTGGTGCAGGAGCTGGCGAACTCGCAGGCGCAGCGTCCCAGTCAACTTCAGCCGGTGCGGCAAGTGGCCCGCCGGCAAAGGCGATTGAGTACGACGGGCTAAACGGGTTCGCCCGCAACCCAATCATCAGTCACATCTTCACGGCCGATCCCTCCGCTCATGTCTTCGAAGGAAGGATCTACGTCTACGCGTCGCACGATGTGGACGGCCAGACCGGCTACAACATGAAGGACTATCACGTCTTCTCTTCGAATGATCTCGTCAATTGGCAGGATCACGGAGTTGCGCTGGACGTCGCCAACATCAAGTGGGCCCGCCTCCTATACGCTCCAGACTGTGCGTACAGCAAGGTTACCGGGAAGTACTATCTCTACTTCCCGAATGGTGGCACCAACATCGGTGTCGCCGTCTCGGACAACCCAGGTGGGCCCTTCGTGGACGCCTTGGGTGGGCCATTGGTCGACGTTCATACACCGGGGGTTGAGGACGTGGACTGGGTATTCGATCCAGCATGCTTCGTCGACACCGATGGCCAAGCCTACCTCTACTTTGGCGGCGGTATGCCCAACACGGGAGACAACACCCGCGTGATTCGCCTAGGCGCGGACATGGTAAGTCTTGCGGATGCCTCTGCCACGACAATCAGTGCGCCGGACTTCTTCGAGGCATCCTTCGTACACAAGCGGGACGGCAAGTACTACTTCTCGTATTCGACTACGGCCAACACTCACGCTTCAACCATCGACTACATGATGAGTGATAACCCAATGACGGGCTTCAGCTACGTCGGAACGGTCTTGCCAAACCCCACCTTGAACTACAACCAGAACAGCCACCACTCGATCGTGGAGTACGAGGGCAGCTGGTATATCTTCTACCACAATCGCGAGCTCGTCAGGCGAGATGGTCTTTCTTCGACCTACACGCGCAGCATTGCACTCGATCACCTGGAGTATGCCGCAGACGGAACGATGGTGCCGGCTTCCCGAGCGACGGGTAAGGTAGCTCAGCTGCGCAGCCTCGATGCTTTCTCGCGCCTGGAGGCCGAAACCATGGCCGATCAACGCGGTGTCGAGGTGGCCTTCGCGGAGGATGCCGGAGCACGCGTGGGAGTGACCGTGACTGAGATTCACGATGAGGACTGGATTGGCTATTCCCAAGTAGACTTCGCCGACGGTGCCATCAGCTTCCGGGCAAGAGTTGCGGCGGGGTCCGCCACTGGGGGCACCATAGATGTCTACGTGGATGGCTGCGACATGTTCACCAACCTGCAGGGCCTGCGCATCGGATCGTGTCTGGTTAGTCCCACGGGAGGATGGCAAACCTGGCTCGATATCGCCTGCGACATCGAGCCAACTACGGACGTGCACGACGTCTACCTGCGCTTCGCGGGGATTGGGACCGAACCCCTGCTCAACATCGACTACTTTCAGTTCGAGTGAGGCTATCGTTGCGGCTCACCTCAGAGCTGCCCTTCAAGGCAACTCCGCCATCGAATGAAACGCGGCTCGAGTACTAGGAGAAGAAGCATGTCGCTAAAAGTCGCACCGAATCCAATCAGAACCGCCAAGTGGATTGCATTGAGCTCCGTTGCCCTGATGGCATTCGGTTCGGCGCTCAGCGGATGCTCAAGTGATTCGAGCACGCCAGTCACCCCGAGTTCTGGTGGAGCCGTCGGGTCCAGCGGCGGGAATACCGCCAATCCAAGCAAGGGCGGTACCGCCACAACGACCGCTGTGGGCGGCACGGCGCACACTACCGGCAATGGCGGCGTTACGGCTGCGGGCGGCACGACGCAGACCACCGGTAGCGGTGGCGACACTGCCATGGGCGGCGCCGTTGGGGCTGGCGGAGCGGCTACGGGCGGGGCCGCGACGACTCAAGGTGGCGCAGCTACGGGGGGCGCAGTGAGCAAGGGCGGGACCACGAGCGGTGGAGCCGCTGCGGGTGGTGCAGCTACTGCCGGCGCGACGAATCGGGGTGGCACAAATGGCGGTGGAGCCGCTGCGGGCGGAGCAGGGAATGCTGGCGGCAGCACGCACACGGGCGTGTGGAAGGTCATGCCGCTTGGGGATTCCATTACTGGCACGACCTGCTACCCGCAGTTGCTGTCCCAAACGCTCAAGACCGCCGGGCACACGAATTTCCAATTCGTCGGCACTAGCTTGAACAACCAGAGCTGCAACGGCGCTCCCAGTCTTCAGACCGAAGGGCACGGGGGCTATCTCGTGACCTACCTCACGACTGATAGCCCGCCACAATCGGGCAAAGGCACGTTGGCCGAGCTAAAGACTTGGGCCGCCGAGAAGCCGGAAGTCGTGCTGATGCATTTCGGAACGAATGACTGTTGGAGCAGTGTCGCTACCGCGAGCATCATGAGTGCCTACGTGACGGTATTGGCAGAGTTCCGGAGTCAGAACCCTGCCGTAATCTTCTTCGTTTCCAAGATCATCCCGCTCAACCCCAGCGGCTGCAGCAGCTGTGCATCAAACGTCACCAGCCTGGACGCGGCCATCACGACTAGTTGGGCTTCGACCAACTCGACGGCCACCTCACCCGTGTACATCATCGACAATTGGACAGGGTTTGATACCACAACGGACACCGCCGACGGTTGCCATCCGAACGTCGCTGGAGCGCAGAAGATGGCCACGGTAACGTCCAATGCGCTGATTGCGAAGAACCTGAGCGGGCTTTAGTCGCGCGTACTGGGTCGGAGCCACGGCAGCAGACCGCGTCGTGTACGAGCATTGGATCGTGCCGAATCAAGCCGCATCGCGGTAGTAGAGGCTGAGCTGTCCCCCAAACCCTCTGCCGTCTACGGGTACGCCCTTCGCTAGCATTGGTGTTCGAAACCACTGGCCCGAACAACCGATTGCCTAGTCCTTGGTGATTCCGCTCCTCGCGACAATCCTCAACGTACGACGCGACCGTTTGACGCAAATGCTTCTCATTGAGCGGTATAGTTCGAAGGTCTCCCCTTGCACCTCCGGCAGCACTTGCTTGTTCTGGTCAGTCCGGCGTGGCCACGCCGCCTCGGCGCTTTGCGGCACCTCCGCGTCATGGATTGGATCGCAACGACCAAGCGAACCTGTCCGCAGTTACGACGAACGAACTGCCAAGGAACTGCCAAGGGGCACTGCAAGCAGGACGCAGTGTCCAATTCTATTAAGGCGACCATGAGCGCCACCGACCGCGGTTGCTTCGCTTGCTTTTGCAGTATCAAGACAACGGCATTGTTCGCCGCGCAGGTCACCGTTATCGACAGCAACATGCCGTAGGCTCGAACGCTCGAGAGTTCTGTCACGCGCAGGGCGATTCGTTTACTTGGTAATTCGATGAGCGATGTTGTCGCCATTGCTTGCGCGAGAATTGGACTCGTCGCACCGCGGCGCGCTCAATGATGCGCCGAGAACCTTGCGCAGCGCTGTGCCTGAACCATGCGCCACAAATTCGCCCACTGCTGGCACAAAGTGGCCCAAATTCGGTACATTTCACGCGCATTCGCATTGGCACGGTTTCTGCGAGGTGCTTTGGCGTGGCGGCCATTCTTGGCAATCTTCTCCTCGGTGAAGTCTCTGTGGCGCTTGCCGTCGGCCGCGACGAAGCGATGCTGTCGGAGCCGGCGGACGGCGAAGCAGCTGGAAACGGCACCTCGAATGCTGCGGTGGGAGGGTCTCTGTCTGAAGGCGGCAAAGGCAATCCCGTCGGTTGCTACGTGACCATGAATGAAAAGAATCGTCGGTATCCAGACGTGCGGAGAACAGCGCATTGCAAGGCCACCGCTTCTACGTACCAGCGGGGATACCTGCTCCGGTCTGCCGCTTACCGCTTCTCGCCCCAATGCTCAATGTCACGAGTTCCGGAGCTTCCGCGCTCAGCAAAGAAGTTTAGATCGCGCCAGCAAGACTATGACACCGCGGCGAGGTCCACTCAGTTGATCAGGCAATGAGTGTCACAGAGCGAGCCAGCGAACGAGAACCTCGATGCGCACAAGCTCAATCGGTGTGGCTCGCGACTTCGACTTACGTCAGACTGCCGGCGGCAGTTGGCTAGCAAGACTACTTGTTCTGGAGGCACCGGAAACGTGGACTCACTTCTTAGATTGCGCCAGCTCGTCTGTGGCGCGTCGGCAGGTTCGATGTCGCAAGCTCGAAAGCGGATCATTTCGGCTAATGCGCGAGCTGTGGTGGCATATGTCGTCCCGTTTGGTCTACTGGCGGCGTTGTTTTTCGCGATCGCGCCGCGCTTAGC
Organism: uncultured Polyangiaceae bacterium; assembly: GCA_964454965.1. GTDB lineage: Bacteria > Myxococcota_A > Polyangia > Polyangiales > Polyangiaceae > FEN-1139. The sequence goes on along the minus strand of CAYVXY010000020.1, from coordinate 163,177 downwards.
AATTGACACGGACGAAGCCTACTATGTGCTTGGAGGTGATCGTTTGTTTCGCGGAGAGCTGCCGTACCGAGACTTCTTCTTCCCGCAAATGCCGCTCACCGCCTTTGTCTTCGGGGCTTGGTCTCGAGTATTTGGCAGCGGATTCACTGTTGCCCGAATGCTAAGGGTATTGCTTTCTGCCGGGATTGGCCTAACGATCTTTCATGCAGTAGGACGCAAAACCGGCTTCGTCAGTGCTGCTATCGCGACAGCGTACTATGGGCTTTCCATCCAGGCCATCAACTGGATGCCACGCATGAAGACATATGGGCTAAGTTCACTGCTTGGCTTGGGGGCGCTCGTTGTTGCTATTTCGCTGACGATGACGCGCAAGCGATCGGTGTTTGCTGGAATCCTTGCCTCATTCGCCCTCGCGAGTCGACTGCTGTTTGCTCCAATCATCCCATTGGTGCTGCTGGCAATCCTATTGCGAGCGGATTTGCCTTGGGCAAAAACCTGGCGTTACGTGGGATGGGTCGGTATTGGAGTCGTAGCAGGGATCTTGCCCGTGGCGGCTTTGGTCGCGCTGGCGCCGGAGCAGTTCTACTTCGACAATATTCGATATCACGCTCTGCGTTCTGGTGTCGACTCGCTTGTGTCTGACTGGGATGGTAAGCTCCAGCTCCTCCTTAGTCAACTCGGTCTCAGGGATCACGATGGACGTGGTGAGGCCACGCAGTTGCTCCTGGTCATGCCTGCCTGTCTCGCAGGGTGTCATCGATTCCTACGCCGTGAACGCCAATTGCTCGTCTTTCCGTTAGCCGTGATATTACTGCTATTCGTATCGTTGCTCCCTACGCCCGTCTGGCGCCAATACTTGGTTTCGACGGTTCCTCCCGCCATTGTTACGCTTTCGCTTCTTGCGTCGGGTGACTTCAGGCATCACCGAGCACTTCAGCTGGCTTTGTTGGTACCCTACGCAATCGCGTCTTGGGACGCCATGGGTCCGCTCGTGATGCAAACAGCGCCACCTTACAGTCCACAGATCGCTGACAATGTGGGGCGAGTGTTGCGGGACCACACGACGCGCCACGACGTCGTCGCGTCACTCGAGGCCCACTACTTGGCCGCGTCGCAGCGACAAGTCGAGCCCTGCAGCTACAATGTCTTCGCCCGTGGGAGTTGGAGCCAGCTGCCGCCAAATCGCGTTGGGGCCTACCATCTCTGTTCGGATGATGATATCGCACGTTCCATTCGGGAAGGTCAGGCTCAAGCGTTCGTAGCGTTGCCCGGCGGAGACTTGGGAATGTCGCAGGAGCTTCGGAACAAGGGCTGGACGGAGGTCCTTCAACCGCCGGCAACGATTTGGTTGTCACCGTCCCATCGAAACTGAGTCTGATCGATCATGGCGAGTGAAGCGATGCACCCTTCGTCCCGGTCGTTTCATCACGCTCCCCTGGCCGCATGACCCAGCAAGTCGAGTGGTCCCATCGGGGGGGCAAAGTGGCAGGGGTGACCTAGCGTGTGTCCGCTAGAATCCCAAACCGATCGAACCCGTTACCAATCCGCCCTTGCCATCCAGACGCTGATAGAATCCAACGCGCAATGACGCCAAGGCAGTTCCAGCAAGCGTCAATCCCATATACTCTCTTGGGTCTGCCAGCTTGCCGTCGAAGGTCGACGTACGCTGAAGATACGCACCCGCCACCGAAAAGCCAACGCCGTTCATCAGCAGATATCGAACGAACACCGGGGCAACATAGCCCGCAGTAAACCCGAGTCTAGTCTGAAGACCGAACATCCCCTCCTCCCCGTCCACGAAGAGAAAGTGCCCACCACAAGTATCCTCACAACTGCCCCAAAGCTTGAAGACCAACTGCAGGCCAACACTAGCCGCAAGCGCCGAGTCCAAGCGGAGCGAAACGCTTAGTGCGACGGGAGGGAGTCGATTGGGCGCTAGGTGTCGTTTGAAGAAACTGGACTCTTGAGTATTCGGGTTAGATGATTCAATCGGTGGATCCGCCGATTCGATTTCAGGCGGGTCTAAGGGGGACGGTTCCGAAGTCGCCGCGGGACCATGGAGCATGGCGCCGGTCGGTACTGCAGGCGGCACTGAAACGCAGCCAGGAGGAGTAGCAGTGGACAGGTATCTTTCGTTATCCCTGCAGCCTGAGTATCTGTCAATAGGACGATTGGACGGTTCCGCGGACGCCGCCGCGGTTCCTGCTGCAGGATTGAATGCCGATGCTACGGGACCTGAATCGGTACTCGGTTGAGCGGGATGGGTAACGCGGGGGGCTGCTCCGACGCACAGCATGGAAGTCGCGAGCGGCGTGAGTACAACCAATGTCCAAACCGCAACCGTGTTCTTCGCTTTCATGGCGCTTGCGGGTCTCTACCACCCGCTTGCCAGGACAGACAAGGCTATCTGGGGCCATCGACCGCCCCTCGCAGAGGTGGGGTAGCAATCCGCTCCTTGTTGCGAAGCCTCAAGCTTGCCTGGAGCAATCCCCTTCCAGGCTGCGTGAATGCGCAGTCTCGAGTTGTGATGCAGGCTGACGCTAGATTTCTGGTTTCGCCATGGTATCAGGGCTAGACAGATGACACGGCGATATTTCTCAGATACCTCCATCGTACCAAGACTGGTCAGTCCTGGAAATTTTCCCTCTACGTCTCGATGGTGGTCGTCTCTGCGTTAGGCGTCTTCGCGATTCTCAGTGGGCGAAGCCGCACCACTGACGACACGAAGCTAGTGTTGCTGTGGGCCTTCTGCGCGTTTGCCTCATTCCTGGCAGGTCTACTAGCTAGCCGCTATCCGCGATGTCGAGCACGTTGGCTCGCCATGGCCGGCAAGGTCCTAGCCACCAACGGTTCCATCCACGGCAATCCTCACGATGTCCCTCCCGTCGTCGGGCGAGAAAGCATTTTCGTCTGCTCGCACTTGATGAATACCGCCCACGCGCTCGACGCTCGCACGCTCAAGCTCAAGTGGTCCTACAAGGCAGACCGAGGAGTCGGCTTGCGTGGCCGCGCTCTCCGACGACGAGGTGTTGGTACAGGGCGGCAAATCGATCAATCATATCCTCGACCGAAAGACGGGTAAGCTCAAGAGTGCCGGCCGTGTGTCGAAGCTGTACTCGATTCGGCAGACGAGCGCCGATGCTACGGGAACTTGTGTCATCGCCAGAACGAACCGGACCTGCTTTCGAAGCAAATAGCTCGCTCGGCACGGGTTTGGCGTCTTCGCTCTCCTTCCCTTGGTGGATGTACGCTGCGAGGCTTTCGTCAGGAGTTGCGCAGCGATTCATGCATTCTTATCCATCGATGGACCGGCGCCCGTGCATGATCGATATCGCCTCGACACTGTCGGGCGCGGCTCCCATTATGCCGTAAGGCAGGGGCTTTCGCGGCTGGCGGCAGCGGGCGCCGAAGTGGTACCGTTGGCCGTGGTGAATCCGGACACGGCAGCTAGGCTGGGAGATACTGCAGTTGAACTCTTCTCTTTGCCGGTAGCCCGTGCCCACGTCACCTGCAACCTACGTGCGACTTAAGGAGCACATCGAAGCCACCGGTGCGACTGTGAACTGCGCGAGCGTTGTTCGAGCAGCTGTGGTTGCAAGCACGTTGCTTTGACAGGAAACTTCGGAGAGATGACGAGTACTCTCTGTGACGTCGAGGCTGCCTTCGTCGAGGCCGCTGACGACGTCGCAGAAGCGTTGTATCGCGAACGCTGTGAGGCGTTTCTCCAGTACTTCTATCGGCAGCCTTGTACGGCGAATCCTGCGTCGGAGCTCGTGCAAGTGCGGCGCAATGGCATGAATCGCGGATAGCCCATTGGGGTAGCCCTACGCTTCACACTCTCCCTTAAGCGAACAGGCTTTGCTCCACAATCATTACCAGCAATCGGCACACATAGAACCAGTGAGCTTCAGCCAACCGCAGCGGAGCAACTTTGCCGAACTGCGTCCGAAACCACTGGCTACTGTCTACCACCGCCGGTGGCCGCATGACGAGAAAAGGCCAGAAGCGCAATGCTCCCAGCCCTTTCTAAAGCTCACCTCAACTCGGCGCTATAGCGAGCCGCTCAATTCAGTAGTGCTCCAGGTGTAGTACTGAGTAGCCGTGGGCTTGCTGCCAAGGTCGGTAGCGAAGTTCCCCGTTGTGGCGGAATCTTTGCCTTTCAGGAATCTGTCAATCATGGCAGTCAGCGAGGCGTCGTACTGGGTGCGCCACGAGCAGTGAGTCCCGCCGGCGCCCTGATAGGCGAAGCGGTCACCCACTCCGAGCGCTCCAAAGATCGCCTTGCCGGCCATTGCCGTCACGTATGCCGACTTTGGGTCCAGATTGGTGATCCCGGGGTTGTCCAAGATGTAGAGTGCCCGTGGTGCGATTAGAGCCATCGCTTCGTGCATGTCGACCGGCAATCGATCCGTGTTGTCGCCGGTAGCGTTGTTTGCCGTAGCAAACGGACCGAGTGCCACTTCTGAGAGCCAGCGTACATAGCTGATGGCGTGATAAGGCCACTCGGCGGTACTGTTATCACCGGGATCCAGCTGCTCCTTCAGGCGAAGAGCCGGGGTGCCACCAATGCCGGACTCACAGGGCAAGGTCAGCGCGATGCGGTTGTCGAATACGCCGGCAGCAAAGGCGCCTTTCCCGTTGCGGGAGCAACCGGTCACGCCAATGTGATAGGGGTCGATGGTTCCAGGATTTTGTTCGAGAAGGTCGATAATGCGGCTGACTTGCCAGGCCTGAGCCACCATGTAGCCGGCGGCATGGTTGCTACCGTAGAAAGTGAAGAACGGACCAGTCTTGGCACCGCTGCCGCCTGATGCCTCGAGAGCGCTGAAGGTGATCTTTGCAACGCCGCTTGGGATCGGTAACGGACTCCCCATACCGCCGTCAAAGATGATGATGGCAGGAGCAGGGGCAGTCGCGCCGTTCATGTCAACGGTGACCTCGAATGAAGCACTCTTACCGCCTTCGGCCACTTTTACGGAGATCTTGCTGGAGCTCACCGTGCCGGTAACAGATCCCTTGGCGGGGATCGGCTTCTCGCCATAGATATAATTGAACAGCTGCTTTATGATCTCTTCTCGCCGACACGCCCATTCACTCTTGCTCGTGATACGGGTGCCATCCAACTTCTTGAACGGGTCAGGCAGCTTGCCATCGGCCGTGAGCGCACTGTAGGCCGGCAGCGTACCGGTAACTGTGCAGCGGGCGCTGGGGTCCTCCTCCTTGCCCCAATTGACCGTGCCAGCACCGGCCGTGCTGGTGCTCGTCGTGCCACCGCTTGTGCCGGTTCCACCAGCGGCAACGCCGCCTGAACCACCCACCGCCTTGCCACCGACGCCCGTGTTAGCTCCGCCAGTCGCTTTGCCGCCCGCGCCTGTACCGCCGATGCCTGTGCTGTCAGCACCGCCAGTGGCTTTGCCACCCACGCCGGTACCGCCAGCTGCTTTGCCACCGACGCCGCTACCACCGACGCCTGCGCCACCTGTCGCGTTGGTAGCGGTAGTACCACCGGTGGGGCTTGTGACTGCGCTCGCTCCGCCAGTCGCCACGGCACTATTACCGCCTGTGCTCGCACCGCCTGTGGCTGAAGTTGAGCTCGAACTGCTGCCACCCGCAGCGGCTCCACCCTTGGACGCGGCCCCACCCACGGTACCCGTGGCTCCCCCAACCTGAACTTCGGGGAGACCAGACTCACCGTTCCCGCAGCCGACAAGTGCGCCGCAGACGAGCAGGGCTGAAGTACGGAGGGCTCGCGTCACGTTCATCGGAATCTTCGCTTTCATTTGCTTGGGAGCGGTTTCGTGAGACGCCCAAGGTCTGGCCCTCAGGTCGCGAGAATTGGGCGCGCTCACCGGAACCCGCTCCAGTTGGAGACTGTCTTAAGTATTCCCGTGGCAGTGAGATCCAGATCACGAAGACGCACGTCTAGGGACAAAATTGTCCCCCGTGGATCTGACGCCACCTGAATATTCTACTTGGATCGTTTGCAATGCTGCGACGCGGAATCGACTGCCCATTCACGTCGGAGCCCTTAGCGTCGATTCGGTACCCCAGCTGGCGCCATTGCCGCCAGACGTCGGCACGATGGCTGACTCTTGGGCTGGCCTTGATCCGCCCACCAGCATTTCGCCGCGCATCATTGTCTGTGCATCCGATACTGAGCAGCGACTTGTAGATGGCCTCGCGAGGAAAATCGGTTCCCTCATCGTTGTCCGTCGCGAACTGCAACTCCAACACGAGATGGAGGAGCGCAGCCGGCTCGAAGGTCGTCGCCCGACTTGCGGTTCGACGCTCTCGGTCATGGGCGTGATCTTGTTCACACGCTGCAACAGTCCGCCTAGGAGCTGGAGCGGCGCTGGGTCGAAGGCCTTGCTCTGGCCTTGCGGTGCCCCCGCCAATATCGCTGTCAGCCCCAATACACGTCCACTGGCGTTGTGGTGGACGGAGCTACTTCGGGCAAGAACTCCTATGTAGACAATTCCGGATTCACTGGATCGCTAGAATGAGCGAGGAGGGATGGTCCTCATCCGCAAGAACAAGAGAGTTTTTGGTTTGGGGCATCGCGGAGGCGGCGGTGCTGCGCGGCTGCAGCGTATTCGCTCCGCGTGGAATGCGGCATGTATCGTCTGTCGCCTGTGACGCTCACGCCGTCAGTGAGTAGCTAGTTGCTCGCCGCACCAACTCGTCGCTCCGATCCTCAGGTGCTGCACGGCAAGGTCCGTCCATCTGGTTGCTCTGTACACGGAAGCCTAGAACGACGAATGGCTCGGGGGGTGGTTGGCCCAATTTCGCGCTTGAGCGCCCCCTCAAGGTGGAAGAGGTCAGCTCGTCGACGACTGGCGTGGAGTCCGTATCGGTCCGCTGATGTTCGATGTACCACACCCCGGCGTTAGCCAACGCTCGGCAGCCCACTACCATAGGGCTTTGCGCCGCATATACGGCACCCACACCAATAGCCCGGCAATTTTTGCTAGGGCAATCAGGGGCGTCTTGTGGGTGGGTTGGCGGGGTGCGGCGGGAGAAAGCCGCAGACTTCGTCGCCAGACAGGGAAACCAAGCTCCATTATTCGCACAGAACGAGCTTGAAGGCGTTGGCTCAGCGGCTACACTGAACTTGAGCTAAATTCGATGCTACTTGGCGAGCATGAGCCTCCGCAAATGTGCTGACTGCTCCGCAGTTTTTCGCGAGGAGAGGCTAATCGACTATCGTCGCCGTTGTCGCAAGTCGCTTGACGAGCGTCGCTGCTTGCTCACGCACTTCAGGTGTGACACCGTGATCCTGCACCCACTGTAGTGCGGCAATTAGCTCAGCCGGTAGTTCGTTCTTGTGGCCCAGCTCTTTGATTATGAGCTCATGCGCGCCGGTGCTCGAATCAGTTCGCAGCGCGTTCGAAAGTGCAGCCACCGTCGTGCTCGAAAGGTTCCGTTCCATTGCGGCAGCAAGGGCGCTGTCTCTGACCTCGGAGTTCAGTTCATTCGTTATTGCGTTTGCCAAAGTCACATCGACCTGTTCGCCTGGCATTCGACGCAAGGCGCTGTACGCGGTTACGCGAGTCGAGGTGTCCGTGGAGGATAGGTAAGGTGACAATTCTCCATAGGCGGCGGCGCTTCCACTATTGCCTATTGCCTGAAGGTAGGCTTCTCTCTCTCCAGGCGTTTTTGCAGTCTCGAGCAACTTTGTCAACGTTTCACCCGCAACCGTCGTCGTGTTCATTGCGTTCGGGTCGTGATTCGCGTGGTAGATCGACGCCCCCAGCGCCAACGCAGCCGTGGTATGCAATTCACTTCCAACGGATTCGCGGGTTAGATCAGTAAGTCCCCTGACTGTCTCCTCTGTGGCTCGTTCATCAAGCCCGATTTGGACGACGGCCGAATCCCGAATCGCGAGTGGCATGGTCGAATCTTGTGCAACACTCATGATGGCGCGACGGCCTTCATCTGTATTGGCATCGGTGAGGGCTGAGAGTAGCGAGTCCGCCACCTCACCGGGCTGCAAGTGACGAAGCTCGTCAATGAGGTAGGTAGTTGCTCCTGGTTCCTGACGAAGCTTGTGTCCGAGTAACGCCAGCGCCTGACGACGAGCCTCGGAAGACACCGTCGATATCGACCGAATCTGCGCGACCAAATCGGCCATGTTGCTCGTGACGGGCTCGTCCGGAGGCTGGTGGGCGACACCGAATCGAGGTACAAGGTCACCCAATCGGAACCAGGTGAGTTGCTCTTCCTCCAGTTCGATACTGCCAGGTGTATTCCGTTGATACTTTAGTCCAGTCCCCACTTCAGTCGAGACAGTTCGATTGCCAAGCTGCATCGCGAGCGTATCTCTACCTGATGCTCGGATCAATTGTCCGCTTTCGGCAAATTCGTACTCCACCTCACCCGCAACGTCCTTGCCGCGGGCGACGCTATGGTTGGGCGCCAACACACCGGAGAAACTCTGATAGTTGACCTTCTGCTTCTTGAACTTGGTTGGACTGATACGCTGATACTTTGCTAGATGCTGACCGACAACATCGCGCTCCTTACGCGTCCACCCCATGCTGCTTGGGTCGCTTCGAGTGCTCGGAGAAAACTGCATCGTCGCCGCGACGATACGGCTCAACTTCAGTGCCATTTCCTGCATCCCCTTGGGGACGCCGATTTCGGCAACTTGGCCATCATTCGCCACGCGTACGGCAAATGGTGCGGACATTTGCTTGTTGAGCGTTGCTGGGATTGGCGTGCCGGAGATGGTACGGATGTCGAGCTGTGCCCGCCACACCTTGGTTTCTCCCTGCGCCACAGGCAAAGATACACCCAGTTCTCCGGATATCACTAATTCGGTATTCTGGGACTCACCGTCTTGACGGTCGAAGTCCACCTCGGTGGACACGTCCAGTGAGTAGATGGCTAGCTCAGGCCGCAGGCTCGGTAGGATTGCTAGGTTTGTTGTGCCCGTGTCTTTGGCTGGCTCTGCTGCGTCGCTTGGAGCAGTGAGATTGCGGCTGGATGATTCCGGGCGGGCTCGACCGGGATAATACCAAGCCAACACGCCGACGCCGATGAGGGAGGCCGCAAGCATCAAATTGCGCAATTTCATAGGGAGACCTATTGCACTGACTAGGTTCTTCTGGTCGTGGAAACAGGGGCCGCCGACCCAACCGAACGGCCCCTCGCGTGTCTTGTGTATCGATGCTCAGAAATTCTGCGTGCCACTCACTGTCAGTGGCGATACGATCGGAACGTTGATGCCACTCCAGTTGATGAGGTTCGCGCTGTCCGAGTAGACGCCTCCCCCAAATACCGACAACTTGACCCATGCGTCCATTTTGCCGCTCAGGGCACTCAGTGTGACATTGGCATTGTCGTTCCACGTCCAACGGTTCATGGATATGGCATCGATCTTCTTGAAACTGGATTGAGCGCTCGAACTCGAGGTTGCCTTGAGAAGATCAACTGTTAAGGTGATGCCCGCGGTGGCTCCGGTAAACCCCAAGACCCATAGATCTACGCCAGCGCTGACCGCCGCAGTCGCTTCGGCATACAACGCGGCACCTGCCGTAGTGGACGCGTTGGTACTATTAATGATCCCATACACTATGCTTGCTCCTGACATGAAGCGTCCATTTTCGTATGCGGAAGCTGCACCGTTTGCGGTGTACGATGCTGTGCCTTTCACTGCGGCATTGACCGTGAGATCGACGACGAGCAGATCAACGAGTGGAATTGCCCCAGTAGTGTAGAAGGTCTTGGTGGAACTCCAAGATCCGCCCGACAACGTAGCCGTGGTTCCGGTTCCACTCGGTATTGGTTGCGGCGTCGCTACGCCACTCTTAACGATGTTACCGCCGATGTTTATGCTGTAACTCGCCGAAGCGTAAGGCAGAGACACGCCGCCAAGCGGTCGATACACTCTCGCCACTGTACCGGTCGATGCCGTAAACACTGGCCGGTAGGTACCCAGAAATGTAACGGCGGCCAAGGTGCTCGCGGTAGAAGTGACACTGGTTGATGGTTCCTGACCCGGCATCCACGATACGTGTGAAGTTCCAGTGTTGTCTAGTGCCCCAAATACCTTCGCATTTCCGGCGCCATTACTCCGGTACGCCGTCTTCGTGTACTCGAAACTCGCACCGAAAGCACTCGAGCTTGCCAACATCACCAGTGGGCCGATTATGCCAACTATTGTACGATTCATGATGCTCTTCCTCGTTGTTTGTTGTTGTGGAGGAAACAATGAGCGTGCGGGATTACCCAAGCAGCACGTGCCCCGCCATCGCACTAAACAAAATTCCGAGGGATTGCTTCCTGAGCTTGAGTGTCTGTTCGGGTCGCTAGTCCCCCAAGATCATCATTCCTTCCCAAGACAGACACCGCGCCCGGACACGGGTCGCACGAGAATCTGAAGAATCGAACGGATGAATCTCGACAATTGCGCGAGCTGGTGTGTAGGTCACTTCGCTGGTTCACCCCCGGGGACTTCTTCGAACGGCCGACCGTGACGGCTCGTCCCAGATCCAACGGCAGGCCAAGGTATCGCATAGGGTCGCCCAGCGCGTGGCACGCTGACCGCTATTGGGCTTGAGTTCGATTGTCTTCGCTTCGCCGGTGAGTCTACTTAGACCCAACTACCGCTGCAACAGGTCTGGTACAGGGCGGGATCGATGATTCCGTAGTCGCACATGCAGCAAACACTGCGGCAGGGGTTGCTGCTTGTACCCGCACTTCCAGCAGTATTCGTGGTGCCACTTGTCCCAGCGCTTGCCTTGGTTCCTCCGCTACCCGTACCGCCGCTCGGCACGATGACGCCATAGTCTGGAGCGACGACCGCGCCACCACTGCTGCTCGCACCCCCTGTCGGCACGATGACGCCGTAATCTGGAGTTATGATTGCGCCGCCACTGCTCTTGGTGGTGGAGCTTTTGCCTGCTGTCCCGCCGGTGTTGACGATCACGCCGTAATCCGGAGTAACGGACATTCCCCCCGTGTTGTAGGTCGAACTCGATTTTCCACCGGTTCCACCGCTGGTGACCGGCACTCCGTAGTCTGGGGCGATCGAGGCACCACCCACACCCTGATTCTTGCCACCCGCCGGCATGATCACGCCGTAGTCCAGAACCATCGAGACGCCACCGGTCGTGTTGCTGGTAGCTCCGCCCTTTGGCACGGGCGTGACCGAAGCACCCCCGCTCGGTACCCCAGTCGTCGATTGTCCTGCGCTGCCGCCCACGAGCGAACCGCTACCACTGCTGGCACTGCCGCCGCTCGCTGCACCGCCACCAACCTCGCCGCCACAACCACCAATCGACATGAGCACTGCCGTGGCTGCGGCCGACGCTGAAACTGGCCAAACCCGTTGCCGGGTCGCCTCCGAGAGCCCGGCAACTTGATAGTAGCACATCGGATCGCAGCCGATGGATCCCGAGTAGGAGTAGGCGACGCAGGTTGCTCCCCCGCGACACAGCGACGCGTGACTGCAACTGGCGCAGTTGCCCTTCAGCTGCCCGCGCGTGAAATAGCGATTGTACGCAAATGCAGTCGGCCTACACCAGATCGACTCGAGCGACTCCTGGTGCAGATTTCCTTCCACGAACGGATCGGCCTCGTTGGCTCGCGGCTGCAGAGACAGACAGCCCTTGACCCCGCCATCGGCTTGTATCCCAATCGCGCGAACGCCTGCGTAGCAACCCGTCCAATGACCTTGGTCACAATAGCGACCGCGGAGCACGCGTTCTTCGGGGCTGAAGTAGCCGATAGAATCACCGATGCGCACTTCCGGTCCGGGGCGTGTGGCGAGGCGCCCAAGCAGTGGCAAGAGCGACAGCAAATCTTCCGGTCTTAGCGTCAGATCCGCGCGATGGGTTTGGTTGCCCATCGGTTTACCAAGCTGCACCCTGAATCGTTTGGCACCCAATCGCTGCGCCAATTCCCAGACATCCACGAGCTCGGCCAGGTTGACGCGATTGACCGTGAACATCACGTCGACCCAAATCCCCGCCAGCACTAAGTGCCGAATGGTGTCGGCGGCTCGTGCAAACGCGCCATGAGCGCGTAACCAGTCATGGGTCGGTTCGCAGCCATCGATACTGACTGCAACGTTGGCGAGTCCAGTATCCTTGGCCAACTTCGCGAGCTCGAAGCCGTCACATTGCCCATTGGTTACCATGTTGACCAGCACCCCCGCCTCGATCAATGCTCGTGCGATATCGGGCCAATCCTTGCGCATCGTAGGCTCACCGCCGGAGAGCGTGGTCAGTCGATTGCCGAGTCGCGCCAACTGTCGTGCCACGTCCGTAGCTTCGTCGGTGGTGAGCTCATTCGGGCGTGGCCTGCCCGCCGCAGAGCCGCAATGACCACAGCGCAGATTGCAGGCACGGGTAAGTTCCCAAACACAAGTTTCGGGGACACAACCCAAATGATCGATGAGCGCCTTCATGTGACCTCCCGAGGGGAATGCCTGCTGCGGACGCAAGCAAGCGTAAGAGCGGTTGACTACCCAATAGCGACCAAATTCTACAGCTGAGCCAAACGCCACGCCAGTGGAATCGCAGGTCCAGCTGCAAGCATAGGCCGCGAATGCTGACATTCGGCGCCATCAGCTCAGGCTGCCGCAACCAAATCTTGTCGACTTCCTGCGGCGCCGTCGGCAGGACCGTCAGATCCGTTGCGCCCTACGGTCGCGTAGGGCCACTCGAGATCGCAGCCTACACCAAGCCGTAAAGGCGGAAGTGACGGAAATATCTGGCGAAGCGAATTGCCGCGCAGAAAGGCACCAGAGTTCTTGACCACGGTGGGCGACCGTCGAAGACTGCTGCACAACCAAAGTGTGGAATACATGATGTCCCGAACGCTACGATTCCAGATCGTTTTTGCCTTCGTGATGGCGATGGTCGCGTGCGGTGGGGCAGATTCGACGGCTCCCAGCACCAATTGGATTCACGTCTGCCACGTGAACGCAGATTGCAGACAAGGCCTGTCCTGCCTCTGCAATCGATGTACGCGGTCCTGTGACACGGCCGATCAATGTGCTGCTCTCTCCGGACAGGCCCAATGCATCGAGGCCGAACCGGTGTGTCCCGAGGTCGGCAAGCTCTGTGGCCTTCCCGTTGCGCCAACTGGTGGCGCCGGCAGCGGTGGGGCGGCAGGCTCGACTGGGAACGGCGTCGGGGGGACAGCGACGGACAGGACTGCCGCGGTCGAAGGCGGTGCAGGCAGCAGTGGGTCAAACGGAGCGGGAGGCAATGCCGCGCGGGGTGGTACTGGCATCGGCGTGGCGGGGAAGGGCCCTTGCGGTTATCCGCCCATCGTTTTTCACGTCAACCCCGCGCCGCAAACCAGACTCTGTGTGGGGCCGCCTTATGCAGACGGCATCGGCGAAGTGTCCTTGCTGGATCCTGCCGTCGCCAACAATACGATCGTCCCGTCCGACGGACTCGACTTGATATGGGGCGGACAGGTGCAAATCTGGAAGGAAGGACCTTGCGTGCTCTACGACGACGGCTGGGGCTGTCAGATGGTGAAGGAACTTAAGTGCGCCGAGGAGTACGCACTGCCGAAGGACGATGCCGGCGTGCCATACCTGACGTTTACAGCGCATCCAGTCACGTCCCTTGGAACCTGCTCGGATGCGGTTCAGGACCAGATGAAACTGCGGGTTGCCTTCGAATGGCAGATTGGCGCAACCATCGAAGTGACCGCCTCCGCCTTTCCCGTTCCACCCGCCCCTACCGGGCCGAATCTTTGCTATGAACTGAGTTGCCAGATCGAGACAGAGTATTGCGAAATCCTAGCGCTCGATACTAGCACGAGGGCTCTTCACTGCCTTCCTTACCCGGAGCAGTGCCTTCAAGATCACACGTGCGAATGCCTGGAGCAGGTCTTGGGCGCATTCAAGAGCTGCGCCGATGCAGGCATGAGGGGTGGGACGAGCGTGTTTCACTAGCACGGCTACGTTGCTCGACATTCAAGTTTCGGCAATGTCAATGTGTCACGGGCGTATTCCCCATCAAGCTGCCCCAGCTTCATGCGGCGAAGTCCGAACCGACCGACATTCAGCCGCGTTTTTGTCGACCCAGCGCGGCAACGCCCCGGGCCTGATCCCGGCACAGGACCGTCATTGCGGCAATGAAACGCTCAATGCAAAATGGCCCCCTACTTGTTCGGCTACCTCGGCAACGCACCTACTAGGACTCGCCGGCTGAGGGCACCTACCGATATGGTATCGTAGTCCCTCGGAGGGTCTTGGGCGTTTGTTTGCACGTCGAGCGCCGCTACATGCGCTTCAGTGGCTTGCTGCAGGAATGCAGCTTGAATGGACGGGTGTGGCGCAGCGTCGATGCGTGGTAGCCCGTTGTTGCTAAGAGGAGCTCAACCTGGGACGTGCGCTGAGGGATCAATGGCTGCTGCTCGGTTTGGTGACCGGCCGTCTCTGCATGGCTAATCCGACAGCTGCTGAGGTGTCGAAACCCGGCGGAAGAGCAACGGTACAGGCCAGCGCGTCCACCGCGCCCGCTAAGAAGAAACTCGGACCAGCCCCGGACAACGCAACCAACGCCAAGGTGAACGACTATATCGAGGTCGTCAACGAAGCGAGCGAGAGCTTCCACCGCGTGCGACACGATTGGTTCTCGCAGATCAATCCCAAGGCGGGTCCGACCTGCAAAGAGAACGTGAGCATCGAGCAAACGATCGGGCCCGATGGTGGCAGCTACGATGCCTATCGAAAGAAGCTCAAGGCCAAGCCTGCATTGCCACCGGATGCGGCCGCTCTGCATATGGTCGACGCCGTGGAGGAGCTGCGCAATATCGGCAAGGAACCCGGGCCATGCACGGAGTACCAAGGCCGGAGCCAGCCCGGTTCGTGGTGCAGGAGGCTGAAGGAGTCGTACCCGCGCATGCTCGCGATATTCGAGAAGTATAATCAGGGCGAGCGCGAGGTCCGTGCCTACATCGACAATTTCACCGACGAGCGCGACTTGCGCGTGACAGAAACCTCGCTAAAAAAGCACGGCAAGCACTATCGCTTTCAGTTCGCGACGCTTGCGCTCGAGGGCAAGCGGATGATGCGGGCAATCGGCTTGGAAGTCGCGAAGGATGCGCCGAACGCTGCCATCACCAAGCAAAGATTCGACTCGTTCTTCGCCCTCACCGACGAGATCAGGGCTACGCTGGACAAGGAGCCTCCGAACCAGAAGGCGGAGCCGTATCCAAACCCCTTCGGCTTCTTTCTGACCGAATCAGTGCCCAAGATCAAACGTGCGAGCGCGACGCTGCTCGAGACACTCGCGCAAAAGGTCGACAAGAAACGGGGCGAGCGGTTGGATGGCGACTGGCGCGCTGTCGTTGCAGGCTATAACGACATGCTCGTCTACATGAACCAGGTCCACTGCGGAGCTGAGGGCAAGTTGAGATTCTTGGGCTGCCCCCACCTGCTTCGCTCGCGCCTTCACTGCGCCCTTCGACGCATTGCTCAGACAGGCACCTGCTACCGGGGTCCCCAAGGGGCTGGTACTGGCCGACAGCGGCGACGCCAACACGCACACGTTTCGCGTGGGGCTCAAAGAGTTGTGACGCTGCATCGAGCATCGTTCTGACTCTGTGCCACTGGCAACCAAGGCAACCTTGCTGTCAGCGCTCCCACGGGCATGACCAACGGTTTTGAAGTTCTGCCAATCAGCAGCGCTGTCACCTCCCGACGCCCTGATGCAGCATCCCGAGGCCACGATTCCTGCCCAGTTCAGACCCAGGCCGGGCGAAAGGCAACCGAATCCCAACGACGCACGCTGCGTCGAAAACGACGCGACTCCCGCATTCGATCGTTTCGAGCCGGCCCCGCGCTCGCCCAGGCCCTTCCAGTTGTCACGCGTACGTCGGTCGCCGATCCGACACGACCTAACCGGTCAGCCTCCCCCGACTGAGCTGAGCCCGCGGGGCGAATGCCTGAAGGCAGCTCCGACCAAACAATCCAGAACTATTGGCAGAAACTGTATTAACTTAATTTAACGTTGTCTCACCAAGATCCACAGCGACTCGCAGTGTAGCCGCGAAATGCCGCGGGAGCTGCTTGAACGCTGGGAATTTATTCAATCTATTCGTGTCCAGAGAGTCCTGTCTCACGCAGACGCTAGTCACCGCATCCCCTGACACACTTCTATTAGAAAGCCTTCGCTAACGACTTGCGCTTCGAAAAGTCATAGGCTAAAAACGGTCGAGCTTGGTGCGGAATGTCTTTGGGGTGCACCGAGTCATGGGTCTGCAAACCGGGGCTCCGCAAGTTGCCAAGTCACAATGGAGGGATAAATGTCTAGGATTCGAACAACGATTGCATTGATCGCGCTCTCAGGTATAGGTTCACTGCTGCTGCCGAGCTGCAGTGTAGAGGATCTTCCGCAGGAGCAAGTCGCGGAAGCCGACCAGGCAGTCATCGGTGGGTCGAATGCGGCCGTGGGGGAATTTCCTTGGCAGGCACAACTCGCAGTACCGGGCTATTCGCATTGGTGCGGTGGCTCGCTCGTTGCCAATCGCTGGGTGCTAACGGCGGGGCACTGTGTCGATGGTCTGACAGCAGCAGACTTTACCGTTACTTTGGGTGAGCGCGACCGCTCCGTAAATGAGGGAAGGGAACAAACGCGGTCCGTCTCGCAGATCATAAGGCACCCTGACTTCGACTACGGAACGCTTACCAACGACGTGGCATTGCTGCAGCTCTCCAGCGCAGTAACGATCAACACCTACGTCAAGACCATCGACCTGGCCGGTGTATTGGACGAAGGTGGAACCGACGCTATCATTTCTGGCTGGGGCAATACCGCTCCGGGTAGCGGCGCTGCCACGATTCTGCAGAAAGCAGCGCTGCCAATCGTCAATGACGCGACCTGCTATTCGGCGATGTCTAGCATCAACGGCGTCAAGGACTCCATGGTATGTGCTGGCTTCTCCGATGGGATTAGGGGCGGTTGTCATGGCGACAGTGGTGGACCGCTGGTCGTCCGAGGTGCGAGCGGCACTTATCGTTTGGTCGGCGTCGTCAGTTGGGGCCGCGGATACTACTGCAATACCTACACCGTGTTCTCGCGGGTGCGCAGCTTCGCGCCGTGGGTCGCCAAGACGATAGGCAACCCCAGCCGTCCCTGCAGTGGGCGAACCATGCCCGGAGCGACGGGTTGGCAGCAGTATAACAGCGACGGTATCTACGTCGACGTTGACACCAGTGCGTGTGACTACTCGGCCACACCGCTCTACTTTACGTCCATCGGTGGTACTTCGAGTCAGTGGACTGCGCGTGGGGCGTCTGCGATCTATTCGGCCACGTCCAACGGATTCCGAATCTATGTCAATTCGACAGGGATCACCCCGGCACAGGCAAATGCCTACAACTGGCACATCAACTGGGAGGGACAGACCGATGCGACACGCGATCCGAACCTCTGCACCGGCAAAACTCCCCTTGCCACCACCAACTGGCAGCAATACGGCACGGACGGCATCTATGTCGACGTGAGCACGTCCGCGTGTGGTTTGACAGCCGCGCCGCGCTATGTCACTTCGATCGAAGGCGCAGGGAACCATTGGGTTAGTCGAGGTGCAACATCGATCTATTCACCGACCGCAACTGGGTTCCGCGTCTACGTCAACTTCCCCGGTATCACGGTGGCTAACGCAAAGAGCTGGAACTGGCACATCAATTGGCAAGCCATTCCGCAGGCCAGCACGGCTTGCAAGGGATCGACACCGTCGGGAACTACGGCCTGGCAACAATACGGAACCGACGGAGTCTACGTTGACGTGAGCACCTCGTCTTGTTCTCTCGAGAAGACGCCGCTCTACTTGACCTCGATCGGCGGCACGTCCAATCACTGGACCGCATTGGGCGGTACCTCCGTCTACAGTCAAACCAAAAATGGATTCCGAATTTACTTGAATTATCCCGGCATCACGCCTGCCACTGCCAACTCGCAGATGTGGGTCGTCAATTGGAAGGCGAGGCCATAGGTAGTTTGGAATCGATTTGCAGCTAGCTATTGGCAATCTTGCCGGCTATCTGCGCAGTAGCGTGACAGCGTGATGCGCGACGCGGTCGTCGGCTTCAGAAAGAATAGGCAATCGGGCGGTGTTACAGCCGCTCGATTGCTCCGCGTCGGGTTGTGTGATCGGAGCCTGCCCTGTTGGTCCATTGCGACTTCGGCGCTACTTCGTTCCTCGCTCCTTGAGCGATGCCCTTAGTCGTGCGTCGGGCTAGGTCATGCCCCAAGTCGAAGCGCATTGCACTCGGCATCACCATGCCGGTCCAGAGCCTGCGGTCCCTTTCCGACGGGCGTAACCGCCCTCAACTGCTGCGCGATCCCACCCCCGGTGGGTGCGCGAGACACCTTAACATGCACCACGCGCACCGCTATTTCGTAGTCAACTTGACGTAGAAGTCATCCGAAACGACATCGGAAAACGGCCCGGTCCAAAACTCGAACCCGACCGCTACCGCGCGCACCGTGTCGCCCGGCAAGGTCAGTCCAGTAGTCGTGGCGGCGCGTGACTGGGCGTCGTTGATGAAGTCCATCACGTTGAACTCGAATTCGCAGGCATCCTGCCCTTCGGCGCGAACATAATTGACGATCGGCCTGCTATTGACGCTGCCGTATCGAATGTTCCAAGTGCCGGGGACGCCAGTGACAGTGACGTTGTTGATGACGTTGTTGCCGGCGGGCTGTCGTCCCGCTGGATCCCGCAGCCACACCATGAGGTACGACTGGAAGGCCGACGCCGTGCCTAGCCAGATATCCCAAGCGGCGTTGTACTGGCCAGGATCCGCCGAATGCCATTTCCAGCCCGTCCAGAGCTTGTCGATGGTGGAGTAGGCCGCAGGCAGACCGCAGTCACCGTGCCCGGCGGTCTCGGAGTATCTGCCGCAATACGTCGTCGGATACCCAATAGGCGTCCCATCCGGAGTCGAGGTTCCTGCGGCGCTCGCCACGGTGAATGAAGTGCCGCTCCAAGTCACGCTCGACGATGTCCACCCCTGGCCCCACCAATTCGTGATGAATCGATAGGTGCCCCCATCGCGAGTAACGTCGGCGGTCGAGTATTTGACCGTCCCACTTCCCGTCCCTGTCTGCGTCGGCGTCCCAAACCCAGGTGCGCCGGTGGTTTGCCCGACACCGCAGCTAGGATTGCTGCTGCCGCCCGCTGCAGCCCCTCCCACTGAACTGCCACCGCTGGCACTCGAGCCCCCCGTATTGGCTTTTCCACCAGCACCTCCGGTCGCGACACCTCCCCCACTACTGGGGCCGCCGCCGAGGGGTGAACCACCCGTCGCGTTCCCGCCGCTGCCAATTGCGCCACCAGCTGCCGTGATGCCGCCGCTGCCAATTGCGCCACCAGCTGCCGTGGCGCCACCGCTGCCAATTGCGCCACCAGCTGCCGTGGTGCCACCGCTGCCAATTGCGCCACCGCTGCCAATTGCGCCACCAGCTGCCGTGATGCCGCCGCTGCCAATTGCGCCACCAGCTGCCGTGGCGCCACCGCTGCCAATTGCGCCGCCGTTGCCAATTGCGCCGCCGCTGCCAATTGCGCCACCTGTGCTCACGGCATTGCCACCGCTCGAGACCGACTTTCCGCCGCCGCCATTGTTCGCCCCTCCTTGTGCCACCAACCCTCCGGCGCCCGGCACGTCGCCGCCCCCGGAACTCGATGAACAACCTAGGTTCGCAGCGACAAGGATGAGACTCACTAAGTAGAAAGATCTATACGTACGCATGGTGAAACTCCGCAGAATCCTGCTGAACCACGCCGATGTGCGGTGAACCCACCGCGGCTAGTCGGTGGCGATCCGAGCAATCCTCGCAGACAAGGACCCGATATCAACCAGCTTACGCGCGACGAAAGACCGTGTCTCCGCATTCATCCTCAAAATCTGGTCTTCTGTTGCGCAACGCAGAAATGCATTGCATTGCGGTTGCAGAATCACGGCACCGCTGGAGTGCACGCGTACCAATCTGTACTGTGATGCTTCCGGGGATCGGCAGTCTGGCCCCCTCCAACGCTCCCGAGGACCGTCCAGTCCATCGTTGCCATGCTGGCCTACGCGCTCAGCGAGCGCCTGACCCGCAAGGTCGAATACCTGTGCGAGGCTGCTCGAGTATGCACCTCGCGCCGCCACCGACAAGAACCACATCCCTCTCGGCGGACGCGCGGAGACGACGTCTGGCGACCGAAGGCGAGAGAGCTCCGAATCGACAGAAACCGAGTCGCGCGCCAAGGCATCTGGTTCCGTCGGTGCACGTGCTGAAGATCCTGCAATCCCCGCGCTCATAGCGCTGGAATGATATGAGCGAATAGACGCGCCCGCCGGGCATATGTTCGCAAAGCGACGTCGCGCTGGTACCCGTGGTATGCAGGCAATCGTAGCGTTAGCCGATCAGAAATAGGTGCAGGGCGATGTTGCCGACCGTAAACCAGGTGCCCTTGGCTAGAATATTTGCTTTGGAGCTTTTGTCGTAATCTATGACGACGAATTCCGCTTCGCGCCGCCTTGCTGCAGCTTGAACGCCATACTCTATCGTCGCCGAAACGAGATGAGTATCTTGGAGCTGACCAACTCGAGGCATCGAGTGTCAAGCGCAGGCGTCCCCCCCAAAAACGTCCCTAGCGCCCGTCCAGTGGCGCTGCGGTGGACGGAGCGCCTTCGGATAAGAAAGATCCAGTCAACCACGGAAAGTCTGGTCAACTGGCGAGGCATTGGTTCCACTGGCCTCCCCGCATGACGACCAATTTGCCGCAAAGTCAGCAATAGTCACGAACAGCAAATCAAGCTCGTCTTGCCCTCCAGCGACAGCAATCGCGTATGTCTCAGCAGGACGCTAGTGCCGGCCTAACCCGCTTTCAGTCGGCGGCCCTGCAGTACACTCAGCCATCGGGCGTAATAGCGGAAGGCCCGGTGTTGCGCCGCCGCCGTGAATTCTCCGCCTCAGTTCCGGTGCAGCATGAAGACATGTTGGGCCGAACTAGAAATCCACCACCGCGTAGTAGGACTTCTTGGCTTGGTGATTCGTGTCGAACAGCAGCGGGAAGTCCTTGCGGCCCGAACTGAACTCCGAGAGCCAAGTGTTGTCGTCAGCGATACCCCAAAAAGTAACGCCGGTGATAACTCCCTGATACCGGCGGAACATCGTGAAAAAGTCCCGATAACGTTCGGCCTGTTTGGCTTGAAGCTGATCGGTGAAGGTGGTCGTTGTGTAGAACAGATCCGAGGTATAGGTAACGCCCGGGACGTAGAGCGATACGTCCATTTCGGTGACCTGCACCTCGAGGCCGAGGGACGCGTAAATCTTGATGGCCTCTTCGAGTTCCGACACGTGTTGATAGTAACCCTGGTGAGTCGTCACCGTCGAGGGCTGGATATTCAAATGCGCCTGTAGCCCCACCCCGTGGACCTTGACGCCGGTGTCGAGCAGGCCTTTCAGCATGTTGTAGATCGCTTGTCGTCTTGCGGGGACGTAGTTGTAGTAGTCGTTGTAGAAGAGCTTGGCGCTGGGATCTGCGGCGGCCGCATACTTGAAGGCTTCTGCGATGTAGGTCTCGCCAACAATCTTGTGCCATTGGCTCTTCTGATCGGCATTCGGTTCGTCGCCAGTGCGATACTTGCCGTCGTCCATGATCGCCTCATTTACAACGTCCCACGCGTAAACCTTGCCCTTGAAGTGGGTGACTACGTTCGTAATGTGAGTCTTCATCTTGGCCAACACGGCGTCGCGCGTCGCATTCGCAAACACCCATGCGGGTGTCTGCCGATGCCAGACTAAGGCATGGCCGCGCACTTTCATGTTGTTCTTGGTGGCGAAGGCGACAGCGTTGTCCGCCGCTCCGTAGGTGAAATTGCCCTCTGTGGGTTGCAGCGACTCGAACTTCATGTCGTTCTCGAGCGTAATGCTGTTGAAATGCTTGGTCAGCAGCGCCGAGTGCGTGTTGTACGATTGGTTGTCGACCGCCGCACCAATGGGAAAATACTCGGAATATTTCTGGCACAGGCTCGTTGCGCCGCCACCGCCATACGTAGGCGCTGTCGTGGTGGTCGTGCTGCCACCATTCGCACTGGTGCCACCGTTCGTCTGCCGCCCGCCGCTACTCGAACTGCCACCCGACAGGTTGGTGCCACCGATGCCAGCGCCGCCAGTTGCTGAATCATTGCCTCCGCGATTCTGGGACCCACCAGCAGCGCTCGTACCACCTGCGGAGGTGCCACCGGTCATGTAGCCTCCAGATTGACTCCCTCCCCCTTGGCTGCTCGTCGATTGGCCACCCCGGGAAGAACTGCCACCCGAATCGGTGGTCCCCGATTGGCCGCCCCGCGATTGGCTGCTCGAAGTAGTGCCGCCCTGAGACATGTTTCCACCGGTCGTCGTTCCACCGTCGCCGACTGCGGTCGATGAAGTCGACGATTGGGCAACACCGCCAGAAGACGATTGAATCGAGGAGCCACCACCGCTCGACGCCGCCGTGCCGCCGCCGGTGTTGGGTGTGGTCACCGTCGTGGCCGAGCTGCCGCCCGAATTCGTCAGCGGGCTGCCGCCAGTTTCGCCATTGCTGCAGCTGAGTCCCAGAATTGCAGCAATAACGCCTGCGGCGATGCTGCGCCTAGCCATTCTATCGGTGAGCATAGGCAGAGTCTTGCGCCTCGCATCGAATCTGTCCAACCAAGACGCCCAATGACCAAGCTGTCTACCGATCACGTGGCGACTAACGCGTACTCGAGCCTCAGCTAACCACAGCGGCGAAATCAAACCGTAAACTGGACGCATTTGCGATAGTTCCGACCATCGTGGGAGCAAAATGCACACTCGGCATTCTGAAAAATTCCGCCGCCATAATACAACAATAGGCCGCCACGAAGCCGGCAAATGGCATTTTCGCTGCTGTTTTCGCAGGAATCTTCCCATTCCCAGACGATGCCACTCAAGTGATAAACGCCCTGGTAGCCGAGGTCATGGGATTGACAGCTGTCGGGGGACATAGCCGGCGACGTGGTGGTCGAGCTCGAATCCGTGGGGGATTGGCAGGTGCTACGACTCGTAGCTGGTGCCGCAGGGGTAGGCGTTTTGACCACCCGAAGAGCAGACAGCATACAATTCGCTGTTCGATGAATTGTCCATCCGATTCGGTCCGCCGCCGATCTTGCCGCACAGGCGTTTGCCAACTGCTTTGCAATACGGAAATGCGTCGCACCAGTCGACGCAGCTCACGGGATGAATTTGGCAGTCCGTTGCGCATACTGGACTGGTCGTCATGCAGTTGTCGTCAGGACCGAAGTCATCGTTCCAGCTGCAAATTGTCGGTTCTTGTCCGGCGGTGCTTGCTTTCAAGGCCACGTAGTACAGAGGCAGGTGAACATCACGCTTGGTTAATGCCAGCAGATCTGTGACCCCCGTGCTGAGTCATTGCATAGGAATAGGTTTCGTCGAGCCACGAGGGTTCGTGGCCAACTGCTGCCCCGAAGACGAAGAATGCGAGGACAACCGCCGTAACCCAAAGTGCGTACTTTGGTCCAGTCGACGGTGTGGGCTCCAGCAATCCGAGCGCTCCAGACGACATTGATGACGCGCGAGATATGCCGATTCCATTCCCAACAGCGTTCATCCTGAAACCTCGCTGACTACTCGGCTCGGGTTACCCGCGGCAATGTCACCCGCGGCAATGTCACAAGTCACCACGCTCCCTCCGCCAATCACGGACCCGGATCCGATGCTTACGCCGGGGAGCACGACCGAGCCGCCGCCGATCCATACGTCATCCCCACTCTCGACTGTCTTCCCAAACTTCACCTCACCTCGACGTTGGGCCGCGCCCATCGGATGCGTCGCCGTATAGATTTGCACGGCGGGTCCAATCAAGTCAAAGTTGCCGATTCGAACTCGCGGCGACGTTGCATGCGGTCATTGACCGCGGAGCCTGGGGGCGGTCTTGGCGCGCGACCAGTGGGCTGAAGCGGCGGTTCGCGCGCACACTGCCAATTGAATGCCAAACGCGACCAAGGCTTGCCTCTGGCACGACGGGGCTCCGAATGGTGACGGGGCAAGAGATGCGCTAGAAGTCGCACGATCCGCTAAGCTTGGGACATTGAAAGCCATGTGCGAGTTTTGTACGAAACACGGAGACGGCCACGTCTGGTTCAAGAATGCAGCCAATTATGCGCGCGATCTGATGGCGGATCTAGAACGAAGAAAGTACGTTGCTGACTTTTTGAGACAGACCATGCAAGAGGGCATTGTCACCGTCGGCCGACTGGAGACGATTTACCAAAAAAGGCGACGGCTTCCAATTGCACTTAGTGAGGGGTTCGTTGCTACGGCAAAAGTCGATCACTTCGGCCAGGTGGTGACGATGGAAGATGTCGAGGCGATCATATCGAAGGCCGCCTTGGTCGTGCGATTTCCCTGCGCCTGCAAGTGGGCTGCATCTCGGAAGGAAAGCCGCGCGTGCTACAGCATCAGCTACACAGCGGACAGGTGGTTTGACGCTTTGGACGTGAGTTGGTTCGGTCTTCCTCAGCAAGACGGACTAGAACGAGTATCGCCGCAAGCCGCCCTGGAACAGATGCGCGAACTCGGGAAGGCTGGCGCCGTGCATTCCATTTGGACCATGAAGACGCCGTTCATCGGTGCGATCTGCAATTGCGAACCGGATACCTGTCTCGGTCTAAGAACGCTCCTACTCGACATGCGGACCATGCACCCTGGGGAAGCCGTGGCGAATATCGACGAGTCTCGCTGCAACGGCTGCGGGAGCTGCTCATCGTTGTGCCACTTCAATGCAATTCAGAGCCGGCAAGTGTCTGGCGAATTCAAGGCCTCCGTGCACGCGAAGACTTGCTTCGGGTGCGGCAACTGCCGTCTGCATTGCCCCCAAGATGCCATTGCGATGGTGCAGAGATCTATTGCCGACTTTTGAAGACGCATCTTCGCTGCAAGCATTGAGTACAATGCATCCAGTACGGGTACCCAGCAAGCGCATAACCGCGGAAATCCTCTGCATATCCGCCCACAATGACGAACTCTGCCGCGTCGCAAGCAAGCGCGACCCGTAGGTACACCTCGTCAGTCGTCCGCCCGTCGAAAGCACCGTGAGTTGTTCCTAACCTCGAGCTTCCAGTTGCAGCGATGACTGGAGTCGTCCTCGGGGCGGCCGCTTGCGGATACATCTACAACCGCACCCCAAGCTGCGCCCCGACGCCGAAGAATGCGCTCTCATCCAACGGGCTCCCCAACGCTCGCAAATGCAAGCCGAAAACGCGAACCGACAGGTACGCATAGTGTAGCTCTGCGCCTAGTTCGCCACTGACCGCGAACCGATTCTCTGCGTAGGGAATTGACGAGACCTCTTGGCCTTCCAAATGAGCATGGCCCATGCCAAGCCTTGTATATGGTGTGAAAACCGACAGTGGCCAAAGGCGTCCTTCGGCGAACAGTTGCTCGGAATTGCCTCCTGTGACACAGCGGGAACAGTACTGGGGATCTGCGCCCTGGTCGACGAATAACTTGTTGACCGTAGCGCCAACAGCAAGGTTTGGCATCACTGCGTAGCTTGCATCCAAACCCAAACCTAGTCCGCCAACGAAACCCGCACTCGGCATCATGAAGCCACGCACACCCAGGTTGAATGGAAATAGCTTCGGCTGCTCGCGCCGCGATGGCTGTGGCCCGAGCGTGGTCGGCTCGGCGGCGTAGGCCGGGACCACCCTCCAAGGGAGGTTTGCGGCGATGCACCAGGCAAGATTGCGGGCAATGCGGTTGAAGGCACGTCTCATGGCAGTATTAGTCCAGTTCTTACACCATATACGGTCGTGGACTCCAATTAGACGGAGTCGAATGCTTCGACATCTCGTTCACCAGGCTAACCCGCAGCAACTCTTGACGTGGAAGAGTTCAAGCTTTCGTCGAATCTCCAACAGGCCGCGAGCGGCTCTGGAGCCGCACTCGCCGGGGGTACAGCGCAGTCCTCCAAACCCTTCCGGACACGACGCTTCACCGATGTTAGCAGCAGGCGTCGCGCTGAATCCATGGTGAATCGATCGCACGAGCGCGTTCGCCGAACTGCGACTGACACCTTCCCCGAACCGATGCCCAGTGTCCGGCTAACAAATGACACCGCGCCGGGCAGCAAAGCTCCACTTTAAAGTCGGTCAAAGGGTCCATCACCTGGTGACGGCGTGAACGGCTAGGTCGCATAGGCGCGCTATACGAACAATTTTCGCACGAAGAGGTTTGGACGGCCTAGCCACTCCACTCGAGGTGAACGACGAGACTCGATTGCGTCGCTTGAACGAAGTCTTCCCGTTTGACTGCATCCCTTGGATTGGCGAAAGGTTTAGGCTGTCTTGGTCGCATGAGGGCGGTCAGTCTAGGATTCACCTTTGGACTTCGCGATTGGCGCGACTATGTCGACATCACAGCATAGGGCAATTGGCTCTGGTCTGGAAATTCACAGAATCTTGCTTGAGGTCCACTCACATAATCCCACTTGACGTCCAGTGTGTTGGTGATAGCGTCCGCCCTGGTAAGGGGTGGGTTCTCTTACCTTTTCTTCACATCAGATACCTTCTTTAGACACAGAGGAGACAGGCATGTCCTTAGGTTGTGTTAAGACGTTTGTAGGCGGCTGTTTGCTAGGGTCGATTTTGGTGGCGGCACAGTCTGCTGCTGCTGGTCAACTGGTTGACATTTACCCCAGGCCTGCCTATTTCTCCGATTGGTCGGGGAACTTTAGGATGTCGCTTTCGTGGGCGGACTCTCCAACAGCTTCGGCTTCGCCCGAGGCTAGTTGCGCACCGCCTCCCGGGTACTTGTTGGTGGGTGGAGGTGCCGCAATTATTGACGCGCAAGGAAACCCTGGTGCGCTTATATCGTATGATGGTCCAGAGCAGCTACCAACTTGGCCTCCAAGACTCGGACAAAACGACGCATGGACATCCTGGCATGCCCATTCAAAGGACCACCAGTATTCGTACCCACACAAGGTTCGGTGCTATGCGATTGGGCTTCAGGTTGGAAACCTTTCTGCCAACGATCTCAAGAATTACGTCAAGTACTACAACTACTATGGCGGGCCAACCTATGGTCTTCAAGATTGGTACACGCCCCGGCTCGAAGATGGGTACACACTCCTCGGCGGCGGTGGCGGCGTAAATTATGTCTACAGCTGGACTGGGACGCCGCCCGGACGGTTGCTCAGCGCATCGGAGCCAACCGGGGATTATCGGCAATGGCATGTGGTCACCAAAGACCACGTGTATGAGTGCTATGGTGAGATGGCTATTAGCATAGTTGCCATCAACCTGAACGCACTTCAAAGCGAACGCGGCATTGTTGGTCAGGTGGTTGTGCCACTACTAGTCAATTTCACGACACCCATGACTGGATACCTGCTCACGGGCAGAAATTGGGACACAACCTCGGAGTATCGTAGCGCACTAACAGCTATCGGCGGAAATGCTCACTATACTGGTGGAGGCCGACTCATAAACAACCTCGGGTTCAGCCAAAACCTACCGTCAACGCTTAGCGTTACATTGTACAGCAAAGATCACGGCATAGTCAGTTCCGGATACAATACCATGACATGGGTTGGGATCAGACAGTACCGTAACGACGGAGTTCCGGTCATTTGGTAGACCCAGGACATGGCAAAAGCTTGGCTACCCGTGGGACTGGTCGGCCTACGGAGCTGAGGGCGAGTTGAGTTTTGTGGCTGCCCCCACCATCGAGAAGGCGCCTGTCGTGACTCTGTACCAAAGGCGTATGCAAGGAAGTCTTTCGTTCCTTCCTCTTTTTCGAGCGCTGCATGGTGGTGGGAACGTGTCTCGTCGGTCTTTTCATTACGCATCTCTCCTGTTCGGCTCACAGCTCGAGCCGTCGTTGGGCGTTGGCCGACCGGATGTGGTCGAGGCGTTCGCGTGCGAGCTACCACCCGATTGACTCTACGCGTTCATCGAGCTGCCAATGCGGCATGCCAGGCCCGAGACGCAGATTTGGATGCGAGACGCGGAACGAGACGCAACTTGCTACACGAAGTCCGCTCGAGGGCTCAAAGTTTGGAGATCCCGAGTGCTTCACCACGACAGACGCGTTCTTCGTTTCCAATTGGGTCTTCTTTCTCAAACGCACTCGATGGTGCTCCGGACGGTGGGGATATCAGACGTGGTCTACGCCGTCTTTCTCCTCCGTTCGGTCCGTTCCGCTTTGGCCGAGGGCGTATCGCCTTGGTGTCCACCTTTGGGGCGGAACGCCGAAGCATTTTGGCTGCCACTTCGAGACGGCGAGCCCCCTTGGCCGTCTTCACGGCTTGCTCTCGGGCGCCGAGAGCGTTCTGCTCCGCCTCAACGGCACCATCATAGCGGGTCCCGTCGCGCAACACTGGCCACAGCACACCAGCGAGTTTGCGAGCTAGCGCGACGACGGCGATCTTCTTTCCGCGAGTCTCTGCTATGTAGGCCGCCCACTGGCGCAGTGGATCTTCGCAGTGACGCAAACGCAAGATCGACCAAGCCGACTGAATGAGCAACGTACGTGGGCAGGTGTTACCTTGCTTCGTAATGCCACCTAATACTACTGCCAGAGACTTTCTTCACGTAGGCCTCGCGAACTGGTGATCAAGGTGATTGGAGCAGGCGAGCGGCTGGTGGCAGAAGGGGCAACGCGGGAGCCAACGAACAAGGTAGTTCGCAATGGCGAGTCGGACAGTGACGAAGGAATCAACAACGTGTCGTTCAGGCCGCGACGCGGCTCGGATCGTCTTGACGGTTCCGGGTGACCGAGGGGGGAAGCGCGAACGCGCTCGGCGACCGCGAAGGCGTAGCAACACATGGAACGCTCGCATCCTGCTGGTGGAAGACAACCTGGTGAACCAAGACCTGGCGCAGGCAGTGCTGCAGCAGTGGCGCGTGCGCGTGGACATCGCCTCTGATGGAAAGCAAGCGCTCAATGCATTGCGACGAGAGTCCTACGATCTGGTCTTCATGGATGTTCAAATGCCTGAGATGGACGGACTGGAGGCGACCTCCCACATACGCCATCCTGGGTCCGGCGTCCTGGACCCCAAGGTGCCTATCGTGGCCATGACCGCCCACGCCATGCAAGAGGACCGCGAACGATGCCTGGAAGCGGGCATGGACGACTACCTGTCAAGGCCAATCAATCCGACTGCCCAGCTCCAGGTTCTTCGACGCTTCCTTCACGAAGCGAGGCAGAATACCCTGCCCGAAAGCACCTCCGAAGACGCACTACCAATGGTTTTTGATCAGGCGGGATTCAGGTCGCGGCTGATGGGCAACAGTAAGTTCGCCGTGCGCATCATCCAAACTTTCCTTAGGGACTGTCCTCAACGACTGTCAAGCATCGAGGCGGCACTCGAAGGTGGCGACTCGGCAGCGCTGGCCAGGGAACTGCACACGCTCAAAGGGACCTCGGCAGCACTTGGCGGCGAGGCTCTTCGCGGCAAGGCCATGGATCTCGAAGCGCTCACCAAGGCAGGAAACCACCATGCCGTTCGTTTGGCTCTCCCATCCCTCCACAACGCGGCCCACGAGCTTCGAGCTGCCCTGCAGCACTGGGCCGGGTACCCGTCGAACATTGCACCGCGAACCGAAGAGAGTCCAAGCCGTGAAGGAGTGCAAGGAAGCCTACGCCCCGACGGACAGCATGGCAGCGCCGCTCTGCTCGGACATCGCATTGGAGCTATGGCGACGGTGAGGGCGCGTGCAACTCCAAGAAATGTGGCTCGAGTACCGCTTGGACGCTTGCTCACTCGGTCAAGAATGTCAAGGTGCCGTTGCATGCTACCCGACAACTCAGCCCGTTTCCCTGGCCCTTTCCGAACCGCGTCGCGGGCATTGGCGACGCTTCTGACACTGAACTCGTGCGCTCTATCGACAAGTCCAGATGCATCAATGCAAGCGCACAGCCAACGGCGAGCGGCTTCGCCAAACGCCGTGGACGGGCGAGCCGGAGCGCCGTCCTCTGGGGGTACAGCCGGCATGCCGCAGACAGTGGACGAAGTTGCCCGTGCGGGGGCTGATGGTGGCTCTGATGTTGGAGTGGTCGACAGCAGTCTCACCCTACGCAAGGCTGCGGAGAAGTCAGGGCGCTGGATTGGTGCAGCGCTTGGAACCTACCATCTAGGGGATGCCACCTACAGTGCCGTGGCGGCGACTGAGTTCAATTACTTGACTCCCGAGAACGAGATGAAGTGGATCGTCACGGAGCGCGCACCGAGCGAATTCGACTTCGTTGGCGGTGATGCGCTCGTTGCGTTTGCCGAGGAGCACCAAATGCGCGTCAAGGGGCATTGTTTGGTCTGGTACTCACAACTTCCCAATTGGGTCAAGGCCCTGGAAACGGCCGACGAAGTGCGACTCGCGATGACCCGCCACATCCAGCAGGTGGCGGGTCACTTCAGGGGCAAAATCGCAGCTTGGGACGTGGTAAACGAGGCGATTGATGACGGAAACGCCAATGCACTGCGCGACAACGTCTTCCTCCAGTACCTTGGAGAGGGTTACATCGACGAGGCATTTCACCTTGCGCGTGCCGCCGATCCCGGCGCCTTGCTCTTTTACAATGACTACAGCATCGAGGGCCTGGGTGGCAAATCCGACGCGGCCTACGCATTAGTGAAGCGACTCGTCGAGTCCGGCGTGCCAATCGATGGAGTGGGATTACAGATGCATATCGGTGTTGGATATCCCTCGGCGGCTGACATCGAGTCCAACATCCGGCGACTGGGTGATCTCGGACTTTTGGTCAACATTAGCGAATTCGATGTCAATCTTTGCGACTATCCCGGGGATCAGTCCGCCAAGTTCGAGGTGCAGCGCCAGCGTTACCATGACGTCGTTGCCGCGTGTCTGGCGGTGCCAAAATGTCAGGCGATTACACTCTGGGGCGTGACGGACAAATACTCTTGGCTCAATCGATTCATGCCTTGTAGCAGCCCCGACGAAGCACCCTGGGGTTTGCCCTGGGATGATTCCTACGTAAGAAAACCCGCGTGGATGGGTATCGCCGACGCTTTGCTCGGTCGAGCTGACAACGCCGACGCTAACTGAGTGGCGTTTTGAGTGTCGGTGAGGACGTTCCTGCTGGCTAAGCAGACGTTGTTCGTTCGATCTGGCTAGTAGTGGGTTGCACCTACAAGGTAACGGCTCATCAACTGGTCTTACCAGGGCCGAACGGGTGTCATCTGCTTTGGAATCGATCAATAGATACGGGAGCTCCAAAACCGTTTGAATCATCGTCGAACCATCTCTGCACCATGCGCGGTCTGCCGCATGTGCGGCGGTTCATTCGGCGGAACCGTAGCCGCTGGCATTGTGTTGGCAATCGTCGCGCAGACTGCCGGAGCAAACGGCGTGGGTGATTCCATGTCGCCGGTGCAGGGGTTTTCTCGCAATACTTCAGCTGGCGTGACCGATGGCACCCAATGGCCTCGCACCTTCGGCCCGGCAGGGCAAACGCCGCAATTGAACGTCGTCATCCTCGCCCGTCGACCACTCCCGGTCGCAATCCTCGGCGTCGAAAACTAGATCTACTGCGGAAACCCCAATATACGTTGCAGCGGGGAAAGTTTCAGCGTACCCGCCACGTCACGCGGCCGTGATTGCGTCCCATCGAGAGGCAGACGCACCGCTGGTTGTTCCGCATGCTTCAGCAGACCACCGCGGACAACCCTTGCGTGATGCGGCGAAACAACCGGGTGCCGCACGCTTACCCCGATGCATCATGCAGAGATGAAATGGCTATTTCAACGCAGCGATGTCGCGTGAACGCTTTAGCGCGAAAAGTTTGGACACTCGCGATTTTCGTCTCTCATTCAGTGGACGAACGGCACAGGCCATTCACAGATCTGTCGACCGCACCAGCAGCCGAATGCTCCTTGGTAGAGCAATGGCTTGCACTGAATCGATCCCCGCAATTGGCGATGTCGCATTCCGCTTTGGCTAGTTCACGGACGACATGGTAAATGTGCAAAGCAGTCGGCGGTTAGGAGAGCAGGTTGAATCGTATCCAAGGATGCACTGCCATAGCGACGACGATCCTTCTGTTGGTATCGTCAACCCATGCCTTCTGTCGCAAGACTACCTGCCAACTCTCGCCGACCCCGTCAGGCTGTACCAATTTACGCGGCACAGGTGCCTGCATCATCGACGGATTACCCCTATCTTGGCGCAGCCCCTGTATTTCCTTCTCGGTCCAGCGAGACGGCTC
The DNA here is from genome assembly GCA_964454965.1 of uncultured Polyangiaceae bacterium. Taxonomy (GTDB): domain Bacteria; phylum Myxococcota_A; class Polyangia; order Polyangiales; family Polyangiaceae; genus FEN-1139. The sequence continues at coordinate 130,955 of CAYVXY010000020.1, read as the reverse complement.
CGCGGCCTCTAGGGTCAGCGCCGACGCGCTGCAGAATGCAGTGCGCAAAGCCTTCGACAATTGGGCTTCGGTTACCTGTAGCCAAGGTGGCGGTCCCACACTCGCAGTTGCGACATATCCACAGACGGCCTGCTCCGAGGTGGGTTTTCGCGAGAGCGGGCCGAACCAGAATCTATGGGTGTTTCGCGATGCTGGCTGGGGTAGCAATGTTGGAGCCGAAGACGCCATTGCGCTTACGACATTGACGGTCAACGAGAAGACCGGAGAGATTCTCGACGCGGACGTCGAGCTCAACTCCACAAACTACGAATTTACGACGGGTGACGAAGACGTCGACAAGGACCTCCTCGGGATCGTCCAGCATGAATCGGGGCACGTGCTCGGGCTGGACCATACGGTCTCCGACACGAGCACGATGGGCCCCTCCTATGTGGCGGGCTCAACCGTGCAACGCACGCTCCAACCCGACGACATCGAGGCCATTTGCGCCGTGATGCCACCGGGGGAATTTCCGGATGCTTGTGACCCCGAACCGCTCCAAGGTTTTTCCACTGAATGCGCTGCCCCGTCGACCGAGCACGGCTGCTGCGCGGTAGCTCCCGGAAGGGTCGGTTCTCACACGGCCTCGCTATTGGGTCTGTTGATGTGCAGTCTCCTGACTCGGCAACGGAGACAGCGAAGGTCTGGTAGCACCCCTGCAAGGCACCTCCTCTGGGAGTGTCGTAGCAACTGACCGCGCCGACACCGGAATCAGGCGTACACTTCAACTCGCCAGTGCGTTCGAAGCGGATCGTCCAAGTACAAGAACAACCCGCTAGCTCCTGGCCCACCCAGACCGGCATGCTCGAATGGTTGCAGTACCAAGCCGAGTCCTCTCCTGGATGGTAACCAACCCTTCACTTCGGCCCAGCGCTCGAGTGGTAGACCTCTCGCTGTGTGAATGGTTCGAATGGCTGGTTATCGACCAATCGGGGTGAAGGCTGGCCTCGAAAACTGGCGCTCGCTCCGAATCCAGTGAGCCTCTGCTCCTGATGGTGCTCGCGGAATGGCGGTTGTCCAACGGCGAACCGGCAACGTGGCGCCTGCTGCTCCGAGCTCTGGCGCATCTGGACCGTGACGTGACCGCGGCGCACTAACCAAAGAGCCGAGAAGCGCCTCGAGCCAAATCACTTCGACCGTAGCTCCAGCACAAAACGCCAACGTAGCTTGGGTCATGCCAGTATTCTAGCGCAGCAGCTGAGCTCGCTACGCTAAGATCAGAACCATGTCGTCGCACGAGGCCATTGCAGGATCTCGAGGAGGTTTCGCCACCGCTACAGCCCACAGCTCGAAGGGTTGATTCTGCCGTCGAGTCGCAGCGACCGTCTCACCTGTCTAGACGTCGGGTCTGCGCATCAACACAACCTCAATCGTGGTGTAGAACTGATCGCGGTCGGCTGACTGGTAAACAGGAGCATTTGTCTTCGACGCGTCGTCAGCTGCTGAGCAATCGCCACAACCATCGGGGTGGAATCACAAGGAATCCGATCGAAGCTGCAACCCCGACGTGTGGTATTGTTGTTCCGTTGAGGTGCATCGCAATGAAGGCAACAGGGCATAGTGGTATTGCTGTGGTTCTTGGTGTGTTGCTCATTACTTCGTTGATTGATTGTGGAGGAAAGACGGACGACGATTCCAAGACGGGATCCGGCGCGGGTGGGAACAAAGGCTCGGGCGGCATCTCGGCCGCAGGCGGGAATACGGCCGTGGGTGGAACTAGCATGGGCGGCAGCGCGGGCTCGATGGCAAGTGGAGGCTCACACGCGGGCGCCTCACCTGTTGCCCCCAGAGTACCTGCCGTTCACCGAGCAGACGCCCTGTTGTGCGTTGGCGTCTTTTCCCCACCAGAACCGATTGGCGTGGCGGGTGCGGGTGCGGGATACAACCAGTGCACGAAGCATGCGGACTGTACCGACGGCGTTAACGGCAAATGCACCACCGGCGGTGCCGGAAGAACAGCGTACCAATACTCCTGCTACTATGACCGTTGCGCGACGGATGCCGACTGCGCCGCGAGCAAGATCTGCTATTGCACTGCATCCTCCGCGGCCAGGTGTCTGAGCGTTGGTAACTGTCGGACTGACGCAGATTGCGGCGGTGGGGCCTACAGCTATTGCTCCCCGTCGATGAGCTGGGACTGCGCTGGGTATCGGCCAATCGACGGGCACCATTGCCATACCGCTGCGGACAGCTGCATAGATGACAAGGACTGCACCGGCAATGACTACTGCAATTTCGACGTCTACGAGGCAAGGTGGAAATGCGTGGCGACGAACACGATGTGCGCCATCGGCTAAGACCAAAGTCTTCACCAACGCGAAGCCTGCGCAATGGAGCAAGCGAGTCAAGGTGCAGCCTTGGGGAAACCCAAGGAATTGCCCCCTAGACTTCGGAGTGAACGGCTGAATCGCAAATGCTAGAGACTGCTCGTTGTCCATGGCTTTCGCTTCTGAACAGGTGTCCCTTGGAAATACGTCGAACGCTTAACAAGATGTGCGGTGGTTCGCCCACCAGCGATTTCGCCAGGCCAAAGTTCGATGTCTGGGCAATATTGATCCTCGTACTAGCCACCATTTACCACTACAACTACCTTCGGCATACCTCCTACACCGAACGGACTGCCGACGGCGCTGCGCATCTGCAATACGTGATGTTGATACTTGAACATCACGCACTTCCGGAGGCGGGAATGTGCCCGATGTGTCACCACCCGCCATTTTACTACATCGTTGCCGCGATTGCCGTGCGTTTCGTGGGACTGATGGCTGCTGTCGATGTGCCGCGCGTCTTACAGTACCTAGCTCTGGTCTTCAGTACTGGGTACCTCTATCTCGCCGCATTGACCATACAGCGATTCGTAGTAGGTACGACAACACGGCGGTTGGGGCTCATGCTGGTCGCATTTTGGCCCACAACAGTCATGGCTAGCAGTCGATTGCACTGCGATAGCCTAGTCAATCTGTTGGTGCTCTCAGCCTTCTACTTCACGCTGACTTGGCGTGCAGAGCGCAGGCCCCGCGACCTGGCGATTGCGGTTGTGTTGGCAGGGATGAGCACGCTCACCAAGGCGTCTGGCTTGTCTGCGGTCGCCCTTCTGGTCGCGGTGGTGGCCGCACACCTCGCCGGCTCGCACTTCTCGCTCAAAGTGGTTCGTAACTCGATGCCCGCGATCGGTGCGCTAGTCTTTGTGTTGGGATTGGCGTTCGTACTCAAGACACCTACCCGCGATTTCGGCACGTGCCATCAGATAGCAGGCCGGTGGTGCCAGTTTCCAACGAAGACGTTGCCGAATACGCTGAGTGCTTACATCCACTTCGACTTCGGAGAGTTTCTCCGGAATCCGTATTTGATTGCCGGCGGAGATGGAATCGAAAGTGGACTATTCTGGAACTGCCTGCTCAAGTCAAGTATTCTCGGGATCTATCAAGGACTACCCGCAAAGAATGCTGCCTTCTTGGGCAACCAACAGCTTGCGAAGGTGCTCAATTACCTATTCCTCGCAGTGTCGAGTTTCGCATTCGCCTCACTATTTACCGTCGGACGAGAGTGGTACAAACGTTACTGGCCTCTGCTTGCTGCGGTGATGATATCGGTTGGTTTCGTTCTCGCATTTCGCGTCGCGATCCCGAATCCTTATCACAGTGATTTTCGCCATTGTCAGCCTGCGCTGGTTTGTTGCGTCGTTGTACTGATGACCTGCATCGACGCCTGGCACTCGAGGTTGCGATGGGGGCGTTACGTGGGCCTCACGATTTCTGGACTTGCGCTTTGTGGATCGGTTGGCTACTACATGCCCAGTTGGAGCTGAAAGTGGTGTCGTCATCATTCCGATTGCGGGAAGTCGACCAGACCACTATGGCTGCTCGTCTGGCCTGTCGAGTAGCGGATTGCCGTACAGGGAGGATTTGTCTGTGGCGTCCTCTGCGACGCGAAAGGCCGTACGGACAAGCCGAATCGCGTCGCCATCTCCAGCGGCCCTGTTGAGCTGGTAGCCACCATCGCAGTTCGAAAACCAAGGCGGACGCGGTCCGCGTTATTGAGCTTGGTTCCGCGCCCTTTGTGTTCATAGCGTACAGTCCACGGGGGTTCTTCACGCATGAAAGTGCGCCCTACGCACCAGCGGAGTGGACCTTGGGGGTGTCCGTCGCAACGGGCAAGGCTTCGCAAGTCGAGTATTTCAAAGCGCTCGAGCTCCACCAGACTCCGGCGGACACTGGGGTTCGAACCATCTCTGTGGATGACGAATGCGTTTACATTGCGCGGAAGTCAAATGGTTACTTGTCGTTCCTCGCGCGCAAGCGACCGTGGTGAACGGTTCCACGAGTTCTGATCCAAAACCTAGGTGGCATTGAGGGCGGTCACTTGTTCTCTGCGTGCCATCGGGTTGAGAACTCGAGCCAGGCCCCGCGAACGCTCAAGTCGTCCCCGGGTCCAAGACCTACACCGCTAGCTTGGGCGAAACGACCTGTACCTACCCATGAGCGCAATTGCCTCTACGCTCCACCGTTGTACTACATCGCCCAAATGCGCCAATAAGTCGCCTGAGCTCGGCAGCATCGGCACGGCCAGGTCACACCAACTGAGAACAGCCAGTCTGGACATCGAGTGTTTTCATGAGTTGGACAATCGGATAGTCTGCAAGCCGATACCGAGGAAGGGATATGCCGATAGACGTTCTGGCTGGAACGATTGGGTTGGTGACCAGTAGTCTCGATGCTGACTACTCCCGGCGCCTGGTTGCCGGAGTCACGAAGGTCTTGACCGAGAATGGCTATTGTCCACTTTGCTTTTCTCCAGGCGCCTCGCCTACCACCGAGTACCGAGTCCCCCTCGGGTTTCTGGAACTCCTGGATCCAAAGCAACTGGCAGGCCTCATCATCACTCCACCATCGGTTCAATTCGTCGATGCAAACGCGGAGTCTGCCGGAGACGCGGACGGACCCAGCTACGATTTGGGACTCTTCCTTCAGCGCTTAGGGGAACTGCCAGCAGTTTGCGTTGGTGCTGGGGTCGAGGGCATGCCAGGGGTCTGGCTCCAAAATGGGGCGGGCATTCGACTGCTGATGAAGCACCTGACGGAATGTGGACGTCGACGGATTGCGTTCATCCGCGGACCCGCGCAGAACGTGGAAGCCAAGTCGCGATTCGTGGCTTGGGAAGACTACTGTAGCGAGCACTCACTTCCGCACGGCGAGGAGCTGGTCGAGACCGGCGATTTTACGCCTTCATCCGGCGAAGCTGCGGCGATGCGTATTCTGAAGAAGAATGCTGGCGACCTGCCGGATGCGATTGTCGTCTCCAACGACCGTATGGCGGTTGGAGTTCTCAGAGCCCTATGCACGATGAGCGTCAGAGTGCCAGACGACATTTCGGTGGTCGGATTCGACGATCTCGAGGCCGAAAGTACCGATCCGCCGCTTACCACGATTCGACAACCGGTGTTCGAAATGGGTCATCGCGCCGCAGAAATACTGATTGCGATGCTGAAGCGCGAACGCGTGTCGACCGAACACATGTTCACACCCAAATTGATAGTGCGCGCCTCGAGTCGTCCAGGGCTACGCCGGGTGCTGAGTCAACCTGCGCGACCGATGGGCAGCAATAGTGTTTTTTTGGAGTCCACCTATCCGTCCGAGAAGTTGCTGGTGCCGGCAATTCGCCGGCGCCTCGAGGACGAGCACAAGCGCTCGGAAAGCATTTCAGGCGAGCCTCTCCCCATCGAATTGGAGGCGGATCTGGAACGCGCCAGGGTGCGCGAGCGGGATTTGGTCGCCGGAGTCAGGAGCATGCGGGCTCACGCGATCGAGCATTTGGACCAACTGCTGCAGGGTGCGGGGTGCTTGGCGGAGGTTCATGCCACCGTCCTTACCTACCTGCGATTCATGGGGATGCAGAGTCTGATTGTCGCATTGCGTGCAGATGCCGAGCCTCGCGGTCGATACCGCGTGGTCGTTGCTGGTGACGTAGCCAATGATGCTCCACTCAGGAAGCTCAGTACGCAGCTCGCGAGTGGACAGGTCATGGCAATTCAAGCTCAAACCACCATGGGGCTTCTGCGCATCGCTCAACCACTCTACTGCCAAAGCCAGTATTGTGGAGTCTTGATCGCCAGCGGAACGTTACTCGACAATCAATTGCTCAGTCAACTTGGGGCGGTATTGGTTCGTGCCACGACGAGAATCGCAAACTAACGGCTGGCTTGCACGCTCATGGCCAGAGGGACTCGACACGACTTCGACCGCTAACAGCTGGTTTGAGACCTGTCGTGGGAACCCGACCGATCCGAGCATTGACCAAGTTGCTGGGTCTATGCTCGGATCGGTCGGGTTGCCTCGCCAACGCACTACTTGGTCACGACTACGGTCGCTGTCGTAAACTCGATGGTTCCGCTATTGTTCTGGCCTTCCCTGAGGATCCTGACCTCCTCCAGTTTCCCCATTTGCAGGCCGAGGCTGGCCCACTGCGCGAAATGCTTGGAAATAGATATGTGTCCGCATTGGCGAGGCGTCTGATTGACACTCCAGAACTGCACGAAGTCTTGGTTGGTACCCGTGATATTGGCTGCATTCTTCTGCTGGTTCGTCATGACGTCGTAGGTCCCTTCGCCATCGATGGTAAAGGTGCCAACTTTGGTGAAATTGGGTTTCTTGCCGAGCCAGTTCTCGGCGATGTAGAATTCATGCAGTGGACTAAGCGTCCACCCGTAGATCCCTATGTTGCCAAAGCCGCCAGCTGTTACCCCTGTCATCGTGTACGCGAAGTCACAGGAGAAGGTCCCGATTTGGTCGTAGGTCTTGGTCTTGTCAAACGCCAGACCCACGCGGGCGATCCAATCCCCAACATTGGTCCAATTGGCTTTGAACGTGGCATCGACGCCGAAGACGGTCAGGCATCCAGTCCCCTTTCCATCGGACCAGAGATCCTAGGTATAGTTGCCACTCGCAGTGCCATTGGCAGGTGGCGAGCAGTACTGTTTAACGCCGGTCCGGGGGGTGCTCGCCGGGCAAGTCGCGGCAGCGCCGGCAGTACCTGTCATGCCGCCCACTGCCGCGCCGCCTATCGAGGCGTTGCCACCGCCGCCTGGGCCACGTCCTGCGGTGGCCTTGGTCCCACCGCTCGAATCGCCGCTGTTGCCGCCACTGCCCGGGCCGCTCCCTCCGTTGGACTTGGTCCCACCGCTCGAGATGCCCGTGTTTCCCCCGCTGCCCGGGCCTGTTCCTCCATTGGCCTTGATCCCACCGGTCGCGACGAAGGTGCTGCCTCCACTGCCTGAGCCGCTACCTCCGTTTGCCTTGGCCCCGCCGGAAGCAACCCTGTGTTGCCCCCGCTTGCCGACAGTTCCCCTCCAATGGCAGTCGTTCCCCCTGTCGAAGTGCCAAGGTTGCCGCCGCTACCCGAGACGTACCCTCCGTTGGCATTGGCTGCACCCGTCGACACGCCCGTGTTGCCAATTGCACTGGTGCCTCCGGTGGTTGCCGGACTGCTGCCACCTGAGCCCGCATCGAAGGGAGTCGCTTTTTCCTGCGACACGCAGCTCATTGTCCCCAACGCAACACTCAAACCAACCGTCTGCAGTAGTTCGTGACGCATGGGGATCTCCGGCTCGATTTGCCTCGCAGTCTACTACGTATTCCCGCCAAGGGGAGTGGCTCGCTGGCCGCCAACGCGCAAAATGCGCTTCTCTGGGCGACCGCAGCCTTGGTGCAAGACTCGGCTTCTGGCGATTCGCATCCAGGGTCCGGTTTCGAGAGCATTTTGCCCTGTGACTTTCCGCCATTCCCAATGCGGTCATCTCGTTCACGATCCTTGAGCCAACACTTGAGTCTACCCGCTGTCCACAGCACGGATCGGCATTCGCCACGACGTGTCGCCCCGAGCAAATTTCCAGCCCTTTTTGGTCGTTCGTCTCAACCACGAAGCTTGGTCGCACTGGCCGCGCTCGATAGCTGTCAGGCAGGCCCACGAGTTCAGCAGCCATTTGTAATCGTGGCGGAGGCCACGGCGAGCGGAAGAGGAATCGCTGCTGGCACCTTCATTGAACCTCTCGAGCGCCGTCGGAGCGGGGATTCGTTGGCGTACTCCTTGATGAACGCAACTGGTACTGCAATTGCAAAGGCAATACTCGTCCAGCACATATGCCAAATGGCGTCGCGAGTCTACCATGATACGAAATCGCACTCTACCTACCGAGTCTAAGCTTCGTGAATCCAAACGCTGTCATCTTGAGCAAGAGCCACCCGTGACTGAATCGACTAATTTTCGTGTCGCCGTAGGTTCGAGCCCGATAGCGCACGGGTAGGTCGACGATTCTCATGTTCAGACGCGCCGCCCCGAACAGGAGATCAAAGTCACCAAATGGATCAAAGTCACCAAAGAATGCCCGATTGGCAGCGATGGCGTCATAGTCCGTTCGGCGAAGCACCTTCGTTCCACACAACGAGTCTTTGATCGGCTGCTCAAGCACCCAGGATAAGACCAAGGAGAAGAACTTGTTGCCGAGCAGGTTCAGAAATCGCATCGCCTCGCCTTCCATCGGATAGACGAGCCGAACGCCGTTGATGAATTCGCCTCGGTTGCTGATGAGTGCCCGATAGAATTTCGGCAGGTCTTCTGGCGGCACGGTGAGATCGGAATCCAAGATCATCAGAACGTCATTTTCGGCAACCGCGAAGCCCTTGCGAACCGCATCACCCTTGCCACGACCTTCCCCTTGCGGGATGTACTTGAGCTTGAGTGGTCCAGTATAGCTCTGCATCACCGAAGCGATTTCCTCGACGGTTCCGTCGGTTGAGTTGCCGTCAACGAAGATAAATTCCGTAGCGCGTCCCATGACAGGTGTTCGCATGATGGCGTCACGGATGTTGCCGCGCTCGTTGCGACAGGGGCAGATCACGCTTACGCTGGGCAGAGGACTTTCGAGTACGATCGGAGTTGCCCGTGCGATGAAGTAGTCGACCAGAGCTAACTCTTTGATGCCGGGTAGCTTTGCAAGAAGTTTGTTCGCAATCAGTGACACGCCAGGAACGTCAGCGGGCACCAGCATATCCGTGCCGCGCCGAAACACCTCGTAGCCGGTGATGTGCAGAAGGTTCTCGAGATCCGACATCGAAAGCCAATTCTGCTCAGGCCAACGGGTCTTCAGTCCAAGCTGTTCCGCGACATCGAGAATCGGCTCCCATAGGAAGTTGTAGTAAGTAACAATCAACCGGCCTTTCGGCGAGAGCAACGAGCGCAATCGCTCCAATGTGACTTGAATGTCTCGCAACAGACCGATCGCATCCTGCAACAAGATAACATCGAACGGACCCTCTGGGAGCGGATCGCTCTCTACGTCAACTGTTCGAATATCGAGAGCCGGGTGCTTCTGCCGGCCCAACTCAACCATACGCCCCGAGATGTCGATGCCGACATGGTTCTTGCCAGGCAGACCAGCGAGGACGTCACCGAGACCGCAACCCACTTCGAGCACGCGCGAACCTTCGACCAAGAAACTGCAGATCAGCCGTTTCAGACTATCGGTGTAATAGGCGTGCCGGTGCTCGTGCTTGAAACGAACGTCGGCAATGCGATCGAGCTCTCGAATGTGCGTTTGCCGAAGCTGTTGCTCTCTTTCGACGTAGTTCGTCCCAGCGGACGAGGAGTCACCCATCTCAGCTTGCTCAGTCATGAAGTTTGTCATGGATTCTACCCAGGAGCTTCCAAAGTCGAGAAGTCAGTTACACGAGCAACATTGCTACGGCACGCCAGCGATTAGTACACGGGAACCAGGTGATTGACGAGGACAAATACAATGAGCGCGTAGTAGGCGCCACTTTCGAACGGGGAGCGCCACCAAGAGATGGAGTTGCGCACGCGGCGGTCACTGAGCGCAACGCCCACGACGTAGGCGATGAACAGCACCGCGCCACTCATGTACTTGGTCTTGAATATTCGCCAACTCCAGTAAGGGTACTTCCACGCGAAGTACAGAGCACATGCACTGTATAGGGCGCCCCCAAGAAACAACACCAAACCGAGATCACGATAGTTACGTTCCAGGTGTCGTCTTCTGAGAAAGAAGTATCCAGTACCCGCCAAAAAGACGAAGGGAAAGAAACGACCGTAGAACTTGCTCACTGCCAATGACGCGGGCGGTTGCACGCCCAGCCACGCATCTCTCGTCCAAGTATGGAGCCAGGTTGAATCGAAGAAGGAGTCTAACACTGGCAATTGGTCATTCTCGCGCGGTTCCAAGGGGATCCTCAGAACGTTCAGCACGAATTTGCCTGGCGCGGCGTCACGTTCCGCGCGCACGACCTTGAGCTGCTCGACCAGTTGAAAGTCCATAGCCGCCGGCATCCAACGGCCCTCGGACTTGTAGTATCGCTCGTAGTAGTGCGGAGCGAACATCGCAACCGCAATCACACTAGCCAGAATCGGAGCCGTGCACTCGCGGAAGACAGAACGCACACCTCGGCGTGCCAAAATCACAAAGAACGGCAGAAAGAAGGCCACTAGCCCACTGTACTTATTGAACATTCCTAGCGCGAGCGAGACGCTGCAGAAAAGTAGTCCGAACAGGAAGCGGCCCCTACGCCACCACTGCGTCGGCGTGGGATTCCACCACATCGAAACCGACGCCAGCAGGACGACCAGATACCAGGTGAGTACCCAGGAATCGTAGGTCGACTCGACCGCAAGGAAGATCAGAAGCGGAATGGAAAAGCCGCCATAGAGTAGCCAAAAACCGAAGACCGTGTAGAGCGCACCGATGCGTCGCATGACCTCGCGCATTGCAAAGAACGCAAAGATGATTGCCAGGGTGGAGCTCACTTGGCTTGCTTCGACTTCGTGCGGGTAAACGGCGTAGACCAGCCTTGCGAGAAGGTAGGAGAGCGGTGGATGGTAGCTCCCGCCCCAAACGAGAGGCGGAGGAAGCCTTCCAAACCAGTCTACCGCACGAAACATCTCGAGCCATGACCGGTAGTCGTAACCTTGAGCCAATCCCCAGTTCGCGTATAGGACGCGGAGCTTCAGAGATACGATCGTGAGCGCCAGAAGTGGCTCGACGTGTCGATAGCGATTTTGCGAGGGTGTTTCAATCATCATGGTGCTATCTGGTGCTGGCGCACGATGACTAACCAGCTGCCGAAAGCGCAGCGTAGCGCATCCGTGCTCGCTGACCCGGAATGAGGACCGCGCAATCCATTCACCCCACCTGGCACCCTCAAGCAGACTAGTGACGCCGTCCAATGGTCCCCCATATGCGCCTAAGCTGCTGGATTATTTGCGTTAAGTTAACTGGTTGAACCTCCTTCTTCGAGCAGGTCGCGGCCCCAGAAGCCGTCGGACACGATGCCCTTTGGGCCAAGGCGGGCGCACCACCTCACGAGTCTTCAGAGTCGAAAGCCTCATCTCTCGTAGCTTCGGCGATTCTGCTTCTCGCTGGTCTCGAGGTACCCGGCGCAATCCTCTCGGTCTGCCTGCGCCCATTTCGACTCGCTCAGTCTGTGTCTGAAGCCGCGACGCGCTTGCGCTGACTCGTCGCCGATGGCGGCAGGAACCAATGCTTCTTGCGTGAGCTGGTCGCAATGGGCCTTCTTTGGCGTCCCCCATTTCGATGAACCGAGCAAATACCGGATGGGGGAGGCTGACCGGCAGAGGTACGGGCAGACGAAGAAAGCGCGAAGGAACATATCCTTGCGGTTCCCGAGTTCAACCCGGGCAACCAAACACATACCGCCGAGCAACTTCAGATCAGAACTGCGATACTTTGCCGCAAGCTCAAACGGTACGGGTTGGTTGGCGCCAAGCGCGGGCAGCTAGCGTAGGCGGTTCGAACCCGTTCGCCTAGGGGGATGGCACGGTGATGCTGCAGGCGTCCAAGGTAATTGCTGCGGCCGCTGTACCCTGATTCAGTGCTCTCCCTTCGAGGCTTGCACCAGTTAGGAGCGAGATAGCACTTCCCGCGATCAGCGTTCCCTTCATGATCGAGTTAGTTCCCAGGGTCACTGCGCTGCCGGCCGTCCAATAGACGTTATTCGCCTTGGCGGCATTAGTTAAGACAACCTGGCTCGTGGCTTCCGTGGTGATTGAGGTTGCGCTCCGGATAATGAAGATCGCATTTCCATCACCCTGCGCATCCAAGTACAGCATGCCTGCTGGCGAGATCTGAAGCGAGGACCCGGACTCATAAAGGCCTGGATATAGCGTCAGCCCGTTGAGGTTGCCTGAAATGGCCTGAGGAGAGCCTCGAACAGCAGCTGTGGCATTCGTGAAGGCGATTCTCGCATCGGTTTTGGCAGCGATGAGACGGACCGGGTCCGCTACTGCGCAGGCGGGACCAGTCACGTCAACGGCGTAGACCGTCCCCGTCACTTCCGGGCATGTTAGCGGAGCGCTGAACCCGCTAATATTGGCTCCGGCATCTGGAGTCAGACCAACGTCTCCAACGATGGCGGAAGTAGCGATAACAGTGATGGCCGCGGAAGCCAAAATCGCAAAGGGGGAGGCTGCGCCAAGTGGCACTGGCAATTGACCAACGTTTTGGCAGTTGTCAGCCGTACCTGCCGTACCTGCCGTACCCGCATGGCCGACAATGCAGTTCTTGCCTGCGGTGCCTGCGGTGCCTGCGGTGCTGCCGCTGGCGCTCGTGCCACCTTTGGCGCTGCCACCCGCAATGCCGCTGGTGCCGCCATTGGCGCTGGCGCCACCGTTGGCGCTAATACCGCCATTGCCACCGTTGGCGCTAATGCCGGCAACGCCGCCGCTGGCCTGGGCGCCACCGTTGACGCCAATGCCGCCATTGCCACCGTTGGCGCTAGTGCCGCCATTTCCACCGTTGGCGCGAGTGCCGGCAACGCCGCCGCTGGCCTGGGCGCCACCGTTGACGCCAATGCCGCCATTGCCACCGTTGGCGCTAATGCCGCCATTGCCACCGTTGGCGCCAGCGCCCGCGATGCCGTTGGTGCCACCGCTGTTGGCGGTTCCGCCGTTGGCGCGAGTGCCGGCAGTACCGCCCTTGGCGTGGTTGCCCCCTACGCCAGCGGTTCCGCCACCCGTGTTCTGATCCGAAAATTCCACCAACTGTTGTCCGCACGCGGGCAGCAGTAACAACGACAGCAACGACAACGCCGAGATACTTTTGAGTGTCTTCATGTTACTTCCTCCCACCGTCAAGAATATTGAACTGGACGACGAACTCGACGCGCCGGTTGTTCTCGCGACCGGCAACCGTCTTGTTGGTATCGATTGGCACCGACGAGGCGAAACCCTTCGAAACTAGGCGCTCCTTACCAACACCGTGTGACACTAGGTAATCGAGAACTGCCTCCGCGCGGTTTTCCGAAAGCGTTTGGTTGTGGTCATCATTACCTTCCGAGGATGCGTGCCCGTCAACCTGCACGCGGAAACTCTTGTTGTCCTTCAATGCCTGCACGACTTCATCGAGCACGGGAAACGACTCTTCTTGAAGAGTTGCCTGGTCCCAGGCGAAGTAGAGCTTCTCCTTCAGCTCAAGCTTGTCTCGATGGACTACCACCTTCTTGTAGGGAGGGCAGCCCCAGTTGTCCATCGGACCTGCCACCTCAGGGCAGTGGTCCACATTGTCGGGGACTCCGTCCTTGTCGCGATCGGGGCATGAGAAGATCTCTCGATTGACGGTGCGGACTTCTGGGGCAACAATAACGCGCTGTTCCAGTTCGACGCGACGTTCCCGCTCGACAGCGGCGCCCGCTTCGAGGCTGATGCCCAAACTCAAGATCTTCGCATCGTGGTTGTCGAAGCCGCTCGGTGAGCCTTGCAAGATCTGGAAGTAGCGCACAAACGGCCCTATCCGGAACGCGCGTGATTCTCCAATCGGTACCGACAGGCCTGCGGCAACGGCGAAACCAGGACGATTGAGGCCACCGGTGCGGACGTAGAGCGCATCCGCGTCCACCCAGGGCGAGATCGCGTAAGATCCGTCGCCGTCGGGGGCATTGTATGGCCGTTTAAGCCTTGCACCACCACCAAAGCTCCACGCGGTCCCGGCTTCGCTCAGTGAGTTTTCGGCCGGCAAAGCCAGAAAGGTCGCACTGGGGCCAAGGTCCAAGTATGGGGTCAGAACCCAGAGGGCCTTAATGGTTTCGCCCCCTCCAACCTTGAAAAGCTGCGACTGTGGGCGGCTCAACGGGAACGCCACGCCAGGTTCAATCTTGAGCGAGAAATCGCCAGCCTTTGCTGGCAGGCGGTTTGGCCCCAATGCTTGCACTTGGTCTGCCCGAGCCGATGGGGCGTGCAGCAACAGCACTGCCCCGGTAATTGTGGCCATTGCCAAGAGCGACAGAGATGGTCTTTGGGTCATTTCAGTCTCCGCATCGTTGGTCCTGTCGGAGCGCGTCTCCGCACAGCGGTTCAGCGAGCCCCGCGGATGGCGGAGCGTCTTACCGATCACAAGGCATAGCAACTATCAGGCCATGGCCGCGGCGCAGGTTGCTTTGCCACATTGATCGTCGCCTCCGTGCGATAAGACGCCAGGGCTTCTTGCTGTTTCGCAAAAACAGTCTTGGCTTTTTGCCTATGCGGCGTGGTCACAGTTGCATGCAGCTGCGCTCGACTGGCGCAATCGATTGTCAGCTCCTCTCGGTCATGGTGCCTGGCCTATCTGCATTGCTGGCGGCAGAAGTGGCAGTTCGAAGGGGCTTCGGACCACGGCAAGCTTCACGTTGGCGAGCTCGGACCCGACTGACCATGGGACTGAGTTGACTCAAAAAGAACGACCAAAGTCGCATCACCGAGTTCGCGAATGTCCCTTTCGACCTTGAGTAGCCCGATCCGTGCACTACACAGTGTCAATTAGTCGAAGCCTTTCGCCGCTCGCAACCGCCCCGAGGCTCTGACCGCTGCGCCCGTGAGAAAGCGACTTATCAAGTGGGGCAGTGATGGACTGCGTCTGGAGAAAGCAAGAATGAGTGCTGCACTAGCGAGCTTGGCAATCCACGTCACTTAGTGGCAGCTGTCGCAACGAGATTGTCACCGCCAAGGTCGCGGCAGATCCCCAACAGGAACGCCAATCGTCACGACTGGTGCGACTGAACTAGCGAGCGCGAAACTCAGACAAGCTTGGGACGCCAGCACGCTGCCCTTGGCACGACAGCGCTCTGCGGAATTCTGGCGCGACGCACGGCAAGTGGAACCGGTGCGCAGCAACTATCGCAGCAGGTTCACTTGAAACCGCAGGGCACTGCTGTCGACGAACTGCTGCTGGCGTTCCTGGACGTCTGTCGAAAACGGCGCATCGATTTCCAGTGGCGAGATCCGCGCCATGGCTGAGCGAAGGGCAACGATGCCGCGTTCATCGCGGCAATTCCGCTAATCTTGTAGGGGCTCGTGGGTGAGAGCGGGGAGACAGCGTAGCGACTCGCACCTTGACTGCAGAACTCAATCCCGCGAACATCATGGCTCTAGCTCGACCTTGCGGACCATGATCTACCGGACACTTCGGTACTGACGAGGGCAATGCGCATGAACAAGTCGAAACTCGTGTTTGGCGGCCGCTTCGCACCGATGGCGTTTTGTACCTTGCTCTTGGGGACCTTGTTCCTGGGTTGCTCAACCGATGAAGGCCGTGCGAACGACGGCGCGAACCGTAGTGGGGCCAGCAGCGGCTACGTGGGCGGCAGAGCAAGCACCGTCACTACCGGCTACGCTGGCGGCGGCATGAGCAGCAACGCTACTGGCGGCGCGTTCGGAGCTGTAAGCGGGCATGATGAGCGTGCAGGGAGCAGTAACCAACCACACGCTGGTAACGGCGGTCTTCAAGATTCCTCAAGCACTGTTACAGAGGGCGGCAGGACCGGCAGTGAAAGCGGCGGCGTCAGCGGCAGCGACCAGGTTGGTGTTGCCGGTCGCGCACAAGGTGGTACCGACGCACAAGGCAACACGAGTACCGGCGGAAACGCTGACGCCGGCGGAGGCGGGCAAGCTGGGTCTGGTGGTCACGCAGACGGCGGGAGCAATGGAGTGAGCGCCGGCAGCAATGGAGTAAGCGCCGGCAGCAATGGAGTGAGCGCCGGTCAAGGTGGGGTCGCGGGCGCACAAGGCAGCGTCGCGGGGTCTGCTGGGAGCGCGCCACTCGGAGTTCCCGTGTGGCACTGGGAGAACCCTACTCCATCGGGGTGGGCCGTGTATGGTCTCTGGGGCAACTCTGCAACCAATGTCTACGCCGTGGGCGCATACGGAAACTTGCTGCAATGGAACGGGGTTGCCTGGCGCGAGGCCGTGGTAGGCGACCAGGGGGACTACTTTGGCGTGTGGGGAAGCTCAGGATCTGACGTGTTCGCCGTGGGCGCGAGTACGCAGCAGATCCTCCACTTCGATGGCGAGGTGTGGGCAGCCATGACCAATCCGGCGGCGCTGCCGCTCAACGCCATCTGGGGCAGTTCGGCAACGAATGTATACGCAGTGGGCGGCCGCTATTGGAGCGGCACGCGCAGCGGCGTAGTCGTTCACTATGACGGCAACGAGTGGACGGTCCTTCGGAATGACTTCACGGTCATTCTGACGGCCGCGTGGGGTTCGGGCCCGAGCGACGTCTTCATCGGCGGCGAAAACGGCACGCTCCTACATTTCGACGGCTCGAACTACACGCCCATCTCCGGTGCGACCGGTGTCATTACCACCATCATCGGCGATGGCGCAGACGGCGACCTACTGGTTTTCGACAACGGCGGCAATTGGTACCGATATGCTCGCAACGGCTCCACGCTCACGCTCAGCGGACAACTTCCTATTGTGCGCTCAGTCTGGGGCACCGCCCTGACGAATCTCTTCGCGGCCTGTGGGACCAGCGGCATCTATCACTACAACGGCAGCGACTGGACGACAGAGACAATGCCGGCGGGCAATGACGCCTACGACTGGCGCGCAGTTTGGGGCACGAGCGAGGGTACGCTCTTCGTAGGCGGCTACGGCGCAGCAGGCTGGGACTCGGCGGGGCTCATGCGGCGAACTCAGGGGCAATGGATCAACGACTCACGCCTCGTTACCCCCAACGAGTTTCGAGATGTCTCGGCAATCTCACCCACCCTCGCCTACGCAGCCGGCGACAGCGGCACGCTCGCACGCTGGGACGGCAAGGCCTGGACCCTCGTCGACCTCGGCACGACGACATCGTTCAACGGGGTTTGGGCCGCTGCATCCAACGACGTCTTCGTGTCTTCTAGATCGGACACCATCTACCACTGGAATGGTGCGACGTGGACGCCCATGGCCGTCCCCGGCGCGACGGATCTCCGCTTCCTCCGTGGCATTTCGGCACACGATCTCTATGTAGCGGGAGGCGCCTACAACGCGCCCAAGTTCTATCACTTCAACGGGCAAGACTGGACCAGTGTGGCGCTTCCGGCAACGCTAGCCAACTTGAACGAGTTTTGGATTGATCCGGCGACGTCGACTGTCGTGGTAGTTGGAAACACCAGCGCAAATGATACCGGAGTCTTTCGCCGAGCCCCCACGGAGACGGACTGGACCCAGCTCACGACGCCACTCTTTGCCGCCGTGCAGACCGTCCATGGGACCTCCCTGAGTGACCTCTATGTAGCGACCAGCGACGACATCTATCATCACAACGGGACGATCTGGGCGCACGCGTATTCGAACCCGACCAGTGGCTATTTCACGTCGCTCTGGGCGCGCGCAATCGGTGACGTCTGGGCAGTGGGCTACGACAGTCTAATTCTGCATTTCGACGGAAGCGCGTGGAGCGTCGTGCAGAATCGCAACTCCGGCTGGGAGCTCACTGCGGTCCATGGCAGCGCGCAGAATGACGTCATCGTAGTCGGCGAGTCCGGCACGATCCTGCGATTCGGTCCACTCGGACAGTAGGAACGTCGGGGATCGCAAATACGTAGTTCCTTCAGGTTCTGCCGACAAAACTTCGGCGGGTAGAACTTCCACAGTCGGAGACGGCAGCACGCAGGTAGTCAACACGGAACTGGCATTGCTTCGCGGGTCGAACAGGAAGCAGCCCTGTCTGCTTTGGCAACTCGTCCTGTCGCGCGACAGACTTCTGGCCTACTTCGCTCCCTGACACATATAGCGGCGAAAGCCATCGTACACGCATTCCCCGTAATCGCAAGCCACGGGAGGCCTAAGCTTGCCATCTTCGCCGCATCTTTGAATTTTCAGGTCCACGCACACGCCATAGATCTTGTAGGTGGTGAAATCTCCTTGCAGCTCTCTGCACATCGGATCGCCACATGCAACTTTTCCGTTGAGCGGGACTTGGACACAGACGAGGTCACCACCATCCGGATTGCACGACACCGCCACCCAATTGCCGTCCTGATCGCAGTTGTCGATGGCGTGAGTGTCCTCCCCGCAGCGCTGCTCGCCGGGCACGCATGGGTGCACGCACCTCGCACGGCCGTCGATCTCTTTGCATACCGCCGGTGCATCGCACTCATAAGCCACCCACCCGTGACGGCTATCCGAGAGAGTTTCGCATCGGCTCAGCCGGTGGGGCATGGCGCCAGGATTGTCAGGATCGCCACACATTGCCTCGCCGAGCGCACATATCGGCGAATAGCACTCGCCGTACACAGCGAAGTAGTCATGGAGGCACACTTCCGTGCCTTGGCAGAATTTTACCGTATAGCCAGCGCCATCGTCATCACAGGTAATCGTGCCCGGATTCTTTGAAATATCCGAAGATAGGCACTCGGAAGCTCCTGCGGCACATACCGGTCCCCTGCACCTCCCCGCGGAGCAGGATGTTCCCTTGGCACAAGGCTTGCTGTCATAGCCAGAACCGTCTTTCTTGCAGGTCAGGGCAGTAGACAGATCCTTGCAAACAGCCTCGCCGGAATAGCACTCGATATTGGGATCGCCGACGCAGCGTCCATCCTGACAGAACTGCCCATCCGTACAGGGCAACTCGACGTAGCCCGAGCCGTTCGCGCGACACTCACGAACGACGTGACTGGCTGAGCAGTCGCGTGCATTGGGAGTACAGCTCCCTACGCACTCGCCACTGACACATCCCGAACCCGCTGGGCACTCCGCGGTGACCGGATTGGTGCCATCCGCGGGACAGACTTGCAGGACCGTGCTCGTGAGACACTTTCGTTCGTTCGACGTGCAGGCGGAAACACAGTGCCCATCGCGGCATTCCTGACCCGCCCCACACAGGAACGCTACCCAGCGGTCCCCCTGGCACACTTGGCCTACGTCCTTTTGGACGCATTTGACGTCTCCGAGCTTGCAGCTTTCCGTCGAAGCGTCAAGGGCTGCTACGCACGCCCCCGCCACGCATGCTTGGTCAGCTGCACAAAGGAATGCAGCCCACCTTCCCTGGCCGTCGCAGATCTGCCCAACCTGCGAAGATAGGCACTCCGCTGCCGCTGGCTTGCATGGCACAACATCGGTGTTTGTGCCTCCGCAGCCGACGACAAGCCAACCCAACGACATCGAGAAGAACAGCGGGAGAACGCAGATTTTTGCCCAATTCATGCCCAGTTACCCTGGCAGGGTTACCACACATCCCGCAGTTTGGCTACGAGCCGCAACGCATTCATTTGAATATGCTGCTCATGGATGGTCCGTCCCGTGACGCCGCGATGAAGGAACGACCGACGCCGCATGATCCACCATGTGTGCACAATTCTGAATTCATTGGATCGATAGCATAGACTGGGAAGCCTGGACTCCTTGGCCACATCCAGCCAGCTCTGAACCCGTTCTGCTTTGGCACCCTACGACGACACGACTGCGCTCAGCCAGCCACAAGCGTTGCGAGAAGGCAGAAGCAGCGCCATGCTCGGCGTCCTTGAGCGGGGAAGCTTTACCTCCCTAGAAAGCCACCGTCAGACGTTACCGTAGCAGCGCGTTCTCGACGATGAGGTCATTTCGGGAGCGACTCAAATGCTGCAACAGCCCGACGACCGCCCGCAGGCGGGTGAATCGCTTTGTGCGGTAAACGTTCCGTTTTTGCCACCACGTGGGTCAGTCCGCTACGAATGCTAAGGCCCCACGTCGACACCTCCGCCGGCCACTCTTGCTCCAACTCCAGCAACTGATCAGGTCTTGCGCAATGGGGAAACCTCAATGAACCCGCAGACCCGGAAACCAGTAGCCAGAACGATCGGGATGTCAGACACGACGCGGGTCGCTGCGGCGTCGTGTCTGACATCCCGTGTGTGGCTCCGATGCCGTTAGCTCGTTCAATTACACAAGAAACCGTCCAATTGCACCCAAACACCATGACCAGGTAGTCACGTCCTGTCTCGAATGCGCGGACAACCGAGTCAACCGCTGGAAATGAATACCTAACTTCACACGGTCGCCCGCAATTCCGCAACGCGAGGGTCCGATGGCTAGGGTACTACACGCGCCGATTGGACGTCCCTTTGACTGCAACGAATTCGCGCCCTGGCGCGTGCACCGAGCGCCGCGCACACACAATGCAGTAGACACGGTCTCGCACTTGGCTCTAGGCTCTTGCACATCGTGCAGAAGCGAGCACCGCTAGCAGTCATTTGGTGTCGATGGGCGAGCATCCTCGCTGCGACCGTACTTTTGACTCACGCCGAGCCGGTTGCAGCTGACTCACCGCACGCCGAAGTGCCGACCATACGCATCGTACCGCGCCGACCGCCAGCATCGCTTTCCATCCCCACCCTCGACTTTCAGCAGTTCTATCGATTTGGCGCTCGCGCTCCAGAACCCTCTGCGGAGCTGCTCGCGCTAGCGGGCAAGAAGGTCACCCTCGTCGGTTTCATGGTGCTCCTGGATACTCCGGTGCTGGGAGGTTTCTATCTATCCCCCTACCCAGCCGCTTGCGACGAGTCTGGGGCCGGTCGAGGCGATGTGCCTCCGACATCCGTACTGGTGCTGCCCAAAGTCGCTCAAGGCAAACAGGTGGCATTTGTCCCCGGCGCGCTCGAAGTGACGGGGATCTTGGAAGTGGGTAACAAGGAGACTTCAGGTGAGACGTGGACAATTCGTCTGATCGTCGAGGATCCACGACACCTGAGATTTGCTCGAACCAAATCAACCCTCTCTCTGCCTCGCAATTCTGCGCGCGAAGCCCAACGGGGCAAAAAGTAGTCCATTCCCGTTGGTGCGTTGTTGCTAGCGGCGATCCCCATATTGACGTTTGCAGAACCTGCTGGAGCTCTCCCGTGAAGAACTATGTATGGACTTCGTTGTCGATGACTGCCGGTTTGCTTGGAGCAGTCGCCTGCGCAAACAGCAACGATTCGGCCCAGCCCGTATCGGCAACCGAAATGGCACTCGAGGCCGAAGGTTGTTCTGAGCAAGCCGCAGTAGCAGCAGTAACGCTGCCGCCCGATCCCATCGTCGAACCCACTACCGGGGGTCCGACAGTCAATGTTTGGCCAGCGCACGGGGCTCGGTTCGTCAAGGGCGCAAGGTTCGATATCCGGGTGGAAGGCACTGGAACTGATGGCTTTTCCGCCAGCCTCAAGATTGATGGCCGCGAGCAGGCTTTCACCTCCGGTTCCGGCGATCCAATCGGTACAGACGGTATTTCCAAGTCCGGCTGGGGTGGCTTCAATATCCGTGGCTACTCGAACCTCCAGCCAGGCGCGCATGAGCTCGACGCGACGTTCACGAGTTCGCAAGGCACGAAGCGGGTACGCAGCTATTTCGTCGTCGAGAATCTCCGTCCGGTTGGGCCACGGCAACGGATCCGGAACGTTATCTTCCTGCTGGGTGATGGAATGGGGATCGCTGTGCGTACTGCAGCGCGCGTCGTGCGCCACGGTGTCGCGCGTGGCACAACCAGGGGGTGGCTGGAGATGGATCGCCTCCCGACCCACGCCCTCATTACCACTCACTCACTGGACAACTACCTCACGGATTCGGCACCGGGGTTTGCCGCCTTCAGCACGGGGACGCATAACAACAACAATCAGCAGGGGGTGTTCCCTGCACAAGTGGTAAACCCGTTCCACTATCCGCGAGTCGAAAATATCGGAGAATATCTGCATCGCACGCAGGGCAAGGTGACTGGGATCGTAACTACTGCAGACGTCGAAGACGCAACACCTGGCGCCATGGGTGCACATACTGGTGATCGGGGTGCTGGCACTGGGATCTGTGACCAGTATCTCGATCAAGCGGATGTCGAAAATACCGGACTCTACGGAAACGGACTCAGAGTGCTGATGGGTGGCGGCCGAAAATGGTTCATTCCTGCTGGGACGACCGGTTCTGGTCGTACGACGGGTACCGACTATCCAGCGGTGCCTGTGGATCTGGCGACGGGTTGGCACTTGCCCCCAACTGCGATGGGGACAGTCGACCCAACACGCGACTTGATTTCGGATTTTACGGCCGCTGGCTTCACCTATGTGGCTGATAAAGCCGGGCTCGACGCAACGATGCTAGGTGGAGTTCCGTCACACCTATTGGGCATATTCCATCTCTCGAACATGAACGTAAGCGTCGACAAGATCGCCAGCCGGCGCGGTGTACCGGTGGACGGAGCCGCCGATTTCGCCAACAGCTTTACTCCACCCAAGAGCCCCTATGCCGTTGTCAACGATGGGTTTCCCGATCAGCCCATGTTGGATGAAATGACCGACGCCGCAATCAAAGTCCTCGACACGAACCAGAACGGATTCGTGCTTCTGGTCGAGGGAGCGTCGATTGACAAGCAGGAGCACTACCAAGACGCCGATCGTGCCGTTGCTGACACCCTGGAGTTCGACCGCGCCGTGGGCGCCGCCGTGCGGTTTGCCGAGGCTGACAAGCACACTTTGGTCCTCGTCCTCGCGGATCACGAGTGTGCAGGGTTCGTTCCCATGGGCGGCCTACGCCATGGCGCTACCCTAGAGAATGCCGGCAGCCTGGAGTACCTCAACAACCTTGGTTCAGACGCAAGCACCAACGATCCCAGTGTTCAGCCAGAACGACAGAAGGTCGTGGGTACCAACTTCAGTAAGGGCGGGTTCCCGAAGTACAATATCTTGGCGGATGGATATCCCGCGAACTTCAATATAGACGGGAAGATGCTGGTTGGCTTCGGTGCCAGCGCCGATCGCTTCGAGCGCTGGTTGACGCGACCACTGCCTGGCACCGACGGACTCGGGGCCTGGGACAAGGCCATGGGCATGTTCATTCGTGGTCAAGGGATCAAGTCGGGCAATGCGCCGCACGGAGCATCCGACGTCCCGATTTCGATCTATGCGCACGACGCCACAGCACACCGTCGTTTCGTTGGCACCTACGAGAACATCGACGTGTATTTCCGCACAATGGAAGTCGTCGGAGCGGGTGGCCACTGAGATTCCCAACACTGACCTCAACCACGTCAGAGCGCACGGCGGTTCCGTGCGCTCTGACGTGGTCACCTCTGAGCGACATCAGAAACGACCCGCGGTGACCAGGATTACTGAGCGCACTCAGCTTACGATCGGTCGCGCTTCGGTTTGGGTCAGGCGCGAGATTGCGCAATTGAGCTGACCCAGCGTCGGCCTCGTAGCATCCGGTCGCGGTGCGCTTCCGCAATCGCTATTTTGACTCCTCTTACTCGCAAACCTACCTGGCAGTCCACGTGCCGGGCAGGTCGTACCACTTCCCGTTTGGTATCGTTTCGACGACCCTTTCGTTCTTTGCAGTATTGTCCGGCGTGCCGGCGGCCCATCTGGTGCGGGATGGGATGGTGCCATCACCCCATAGCCACTCGCTTCCAACCCTGTGCAGCCCGATCCACATGTGTCGACTGGGTGGGGCTAGTGCGTGCATGTAGTCCAATTGCTCTACAGTCTTGGGCATGGCCAGCTGTCTCCCGTGCTTCATGCATTTGTTCGATGCCGACTGCCAGGTTCTCCCATCATAGTTGACGTATTCATAGTCACCGCTTGCCGTCAGAGAAATGCTCCTGATGGCCTGCCCAGTAAGGTCCTGCACATTGTGCGCGGCGTTGTCAAAGGCGATATCGGCGTCAATAAGATTGTCCCATATGCCAATCGCCCGTATCTTGCATGGCGAGTGCAGCCACTTGATCCACTTGATTGGGTGACACTGCGCATGCGTCCTCTGATTGCTGTGAGTCGCGGCCAGGGTGCTGCTGGTCGCAATACTCACCTTCCTGGGGTAATTGTAGACGTCCCATCGATGGAACCCAACGCGCCCTTCAGATCAATCTTCGCCCCGAGCACACAAGTGCCCATCAGATTGACGAAACAGAGCTTCCATCAGGGCTTCCTCCACGGGCCTTGACCCTTGGAGGGGTCGTAAGTTCCGTTCGTGTTCATTGTAAACCGCGTGGGATCGGCCCCAGTGAACGACTTCTCTGACCAAACCAACGCCATCTTGCGGCGACTGCCAAGGCCGCTGCGATCCCAGCGAGCGTTCTCTTGGAGGGCGGGGTGCCTTCCTAAACTGGCGCGTGGCGCTTCCGGTCTGGTTGAGGCATGCCGCGGTTGCTCCGCTCGTGCCCATCATCTCTGCAGGCAGGATGGTCGCCGACACTTCCTCTGGCTCCGCTCGCTGCGCGTTGTTTCGTTGCGACCGACGCACTTGGGCAACAATGAACCCATGCGTCAAGAAGCCGTTCTTGCTGCCAGGTTGTTCGTGGGCGATTTGGTCACCGGTGAAGTTGGAATGCCAGCTGCCCCTTGCCTTCAGCCAGCGACGCGGCCTTGGCTCCTCCAAACCTTCTTCCGCGCAAGGATGTGGCTTTGTGCCAACGCATAAGCGGCCCCACCAGTTAGGTTCGACGTCCGACTCAACCCTGCCGCGGCCGGCGCCGGCGGCGGACCATGCCGGAGTCAGTTCGATTCCTCTGGCGCAAAGTTCACCTGTACGCGCTTCACGAAGGGGCGTCGTTCGAGGCCTGTCTTTTGCCCTCCTAGGCGCGGGATGCTCGAGTCCTAGCTGGCAGCATTCGAGGAACAGTGTTCGACACTCCCGAGCAGTGGCGGACCAACCCGGTTCCACGCCGCGACGGTTACACGATGGGACTACTCGGCTCGCAACGAGCCCACTGACCTGCTGGGTGTTCCAGAGTTCGGATGCGTTCCGAGCGCGAACCGTTGGCTAACAAAGATTTGAGCTCGATCGCGCGAACGACCGCTCATCATTGAACCATCGACTTAGGGGAAATTTTTCGCGATGACTTGGATATGACGCCGGCATGACAGCCGAGCCCACAGACGCAGACGAGCGACTCGAGGAGCCGCACGAGTTCTTGACGACGGGCAACGTCTTCGAACGCTCGGGGTGATGCGAAGCGGACGTGGCGGAGCGTCGATTGGACGGTTCGACGACAAAGACCTCAAACGGATTACCCATGTCTCGGCAAACCTTGACCATCTGGTGGCGTCGATAGCGAAATTGCGCATCAAACCCAATGGCCATTGCTGAAACAGCGTGGCTTTAATGACACATAATCAAGAGGGCGTTTGGGGCTATTGGGGTCGGAATGTCGTCATGACGGGCACGGATCGTTTGCACGTCGCCACAGAGACTATGAACGACCAGGTACGACATGCGCTCCTCCTTAGGCACCATCGCACAGCATTTTCGCCTCGAGGGAAGCATTCCCCTCTAGAGTATTCAGAGAGTCGCAAGCGGTCCCAAGTTCAAGTTTTCAGCTAACCCCATCCCGCAAGGAATCCTGAGAGATGCGAATGACAGACCACAAGCAGTTCTTCGAGGACTTCGCACCGAACTCTCGTGGCGTTACACAATGGAGCACCTATGCTGGCGACGGTTCGGTGACCGTCGATTTCCAGGCCGGCAAAAGTCACAGGTCCATATTGGTGGACGCTTCTGTAGATCAACGCAACGTCTGGTGGGCATTGATCCGCGGCGAAGTGACAGCCGGACTCGACTTGGCCCGTCTCAGTCAGCCCGGCTATGAACTGCGCGCAGAAGCCTGCATTCGCTCCAGTCACGCACCACGCCGTGTGAACCTGCATCTATGTACCCAAAGGACTACGGACCATCATTCCCACATGATGGAGTTCGACATTCCAGACACCACCAACTGGCACCGAATCAGCATGACCACCCGAGGGTTCGACTTCGAACCAGGAGACCAGATCTTCGGCCAGCTTGCCCTGATGTATTGGGGACTGTGGAAGTATTGCGTGGACGTCGCCTACTATCGAGTCGACGTCGTAGACTCTGCTTCGGCCGAAGCGGATTTCGGTGAACAGACGCCGTACCATCCCCCAGTTCCTGCGCCGGATGCGTTCGCACATCAGCTTGCCGTGGCGCAGGATTCGATGATTGACGTCCAGTACCCCAACATCAACTTCGACAACTGGGGCGTGCATGAGGCGGATGCCGAAGTCAAGTTACTAACCGTCAACAGAACGCAACTCGTGATCCTGCGTTGGGCGCTGGAGGCCTTTGCAGGCAAACGTGTCGCAGCTGGCGGGTTGCTGGAACTGACCACTCATTCCGTGCAACGCTGTTTTGGCGAACACTACAAATTTGGCAAGATTCGCGTGAGCGAAATCTTGCACGGTGAGCCGTATTGGCGGCGGGAATGCGTCACGTTGCAGAGCCTTTGCCAAGGGCGTCCCCTGGAGGAAGTCATCAACACCCAGATGATCGACGATGCTCTGGTCAACGAAGTGCGCGACGGGAAGACCTACGTCACTATCTCTCACGCAGTGCTTCAACGCTTAGTCGGTGGCGCAACACTTGGACTATGCCTTCGTCCCCTGGGTGCAATCAACGCGTCGTTCTTCACCATAGACAATGGGGGCGAAGCAACCTGCGCTAGGTTGTTGTTCAACTTGGCAAGGTGAGGTTTGCTCAGAACGCGTAGTGTCCTGAAACCCAAGTCCGCGCTTGGTGAAGCCTTGCGATGATTCAAGAGTGCCGCCCACGCCTTGTTGGGCCGAAGTCGAAAGGTCAAGCTCGCTTGAGCATTCGGCGCCATCGGTTCGTCTATCGCATACACGGGAATGATTCCGTCTGCTTGACCGCCAAACGACGGCCAGTTATCTCACGTTGTCTCATCCGTCTCACGATGATTGCTTGCCGGACAACCCCAACGCAGTCTACTGCGACCTGTTTCGCGAATTTCCGCCCTGAGCGCGGCTGGCACGGCTCCTGCAGTAGGACTGAATCATGAAGACTTCTCGTCAGCACGCCACCCGCGTCCTCGGTCTGCATTCGTTCGCGTCGCTAATCGCGCACGCCCTCGTTGCCTGCAACCAGAGCGACAAGTCGAACAACTCTGCATCCGATTCCGGCCCCCCCCCGCAGCCATCCTCGGCAGTACTACTACGGCAACAACCGCCGTTTCTGCCGCCAATTTGCCCGACGGTCGCTATCTCGTCGAGAGCGGGGCAATCGACGGGGCATGCCTTACGGAGGAAGCTGACTCCTATGTCAGCGTGGCAAACTGCAATGCCGATCTCGCTGCCCAACGTTGGATGCTGGTGAGAGTTGGTGACGGCGTGTATCGAGTCCAGTCGGGATGGACGGGTGATTCGCTCGACGTGGAAAGCGGCGGCGAGACAGCAGGAACGCCGATCAGCACTTACCCTTACGGGAGCGGCGCTGACAATCGCCGGTTCCGTGTGCTTGACGTGGACTCGGGTACCGTCCAATTCGGAGCGATGAACGCCCCGGGAATGTCTGTCACTCGGCAGTACCGGTGACACTTTACTCGAACCGTGCGGCACCAACTCAACGCGCTGGCTGCTGTATCCCGTGCGCCAAGCGCCGACGATCGGTCGCGGACTTGCGAGCACGGGCTGCGTTGTCACGCCGGCACTCACGGTCACTCCGCTGAGCGCAATCACGATTTCGACGCTTGGTCTCCCGATCGGCTTCAACCAGAAGGATCTCGTAGATCCCGATAGCTGGGACTCGAACTACGGTAAACGCCCGGAGTTCGTCGCGGCGCCCAATGGAACGGGCATCGATGTTCTGTGGAAGGATCAGAACGCCACCTATCGTGGCATCGTCGTTCACCTGCAACCCAGTGGTTCTGAGCTAAGAATAACCCGCGCCTGGCAGGTCGATCTACTTGGTACGCTGATGGGTTTGCCGTAGGAGGTGACCGCATGCGCTACTATGCGACGGGCGTCGACGAGAGTGCCCTCGTCAGTGACACCTTTCCGACCAATGGCACCCACCGTCCAAATGTCGTTCGACTCGTAGACTTCGACGACGGTAACTGCGTGCGGCTCGAGATCGATCTGGACCTTGCCCGCGGATTCCTCATGCTCGCCGAGGTCTGGGTCGTTGCCAAGCCGCACGCATGGGGACGCTTTTCACCTTTCTCGAATTTCAAATTCGCGCAGGCACCGCGTCCCGCCGAGGAACCGAGAGTATGGCGTCCAAAGTCACTCTAGCGGTTCGTCGGGAATGCGGCCTCCAATGATGACGGTGGCTACAAGGAAAACCGTCCCCGCAGATAATGCGATGATCTCGAAACCCAAGCGGGTCAAGCTATTTTGGGTTCTTGCTCTTCCATCGACACTCGATTTTCCGGATGGGGCGACTCCACTGACGCCTGCCGGGGATTGTCTGCCAGTCTCTTGCAATGACCATCAGCACTGCGCCAGTCGCCGCGTCAGGGCCTACGGTTGCGGCTTGGCTGGGAGTACTGCCACCCAACCCTCAGGGTTTCCGGAGGGATTGAGCCCCTCACCCACTACGACACGACCGTCATTCGATGCAGCACGAGCTACCGTCAGGGTCCAGCCATCCATCGCAACTCCCGCTTCCGTGAGCAGCGCTGCGAGCCTCCTGGAAGTCCCATCGGTCCATATGATCGCGTTTTGCTGCTCGTTGGCCTCGAACCCGACGGCTACGCTACCGTCCCCACTCACCCCGAGCGCCTGTGCGTTCTGCTGTAGAGGAAGCGTTTCGATGGTCACACCACCACCAGGATCGACAATCCACTTGGTAGCGAGGTAATAGCCTTCCCCGTCCGTCCGGACCGCGCCAACAACGACAGCTCCGTCACGAGAGACGTCATAGGCCCGCCCATAGCAACGCGCGAAACTCTGGCCGCATGGCTGAGGCATGGGCAATTCGCTTTCGTTGCGCAGGGCATGGCTAGTCCCCGAATAGTGGTGCGAGAACTCATACCCCACCACGACGCTCCCGTCTTCGTTCGCTGCAGTCTTCTCGGCATACGGATACCCGAAGTTTTCCAACTGCCCTGAGCGCCACGAAATGCCGAACGCACCACCACCGACCTGTTCCCCCGTGCCTACGGTGAGCTGCCCATCGCCGCTAACTCCACTAGCTCGTACATAAGCCATCGGACCAATTTGCGGCGCCTCAAACAATTGCGGCCCAGCTCCGCCGACCCAGAAAGCAGCTTGCGGACGCGACTCGCTGTTCCGTGCTTCGCCAACGATCGTGTTCCCGGAGTCGTCTATGCCCAATGCTCTACTGGAAACGCCCCCAAGCGAGGCGAGTCCGCTGTCTGGCGTGAACCGGACCGCTTGGTCTCCGGAGTCGTCGACACTGAATCCAACTATCACCGTACCGTCTCCGTTCACGTCCAATGCAGCACTCTCAGCATCTCCACCAGATAGATCTCCAATTCCTGCAAAGGCAGCGGCATCCAGATTCTCGCAGGACAGCTTCTGCGGTCGAAGCTTCGCGTACGCGGGATCCCAAGAGACAACGGTGAACGTGATGTCGTAGGGCACGACCCCATCGGCCAACAAGTCCCCCACGCCCCGAAGCGTGGCTGGCTGAGCCTCCGCCCAAGTCTGTCGTGTGAACAACATCCAAACCGGGCTAACAACCGCCTCTGTCGAGTCCGTAACGACGATCTTGACAGCGACGTTAGCTGACGGCTCTGAACTGAGGGAAACGTCCACCAGCGCTTGCCCTCCATGCTCGTTCGTCGCGAGGGGACCTCGAGGCACAAGGACAAGCCCTGCAGTGTCATCATCTCTGTTCACGAGTTGGATGGGGGGAACATGAATTCGGTCAACCGCAGGGTCCGCTGGCGCGCGAGCAACAAACCGGATCGCGTAGTGTTTGTCGCCGTCCACTCGATGGTCGGGCTGACCGGTCACTATGATCGCTTGAGGCCCGCGCCAATTCTCCTCATCAAAGACCAGAGTACCCAAGGCTATTCCCTCAGTGGGATCGGTGCTTGAGGCTGTAACCGTCACAACCCCCTCGGGCTGCGAGCTGAGCGACACGACAAGACGTACCGAAGTACCGGCTTCTGTTGTCAGACCCCCATCCGGCAGGGCGACACAAACCTTACTGAAACACGCGACTGCACCTCCCCTCGCACCGGTCGCATTAGCGTCCAATTCGACAGTGCTATCGGTCAAGGCAGCACCCGCAATATCAACGCTCGATTCAGAGGTCGTCACAGCGGTCTCCACCGTGCACCCGCAGACGCCTAGAGCCAGAAGCTCCGCCCAGATCGCCCATGCATGTGATTTCATCATAATCCCTCTCCTCCTTCAATTTCGTGGCATTCGAAGTACTGCATCATCTTCCCAAGGCATAGCCAGCCCCGGCGTGGTCACATCCTCCTGAGCTCACTTCACGCGCTGCTCACGCAAAAGCCTCGCCAGGCACGAACTCCGACTGCCGACCTAGTGCCGCGCTGCTCGGAGATGAATCGTCCGCGCCAACCCGCAATACTCACCCGCCATTGCGGCTTATCCGCGGCACTACCCCTCGGGCCTCCTTAGTCCTCTTACACATTTTATGTACCATACCCAAAAAGGCTGCTCAATACGCAAGTGCACAGTAACGAGTGGTGAGCACTTCGACGCGTAATGGTTTGCCTGATGCATCGCGGAACAATGCGGACGCCAACGGGGCAAACGCGCAGCATGATATTATTGGTGTTTCTCAATGAGGCCCACTGCCCAGAGTTGCTGCGATGCCAGGGTGGCGGTCTTCAAACGTGCCTATCTGTCAGAAATTGCGAAACAATCGAGCGCGCGGCACCCTCGAACGCTGCGGGTGTACCAACGCATGACCATCGGTGAACTCGTGCGGCCTGCCGCACATCGGCTCGACCCACGCGACATTCCGTCTGCTTTGGCAGGTTCAACAAGTTGAGTATCGTTTCGCCAGATTGTCGCAAATTTGCTTACTGTCGGTTCAGGGCAATTTCCACTGGATCGGTATGAAGATCAGGGCAGCCGCTACCTTGACACTCATTCACAGCCAGCGTTCGATACGCGATCATGCCATCGAGCGGGTGCACAGCCGCCTCGCCAGCACCGCGCCCCATCCTGGCGAAGTCAACGATTGGAGGAGTAGGTTTGCGATCTAGTCTCTTCGAGCCTACATTCATTGCCCAATTTGGCAGGACAATTGTCGACATTTTCACTGGCAGTCAAGCGTCAGCAAACAAGGCACGACCTTGAAGCCGCGAGGTACGTTCCGAGCAAGTCCCGCGCCGAAGCGCCTCAGCCAGCTGAAGTGTAAAAGGCGAAAGCCTGTTTGGTCCTGGTTCCACCGGATCAGGACAATGACCCAACGGATCGAGCCGGCCGACCATGGTGATGGGCGTACAAAGTATCCGCAGGTGTTCGGATGTCCGAACTGAAAGCGGAATTGACCTTGAAGGCATCTGCGTGGCTCGTCTCAACAAGGCGCCGAGCGCAGTGGAAACACTCGCTTGATGCGCACTTGATTCATCTCTGATCTCCCTCCGACTGATAACGCGCCCTAGTTCGGTCATCATTCCGAGCGAGGCCCAGTATCCTTTGCGCTCCGAAATCGGCTCGCACTGATACTTGGTATTGTGGGACTGCTGCTCACGGCAGGGATTTCGGTTTGGGTAACGCTCCGCGTCAACGCGTCGAGGTTGCCGGCGCTGAGTTCGACGCAAAGCTTCGTGAGCCCGCTACCGAGTGTGCTGCTGGCCGTACGGGATCTTGCGCGCCTCGAGAGCGCCTCGAGTCACGTGGAGCGCGCACTCGATCTCACTGAGATGCAGTCGCGCCTCTTTGGTCTGATCGAATCGAAAGTCGCGATCTTGCTAGTCGCCGTTGCCGACGTAGACGCTGGTATCGGCCTCGAGAGACTTGCCGCACCGGACGTCGAAGTGGATCCCAAGACCCGCAGCGTGCCTGCTCGCCTACCGACACCCGAGATTTTCCACGTCGTGTTCGACCAGGAACGCACCTACGTGCATACGCGCAACACGGACCTGCTAGCACGACGCGAAGAAAGCCTAGAAACGAAAGCGCGCCTTGATGCGGAGCGGGCATTGGTCGCTGCTGCACGTGAGGCAGGGGTCCTGCAGCGTGCGGGGGAGAATGCACGGCGCGTCATCGAAGGACTGGTGCGTTCACTAGGCTACGACGCAGTGCAGGTGACGTTACCCGATGTCGGATCAGTAATCACACCGGGCTAACCACAGCAGAAGAATCTACTCGGCCCGACTAACGATCGGGCCGAGTCTGGTGCTTGCGCCAGGGCGCTGGAGACGCTCACGCGAAAACTGGTGCGACAAGTGAGGGATTGTACTCGCGTTTCCCACAGCCCGCGGTCAATTAGGCCCTACCGCCGCTGCAGCGAAGGGAGCCAGTCCCGTGTCGCGCAACCAAGCGAAACGCCGACATCGTTGCGCATTGCACCACATGCCCCCACGAGCTCTGCCACTTTAGAGGGGTCAGCTGGGCATGCTTCGGGGACGGTACGTCTCATTTCTGGCCCTTGCAATCAGGCAGCCGCCACTACTGCTGCATCGGCGCGCATCCATCTGTGGCCCCCCGCATTTTTCCAACCCAAACACGAGTCCTGGCCACACTAACTCATAACAGGTTGCTTGTATCCAACTCGGGTGCACCGTCATGCTCATCGATCAGTCGCCCGCAGGCGAACTAAGCGGACCTGAGGTCGGTGACAACGATTCCAAGACCCATATGCCACGGCCGAAAAGCGGTTCCTCCTATTTCGATGGCTTGCAGGAACTCCCACTCCGTCGTCTCGTGATTCCTGGATTTCTCGACAAAACATCCACATGCAATGTGGCCATAGCTGGTAGGACGTGCGCACGAATTGACGCTGCAACCACACCCGCCTCATTTGAGTGACCGTAGATCTGCGCCAAGAGCAACGTAACTCAATGCAACGCTTCACCCTGCAGCAACCAGTCAAAAGGCACACGAACCAGCGCCGCCTTTGCAGCGAGCCTTAGCGATTTTGCCTCGATGCACGCGGACGCGGCAGAAGGTCCCGCAGGAGGCAAGGCGGGAACAAGACCTTCGCCCTACACCATTCCGAAGTCACGATTCGCCAACCAACACAGCCCTCATGATGCTTGACCAACCGAGCCTTGCGACGAGTACGTTCAGGAAGTACCGTGTACTGACTGAGCTGGGTTGCGGCGGCATGGGCCAAGTTTACCTCGCCGTGCACCAGGGAATCGCTGGGTTCAACAAGCTCGTCGTCCTGAAGGTTCTGAAGAGCGATCTGGTCGGCTTTCCCGAACACTACAAGGATTTCCTCCGCGAAGCGCGCGTCTCTGCTCGGATGAATCACCCCAACGTCGTAGCAGTCAACGAAGTCGAGGAATGGGACGGCGCTCCGGTCATCGTGATGGAGTACCTTGATGGGCAATCACTCTCAGCGGTACTGGGCCGAATGATTGGCAAAGCGCCGCTAGACGTACTCTTACGTATCCTGTCCGACAGCATGAGCGGGCTCCACTACGCCCATGAACTCACGGACTTCGACGGCTCGCCTCTCGGATTGGTACACCGAGACTACTCGCCGCAGAACATCTTCATCACCTACGACGGCTCAGTCAAGGTATTGGACTTCGGCGTCGCACAGATCACGCATTCCAACCCGCATTCACAATCCGATGGCGTCAGGGGCAAGTTGCGTTACATGGCGCCAGAGCAGATCCGTGACATGCCGCTGGACCGACGAACCGACGTGTTCGCAGCCGGCATCATCCTGAGTGAAATCATCTCTGGCCAACGATTCTGGGGCGATCTGACGGACGAAGCCATCGTTCAGCAAATGGACCGTGGAGAAATCCCCAGATCGTGGACGCGCAACCAACGCTGCCCTTGCGAACTCGACCACATCTGCTCAACTGCCTTGGCGCTAGATCGCGGGAGTCGCTATCAAGACATTGCCGAGGTGCAGCAGAACATCGACGCATTCCTGGCGAAGCATTCGCGTGGAATCACGACACAGGACTTGGGGCGACATCTCAGCACCTGGTTCCAGGTCGAGCGAGCCAATGCGCGACGGGTGATCGAATCCGCTCTTTCCAGCGACACTTACGTCTCTTGGTCGAGCATCGCAACGCCGACGCTGGAGTCCACCACTTCCCGGACACCTCCGGCGACGACCAGCCAAACGATTCCGATTGCGCCGCTGCGGGCGCAGGAACTACCCACTGGTGTTGCACCTCGGCGTTGGCGACATATCGTCCAATGGCTGAGCTTGGCAGCGGGAACCGCCCTGATTGTCACCGCGGGTGCGTTGTTCTTCCAAGTCACGGGAAGCCATCAGCTAGCGTCATCGGAGTCACATCAATCCACCATCACCGGCGCGAAGATGGCAAAAGTGAGGGTCACCGTTCACCCAGCATCAGCATCGGTCTTCGTCGACGATATCGAAGTGGGGCGTAGTCCCTACTCCAGTGAGGTACTCAGTGACGGCAGTTGGCATCGGATACGAGTGACGTCAGTCGGCTTCCAGTCCACGGAAAGACGCTTGCAGTACTCTCGAGATATCGAGCTGTTCGTCTCGCTCGAACCCGAAGACGCGTTGCCACCCATCGTCACGTCGACTGTGGAGCGAAAACAACGCACGAAGAGTGGCGCGCTGCGTGCACCAGCGGTTGTCGCAAGGCCACATCTCGCTTGTTCGCCTCCGTATACCTACGATCAAAAGGGATTCAAGCACTTCAAGTCCGAGTGCTTGTAGCCGGCCAACATAGCGGTCGCTGGCTCACGGTGAGCTCATCGCTTTGTAATGAGGCCTATCTTGGTCTCACGTCCGCTTCGTGAGGCCACTCGAAGCTACCGATGTCGGAAGGGCTCACACCTTCTTCATTCCGAGCGGTGGACGAGCAGTCAACGATCTGTAAACATGATAGCTAGTCATATGGGTCCAAGGCAGGAACTGACGCATTCGAGTTGGAGAGTGCTCTGCAGATCGTTTGTCGCAATGGCGACGCTAAATTCCCCTACTGCGGTTGCCGCAGATGAATCTGCAAGCGTGAGTCAGGTGGTCGAATCGACAGACTCGAGCACACAGAAAGAACCCTCGGTGCAAGGTTGTGTCGACGCGCATTTGTCTGCTCAGGAGCTGCGCAACCAAGGTCAACTGCTGGAAAGTCGTTCACAGCTGCTGATCTGCTCCCGAGAAGCCTGTCCGAACCTAGTTCGTTCGGAATGCCTTCTACTCCTGGATGAACTGCGCGCGCCAGTGCCATCCGTTGTTCTCAGGGTAACAGTGGACGGTGCGCCGACCTCCAATGTTAGGGTCTTCGTTGACGATCAGTTGCGCTTTTCCGAACTTCCCAGCCGAGCTTTGGAGCTCAATCCAGGCAAGCATCAATTGCGCTTCCAACATGAGGAATTGCCCGATATCGAACGTGAGCTCACCATCGCGGAAGGGGAGAAACTCGTCGTGGTTGCGGTGGCCTTCACGTCCCGGAAGGCCGCGTCCGGAACCTCGCCGGGTTCGACGAGCGTACCGAGTCCGCGTGCGGCCATACACCGACCCGTACCCTGGTCGGTCTACGCACTCACTGGACTCGGCGCTGCAGGAGTTGCCGGTTTTGTCGGGCTAGGCTTGGCCACGCGAAAGCGTGAGAACGAGTTACGCGGGTCCTGTTCGCCCTCTTGCACGGAAGCACAGATCGATTCCGTTCGGGACCGCGCGACCATGGCAGATGTCTCGCTGTTGGTGGGCGGGGCCGCACTGGCGTTGGCCGCGACCGTCTACGTCCTACGCCCCGCGGAGTCGGTGCAGATTGTCGCTGTGGTGACGCCCGCGGGTGGCGTCCAATCCCAATTGCACGTGAGATTCTGAACCGCCACGCGTTGACTCAATTGCTTCGGTTAGCGACTATGAGAAATGCAACCACGACCTTTCCCGGCCCGCACTGCTGCCTCTGGTCAATCCTGCTATTCACCAGTGCATGCACGCTTAACGACTACGGCTACCTAGGAGCCAAGCGCGAGACTGCTGCACTTAACGAGAACCTAGGCGGAATGACAGCGGGTGCAGGAAGCTCGGGTCGTGGTGGCCGCCTCATTGGTGAAGTTGGCGGTTCGACAGAACAGAACACTGCAGGTTCCGCGTCGACGGCGACCAATGCCGGAGACGGAGCGCTCGGGGGCAATTCAGTTGGTGCCGGTGGGACAGCGGGAACCACCCAATCCGGAGCCACGCATACCGCCTCCAGTGCTGGAACTAGTGCCGCTGGCGGTATGCGAGGCAGTTCCGTCGGTGGGTTTGGCTCAACTGGCAACAGCGGCGGCTACGGCAGTAGTCCGAGTCAAGGCGGCAGTGCCACTGTCACCGACGGCGGTAGTTCTATTGGCGGCGGGCCCGCAGTTACGGGCGGCGGTAGTTCTACCGGCGGCACTGCTGCTGCCACGGGCGGTAGCGCTGCCGGCGGCACTGCTGCTGCCACGGGCGGTAGCGCTGCCGGCGGCATTGCTGCTGCCACGGGTGGTGTGGTCAGCTACACCGGAATGGCCCGAGCCGACGTGCCCTTCACCACGAGGGGACAGCTGGCTCGGTATTTCATGCGGTTCTCTCCGATGGTGTCCGTCGTCGAGTCAGCCGTCGGCGGCACGCTGAAGATTCGC
Source organism: uncultured Polyangiaceae bacterium (assembly GCA_964454965.1). Taxonomy (GTDB): domain Bacteria; phylum Myxococcota_A; class Polyangia; order Polyangiales; family Polyangiaceae; genus FEN-1139. Next base: position 94,167 of record CAYVXY010000020.1, on the reverse strand, counting down.
GTCCGGGCTGTACAAGCAGGAAACACACAATACCAGATGCTCATCCAACAGGATAGCAGCCCCTACTCCATGTGCTTCTCGCCCGTTCAAACCTTGCCCGCCGATATCACGACTTCCTGGGTGACCTTGACGTGGTCCTTGGCTTCATGCTCGGCAAATACTAGTATTGGCCGACTCGCATTCGACCTGATCACCTCGTCCGCTGCCGACGCGCCGACGCCCAGCTACACAGCGATACTGATCGACTCGATCTGGATCGAACTGAACGGTAAAACCATTTCTGGGCCCTTCAACTTCGACAGTCAAGGCACCATCAATGGGGCGGCGCTGGCCAATGATTGGTCGCAAGCCCTCGGAGTCTTGTACCTGAGGCCAAGCACCGTTGAGCCAGCGGCCACCGCACCAGCGGGAAGTACCATCAGCTGGCAAGCCAGCTTGTAGCAGAAAGCAATCAAGGCGATCCGTCGACTGGTAGTCTCTCTCGAGTGGCTGGCTGCATGGTTCGTTCTCTTCTGGTTGGGCCGACGTGATTGCTATTGGGTCCGCATTACCGTCGAGATGGACTGCCAACGCTTGCACCGTCGACGGCAACGGCTCACCTGAGATCGTGGGGGACCCCAGCTTCCGGCGACATTGCCATGATGGGCGCGAAGAATGACGTCACCTTTGTACCTCATCCGTTTCGACGTCGATGGCATCGAGCGCCACAGACGTCCAACAGATGAGGCACTTGAGCTCGGCTTGTTGCGTCATGGCAAGTTTGAGACTTCGCACGAGGGCGCGGAATGGCAGGCAGAGCCGGCGAGGAAACGTCGGCGAGCAACCATCGACACCAGTATTTCGTCGATGAGCATTCGTCGATGTCGGATGAAGTCCGACAAAACTCGCGGATGAGAATGCCAAGACCAGCATATTTTCGCTGCATCCAGCATTAGGAAGGCTAGAAATGAGATACACGCAACTGCTCAACCCGCAATGAAGGGCGACGCCTGTTTGCCGACGGAATACGCAGCCCAAGCCGTATTGCTAGCTGTCGCGCTGGCTCGACGCGAGCATGGGCGGTATCTTTGGCGGAGCTGACTAGACTAGGAATTGCCATGCCAGGCACACATCGACAGTCTCTCCTGCTTTGGGCCATCTTGCCAAGTTCCCTCGTCACCGTTGCCTGTGCCAGCTCCGGTTCAGGACTCACACCTGGTGGGGATCCCCTCGGTGGTCAGTCCGGCGCAGGAGCAAATTCGAGTGTCCCAACTTCCGGCTCCGGCGTGACCAATGGCGGCTCCTCGAATGGCGGTGGCAGTAACTCGTCAAGTGGCGGTAGCGCACAGACGAACGGCGGCTCGAGCAGTGTCGGCTCGAGCAACGGCGGTTCATCCGACGGAGGATCATCTTTGGGTGGCTCAAGCAATGGCGGCTTGACCAGCACCGCGACCAACGAGGGCGGCACTGCAACAGTCTACGGTGGTGCCCTGAACGGTGGCGGCAAGACCAGCACGAAAGGCGGAGCGGGCGGGGCGAAAAGCGGTGGCGCAGCAGGGAGGACTGCGGCGGCCGGGGCACAGGCTGGAAACATCGGAGCTGGCAGCACTTGCGCCAATGGCGAAAAGGATGGTGACGAAAGCGACGTCGATTGCGGCGGCTCCTGCGCGCCGACGGCCCGCTGCGACATCGGCCAGACCTGTGCCGTGGCCCGTGATTGCACGACAACGAGCTGCATGGCAAAGGCTTGCTCAGCGCCGATTCTGATCGTTAAGAACGCCGGCTGCGTGAGCGCTGGTGCGGCTTGTCCCAGTGCAGCGAGCAGTTTGCAGGCCAAGATCCAGGTGTTGAACGTAGGCAAGGACGCTCTCGCGCTCAAGGGGCTCGAGATCCGCTACTACTTCACCGATGAAGTCGCCGCTACACCGGTGATTGAAATCTACGACAAGAGTCTCTCCACTTTTGACCTTTCAATCGTAGCGATGCCGACAGCTGCGCCGCAGGCGGACCATTACGTCAAAGCCGTCTACAGTGCTGGCTCACTCATCCCCGATGTGAACCGCATCTGCGACCGCGGAGACAACTCGGACTGCGCTGACTTCACCTTCGCCATCCACACTGCCAACTACCAAGGCAGCTACGACCCTTCGAACGACTATTCGTTTGTTCCGAGCCCCTCACTGATCAACAACGGGAATATTACCGTGCATCTCAACGGGGCAATCATTTGGGGAACACCACCATGATTTGTGACCCGACAAAAGGACCGGTTGTACCGATGCAGGCTCGATTGCGCTCCTTGTGTTTATTTGGCTTGTGGACTGCGGTCACGTTGATGGCTAGCTGCTCGTCGTCTTCTGGAGGCACGGGGATATTCATCGGCAGTCCGAACACCGGTGGCTCGGGGACGATCGGAGCCGCGAATGGCGGCAATGCTGTCATCAACCTGAGCGGGGGCAGCGCAGGCAATCCCTGCGTTGGCCCGACGGCTCCGAGCAGTTGCCAATTGATACCGTCTGGACCCGCCTGCGGCGACGGCAAGATCAACCAGGAGTCGGAGATCTGTGACGACGGCAACAGTCTCCCCGGCGATGGCTGCAATGGGATTTGTACGACCGAACCAAATTTTAATTGCCCCAACCCTGGCCAACCCTGTGTCTCGGTCTTCGAGTGCGGCAACGGCAAACTCGAGCCTGGCGAGGTTTGCGACGACGGCAACAAGACGGCAAACGACGGTTGCAGCGCGGACTGTACCGTGCAGAGTGCCAGCTACAGCTGTGCTACCCCAGGTCAGCCTTGCAAGAAAGAGATTGCCTGTGGCGATAGCCGGGTTGGCGGCGAAGAAACCTGTGATGATGGCAACACCGCCGCTAAAGATGGTTGCGACCCGGATTGCAAGACGGAAGCGGGCTGGTTGTGTCAGGTGCCAGGAATGCCATGCAAGTTGGCCCCAAGATGCGGTGATGGTCAGCAGAACTCGAACCTTGGCGAACAATGTGACGATGGCAACGTGAAGGCCGGCGACGGTTGTGCCGCCGACTGCAAATCGATCGAATCCGGGTACCAGTGTCCAACGCCAGCTCAGCCGTGCAAGAACTTGAATAGTTGCGGCGACGGTCGAGTCACCGGGGCTGAAACCTGTGACGACGCCAACTCCGACTCCGCCGATGGCTGCGACGGCTGCAAGATCCAAAAGGGCTACGATTGCCCATTCCCTGGCGCCAAGTGCATCGGCAAGTGCGGAGACGGAGTGCTCTTGGTCAACGAGCGTTGCGACGACGGCAATGCCAAGGACGGCGACGGCTGTTCCAAGATCTGTCTCTGGGAGAAGGGCTGGGCTTGCAGCGGCGAACCCGGCAAGTATAGCTGTCACAAGACAAGCTGCGGCGACAAAAATGCCGAGGGCAGCGAAGGCTGCGATGACGCCAACCATGATCTAGGAGACGGCTGTACGCCGCTCTGTTCCCTCGAACCAGACTGCAAGAGCGGTGCCTGCAAGTCAGCGTGCGGCGACGGCCTCGTGCTGGGCAGTGTGGGCGAGCAATGCGATGACGCCAACCCGGTGTCGGGCGATGGCTGTTCGTCGACTTGCCAGGTGGAAGCGGGCTATCAATGCAAGCAAACCGATCTGGGCGATAGCATGTCGGTGCCGGTCGTTTATCGCGACTTTAGATCCGACAGCAAAATGTTCGAGCCCAGTGCGACGGGTCGCAATGCCCCATTGACCGGCATGGTTTCTGCCACTCTCGATGCTCAGGGCAAGCCAGTTCTCGCTGCGGCAGTAAAGGACAGCTACGTGACCAGCGCCGACGCGTTCGCCCAGTGGTACCGGGATGCTACTGGAGTCAACTCGACCTTGGTGGGTGAACTGAAGCTCTGGAGACGCGCCGACGGATCGTTCGTCAACCGCTGGGGACCGAACGGCGAACAATGGCGCATCACGACCCAAGTGTCCTGTGGCAACGTCGGCACTGAACTCAATGGTGAACCCTGCACCTCCAAATACGGGGATACGGACTGCCAAACGTTTGCCAGTGACATATCCGAGTGTGTGAAGGTCGGAACCGAATGGAAGGGTGTCATGGTCCAACGGACCTACGATGGAACGCCCGTGTTCTTTCCTCTGGATGATGCGTCCGGCATGATCACGCCGGCGTCGGAGTTTTCCACGGCAACTATCCCCTCCGCGTACGGCAGCAGCGGGGCGGAACCCGGCGCAAAGAAGCATAATTTCCATTTCACGAGCGAAGTGCGCTACTGGTTTGCCTATTCGAAGTCCCAGACTTACACGCTCGACTTCTTGGGTGACGACGACGTGTGGGTCTTCATCAACAAGAAACTCGCCGTCGACCTTGGTGGGATCCATACTCCGATCAATGGCACCATCGTCATCGGGGCGAATGGCAACGGCACCACCACGATCACTCAATCCGAGGGCACCGCTGCCCCAATCAAGCAGACGGTCAACCTTGGCCTCCAAGATGGTCAGGTTTACGAAATTGTCGTGTTCCAGGCGGAGCGTCAAACCAGTGGCTCGTCCTACAAATTGACACTAAGCGGCTTCAATGCCTCTGCCAGTGTCTGTGGGCCGATTTGCGGAGATGGGATTTTAGCTCCCGGTGAGCAATGCGATGACGGCAAAAATGAGGGAGGTTACGGCAAGTGCCAACCCGAATGCGTACGCGGCCCCTACTGCGGGGATGCCACCATCAATGGTCCCGAAGACTGCGACAACGGCACCAACGTGAGCGCCTATGGCTCCAATGGCTGCGCACCGGGGTGCATTATCCCTGCGCGCTGCGGCGATGCAATCGTGCAAGGCGACTTCGGCGAAACCTGCGATGATGGCAAGAACGACGGCAGCTACAATGGCTGCACGGCAACCTGCGTGTCTGCTCCACGTTGTGGCGATGCGCACGTCGATTCTGCACAGGGCGAAGAATGCGATGACGGCGCTAACGATGGATCCTACGGTCACTGCGCTCCGGGCTGCAAAAACGGTCCGCGTTGTGGTGATAACGTAGTGCAGGATGCCTTCAGTGAGATGTGCGATGACGGCAACACCGTCAACGGCGACGGTTGCAGTGCGAACTGCCGCATGGAAGGGATCTGTGGCGATACCATCGTGCAGACTGCCCGCGGGGAACAATGCGACGATGGGAAGAACGAGGGCGGCTATGGCCTATGCGGACCGGGCTGCAAGTTTGGTCCGCGCTGTGGTGATGGCGTCACTCAACCGCCGGAGCAATGCGATGGTGGGGAGAACCCAAGTGGCAACTATGGCGAATGCGCCGTGGGATGCGTGCTTGGCCCACATTGCGGTGATGGGCGCGTCCAAACCGGGTACGAGGAGTGCGACGACGGTAACAAGACCAAGCGGGATGGTTGCAGCCCGACCTGCAAGACCGAGATATTCTCGATCTAGCGGTCGGCTGGAGCGGATCAGGAGGCCAGTACCTATCAGCGAGTTGCTGTGAGCGCTTACTGCTTCGACTTGATGAAGTCCTGCAGCCACGTCATGGCTGGACGCTGTTTGCCTGTCGTGTCGACAAGCCAGCCGTTTGGTCGCTGATTCCACATCATGCCCTTGACGTAGCCCCAATGGGTGATGCCCTTGATGCTGGGGTAGTCATAGAAAGTGGTGATCGCATCCTGCATGAAGGTCAGCTGTTTGGCGTCGTCCGCTTGGTCGACTTCAAACTCGGTGATGTAGATCGGAAGGTTCAAGGTGGCCAGATCGTCCAGATAGGTCTTGGCCTTGGCGCCTCCAATTTTGTACACGTCGTGCCCCTGGGCGCCGATGGCGTCGATCTGGGCACCGGCGGCCAACAGCTTCTTCATCATGGCCATGAAAGCGTTGTGGTCGTCGTCCCATTCGATGATGTTGAATTCGTTGATGATGAGAATCGAGTTGGGGCAATATTGGCGCGCCCATTTGAAGGCCGTGATGACCCAGTCGTAACCGGTCGTTCCCGTGCCGCCCATTCCCTTGGTGTAGGGCGGCGGATTGTGATTGGTCAAGGGCTCGTTCACAACGTCAATCATCGGTACGTCGGGGTAGCGCGTACAGAAAGCCTCGACCCACTTGGGACCGACCGTCATGATGTTGCTATCATTGACCCAGCTCGGTTGCTCCACTTTCCAGAAGAAGTTGTGTTGCTTGAAGATGATCCCGTTGTCTTTGGCGTACTTGTAGACCTTGTCGACCGGTTCCCACACCCACTTGTCCGCAGAGTCAGGCTGCACGAACCCCCACTTGGAGTTCGCGTCCATCGACACCTCCTGCCACATCGTCGCAAAGTCGGCAGGGATGTCCTTGTTCTTGGGCGCGGTGTTGCCGATGAACTTCTTTACGACAGTCGTGGTCGCGCCGCCGCCGGCGGCCCCTCCGGTCGACGTTGCACCACCAGCCGTACCGCCACTGCTCGTCGTTGATGTGGAAGTCCCACCGACGCTGCCGCCGATCCCCGTCGCTTTCCCGCCCGTCCCGCCGAGCGACGTCCCACCTGCCGCATTCTTCATTCCACCGGTAGCAGTGGCACCGCCTGATGCCTGCGTTCCACCGGTGGCTGTGGCTCCTCCGACGGTGTTCGCGCCACCACCAGTGGAAGTTGCACTATTCGATGAGGTAGCACCACCGCTGGCAGTCGAAGTTGCCGACGAGGTGTTGGGCGTGCCACCCGACGGCGAGGTACCGCCTGAAACGCGAAGATCGGTCGTCGAGGTCGCGCCGCCCAGGGCTGGAGCGCCACCAGTGGCTGGCGAAACGTGTGAACCGCTGGAGCCGCCCGACGGTGTTGCTCCGCCAACACCCGCTGGCGACCCCGCTGGATCCGAAGTCGAACCGCTGCACCCAATGACTGTTACGAGAGCGACGACGGACACGTAGCGAACGCACTTCATGACGCGACCTCCGATGAATTCGAGCCACCACGGACTCGAAGGCTTCCACAGCGTGGCGGGATTCTTTGCCTGAAGACCACCCCCGTCAAGCGCAAGCGAGGGGTCAGAACCTGTCACTGAGAAAGCCCAGCGATCTTCGCTGTGAAAACGTGCCCAGTCGGAAGCCACAGTGACTATTGTCCAATCAGCCCGCTAGCCTTCCGAAATTCGCGGAATCCTTCTGATTGTTGGGATAGAGGCGCTTGGGCTTACCCTGCCAAATCGGAGGGAGTCCCTCATTCTAGGAGCGCATTACAGGTTCCGCCGGGCTTAGTGCTGTGCTCGGGAATGCAGCGCTGACCTGGACCGCCGCGTTCGGGCCTGGGCTCGTCAGATCGAGAAACATTCAGCAAGATCAGATCTCGACCGGACTGTTCGATATTCAGCTGACGATATTGACGCGCTCGAAGTGAAGTGACGGAGCGTGAGTGCCACTGGAGTTCGAACCAATGCTCGGTCCCAGGCGCTGAGGCGCCTCGTTGCATCCCCCAATTTTCGGCCATTTTGAACTCACCACTGCCACGCTGCTTGGGTGTCGAGAATGCACAAGCAAAAGGCGCCGCGCGAAATCCTACTCCGACAGGATTGGAGTCCGAGCGGGCTCGCTCTCAAAAAGACTCTCCCAGGTCGCGTATTGGCCAAGCAAGGCGTTCTCGCCAGATGGAAGCCATTCGGGAGGGATCCGAAATGCACGGTAGAGCGACGCCGTAGTCCCGCCCGGGGCTGTCGGTTGTTGATATTGCCAGACAATTTGCTTGTCCGGGGCAACCTCGATCACTCGCCCCGCCTGCCCGATGGTGATCAGGGTGTTTCCATTTGGCAATCGTTGTGCGCTGCTGATGAGTTGACTGAAGAAGTTCTGGTCACCTGCGACGTTGCCGTATTGCCAGACAACTTCGAAGGTGACTGGATTGAATTCGAGAACGCGTGAATACGTTCGCGAATAGCGAGACGGCGCACCTGTCGACGGTGTGCTGCCATAACCGGACGCACCGCCGTTGTCAAAAACCAACACATTTCCGGCACCGGGCAGGCCTTTCGGGATCAGGTGTGGATGGTGTTGTCCGGCAAATTGCCCCAACCGCTCCTCTGGCCTTCCAGTAAAGTCAGGACCGATTCTCCAAACAACATTCCCAGTCTCGCGTGAGATGATGACGACGAAACTCGCATCTCGAGAAGAGTAGAGGATATTGTCTGGATGAAACTCCGGGCGCCCCTCGTCGAACCAGTGATTGGGGCCCAATTGCGATATGCTATTCCCATGAAGCCATTCGAGAAGACTGTTACTCGGCGCGGTGGTGCGGATTTGGTTTCTAGCCGCTGTGTCGAAGCCAAACTGGTCGATATGATCGGCCCCATACCATAGGAAGTCGTTGAGCAGGCCTCCCGCAGAGTCCACTTCATAGATGACGTCATCGAGTATGTTTTGGTTTCTAATCGCAGAGACTAGCCGCCCGACATGTGCCAGAACCAGGGTCTTGCCCTGCACCAGAGCATTCTGACCTGGTGCGTAGAACCCAACCGGATTTCCCTCGCGCTGAAGATCGTGATGTTGTCTGGAGACCGGTGTCCCATTCGGCGACACCCAGTTCGAGAAAGACCATTCCTGCACGCCGTCCCAAGTCACCTGCTGCATTTCGGCACAGTCGTAAGTCCCAATTACACCAACGCAGCCAATCAGCGAACCGCCAGGGAGCATTTTTGGTGGGAATCCTCCGATGGCCCAGGTGTGAACGATATCGCCGTCCATATTGATGAGCCGCGCCGGAAACTTGGCGCCATTGCTGGTTTCGGGCATGCCCAGAAGCGTGTAGCCAGCGCAGGGTTTGCCCTCGAGGGGCAGAACGATTTGCTGCGCACCCGCAGTACCAGCGAAGCTGACGTTGGATCCACCGACACCGATGGATCCACCGACACCGATGGATCCACCGACACCGATGGATCCACCGACACCGATGGATCCACCGACGCCGATGGATCCACCGACACCGATGGATCCACCGACGCCACCCGAACTACCCAGAAGCGCCGAGCTTCCTGCGTTGCTTGTCGAGTTGGCCACCCCGCCCGTTTGCGCAGAACCACCTGTGCCGTCCATTGAGTTGACCGTGCCACCTGACTGCGAATTTGCCCCTCCAGTTCCCGAATTGTTCACGAATCCACCCAGCTGGGAGGAAAACCCACCGACTCCTGCCGCATTCCCGATGCCACCAGTCTGTGTCGAAGCGCCACCATGGCCGGCTGCATTGGTCAAGATGCTCGACTCGGCTGAGTCTCCACCCCGATCAACGCCTGCGGCGCCGGAAGAGCCGACTGATTCAGTGTTGCTACTTGCGCGAGCGCCCCCACGAGTTTCGGGCGAATCCGCTCGACCTGCTGCACTGCTCGTGTTGGCGGTGCTGCTTTCGGAGCTGTCCCCTCCGCAGCTCGGTGTCGCCATGGTCGCACAGAACAGGAGTTGAAGACTGAGCTTCGACGCGCAAAATCGTCGTCTTACCCCAACATGTACGATGGATTTGCGAAGGTCGACCATTCGTATTCTTCTCCGTTGGGGGCGCAGCAGAGCGTCTTGGACTGTTGCTGCATCCCGAGACAGCCATTGTCGGACGATACACAATTGAAGGACATTTGCCAATTGCATATGTCCGCGCAGTGCTCGTTCTGAGGCACAGGGTTGTGGTTGTCGCTGGCCGTACGCGTCAACGGACCACAGCGAGCGTCGACAATTCCGTTTGCTCGCTTCACCAACGACGCGAAGCAAACCTCTAGCTCGGCCAGGCGTTGCCGGAAGCCACCGTGGCGCATTCGCAGTTGTTCGCAGTTCAAACGACATTTGGGGGTCAATTCACTGCGATTGCGCTGCTGAGCAAGACTCAGTTGGTAGTATTCGTGTTCCCGGGCTGTCCTTTGCTGCATTAGCAGGCCGCGTTTTGCGCTGTTCCACGGCAAATTCACTTGGCTGCTGGAATTGCATTCGGACTCTCGAACGATTCGATACGCCAGCGCAACACGTCGCTGCTGGTTGCGCCAAGGCAACGTAAAGTCTTGTTCAACAGAACTCTTGCTGCCGACGCGGCGTGCAATCAACCCGTAGCGGCCAGCATGGAAATCACACCGGCACGAAGCGCTGACAAGTGCAGAAGTTACCGCGGCTTGGTCGCCTGGTACAGATGTCGTGTCGTCGATGTTGCACTGACGGTCTTGGCCAGATAAATGGTGCAACCGTCCGGCGATAGGTCCTGAGGATAGCTACGTGATGAGTCGTCCTTTAGCTCTGCCACGACAGTTGGCGCTGCAAATGTCGCGGTGGCAGTTGGGCGGGTTGCACGCCAAACCTGTTCCGTGGGCGTCGCAGTCGCCCCCGAGCCCTTTGAGGCTATGTAGAGGGTGGTCTGGTCGTCGGTAAAGGCCGGAGCCATGACCGGTCCAATTGCGTTGATTTGCGCCATTCCCATGCGATTGGACATGCCGCTGTCGCTCATGTCGGCGCGATATAGTCCGAAGGTTTGGTCCTCGGCTATCCAATAGAAGACCTTATTATCAGGCGAAAGCCAAGAAGCCCCACTGACCGATGTAAAATTCACTGTCGCCGAATCCAATGCGACGGGCACGGCAAAATCATTGATGATGGCGTCTCGTCGCGTGGTGTAGATGTCTGAGGTGGAATTGGCGAATGTTCGGGTGAAGAAAAGAATGAGTCCGTCGCGGCTCAGACGCACCTGCCCTTCGTTGTCTGCCGAATTAATGTTCGCCGCGCCCCGGAGTTCAATCGGGCTGCCAAATGTGCTACTGATTGATAGCCTCGAGTAGCGTCTGAGATCGTAGCTCGTCGACGCATCAGTGACGTCGGCTCGAATACTGATGATGCCTGTGAGACCGTCTTCCGACACCGAGATATTGGCTTCACTACTGTTCGTCGTGCTCGGCATGATCTGCACCAAGCTACCGAACGGCTTCGATAGATCGCAGCCCGCGCTGCCACCCGTGTGCACGACGCCGCCCGTGTGCACGACGCCGCCCGTGTGCACGACGCCGCCCGTA
>CAYVXY010000020.1:58374-83105 GCA_964454965.1 uncultured Polyangiaceae bacterium | reverse complement strand
TGCACGACCCCACCCGTATGCACGACCCCACCCGTATGCACGACCCCACCCGTATGCACGACCCCACCCGTATTGACGACCCCACCCGTACTTACGACCCCGCCCGCGCCAACGACACTCGAGCCGGCCGTATTCACGACGCCACCCGTATTCACCACGCCACCCGCGCCAACGACACTCGAGCCGGCCGTATTCACGACCCCGCCCACGCCAACCGCGCCGCCCGCACCAGCGCCACTCGAGCCGGCCGTATTCACGACCCCGCCTACGCCAACTACGCTCGCCCCCCCCAAAGGCGCCAAAGAGCCTGTTTGACCACCGGAACCTGACTCCCCGCCTATTGGATTCGCTGCGACATTCGCTGTTCCGCTTGTTCCTCCCGAAGCGGAGTTGCCGACGACACCCGGTCCCCCACCTGCCGCTCCACCTTGTTCGATGGCTTGCGCATCGGTTCGTACTGACGTACTGCAAGCGACGGACAAGAGTAGCAGCGCAACGAGGCTAAACCCGTGAGCACACCGCGGACTTGCAGCCTTCCCTCCAGATGCAGGAACCATGGGACCGACTATAGTGCGCCCGGCAGCGTCGGGCAATGTGGCTCAAATGTTGGAATGGTGGCGCCGCTCAGTGCCCTCGGTACTCAGAACTAGCTAGAAGCCGTAGGTTTTTTGCGCGTCATTGTGGGCCCTTTGCAGGTTTGATCTCGATTCTGGAGACAACTTTGAAATCGTCTGAAATGGTGCCACCCACTCCCCGTCCCAACCCTTGGAGCCGGCCATTGGCACCGAACCATGCGCACGGCCATCTCTTTTCTGTGTAACCCTGACGCAGCCTGTTCTCTCACCCCTAGACCACAAGAGGCAGTTGTTCGATGCCCCGGTTGAGCGCCCACTTCGCTACTTGCAGCTCTTGGGATAGAACTCGACCGGAGATGGGGCCGCGTCCGCACCAACCTGCTCCTCGGACACCACGAAGAACCCAGACTCGTCTAGCGGGAAACAGATCGATTCGGCAAAGTAGTTCTGGGTGAAGGTCAATCGACTCTTCTTGTCCGGCACGCTTGGCTCGGCCGAGAGAACCTCTTTCCAGGACTTGCCCGTAGGAAGGGACCAATAGTACAGATACATGTAGTTACGAAGGACCAGCTCTCGTCCCGAGGGACTGATGTCTCCAGCATTGATGCTGTCGGCGTCGAGCGTCCCGCTGTACTGGAGGGTGCTACCCACGAACGGCGCCTGAATGCGATAGATCTTGCACGGAGGAGCGTCCGTCTTGCTGACGACATAGCCGTCACTGGTTGCCGGATCGATCATCAGGGCTTCAGAGTCGAACAAGCCGTCGGGATAGTCGAATGTGAGGTCATCAATCACCTTGACGGTCCCCGAGACGACCTGCAAGGGATCGACCGTAGGTTCATCAATCGACAGGAGCCGGAGGTTCTTACGCGGATCGACTGGATTGCCCGCCGCGTCCTCGGTGTGGTTACCAATGTCCCCAATCCAGATCCGATCTGGTCCCTCTTTCGTCGACTGAATGGCGATGTCTTCCCAGTTGTAGATGAAGAAGAACCGCGCACTCGACGTGACCTCCCATTGCCCGAGCTCCTTGCCCGTGCGGTCGATGGCATACAGGGTTGCCGAGCTGTCGCCGTGCATCCAATACACGCCTGGTTGCTTTCGACTGGCAACCATACCGGACGCTTCCAGACCCCCGGCAAATAACGTTCCGGTTTGGGTTGGTTTGGTGGGAAATGTCCCACAAATTGTAGCCAGCGTGGTACTGTTCGATGCGGTGGTTCCTGCGGTGCTCGTGCTCCCGCCAGAAGCTGACACAATGCCACCCGTACTCGTCATCGCGCTGCCGCCGATACTCGTCAGGGTATTTCCACCCGTTGCTGCGCTACTCGTCTTGGTTCCGCTGGACGCGTTTGCGCCCCCGCCTGGGGCAGTTTCACCAGACGAGCTCGAACCAGCACCACCCAGCGATGAGCGGCCCCCGGAACTCGACACGGCTCCACCGGTGGTTGTGGTTGTTCCTATGCTGGACTCCGCTTCACTCGAGACGCCCCCGGCCAAGTTCATCGCAGTGTTTTGCGTACTGGCACTTCCGCCCGAAGTGTTACCGTTGCTACCTGCAGTTCCATTCTGGGAAGCACAACTCGAGATGAGTCCGACTAGGGATGCAATGAGCCAACAACCCGAGAAGGCCCTGACGAGATGGCTTCCGCTCATCTGGCAAGGATAACCCCCAGCCGTGACCTCGGCGCGAGGAATCTCCAGTTACGGCGCGTTGAATGTGCAGAATCCCTCGAGTGTCGCGCCGCTCGAAACAGTGAGATCAGATAAATCTAGTCCAGCAGGGGAGCCGACTATCTCGGACCCGATGGGTGCCACGTACGTGGTGACTCGACATTTCACCATCACGCGAGCTGCGACCGTTCTCTATCGCGTCCGCATTGCGCCGCTAACGGTCTGGTACGGGTCCCGACGCCTCTTGTAGAGGCCCTCGTCTGCGAGGCGTCGATTCGACTTCAGTCTCGAGTTCGTCGATACGCAATTGGGCTTCCATTCCGCCAGACTCCGAAACTGGTACCAACAACAAATTCCGCCGAGACTTTTCAAAGTCGTTGAGCTTGCGCTGCTCTTGCTGGTCGTCCCATGAGCGCACATTGAAGCCGTCCCAAGCCGAAGCCGAGTAGCCGAGGTCGTTGCAAGCAAGCTCAGCCCTGTGCGCGTTTCAGCGCAGAATCCGCGCACGATGACCTTTCCACACACACGCGCTTCTATCGAGCAACTGGCCGCGAGACGGGGGAGGAAGTATCATGCTTTCCACTGTCCGTTCGTCAGAGACAAGCCGCAAGTTGGAGCACGAAAATGAGGATACGGCTACTTCCATCCGCACATGCAGTGTTCGTCTTTGCCGTCCTACCACTACGGGTCGAGGCGGCCAAGCTCCTCGGATTGGAGGTGCTCGATAAGGACTACGTCGTGGTCCACGTCTCGGACGGCGAAGTCGCGCACGAGCAGCCTGGCGAAAAAGTCACGCGCTACGCGCCAGAATTGAGCACGACTGCCGCCACCCAGGCGAGCAGCTGGACCATCAAGTCGCAGCAGGACGCCAACTACGGAACCGCCGGCAAGAACCCCACGGCCTGTTCGCGCAAGAAGAAGACGAGTGGGCATGCGCAAATGGAGTGGGTGTCGAGCGACTACCGCTACGAGTACACCTACCACCACTGGATCTTCCTCAAGCTGCCGAGCTCACTGCAACAGGGCGCGTCCTACACCTTAGATATCGCCGCGGCGACCAACGTGGATGTCACCACGCAGTCCTTCACCTTCGACATCTACAACTCGCGTTCCGAGGCCTTGCACGTGAACCTGGTCGGCTATGCGCCGGACGCGCCCCACAAGGCGGCCGATCTCTATGCTTGGCTGGGTGATGGGGGCGCGCGCGACTACAAATCCTTGGTGGATAGCAAGGTCTTCATTTACGACGTTGGGACCAAGCAGGCGACCGAGATCGGCAAGGTGGCGCTGTGGAAGCCGAGCGGCTCGGACGTCGGCGGCTATAACCTGACGCGCTCGTCGGTGTGGAACGCGGACTTTTCGTCCGTCACCACCCCGGGAACCTACCGTCTCGTGGTCGATGGCGTGGGCTGCAGCCAGGACTTTCAGATCGCGTCCGGCATCTATGCCGATCCGTTCAAGATCACTATTCGCGGTTTCTTCTATATGCGCATGGGACAGGACAACGTCGCCAAACTGTCGCCGCCGCCACGGTTGCCGCTTTACGTCCCGGGCAAGGATCCCGCGGACACCAAAGTCTACATCACGACCATGCAGCTTTTCGATCCGGGGTGGAGCGCGTTCTCTTCGGGCGGCGATCCATGGGACCGACCAGATGACTGGGCCAAGTACCGCAAGTCGGGCAATCCGACCAACGACAATGCCTACGGCGGCCACGCTGATGCGGCCGACAAGGATCGGCATCTCGGTCACATCTCAATCGTCTACGACATGCTGCTGCCATACATCCTCACCAAGGGTGCGATCGGCGACGACAACGCCGGCATCGCCGAAAGCGGCAACGGGGTTCCCGACATCCTCGACGAGGCCCGCTTCGAGGTGGACTACTGGTTGCGACTCCGCGATGGTAAGGAATACGGCCATGGGCTGACCAATCCCAACTCGAAGAACGAGTTCTTCCAAGCAGGCACATCACCGGTTGCAGCTTGGGCCAACGCTGCCAACGCCGCCATGCTTGCCGACGCCTTCCGAATTGCGGGCAACACGGCCCTGTCCGAGCAGTACAAGGCCGCTGCGATCGAGGCCTTTGGCATCGGCAACGCAGCGACCGACCCGATGTTGGACAAGACCATGGATGCCGGCGGAGCGACCTTCCGTGGTCGCGATCTCAAGATGACAGCGGCCGCTTACCTCTACAACGTCACCGGTGACCAGACCTACGAAGCGGTGGTGCCAAGCGAGAGTGTGTGCACCGCGGCAAATTCCGAGATCTCGACCACCAAGCTTAACCAGCTTTGGGCCACGGCTGGCTACCTGATGACGCCGCAAACCGTCCATTTCCAGTCGCTGTGGAACAACATGAAAGCCTCGATCATCAGTCAGGCTAAAAGCGTAGAGACAGCGAAGATGGACTCGCGACCGTCACGCCGCTCGACCAATGAGGACGACGGATACTTCCACAACATCCAAAACGTACAACGCACCCTGGTTGCCCACGCCGTGACCACGGACGCGACGGATAGGGCACTTTTCCGCAAAGCGTTAGCGCTCGAAGCCGACTGGAGCCTGGGGCGCAACCCGGCCAATCTCATCCAGATGGGCACATCGACCACACCACTCGAGACAAAACGGGGCGTGCAGTATATGTACACGGAAGGGCGCGAGGACGGCGTGCAGGGCACGACACCCGGTCAGACTCCGTACTGCAACCTCGACGACTGGGATACGAGCATGACCATGGGTGCCCCTTCGAAGCTGTTCGCCAACGGCTACCCCGCTGACTTCAAGAACGCCTGGCCCATCGGCGATGCCTGTGTCGAGACGCCTTGGGTTTGGGCGCACAGCGAATTTACGCCCCAGCAAACCATGCGCGGCAAGACGGCGCTTTATGGCTATCTCTACGGTCTCACCCCAGGCGGGACGCCCGGAGGCGCAAGTGGATCGGCAGGCATGCCGAGCACGTCGACTGGCCTCGGCGGCGCAGCGGGCAGCGGCATTGTCGTCAGCAACGGTGGCGTGGGAGGTCGCGGCAGCGCGAGTGGCGGCGTTAACAGCGCTGGTACAAGCGGAAGGGGTAGCCTTGGCGGCGCTTTCGCCAGCGGGGGCATCATCGGCGCTACAGGTGGAACGGGACCGGGCGCAAGCGGAACAGCTGGCCTAGTTGGCGCTTCAGGCAACGGCGCCGTTGTCGGCATCGGAGGTGCCACTGGCCTGGGCAATAGCAGTAGCGGCGGCCTCGTTACGACTAGCGCTGCAGCTCGCGGTGGCCAAACGGGCTCACCAGGTGAAGGCGGAGTGCCGGGCGCGACCAGCACGGATAAATCCGCAGACTCCGGATGTAGCTGCCGCGTTGGTGGCACCTCGACCTCGAGCGGCGCGGGGCACTTCCTCGCTTCACTCGGGCTCGCCCTCGGGGCTGTGCTGCGTCGGCGACGCCAGCGGCGATAACGTCGTCATATTCCGCCGTTCTGTTCGTCCCGAAATGGCCGGGGTTGGCACGGCCGTATCGTCCGTCGTGAGGGTCGGGCTCTGACCGCGAGCTCCTCCACGGTCGTCCTTGCGCCTACGCTCACTCGAACGCATCCTGATTCAAGATCACCACGTATTCGACGGTCGTCAGCTCGAAGGTACCGACTGTGCGCGGGTAAAGCAGCACGAGTGCATCCGTGATGTTCCCCATGCGGGTCATGGCGCGCGCAATCGCTGAGCTTAGCACTACCTCCGCAACCTTGAGCAGTTCTGGTTCGGGAAGCTCGTAGCCACCGCGCAGTTCGAATCCGCGTATCGACAGGCTGACCGCGGTCGGGCCGCATCCAACACCAAGACCTGCCGTTTGCCAGATGCTCAGGTAGTTCACCGTTCCCGCACCCGACAATACGATGGAGCCCCCAAACAACGGCATTCCGCTACGGGCGCTCACCGCTGAGACTGCCCCCAAATCGCTGGGCGACGAACAGAACACCGATTCGTCCGCTGGAGCTGGGCCACTCAAGAGTTTGCCCTGACCATAGCCCGTGTCAGCTTGAGCATTAGCTCGCGCAGTTGCCTCGCTGGTTGTCGTGTAGTCTCCGCATATGCAAACGTACCCGATGGGAGCCAACGACTGGTGATCGAGCCGCACGACCGTGCTGCAGGTACCATTCGTCCGCAATTGTTCTTGCATGTCGGATACGAGCTTGTCGCATCCGCTCGCGCCAGCCCCACCACCGCTTCCGTCACTGGTGACGGGAACACAGGTTCCGCCCTGGCAATCGTGGGTGCAACTCCAACCGATCGAGCCGCACGTGCAGGTCGAGAGAGCGCAGCCCAGCGTCGTGTCGCACTTCATGCTCGGCAGACATGCGTTCTGCAGGCAGCCGGCAGGGCTCGGTTCGGAGCAACCATTCCGAGTGCCGCCAAGCCCCAGCGCAGCCCGCCGCTGCCGCCACCCTAGCTCACGGCACTAGAGCGACCCTGCGCAAACGTCACCGCCGTACCACCACTCGACGCTACGCTCTCACCGTCTACCTTCCCGCCGCAAGCGGCTAGCATTGCCGCTCCGAGAACAAGGCTTGCTAGGGACATTCTAGGTTGCATGGCGTACATTCTAGCAGCACGTAAATGAGCGGGACATCTACTCGAGAACACTTGCTGCGTGTCCCGTAGTGCGGGAACCACGCGCGGAATGTATCGAGAGAAGAGCGACGGTATTGCATCAAGTTAGCACTGCATCGCAGCAGACTCCGCGCGACAACCACGATTGTCGGAGTAAGATACCCATGTGCTTGCGTGAGTGGTGTCAATTGGGCGGCTGTAGGTAGATCGCAAACATCGGCCTGCAGCCTAATTTGATGCGGCTCTAGGTTCTTGCGCCCTGCGACCTCATCCCACACGCCACCCGAAGCGCGTCAGCATTGCGACGCTAGCAGGGCACACCCAAATAGAAATGGCTCCGGTCGCGCCAGTGCTGGCTTTCCGCTTACCTGCGAGCGCGCACCGGATGGCACAGGGCCTCCGGTATGAAAACCACACTTGATTTGCTGCGAATCGAGCTCTTGTGCGCTGCGGGCCAATGTGCGGATCGTCTGAGCCGGCACTTTTCTTGTCACTCTTCAACTTTCTGGTAGTCGCCGCA
This sequence comes from uncultured Polyangiaceae bacterium, assembly GCA_964454965.1. Taxonomy (GTDB): domain Bacteria; phylum Myxococcota_A; class Polyangia; order Polyangiales; family Polyangiaceae; genus FEN-1139. Next base: position 75,743 of record CAYVXY010000020.1, on the reverse strand, counting down.
TGCTGTTGCCATTCGCCCAAAGATGCTAAAAGGTTGTGCTTTAATTGCTCCGAAATGACGACTCCCCACCGGTGACACACATCATGAGATCACTTCCTTGCGGCGGCTGGTTCCTGGGCATGGGTTTGTTGGCAGTCTTGGCTGCCTGCAATGGAAACAATGCGAGCAATGGGCCGAGTGATTCGCTGGGTGGGTCAACGGCAAATGGAGGGACGTTCAACCTCGGGGGCAGCAGCGCCACAACGGGTCTGACCAACGGTGGCTCCAGCATTGGCGGCGCCACCGGCTCGGGTGGGGCAACCAGCAGAGGCGGCACAAGCACGGGAACCGGCAGCACGACGACCACGGCAGGCGGAACCGCGACTGCCGCGGGCGGAACCACCGCGACTGTCGGTGGCACGACGTACGCCGGTGGAGCCATCAATGCTGGTGGCAATGCGCCAAAGGGCGGTTCGAACGCAGGCGGCAACACGTCTTCATCGGTTGGTGGTTCGCAACCTGCAGGCGGAACGACCAGCAGCAGTTCTCCTAGTGGTGGTGCATCCGGCACCGTTGCGACGGGTGGCAATGCTGCGGGTGGACAGAACAGTAGCAGTGGAGGCACAACTGTTGGCGGCCAGGTAACGACGCCGGCGTCCTCCACGGCGAACTTCCCCTTCCCGCAGAATCGCCGGGACACCAAGTGCATATATCCGAGCAGTGCCGACTACGGCGATGTCCAGAAAGTGTACGATCAGTGGAAGCAACACCTCGTCACAAGTGATGGCGTTGGGGCCAATTGCAGCCCATGCCGACGTGTCAAACGACCTGCAGAGGCGGGTTTACAGAAGGACTCCACGGTGTCCGAGGGCATCGCCTACGGCATGATCATCGCCGTGTACATGAACGACCAGGCGCTGTTCGACGATCTCTGGCGCTACGCACAGGCGCATACGGCAACCGTTCAGTCGACTGGTTTTCCGCCGACCAGTACTCCTACCATTTTGATGAATTGGTACATAGCAGCCGACGGTACGACGGCGACGACTGCCAATGGCGGACAGAGCGGTGCCGGAGCTGCCACCGACGCAGATGAAGACATGGCCTGGGCGCTTGTCATGGCAGACAAGCAATGGAAGGGAGGCAAAGGCAGCCTTAGTGACACCTACGCCAACAATGCAAAGAAGTTGCTAGGCGATATCTGGAAATACGAGATCTACAACAACCAAACGCCGAAGAACGGCAGTGGTTGGGGTAGCAACGATTGCCTCAACATCTCCTATTTCGCCCCCTCTCACTACCGCGCATTTGCCGGCATTTCCGGAGAATCACGTTGGACGAGTGCGGTCGTACCTCAGGTGTACACGGTCATCGCGGCCAGCTTGAATTCGGCCAACGGCAACCAGACCAATGGTCTCGTGCCGGCGTTCTCGACTAGCACGGGTGGCAACGATAAGTGCGGCACCGCTGGTGCTTCCAATCAGAAGCATTGGTATCAATACGACTCCTGCCGCACGCCCTTCCGCATTGGGATCGATGCTTGCCTGAATGATTCCGCTGAGGCTGCGAGCTACGTGGGCAAGACGAGTAGCTTCTTTGTTCCGAAGGGTGCGGCGGGCATCGTCGATGGCTACGAATTGAACGGCACGGACAAGCCGGAATTCCCCGGAGGCACGTACAACGGCCTTTCAGCGGCTTTCATCGGACCCGCGGGAGTCGGCGCCATGTACCCGCAAAGCGGCAAGAACTATCAGAGTTTCGTCGACGAGGTGTACGACCGGCTGCGCCAGAACAACATGTGGACGGGCGGTCAATACTACGACGAGTCCTGGACCATTCTCTCGCTGCTCATGATGACGGGCAACTACCTCGACTACACGAAGTATTGATCAATGAAAGTACCGCAACGGACGGGAGATCCATCTCACTGGGCAGGTGATGACAAGGTAATGGTAAATTCGTCCGCGATGCGCCCGTAGATGTCCTTGAAGTAGCCCCAAGCTCGTCTCGGATCTCCCATGATGAAGAAGCGCATGAAAGTGGCACCAAACGTTCCCGCGCCACTTTGCAGCTGCCCGTTCTTCAGCCAGCGCGTAGCGGTGTAGAACGACGCACGGTAACTGAGCCGGCAATGCAGCCACCGCTGCCGGAACTCACCACGCCTCCAGCTGCGGACAATCCACCGCTGCCGATAGCACCGGCTATCGCATTTCCATCGGCGGCTGGGGCCCCGCCTATTGCCACGGTACGACCAGTGCTCGTGATACCGCCGGTGGCGGTCGTGCCACCACTGGTTGCCAGCGAGCCACGGCTTTTGGTAGTCGAACCATCTGTCGAACGAAAATCTCCGCTGGCCACGGCGCCCCCGAAGGACGGGTCCGCCTCCAACGTTAGGCGCCGGCGTTTCAAGACCCGAGCGCCCTCCGCAACCCGCCAAGATTAGGATCGAACCTATGACAGTTAAGGTCGGGTGACGCATGGTCTTGACTACGCGGTCGAATCTTTGCCCAGACTGTTACGCTGACACAGGGCGCAACTCTGAGCAATTCAGACGCCATCAGACGTAGGTTTTCTGAATCTTCGAACGACGACGATTCTTGCTGGCGCGGCGCGGGGACAGCGAAGGGCGAGAGCCGGGGACGAAACTACTGAACCGACAGAAACCGGCAACAGCTCACCGGTTCAACTGAAGCGTCCTGGAGCCGATCTACGGTGAGTTGCGGGGCAGTTCGCTCGCATGTCTATCGACGGTGGTTCTCTGTCACGCGCATGGTTCTGCTGGCCACATCGATACCTGATGCAGTGGTTTCTGAAAGCAGAGCGTTGCAGCTGCGCGCCGCAGGCCCTCGAGGTTACTTGCACGTCTTTGGGTAGAATTCGACCGGGGACGGCGTATTGCCGTCCTCTTCTTCGGAGACTACATAGAACCCCGTCTCGTCTGCAGAGAAGGCGACGGCTTCAGAGTAGTAGCCAGTGGTCCATTGGAGGCGAAACGTCTTGCTCGGCGCGCCAAGCAGCGCTTCGCTCCACGACTCGCCAGTCGGAAGGGCCCAGTAGTACGCCTGGGAATAGTTGTGGACGATGAGCTCTCTGCCCGAGGGAGAGAAGTCAGCGGCATTGAGGTTACTGGAGTCGATAGTACCAAGCTCCTCGAACACGCCGCTCGTAACCGGTGCCTTGGCTCGGAAGATCTTCGAAGGTGACGCCTCTTCCTTCGCAAAGACGTACACATCACCCGTCAAGGGGTCGATCGACATGGCCTCTGCATCGTGCAGACCGTCTGGATAGGTCATCTCGAAGTCACCGATAATCGGCGCACTCGCATCGGGCACCGGCACATTGCCGACAGTAGGTTCATCGATCGACATCAGTCGGATCGAGGTCCGAGGGTCACCACCGCCTCGCACGAAGTTGTTACCAATGTCGCCAATCCAAATTCGATCGGGCCCGCCTTGGACGGGCTGAATACCAATATCCTCCCAGTTGTACACGAAGAAGAATCGGTCCGTGCTCGTGAGCGTCCATTGGCCCAAGAGGCTACCCGTCTTGTCGACGGCGTAGAGGATCTTCTGCCGGTCGCTGTGGATCCAGAACACACCGGGTTGCTTGCGACTCGCAACGATCCCCGAGATGCCGGTTGCGCCGGCGAAGAGAGTCCCGGTTACCGTCGGCGTACTGCTGTACGTCGGACACGGCAAGCTCAAGCCTTGTGTATCTTGGCCAGCCGAACCAGGCGCATTCACAGTGCCTGCGACGTTCGAGATAGTTCCACCCGTATGATTGGCTTTGCTTCCGGCATCGTTGGCTTTGCTTCCGGCATCGTTGGCTTTGCCTCCGGCATCGTTGGCTTTGCCTCCGGCGTCGTTGGTTTTGCCTGCCAGGTTCGCAGGGGTGCCTCCTGCATTCGCTCGGCCGCCGGCGTTGGCAGTCGCGCCTCCACTGCTTGCTCTGCCACCCTTGCTTGTGCTCACGCCTCCTCCTGCATTCACTCGGCCGCCAGCGATGGCAGTCGTGCCTCCGACGCTCACGTCACCGCCTTCGGTCGCGCTTCCGCCGAAATGGTTCGAACGCCCGCCGTCGTTGGCGCTCACGCCCCCGAGGCTCACGCCACCATCTTCGTCGGCGCTCGTGCCTCCAGGGTTCGAACGTCCGCCGACCGCGCCGCCCCGGCTCGCAGACGTGGTTTCGGAGCTCGCACGAACGCCACCTAGACCGACCGGCGGATTGCTGCCCGAGGGCTGCTCATTACATCCAGTAAGCCAGCAGGCAAAGCACGCAGCCACCCGCAGTCTCGACGAAACGTGATGGATTCGATTCGTGATTTGCATCGGTATCGATTGTGTCGTTGGTGTTGCTCGTTGCATGGCACGCTCCGGATGTCCTATCGAATTTGTCTCTGAACGCAGGTCTGGTCGTCGCTCCACTATTTCTCTCATCTCCGCTACAGTCGTCGCTTATGACGAAATCGTAATGGTCGTCGCTACAAAGCGCACGGGGCTGTACCGAAATGTGCCACCTTTGGTTGGCACAAGTAAGGAATTGAAGCGCATCGGTCGGAGAGCTGAAAACCTCGCTCGGAGCCGCAGAACTCAATTGGCACACGCGGCAACGGAGCAGCTTGCCGAACAGCAGTTAGAAGAACAACAACTAGTGGCAATACCACAGGCTTGCCCATTCAATAGACATTCGGGGCCGGACTTGTTGGCATTGGAGACCGTTGCGCTGGCATCGGACACAACCCCTCCTGTCGAGGTTCCTGCATCCGTGAAGGTCCCCACGGCGCGCAGATCAGCGGAAACGCCGCTGCATCCTGAGGCGAAGATGGGTAGGCTCTTGCTGGCGACAATGCGTTTGCAGCTTGAGTCGCAAAGCGAGACCGATGTGGGAGACGCATTGTCATCGTAGAAGTAGCCGTCGCCCGTGCCACAATCCAGAGCCGTGCGCTTCCATGAGACGGGGACTGCGTCGACGCGAACGATCACCTGCTCGATGTCGAGTGCACCTCTGGTTGTCGCGGGAACGGCGAAGCGGCAAGAGGCTTGGCGGGATTGCCGAATCGCGTCCAAAGCGGAGGTGAGCTGAGCCTCTATCATTGTCGTCTTCGTCGTGTCGACGACGAATGCCGATCCAGTCAGACCCGCGGCAGCAACCCTGCTGAGATTGCTGAGTTGGTTTTCGAGTGTGACACTCCGGCCGTCGATGGCGTTCGGATCAAGAATGGCGATGACAAAGCTCTTGATTGAGGGCGCCCCGTAAACCCCTTGAGTAGCAGCTGCAACGACGTCATCGAATGTCCCATCACAGGCGTTGGGGGCGCCGTCAGTAGCGAGCACCACCACAACATCGTGGTCGAGATGCTGGCTTGCCCAGGTTCGGGCATAGAGGACAGCTCCTTGGAGCGCCACGTGCATCGGCGTTTTGGCGGCCGACGCGCTGGTTTCGAACTCGACACCGTCGACTGCCGCTGCAATTGCGGCAACTTGTCCGGTAAGGGTGCCCATTGGAACAGGCGGAGCCGCGTAGTCCGTCGCCACGCAACTGATGTGGTTTGGCTGATCGAAGATGGCGAAAAAGCCAACAGCAGCCCCCATGCCAACGGATGCAGGGTCATTACCGAACTGCTTGATTGCGCTCGAAACTGCCTCCCATTTGATCTCACCCGTCGTCGGCGCGACTTCGTTCATGCTCAGTGAAGTGTCGAGCATAAATACAAGATCGACAGGCACACGCTGGAGTTCGAGGGAGACTTGACAAGCTGCGGCCCCCGCGGCGCCAGCGCCTCCATCCTGTGGACCGAGACCGATGGTGATCTGCCCAGAACACGCGAGGCTCGCGCCGAGCACGCCCCAGGAGAGGTGACGCATGACCCAGCGTGCCACATCCAACGGGCCGAACCGAAGAACTGCCATGCCCGAAACGAGCGAGCTCATCGCGAATTCAATCTCCGGAAACGGGTAAAGTTATTTCGAAAAGTGATATCCGAGCCCCAATCGGACCCCTACGGCCAACGGCGATGGTCGGTGGGTGGTTGTGAACTCCGAGCCTCCGGTCCGGATCCCAAACTGATCGCGCACTAGCGGGACCAGCAGCTCTCCCTGCCCTTCGAACGTTAGCGGACCCCACGGCATGGCAATGCGTCCAATCCCAACGCCTGCCAACCACGCACCCGCTCCAGAAACCCCGATGGCGATAGGTCCGCCAGGATCTCCAGTTGCAGTCAACCTGCCCGCCTCGAACGCGACGCAGGCAAGCGCCTGAAGAACCTTGCGCGCAAGCACCAAGTAGCAGCCCTCGCTGCGCATCGTCCAAAGCCCAAAGGCAGCTCCCACCCCATCCTTCGTTCCCTCACGCATCGGAAACACGGTAAGGCTCACACCTGTCCCCCAACCGCTTCGGTGCAGTGCCGCGGCATGCAACACACCGCCGGCCATCCACCAGGGAGCCACCGCTACCTGTGCTGCAACAGCAACGTCAGCCGACAGAGCCCACGCTGAGTTGGACCTAGACGATTTGCCGGGAGGTGCCGCATCCTGTTGCTTGGACAGGCGAGCAGGCAAAGGAACCGCGGAGGGCAGTGGCGTGGACAACGTCGGGGGCGCCAAGGGCGCCGCGGGCGTCTGGTCGTCAGAAGTAGGTTCATGGTTCAAGCCAGATGATCCTCGTTGGGATCCCTGATTCGATTCTGACGGGTCAAGTTGCGGATCCGCGCCATCCCGAGGACGCCCTTTGTTGTTGATACGGCCATGGAAAGGGCGGGGGCGGGGTGTTGGCGGCTTGGCGAAGGCGTCGCTGGGGGCCGACGGCAATGGCGCAGATGGGATAGTGAATGCTGGCGGGGGCGGCACAGGCGCGGAAGGAGCTGTCGGGGGCGGCGAAGCGACTGGGGGAATTGAGGCTTCTGGATCAAGCGTGAGAGCCACGACCAGCGCGAGTGCAGCCGCCACCTCGGCGCAGGTGGGTGCCCGAACAGATCGCGAGTAGTTCGAGCCCTCGGGTTGTCGGAACGTAACGGTACCCGACGCAATATCGCCCTCGAACCGCAACTCAACATCCGCGAGGGTCGTGCGAGGACCAGGCGACTTCCGAACCGCACGGGCCGTGCGCGCCGCGATTTCCGCCACGAACGCCGACTCGTTGGGACATCCCTCCTGAGTTCGGTATTGTAGAGCGTACACCACTCTAGGCTGCTCGGCTGTCGCCGTTCGCGACCGGATAGCACCAAGCGCCACGATAGCTGCAGCCAGAAAGCATGACCGAACCCAAAGCATCGGACCGAGAGGCTATCTCACAATCGACCCCTTTGCCCACCACACCACTCGTTTCTGCGAGAGTTCGCGCGATAGATGGCGGATCTACCGGTCATTTGGGCACTAACTCCACGGGCTGCTCTGGCTGTTCTCGAGTAAGCGCCTTGCCGCTTGCGCTAGGACGTGCCGCGTTCGGGGCGTAACCTTGCTTAGCTCGTCTGGGGTATCCGTCCTCTCCTGCGCCCAGAAGCTGCCGAATCTTGTGAGCGTGTGGACTGGCGGGTGCCGACAAGAGAACCTCCGAGCCGAGCTCGACCGCATTTGCCCTCTTCCCAGATTGCAGAAGTGCTTGGACTCGAATCACTCGGGCCTCAGGTGCCAGCGCTCCAGCCGGGAATTGGATGTCGTACGCGTCGAGTAGCTCAAGCGCCGCCTTGGGCTGGCCCGAATCGATCAATGACCGTGCCCGATCGAGCATCGATATCTCGGGACCGAGCGACGCAAGGACCGGTGCGGTTGCCAACTGCGGACCGTCGCTCCCTGGGCGACTGCGCTCAGCGCCAGACATTGCCTCGGAAGCACTGGACAAGACCATGAGCTGGGCCTGCGTATCTGAGTCAACGGTCGGAATAGAGATTCCACCTTGCCGTAGACTCCTATTGCCTGCGATTGCGCCAGCACCAACGACAAGGCACGCACCACCCAGCAGCAACCATCGAACCGCCACTGCGCGCCCCACGGCAGTCGAGACGGCGGTCGAAACCGCCGTCGTGCCAGCCGCTGAATGCGCTGCCTCAATGCCGTGACCAGAACCTGCGGCAACCGTTTCGCTTGCCGCCATTGCGCTTTCGGCGGCCGTAGCGGTTGCAGCGGTCGTTCCCAGACCAAGAGCCGCCGCAAGCCGTGCCAGCTCGCCCGCCGTCGGGCGTTCGGCACGAGCGTGACGCAGGAGCTCGACTTCGAGCGACCCTCGCGGTTGTTTGGCGAGATGTACTGGACCATTCATTGTCGACCTCCGACGAGCCTTCCAAAGCCTTGCAACCGTCTTGCTCGGGTCACGAACACTTGACGAGCGCGACGCACCCGCGAGGCCACGGTGCCAGGTGGGAGCTCGAGCGCTGCCGCGATTTCGGCAAGGGTGAGCTCTTCGATCTCGTACATCACGAAGACCAACCGAAGCTCCGGTAGCAGCGTGTCGAGCAGGTGTTCGAGGAGCCGCCGAGCCTCGATGCGGTCGAGCTCCTCGACAGGGCACGCCCCGGTAGCGGGTTGCTCCGGGGGCTCGACATCAACGACCTCGCGCCGCCGCTCTCGGCTGCGACGCGAGCGTGAAGCAATGCGCACCGCAACCCCTACGAGAAACGACCGCTCACGCCCCGCGCTGATGTTCTCGAGCTTGTTGGCTGCAATGATGAAGACCTGCTGAACGGCATCGTCTACGTCGCCTTCCGAGACGCCGAGGTTACGTACAGTGCGCCACACCATCGAATGATAGGTGGACATGAGCGCACGCAATCGCCCATTGTCGCATGCCCACAAAGGACACGGGATGGATCCGCGCTCTTCCTCCAAAGGGGCACTCCGCAGTGCATTGCCGGGCATGTGCACACTCATCGTGGATCCAATCTCCCTATCGGCCCCTATTTATCACGAAAAGCGACTGCCTCCGCCGCGTCAGCGGCCAAAGCGCCGACCGGTTCTCAGTACGCACGCCAAAACCACGGCCACGCCGGCTTCTTTGCGGCCGATCCGACCAAATCCTCGGATGCAATGGCCCCAGTCCCGCTCAGGCAAGCGTCCTACGCCTCGCCACCGGAACGTGAAGCAGCTCGCCCTTCGCACTGACCTCCACCGGGAGCCGTACCGATTCTCAATCGAATTCGGTACTCGAAGCGACCTATCCCAAACCCGTGAGAAGCAACCGCCTGAGGCGTTGCATTCCCCTGGCTCCCACCAATCCGGAATTGCCAGGCAACCTGCTCGTCAGGTCACAGATCCGCTACGCGCGGGTACACGAACCCCAACTACTTGTGCCAGCTGCGCTTAACTCGCCCGTAAAGACTCCGCGTGGACCCGACGCAGCAAGAGTCATCCTATTACCTCGAGAGCAAGGAGTATTCTGCCGATGAAGTGCCACGCGCCTCAGAAGCACTTGTTGAATCCTTCCCTCTGACGGCTCAGCAAGCGGTTGGTTTCACTGCCATTCGGTCATCGTACCTACGGCTGCCCTGGTGTCTCCACGCGCACCTCGTATATCGCATGTTGCGTCGTGACATAGAGCGAACGCCGATCGGCTCCACCGAAAGTACAGTTGGATGGAGGCTGTGGCATTGCGATCGTGCTGACGTATTGACCGTCACGGGCAAACACTTGGATAGCGCTGATCCTACTGCTATTGTTGGTCACGTAGACCCGACCAAGGTCGTCAACGCAGAAGCCGTCTGGAACGTCGAACTTGCCGTCCGGTACCTGTTCCGAACTCACGAATGGACGGGCGGTACCAACGGAACCGTCTGCCGCGACAGGCAGGCTCCAAAGTCTCTTCTGCGTATCGCTGCCAACATAGAGCGTCAACTCGTCAGGTGACAGGACCAAACCGTTTGGCATGTCCAGTGGCAAAACCATGCTGACGCTGCCGTCAGGCGCAACTCGGTACACCCCAGTCGGTGCGTGGGCTCCTGGGCGCGCACCCCACTTGGTATCGCTGAAGTAGATGTTCCCATCGGAGCGAATGGCGAGATCGTTTGGTGCATTGAGAGACAAGCCACTCGCGGTCAGCTCGCGACCGGCTACGACGGCCCGTTCATTGCCGACCACGCGCACCAAAACGCCATTGTAGCGCTCACAGGCATACAACTGTCCGTTGGGCGTCACCGCCAGACCGTTGGTGCTAGTCGGTGTCAACGGATACGCCTGAACCGAGAAGGTGCCCGATTGCGGATCGTAACGATAGATCTTGGCGGCGGTTCCGTTCTCTTCCACAACGTCAGAGAAAATGAGGTAGCCACCTTCACGCACCCAGTAAGGGCCCTCGAGCGATACGAAGGGGATATCCGAAGCAATCGCTCGCGGCGCAGACGCACCCAATGATGGTGGCGCGATTGACATCGCAGTCGCTTGCTGCAGAGCCGCGCCACTGCAGCCCCACGGTATGGCGATGACGCTGAGCCAAGCGGGCGGTTTGAGCATTCACCGCTATTATCACATCATCCGATCGCATCGCACAGATTGTTTCGATACTATCTTGAAGCAGATCGGCGCCGCGTTCACATCTACTGCGCTTACGAGTCGCGTGAGTAGACTCATGAACCTATTCGCCCGACTTTCGCCACTCCCGCTTTGTCGGCCCCCACCCTCCAGCTCGTCCTGGGAGCTGAAAGTCTTCAGGTAGCAACGTTATCGCTGACACGATTCGAACTCGAACCAATTCGTGGTCCTGTACCTGCCCTTGACGTATTTCGCCTGGCGGCGCCCCGATTTGGTCACCGGCAACTCCACAGTCCGAGAATGCAGTCGCACTGCACGTCACCACGAGTGTCCTGCACCAAGGCAGCTTCCCAATAGATAAAGTGTTTAGCGATGTTCACTGCTTGGCTCCCAGCTCACAGTCGGCACTCCACTGCTAGCGTCAAATAAATTATCTCAACGGCGCTGACACCGAAGAGCGAGGAATACCAACCGCAATCGACTACTTAGGAGCGCCAGCCATTCACTGGCGACAGCTCGTCATCGTCAGACAAATGCTACACTTTACTCACATAAGCGGCCGGCACGATTCCGCTGGCGTCCAACTCAAGCACGCGTTGGTTGCGGATTGACTTCCGTCGAGCCTTGCGGCAATGGTGGGGTGCGAGTTGAGCCGTCGACGGTGTTATTCCGCACTGCGGCTTCCAGAGGCGGAACCGATGACCGAGGCACATGGCGTCCTGACGCAAACGCAACTCTACGCGACAACCGTCGCAGTGCCATTCCTCGACACTTGTATAGGTACAACTGAGTACAACAACGCTGCCAGATCGACAAAGGCAGACATTGCAGTGAGCAAAGAAGCAGCATGTACAGCGAAGCAAATGGCACCACTCTGCATAGACGGTAACGCGGCGATGGTCGCGGAGGCCACGGAGGCCGCATCTCAAGTTCTCGACCAGAACCCGCCCAGCTTCTGCTTGATGCTCGAACAAGGAGACGAACTCCTCGTTCGGGACGCTCTGCCAACGCCGAACTGCGGTTTCGGTAGCTGCGGCTACCCTGACGGCGTAGTGAGCTACGGCACGGCACAGCAACGAGCTCGTGAGCTTGTCGCTCTTTGGAAACATGGCTCACGCACTTTAGCAATGTGTGAGCAGCCTCCTTCCGAACAGTTTGATTTTCAACAATACCGTCTTGCACGCATTCATACAGCGCACCGCCCGCGCTAAGCTAGCGGCAGCGGATAGGACCGACCATGTTCAGAACGTCCAAGAAACTGACCATTTCAAGTGTACTTGCCTTCGCCCCAGTCGCAGCTTGTCTCACCGCACAATCCCACGCAGATGCTGCGTGGGCCTTCGGGGTGATTGGGGATACCCAATGGACCTGTCCAACGGATCCGGTTGGAACGAACGCTGGCAGAGTATCAGTATCGGTCATCAATTAGCTTTGGGTGGCAGTGCGCGCTTTCTGATCATCGACGACTGGGCAACCCCCAACAAGACGATTACCATTGCAGGCTTGGGCGCTAACTACCCTTATGGCTATTCCATCGGTGACCAGCAGAATTGGATTGACGGTCAACTCGCTCAAGCAGGCCGCAACACCGAACGCGCCTTCGTGTTTTCGCACCATAACCTGATCGGCGAAGATCACTTTGACTGTCTGTTCTCTGGATTTGCTAATTCCAATATCGACATGCAGAATGTCTTTTTTGGTTCGCTGTACGACAATGACGTCAGATACTACATCAGTGGTCACGAGCATCTCGCGCAGCGCTCCATCGTGACGAGTCCCGACGGCACTGCCAGCCTGCAGGACATCATCGCGGCTCCTGCTGGACCAAAGTTTATCAATCCAAGAGACCCTGCCTCGGCCAACTTCTTCGGCCAGAAGGCGCGCCAGACGCCGCTCACGCAGGAACTCAACAACATTGGCTTCTATATTTACACGGTCGACGGTCCAAAGATGACCGTCGACTACTATGCCGACACCGTTGGCAACTTCCAGGGGGATGCGTTTTGGCCGGTTGCTGGCCCCGATTTTGCACCGGGAACTCAAGTTACTCCAACACTCAATTTCATCAAGAAGGATACTTGGGGATACAGCCTCAATGGTAAGGAATTCTTGGTTGAGCAAGGGGAGACCTACACCGGTATTGCGAATACCTTCGAAGGAACCAGCGCCCGCATATTGAGCGGCTCGAATGGCGCCACCGACGCGGACTTTTTTGATCGTCCATTCTCCAAATTGGTCACCACCGGTTGGAGCTGTGGCGGTCATGATGACCTGCGCAGCAAGATTCTTACGCTCAGGGGAATGTCCGACTTCGGCACTGAGGAAACCGACGTCTTCGTTCTTCAACTTAGCTATCACCAGGAACACTTCCACGAACTAGGAAATGGTAGGTTCGGCATCGTTTCCCGGGACAACGTGGGACGATGGCTGAATTCCGTGGACCGAAACTATGGCGGTACCAAGCGATTCGTTATCGGTGCATGGAAGCCCGAGTATAGGCTTGGCACCTATGGCGTCGATCCCTGTCAAAAAACCGCCTGGGCCGTCCTCAACTACAACGGAGACTTCGCGGTAGCCAACGACATCGAACCGAAGTGGGGTCATCGATAGGCATGTCAAGCTATCGAGCGGAGGACTTCAATATGTCGTGACATTCAGCAGCAATGTCTGGCTTGAGCAACTGGCGGAGGCGGAGGCGGAGGCGGAGGCCGACGCCGACGCTAAAGCCAAAGTGCGGTCCTGGCTCCTACTTCAGTTTCGTCTGACAGAGCGACAACGCCCTGATTGAGTATCGAGCTGCCGTGCACCTGTGGTTGCAGCAGACCTACATCCAATATTTCACTTCCATACCAGGCGAAAGGACACACACCGAGCGGTGACTTCCGCCTCCCGTATCGAGATCTGCTGATTCAGCGAGCCGTACAACGACAAAACGAAGCCTCGAAAGGAGTTGCGACAGAACGCCAGCTGGCACAGGAGCGGATTGGCGTGTGCCTCGACAAGGGCATCGTTGGGCCCCAACTTCAAGACGCGAATACCTCCGCCGTTGTAAGCTCTGTTCCAAATGCGATCTGCCCCCTTCAATAGCAGCCAAGGCGTGGCCCCGATCATATTCGATAGGCGCACAGCTGTACCCAGCATCGTACCGATCACCTTAGCCCCCGCACAACGACCCACGGCAAGCTGTTCTGAAGGGTGCGCCTGCAGAGCTTCGCAGGCGCGATAGTGTGCGAAACTTTCCTCGATTGCGACCCATTCGCCGGGGACGATGCTCAATACCTTTGCCGCAGACTCCTTGTCGAGATGTTGTCGATACGCATCAAAACACCCCTGCTCTCGCAGGGCGTGAATCGAAGCGAGCAAGACGGTCCCCCGGACGGCAACTACCGACGATACGAGCTCTTTGCGACAGGGCAGGGCAACGACGACGGGCGCATCGCTCAATCTGGCACGACGCTCCGACGGCTCACTTGAGATCGCCGTAAATGTGCCAGTCGGCAGCCGCTGTGGCCGCGAAGTGCAATCACTCGCCTTGGGCTCCGGTGAACTACCACTTGCGGGCGAGTGTCCGCCAATTGCGGCAAAGGTACCTGTTGGTAGTCGCTGCGCCCGTGGCATGTGGTCCGCCGCCTTGTGCTCTGTCGAACCACTACCGCCGTTCCGGGTGCTGGTGATTGCTGGAAAGGCGCCCGTTGGCAGTCGTTGCGCTCTTGCCCTACAGGCTGAGCCCGTCACATCCGGCTCGCTGCTAGCGCCTTTGGTCCCGCCGAACGCAGAAAGGGTACCCGTTGGTGGTCGCTGCGCCCTTGGGCCATCGTCAGATCCCTGCATCTCAGTTCTCATACTATATCGGTTCTCAGTCCCCACCGGTGGATTATTACAGCTGCTTTCTGCTCGCCGCAGACGGCGACTCATTGGTCGCTTTGGGCTTCACTCATTCCCAGATTCAGTAGACTCTAGCTCTCAGTGTCTTCACTGGTCGCCTGCACACTGCACACTACGCCCTGCGGCCGCTCCCTGGATGTACTCGTGCCGTCACCCTCCGTGGAATTCTCCGCTCCGTCTTGGACCATTGCCAATCCGGGACATGAATACCAGCAATCGGCACCTGCAATCAAAGCTTCCGAATTGGAGCTGATATCTGACAGCCGATAGCCTGTTTGGTCTTCTGTGTCCTTTGAACGCCCTCGCGAAGCGAGGGTGTTACCGGTCACACCGTTGACTCAACACTCCGTGGATTTGACAAGGAAGGGTCTGCCTCGGCCAGGTTAGGGTTGTTGTGCGCAAATGCAGCAGGAAGGTCACAACCACCCCACCCGTGCCTGTGCAAGCGCATCGACCGACCACGTGTGAGCGGGGGTAGTCGCGACACTCACAGCGAACCGCCTCCAATATGGGCAGCGAGTAAACCATGACATGCCAACCAGCGCCCGCCTGCGGTGATATTCGGCGCGTGCCGGTGGAAGCACCAAGTCGGCGGACGAACGCTCGCCTCTGGCAAATGATGAAACTCCAGAGCGACTTCTGGCGCGTCCAGCTCACTGGCTACCTGGCAACTCAACTCGATAGCCAAGGACGCCGACCACGATGTGCAGGCAAGAACTGAATTGATGCAATCAACCGCCGAGGTCGCGTAACGAAGCTTGTGATTTCGGAATGCGCAATGTTCGAATTCGATGAAGCTCGAGTTGCCAACGCACTAGCCGCTGCGGTCAGGCAAGTTTGGTGCAACCGTCCCTGCATGGGGAGCAACAGACACGTCGTGCGCATGATCGATGCTGAGTTGTAGCCACACTGTCACAGTCCGCCACTACCACCATGCGACCCAGTCGATGGGGATCTCTTGACCATTTCATCAATGATTGGACTGGTCCTGCGACTCGAAGAACGGCACGAGCCCATTACCTTCTTCGAATCGAGCCGCCTTGGAATTGCCGTCGGAGGGTCGCAAACCGCTTCTAGAATTCGCTGGAAGGAATTGAGACTCCGCAAGAATGAGACTGCAGGGAATCGGTTCCTATGCGCTTGATTCAATGAGAGTGCCTGACCTTCGAAAGCGCCTATGCGTCAATGCTCGTCCGCCGTTGTAGCAACTGTGAATCGCAGCTGGACGAGGTTCTCTTCACTTTGCGTTTGGCTAGCAAATTTTCATTTGGTCGACCCAATAGGCGAACTCCTTGCAACAATTGACGGGCGGCGATGGCACGTCGCGTGAACCACCGCTGGCGCAAGAGAACGCCACGTTCTGGGTGCCATTTACCTCCGTTGAGAGAACGACGGCACATCCGTCAATGCTCTGGATTTCGACGACGGAGGGTCGTACGCTTCACTGAGGTTCTTGGGAGAAGACCATCATGATCCGAACTCGACTTCTATGTGCGGGCAGTGCAGTTGCGACAGTTCTATCAGCCAGTTCTCTGGCTCTGGCTGCCGACTTCTACTTCGATTCAGTCGGGGGCGATGACGCCAAGGACGGGACCAGTGAAGCCACTGCCAAGAAGACGTTCAAACTGCCGAACGGCAGCGGTAACACGGTGCATGTCAAACGCGGTAGCAGTTTCTCCGGAAACCTGAGCGCGAACAACGTGACAATCGTCGCCTATGGTTGCGGCACGCGACCAATCTTCAATGGATCCATCTCCGTCACCAACGCCACGGTCGAGGGAATCAAGGCGATGCCGACGACGACCAGTGGTATCATGGTGCAGTCGAATGCCACAGTCCGCGATTGCGAATCCGACGGAACCAACTTCGCACCAACGACTAGTGCCCAGGCCGCTGGAGGCATGGGCATCACAGTCAACGGCACGAACAACAAGGTCTTCGGCAACTACGTGCATGACTGGGGTTTCAGCCAGTCCGGCGCGAGCATGAACAATTCGGGTGGCGCAGAGGGCATCATGGTCATGGCCTCGAACAACGAGATTGCCTTCAATAGCGTAGTCAATTGCTACAGTCCCAACCCGACCCTCGGGGGCGTCGAGGGTGGTTGCCTGGAAATCGTAAACATGAAGGCTGGCTCGGTGATTAGCAACGTCAGCTTCCACCACAACTACTGTGAGAGAAGTGTTGGCATGTGGGAAGGCTGCTCGGGAGACTTCTCTTCGACGGGAGGCAAGATCCAGGAGAACCACGGCATCATCGAGAACGTGACGGTCTCGTACAACATTTCCGTTGACGCGATGTGGATGTACCTGCTGCAACCCGTCAACACCGACTTCAAGAACGTTGTCTTTGCGCACAACACGATTATCCACACGCCCAAGACCAAGGAATATTGGACGTTTCCCGTGTCGACCGACTATCCCAAGGGCTTGGTCTACACCGACGGCGGGCACGCCATGATGGGTATTGGGGTCGACAGCGATTCGGTCACGGACAGCGCCGGTGTCAAGACGACTTACAAGACCGAAAACGCTTACTACAAGATGGCCACAGGATTTGAGCCGGGCACCATCATCGTCAAGAACAACATCTTTGCCGATACCGTCGAAAGCAAGCAAAATTCGATGTTCTTGTTGAAAGTGGCGGACCACAGCAACAACATCTTCATCCCTTCGAATGCGCAGACGGGGACCTTTACCGTTGGGAGTACGGAGAAGAAGGTCGACCTAGCTGCCCTCGCGTTCACAGCCGACTATCGGCTTACTTCCGCAAGCACTCCGGCTATCGACCAAGGTGCGACGATCGATATGAAAGCCGGCCAAGGTCTAGCCAGCACCACGATCAGCGATGCGGTCTTCGGGAGCACCTTCACTCAAGATGTCGCCAAACACTCCGTGCCTTGCGGCTCAGCCGTTGATATTGGCGCCTCCGAGTATTGCGACGACACCGGGAGCGTGGCTTGGCCAGGCCCTAGGAGTGCGGATGATTGCAGCACGGGCGGCAATGCTGCCACGGGCGGCTCTGCAAGCACCGGCGGCACTGCAAGTGCAA
>CAYVXY010000020.1:56745-58274 GCA_964454965.1 uncultured Polyangiaceae bacterium | reverse complement strand
CTGCCGGCGGCACTGCAAGTGCAACTGCCGGCGGCACTGCAAGTGCAACTGCCGGCGGCACTGCAAGTGCAACTGCCGGGGGCAAGAGTGCGGGTGGTTCAATGACAGTTGCTACGGGAGGAAAGGCCTCAAGCAACGGTGGCACATCGACAGTCAGTGCCGGGGGCGCGAGCTCCAGCGTTGGCGGTTCGGTCGCGGCGGCCAATGGTGGCACCACATCAAGCGTCGGCGGCACTCTCGGAGGGTCGGTAGTTGTTGGCGCAGGAGGCGCATCGGTCGTTGCCAATGCGGGTGGACAAACCTCGACACTGGTCGGCGGCGGGTCGGCAACGGTCGAGCTTGGGGGTAGCAATTCGGGCGGACAGGTAACGCCAGCTTCCGGCGCAACGAGCGCTATCGGAACTGAAGGCGGGTGTTCGTGTAGGGTTGCTGGGTCAAGTCACTCTGGCATGGGTGCCGCCCTGGCTTCACTGGGTCTCGCGCTCATGGCACTGGGGCGTCGTCGTTCCCGACGCTAGGGCGCTTGCGTTCGCCAGCGCAATCTAGTGAGGGCGATTGGTCGCATCGAAGCGATGGGTCCTTCGGACTGGCCGCTTCGATGCGACCAATCGTGGCACGAACCTGGACCCCGCGCGCATTGGCCGGAACCCAGATTCGTTTCGCGGATTGCAGGTACGTCGACTCGAGAGTGTCCCGTGCCGCACGCCGCCTACGAGACGCCGATGAAGCCAAGCAGCGAAGCGGATGAACGGTCTGTCGACGACCCGCATTCGGTGGCCTCGGTTAGCAGTCCGAACCCAGCGAACTTGAACCGGCCAATCGTATTGCGCGAAATGGACGATGTCCGATCACATTTCATGCGTCACGTGAGTGCGTCGCTGTGTCTCTTGGACGGCCCCACAACAGAAGCAAGGTGGGTGATGGGGGAGTCGAGATCCCAAGCCTTACGAGCTTGCCCGGAGATACGTCCATGAGCAGCATTCGCTTTGATCGAATCGTATGGTGTGCGGTTGCACTGGTCACGGCATGCCGCGGAGAGAGCTACTCAACGCTCGCGTCTGATTCGACGGATGCCATGCGCCAAGGGGCAATTGATGCCGATGGCGACGCACCGCTTGCGCCCCTGGCAAACGGCGGTTCCATTGCCACATCGACCACCCAAACGTCGCGAGGCGGTGCCGGCAATCTCGGAAACCTCGGAAGCCTCAGCTCAGGCGCAACGACTGCGACGTCGACACAGGTCGACGACTCCATCCAAACGTTCGATCCGCCAGACCTAGTAGGTGGCGGCAATTCGGGCGGCGATTCAGCATCGAAGGGTGGAGTGTTCCAGTGCGGTGATCGTTTCCAGTCCAGTGCATGTCTGACTACAACGGGCGGTCGAACCTCCACTGCGGAGCCAGGAGCTGGGGGCCTAAGAGCTGCTGGCGGTAGTCCCTTGACGGGAGGCGCGACCGCCATGGGTGGCAGGACGACAGGTGGCAGCTCGATGAACGGAGGAGTTGCACGCACTGGCGGAGGCTTTGCCA
>CAYVXY010000020.1:49168-56645 GCA_964454965.1 uncultured Polyangiaceae bacterium | reverse complement strand
CTGGAGGCGCTGCCACTGGAGGCGCTGCCACTGGAGGCGCTGCCACTGGAGGCGCTGCCACTGGAGGCGCCTCCGCGATGCCCTGGTGTAGCTACAAGTCAGAATGGCAGGGCTGCGGCGGTCCGAGTGGTAGCGTCTGCAAAGAGAGCATCAATGCCTACCCATTCTATGCCAAACACTACCCCGCCTGCGCCGTAAGCAGTGACTGTGGTGGAAACTACAAGGTCTGCACATCCAGTTGCCCCGAACCACAACTCTCCGACATGATTGACTATCAATCAACGAGCTGTGCTGGAGTCTCGGGGGGTTGGAATGGTTGCCGTGGCAGTGGTTGCACCGCTTGCGTCGAACTGCTCGTCGACTATCCGCAGTACTTCAATAGGCATCCTGATTGTAAGCCCAACTGTACATGCGCTAACGGTGGATTCTTCGCCGCGACCTGCAGCGCGGTATGTCCGGCGCCCACAAGCGCGGATCGGTAGCAATGCGCGACGGAGGCGCCCCACTAACTCAGGTCAGAAATGATAGGCAGATGCCCTCGGTCCGGCCAAGGACTTCGTGGACCTCTGCATGTCAGTGATTGAACGCTCGGCAGTGCAGATCCGCACAACTTTATCACCAAATTGCTTGGCACGGGTTGCGGAACACTGCCAAATACGCACCGAGGAAGACCGGGAGCATGTTGCATTCGACACCAATAGCAGCGCAAGCCGCCAACAATGGTCTCGAAACAGCGCGCCGAGCTGCACAAGCGCGGTGGCCCGAATTCGACGTCTCAGCGACTGAGTTTGCCCGCTTCGTGGCCGAGCGACAAGATGCCGCAACATCGGACGGGCCGTACGAGAATGCGAGCGATCTGTACCTCGTTTGCGCATGCCTGAAGAACGTAACAGGTGCCATTCGGGTCTTGGAGCAACAGTACGTCGAACCCGTATTACCCACTTCGAATTCAACGGTCAATCGTGACGATTTGCGGCAAGCCGTCCTTGAGCGTTTGTTGCTTTGTAGTGACAATGGGCGATGCAGACTGGCGGAGTACTCGGGGCGCGCTTCGCTGCGGGCATGGGTAAGAGTCGTCGCCAAACGCGTGCATCTGAACATGGCTCGCGGACTCGCCATCAAGCCCGCACGGGGGGTTCACGAGGTCTTGGAAACCCATCTGATTGCAACGGGAAGCGATCCGGAACTCGACTACTTACGTGTCCGCTATGCGAGCGAGTTCAAACGAGCATTTCGTGCCGCTGTCGCGAAACTGGATTCTCGAGAGTTGCTCATGTTGCGGATGCACGTGGCGGAGAAGGCCAGCGGCGCCGAAATGGCGGCGCTCTTTGGTGTGAACCGAACAACGGTCGTACGCTGGATGTCAGACACACGCCACGAGCTATTGACTCAAACCCGACAGCACCTGCAGCAGGAACTCAAACTGTCACGAGCAGAGTGCGACAGTGTAGTGCGCCTCGTGATGAGACAGCTCGACATGACCTTGTCCGTATTGAACGAAGGAGCCGAGGCTTGACGCGCTTTCTCGGTGATGCGCGAATGCTCTTGGCTTTTGCAGTTGCCGCTGTGGCTTGTGAGCAAATCGCTGGCTTTGGTGAGCTCCCTGCTTTGGGTTGCTTCGCGGACGGTGGTGACAGTAGCTGGTCGGGCGGCAACAGTTCCGGCACCGACGGACGCGCATTCGGTGGAGCCGATGCTGTCGCTGGTTCCGCCGGAACCGCCGGAACTCGACCGTTGGGCGAGCCCTAACCACGGCAAAGCAGGCCGCCTACCACACCATCGCCGCGCCGATCCCCATGCCAGCGACGCCAACGATGAGGGAGACATCGGCCAACTGTGCCCATTGGCGACCTCTCGCGTCTAGTGCGATGCCGTCAGCGGAACAGCCCCGCGTCGGCTCACACTGCTTGTCGCGGTCGCGACGCGCCAGAATTGCACTGATTCCAAATGTGGCACCTGCAACCAGACCGCTGGCTCCGATGCCCAACATGACCATGCCCAATGAACGGGTTTTGGAATATGAGGCGACTTCAGTGCTAACGGGGACCTTGAGCGGTTCAGTTTGCCTATCGGAGGATTGCCGCCGAGGAGGAAGCTCTGTCATGGTTTCGATCAGTGTCAATCGCAGGTACTGCCCCGCGGGTATGTCAATAGTTCTACGTACCGCCGCACGCCCCGGGTATCGAAGGTCGAGGTTGCATTGCTGTGCAGCGACGCGAACGGGGCCGCGAATGGGCAATGTCCCGATGAAAGTGCCATCGATCCAAACCTCGCCGGGTCCAGAAGCTTCGACCTCCAGCCAGGCCAGATGTGCCTGTACGGCCTGAAGCGACCCTCGCAGTTCAGCCAAATGGCGGGTGACCCATTCGTCGGCAGGTGCATTCAACACCTGAAGCATGACGCGCTCAGATTCGAGCCAATGCCCCTGCGCATGAAGCGTCAAGGCGAGATGTCCTTGGACACGAAGAGAGCTGGGCGCAAGCACTACAGCCTTGCGAAATCGTTCCAGTGCTTCGGGTTCTCGTCCTTGAACGCGCAATTCGATGCCCTCGGCAACGAGTTGCTCAACCTCCTCAGACTGCGCAGCGGCTGAAGAAGCCGTCAGCATCAAGAACGCTACCGTCAGTATTCGCACCGTGAGGAGCGCGCAACGGCACACTGAAGGAACGCACCTACTGACGGAACTTCGGCGATGCATGCGGCCTCCCAGTACCACAGTCACGGGAATCTAGGCAAATCGCCGAGTTAGTGGCCCATTTTCGACCTCACATTCCTGACCCCAAAGAGGATTCTTTGCCGCTGTCGCCAAACCGTTGCCCTTTCTATATGGTTCCTAGGTACCATGCTGGGCCAGGTTCACTAGCCCCACAATCGCCGAACCATGCCGAGCTGCCCATCCGACGACACGTTCACCGATTTTATCGAAGGTAGACTGTCCGGTGATAAACTTAATGCTTTCTACCAACACGCAAGTATCTGTCAGGCCTGCGCCGCAACCTTGGCCGAATTATCACGGTCTACGGCACCCGCGCATTCACTGTCACGTCGCCCCTCAGAACTGGAAGGCCCTCCCGCCAGCAGTGACCGTGGATTGCTTCAGGAATGGGTCGTCAGGCCAGAAGCGGTAGGTCGCTACCGCCCATCCGAAGTATTGGGCACGGGCGGGATGGGCATCGTCTACTTGGCGCGCGATACGCAACTCAATCGCAACGTAGCCTTGAAAGTCACGCGAGTCGGCGTTTCGCACGCTAGCGCCCGGCGATTGCTGCTTGAAGCTCAGGCGATGGCGAAGCTTTCGCATCGAAATGTGGTGACGGTCTACGACGTTGGTATGTGGCGTGAGCATGTCTTCGTCGCCATGGAGTACCTCGAAGGCGGCACGCTGGCGCGCCATCTGCTGGAGCATCCGCAACCTTGGCAAGAGATCCTGGAAAAGTTCCTCCAAGCGGGCGCGGGACTGGCAGCCGCCCATCGAGCGCTGATCGTGCATCGCGATTTCAAGCCGGAAAACGTGCTCCTTACCGCTGGAGGTGAGGTGCGGGTTGCCGACTTTGGATTGGCGCGGCTCCTGAGCGAGGCCGGCCTCGATACGACCGGTGGGTTACACGCCAAAAGCGACACAGTGAATCCTGTCCGCGTTGGTCTGACACGTATGGGGACGCTGCTTGGGACACCGGCCTACATGGCTCCCGAGCAGATCAAGGGTTTGGCGGTGGATCACCGCGCAGACATCTGGAGCTTCTGTGCGTCACTCTACGAGGCGCTCTACTGCGAGCTTCCGTTTCCAGGCAGAACGCCGCGCGAAATCCTGAAGCATGTGGAGTTGGGCAGCATCCGACACGCCCCCCTTGGAATGAAAGTGCCCCCGTGGTTGCGCCAAGTCTTGCTGCGCGGCCTAAAAGCCAAGCCGTCAGCGCGGTATCAAGCGATGGACGAACTGCTTGTGGCGCTAATGACTCCACGCCGATCGGGCAGCACTCGGGTCCGTCCGGCAGCAATTGCCGCCGCAGCTGCCATCTGTGTCGCGGCCGGCGGCGTCTACGTCAAGGTGGTTGGCAATCGAGTCGACTTCTCAGTGAGTGCATCAACTCAACCCCACGTCGAAACGCTTCCGACGAGTCCGGCAATTCAGACCCTCGCGGTCGCAGCGACGTCCCTGCGTGAACCAGCCGCCAATCCTGCCACTCCGTCAATTGATATTGTGCCACTCAGCCCGACCGCGGTTGCTTCGAGCGCTGCACATGCCAGCGCGGAAAGAGTCACGTCAATCGGGCACTTGCCCAGCTCTGGAAATCGAGCCGCGCGCGGCGAAGCGCGCGGCGAAACGCGCGGCGAAGCGCGCCCCGAAGCACCGAAATCATCAGCGGAACCAACCGTCCACAGCCGAGCGTCTCCCGAAGGACTGCGCAACGAGACTGACGAGCCGCCTCCCCAGGTCGTCACTCGACATGGCGTGCCAATCATTCGCGACTAACGGACTTGCGCCCGGCTCGATCGAGCTACTTGTCTGCGTCCGTGGGCGCCGGACAGTTGGCGCTGCACAATGCCAATTGGTACCCGGTTGTCGGACTATTGCAGTTGCAATTGGGCTTACAATTGAGATGATTGTTGAAGTAGTTCGGGTAATTCGTAAGCTCCTCGGCGCAGGGTGTGCATCCGCTCCAGCGGCATCCCACCCAGCCACCAGAAACTCCCGAGCAGGTGGCAGGATCCGTGACGTAAAACTTGTCGGAGAGCGCCGGCGCGCCACAAGCGGACGGGCATGCGGAGTACGACCCCGCACAGTCGGCACTGGTAATTTTGCAGTTGCTACCACGATAGGTCGAATAGTACGGGTAGGCAGCGATCAGCTCCCTGCAAACGGCTCCAGTCGAATCGCAGCCCTGCCAGGATTGAGACGCGGGACACCAGCTCGATTGTGGGAAGGGTCCAGCGCCGGCTTGACCTGCCGAACCATTGCCGCCGGTTGCGGAACGCCCAGCGCCGGCGGTAGTCGAAGTCCCACCGGTAGTCGAAGTCCCACCGGTAGTCGAAGTCCCACCGGTAATCGAAGTCCCACCGGTCGCTGATTGTCCGCCTGCCGCCGTGCTTCCAGCAGCAGTGTTGGTTCCGGGGTTGCCACTGGAACCGCCAGTGGCGGTTCCACCTGATCCAAACAGGCCACCCATGTGGGCGTTTCCGACTCCAACGCTGCCGCCGGTTGCGCTTGAACCTGTGCCACCTGTGAGTGTCGACACCGTGCTGCCCATCGAGCCTCCCGAGCCGCCATTGAGGTTCCCTGCCGACGCCTCTGACGGAGCTTCGCTGGTCCCGCCTTGACCTGCCGAGCTCACTGATGTCGCGACCGTCCCGCCGCTCACGGCGCTGGTCGGCTTTCCAGCCGCGCCACCCTCACTGGCTTCCGTTTCCTTGTGATACTTCAGCGTCGAGTAGGTCTCGGTGGTGCAGGAGATAGCTGAAAGCGCTGCGATCCAACTCAATCGATACCAGCAGCTGTGACTCATCTGTATGGCTCCGTGAATGCTCAGTCGACGCCGGACAGTTAGCCCGGGTCCGCGCATTGTCTCTTAGCGGTGGTTTGGTGGCTCGTCTACTGCGCTTCTATGGACACGACTTCCTCCACAGGTGACGCATCCATCTGCAACTGGACGGCATAATTCGGCTGGCCAATTCGGACACCTCGCTAGTTGCGCCTCGTCCGTGCAATTGCCCGATTTCAATTCTGACTCCCGCAATCCAAGTGCACCGAATTCCAGGGAACGGTCTGTTTGTCTTGGTCTGGTGCGTCGTGGTTACGTCGGTGCATAGGAACGTAACTCCACACAGAATCATTCCTAACCCTTGAGGTACAAGTACTCGAAGGACCACCCATCAAACGGCCTTCCATTGTGTACCGCTCCCTAAGCTGAACCAACCACTCATGGTGCCGCGAAAATTTCGCCGAAGTCTTCGCGCTGACCCACTAGGTTTTCAAACGCCCCGAGGAACGCGCGGGCCTCGGGCATGTTGGGCAACGTCCGATACCAGCAACATCGTCGGTTGAGCAGGAACCCGATGCACCTGGCGCGCGTCCTCTCGCCGCGTCCGCTCATGTCGTGCTCAACAGCTCAACCCAGCCGGAAATTCCGGAGCTGAACGCGACCGACTCGGGCTTCCTCGAGGCGCGGGTGCCCTGACCGCCGACTCTTTCAAGCATGCTTAGAGAAGTTTGCGATCTGAGCACCCCATACCCAGACGAGGCGAACTGCTTGGCGCTGCATAGCTGAGCGCCACACGCAAATCCGGAGCAGTGCCTGCTTGAGCCGCATGGCTGGTCGGGTAGAACACCTAGTGATTTCCCGGCTGCGTGGACATGGATCGCACGGCTCTACCCGCTAGCTAGGTACTTAGCGTCTGCCTCAACGAGCCAACGCATCCAACTGTGGTTGCGCCGGATCGACAACAACCAGCAGATTCATTGGACGAAGTGACCAACCGTTACTCAGCCAGTTGAACCTGCACCCGCGCTGCCACTTCAAGACGAGCAACATCGTCAATTGCTGGGTAGAAGTCACACCGCGAGGTGGGGATTCGACAAGACGTATACGTTGGACAACGCCACCTACTGCGATGCAGCTCAGCGCCGTGGAGAATGCCACCTGAACCATCGATTGGCAGAACGTGAAGGAACGTCGAGCGAAGCGAACTGTCACGCAAAATGTTGCGCCAAATCCTGACCCATCAGCAGCATTGCGACTACCAAATTGGGGGGGGCGTGACTGCCAGATGCTTTGACCAGGACAATTATGCAATGCTAGTCTAGGCTGACCTCAGCCACTGGACAGATGCGCGAGCCACGCTGCTTGTCTGGAATTAGACTGCACTTTTTGAGTTCGACAGCCTGGAGTGCAAGTCGATTCCGCAGCCACTACTAAGCCCGAAAACTCCCATACGAAACCATATGCGAACACAATCCTGGCCAATGGTTTGGATCACTGATGCTTCGGCTCATCGCGCCGAGAGTCACACTCGGAGCGTCGCTGAGCAATGTGAAGGGGCCCGACGCAGCGGTGAACTACTATCGGGTAGTTGCGTCGCATGCCGCCACGGGTCAGGGGACAATACGACGAAGGATTCTGTCCAATGAATCGACTATTGGTCTCGAATGGCGGCGTTTGGCTGGTGCTCTACGTCCAGGCCTGTGGCGGTGCCATGGCGACTTCGGATCCGAACGGCTCCGGGGGTGAGGGGCACGCCACTGGCGGCGGGAGCACGTCGGGCCCCATGGGAGGTAGCCAAACTGGACCGAACACGGGCACGAACCAGAGTGGCCCTGCCGGCGGTAGCGCCGCTACAAGCAACGGTGGTATTCAGGTGGGCCCCGTGGGCGGGAGCACTGCTAACAGCCAAGGCGGCGGGACTGGCCATGGCGGTACAGGTAGCACTGGTTATGGCGGCACTGGCAGCACCGGTTATGGCGGCACTGGCAGCACCGGTT
>CAYVXY010000020.1:0-49068 GCA_964454965.1 uncultured Polyangiaceae bacterium | reverse complement strand
ATGGCGGCACTGGCAGCACTGGTTATGGCGGCACTGGCAGCACTGGTTATGGCGGCACTGGCAGCACTGGTTATGGCGGTGCAACTGGCTCCGCTACGTTGGTTACCTCCGCCGAAGGCGCCTACTGGAAAGTGGAAACGGCGACAGATTTGGGGCCGACCGGTTCTGACGACGTGATCGTCTACACCGGTGCAACAGGCTCGACCTGGGACGGCTTTGGCGGCGCGTTCAACGAGATGGGTTGGAAGTACCTCTCGATGCTCAGCGTGACCGACAGGGCACGCGCCATGCAGCTACTTTTCGGCAATGACGGGGCGCGATTCGTCTTTGGACGGATCCCGATAGGAGCCAGCGACTACGCCATGGAGCGCTATACGCTGAATGAGATCCCCAAGGAGACGCCCAACGACTACGCGATGGAAAAGTTCTCGATCGACAAGGACAGGCAAAACCTAATCCCCTACGTCAGAGCCGCGCTTGCCGTACGACCGAACATCCGCTTCTGGGCCAGCCCCTGGACACCACCCACCTGGATGAAGGACAACGGCTCATTCGATGGCGGCAACATGAAGGATGACATGCAGACGCTCTCGGCGTATGCCCTCTATCTTGCCAAGTTCGTGGAGGAATACCGAAAGGAGAACATCGCGATCGAGGCGATCCACGTACAGAACGAGCCAGGCTACGCACAAGACTATCCATCGTGTCTTTGGTCGGCAGCATTAACGACCAGATTCATCAGCAGATATTTGGGACCAACGTTCGGTGAGCGAAACGTCAACGCGCTTATATACCTCGGCACCATGTCCAATGCCGACAACGGCAAAGACGGCACGATTATCAGCAGCGTGACCGCTGACGCCACAGCAATGTCGTACGTCAAGGGTTTCGGTTTGCAGTGGAGCATGCTTGGCAGCACGTCTGGCCTGAAGTCGCGTAATCTGCCCATCGTTCAGACGGCACACCAGCCCGGCAATTACCCTTGGTCGTCGGATTTCGTCCTGTCCAAGGCACCGAACGACCATACCTATGCCGTGGAGAGTTGGGGCCTAATCCGCGAGTGGATCAAAGCCGGGGCAACCTCTTACTCCGCTTCGAACATGGTACTGGACACGGTGGGCAAGAACATGGACACGGTGCGCCCGTGGCCTCAAAACGCCCTATTGACAGTGGACACATCGACGAAGACGTTAAACGTTACGCCAGCCTACTACGTCTTTCGCCACGTTTCCCAATTCGTCGACCCGGGGGCAAAGGCATTTCCGACCAATGCCAATGCCGGTGATGCGCTTGTCTTCAAGAACCCGGACGGTTCCGTGGTTACGGTCCTGTACAACTCTGGCGCAGCGAAGTCGTTGCGCGTTGCGGTGAACGGCAGGAGCCTGAGATTTGCCATGCCTGGAAATGGGTGGGCAACCATCTACTTGAAAAGCTGAGACCCGTCTGCATCGCGCTACGCTAAGTCAAGTAGGTCCGTTGTCAGGTAAAACTCGTGGCACCATCTCACACTTTCAGCCAGTGCCCTGCGTAAGCGTGTGGACGTATCGGATCTTCCCATCAACCAACCGGAACAGGTGGGTGTCGGGGCTCGCTCCCGCAAATTGGGTGAAGCCAACCGCAGCATTGAGCTCCACGTCGACGACCCAATGCGTATTCTTGAAGGTGATGCCATCGGGAATGCCGATGTTGCAGGACTGGCTCGCCTGATCCATGGCCGGGGTGCAGCCTTTACCACCTTCGAGACGGAAGCATGGTTTTCCCCAAGGCACCGACGTGCTCTTGTCCGAGAAGATCTTGAAGTAGGCTTCCCCTGCCGCAATCAGTTCCTCTCGAGTGCTTTGACTGCTCGGAGGGACGACGCTCCAGTCTTCGCTTTGGTCACACGCCAAGTACGCTTTGGCATCGAACAGCCAGTCCTTGCTAGTGATGGTGCTGCCGCTGACAACACCTTGGGTTACGACCGATTCCATCTCGGAGATCGTGCCGTCCTTGATCACCAGGCGGATCCCAATGACATATTGGGGGCTGCCCTCAGTGACGAACACCTCACTGAAGGTTTGGCAGGCCGTCACGTCGAGCAGATTGAGCCCGAGCGTTGCGCCGGACAAGGCGGTCTTCCAGATCCCACTGGTCGTCGTCTTGAAGTTCTCCGTGTACTTCACCGACGAGGCGAGTGGCATCCTCGACGGATCTCCCGCCTTCTGGGCCACGAGGTAGGCATCGACTGCGGCTTGCAATCCTTCGCGCGTACAACCCACTGGGGCTGTTCCGCTGGTTCCGCCAATGCTCACATTGCCCCCCTCTGGGGCGCTGCCCCCGCTGTTGGCCTTGCCTGCAACGCCGCCCTTGCCGCCGCTATTCGAGCTGCCACCGCTGCTCTTACCTGCGGTCCCCACCTTGCCCGCACCATTGCCAACGCCTCCGCTCGCCGCGGTCACCCCACCGCTTGAAATGCCTCCGGCAGCATTGCCTCCAATGTTCGACTGACCGCCAGCACTCGTGCTGCCGCCAGTACTTGTGCTGCCGCCGCTGCTCACAGCTCCACCGGCACTTGTGCTACCGCCGCTGCTCACAGCTCCACCGGCACTTGTGCTGCCGCCGCTGCTCACGGCTCCACCGGCACTTGTGCTGCCGCCGCTGCTCACGGCTCCACCGGCACTCGAGCTCCCGCCCACGACACCACCAGACCCCTGCGAATAGCTCGCGCCACCCGTCCCCCCTATTGATGGGGTAGTTTGATCCGCACTACAAGAACACAAGAGTAGCCACGAGATCCCTGCGAGCAAGAGCGGCGTGCGCATAGAAGCCTCCGTCACGAACTGCGACCTTCGACCGGATCCCTTCGCGCCGCAAGCGACAAACTCCGCGACACAAGGATGACGACAGCTTGGCTCAAAACGGACCCGAGGGCCATCGACTGATCCTGCGTCAGCGTCCGTGGTGCACACCTTGGCGCCCAAGCTGCAATTTTCCGTCGCGAGCTGGTGCGATTTGCCGTCAGCGCCATACGATAGTGTAGGGTGAACCCGATTCGATGAAAACTTGTGAATATGCTGGCCCCGCTTTCGAAGTGCGTTCCCATCCCTGGGTGGACAGCACAAGCGATCCCGATTGCCGCTACTACGATCTCAGAGCAATGCCCGAGCGCATTCGCAGTTCACTCGAGGACTTCGTGCCGTGGCAAGACCACACGGCGATCGAGAACTTCTATGCGCTGCTCGAGGAACTGAATGCGCCAGCCTCCTCGCTAGAATCCAATGACTGCGCATTCGCAGGGCCATCCGCCAACGAACACACGGGGATCGACAAATCCTTACAATGCTCCGGACGCGTGATGGTGCTGTTTCGGCGACTCGAACGAAACACCGCGACGGGAGAACTCGAGTCGCTCAAAGATCGGATCCACCTTCAGCTGAACCAAATCGATCCTGGGTTTCGCTGGGGCATCGTCGGCACCACCATGGTCCCCGTGCGCTACCTTGCGCTACCAAAGGCACGAGGGCAACAGCACGGATCACAGCTGATGATATCCTTCTGGGCCTGGGGTGATTCCGAGGCAGAAAGCATGCTCAACCTAGCTCGCCTGATGACGAACTTGACACAAGCATTGGGCCAAGTGTGTGCATAGACTGACCGCACGCGACTGCCATGGGATTTGTGGCAGCGCTGCAACGTGTAGCAAGGGCGGGAGGATTTCGAGCTCTATACCGTTCCGGTCTTGCCCGACGAGGTCGTGGTTGCCGGGCGAGCCGGCAAGAGCGTGGCTGCTGCGGTAAGGAGCGAATTTGCGTCGTACGGCTTAGCAAGGAAAGCAACCGTCGGCAGACCTTCGAGTAGCGATTCCAACTTGCCAAACTTCGGAGCATATCCTGAGGCCAGAAGTATCGGCGTTTGCGGCGCAAGAGCAAGGATCTCGCGCATCGTAGCCAAACCGTCCGTATCCGGCATAGCGAGGTCGATGATGGCAAGGGAAATGGCATCTCGTTGTACCTCGAAGACATCGATCCCCTCCCGACCGGTATTGGCAGACAGTACCTTGCCGCCCAAGACACTCAGCATACGCTCCCCTGCCCGCAGCACCAGGGGCTCGTCGTCGACTAGCAGAACGGTTCGCCCCTCGAGCAGTCGAGGGTCCGACGTAGTGGCGAGTGAAACACCAGCCACTGGCACGTTGGCGGAGGCTTGCGGAAACGTAAGCGTAACGGTGGTCCCCACTCCCAATTCGGATGCAAGCGTGATGGTTCCGCGCAAGGACTGCACCGTGCCGTAGACCATAGCAAGACCCATGCCGGTGCCTTTGCCCACTGGCTTGGTCGTGAAAAATGGCTCGAATGCGTGTTCAAGGACGTGGTCAGCCATGCCGGTTCCGGTGTCCGAAACGCGGACCGAAACCTTGCCGTTGGCGCTGCGGGTCGCGATAGTCAAACGGCCTCGATCGTTCATGGCATCGAGGGCATTCAGGCAGAGGTTCATCAGCGCATGTTCGAGCTGCGCTTGCTCCCCGACCATGAGAGGAGGGGGCTCAACGAGTCGGAGCTCGAAGTGAAGGTCCTTTGGCACTGTGCGCGTCAGCAGCATCTGCACTTCGCGCACGACGGCATTGAGCGAAAACGTTTCGTTCCGGGAGCAGCCGTTTCTTGCGAAGCCGAGGAGATTGCGGGTGAGCTGTGATCCCCGGTCGCAAGCTAGAGCGATGTTGTCGAGATCCTGGAAGGGGCGCCCATAGACGGCCAATTCGTGTCGCAATGCGAAGGCCGATCCCATGATAACACTGAGAGTATTGTTGATGTCGTGCGCCACGCCAGCCGCCAACCGTCCGACAGCCTCAATTTTCTGGGCTTGACGAAGCGCAGCCTCCATCGCCTTGCGTTGTTCGATGAAGTGGCGGAGGCGATCAGCGCCCCAGCAGACTGTGGTCGTGACAAGCACGGATACGAGCGCTTTGGGAAGCCCCGGATCGATTTGCATGTCAGTCAGGCGCCAGAACACGAAACCACTGACCATGGTGTTGATAAGAATGAAAGGCACGCCAACCCGGATGCTGAACAGCAATGTCGCCACGACGGGCCCAACCAACACGAGCGTGTTAGTCGCCTCTCCCGCGACAGGATAGAGCGCGTAGAGCAACACCGGGTGGCTCGCCGTAAGCGCCACGACGATGGCCCACTTTGCTCGCCGTGAGAGCGGCTTGTTCGGGGGGCGCTTCCCGAAACCGGCGTCTGGGTCCAAGACGGTTACGACGCGCTCTGACGGCTCCGAACCGACAACCTGTCCAGTGCGAATGGGCATGGGACTCGCGAGCACCTGTGCTTGCGTTCCAGAATCAGTCTGGTGGTGTCCGTGACTCGAGTTGTTGTCGTCGTGGATCGCCATAGCCGAGTCCGAGTACGATCGGCGCGCGCTGGTGGTTGGGCGAGACGGCCCGGCGCCGTACTGATTGTGCCACGAGCGAAGCCGACGAATTCCGCGTGGCGGAGTCCAGACGCGCACGCGCACGCACCCACACGACGCCGCGAAACTATACACGGCAACGGCGCGCCCCGCCTTACCCCAGACGTAACGCGCTGGGCCAATCCGGCTCGAGGCTCGGGGCGTCGAGTCGGCCAAATGGGGCACGCTCACTGCCCCTTCACGGCATACTTCGGGTGTTCCTCATTGTGTGAGGACCTTGGGTCGTCAGGGTATGGGCCACGACGTGGGCCCTCCCACTTCGACGGGACGCTCCTCATCACAAGCGCTCCTGCCGCAACCCAATGCGGAAAGGCCCATTTGGGGGACCTTTCCGCGAAGCTGCGCCGCCGCTCACGCGGCGGCAGCGCGTGACTGGAAGGCCGAGTCGCCGCTCAAAAGATGATGCCGCGGCGTACGCAGCTCGGCGAGCAGTTCACGCTCCCGACCGGTCCGTCATCGCAGCCCTCGCCCTGCTCAGTCTGGATGACTCTGTCACCGCAGTAGGGCGCGCGCGTGCAGTTGGCCTTACAGCCGCCGTATCCGCCTAAATTCAGCGCGGTTCCAAGATCACATTCCTCGGGGCCATTGCGCTCGCCATCACCGCAGGAGGGTGCAGGCTGGCAGTCGAAGCCGCAACCCCCGGACTCGGGCGAGTAGGCGGTGTTGCGCGAGCCATTGTCGCAGATTTCCTGCGGGTCCTTCTTGCCGTCGCCGCAGTACGGGCCCCACGCGCATTGACTGGTGCAGCCATTGTACGCTGTGTCGTTGTTGGCCGGGCCGCCATCGCATAGCTCGTAGAGCGGCTGCACGACACCATCGCCGCAATAGGGCACGGCCGTGCACCCTCGCCCACACGAGGCCACGGAGAACTGGTACGTGTCATCGTTGTAGCCGTTGTCACAGATCTCACCGGCAGCCGTTTGTTTTACACCGTCGCCACAGCGAGCGCCAAGCTGGCAATCTACCCGGCAACCGGCGTAGGCATCATTGCTATTGGAGGGTCCCAGGTCACATTCCTCGGCAGGCCTGTCGATGATGCCGTCACCACAATGGCCATTCCAATGGCAGGTGCTGTTGCACGTTCCATAGGCCGTCGACGCCGCCGCTCCCCAATCACAGTCCTCGCCGGCCTGCAGGATGTTGTCGCCGCAATGGGGCGTGATCCTGCATTCCGCGCTGCAGAATTTCGCCGTGGGGTCATTCACGTCGCATTCCTCGGAACCGTTGCGCATGCCGTCACCGCAGAACGGACCCGCCTTGCATTCGACGGTGCAAGACCCAACGCCATAGCCACCGTTCGAAAGACCGCGATCGCACTGTTCGAATCCGTTCGTCACTCCATCGCCACAGTACGGGCCCCAGTCGCAACTAGTGGTGCAACCATCGTACGCGGTGTCGTTGTTGCTCGCGCCCTTGTCACATACCTCGTAGAGTGAGGTGACGATACCATCGCCACAAAATGGTACTGCACTGCAGCCAGTGCCGCAGGCCGAGCTCGAGAACCTGTATGTGTCGTCGTTGAATCCGTTGTCGCAGACTTCACCCGCCGCCAACTGCTTCACCCCATCACCACAACGTGGCCCCAACAAGCAATCCGTACGGCAGCCGTTGTAGGTGTCGTTGTTGTTCGCAGCACCCTTGTCGCACTGCTCCTCCGGCAGATCGAGGTGGCCGTCGCCGCAATGGGCATTCCACTGGCATTCGAGGTTGCAGGTACCATAAGCCGTTTCGGCTGCAGCACCCCAATCGCAATCCTCGCCGGTCTGCTTGATGTTGTCACCGCAGTAGGGATCCATCTTGCAGGTGGTTGGATTGCAGTGCGCGGTGCCGTCGCACTCTTCGGAGCCGTTGCGGATCCCGTCACCGCAGAATGGTCCAGCTTTGCAGTCTACGCCGCACGAGCCCGGACCATAACCACCGTTGTCGATCCCCTTGTCGCACTGCTCGGTGCCGTTCTTGACGCCATCGCCGCAGTAGGGACCCCAATCGCACCTAGAGTTGCAGCCGTTGTACGCTGTGTCACTATTGGCTCCGCCGTTGTCACAGAGCTCGTAAAGGGATTGAAGCACGCCGTCACCACAGTACGGCACGTTCTTGCACCCCGGGCCGCACGAGCTGGCAGAGAACCTGTAGGTGTCGTCGTTGTAGCTGTTGTCGCAATCTTCTCCGCCACCGACCTGAGTGATGCCGTCGCCACAGCGCGGCCCGAGCAAGCAATCCAACCGGCAGCCGTTGTAGGTTGCGTTGTTGTTTGCACTCCCGCTGTCGCACTCCTCGGGAGGAGTGTTCTTGGTGCCATCGCCACAATGGGCGTTCCAATGACAGGTGCTGTTGCAGGTGCCGTAGTCGGTCGACGCCGCGCTGCCCCAGTCGCACTCCTCGCTGCTCTGCTTGATGTTGTCGCCACAATAGGGGTTCATCGTGCAGGTAGCGCTACAGTTCGCAGTGCCATCGCAGTCCTCAGGCCCGTTGCGCAGGTGGTCACCGCAATACGGCCCCGTCTTGCAGTCGTAGGTACAGGAGTTCGAACCGTAGCCGCCGTTGGCAGTCCCCTTGTCACACTGCTCGGATCCGTTGGTCGTTCCGTCACCGCAGTACGGCGCGTATTGGCATGCCGTCGTGCAAGCGCCAGGTCCGTACGTGGTATTGCTGTTGCCGGCACCGAGATCGCATTCCTCCCACGCAGCCTGCACGATGCTGTCGCCGCATTGTGCCGGGGCGAGACAACCCGGAGCACATTTGCCCGTCGAGCTGCTCGTCAGGTATAGATCGGTATTGATGCCGTTGTCGCAGAACTCGGGGCTCTGAATCACGCCGTCACCGCAGTAGGCGCGCGCGGTGCAAGAATGATTGCATCTGCCCGACGGTACACCGCTGTCAGTTGGCCAATTGCTCGCACCATCGTCGCAGGCCTCGCCTCCCGCCAGAACCCCGTCGCCACAAATCGGTGTGCAATGGGAACGCGGCGCGAGGAAACCCGAGAGCGTGAGGCGGAAGTTCGAGGCGCTGGTGTGGCGCTCGGCGTGGAACAGCACAATCTCGTAGACGTTGTCCCTCGTGATACCGAAGCGCGTATCGGTCCCCGAGGCGTTGAGCGTTACCGAGCCAGGTGTTGCTGGGTGCAAACCGCCAAGGTCTACCGCGAGTTTGCCATTGACGAACACCCACACGTCGTCGTCGCCGGTGAAATCGAGCACCTCACCCCCTTGGTATTGGAAGAAATACCGCAGTTCGTCGGTGAAGCTGAAATTTTGCCCGCGGCAGGTGGCGTCACATCCGGTACATTGACTGGTCTGATTCTGGACCTGGTTAGTGCTGCAAAATGGCACCTCCACACCGATATTGCCGAATCCTTCGGCCCCACCGAGCGGGAAGAAGGCACTGCTGCTATAGCTGTAGACCTTTGAGCCAGCAGCCGCCTGCGTGAGGGTTAGCGTCTTGCTGAACGATTGAATCCCGATATTGGTCGTACCGGCCTCGTCCTTCACGTTCGTCACGTTCGTATTGCGGAACCACAGTGCGAAGGTGTCCGCATTCTTGATGCCGGAAGTGCTCCGACCGGGGTTACTGATCAATGCTGGTTTGCCTTCCGCGTCGAGCCTGCCGCACGTGGCCGCGTTGGCGGTCGTGCAGAGAGCACCAGCCAGCCCAGTGACGGCTGAAAGCGTCGCGTATTGGAAGTCCGGGTGGCCCCCGCCTGCCGTCGCGTTGGCACCCTTGAAATCGCGGGTGGTGATGTGGATGCTTACGTTTGCAGGCAGCGTGAGATTCGGTACGCAGGTGAAGCCCGGCTCGACTTGACACGTAGCTGAACAGCCGTCGCCATTGCTCTTGTTGCCATCGTCGCAGAGCTCGGCTCCGGTCTTCATGCCGTCGCCACAGAACGTGTTTACGACCGGGTTCGGCCCTGCCGTTATCGTTGGCTCGAGTTGACAAGTCGGACCGCAGCCATCGGCAGCAATCGTATCGCCAAAGTCGCAGCCCTCCCCAGCCTCTAGGACGCCGTTCGGACAGATGGCCTTCGAACACGAACCCGCCCCCGCGCCGGCGCAGGTGAAGCCAAATTCTGCCCTGCAGTTTGCACTGCAGCCATCGCCACTGATGGCGTTGCCGTCATCGCAGGTTTCAGCGCCTCTGACCTTCGCATCGCCACACTTGGGAATACAGAGCTGGTTCGCGATCGGACATGCCCAGCCGTCTTCGACGGCACAGGTGCTCGAGCAACCATCCCCAGCGCCGACGTTGTGATCGTCGCAGCCCTCGGTCGGCGTGCGGATCCCATCGCCGCAAATCTCGTGGATGCATTGGGATGGTGCGAGCCCTGAACAGAACCAGTGCAACTCGACCAGACAGTCCGACGCACATCCGTCCCCGCCCACGAGGTTTCCATCATCGCACTGCTCGGAGCTCGAATTGACGGCACCGTCCCCGCACACCGGGAGCTTGACGCAGAAGTTGGCCTGAGGGCACTTCCATCCGGTCTCGACCGCACAGGAAGCACTGCAACCGTCGCCAGCGACATGGTTGGCGTCGTCACAGGCTTCACCGCTCTCCCAGATCCCGTTGCCACATACCGCGCCTGGAATCACGAAACTCTTGCAGCCAGCAGCGCAGTTGTTCATTCCCGGCGGATCGCAGACTTCACTGCCTTGCACCTTGCTGTCACCACATACGATGGTACTCGTGCAGACGCTCGGCTCCCCCACGCACTGCATGAGCGGTTCTGTCTTGCACGTCGATGAGCAGCCGTCGCCACTCGCGTTGTTGTGGTCGTCGCACTGCTCGGTTCCGCGTCGGAACCCGTCGCCGCAAATCGGTCTTGCTCCCGAACTGGTAATGATCCAGCCCGGTTCAGTGGTGCAG
Organism: uncultured Polyangiaceae bacterium; assembly: GCA_964454965.1. Lineage (GTDB taxonomy): Bacteria > Myxococcota_A > Polyangia > Polyangiales > Polyangiaceae > FEN-1139. The sequence continues at coordinate 38,754 of CAYVXY010000020.1, read as the reverse complement.
GTGCTCGAACAGCCATCGCCGCTCGTGTTATTGGCGTCGTCACATTGTTCGTCGCGCGTGCGCGTGCCATCGCCGCAATGTAGTAGGACGCACGCCCCGACCGGTGGACAGAAGTAGCCGGGTTCGAGCAGACAGGTGGCTCCGCAACCGTCGCCGGCCGCTGCCCCGCCGTCATCGCATTGCTCGCCAAGCTCTCGCAGGCTGTTACCGCAGACGGGCAGTTTGAGGCAGGAGTTCGCTTGCGGGCATTTCCAGCCGGATTCGACCTTGCAGGTCGAATCACAGCCGTCGCCATTGGTGGTGTTGCTATCGTCGCAGCCTTCGCCATTCTCCCACACCCCGTTGCCGCACTTGGTGCCCGGAATGACGAAGCTCTTGCAGCCCACCGCGCAGTTGTTCATTCCCGGTGGGTCGCAGACCTCGTCACCCTGCACTTTGCTGTCGCCGCAGGTGATGGTGCTCGCGCAGACGCTAGGCTGCCCTGTGCACTGCATGAGCGGCTCGAGCTGGCAGATCGTCGAGCAGCCATCGCCGCTCGTGTTGTTATGGTCGTCGCACAGCTCACCGATGCGGATGAGCCCGTCGCCACAAATGGGTTTCGCTCCCGTCCCGGTTACGATCCAACCCGTTTCGGTAGCGCAGGCGCTGGTACATCCGTCGCCATCCAGATTGTTGCCATCGTCGCATTGTTCATCGCGCGTACGGTTACCATCGCCGCAGTGCAGTGAAATGCACGCGCCGCCTGGCGGACAGAAGTAGCCGGGCTCAAGTTGGCAACTGGCTGAACAACCATTGCCAGAAATGGCGTCGCCGTCATCGCACCCTTCACCTCGCTCGCGTATGCCATTGCCGCACAAAGGCAGCCTGAAGCAGAAGTTGGCCTGCGGGCACACCCAGCCCAGCTCGACGCTACAACTGGCGTTACAGCCGTCGCCGCCGATTTGGTTGCTATCGTCGCAACCCTCACCGTTCTCCCACAACCCATTGCCGCATACAGTGCCAGGAGTGATGAACCTTCTGCAGTCGGACGAGCAGCTGTCCCCAGGCGGGTCGCAGACCTCGCTTCCCTGCACCTTGGCATCGCCGCACACGATGGTGCTCTTGCACACGCTCGGCTGACCCGTGCACTGCACGAGTGGCTCTACCGTACAAGTCGCCGAGCAACCGTCGCCGCTCACTCGATTGCCGTCATCGCAGGCTTCGCCGCCGCGCATTGCGCCATCACCACAGATTGGCTTTGCCCCGGAAGAAGTGATAATCCACCCGTCCTCGTTCTTGCAAGCGGACGAGCACCCGTCCTCATTCAGCGCGTTGCCGTCATCGCACTCCTCGTCCGGCGTGCGGGCGCCGTCGCCGCAAACAAGCTTGATGCAGCTAGCTCCCGTAGGACAGAAGTAGCCGCTTTCGAGCTGACAGGTTACCGAGCAACCGTCGCCATCCATCGGAAGCGTCTGGGCGTCGTCACATTGCTCGCCGCGCTCACGCACACCATTGCCACATACCGAAAGGGCAACGCATGGTTTGTTTGGGCGTGAGCAGTCGAAGCCGGGCGCTTTTGCCTTGCAGTCTGCGGAGCATCCATCGCCATCGACGACGTTGCCGTCGTCGCAGACCTCGTTGCCTTGGAGCTTGCCGTCGCCACAGATGACGAACTTCACGCAACTCCCCGCTGCACATGAATAGTCAGGATCCTGCGTGAGGCAGTCCGACTGACAGCCATCGCCATCCGTGCGATTGCCATCATCGCAGAGCTCACCCAGCTCGACGAGTCCGTTGCCACAGATCGCGGGGGGTGCGCCATCGCCGGGAGTAGACGCGTCGGGGATGTCTATGACCATCGTGCTCCCGCCGGCCGCGGATCCTCCCCCCATTCCGCTGCCCCCAGTGCCATTGTGAACGTTGGACTCGTCAGGGAAGGTCAACGTTGGTTGGCCGCCACAACCAAACATAAGGAAAATCGCGAGCAACACCGAGCATCCCAACGCGGACTTGCGAGCCAACATCCGTGAAATATGCGCAAGGTGAGATGACAAGTCACCTGGAAAAGTTAAGGGGTAACCGAATATCTTCGAAATCGAAGTTGACAGAAAAAGCGCATGTAGCCCATCAACGCACAAGGTAGTTAGATGTGGTCAACTCAAGCCATTCACGCCATTTCGCGGATCCTGCGATTAGATGCGGATCAGCGCGCCATCTGGCGATTGGGTCCTGTGGACGAGCCAAACTATGAACACTTCGATTAGGTGCACACGTCGACGGAGGCCGACGGCCCGAAGCCTTGTAGGCAAGGCCGCTCTGGTCAGGTCGCCGCGACGACGCGCTTGAAAGATACGGCTCAATCCCTCCCCTCCACTCGACTTGCCACTGGCAAATTTCGAGGTGCAAGGGGACCATCAGCGCTGACGCCGGAAGCAATCCGCTGGCGGCGCCTTGAGTTCTGTTGGTCTGGGACTTTGGGGTTGGAGCGCCGTGCAAACGCTGCGGTGCGAGCGACGATTCTGCGACGTGACTGCGCGTTGCTGGCCGCGCACCTCAAGTGCACTCGACTGCAACCGCAAATTGGTTCGAGGAGACGATTGCCTGAGCACTGACTCGAGCGGGTTTCCGCAGCATACGGAATCAAACAGGTTCTTCTGTCGGTGAGGTTGCGGCGAATGCGTTTCAAACCAGGCGTTCGTTTTTGCAACCCGATTCATGTCGAACGGGCCAGGTTATCCAGAGCACCTACAACCCACCAAGCGACGAAGGGCAGGAGTCGCACATCACGCTGTCTACTATCATGCAAGCAGCGCAAGTCGGGGCGTGCACAATCCATAAGGGTCGCCGAGCTGGAGCAGTTCCGGGTGCGTCCGCACGCACCCACAACACACCACCTGCTACACGCTGATCAGGATCCTTGCGTCGCACCCTCTGCACTCGTCCAAGTCCCCACTACGCGACCACGCTCACAATGTAAGTCCGCCAACCTCGTGCTCTTACGTCTTCCATATTTCTCTCCAATCCCTGTAAGCTCGCCGGAACAACTATGACTACGGACGGTCTCTCTGGAACGATTGGGTTGGTCACCAGTAGCCTCGACGCCGACTATACGCGGCAGTTGATAGCCGGCGCCACCGAAGTCCTGACAGATAACGGTTTGTCACCGCTCTGTTTTTCGCCGGGAGCTTCACAGACCACCGAATACGCGATTCCGCTCGGGTTCCTGGATCTGGTCGATCCACGGCACTTGTCTGGTGTGATATTCACGCCGCCATCGTTCGAGTGCGTTGATTCGGAAGGCCCGAAGAGCGAGAGCAGCGAAGCCTCCGCCGCTCTGCCACCTCAGTACGACACGGAGCGATTCCTGCAACGCATCGGTGACTTGCCAGCAGTGTGCGTGGGAGCCGGGATAACTGGCATAGCGAGTCTTTGGATCCAGAATGGCGCTGGCATTCGCTTGCTCATGAAGCACCTAACGGAAACCTGCGGACGCCGCCGCATCGCATTCATTCGCGGCCGTGAACGGAATGTGGAAGCCAAGTCACGCTTTCGTGCCTGGGAGGACTTCTGCATCGAGCGATCGTTGCCGCACGGTGACGAGCTGGTGGAGCTTGGTGACTTTACGCTACCCAGTGGCGAGGCTGCGGCGCTCAGAATTCTGGAGAAGTGTTCGGGCGAATTGCCTGATGCATTTGTAGCATCGAACGACAGAATGGCGCTTGGAGTGCTCCGCGCATTGCGCGCCAAAGCGCTCTCGGTTCCTATCGACGTTTCTGTCGTGGGATTTGACGACCTCGAGGCAACGAGTGCCAACCCGCCCCTCACCACGATACGCCAGCCCATATTCGAGATGGGTCATCGTGCCGCTGAAGTCTTGATTGCAAAGATGAAGAAGGAGTCCGTAGCCGACGAGCAAATGGTCACCCCTGAGTTGGTCGTTCGCGCATCTTGCCAGCCGAACCGGCGGACCTTGCCGTTCAGCCAATCAACCGCGTGGAGAGGCTCCGGCGTCTTCTTGGACTCGGCGTCCTCAGAGTTGCTGACGTCATTGCTGCGTGACCCCATTCCCGATGCGCCACTCGGAGACACCTTGGCACGCGAGCTGGAGAGTCGTCTGCAGCGCGCCAGGAACGGAGAGCAAGAGCCAGTCGCAGGCGTCCGAGGCATGCGGACATTTGCCATCGAGCAATTGGACCAGGCGCTGTCTCGAACCAAGAGCCAGCAGGAGCTGCACAGCATCGTGCGCTCATACCTGGGCCTCTTGGGGCTGGAGAGTCTGACCGTGGCATTGCTGCTAGACCGAACCGAATCCCAGAACAACGCTCGACTGGTCGTCGACTGCAGCTTCACTGACTTCGCTATAACGGGCACGCTTGGCGACCACCTTGCTGGTGCGCAGATCCTTGCGGCTCATGGGCGAAGAACTCGGGGTCTACTGAGCGTGGTCGAGCCACTCTATCACGAGGAAAAGTACTGCGGCTTCCTGGTAGCCAGCGGCATGCTGCTAGACAACCCACTGCTCCATCAATTGGGTACCGTGTTGACGCGTGTGGCCGTCAGGCTCAGCAAGCAGCGGTAATTTGTCGTTCTGTGCCGCGCCCAAACTGCACAAGCTGCGGGCCTGCAGCAAGATGCAGAATCCTTCATGCGGCGATATTCTGAGTGCAAAGGCGCGATTCCGATCCGGGTTCGGGTCTGTGCGCCCCAATCCGAAATTCTACGTTTCCTTCGGTGTGGTTCATGCGCCGCGTCAGTTGCCATTTGTGGCGCCCAATTCTCATATTGTGACACCAAGTGCGGAGAGCTAACGCATGTGCTTACCTAGGGTGATCCGATCCCCAGTGAATGGGAATCGAACAAGTATGCACGGCGCCGCGTCCAAGCGACCTGTTGTCGCTGGAGTTGACGAAGGCGTGAATTGATTGAAAGCTAAGACACCTATGCGCATGCTCACCTGCCTTCACTTGGTCATTGTGTCGCTAACCGCATCCCTCGTTTCCTGCAGCGGCGCCGATCCGCTGTTGCCGGTTGGCAGTGGCGGGGCCGGACTTGGCGGGGCCACCGGGTTCGGCAGTTCCAATTCGGGAGGCAACAGCGCGAGCACGGGTGGATCGTTGGGTTCAGGCGGCGCTTCGCAAACGAGCACGAGCGGCGGAATGAGCGCCGCAACCGGAGGCGTGTCGGCGGCAAGCGGCGGAAAAGCCACTGGCGGAGCGACAGCTCCAGGCGGAGCCACCAGTACGGGCGGCAGCAACCCCACGGGAGGCGCCACAACTGCGGGCGGCAACAATGCCGTTGGCGGAGCGTCTCCAACTGGCGGAGCATCTCCGACTGGGGGAACTCCTGGCGCAGGTGGTCTTATTGCCGCGGGTGGCACTAGCGCCGCCGGCGCCAATACAAGTGCCGGCGGCTCAACGCCAGCAGGTGGGGCCACGGCTGTCCGCTGTGACAACCTTTCCATGGCCGCTGGCGCGACGGGGAAGGCTAAGCCTTCTGGCGCAGTCGGCGGACTCAAAGTGCTCGATTGGGCGGGTTTCACTGGAGCTGTCTCGTTTACCTTCGATGATTCCAACCCGAGCCAGACAACCGGCTACAGTCAGTTGAAGGCGACAGGTGCGCACATGACCTTCTTCATGATCACCGGGTCGAGCAATGCCAGCAATGCCGTCTGGAAGACTGCTTTGGCCGACGGTAATGAAATCGGCAACCACACCAAGAGCCACCAAAGCGCCGCCTCGCAAGCTGACCTGCAGGCGGCCGAGGATTTTATCAAGACGACATTTAGTTCAACGGCGTACACGATGGCGGCGCCAAACGGCGATGGCTCCTGGGCAACAGTAGCTCCAGCATTGCTATTTCTCAATCGTGGCGTAGCCAACAACTTGATTGGGCCAAGGGATAGCACTAATCCATTCGTCTTGCCCGCGTACATTCCTATCTCCAACGAGAGTTCCGCCAACATGGATAGTCAGGTTTCTACTGCGAAGTCTGGCAACAAGTGGAGAATCTTCTGCATTCACGGGTTCGACAGCGCCAATGGCACTTACCAACCAGTGCCGCTTGCCAATGTCACCACGACGATGTCGAATGCCGTCAAGAGCGGCGTTTGGGCTGAGAGTATGGTCAACGTTGGCGCATACTGGCTCGGGCAGAAAGCCATCTCAGCGTCTGCCACGACTAGTGCAACATGGACCTTGCCGAGTCACTTTCCCCCGAATATGTGCGTGCGCATCACGACGACAGGTGGCACGGTGACCCAGAAGGGCGCCACGGTTCCATGGGATGAGCACGGATATTACCAGATTTCTCTGGATGCCGGCGCCGTGACGATTCAGTAGGCAACTCGAAACAGACCCGGCTTGACGCGGAATTGAAGCGCTCTAAGATTCACGTCGCCCAAACGAGCCGCCAGTGTCGCCACGGAACGGGCGATTTGCGTAGCTTGCCTCCCATTTCGTAGCGTTTTCACTATTGCTCTTGGAAAGTGCCGCGAACCCTCTGGGTAACGGCGTTGGATGTCGAGATGATGACGGTAGACAATGAATAGCGAGAGCGGGGTTTGGGCGCGCCGGGTGGCGCGGTTGCTGCACGAGCCTACCGTTGTATTTTTCGTCATTGGAGCGGCGATATTTCTCGTTCATCGACTGCTTGCGGGCGACCCACGAACGATTATCGCTGGCACGGCGGTGCGTTCTGATCTGACACGGCGCTTTCAAGACCAGATGGGTCGCCCCCCCAGTGGCGCTGAGATCGATACGGCCCTGCAAAGCTGGAAGCGCGACGAGGCGCTCTATCGCGAAGCACTGAGAGACGGAATCGATCGTGAAGATCCGATGGTCCGTGCGCGGTTAATCGAAAGGGTGCGTGAGCGCCTCGCTAGCGAATTTGCGACTCGTGAGCCCTCGCCGGCGGAGCTCGAGCTATGGCTGGCTCAACACCGCAACCTTTACGAACTCCCCTTGGTCTATGAGCATGAATACATCGTATTCCCGAGAAGCGATCCTGCTGCTGAGCGGAAACGCGCGAAGTCTGAGGCTGCGCTCAGGGCGGGCGCAACGCCGACATCCTTGGGTTTGCGAACGGTTGCGGCCCACGTGCATCGCGAACGGATTGAAGAAGAGTTTGGAGCTGACGTCGCTAGTCGCGTCTGTAGCCTTCCCGTTGCGGAGTGGCATTCCCTCGAGAATCAGAATAGCTTGATCTTGGTTCGCATGATTCGAGTCGAGGGCGGCCTGCCCAATTTCGACGTATTGCGCGAGCGACTCGTGATGGATTGGAAATCGACGAGGCAGAATGAGGCCGTGGAGCGAGCCGCGCAAGACATCGCAGGACGCTATCGATTCGAGGAGCACACCAAATGATTTGTCTCGCGCCATGCCACCGCAGGGCGCTGCTGCTGGCGCTAGCGGTCGCGCTAGCAACCACTTTCGCGTGGAGCCATCCGATCGATTCCTCGTCGTTGACCCTGACAGAAGTCAGCGACGGCAGGTTCACCGTCCAATGGCAGACGAGCTCGCCGACACTGATGCACGAAATCGCGCAGCCTGCCGTGTTTCCCAAGCACTGTCGGCTCAATGCGACCGAACTGAATTGTGGCTCTCTGGGCCTCGCCGGTTCGATCGAATTGCCGTGGCTTTCGGGCAGCGAGACTCGCGTGATGGTCCAAATCGATTGGCGCGCCGGCTCACGACTCACCCGAGTCGTTGACGGCCGCTCCCCGAGTCTGAGCGTATACGGAACACCCGCATCTAGCGGATTGCGTTTCCTAAAGCCGATAGCTTTGGATTACACACACCTCGGCATAGAACACATTCTGACTGGGTATGATCACCTCCTTTTCGTTCTTGCGATCACGATTCTGGTTCGCAACGCTAAGCGGCTCGTCGCAGCCATCACCGCCTTCACCGTGGCTCACAGCTTGACGCTGGCGGCGACAGTATCCGGCTGGCTTTGGCTCCCCTCGGCACCGGTCGAGACGGTGATCGCTCTTTCGATTGTGTTGGTCTGCGCGGAGTGCTTGCGGCCTGCTACATCGCTTGCCTACCGGGCCACGTGGCTCGTGACCTTTGCCTTTGGCCTGATACACGGGCTCGGTTTCGCGTCCGCGCTACTCGCCATCGGGCTGCCAGAAAAGCACGTACCTTCGGCTCTACTCTTCTTCAACCTCGGCGTGGAGTTTGGTCAGCTTGGGGCCATCGCGGTATTCGTTGCGCTGGCGTCGCTCCTGATCCGCTTCGAGCGTCGACCAATCTGGTTCGTACGCGGTCTCGTCTATGCAATGGGATCCACAGCTGCCTATTGGTCGCTTGAGAGAGGGCTCAGTACTTTTTTGCGTTAGTAACGGGCTAGGCGCTATTGCGCGTTTGGCGGCGTCAGCACAACGCTATCCGCCGCGTTTGAGCTCGGTAAGCACTAGCTTGCTGACGGCCTTAAGCGTATCGAACACGCCCACACCGGTTCGCGCCGAGGCCTCGAATTCCGGCACGTGCATCGGATTGATGGCCGCTCGAAGCTCAGACATTTCGATGACGTTCGGCAGGTCGCGCTTATTGTACTGCACCACGAAGGGGAGCTTCTCGAGGTCATAACCCTGTTCGTCCAGATTGATGCGTAGATCGTCCACGCTTTCCTGGTTGGCTTCGGCTCGACCGCGCTGACTATCGGCGACAAAGATGACTCCATCGACCCCCTTGAGGATTATCTTTCGACTCGCGCTGTAAAAGACGTATCCAGGTACTGTGTACAGGTGAAATCGTGCCTTGTAGCCCCGGATTTCCCCGAGCGATATCGGCAGAAAGTCAAAGAACAGCGTGCGTTCGGTTTCCGTGGCAAGCGAGATGAGCTTACCCTTCGCCTCGGGATTCGTGCGTTCGTATATGTATTGCAGGTTCGCAGTCTTGCCGCAAAGGCCAGGCCCGTAGTAGACGATTTTACAGTTGATCTCCCGAGCCATGTAGTTGATAAAGCTCATGCTCGGTGCCTCAATCACCAAAAAGGCTATCGATGTCGTCGTCAGTGATTTCTGTGAACGGCGAATCAGCACCTGGCGCCTGCGCTTTGGCGAGAACGGCCACAAAGACGCGGTTGAGCTCGTCACTAGCCTTTCGCACCCGCAGTCGGACCAATCCGAGGCTCGACTTGACGTCGAAGACAACGACGAGAATGACGCGGTTGCCGACGAGCTGAATGTGGATATTGGCGAGCTCGCCCTCGTGGAACTGCGTGACAAACTCATTCTCTTTGAGCAGCTGAGCAATGGCGCCAGTGGCGGCAATGCAACCCGCGGTCAGCGACGCGAGCGACGTCATGTCGATGCTGTCATCTTCACTGCTCACGGCGATGAGCTGACCGTTCTTGTCGACGATGAAGACGACTTTGGCGTTCGCTTCCTTCACCAGACGATCGACAACCTTCTGGATCTGGTTGAACTCCTCTTCGTACATCACCATCTGGGGATTGACCATCCGTGCCTCCGCGACCGGCCCGTGGCCAGGCTATCGCTCATTGCAAAGTGCTTCTTGTCACCGGAGGCCAAGGAGACCCACCGTCATTCAACTCGTTCTACCTCGTCTAGAGGGACAACGTCTGCGTTATCGGGATCGGGGAGCGGGATTTGCCCCGCCGGACCTCACCCACACCACCGGACATGCGGATCTGCATTCGGCGGCGCGAAGAGTTCAGGGCGACGTAGCAAGTCCTGGGAAGCCGAGGTTGTCGAAATAGCTCGGAGGAATGGCCTGGTTGAGCGCCATGTGCGAAATGCACCACCCGTGGTGTACAAGTATCCGAACCACCGCAAGTCAAGTCGGTCTTCAGGCGCCTTCCCAACGCCTTTCCGCCAGGCGCGAGCCGCAGCTTGTCCGACCCGGAGAGCAATCATCCGCGGCGGGCTGCCTTCCGCGGCGAGCTGCGGGAAACGAACGCTGAACTAAGCTATCGCGCCCACCCTAGGCTGACGACAGACTCGTCGTCGGAAGTCAATGCTCGCTCGTATTCGGCAAGGCTCGTTCACTCTCGGAAGAACCGTTCTGGCCTTCTTGCCTGTACGGCGTGGTCACGGTTTGGCGCCGATGTGATCGGCTTGTTCAAGCGGCCGGCGGCGATTTCGAAGACCAGCCAACACGTCGTCGAACATTTTTGCAAGCAATGGCACTGACTGCCAACGACAACACAACCATGCCTCAACACCAAGTACACGGCGCGTTTGGAATCCAGCTCAGCGCTTAGGGTCTGGCGGCTCAGAGCGCCGAGTAACGTTGGCGCGTGATCGATGCTCTGGCTACCGAACGCCGTCGGCCCGCTGACGTCGAAGCGCCGAGGTCATTGCCTCAGAGCGCTTCCCGACCAGCGGCGATGGCTGACTCGCTAAATCGATATGGAGCCACCGCACTTGCTTGGAATGCCATCGCCACCGCAGGTCTGTCCCGACGGACAGGGGCCACAGTCGAGCAGGCCGCCGCAACCGTCTGCCACTGGCCCGCAGTTGGCGTCCTGTTGCGCGCAGGTGAGCGGCAAACATCCACCGGTGCCACACTTGTTGGGCACGCCCGCACCACCGCAGGTCTCCGGTGAGACGCACACACCGCAATCGAGCACTGCCCCACAGCCATCGCCAATCGAGCCACACTCAGCCCCGACGGCGGCACAAGTACCCGGTACGCAGGTTCCTGGGGCACATTGATTGGGCACACCGCCTCCACCGCAGGACTGACCTGGAGGACAGACGCCGCATTCCTTCACGCCTCCACAGCCGTCGCCGATGGCGCCACAGGCGGCGTTCGCTGCCGCGCAAGTGCGCGCAGTACAAGTACCGCCACATTGGCTTGGAATGCCACCACCGCCACACACCAAGGGCGCGACACAAGTGCCGCAACTGACGACCCCACCACAACCATCACCGACGAACCCGCAGGTCGCACCCGCCGCCTGGCAAGAACGTGCGGCACAAGTGCCGCCAGTACAGACTCCATTGACACAGGTTTGACTGGCAAGACAGGTGCCGCAAGCAACCGTACCGCCACAGCCGTCCCCAACAAAGCCGCACTTGGCTGTGCCGCAGGTGACAGGAGTACAGGTACCGATGCCACAGGTGTTAGGGCTCCCTCCACCGCCACAGGTGGCAGGAGGCGTGCACGTGCCACAATTGATCGTACCGCCACAACCATCAGATATGGCACCGCAGGTTGCGCCCAAGTCCGAACAAGAACGCGGAGTGCAGGCTGGCGTCCCGCAGACGTTGGCCGTGCCACCTCCACCGCAAACGGCGGGCAGAGTGCAGTCGCCGCATTGCAGTGTGCCGCCGCAGCCATCGGAAATAATGCCGCAGTTGGCGCCCTGCGCGCCACAGGTGGTGCGCACGCAGGAATTGCCGCATTGGTTGGGGACCCCACCGCCGCCACAGGTCAAGGGCGCGAGGCAAGAACCGCAGCTCAGCAAGCCTCCGCACCCATCTGCGACTTGACCGCAGCTGGCGCTCTGTTGCGCGCAGGTCAGGGGAGTGCAGGTGGGCGTTGTCGGTGAGCCACCAACCGTCACGCATGCCGAGAGGTCAAGGAGCGCAAACATCAGGACCTTCTCTTGTGCTGTCAGTTCGGCGACCGTGCAGTAGGAGGGAAATAGTTGGCCGTTGGGGGATGCACTAGTCACGTGGAAGGCACTAAAGAGCACGCGGCCGCAGACATGGTCCGCGTCAGCGCCCAACGGGGTATTGAAGCTGAACTGTTGAGCGGAACTGTAGGTGCTGAGTTTCGTGCCGCCGATCGATACTGAGTTGTCGGTGTAGATGAGACGCTCAGTGCCGGGGTTGACGGAGGTCACCTTGTAGCGTGGATCCGTAATGCTGATGTACCCGTCACCATAAGTGGGGTGCCATGCGCCCACATTGCCTAGCCAAGAATTGAAGGCCTGACCCTTGGTGTGACTCGTGTCGATGATGCCTGTCGTAAGAGTTTCACCGTAGTCGGTGCCCCAGACAGCGGCATTGGCATAGTCACCATTGTCATAGATGTAGCCAAATCCCAAGTGCGACGCATAGATCCGCCCTCCGGCATTGGCCCAATCGTGCAAGATGGCATCGTAGGCTGGGTAGTTGTTGAGGCTGGCTTCACAATCAAAGACCGCGATGTCGTAGTCGTAAAGCTTCGCCACGCCGCTAGTGAGCGTGAACAAATCAGCTCGCTGACCTTGCACCGACGCCGTCGAAGTGCCCATGTAGCCGCCGTTGCCATAGTAGATGTGTATTCGGCCACCGCCGGTTGGATGCGTGAACTCAGTGTCGTCAACCCCCATCTTTCGGAGTACGCATTCGATCGCATCAATCGAACCAGAGACAGTCGCAATGTGAGGGATATTGACGAAAGCGACATTCTCAGGCGTCGCATCGCGCATATTCTTGGGCAGGCGAGTTTGCTCGACGGTCAGAGCCACGTTGGTACAGCGCGGGACAGCTGGGACTGTGACGACGCGACGCCATTTGCCGATCTTGACGACCAGCGGGAAGGAAACTCCTGCCGGTACGTTTCTCAACACGAATGCGCCATCGGGCCCCGTGATGGCAGCGGAAATGGGACTGCCCAAGTCCTCGTCCGCACACCGATCGCAGGTAGGCCCAGTCGCAATCGGCGGTAGCGCGGCGTTTGGAACGTAAACCACGGCGTTGTAGAGGGGGGAAGTGCCGTTTGGTGCGTAGACCTTGCCAGTCAATCTCGTTTCGGCGCCCGGTGAACAAGTCCGATCGACTCTCGAGCATAGTCCCGTGCAGCTGGGATCGAGTCCAGCTCCGCACACGCTGGGGTAGACGGCTCCACAGATATCCGACCCCGTGCAGGTCCCGCAAGACGCGATGATCCCGTTGCAGCCATCGGATATCGGACCGCAGTTGGCGCCGGCACTGGCGCAGGTCCGCTTCGTGCAAGTGGGTGAGCCGCAGACGCTCGGAGTACCACCACCACCACAGGTATTCGGCAGCGTGCAACCACCGCAATCGACGGTGCCGGTGCAACCGTCGCTTTGCAGCCCACACCGACCCGGGACGCACACAGCGGCTTGGGTCTTCGGAATGCAGGTCGCAACTCCGCATCTGTTCGGGATCCCCCCGCCGCCACAAGACTCTGGCAAAGTGCAGGTACCACAACTCACCGTTGTACCACAGCCATCTGCAATCGAACCGCAGGTTGCTCCCTGACTGGCGCAAGTCAGTGGGTTGCAGGATATCGTCCCGCACACTCCCGGGACGCCTCCTCCACCGCAGATCGCTGGAAGCTGACAGGTGGTGCATTGAAGGACTCCACCACATCCATCACTAATCTTACCGCAGGCATTGCCGCATACCGCTACAGTCAGCGGTACGCAAATGGGTGCGCCTGTTCCGCAAACATCTGGCACGCCACCGCCCCCACAACTCTCCCCAAGAACGGCACAGCCACCGCCGCAATCCTTGATGACGCCACCGCAGCCGTCCGGCACGACGCCACAATACCCGGGCGGCTTGGCCGCCAGACCCGCGTCACAACTCATGGGGGTGCATACGACCGTGCCACATTTGCCCGACTCGACCGCCCCACATACCTTGTCGACGCTGCAGGTCAAGCCACAGTCGAGCGTCCCGCCGCAGCCATCACTGACAGGACCGCAGAGATCGGGCGCGCCGGCGTAGTCGAGACAGGTCAGCCTGGTACAGATAGGGGCAGTGGATTTGCAGGTGCCTTCGACGCAAAGGGCGCCCGCTACCTCACACGCAGGAGTGACGCCAGACGCCTTAGCTGCTGCGCTCCAGCAATTGACGAGTCCGCCGCAGCCGTCACTCTGCAGACCGCAGGTCGCGCCCAATGCTTCACAGGTCCTTGGAATGCAGGTGGATAGAGCGCTGCCGCACTGACTTGGGATCCCGGCGCCGCCGCAGATCTCCGGGGCTGTACAGCCTCCGCACTCGATGAGCTTGCCGCAGCCATCACTGACCGGGCCGCATTGACCAGGGTTGCAGACCGTCTTGCACGATGCAGCTGGACCAGTTATGTCGATGCCGATCTGACCCGCAACGCCCGCATCGTTGTCCGGTTCCGTGGACGGTGTTTCCGCACCGCCACTTCCACCACGGCCGCCGGTGGAGCTAGTTGTGTCTCCGCCGCCAGAAGACGGCGGATGGCTCGAACAAGCACAGATCAGGACGCATCCAACAACCAACCCGGTGACCTTGGACAAGGAAAGTATAGACACGGTGACCGCAACCTCCGCACTTGTTGATACGGCGCGCCTCTTGCACACCGCCCAACGCTCCCATAGCACACTGCGCGAGAATGTCCCCCCGCGATTGCCCGACTGCCTTCTTGCGCGTATTTGGCGCGAGAGGCATCGCTGGCCGCGCGGCATCGACCGTCAAGGGCCGATTGCCATTGGCACATCTGCCCAAAGTTGGATGAAAAATTCGTTATTGGAGGAGATAAGCAGAAATGATCATCTTTTCCCAGCGACACTGGCTGAGCCCGCCGAAACCAAGTCCAATGCACAAACCTCGTAAATCGTTTGGGAAAAACAATCTGGTGGGCAGCTGGGTTTACAGGGAAGGTTATCCATCACGCGTCAGTATCTGTACCTTGGCTTGGTGGGTTCTCCTTGCGGTGGATTGAACCGCCGGGCGCGGCAGAAGTTGGGAAGAAAACCGAGCGCAATCGTCTGATTCGTCGCTAAAAGGTAGTGTTTCTGGCGAGAAGAACGGCTCTGGCTCAATCACGACCCCGTACGTTTCGGCGTCGCGCGCGGAGCGGTCACTGCGCCGACGAAGGTGGTAGTTCGATTGACACAATGCGTCCCGTGGCATAAGTACTGACGGAGTGCGGCGCCGTGCAGTAGGGTCCGTTCGCCGTGGATTGGCGTATCGGATCGGCACAGTCGCCGCGAGAAGTAGGAACTTATGGAACCCTTACGCACCATCGCTCGACTCTGCGCTTTGCTGTTGGCAATTTCGGCCCTCGGATGCAGCGACCCGTACGCGACCGAGACCGCTGGCGTTGGAGGGGCCACCGGCACCAGCGGTGGGGCCAGCGGGGGAGCTGGCATCAGTTCAGCTAACGGTGGCTCGGAGTCCGGTATTGGCGGCACCAGCGTGGGTTCTGCAGGGACCACTGGTGAATTGACTGCCGGGGCCGGTGCGTCCGCGGGTGGAGGTACGAACGCGAACGCTGGTGCGGCAGGGCAAGACATTGGCGCCGCGGGCGCCGCTCTGGGCGTGGGCGGTGGTTCCGTTGCAGGCGCCGCAGGTGTGGGGCAATTCCATAGCATCAGTGGTGCGGTTTCCGGGTTGAGCGGAACCGGGCTCAGCCTCTCACTCGGTTCGGGTAGTCCGCTCAGCATCGCCGCCGATGGCGTATTTGCATTCCCGACCCAGCTGCCCGCCGGAGCGAGCGTTACCGTGAGTGTCGTAGCTCAGCCCACTGGGCCGAAGCAGACCTGCACGGTGTCGCCTTCGGGTAGCATCGCTTCGCTCACGCATGACGTGACGGACGTTGCCGTGACCTGCACGACCAATGTCTATTCGATCGGAGGCACAGTTGCTGGGCTGCTCGGTAGTGGCCTCGTCATTCAAGACAATGCGGGTGACGAGCTGGCCATGGGCAGCAACGGTCGCTTTGCATTTCCGACCAAGCTCGCAAGTGGACAGGCCTTCACCGTCACCGTCAAGACACCGCCTAGTACCCCCACTCAGAGTTGCACTGTCTCTGGTGGCTCGGGCACGGTCGGCGCAGCAAATGTTTCGAGCGTAACCATCAACTGCAGCACGAATTCCTACACCATTGGGGGCACCCTGACTGGGCTCGCTGGCTCGGCGCTCGTGTTGCGAAATGGCGGCGGTGACGAGATCACGTTGAGCGCCAACGGCAGCTTCGCGTTCTCGACGCCGCTATTGAGTGGCAGTGCCTTCGCTGTCACCGTGCAAGGTCAGCCAAGTGCACCGACGCAGACTTGCTTAGTCGTCAACGGCAATGGCACGGTCGCCAGCGGAGATGTGCTAAATATTGCGGTAAACTGCACCACCAATACCTACGCCATTGGCGGCACGGTAACTGGCCTGGTTGGCAGTGGGCTGACGCTTCAGAACAATCTTTCCGACAGCCTTGCCATTACTGCCAACGGCCAGTTTAGTTTTCCAAGCCATGTGGCGAGCGGCTCTAACTACTCGGTAACCCTACAGACTCAACCCACTGCACCGACTCAGACCTGTACCGTAACGGGCGGAAGCGCCACGGTAGCCAGTAGCGACATTTCGACCATTGCTATCACCTGCGTTACGAAGACTTACTCGGTCGGCGGCACCGTCGTAGGACTGACCGACACCGGACTGGTCCTGCGCAACAATGGGGTCGACGACCTCACCATCAACAACGACGGCACCTTCACCTTCCCGACGCCGCTTGCCAGTGGCAGCCACTTCGCCGTGACCGTCCAAACTCAGCCAATTGGCGGACAATTTTGCAGCTTGGCGGGTGCCCAAGGCACGATCGGCAGTGCCAACATCACGTCTGTCACCGTCAACTGCTCTGATGACGCCTACACGGTTGGCGGAACGGTCACCGGGCTCGAGGGTTCAGGCCTTGAACTCGAACTCAATGGTAAAACCCCATTGTCGATTACCGGCACGGGAACCTTCGCCTTCCCTGAGCTTCTGGCGACAGGCGGCCTCTACGCGGTTACTATCACTCGGCAACCATCGACTCCTTGGCAGACCTGTGCGCTGACGAACGCCGCAGGCACCATTGGCACAGCCAGCGTCTCCGACGTCACTGTGACCTGTACGACCAACGCCTATGCTGTTGGCGGCAGCGTCTCGGGGTTGACCGGCAAAGGGCTCGTCCTTCAGAACCTGGGCGGTGACGATCGGGCAGTCAATGCCGATGGTTCCTTTGCCTTCCCGACCAACCTAGCTAGCGGACAGTCCTACGCGGTCACGGTTCTGACCCAGCCGACGTCCCCAGCACAGACCTGCAAAATTACCAATGGGACTGGCACTGTCGGTGGGACAGCCATCACCAGCGTCCAGGTCACTTGTACTACCAACCAGTATTCGATCACGGGGACTATCTCTGGTTTGGTTGGCTCCGTGGGTCTGGCAAACAACGGCACGGACACCTTGAACGTTACTGCCAACGGAACCTTCGCGTTCGGGGGCAAAATTGAATCCGGCAACACCTACAGCGTGACGGTCACCAGCCAACCAGCGACGCCGCTGCAAACCTGCAGTGTCACGAGCGGTGCGGGAACGGTCATCGACGCCAGTGTTACGAACGTGACGATTGTCTGCGTAACCCGCCAATTTACCATTGGTGGGACGGTTACGGGGCTAGCCAGTGGTGCGCAGGTCGTGCTGCAGAACAACGCTTCAGACAATCGCACAGTCACGGCTGACGGCTCCTTCACCTTCGCCACAGCGATCGAAAGTGGAGGCACCTATGCGGTCACCATCCTGACCGGGCCGTCCACGCAGGTCTGCACCGTATCCGGCGGCACCGGAACGGTTGGCAGCGCGAACGTCACCAGCATTGCCGTCAACTGCTCGAGCCTGCACACCGTGGGTGGGACTATCTCGGGCCTGTCTGGCAGCGGGCTAGTACTGCACAACGGCACTGAGAATCTGTCTGTTTCAAGCATCGGAACCTTCGCGTTTAGCACATTGTATGCGAACGGAAGTACCTACGCCGTTACCGTTCAGACTCAGCCGACCTCGCCGTGGCAGACCTGCACTGTCACTGGTGGCAGCGGCACGGTCAGTGGAGACATCACCAGCGTTGCGGTGGTCTGCACGTCGAACCCATACAGCATATCCGTCAACGTCACCGGTCTGGTTGGCACAGGCTTGGTGTTGCAAAACAACAACGCTGACAACCTATCTGCACCCAACGGCGTGTCGAGCTTTGCCACACCGGTGCGCAGTGGCCAAACCTACAACGTGACGGTACTGACTCAGCCGAGCTCGCCGAACCAAACCTGCACCGTTACGTCGGCAACGGGAACGGTAGGCAGCGCGGGCGTGACGGTTGCCGTAACCTGCGCAATGAACAGCTACACCATTGGCGGCACGGTTGCTGGCTATGTGGGCAGTGGCATCACGCTCCTAAACAACGGCGGCAACTCTCTCCCAATCAATGCAACCGGCGCGTTCACCTTTACTGCGCCGGTTGCCAGTGGAACCAACTACACCGTGACGATTGGTACTCAACCAAGTGGCTTCCCCTGCGCAGTGAGCTACGGCACTGGCACGGTTGGCAGCGCCAACGTGACGAGCGTTCGCGTCAATTGTCCGGCGTATACGTTCGATAGCAATACGCAGGGTTGGGTCTTCAAGAATGCAATCGCCGGTGTGCCACAACCGACTTGGTCGAGCAGCGAAGGGTATTTGGGTGCAGGGTCACTCAGGGTCGACCTTCCCGCCGCAGCAAATTGTCCACAGGTGCAAATCAAGTTGACCCCGCCAGCGACACTCATGTCGATCGGTGGTACGACATTGACCCTGTGGATGCGTTTCGACGCGTTCCCCCACAGCACCGAATCGGGTACCGTTACTCTATATACTCAAGACGCCGGCTGGAAGCACTGGTACGCCTCAACGTACAACATGTCCACATTCACGCTAGGCGCCTGGAAGCAGCTAACGCTGGCGTTGCCTGCGGCAGGCGATTGGACGACGGTCGCAGAGTTTGGCATCCAAGTGAATTCGGGTGGCTCTGGATGCCAGACTGCCGCGATGTTCATTGACTCGGTCCAGCTGCAGTAGTCGCGCGACTGCAGGGACGAACGTGGGCGCCAAGGCCTAGCAGTTCGTCGCTCGCAATCGCCCCAGGTTTACCGGCCTTGTGGCGGTTGAGCCAGACTCACTCTGCCGAAACGCGCCTTTTTGGTATGGCTTGATCCATTCGAGCCATACCAGGTGGCGCAGAGAACAATTGTGGCTCAGCCGGCCACCACCTCGCGCTCGTCGTCGAACGCGCCCTTCAATTGCGTCGTTATTTGACCGCATCGCGTTCGATCGGAGCGCCAAAAAGGTAGCGGGTGTCAGTACTTGCAGCGCTTGATGAGCAGACCTTCACTCGATCGTCGCAACCCAGGTAGGGGCACGCGACCAGAGGGCTGCTCCTACGCATTGGGGACACCGTCTGAAACATTTACCCGACCTGCCTGCGTACCAGGCCTGGAAGGTACTTCTACCCGTGACCATGCGAACCAAGAAGCTCATTGCGCTCGGCTTGACCCTGCTGTCTTTGCTGATCGTCACCTCGTGGTCGCGGACCAGTAACGCGTACCCTTGGATGATCCGGCACGAATACACCGGCTGCGCCCTGTGTCACACAGATCCCTCAGGGGGATTTCTGCTTACCCAATACGGCCGGGCTCAGACTCAGACGCTGCTCAGTAGCTTCGGTCGCGGTCCTGAAGGAGCTGAGGTAACCGGGCTCAGCCAGTTTGCGTGGGGCGCCGTACCCCTGCCGGATTGGCTCAATGTCGGGTTCACGCAGCGTAACTTGCTGATGTACACGAAGCCATCTGGGATGCCTGGCGACTCACGCCATATCTGGATGCAGTCGGATGCAAGAGTCGCGATGAATTTCGGCAGATTCGAGGTTGCCGGATCGCTCGGCTGGGCACACGAGGGTGCGCAGGCGTCGTATATCACTTCGCGGCAACGGGACAATCTCGTGTCGCGTGAGTTTTGGGTTGGCTACGCCCTCGACGAGGAAAAGAACAATCGCTTGCGCATCGGGCGCATGTATCTGCCGTTTGGGATCCGCACCCTGGACCACTACCTCTACGTGCGCAATGCCACCCAAACCAATCTCGACTCTCAGCAGCAGTACGGCGCTGCATTCATGCATCAGTCCGACAACTATCGCTTCGAGATTATGGGGATTTTGGGCAACTATCAGCTCCGTCCGGACCAATACCGACAACGCGGTTACTCCGCCTATGTCGAATACATCGCAGCGTCCCGATTGGGGATTGGTCTTAGCAGTCTAGTGACTCATCAGGGGATGAGCCAAAATCCTGGGATTGCAGGCGCCGCGCTCCGCGGTGCACATGGCCCCTTCGTACGCTGGGCGCCTGTCGCGAGTTTGGCACTGATGAGTGAATGGGATCTATTGCATGAGGGGCCCACGAGCGGAGGCTCGCCAATCGTGGGTATGGCTGGGCTCGTGCAGGCAGACTGGGAGTTCGTGCGTGGCGTGCATGCGGTTGTCACTCCCGAGCTCTACATGCCAAATGCGGAACTCGGCAATGTTGGCTATCGAGGCTGGTTGACTGCAGCTTGGTTCCCCTTCCCACACGTCGATCTGCGTGCCGATTTGGTCAAGGCACGTGACTACTATGGGCCTGCGAAAATGGACTACACGCTCGTGCTCGGACAGCTGCATCTGTCGATCTAGGAGTATGTCATGAAGAAGCTTCAGATCACTTTCCTCGTGCTGGCGTTGGCGATTCCGAATACCGCATGGGCGATGCCCGGGTTTCCCGGTCAGATACAGCAGCATCTCGGCCTCAGCGCGGCGCCGGGCTGCATCATTTGCCACGGTAGCAACGCTGGCGGTGGACCCGTTTCACAGCCGTTCGGGCAAGCCATGCTGACCGCAGGGCTTACCTCGTCGGGGGGCAAGTCACTCACCACGGCCCTCGACAAGATGGAGGCAGCCAATACGGACTCGAACGGCGACGGGGTCGGTGATGTCACCGAATTGCGGCAAGGTGTCGAACCCTTGGGAAGCAAGCCTCCCATAGAATATGGCTGCGGTGGCGGTCGTATTGCGGCTCCGCGGGGTCGATTGGGGTGGCCTGCCTCCGCACTGTCCATTCTTACGTTTGGATTTCTCTCCTCGCGTGCCTTGCGGCGTCAGCCACAGGTCACTTCAGCGAGGGAATCAAAGCGCGCCGCGCGAGTATGAATTCAGAGAGGAAACCATGTCACTAAGCAACTCATTTCGTCGCAGTGCCTGCGTAATCATGGCCGGACTGTTGCTCGTTGGCCCCGCTGCAGCAGCTTGGGTGCATGCAGGCGAGCGTTCGGTGGCATTCAAGGCCGTCGGTCCCGGTGGGCTCGGCATTGAAGGCAAGGGAAGCGATATTTCCCTCAAGGAACAGGGAGACGTCATTATCGCCACGGTCGGTCTCGGCAGTATCAAGACGGGAATCGACTTGCGCGACAAGCACATGAAAGAGAAGTACCTCGAAACGCCGAAGTATCCAAACGCGGTATTCACGGTGGAGAAGTCAAGAATCAGATCGCCTGGTGAAGGCGATATCGATGGCAAGCTGCAATTGCACGGCATAACCAAACCGATTCGGTTGCACTACAAGGCTAGCGGCTCCGACAAGCAGAGCACCGTGACTGGTTCAGCACACGTCAATATGAAGGACTTCAACATCGAGGTGCCTTCGTACCTTGGTGTGACGGTCAAACCTGACGTGACCGTCACGTTCAAGGTCGGAGCCGTCGACAAGTAGGTGAAGGTAGCGGTGAGGAGTCACTTCTACCCAGGGGGCAGGCGCGTTTACTGGGCGTTCAATCGCCAAAGTCGATTTCGGCCTGCAGACAGGCTAGGTCCTCAGCCGGCGTGTCGACACCAACGGTTCTAGTCATTCTGATCGCCGCCAGTGAGTTGAGCTCGCCGGCGACGACTGGATTGTTGTATGCGACGCGAGAGACGCTCGGCTCGTCCACGATTCTGCGCATCGAAACCTTCAGCGCGACGACAGAGGCGCCGCTGCCGACCCAACCCGATATCAATCTCGCCTATGTTTCGGTAACTTGGCAGGGGGCGCGCCACGAGAGGGCGCGCATCTTGGGTCGCCAGCCCGGTGCGAAGGAAGAGGCCGAACGAATCTTGATTTTTGGCCCCGCGGATCCGGAAGAAGAGCGAGGTCGGAGCGTGGGGTTCGTTATCGCCTCGCTGTTTGCTGGATTTAACAATTCGAGCGCGACAATGCGTGCTCAGCCTCCAGAACCCCCGCGGCCGGTGAGACTCGCGCTGACGCCTACTGAACACAGATTTGCCTTCTCTTTGGCTGCAGTAGGCGCCTACCCCCAGGGCGCGAGCAGTTTCGGCGCCTACTTCGATGCCACACGCGAAGTCAGTCGCATCTTCAACATCGGGCTCTACTTCGACGCAAGGTTCGGAGCTATCCAATCTGCGCAGGCGAGCACGCGATGGTTGTCGCTGGGTGCCGTCGGAGGCCTGCACGTGCTGTCGCTTTCCAGTCGGGTGCGGCTTTCATCAGTCATTCACGTCGGCGCGCGGCAGCTTTCAGTCACCCATTTGTCCGAAGATGACATCGCCCCCGACGAAAAGACGGCCTACTTGGCGCTCGGCTCCCTCGCCTTGCGGGTTTCCATGGACCTCGCCCAGTCCGCAGCCATCTATGCTGACGCTGGCGCTGAGGCACAGAGCGGCAGAGCTCGAGTGAACGTGCACGGAGGCACCGCGGCGACTATCCCCATGGTCTTCGGCACTGTCGGCATAGGTGTGACGGCTCGTTTCTAGATATCGCCGTTTGGACGTTTCGGCTCATCAGTCCCTACCTACCAAATTCGAGGGTCCATGGCCCCCAGTGGGTTATCCGGTGGGGGCACTTCCCGTCACGCGTTTGGGCATTAGGTAAATCGACGGGCCACTCGCCTCTTTACCGCGAGCTCAGGTCACCCACTACGGAGAAGGCCCGTGATGCAGCATTCGCCCAGAGCCAATCTACGCGTCATTCCCGGCGGTGCCGCAGAAGCCCAGTTGGAATCCGCGCCTTCTGCAGTCAGCGGGATGCAGCAACCAGATGCGCTCGACGACAGCGATCTCGTTCATCGCGTAGTGACAGGGCAGCACCGAGCAGCCGCTGATTTTCACGATCGAATACGGCCGATTGTCGACAGGACCATCGCACGCCTGTTGGGTCCACGTGACCCGGATTTCGACGATTTGACCCAGCAAGCGCTGATCGAGTTGGTCACCGGCTTGAGGTCCTTTCGCGGAGAATGCCCTCTCGATGCCTGGTGCTCACTCGTCTCTGCGCGCGTCGTCTATCGGCACCTACGGCGAAGAAAGGTCGAGCGGCGCCTGTTCGTGCTTGAGGGCGGAGACAGCTTCGATCCCGTCGAACGGGTCACTAATTCACCGGTGGGGCTGCGCTGTCTCGTGCGGCGCGTCGAAGCTTACCTTCACTCGATGGATTCGAAGAAGTCTTGGACATTCGTCCTGCATGACGTTCACGGCTACGAACTAGCCGAAATTGCACAGATCACGGGGAGTAGCGTCGCAGCGGCGCAGAGCCGCCTGGTTCGTGGTCGACGGGAGCTACATGACAAACTTGCGGTGGATCCCGAGCTATCTCAATGGCTAGTCGAATTCCAGAAGACTGCGGAGGTTCGAAGTGAGTGAGGTGGACCTATCGCTGCGAGCCGCGCTCGTTCTGCAGCGCAGGGCACCGCCCGAGCGCGGGCCCAGCCTGTCCCGAGGTCAGGGAATAGCCGTCGTGACCGAGGCGATACATAGAGCGCAGCGGCATCGCGCGATTCGCAGAAACCTGTATGTTGGCAGCCTCGCCTTGACGGCGGTGGCGGCATCGGCCGTGCTATCGCTCCGTGAGGTCGTGGACGCGAATCCTCGCTCCGAATCGGAGACGGCAGTACCGAGTACAATCGCCGGCTCAAGTTGCAGCAATAACGAGAGCTGTCTGAGCTCGACCGCGCCTGAAATGGACGTAGCGATGGCCAGCGGTACGCGATTCGCTCCAGGTACTCGCCTCGAGACAGCCCTCGGCGAGCCGAGGGAACTTGCTTTGGTCTCCGGAACCCGCTTGCGGATCGCCGGCGGAACGACCTTGCACTACGAGCAAGGGGATACGATTCACCGCTTCGCGATTTCACGAGGCCACACTGGATTCTCCGTAGCGAAGCAACGAGAGCGCGAGCGATTCCTTGTCCGCACACCGGACACTGAAATCGAGGTCCACGGCACCGTCTTCGAAGTGGCCATCAATGAACGGGCCGACAGCTGCGGTCACTTCACAGCGGTGACCGTATCCGAAGGTATTGTTGAGGTTCGTGCCGCAGGGCAGCGTTCTTTCGTTACTGCCGGGCGCACTTGGCCGGACGGTTGTGAGCATCCTGCGACAAGACAGCGCATCGGATCGAAGGTGAAGCCGAACTCGAAGCCGCAAACAGCTGGCAGAGCTGCTGGTTCATTGGCACCCGCCGAGCCCATCGTGTCGAACGAAGAGGGCCACAATTCCCAAGTTGAGCAGGCCACCTCGTCGTCGCTCGCGCAGCAGAACAGACTGTACGCTCGAGCCACTCGGGCGTTGCAGCGGGGCAGCTACGACGAGGCGATCGTCCTGTACGACGACCTCGCCGCCAGGTATCCGGATGGGCCACTCGCCGCGAGTGCTGCAGCAGCGAAGTTTCGAGCTCTCGGACTCGCACGGAAGGTTCGGTGAGGCGGATGGCCCCGGCTGTGCAACCCTGGCTCCTATTGACCAGTCTAGCGGCCCTGGTGACGGGTTGCAGCACTCAATTCGACTTCGATCTACCCGCTCCTCCGCTGAACGTCGCCGGTGGTGCCGGGTATTCGTCTGCTGGCGATGCCGCTGCAGGTAGACCGTGGGGCCTGGCAGGCGGAACCAGTGGAGCAACGACGAACGGGCCAGCCTTCCCGAATGCCGAGGAATGCCAGCATCATTGCAAGGAATATGACCTAGTTTGTGCGATCGAGTGGCTCAGATGCGCGGAATGCAGCACGGACGGAGACTGCGCGTCATCCAGTCGAAAACGCTGTGACACAGTCCTGCATCGGTGCATCGAATGTGGTTCGAATCTGGATTGCGCCACAGGGCACGTGTGTGAACCCGCCAGTCGTCGCTGTGTACTGAGTTGTGACGAGGCGGCGAGCGCGCCCGACGGCTCGGTCGCGGACGACGTGATCTGCCCTCGCGGGATGACCTGTAACGAGTCCGCTAGAATTTGCGCCAGTTGCGCCTCGGACGGCGACTGCAATAGTTCGAGTTTGGGGAATCGGTGCCACCCGTCAATGCAACAGTGCGTGGCCTGCCTTGCCGACGGCGATTGCAGGGGCGATACACCATTCTGCGATCCAGTCCGGCTTGCCTGCGTTGCCTGTCGGGATTGCAGGGACTGCGGCAACGAGCACTGTGACGTGCTACTTCATGTTTGTAAGTAATAACGCGATTCCATCGACCTGATGGATCCTTCGGACCAGCCGCCAAGCAGCCAAGCGCGCTACTAGCCCAATCTTCGTGGGCTTCCGCCGAAACCCCAATTTGCTTCGCGAGTTGCTAGTACATCGATTCAATAACATCGAGGTACTCGTTCATTCGACAGAATCGAAGTCTGCTGCTCTGCCAACAATGCGCGGCATCCCGACCCCAGATCCTCGATGCACATGCGGAAAGAATCGTCCCCCGAACGACAATGGGACATACCGCCTGACTGATTCTGCCACGCACGCGTCACCTCTGTTCCTGAAGTGAAGTGGAGCTTGACCAATGACACCTAGAAACCCCCAAAGCCTTCTGTGGGCAATAGCCACCATAGTGCCACCCCTGCTCGTTGCTTGTTCGGGTGATGGAACGGTCGCTGCCGGGTCAGCAGCGGGCGGAGACACGCCGGTGGGCGGCTCCAGCGCTTCGGCGGGTGGTTCCTCCAACGGTGGCAGTTCAGCGCCTATTGGTGGAGTGACGTCGGTTGCAACGGGTGGCGCTTCGACGAATGGCACGGGACAAGGTGGTACCTCCACTTGGACAGGTGGCGCTTCGACGAATGGCACGGGACAAGGTGGTACCTCCGCTTGGACAGGTGGCGCGGCAGCGCTCGGCGGCAATGTCGGCACGGGTGGCGCGGCAGCGCTCGGCGGCAATGTCGGCACGGGTGGCGTGGCAGCGTTCGGCGGCAACACGCCAGCCGGTGGCGCTACGACGGGTGGCACTGCGGCAACCAGAGGCGGCGCGAAGAGCGCCGGTGGTAGCACGTCGACAGGTGGCGTTGCGGCAGCAAGGGGTGGCGCTACGACGGGTGGCACTGCTGCGGGAGGCGTAGCGGCAAGCGCTGGTGCAAGTTTTTGGAAGTCTGTGACCTACAGTTCCACGGGACTGCCTGACGTACCAAGTGGCAATCACAATGCTGGCAGGGACTGCCTCACCTGCCACACTGGCACTAGTCAAGCGCCCCGATGGTACTTCGCTGGCACCGTGTACAAAGCTGGCGGAACAAGCCCCGCACCCAACGTGCAAATAGGTGTCAACGATGGCACTAACCTCTATACGGCTTACTCGGGAACCAATGGCAACTTCTACCTGCGCACCACGGCGACCGTCAACTGGGCTTCGGCCCAAGTCCGCATCCGCAACGCCAATGGCGAAAAGCTCATGATCGGTGCGACACCGGCTGCGGCCTGCAACAGTTGCCATACCGGCACCGGTACGCCACGCATCACCGCTCCATAGTCGCCGATCTGCGCCGGATCCATCTCGCTGGTTCGCGTCGATGCAATCGAAAGTATTGTCGAATTCGGCTAGGAAGGCGACCGTGTCAACGGCGCGTTACTCGGCTTGGACGAATCGCGAATTTGTTCGCGTCCGGTGTCCGCCGATCGGGCGGCGAATCGGGGCGAAGTATCCAGGCGACTAGGCACACAGCAACGAACGCGATGACCAACGCAATTTGTATGCGCGTGTCGCGCTCCGGGGTCAGAGCCGAGACGGTACCTTCAGAAATTGGCACCGCAATCGCCAAATATGGGAGAGAAAGAAACAACGCTCCAGACATAGTTGAAAGCTCCTTCGCGTTTGAACCTGCTCACGACATTCATCACGAAGGCACCCGCCTGGGCCGCTTCGTGGAGACAAGTGTCCGTCCCCAAAGATGTCCAAGGCATGTGCGATTTGTTTCACTGGAGAGTCAAAGGTCTCTTTGGTCGCTGGCCGTGTAGGACGTACACCGCCTTGGCGCGTGAACCGTTGGCCGGGAGAGACACGTACGTTGGCTCGCGGAGACCCCCACCTTCCCGAGGTTCTCGGGGGCTAATTGGATGCCGCCGATGGACCTGCCCCGACACGCAGTCGCGCGCGGGTAGCCGATTGGAAAGTCCAGTAACGACAGGTTCGCTGGGCGGTCTCCGGATGGAACTCGTGCGATCTGTGGTCCGCTCGACTTGCACCCCCAATGCCATGGCGACGCGTCAGCGAGGACTCTTATCGGCGCACGGAGAACTCGAACACCGTACTGGATTGGTATGGCTGTCCCGGATCGAGTCGGGTCGACGGGAATTCGGGACGGTTCGGTGAATCGGGGAAATGCTGCGTCTCGAGACAGAGACCTTCGCGATAACCATAAGAAGTCGGTCCACGTGACACCGATCTGTCTGTCGGCAGAAAATTCCCCGAGTAGAGCTGAATTCCTGGCTCCGTGGTTCGTACCAGAAGACGACGACCGCTCTTGGGGCAGTAGAGCACTGCAGCTTGTCGTAGCTGTCCGGGTTCGCCATTGAGAACGAAGTTGTGATCGTAACCACCGGCTAGTCGCAACTGCTCTTCGGGCTCCTCGATGCGCGCACCCAACGGTAGGGAACGCCGAAAATCGAACGCTGTCCCCTCGACGTCGCAGAGCTGCCCGGTTGGAATCGACGAAGCATCGGTAGGCGTGTAACGCTCGGCTTCGATTTGGAGCTCATGATCGAGAATGCTGCCTTGCCCCGCCAGGTTGAAGTAGGTGTGCTGGGTAAGATTGATGATCGTAGGCGCGGTCGTAACCGCTTCGTATGCAACACTAAGCCGGCAATCGTCGTCAAAACCGTAACGGACGAACACTTGCAGCGCGCCGGGGTAGCCTGCCGCACCGTCCGGACTCTCGAGAGACAGGTACAGCGCCTGGGAGTCCTCGCTGCCAATCCAGCGGCTCTTCCATAGCGCCGCGTAGAACCCTTCCGGGCCACCGTGCAGGTGGTTCGTTCCGTTGTTCAGTGGCAAATGATACCGTTTGCCTAGAAGTTCGAACTGTCCACCCGCAATGCGATTGGCATAGCGACCAACGACTGCACCGAGGAAACAAGTGTCACGTAGGTAGCCCGCCAGCTCGTCGAAACCAAGCGTCACTTCACCGAGCTGCCCGGTCTGGTCCGGTACGACGATGCTAGTGATGATGGCTCCGTAGTCGATGACGCTCACCGAAGCTCCCCAACGATTGGTGAGCACATGCCGCGAAACGCTGCGGCCGTCGGGCATCACGCCAAAGGGTTCCGAGTAAAATCTAGGCTTTGCAGTCACACCAGCATCCTTCCTGCTCGCTCACGGTCCCGTCAAGAACCAACTTCTTCTGGCACGACGAAAACCCGCAACGAGCATGCGGCGCCCCGTACGCCGTAAGGAGTTGGTCATGGGCTGTCCGATCCCCTTGAAGAGGAAAATCCTGCCGTGAAGTGTCTTCGCGAAGTTGGTGCCTCTTCTCATTTCTTACGGCAACCACCGCCGACCTGCCCAGAGCGAAGCGTTCCAGCTCCTTGAGATTTCGGCCCAACTCCGCCGGTTTTTGCCGCTCGACGGGCGCGCGTCGCTGAAGGGTGAAAGCATTCAACCCGTGGGCTCGTGAATCCTTATCCTTGCAAGGTCGACGATTCCAACTTGCCACGGGGCCGGCTCCATTGGATAGGGCTTCGCGCTCGAGAATCGGGCGGGGGGCGGCACACTTGTACCCTGCTGCGTATCGTCGCGGAGCTCGCAGTGCCTTTTGCGAACCTGATGCTCGGGATAGATGCAAGTTGGCTGCGAGCAACTCTTGTCTGCCGCTCATCAGCGGCAAACAAGAGTTGCTTGAGAACAGCATCAACCAGTATCTCTGATTGACAGGAAGGCCTTTCGAGACCTCAAATAGACGGACATCGAAAGGTCGCCAAAAGGAACCGGGGCCGCAGCGTGACGCTGGCGACCCCGGATGCTTGTGGGAGCAGTGACTGGCGGGCGGGCTTTAGCCCTGCATTTCCTCGAGCTCCTTGCCCTTGGTTTCGTGAACGAACTTCAGAATGAAGAAGATCGAGATCACTGCGCATACAGTGTAGAAGCCGTAGGCGCCACCGAGGCCGATGCCCGCGAGCATGATCGGGAATGTCATGGTGATCCCGAAGTTAGAGATCCATTGTGACAGACCGCTGACTGCCAGGCCAGAACCGCGCATCTGGTTCGGGAACATCTCGCCCAACATGATCCACATGACCGGACCCCAGGAGGTATTGAACAGCATCGTGTAGAGAACGGCAGCGACGAGTGCGATCGGACCCTGGCTTCCCTTGAGCGCCAGCGAGCCGTTGACGACATCTGCGGTGGAAAAGATCACGGCCAAGGTACCCAGCGTCAGGGCCATCCCGATCGAGCCGATCAACAGGAGGGGCTTGCGACCGACGCGGTCGACCAGTGCCGTGGCAATGAAGCATGCCAAGATGCTGGCACCACCATTGATAACGTTGATGAGCAGGGAGTCGTTCTCGTTGAAGCCCGCAGATTGCCACATCACCGCGCCATAGTAGAAAACGATATTGATACCGACGAGTTGCTGGAAACTCGCAAGCCCAATTCCTACCCAGACAATCGGACGAAAGCCGATCTTGGGGGCAAGCACGTCCGTCAGCTTCGGCCGGTGGTGGGCGGCGGCCAAGGACGCGTCAATCTCAGCCAATTTGGATTCTGCTGCTAGGCTGCCCATCAGTCGCGTTAGGACTTGGAGCGCCTTTTCCTTCTTGCCGCAGGCAACGAGGAAACGCGGACTCTCTGGAATGAACAATAGCGAGAAGAAGAACGCTAACGAGGGGATGATCATCACCCAGAACATCCAGCGCCATGCCTCAAAACCCCATGCCAGAATCTGGGTGGAGCCGCCCGCTACGCGCGCGAGCACGTAGTTACTGAGGAACGAGAAGAAAAGGCCGGAGATGATCGCAATCTGTTGAATCGACGAGAGCGACCCGCGATACTTGGCGGGTGCAACTTCACTGATGTACGCCGGAGCCAACACGCTTGCAGCACCCACGGCAAGGCCGCCGAGCACCCGAACGAAAATGAACTGAAGGGAATCCTGGGCGAAACCTGCCCCCAGTGCGCTCAAGGTGAAGCACACCGCGGCGATGAGTAGAATCGTCTTGCGCCCGAACTTGTCGGCGAGCCACCCCGCCATGAATGCGCCCGCCGCGCAGCCAAGCAATATGCTCGCCACGTTGAAGCCAGTGCCTGCACCGTTAGAGTGGAACGCCTTCTGCAGACCATCGACAGTGCCGTTGATGACACCACTGTCGTAGCCAAACAGGAATCCTCCGATCGTTGCTACGAGGGTGATCAGAATGATAAACGCAAAGTTCGTGGAGCCTTTTTCGGGCGGCATGTTTTCGTTCTCCGGGGATCTCGGCCACGCACTCTCTTCCTCCCACGGCCCAAAATCAAGCGGGTTTTTGCTGGTTCGCACCGTGATCGCGACAGACACCATGAACCCAGTGGAAAGGTTATCATGTCGCTGATTTGCCCCAACCCAAACTAATGAGAGCCTGGGCAGATTTGCTGAATGCAACTCTGCTCCTGAAGCTTCACGGCCGAAACCAAGCGCGCTGACGGGCACCAGCGGTCACGGATCAGCTCTTGGTGGTTCTTTCGGCCATGTCCAGTGTCGAACCGTTCTCGGCGCGTTGTCTTACCTCTCGGACACCTGAAGAAAGCGCAGAAACCGCGCGCCAATTCAGACATGTCGTGGCGTCTCAGATGCTACCTTCCCTCTCCTTCGGTGCTGAAGTCATTGATCGCTGCCAAGTGCAGTAATCTGCCCGTGCCAGCTGGGCCTTGGGTAACTAGCAACGCGATCGCGGGAAAGCGCCTGGGCTGAATCGCTGAGCCCCGGAGTAGTTCCGCACACTTCAACTCTAGAGTACGGCCCTTCGAGTCCACTAGAGTCATGCCCGGCAATTCCACTGCGGGTGCAATCCACTGACTCTTCATCCCTGAGCGCGAATTCTGGTTGAGCGCGGCGGATTCTCTTCGCGGCCATGCCTCTGCTCGCTGACGTAGCTTTGGGTCGCCGTCGCGCTGAACTGTCACGTCAATTGCCCGACATTGGTCAAGCTGCCCCAATGGCGCAACGACACAAGGCAGGCACTCTCCTGCTTCGAACTGAAGCGGGCTTCGTTAGAGCAAGATGGTTGGTATCGTACAGAACTCAGTGCAGCCGTCACCGGACGTCGTGTTGCCGTCGTCGCACTGTTCACCAGCTTCGAGAATGCCGTTGCCACAGCCGACCCGATGTGTGCAATTCGGCTCGCAACCATCCCGGGCGACGCCGTTGCCATCGTCGCATTCCTCGCCGAATAAGCTGTCGACTTTGCCGTCCCCGCAGTAGTCCATCAACTTGCATCCTGGTCCACACGCTTCCTTGTTGCCGTTGTAGCCGTAGGAGGCAAGGTTCACGCCATCGTCACATTCTTCGTATACGTCGGGGTTTGATGAGGTCTTGTCGACCTTGCCATCGCCACAGGTGGGCGGCAGCGTGCAATCCGGGTTGCAGGTTCCGTAGGCACCAGTGTTCAGACTGTTTCCTTGGTCATCCTTGCCCAAATCACAGGCCTCGTCCGGCGTCAGGATGCCGTCACCGCACACTGGTTTGCAGACACTTCGCGTGCTGGTGAAGGCTGAGACCGTGAGGGTGTAGTTCGATAACGTCGTATGCCGTTCTGCTTGGAAGACCACGATCTCGTAGACCTTGCCGAGCTCAAGGCCAAGGCTAATCGACTGAGCAGTCTGGCAGGCGAGCGTCCCAGTCTCGCGAGGAGGAGGACTGCAGACGACGCTGGCTGAGCCATTCGACGCGTCAAGCTGCACGGATCCAGTCCAAACATTGTGAATGCCGCCGAGATCGAGCGCCAGCTGCTTATTGACGAAGACCCACACGTCGTCATCGCCGGTGAACTTGAGCAGTTCGTTCCCTTGGTATTGGAACCAGTAGCGCACCTCGGAAGTGAAGTGGAAGTTGTGGGCAGGATTTGTGCCGGTGGTAATGCCCCAACTCGGGGATTTGGTGTCTAACGGGAAGAACGACGTATTCGAAAAGGTGAAGGTCCCTGAGCCCGCTGCAGTTTCCGCAAGCGTCAGATTCTCGAGGAACGTGTAGTTGTACCGGGGTGAACCCTGGGTCGGTAGATCCTGGACGGCATCCCTATACCAGAGCGAAAACCAGTCCGGCGTCGAAGCGGTATCGTTGTTGGTCGTCGTTACCATGTCCATGTCGGAATGGACGGGTTTGCCGTTGCTCCCTAGCTTCGACTTGACGATACCGGCCTCAGCCTTTCCGCTGGCGTGCTCGAAATCAGGATGTTCCCCCGCGGCGGTATCCCAGGTAACCACGGCGTTTAATCCCGTGCCCGTTGTCGTGCCACCCTTGAAGTCGCGGTACACGATCGGCAGGATCAGCTTCCCGGTGGGTTTCACCGCCTCGTTGGTGCATTCGTACCCCAACTCCTTTTTGCAGTCCGAATCGCACCCGTCTCCGTTGGTCGAGTTGCCGTCATCGCATTCTTGGTCGGTGTCGTCGGGCAGAATCATACCATCGCCGCAGACGGACTTGCAGGCACCACCGTCCACTGGGCATTTTGGTTCTTTGCGACAGGCGGGCGAGCAGCCATCACCAGTATCGTTGTTGCCGTCGTCGCATTGCTCGGTGCCCTCTACATTGCTGTCGCCGCAGGTCGTGCGTTGACAGGGCTGTCCTGCATCGGGGCACTTCCAAGCATCGCGTTCGGTTGCGCCGGGGCTTTCCACAATGCAGAGAGCAGAACACCCGTCACCAGAAACCGAGTTACCGTCATCGCAGTTCTCGGTGCCGACCACGATTCCGTCACCGCAACGGTCGGCAACGCAGCGCGCACCTGCGATGGGACAGGCCCAGCCGTCTTCGGTGTGGCATTGCTCAGAACAGCCGTCACCAGAGTTCCGATTGCCGTCGTCGCAGTTCTCGGTGCCAGAGACAATCTTGTCTCCACATACCTGTGATGGCTTGCAGGCCTTTCCTGGCTCCGAGCAGACGTAGCCCTCTTCGACCATTGAGCATTCCGCGGAACAGCCATCGCCCGAATTCGTGTTGCCGTCATCGCAACGTTCCCCTAAGTCTTGTGTCCCGTCACCGCAGACAGCTGGCTTCGTCGTCGAAGTCGCACTGTTGCCGCCAGCGCTGGTCATGCCACCAGAACCCAATGGGATGACCAGGCCACCCGAACCGGGAACTGTGGTCGACGTCGTAGTTGATGAGGCACCACCTGCACCCGTGCTGCTGGAGCCGCCAGCAGTACTGGGAGCTTCAGGCACGTTATCGGTCTGACTAGCGCACCCGATGATCGCACTAGAGATCGACAACAATGCGGGCAGCGCCACGCGTGACGAACGGAGAGTCTTCAACATATCCCCACGAACGCGACTGATTGGTTTTGCCATCACACGAATTATTTACCGCAATTGAAGACACGCCGCCGCGCAATTCGCGCAATGCAGTCAGTTTTTTTGAAGGTTCTGCGCGTTGCGGAGCAGCGCGCCACGAAGACCCTCTTTTGTGCCGAAGCAGACAGATATGACATGCAGTTTGGACTGGAGACTTGGGATTGTCGCGTGGTCCCGCCTGTTGCGAACGCCGGGGGCTCGTATCGGCGTGACGTAGCGTGCATTGATCATGCCGTGAGGATGCTCGTCGAGTGGGGCGGAACCGTTTTTCTGCGCACCTCGTGTGGCAAAAACTCGCGCGAGTGTCGTGCAACTGCCCAGAGTCTCCGAACCGAGACGGACGAACCGCTGATTCAGCGTGCTGGATTGCGCGCTAGCGCCGGCGCACAGTTAGCAAGCCGAACCGGAACGGGAGTCGGCCCTCATGTTGCACTCCGCAACAGCGTTCGATGCCTGAGGCTCCGAGCCCGGAGGCGATAATGGGGGGCCGTCTCGCCATCCCCCTTAGAGTGGACAGAGCTTTGCGATGGCTGGCTGGGATTCGAGGGCCGTGCATTTGCCGTCTGTGCAAGCAGTACCTGGCACGCACATGCTGTTCGCATCGCCGCACGAGTCGCCCTCGGCGTGGACCTCACGGCAAGTTCCACTCTTGGTGTTGCAGTCCAGAGCGCCACAATCACAGCGCAGACCAACCTCGCAGGTGCCACGTAGGGGGCGTCGCCCGTCACCTAGGCATAGCTCCCCAATCTTCCGCGGCAAGATACAGGTTTTTGAAGGCTCGTCGAAGAAGCTGGTACAAACCAGACCGACACCACATTGCGCGGGCCCAGCGGTCTCGCAAGGCTGGCCCAAGGCCGGAGCAGAAACACAAACCTTGGCGTCACAACGGTAGCCCTCGGCGCAGGCAGAATCCGCGCAACTTTCTCCCCCCACCGGAAGGGTCAAACAGCGCTTCTCCCCGGTGGTCGGATCAGTACGACAACTCAAGTCGAAACCGTTGCATGTGGAATCGTCTGCACAGGAGCTGCCGACGATGTCCACCGGTTCTCGCGCCTCGCACTGTTTGGAGTAAAAGCCACAAGTCAGTTCCAACTTGCATTCGTACCCATTCAAGCCGCAGGCTGCACCCAGATCTGTCAGCTCGCCGCACACGCGGCATTCCTCGAAGCCAGCCACGCCCGTCCCGTCTTTCTTCTTGGCAGTGCAGCTGTTCGAGGCGCATTGATTCGGGAAGAGACATGGCTCGTCCAACTTCCTTGTTCCCCTGGACAGCGAACAGCCGGGGCGTCTGTTCTGGCGGAGCTCGTCGCAGGAGAAACTCTTCCATTCCTCAGCACAACTGAGCGCCGACACCACTGTCCACGTGGATCCAGGAGAGAAGAGCGCATCTGGGCAGCGATCCACCGCCGGAGTACAAGGGGATTCAACCGAGGGGCGCTCGCCGCATTCGTCAAACCGCCGCTGGCATTGCGCCTGCATGTAGGCGACGCAAGCGCCGTACTTCGACGTCGTCGTGGCGGCAAGAATGACGCTACCGGCGAAACCCGAGCCGCCCTGAGCACTTGCTCCGGATGCGGCGGGGTCGTAACTTCCCGCACTGGCCTGCCCGATTTGCCCGGAGTTGCCAGCGCTGGCCAACAATAGGCCCCCGGAACTCGTTCCACACGCGCTCGCCGCAATAAGAATCCACGTGACGCACCATGCCTTCGAAGACACCATGCGGCGCTATAGCATTGCGGCCAATCCCAGGGCGCCAAAACTAGAACGGCGGAGAGCTGGAGCGATTCCAGATGGAACTCGTCTCTGCAAATGACGGATCTCGACCCCATGCTGCACTGCTACGACGTCTATCAATCTGGAATGCAAATGGGTAAGGGAGATCCAGGAATCCACTTTGTCTGGACTCTTCCTGATTCACTGGAACATCAGAATCCATGAAGCTGCTCGGCACGCCAACCCGCCTCGGCTCAATTGCGCCTTTCGTACAGGAGCTCGCGTTCGCTGGTAGCGCGAATCGCCCCGCGCCGTCGCGGGGCGTGCCGAGCTTCTAGTTCACTACTTGGCAAGCTCGACGGACTTGGAGGTGCCGTTCACCTCGAAGGTAATGTTCTTGAGCGTTACCTTGCCGCTGGTGTTGTCGTCGATCTCGCTGCCGACTTCGATGCGGGTCAGCCATAGGTCCTTTGAGGCGCCGTAGGCGCTAACCACCCAATCGAGGAACGCCTTGATGTCAGCCTTTCCTGTGTAGTTCTGAAGCGGACCACCGTTGACATTGAATTGGTAGTACTTCCACTTGGTAGCACTCGACCCCCAACTGTCGCTCTGATGACAGAGTTTGTAGCTCTTGTCTCCGGAGTTGACGGTCGCGCTCAAGGTGGTCTCACAGGGCCAGCGCCCGTTCTGCCAGCCCCAGAACGCAATGACCTCGGCGTAGACTCCTGGGTTGGAATCCGTAGTGGGATGGCGCTGGCTGAGCCAGAATTCAACGTTCAGATTCCAGGAGGTCGGGCTTGTGAGGCTGATACTCAGGCTGTCGACCGTCACGCTTGCGCTGGTGATGTCCTTGATCTGGCGCGGCAACAGGGTGGTGGACGAAAACGGCGGGGACGTCTCCAACACGTTGCCAGAGCCAAAGGGGTGAACCCCGAACTCGACTTCCGGGTAGTCGGGCTTGGCTGCGTCGCCACCACAGGTGGGGCGATTGAAGTCCCAACCAAGAGTCTTGTCGGGGTTGACGTAGACACTCATGGTCGTACCGCAATTAAGCTCATCCGAACCCCAGCGGTTATTGAGCAGCCGAATGTCGCCCAAATTGAGATATTCGCTGGGCAGAGTCTTCTTGTCGCCGGAGGATGCGAGGGGAACACCTTTGGCGTCCACTCGGACACCGCCCGTGGCGGCCATCGTGCCGCCCGTTGAGGTCGTACCACCCGCAGAGGTCACGCCGCCCGTAGACATGGTGCCCCCCTTCGAGCTCGTGCCGCCGACTGATATCGCGCCGCCGACTGATGCCTTGCCCCCCGTCGCTGATCCCTGCGAAGTCCAACCCGAGCTGTTGCTTCCGCCAGTAGCAGAGCAACCTGGATCGCCAGGGTTGCAGATTACGGAATTGGACGTTTCGCTTGTACAGTAAGTCAGCGAGAACAGCGCCGCGAGGCAGGTGCTAAAGCGAATCAGTCTCGATTGGGG
This sequence comes from uncultured Polyangiaceae bacterium, assembly GCA_964454965.1. Classification (GTDB taxonomy): domain Bacteria; phylum Myxococcota_A; class Polyangia; order Polyangiales; family Polyangiaceae; genus FEN-1139. The sequence continues at coordinate 2,097 of CAYVXY010000020.1, read as the reverse complement.
CATGGGCACTCCTAAACGGCGATAGTTCTGGCTCCGCGGGAGCGGAGCGACAGCAGATCCTATCCTTGCAGCTGAGGAGCTACGGGTCGAATCGACATACTCCGACTTGGGAACAATTGGCTCCAACCTATCCAGAACCCAATTCGAACTTTTCTCGATATTTGTACCAATCGAAGCGAGAATTCCGTCAGGTGTTCGGGCTCAGGCTTGCCAGTACGCGCTCTACTCAGCGCGTGGGATCTTGCCAAGGGCGGAGTGTCGACGAATGGAGTTATAGTCGCGACTGATGACAATGTGTTTGCGGCCGTCATCATCACCACTGATGAGCGCAAAAAAAACACCAAACACTCGTGCAACCTCGTCGAACATTTCTAGGCCTCCGCTGAGTCAACGGGCAGTCTCAACTGCCAACCTTTGACGGTCAGAAATGTTTATCACCACACGTGCCGGAAACGATTTTTCCGTTGGCGCGCCGCTCCTGAACGAAGCCGGTCGCAAACTGCTGGTTGGGTCGTGTGCGGCGCGGAGGCATCACGCCAGCAACCTAGGTTGACGCCACGCTGACCTTCTGCACTCTTCTTTGGTCTGTGGCGACGCGACAACGACTTCCGTTTCGTCACGCTAAGCACCGGTTGCTGCTTAGCGCAAGCTAGAGACTCGCCTCCGTATTCAACTGATGCTCGACCAAGCGCTTTGCTTCGAGCTGCTGCGCAGCGAAATCCCCAAGAGACCAGAATTTCGCATGTGAGCGAGGGGTCCGCACCAGCGTCGTATTCGTAGTATCGAAGGTGACATCGCGTCCGCGACTTCGGTCAACGACGTGCACGATGGCGCGACAATTCGGACGCCATCGGCGCCACGCGTCGACACCGGTGCGGTCGACAACGCCGCCGTCCGAGTATGGATGACCGTCGAGCAGCACCGCGGGGAATACGTGGGGAATGGCGATAGACGCCATCACTGCCGAAACGAGGTCACCCTGACAGATGAGGCGATGGCCACCCTCTGCGCCACGAACGCCTACGGCGAATGGTTTGGGCAATTCCTCGAAGGTCCTTGGCAGGTTGCGCCGAAGCAGTGGAACCAATGGCTCTAGCGAGAAAAGGCCGCGCCAAGGTCTCGGGTGTGGACGCATGTAACGCAGTGGTGAACGCTCTGAAAGCAACTTGCCAACTTCCGCGGGAGCCAACCCTGACTGAAACAACGCACCCACCAAAGCGCCCGAAGAGGTTCCGACCAGTGCCTCGGGTTGCACGCCCTTTGACAGAAACGCCTCGATGGCTCCGACGTGACGCGCGAACGCGAGAAATCCGCTGGAAAGAATTAGGTCCATGGGTTCCGTCGAGACCCGTCGGCCTAGCACGAGCCGTGGGTCTTGCACTCGCGGTTTCGTGGGGATTCCGTTCGCGCGCCGCACCAGCCAACCTGCAGCAAGGCGGCAATCCGACCGATCGAATCACGCATTTCGGAGTCGCCGGATGTGGCTCGGAAAGCCATTCATCCCGAAGGCTTCGCGTCGGCCAGTGGCCCCAGTCTCAAGGTCAAAGCGTTCACGTCGTTCTGCCGCATTCGTCGGTGAGTGTCCGCCGAGGCGAGAAACGCGACGATATCGAGGCTCCTCAGTGCTCCGGAACCGCGGCGCTCCCGACCGTGGACAAGGAGGGGCGTGACTGCGCACAACGGCAGTGGATCGGGGTGGCGAGGAGCACCCACCTGTGCGGAAGTGTTGACGCTTTGGCCCATCGCTGCAAAATCCACTCGCCAGCGATAAAAATGGGCGAGCTCTGTTCTAATGGTCGGCTAGATTCAGTCCGCTCGACCACTGAGGTTCTATGCGCACTGAAATGAACACCCTTCTATTCCTGACGGCAGCGTTGTTCGTCGTTCTACCGGGTTGTGGCGACGAATACACGCCACGCGCCAGCCGCTCAACGGGAGGCAAGAGTTCGGGTGGCTCTTCAGCCTCTTCCGCTGGCAATGCGGGGACGACAGGCGGCATCAGCACTGAAGGCGGCAATGCGTCTGGTGGCGTCTCAGTAACGGCAGGTACGACTGCATCCGCAGGTACGACTGCATCCGCAGGTACGACTGCATCCG
>CAYVXY010000019.1:223662-231537 GCA_964454965.1 uncultured Polyangiaceae bacterium | reverse complement strand
GACACGGTGCCCAAGTAGAATCGGAATGGATGCCCATGTTGGTCGGAATACGCACGAGAGCACATCTGGGAGTGACGTTGAACATTTGGTCGCTGGTCAGGCTAACGGCTTTGCGGTTCAGCGGCGGCCGCATCAGATTCGCAGACGCCTTGCATGATGACATGGCGAGCGTCGGGAGTACAATTGTTGCGCGCCGTGGCGCGCCACTCCTGCCGCTGACCATAACCCTTCCAGATGGAAGGCTGCCAGGTGCAAACCAGGCAGCTTCATCTATTCGGCTCTCACCAAGTCGGCATCTTCGATGAAATGCGATCCTCCGTTTCGACTGAAGTACCACCCCGGCAAGACCGTTTCTTCGAGTAGGGTGTTGGGCCAGAGGCGAATCCCCATCAGCGCCCCACGTTCGGTCACGTGAATTCCGCGAACCAATCCTTGAGACTCGTGGAAGTGCACTTGCAGGTCCCTCAAGTGTTCGTCTACGGACAGGAGTGACACGATCTTGCTGTTGCTTCCACACACAAATGAAGAGAAATACATCCGTTCCGCCACTCTCATGGGAAATGCGAGCTGATCAAGGTGGCACGTCGCGTCCGCCAGCGTCATCTTGATCCTGCGCAGGGCGTCGTCAGTCGCTGAGGAGTTCTTCTCCAGCAGCTTCTTGGTGGACTTGATGAGCAGGGACTTCTTGTCAGCTCGGGTGTCGAGCAAGTAGATCGAACCACCGTGTTCAAATACGGCCTCCGCTGTGCTTCGAAAGCAGTACGAGTGGCAGCTGTGCTTGGACTTGCGAACGTTCAGCGAGTCTAGATCCACGAAAGTCAATTTCCGATTGTCGCCCTCCCACCTCAAGAATGCGAGAGCCGATCCGTCTGTGGTTGCCTGCATATCGAGGGGTCCGTACGCCGTTCTGCTGTACTTGCAGATGCTGCGAAGAACTTCCCCATTTTCGGAGAGTAAGCAGATCGACTTGCCATCACTGGCGGCAAGTGTTCTCTGATCCACCCATTTGACGTCGTAGAACCGACCCTTGTTCTGCCAGAGACGCATCTTTCTTTCGAGATCAAAGGCCAGTAGCTCACCCTCCGCATGATCCTTCCAGAGCGCAATCGCGACTATGCATCCGGTGTTGACAGAAATCGCGACGACCTCGCCCTCACCGATGAACATTCGATCGTGAACGAGCGACTCCTGAGTATAATGGAGATAGCCATCTTTGAATTTGCAGAACACGACGTTCTCTCCGTTGCTAGCTACCAATCGAGAACTAATGCGGTCCGGCAGCGTCCGCCAACGGCTTTACGGTTCAGCGGCGGCCGCATCAGCACCAAGGATACGCGCTCACCAGAACGCGAGGCAAGCGGCAGTCGTACAATCGATGCGAGCGCAGGCTTGGCGCAGCGAGCCACGACTGCCGCTGGAGAAGGATTCACAGCAAATCAGGCCGTCCGCTGCAACCGCTTGTTGGGCAGTGCGTGAATTGACTACGGTTTCGATCGTTCGCAGCTGAACTCGACTGCTGTCTGGATCGCGGAATCGCGTCGCCCACCATCGTACAGCCCGGCGAGGCTGGCGCGGACTGACGTTTGGATGGGGTGGGCAAAGTGCCCCGGAAGTGCGACCAACCTCGCGTAGTTGACAAAGTTATCGTATGGGATAAGATAGAGGCGCTTGTCATTCATCATTCGAGAATTCGTGACAGCAGACGGCCGTATCCCGTTTCGGGAATGGCTTGGTGCGTTGGACGTCGCGATTCGTGCGCGGATTCAGGTAAGAGTCATGCGCTTCGAGACGGGCAACCTTGGCGATCACAAGTCTGTGGGAGATGGGGTCTGGGAAGCGCGAATGACCTTTGGAGCCGGCTACCGGCTGTACTTCGGCAAGGACGGAAGGAAGATCGTGGTCCTGCTGGTGGGTGGTGACAAGTCTTCGCAGACCAAAGACATCAAGAGTGCGCGCCGATACTGGAGCGAGTACCTACAGGAGGTCGATCATGGCAAGACGAAGTAGAGACTGGAACGAAGGGCTTGCAGAAGATCTCAAAGATCCAGCATTCGCCCGAGAATTCCTTGCGGCAGCCGTCGAGGATGGTATTCCACTGCAGCAGGCGCTCGGGAAGGTCATTCGCGCCACAGGAGTGAAGGAGTTCGCGGATCGCGTCGACATGCCGAGCTCCAACCTCCTGCGCGCCATCCATCCAAGACATAATCCAACCCAGGAAACCCTCGAGAAGTTGCTGAAGCCGTTCGGTCTCCGGATTGGTCTGGCTCCGATAATTCGACGTGGGAGACGTGCCGCCTAGACGTTGCTGACATCTGCACAACGTTTGAGTTCTCCCGACCAGTATAGGGCCGTATCATCCCGTTCGGCTAGCGCCTTGAACGCGTACCGAAACAGATCGTCCCGTAGAGATCCTGTCGCTTCATGTTGGTACCATATTCCATATGAACAGATCAGTGGAAGTCCGTATTGTCTCGTCGACGGTGGTTGGTTGCTCTAGTCGAGCGGACGCGATCCCCATCGGGCCACGGTTGAGCACGCACGAAGCAGGTCATCGTCGTCCTTATGCCCCTGAGCCCGAGGCGTTCGTCGGATGGTCCGGATGTCGCTCCCCACTCATCCGTCCTTCGCCTGGCATTACATCGGTGCAGGACCTGATGTTTCACTAGATCAGCGGTGTCAACTTGCGACAACCTGACGGACAGGGGCTGCTGACATTTACGCCGTCGTCGCAGTCCTCGCCGGTTTGGACGATGCCGTCACCGCAGAATTCACCGAGCCGGCAGCCTGCGCCGCATTGACCGTAGCCACCGTCGTTGATGCCATCGTCGCACTCTTCGCCAATGCCGATGATGCCGTCGCCACACACCGGGCGGCAGTCGCTGGCAGCGGAGCTGAAGCCACTGAGCGTGAGCTTGTAGCTTGAGGCATCTTGCTGCCGTTCTGCGTGGAATACCGAGATTTCGTAGACCTTGCCATGCTCGAGGCCAAAGGTCGCAGCAGAGGCAGCGTTGAGCGTAATCGAGCCCGACACTGGCGAGTGAATTCCGCCGAGATCGACGGCAAGCTTTCGGTTCACGAAGACCCACACGTCGTCATCGCCTAGGAAGTCGAGGTTGTAGGTCTTGCTGGCGTCGAATTCGAACCAATACCCAACCTGGCTCGTAAAGCTGTAGTTGTGCAGCGGTTGCCCCGGTTCATATGTCCAGAATTGTGTATAGATGGCCTCGGCAGTCTTGGCCAGGAAGCGCTCGGAAGCGGGTGTAAATGGGTCGGAGTCTACAGGGAAAAATAGCGGGTTGCCGTCCACGGAAGCGACGAGCATGCTGGCTTTGTAGGAGCCGTTCTCGATGAAGCAATCGAGGATGGGTCCGGTTGCGCTGTCACATTCCGTGGTCGTGCTGTATTTGTCCGTACAAGGGATGGGTTGGCCGTTGGCGTCCAAATCGGCATTTGCCACGTTTCCACACCAGGTGAGCAGCTTGGTAGTCTTCCACTGCTCCCCGCTGGCACCCCACCGATTTACGTAGGCGCCTTTACCGTTGTTCCACAATGTAAGTTTTCCGACCGTGGTACTGTTCGTTCCCGGAATATCACGGTACCACTGAGCAAAGGTGGTCTTGCTGGCGACGAAGCTCTGGGCGATCCCGGTCCAGACGGGCTTGCCGTCAGTGTCGAGCTTGGGTTCGACCATACCCGGCAAGGCATCTTTGCGTCCCGACGCACCGGGCTCGAAGTCAGTCGGATTGTGAAAGCGAAAGTCGCGAAATATCGCCGGCACCTGCATCGTCTCCCCGAGATCCGGTTGGGTACATTGGAATCCCGCTTCGGGTTCGCAGTTGCTGGAACAACCGTCCCCGTCTGTCAGGTTGCCGTCGTCGCATTTCTCGTTCAAGACGATGCCGTCGCCGCAGGTGGAGGTGCAGGGGCCGCTGGCGCACTGGGGCTCGTTTTGGCAATCCGCTGAGCAACCGTCGAAGGGGGTCGCGTTGCCGTCTTCGCAGCTCTCGGCGCCTTCGATCGTGCCATCGCCACAGGTCGTGTGGCTGCAGATGCTGGGTGCGCCTGCACACTTGTAGCCGGTTTCAATCTTGCAGTTGACAGAGCAGCCGTCGCCGACAACCGTGTTGGCGTCGTCGCAGAGCTCAGGGAACACGAGCACACTGTCGCCACAGCGGGCGATCGGGCGGCAACGTTCACCAGGGGTGACGCAGGAGAAGCCGAGCTCGACTTGGAGGCAGTTGTCGAGGCAACCGTCCCCGGAAACGAGGTTGCCATCGTCGCAGGCCTCGTCGCTAGTCAGAATCCCGTTGCCGCAGCCCTTCGTTGCGGGCTGGCCGGTCATGTCGACATAGCCCGTAGGCGCGGGGTTGATGATGGGGCTGAGCCCCGAGCCACCACCCATGCCGCCGAGGCCACCCGCACCTTGTCCGTTACCCACGAACCCCCCACCACTGGTCGAACAAGAGGAAAAGGCGCCTATGCCGATGAACAGGAGGAGAGACGATGGGAAAGTCGTTCGCATAGGGCAACCAACGGGCGCAAGAGTTAGCTTATCTGCTCGGGCGGTGCCGGTCCGACCCAGTAACTATGTATCGAAGCCTGGGATTCGGCACCGGGCTGCCCGTGGAGTCACTATTCCCACCAGGTTTCGTGTGGAACTGTCCAAAAACGTTTCTGGACAAACAGCCCCACAATGTCGGATAAGTACCGCAAACCTCGAATCACACCTGCTTACCGCCGCTTTCCCGAAGAACGCACAGTTCCGTCGCCGCGCTGCCCAGAACCCAAGATGACTAGCAATACTCGCTTCGATCCGCTCAAGGTCCTCGACTCGGATTGGCGCAAGCGTGTTTGGAAGCGCTGGCTGCGCAGTACCTTGGCCGACGCGGTCGATGCGCCTGCGGAGGAGTGCGTGAGGGTGTCTTCCGTCATGCCGCCGCCGCCGATGGCGTCCAAACCCCCGCCCGCGTTGCGCGAACCCGAACGTGAGCACGACGCGCGGCGCAGCGAGTTGCGAGCGCGCTTCGACGCGTTGTTCGATCGTCTCGCGTCCATGGAAGACACGCTCGATGCCTTGGGCAAGCGCTTCAGTCTGAAAGCAGTTCACGAACGTCGGCAGGAGCAGCGGCTGGAAGAGCGGATCGAAAACAGCGCGGAGATGCTCGAGCGCCAGACGCTGGCCCTCGAAGCAACCCAGGCAATGATCGAACGGATCGAACAGCGTCTCGAGCGCTTGGAACGACGCAATCGTTACCACGCTGGCGGTTACGAGGCTGCCGAATCGCAGCCAGCTCACCCGGTACCCTCGGGGCTTGACGACAGCGACTTGACCGATCTCGAAGACGCTTTTGGCGACGAACCGACGACCGGGCCACGTTCAGTTCCTCCGGATGGATATGAGTCAGCCCCTTACTCGGGTTCTTCGATCCACGGCAATCTTTCGGAGATGTCTCTGCCGACCGTGCTCGCGATGTTGGAGCTCGAGCGTCGAACCGGGCTGCTCAAGGTTTGCGGCGATGATGGGAGCATCGTGACGGCAACATTGCGCCTGGGAAGTATCGTGGGCGCCAAGCGGCGGGAGGTTGATGCCGATCCGGTCGAAGTGGTCCGCGAAGCCATGCGTTACAGAAACGGGCATTTTTGGTTTCGGCAATCGGGTGTCGAGGTCGTGTCAGGGCCCCCACGCTCAGTGGGCTCGGTTCTGCTCGAAGCCAGCAGTCGCAATGACGAAGCCGCACGCACGGGGTAGCGCCTCGACCCGGCTTACACTGGCGAAACCATCGTCTCACGCAACGCCGGATCATGCCCGCACCGGTCGATGGACCGCTGCGGGAACGAAGAATTTGCCTCTGACCCCGGAGAATCCACCCCGACCGACACCGAAACCATGCCGATCAGCAAGGGACGGCCACGAGGGATCCGGTTGCGCCCGCCAGTGGACTTTTTTGTCGGCGTGGGCCCCGGCAGACTGACCGGAACCCTCGCATCAGTTGGGTAAGATCGGCGGAAGGGGCCCAGCTGGTGCTGAGTCTGCGTGCCTCGGGTCTTGGACCCTCCGCCAGTGCCGCCAGAATTGCGCGAATTCGTTGCACTTAGTCGGAGTTGGGCAAAGCTTGGCGGGGCTCGATGGTGCTCGGCGAAACAGATCGCCGACGTCAGCAGGTCCTCCAAACCGACGTAGCGATGGACGCTCAAACCGACGGCAAATTGGGGCATGTTCTCGTGGATCAGCTGCATCATTGCCCCGCCATTCGGGATCACGACAATGGCAGCGCGTGCAAGCCAGCGGGTCGAAGTGGCCATCGCCCAACCAGGCCGCCGCAGTCATTCCACGCCGATCCGCGCACCTTTGGTCCCAACCCGCAGCGGTGCCAGACGTTCTAGTATCGACCCGATTCGGCTCGGCTTGCCGCGACCTCCCACCGCGCGTGAGGAGCCGCCGCAGCCGAAAAAGCGTGGGATCCGCTACGGAAGTCACCTCCTCGCTTTCGGGTCCTAGGCTGCTTGCCAAGTGGGCGCCTCGGGATCCTCGACATCGAATTTACGACCAGGATCGGGAAATCCGGCCCCCGCACCGTCCCATTTTGGGGGTCGGCGCATCGTGATTACGAAGGCGGGCGCCGCTGCCGGGCGACCTTCTGGTACGCGCCGCGGTCGCGCTCGGTGCAATTTCGATCGATCATCCTTGACCAAAAAGGCCTACGACTGACCAAATACGTACCCGTACGGCTCCCCCAGTTCTGAAAGCTAGATGGTCATGGTGAATTTAGGCAAGACGGTGGTCCTCGTCGCAGACGACGAGCCAAGCATGCGAGCGATGGTGGCACAACACCTTCGCACGCGCGGATACAAGGTCGTTCAAGCGAGCGATGGCGATGAGGCCTATGCTCTCGCGTGCGAGCACTTGCCGCAGATCGTGTTGCTCGACGTCATGATGCCCGGCAGAAATGGTTGGGAAGTCTCGCGGCGCATTCGCGAGACGGTGTCGCTCGCACACACCGGCATCATCATGTTGACCGGTATTGGCGAGAACCTCAACGAGATGACGTCGCCGCTCTACGGAGCGGACGCCTTTCTCGACAAGCCATTCGAATTCGCGGTGCTCGATCGTCTGATTGTTGAGACAATCGAACGTCGCAAAGACACTGTTGGTCGACTCGATGGAGCGGACGTCGAGATCGTTCATACCTCAGCGTTCCGCCGCTTCGACTCCGAACCCGGCACGGACTCGAAGGCCACGAAACGTAAGTCACAGCCGAAAAAGCAGGTCGAAATGGAAGAAGACGAGTTCGTATCAGTCGACATCGACGACGATGACCCCCTATCCGACGACGACAACGAGCCCCCGAAGCGTCCCGCTCCGAAGAAGCCAGCCAAGAAGGCCGCGGCAAAGTCCGGCGACCTTGACGAAGAAGAGGAAGACGACCTCGACGACGTGGACGACGAAGAAGACGACCTCGACGACGTGGATGATCTCGACGACGACCTGGACGACGAAGACGACGACCTGGACGACGAAGAGGAAGACGAAGAGGAAGACGACGGCCTCGACGCCAAAGCGGTTATCCTTGACGACGAGGAGGAGCAAGACTCCTCTGGCGCTTGGGCTACGCCGGGAGGCGGGAAGAAGGGATCCCTTCTCGACGAAGAAGACGATCAGCTGGCTGCCGATGACGACGAGGATGACGAGGATGACGACGACAAACCATCAGTGAAGGCGGCGAAGCCTTCCAAGGGATCCAAGAAGGCAGCGAAGCCCGCCAAGGCTGAGAAGCCCGCGAAGCCCGCCAAGGCCGAGAAGCCCGCGAAGCCCGCCAAGGCCGAGAAGCCCGCCAAGGCCGAGAAGCCCGCCAAGGCACCTGCCAAGGCAGCAAA
>CAYVXY010000019.1:172436-223562 GCA_964454965.1 uncultured Polyangiaceae bacterium | reverse complement strand
GCCCGTCAAGGCACCCGCCAAGGCAGCAAAGCCCGTCAAGGCACCCGCCAAGGCAGCAAAGCCCGTCAAGGCACCCGCCAAGGCATTGAAGAAGGCAGCGAAGCCCGCCAAGAAGGCCGCCAAGAAGGGCAAGTAGCCGTCACCGCGCACACCGAAACTCGGGACAGGGTTAGCTGCTGGTACCTCGGCTAGCTCTCCCTGCCTCGAGTCGGTTCGGTGCTGGCGCTCCACTCACTTTCGATTCGCTTCCAGAATCGGCGCAGCGTTTCGATCGAGTCCGTTCGTTTGGCGGGTGGCAGGCTGCGCAGCAAGCGTTGACCGTAGCCACGACGATGTAGGCGTTCATCGAGCAAGGCGACGATTCCTGCATCACTTCGGTTGCGGATCAGGCGCCCGAATCCCTGCTTCAAGGTGATGGCAGCTGCAGGGACGATATAGTCGAAGAAGGGATTCTTGCCCTCGGCTTCCAGAGCGAGTGAACGCGCACGTACCAATGGATCCGTTGGGACATAGAACGGGATCTTCTCTAGTACCACGAGGCGTAGTGCTCGTCCGGGGACATCGACGCCCTCCCAGAAACTCGCCGTGGCGACCAGGACTGCGTCCTCGCGTTGACGGAAACGCTGTAGCAGCTCACCCTTGGGAGCCTCGCCCTGAATCATGACGGGCAGCGTCGAGTGACGTTTCTTCAGCTCTGCGTAGAGTTGCTGCATGGACCGCAGCGAAGTCGTAAGAACGAAGGCTCCGCCCGCTGTAAGTTCGATGAGGTCGCTGATGCGCGCTGCAGCAGCCTGGACGAAGCCCGGATCTGCCGGGGCAGGCAGATCCTTGGGCGTGTAGAGCATCGCACGCGTTTCGAAGTCAAAAGGAGACTCGACGGTCAATTCGATGACGGGACGATGGAGCTCGCAGATCCCGAGACGTTCGCGCAAGTAGCGAAACGACGCTGTGTCTTTGGCAACGAGGCTGCTCGTCGCGGTGGTCAAGGTGGCGCTGGTGAGCACCACGCACGGTAGGGCCTCGAAAATGCGCGAGCGCAGCAGGGTTGAGAGATCGACCGGCGCAGAAGTGACGCTCGTCGTGCGCTCGGTGTGTTCGACCCAGATGACCCGCTTGTTCTTGTCCTCGGCAATCGTGGCGAGGACCATGCGTTGCTCGTCGATGCGGCGGCCGGCAACCTCCAGGCTTTCCTGCACGGTAGCAAGGTCGCGGCTCGACGCACCCATCCGAAGCGTCGACAGGCGCGCGAGCGAAGTGGTCGTAAGCAGTCCCAGGGCTTCGTAGGCCGTGTCGAGGCGCAGCCATGCTTCGTAGGGCTCGCCGCTGAGCGCAGCGGGATCGATTTCCTTGCGTCCATCGCTTGCGGCGGCAACTTTGAGGAAGCTGTCGAAGTAGCTCTTCGCGGCGGAGCGGAGCTCACCGACCAAATTGCGCGCAGTTTCGGGTCCGAGGCTCGCGTCGTAGGTTGACAGGATTGCTATCGACTGCTCGAGATCAGCTGCCAAGTGTTCGATCTTCGCCGAACTTATCTTGGTCCCAAAGAAATCCGTCGCAATGTCTTCGAGTTGATGCGCTTCATCAAAGATGACCGCCTCGTAGTCGGGAATCACGCGGCCAGGGTGCGGACCGCGCATAGCCAGATCGGCAAAAAATAGGTGATGATTGACGATGACTAGTCGCGCCTCTTCGGCTTGGCGTCGCATCCGCGTCACGAAACAGCGCTCGTAGAACGAGCATTGACTGCCGCGGCGAGTGTCCGCCGACGCGGTCACCTCCGGCCAAATTGGGTCAGTTTCTGACAAATCGACCAATTCGGCAATATCACCGGTGGCCGTTTCGGCAGCCCAATCCGCGACGAGTCGCAGTGATTTTCTAGCCTTCTTCGAACCACCGTCGCGTGCGAGCCGTTCACCCAAGCGGCGACGACACACGTAGTTCGACAGCCCCTTCATCACGGCCACGCTGACCTTCTGACCCAGCATGCGTTCGATCGCGGGCAGATCGGTCTGCACGATTTGTTCTTGCAGCGCTCGGGTGGCAGTCGACACAATGACTTTTCGGCCGCTAGCAATGGCCGGTAGAAGATACGCAAACGTCTTTCCCGTTCCGGTGCCGGCCTCACACAAGAGCAGGTCGTCATCCGCCAAAGCGCGTTCGACCGCTGTTGCCATCTCGAGTTGACCCGAGCGAACCTCATAGCCCGAGAGGTTGCGCGACAGCGGACCTCCAGGTCCCAAAAGCTCCGCTACCGAAGTCACTGTTCTTCGGTGGGCTCGTCGAAGGGTGGAATCGTCCCCACGCAGTCCATGAACTGGAGTCCAACTATCTGTCCACCGGCTTCGTCGCGCACCCACACGACGCGGATCGGTCGCGATGTCGCGGCTTCGTTGACCCAAAGCTCCCACGACTGTCCGACGGCGAGGCTGTCCTCGACCACCAGTCTTGCGCCGCCGCGGCTGATATTGAGCGTCCAACCAACCACCTCCACGTCACCGCTGCGCAGCGCGACGCGATCCGACGCTTCATGTCGCGCCCCACCGGGGTAGCGACGTTGTGCATGCACAGCGGATGCGGGCGGTGGAAACGGGGTGCGTGAGTTCTGGTCGGACAAGTCGGATGATACCTAATAGCAAACCCAAAAAGCCAAGTGCAGTATTTCGCTCAATCCGCCCCAACTTGCTGAAAAGACTGGACCTACCGACCTGCGAACCGGGACAACATGCGCTGACTACTTGTGTCGTCGTGAACCCGACCGATCCGACGCGGAAGTGTCACTCGACGACGATTGCCGGCACCGTGGCCCAGAAGCGAACGTTGTCACAGAGGTGACCGTTTTCGAGATGAGTCTGCGTCCACTTGCTGGCTGCGATAAACAGAGCAAGATTCGGAGCCTGACCCGTCTGTAGTCCCGTCTGCCCATCGCGATGTCCGGCGAACCACACGGACTCGCTCCACTTGGCGCGACACTCATTATGGACCTGGATGTCGAGCTTCAAGTCGGAATTCATCGCGGTCGAGGTGGAGTATACTGCTCGCCCCGAGGCTGTTCCACGCCGCGTGACACTGACGGACCATGTACCAGTTCTGTTTGCAACGGCCGGCGTTGAAAGCGTCACCGGTCTTGCCATCACCCAGGGTGTAATCCGCCTTCAGATTCTCTGTTTCCACCATCGCGGAAGCCATGAAGCGGCTATCACCACCGACATCCAAGAGCTCCTTTCGCGGTGGACGTGCTGCTGCCGACTGACGTGGTGGCGCCCCCCATTTGCCGAACCTCCAGTGCCCGAGCCGCCCGGTGCAGCCTTGCCTTCGGTGACGGCACCTACCCGACACGAGTGTAGCCAGCGCCGGCGAGCCATCGTTCCGCGTCGAAACTTGGTTCCAGCGCCACCCCGCGAACATCGTGTACCAGCGACTGGCCGCCGCGTAGCTCGACTAGGACCACCTCGGAGCCGGCGGCGTCTACCCAGGTCGTCTCGGCGATAGCCTGGCATGCCCGGCGGATGCGAAACAACGTAATCAACGACAACAAGCACACCCCAAAGCCCCCAGCCACGAGACCCACCGCAACGAACAACGACGCCGTAAGCTCGTGCGACCCAGGACCGGGAACATGAACCGATGCTACCAACGCAGCCAGGACGAGGCTTCCCCCAAGCACTCCGAAGCAAGCCCGGAGCCCTCGCGCGAGATCACTATGCCAAGGGCCAGAAACGGCACCGAGGAGGCGCACCAGACCGATCGTCGTCATTGGGACCGCTACCAACAGACACGCGACTGCCGCAAGAACGAGATCGCGAAGAACCTCGTAGTAGTGGAATTCGCCCGCCAGCCAGGCGCCCAACATCAGCGCAATGGCTCCGACGAAAAGCCAATGGCCAAGCAACGCGGTGCTAGTCGCTCGCCGTTTCAAGAACGGTGCGTCGGTCACCGGGAGGAAGAAGACGATGTTGGCGGTCATCGGGACCCCCGCCACCGCGAACGCGATGGCAGTGTCATTCGAGAGCTGGACAAAAAGCACTGCAAACCCCCAGGACACCGTCGCGCAGACTTGAATGGCGCAGTACCGGCGCACGTCGGTCGGCCAAGAGGTCACCCAACTACCGGGCGATCGCTGGATCTGGCGAGATCGGCTACCAGAATTGGGCACCACGGCAGTCATGGCCTCTGGTACACCTCGGCCCGGGGCCTACTTGGGTAGCCGGATCATCCTGCTGTTCATGTTCATCCCAGCCGTCCTCTTTCTTGCGTTGCAGCGAACCATCGAAGCGGGGCGCGAGTGGCTATGCTCGACGGAGCATTGCGCTCCTGAGCCTTGCGCACTTCGCGCGAAGCTCAGTCTGTGCATATTGGTGGCCTGGGCACTGTGATCGCGAACGAGGGTCACAACCCCTTGATCTCACGCGGCGGCGAGCCGATGATGCGCCGAGAGAATCCCCCTCGATATGCACTCCGTCTCTCTCATGCGCAAAGTATGCTGCGGTTCCGTCATTGGCGTACATCTGGCATGGTCCGCTGCCTCGCTCGCACAGACTGCACCGACCAACATCGTGGCAACTGAGCCGAGCCCCGTGGCCTCGTCGACACAGACCGCGCTGACGGAATCTGCCGTGCCGCAGACGCCTCCACCAGTTGTGAGTCAATCCACGTGCCTTCCGGGGTGTCGTTCCGGGTACATTTGCATCGCTAGTCGCTGCCTATCTGCATGCAATCCCCCCTGTGATGGGGGTGAAGTCTGCACGAAGGAGGGACAATGCCAATCGAAGCCCGTATCGGAACCGGCGAAACCAGTTTCGGCAAAGCAGGCACCTGTCCCAGCTATTCCCACGCATGTGCAGAATCCCGCCATGCTCGTCGGTGGTATGGTCCTGTCTAGCGTTGGGCTCTTCGTCGGATTGCTCGGATACTCGACGTTCAAACGGGACCAATTTCGCTGTGACCATGATCAAACCGATTCGTGTTCGACCTCCAAACCCGGGGTCGCTCTTGCCATCACCGGTGGCGCCATGCTCGCCGTCGGGATCCCTTTCATCATCGTCGGAGCGCGGCGGGTCCCGGTCGCGCCTCGGGCCAGTCGCCTGTTGCCACCCGAGTCGGACGGAATGACGCTGGGTCTCAGTGCACGCGGGCTTTCGTTGAGCGGTGCCTTTTAGCGCCTGGCGGGCGACTTACTTCGCCGCTAGCGCCCCGGCCAATGCGACAACGCGATGAAGTTGCGTTCTGGATCCCGCGCGTACATCGTGTAGTCCGTCTCGCGTTCCACGGGATACCCGGCGTTGCTTAGTCGCTTGCGCCAGGCTTCGCGATCGTCGGCATTGATGGTGAGAGCCACCAAGTGCCAGCCGGCGTTGGGCGCAAAGCATTCAGGGGTTTCCGTCAATGGGGTCTTTACACTGCAAGGCGCCGTCTCACGGCAAGTAGGATCGACGGGTGGCCGCGGCAGGACATCTTGTGCGGACATGTCTGCGCGCTCCAACGCCAAGAATGCATCATGTCCGAGCGCGAGCCATACCGCGCGTTGCTCGGTGTCGTCAGCGCTGTGCCAACGCCTCACCAGCGGTAGCCCCAATACGTCGACGTAGAAGCGCTCCATCGAGTCGAGATTGGCGACGATGAGGGCGAGGTGATGAATTCCAAAGGTCGGCGGCTGCATCGAGATAGCGACGGGTTCTCTGTCAGATCAGCCGCAGCGTTGCCAGCGCTCCGTGACAAAACACCGCCGGCAGATCGCCAAGACCCGCCGCCATGCCCAGGGTCTGTCGATTGCGCCGCATCAACCCAAAGATGAATGTCAACCAAAGAATTCCGTCTGGAACACAGCGGTCGACTTGTGCCATTCGATGGATTCGAGGCACCGTTGGCGTAGCACATGCAGCGTAACCTTCGGTAAATACAGGCGGGCACCTGTGGCACAGTCGATGCTTTGGGTGGCCCAACTGAGGAGTTGGCACATGACTTATCGTCTAGTTGGTTGTCTCTGCTTGGGGTGCCTGTTTTTTGGGGTCGTCGGATGTGAGGCCGATTCGGAGCGCGACGCTTCGAGCGTGGACGCAGACGACGACATTGCGTCGAAGCGCTCGGGACAGGGCGGCTCTACGTCCACTCCAAACATCGCCAGCGAATCGAATGGCGCAGCGGCCAACAATAGCGGTGCTGCCTACGCCAGCGCGAGCGGCGGAGCGATGACCACCGGGACGACCTTCGGCACCACCGTGGCGAGAGGCGGCGCTGCGACGGTGGCTCCTTCCTCGGGCGGTGCTGCGACGGTAACAAGTGGTGGAGCCACGAACGACGCCGTAGTGGGTGATGCTGGCATGGCTGGGGCCACAGCGCCCTTGGACCAATGCGCACTCTTGGACGCAACGAAACCACAGACACTCTATTTGTCTTCGGACGATTCGAACTCGATGGCCTCGCCAGCCATTGCGCGCTCCATCATCAGTCGCGGTGGCGTACCGCCAGCGGCCATCATTCGAACCTACGAGTTCTTGAACTATTACGATCTCGGTTACGAACGTGCGGCAGCGGGGCAGCTCGCGGTAAGTCTCGAGATGGCCAAGAGCGATGCTGCCGGAACCTATACGCTTCAACTCGGTGTGTCGTCGGAAGCGGCCACATTCGTGCGCCGCCCCATGAATATCACGTTCGTGCTCGACACCTCGGGTTCGATGGGCGGCGAGCCAATGCTGCGCTCACAAGCGGCCGTCAAAGCGCTGGCGGCGAGCCTGAAATTAGGGGATATCGTGTCCGCGGTCACCTGGAGTGACACGAACACAATCGTGATGGACTCTCACGTCGTTACGGGCCCAAGTGACGCAACTGTCGTTGCCATGGCCAACGCAATGCAGGCGAATGGTTCCACGAACCTGAATGCGGGTCTTACGACGGGCTACTCGCTCGCGCAGAAGAACTTCGCACCAAACTACCTCAACCGCGTCGTGCTCATCAGCGACGGTCAGGCCAACACCGGCGTCACGGACGAGGACATCATCGCCAAGGGCGCCGGCTTGAACGATGGCGATGGCATCTATCTGGTTGGGGTCGGCGTGGGCGACGGCGTAAACGATACGTTGATGGACGCCGTAACCGATAAGGGGCGCGGCGCGTACGTGTACCTCGACAGTACTGCCGAGGCCGCGCGTATGTTCGTCAAGCGGTTCGATGAGACAATGGATGTTGCCGCACGTGCGGTTCAGGTGCGTCTCGATCTGCCATGGTACCTCGGCGTGGCGCGCTTCTACGGCGAGCAGATCTCGACGAACGCGAAGCTGGTCGAACCCCAACACCTAGCGCCGAACGACGCTATGGTATTCGACCAGGTGCTGCGGCCCTGCGCCGCAGCGCGGTTCCAGGCCGAGGATCCAGTGACGGTGACGACCAATTGGGTGACCCCGACGACGCATGAGCCACGCAGCGGCTCGGCAAGTACCACCTTGGGCGCATTGCTCGCCGGGACGGCGACACATCTGCCCAAAGGAATGGCGATTGTGGCGTATGCCGAAGCGCTCAAGGCTGGCTCCACGTCGGCAGCTATCGATACGGCACGCACCAAGGTCGCAGCTGCATTGGCTCTCGGGGCTGATGCGGAACTGCAGGAGATCGATCTACTGCTGCAGAAGCTAGAAGTCCTAGTTCGATAGGCTGAATCGGGAAGGGGGCTTTCGCTTCTTGCCGGTTTCGGCTAATGCTAAAAGTCTGGAAGCCCCCATGGTAAGCTCAGCGTTTCTCACCCGTCTCTCCGCACTGCAGCAGCGTCATCACTCCGTCCTGACACGGCGCAACGCCGTCAATCCTGGCTGGGATAACGGCTGGTATCAGCGCTACCTTCGGCCGGTAGTCACCGCGGAGCACGTGCCGCTCGAGTGGCGCTACGATCTGCGCGAGTCGACCAACCCGCGCTTGCTCGAGCGCATGGGCATCAACGCCGTGTTCAATTCCGGAGCCTTCGAGTATCAAGGGAAGATCTGTCTCGTATGTCGCGTGGAAGGGGTCGATCGGAAGTCCTTCTTTGCTATTGCCGATAGCAGCAACGGCATCGACGGGTTCAACTTCTGGGACGAGCCGATCCTTCTGCCGCAGACGGCAGAGCCCGACGTGAACGTCTACGACATGCGCGTCACATTTCACGAGGACGGTTACGCCTACGGCACTTTCTGCACCGAGCGCAAGGATCCGTCGGTGCCGTATTACGACACCTCCGCGGCAGTGGCCGCATGCGGAATCGTACGCACCCGCGACTTCGTTGCGTGGGAGCGATTGCCCGATCTTGTCTCAGCCGGTCCGCAGCAACGCAACGTGGTGCTTCACCCGCGGTTTTTTGATGGACAGTACGCGTTCTACACGCGACCTCAGGATGGCTTCATCGAAACGGGGACAGGCGGTGGCATTGCCTGGGCAATCTGCCGCGACATCAATCAGCCACAGATTGGGGAAGAGCGCGTCATCGATCCGCGGCAGTACCATACGATCAATGAGGTAAAGAACGGAATGGGGGCGCCGCCGATCGAAACCGACGAAGGCTGGCTACACATCGCCCATGGTGTGCGCAATACCGCAGCTGGGCTGCGCTACGTGCTCTATGCGTTTCTCTGTGCCAAGGACGAACCCTACCGCGTCACCCATCGGCCTGGTGGCTATTTCTTAGCGCCCGAAGGCGACGAACGCATCGGTGATGTTTCGAACGTCGTATTTTCCAATGGGCTGGTCACACGTGCGAACGGTGACGTGTTTCTCTACTACGGCGCCAGCGACACGCGCATGCACGTGGCCACGACCAACGTACCCACGTTGCTCGACTACGTGAAGAACACCCCGCAGGATCCACTGCTGTCGCACCGCTCGGTCGAGCAGCGGCTCGCGCTGATTCGGGGCAATCGGGAGCGGTAGGCAAGTTCACGGATCCGGGAGATTCTTGCAGTCGAAGTCGTCGCCATCGACATAGCCATCACCGTCGTTGTCGAGCCCGTCGCCACAGGCGCAGGCCTCTTCGGCTAGATCGACCCTGCCGTCGTAGTCGTTGTCGAGCCCGTCACAACAAGAACCGCTGCTGCAGCTGGCTCCGCAGTTGTTGCTTGGCGAACAACTCGATGAATCCGCACCTTCGACGGAAACCGATGTACAGCTCGGCACCCCCGATAGATCGTTCCATTGCCGATTGAATTCGGTTTGGAACGCCGCGGCGAAGGCCGCGTTCTTTACGTAGAGGGTGTTCTCGTCATTTTGCTCGTCGCCAGCGGCGGTGAAATTCATCGAACCAAACACAACCGCCGCCGAGCTTGGCAAGGCGGCGTCGGCCACGACCCATTTCGAGTGGGACTTACCGCCCCAGTTCTCGACCTTGACGGCAATGCCGGCATTGCACAATTGGACGTGCTTCGAGTAGTTGTTCGATGCGCCCCCGGCGTCGAGAATCAATCGGACCGTGACGCCGCGATCCTTGGCAGCGGCGATAGAGTCGGCGATGGGCTGGCTCGTCAGGAAGAACATGGCAATATCGAGCGTCTGAGCGGCTTGTTGGATGATCGGCAAGACCGCATTCTGAACGGCGTGGTCGGTTGGTGAGAAGTAGCTCCGAACGACAGTTCCATCCGTGTAGTGGGTCGCGTCGATGAGATGCGCCGTATTGTCGGCCTTTCGATGATGGAACGAGCCGGCGTGCATTTCGTTGAACTCGGTCGTGTAGAGCTCGGCGAGTCGGTAAGAATCGATGAGTGCGGCCACGTCGGTGTTGTACTCACCGCCCAGTTCCGTATCGCTCACGTTCGTGCTCCCGGTCCAAACCCTGGCACCATCGATGACGAAGAACTTATTGTGCATGATGTAGCTGTAGCCAGGGCCGATATCGCATACGACAGAGCCCGCCGCGAGCGCGTTTAAAAGGGTTGGCGTATCTGGATAACCGAACGCCGTACAGTTTGCATCCTCGCTGTCGACGACCCCGCGCACCGTGACCCCGCGCTGCTGAGCCGCCGTTAACGCATTGATGATCTGGGGCTGCGAGCGCACGCCGTACAAGGCAAAGTCAATCGAAAACTGCGCGGCTTCGAGCGCTCCGATCAGGGTTTGACACACCAGGCGGTTGCAGCTCGGCTCGGGCAGCCCATGTTGATTTCGAGTAAATTGCACGTCGAAGGTGAAGGATTCAGGGAAATCTCCCGCCGAACAAGCGCCAGCACTTAAGCCAAGTGATGGTGTGGCGCACACCGAGAATACTCCGATCGAGCAATCGATCCTCGATTGCGACGTGCCCGTCACACAGTCGAAAGGGCCCACGCGGGTGCCCCCGCGCTCGAGCCCAGTGTCATCTGCGAGCCACACCTGATCCGCGGCAGTGATGCTGGTGCCGCGTGAGACGACGACGCGCCGTTGCGCCGCCATTGCTGGTTGAATTGCCGAGCAGCTCGTTCCGCTCGGTGCCGTGTCGCACACGCGAAAGGCACCGCAACCATTGGCGCTCGAGCAATATACCTCGACCTTATCCGCGATCGAATCGCCATAGTTGGTGGCTTGGGCCACTTCGGTGATGATCGCAGGCACGGTTTCGAGCTCTGCTTTTGCCACGCGCACGGCTTCCCGATTGGAGCTGCAGCTCAACATAGCCACGCAAACGGCAAAAGGCACAAGTCGACCAGCGGCACGTGTGATCATGATCCACCTCTCGAGTCCGACCAAAAGTAGAGCATTGACCCACCCGTGACAAGGCAAGAACGAGCGGGCTCGAACGGGGTGAGCGTGGCGCTAGACAAAACCCTCAAGTTCCGTCAAGACTCGTGGTTTCGCGTGGCCCACGATACCTGGTCGACTGATGCTTGGAAAAGCACGCCCTTCACTGGGTTTCGTGACTTGCTCAACGCGTTCGAATCGTTCGAGGATTGGCCTTCGCTGGTGGATCTGGAGCAGCGATGGCTGCGGGCACAGGACGTTCGCACCCACATGGGAATTCCCATGGGTCTCATGGCGCAACCAGCGAAGTTGCGCCGAGCAAGACCGAGGAACATCAGCCAGCTGTACGACGTTGCACTTTGCGAAGGCCAACTGCCCACGCGCTCACACAACTGGCACGACTTCTTCAACGTGATGATGTTCGTCGCATTTCCCAACAGCAAGCGGCTACTGCACGCCCGACAGCGTCGGATTCTCGAACAACTTCTACCCAATCAGATAGACCGGTTGCCGGGTAGACGCACCGTGGAGCAGGATTGTCTGACGATCTTGGACGAGGGTGCGGTGTTGCTCGCGGTAGACGATGACGTTGCTCCGCACGTCGAGTCCCTGCTCGATCGTGGGGAACATCGAGAGTTGGCTGTATGTGTCCAAGCGAACCTATTGCGACCATGGCTACTCGGGCATGCTCATGCCGAGCAAGTCGCCAAGCGAACCACTCTAAGCCAGGGAATATCCTTGTCACGAGCTAGGCCGGTTGTGCTCGCCATAGGTGCCGGTGCATCACGCTCGCAAGTCGATGCGGCACTTGGGCGCATGCTGAGCGGCCCTGACTTCTGCACTACGCGCGATCCAAGGCGGGCTGTTGCGCTTACGGATCTGTACCTAGATCTGGCGACGCCGGATAGCTAACCATCGTTCTCGATGGTGCTGCACCTGGGCTACGCCGCTCTGACTAAGGCTGCTGAATCTGGGAGCCGCAGCCCCCAGTACTGAATTTAAGGGGCAATCACCCGCTGGGGCCTGTAACCAAGTTCCGATAACCGGCGTATTGTCGGGCTGGTTGATACGAATACGCCAAGACCGATTGACCTCAAAGTCTAGGTCGTTGGGCCCCAATCGAGATAGGAACCCGGCTCGGGCGCTTGGATCGATGGATCTCCAATTGACGGCTATGGGGCTCATTCACCACAATCGGTGCTCAGGAGGAACTGCATACGATGGATTCCACCCTAGGGTCTGGAGCCACCAGGAAGAGCCAGGCTTCGGTGACTGCTGCTGTCACCGAGGAATTTAGCTACGACGACGCCCCGGTTAGAGCATTCGCGCTGATGACCGTCATCTGGGGGATCGTCGGCATGTTGGTCGGGCTCATTGCAGCTCTCGAACTTGCGGCACCCCGCCTGGGCACTGGGATCCCCATCCTGAGCTTCGGGCGCTTGCGGGCACTGCACACAAATGCAGTGATCTTCGCTTTTGCCGGCAACTCAATCTTTGCGGCAATCTACTACTCCACCCAGCGGCTGTGCAAAGCGCGCATGTTTAGCAGCTGGCTTAGCCGGCTGCATTTTTGGGGTTGGCAAGCGATCATTGTAGCTGCTGCAGTCACTCTTCCACTCGGCTACACGCAGGGCAAAGAATACGCAGAGCTCGAGTGGCCCATCGACATTGCCATCGCGCTGGTGTGGGTACTGTTCGCCATCAACTTCTTCGGAACTTTGGCACGCCGCCGTGAGCGACATCTGTACGTAGCGCTATGGTTCTACACGGCCACCGTCGTTGCCATCGCGGTGCTGCACATCTTCAATAGCCTGGCGTACCCAGCTGGGCCGCTCAAGAGCTACAGTCTATACGCGGGCGTGCAAGATGCGCTGATGCAGTGGTGGTATGGACACAACGCGGTTGCCTTCTTCCTCACCACGCCGTTTCTCGGCATGATGTACTACTTTCTGCCCAAGGCCGCGGACAAGCCGGTCTTCTCCTACCGCCTCAGCATCATTCATTTCTGGAGTCTGGTCTTCATCTATATCTGGGCGGGGCCGCATCATCTGCATTACACCGCTCTGCCAGAATGGGCGTCGACTCTCGGCATGCTCTTCTCCGTCATGTTGTGGATGCCCTCCTGGGGCGGCATGATAAACGGCCTGCTTACACTGCGCGGTGCCTGGAATCGCGTTGCCACCGATCCGGTGCTCAAGTTCTTCGTCGTCGCGATCACGTTCTACGGAATGTCGACGTTCGAAGGCCCGCTGCTGTCAATCAAATCGGTCAACGCGTTATCACATTACACCGACTGGACGATCGCCCACGTACATGGCGGCGCTCTCGGTTGGGTCGGATTCATGACCTTTGGGATGCTGTATTGGCTCCTGCCGCGCGTTTACCAGACCGAACTCTGGTCCAAGCGCCTCGCCAGCACGCACTTCTGGCTGGCTACCGTGGGCTTGGTGCTTTACATCGTTCCAATCTACGTAGCAGGCCTGACGCAGGGCCTGATGTGGCGTGCCATCGACGACTCCGGCAAGCTCAGCTACCCCGACTTCGTCGAGACGATCAGTGCCATCATTCCGATGTATTGGATTCGTGCCTTGGGCGGCCTACTCTACTTGGCCGGCGCCATCATGGCATTCGTCAATCTGCTTGCTACTTGGAAGTCGCGACCCGCCAAGTATGAGGTTCCTGTGTACCGAGCGGCGCGTCTCGACGCGACGTATCGA
The DNA here is from genome assembly GCA_964454965.1 of uncultured Polyangiaceae bacterium. Classification (GTDB taxonomy): domain Bacteria; phylum Myxococcota_A; class Polyangia; order Polyangiales; family Polyangiaceae; genus FEN-1139. The sequence continues at coordinate 210,183 of CAYVXY010000019.1, read as the reverse complement.
GACCCTCCAGCGCCGGAGTCACGACTGAAGGGTCTGCCGGTCGTGGAGCTCGCTCACAAGATCGACGTTTGGTTGCAGGCGGCGTGGCATCGACGCTGGGAGCGCCTACCGCTCAGGTTCACCATCTACGTAACGATAGCGGTCCTTGCAGCCTCTGCCTTCGAAATCATTCCAACCTTCCTCATTCGCAGTAACGTGCCCACCATCGAGACCGTCAAGCCGTACACTCCGCTCGAAGTGGCGGGCCGTGACATCTACATTGCCGAGGGCTGCTATAATTGTCACTCGCAGATGATTCGGCCGATTCTCTCTGAGACCAAGCGATATGGTGAGTATTCGAAACCCGGTGAGTTCGTTTACGACCATCCCTTTCAATGGGGCTCGCGGCGCATCGGTCCCGACCTAGCACGCGAAGGCGGCAAGCAATCGAGCTTCTGGCACGTCCTGCACCTCGAAAATCCACGGCAGATCAACGACCACTCGATCATGCCGGCCTACCCCTGGCTGCTCGAGAAGTCGATTGACTTCGACGCAATAGCATCGCATCTGCGCGCCCTCAACAAGGTGGGTGTGCCGTACGACGAGGCCACGATCATGCAGTCGCCCGAGCTTGCTCGCAAACAGGCCAGCACCATCGCCGCGCAGATAGTCAGTCAGAACGGCCCCGCTGGGTTGGACAAGAAGCAGGTGGTTGCTTTGGTGGCCTACCTTCAGCGGCTCGGAACAGACTTGTTCGCCACGTCCGCTTCCGCAGTGGCGGCCACCTCATCGGCGGCGGTGGGCGCGGTTCCGAATGGTGCGGTCGCCAAGAATGGAGAGCAACATGGGACTAAGTGACGTCGTCAGCAGTTCGGGCACGACGAGCTTTGCCCAGGTGGGCTTCGTCATCAGTTTCGTCGCGTTCATTCTCATTGTCATTTGGGCGCTGCTGCGGCCGAAGGCGGTCATGCTTGCCGACGCTCTTAGCGCCCTTTCCGACGGCTTGAGTGAAGATCAAGTCAACAACGAAAGGGACCGATGCCATGGCCAGCAATGAGCGCGATGTCGTACTCGATCACGAGTACGACGGCATCAGAGAGTATGACAACCCGACCCCGGGTTGGTGGAACCTCATCTTCTTCTTGTCGTTCATTTTCAGTATTTGGTACTTCCTCTACTACCACGCGAGCACGCTTTCGACTTCGGTCAATCAAGGCTACGTGAACGATGTCACTGAAGATCTGAAGAAACGCTTCTCGACCATTGGGGAATTGAAACCCGACGAACCGACACTACTCAAGTACATGGCCAGTGCAGAATGGGCCGCTGTCGGTGCAGCCGTGTTCAAGACCAATTGTGTCTCCTGCCACGGAGCCGAAGGCGCGGGCCAGATTGGGCCAAACCTTACCGACGACCATTGGAAGAACGTGCGCAAGATTTCCGACATTCCGCAGATTGTCAGCAACGGCGCTGCTGCTGGAGCCATGCCTGCCTGGAAAACACGCCTGCATCCCAACGAAATCGTGTTGGTGTCGGCCTACGTTGCATCGCTACGTAGCAAGACTCTGCCAGGTCCGCGCGGTCCCGAAGGCGAGAAAATCCCAGGCTGGAATTTGGAGTCTGCTCCTGCGGCACCCCAGTAATACGCTATGGCCTCGAGTCACTCTCTATTGGCACCATCTGAACGCGTTCTCTCGACGCTGAATGCGGATGGGTCGCGCCGATGGCTCCGACCCAGGGTCTCCCCCGGAAGGTTTCTCAAAGCCCGACGCATCACGGCGTGGTTGCTGATAGCCATATTCACGCTGCTGCCGTTCTTGCACATCGGCAATGCGCCGGCGATCCTGCTCGATGTAACCAAGCGCCAATTCACGCTATTCGGTAAGACATTCTTGCCCACGGACACCGTGTTACTGGCGGTGCTTCTGCTTGGGATCGTAGTGACCCTATTCTTGCTGACGGCGGTACTGGGTCGCGTGTGGTGCGGTTGGGGCTGCCCGCAGACCGTCTATCTGGAGTTCTTATTTCGTCCGATCGAGCGCTGGTTCGACGGCCCTCCTGGGCGGGGTGGCAAGATTGGACGCCAAGCGACGGCTTCACGGACCGGAGCCAAGTATGCCGTATTCCTCCTGGCCTCGGTGCTGCTGGCGAACTTGTTTCTAAGCTATTTTGTCGGTGTTGACAGTCTACAGCAATGGATGACGCGCTCACCTTCGGCTCACCCAACGTCTTTCGTCATCATGGCCGTGACGACCGGATTAGTGTTCTTCAACTTTGCGTGGTTTCGCGAACAGACCTGCATCGTAGCCTGCCCCTACGGGCGGTTGCAGTCCGTGCTACTCGACTCGAACTCGCTCATAGTCAGTTACGATTCTCGACGCGGCGAGCCGCGCGGGCCCCGCGCGCGAGGGCAGAGCGAGGTGTCAGGCTCCCTGTCAACTGGTGACTGCGTAGACTGTCGTCTCTGCGTCGAGACTTGCCCGACCGGGATCGATATTCGTGACGGGCTGCGCATGGAATGCGTTGGTTGTGCGCAGTGCATTGATGCTTGTGATTCAGTCATGAGCAAGCTCAAGCGCCCGCGCGGCCTAGTTCGCTACAGCTCTCAAGCAAGAATCGCCGGCGACCCCGGCAGCTTCGCGCGACCTCGATTGGTTGTCTACACTGCCGTCCTGCTGGTAATTTCTGCCGTGTTTGTCGTCCTGTTGGTCCGCAGCAAGGCGACGGACGTCACCATTTTGCGCGGTATGGGAATGCCCTTTACGACACTTTCGACTGGAGAGGTCGCCAACCCCTTGCGTATCAAAGTGACGAATCGCACTCGAGAACCCCGATCCTATCGGGTCGAAATTGACGGGACTGAGTCGGCTCGTCTCCTCTCACCCGGCCTATTGATCGCCTTGCAGCCTACCGCGTCGGTCACCCGCGATTTGGCCATTGCCGTTCCGTCGAGCGTCTTCGTTTTCGGCAAACACAAGATCCGATTGAACATCATCGACGACAAGCAATCGGTGACCCAGGTAGAATACGAATTGTTGGGACCACAGCACAGTCCGGTCCAACTTGGCTCGAAGGTGCCAGCCAATGCAGGTCCAGAATACTAGCACAGAGGCCAATCCGAGAATGTGGCTTTGGCCAGCGGGCATTGTCGGACTGCTGGCGATTCATATGTTGGCGATGGGTGTCGTCGTGTTCGTGGCTACCCGCGATCCGTCATTTGCCGTTGAACCACAAGCCTACAAGAAGGCCGTGGCGTGGGACAATTCCCAAGCACAGCGTCAAGCCAGTGAGCGACTAGGATGGACTGCGCAGATCCAAACCAGCGAGAGCGCCGACATGCTTGGTCGACGCCGCATCACTTGTCATCTCGTTGACGCGAACCGAATTGCAGTGATGGCTGCCACGGTCAAGCTTGAGGCATTTCACCACGCCAGGGCCACTGAACGATTCCATGTGACCCTAGACCCACAAGGTGACGGCAGCTACTCGGCAGAGCTGCCAATGCGGCGCGCGGGGACGTGGGAGTTCAGAATTACCGCCCTGCGTGGCGCTGAAGCATTCACTTTCGTGACAACTCAGCAGGTCGGGGGCAGGTCGTGATCGCGCTCCTCGTAGCCGTATTCGTCGCCAGTCTGTTGGGAAGTTTGCATTGCGCGGGGATGTGTGGCCCCTTCGTTGCCTTCGCTACACTACACGTGAAAGGCAAGGTAGCCAAACCCGTCGGGGCCTACAGGCTTCAGCTAGCGTACCACGGAGGGCGGCTTCTCTCATACGCGGCGCTAGGTGCTGCTGCAGGTGTGCTCGGTGCCACGCTCAATCTCGGGTCTTCCATGTTGGGGCTTGGGAAATTGGCGGGACTGTCTGCCGGTGCGCTTCTCGTCGTGCTCGGAGTTGGCCGACTCTTGAGCCTTGCCGGAGTACGCGTTCCCGTCTTTCCGGGAGCAGACTGGATCGCACGCACCGTTGGAGCTGGCCAAGCCGTAGCGTCGAGATTGAGCCCGCTCAAACGAGCACTGTTGATCGGGCTGTTCACGACCGCACTGCCTTGCGGTTGGCTCTACGCCTTCGTTGCAGTTGCCGCGGGGACCGGGCAGCCCATTCATGGCACGCTCGTGATGCTGGTGTTCTGGGCGGGCACCGTACCGGTACTGGCAGGCATTGGCGCTGGGTTAGGCGTTGCGTTGCGTCGCGCGAGCAAGTCGATTCAGATTGTGACAGCTGTCATTGTCGTTGGTCTCGGTCTAAAGTCCATTGTCGGACGTTGGGACTTCCCGACAGCGCGGCTCTTGGCTCCCACTTCTTCGATGGATGCGGCACTAGAACGAGTCTCGATGATGCTCGGAAAGGGCACCCATCGGTGCCATTGAATCTGTCGAGCAGTGCAAGCTTACCCGCACGGCAACCTTCGGAGCAGTCAGACTGTGCGCATTGTGGGCTACCCGTACCAGCGGGGCTCGTACAGCCTGGTTCGAGCGAACAATTCTGTTGTACCGGATGCCGCGTAGTCTATGCGGCGATTCGAGCGAGCGGCCTCGAACGTTACTACTGCATTCAACAGTCTTCGCCTGGTGAGCGTGCTCAGGCGAGCCCGACAGGACGGCAGTACCAGGAGTTTGACAACATCGAGTTTCTCGACGCCCAGGCACCATCGTTGGGAAACGGTCTTCGCTCTATCGAGTTCTTTCTCGAAGGCGTGCATTGTTCGGCTTGCGTGTGGCTTGTAGAGAAGCTGCCTCGCGTGGCTGCTGGAGTCGTCGAGTCGCGTCTTGATTTCGGCAGAGCGCGCGTGAAGGTCATCTGGGAACAGGATAAGATTCGACTCTCGCAGATTGCCCAGTCGCTCGATTCTCTTGGTTACTCCCCGCACGTGGGTCGCGATGCGAAAAGCCGCGAACTACGCCTGCGTGAGGACCGGCAATTGCTGGTAAGGATTGCAGTTGCCGGGGCCGGGGCAGGCAACGTCATGCTGCTGGCGTTTGCCCTCTATGGCGGCTCCTTCCACGGGATGGAGCAACAGTATAGTGCCCTGTTTCGATGGATGAGCCTCGCGATTGGGCTCGTAGTGCTGTTGGGGCCTGGCAGTATGTTCTTTCGCGGCGCAATTGCCGCACTACGTACACGGACCGCACATCTCGACCTGCCCATTGCCATTGGTCTCGGCGCAGGAACGATTGCCGGCACGGTCAACACGATCCTCGATCGGGGTGAGATCTACTTCGATTCGCTGACGGGTTTGGTCTTCTTGTTGCTCGTGGGGCGCTACATTCAACGGCGCCTCGAACGGCGCGCCACCGATGCCGTCGAAAGACTTTTCTCACTGACCCCGAGCTTTGCGCGGATTCGTGAGGGAGCAACGCTGCGCGAGGTGCCGATTGAGGCGCTCGCTATCGACCAGATAGTGGAGGTGCGTCCGGGTGAGTCGTTCCCCGCAGACGGCTGCGTCGTTGAGGGCGAATCATCGGTGGATCTGTCGCTGCTCACGGGCGAATCGAGGCCTGTCGTGGCGCGCTCGGGCGACAAGGTCTTTGCCGGCGCGGTCAATGTCGAACGCCCGTTGCATGCACGCGTGACCGAGCTCGGTCGTGATACGAGAGTGGGCAAGTTACTCTCCCTCATGGCGGAATGCGCACGAAAGAAAGCACCGATCGTCAAGCTTGCGGACCGATTTGCCGGCTACTTCAGCGTTGCCGCCATTGTTCTCTTTGTCGCAACCTTCGTCATTTGGCAATTCGTCGACGCGCGTCACGCGCTTGACCACGCTGTCACGTTGCTCATCGTCAGTTGCCCCTGTGGTCTCGGGTTGGCGACGCCGTTTGCCGTATCCGTTGCGCTCGGGCGGGCTGCCCGTGGCTCCACCATGATCAAGGGTGGTGAGGTTCTGGAGAAACTTTGTGTCGCTCGCGGCCAGGTACCAAGCGTGTTTCTCGACAAGACGGGCACACTCACCGAGTCCGGGCTAGAAGTTATCGAGTGGCACGGCGAGTCCGACGTTGAGACGCGACTGGGGCCTGCAATTGCGGCACTCGAATCCAAAGTTTCGCACCCAATTGCGCGCGCCTTGTCCGGTTGCACTGGGAGACCGTACGAACAGGACGCCCGCTCGGAACTACCGCAACTCGATGTGACGCTCACCAAGTCGTCGCGTGACGGCATCGAAGGTGTCGTCGACGGATGTCGATTCAGCATCGGATCGGAGCAATTCATCAATGCGGTCCTTGGACAAGCGGCAAATCGCTCAGTGCAACAGGTGCCTTCTAACTGGGCGACCGAAGCCAAGCGCGGCCTGGCCGCGCGGTGTCTGACTCCCGTGTGGGTGGCCGTGGACGGCAGCCTGGCTGCCGTGATCGGTGTCGGCAGTCGGATCCGCCGAGATGCTGCCTCGACTGTCGCAGAGCTTTCGGCGCGCGGCATGCGCGTTGCCATGCTTTCGGGAGACGACGTGGACACCGTGGCTGCGGTCGGGGACGAACTCGGTCTTGCCCCAGAGGATTGTTACGGTGGTTTGGCTCCGGAAGGGAAAGTGCAACTAGTGCAAGTGGCACTCACGCGGGGTCCCGTCTTCATGGTGGGTGACGGCGTTAACGACGCCGCGGCGCTTTCGGCTGCAACGGTTGGTGTCGCCGTGAAAGGCGGCGCCGAAGCGAGTCTGACAGCCGCAGACGTGTATCTCGGTCGCGCTGGGGTGGGCGTACTCGTTGAATTGCTCGACGGCGCACGCCGCACGATAGGCGTCATTCGACGCTGCTTGGTCGTCTCACTGGGCTATAATGTGGTAGCTGCAGCCCTAGCCATGACTGGGAGCATTAACGCGTGGACTGCCGCACTGCTAATGCCGCTAGCATCGTTTACGGTCCTCGGAATCGCGCTTGTCTCGAGGACGTTCGACACCATGCATCATCGAGAGGCGACACCATCACCGCGAATAGATACGGCGTTGAGTCAAATCGACAACGGGAGCTAGCGCCATGGAAGTAATCTACATCCTTCTGCCCTTGGCAGTGCTGCTCGCGGTGGTAGCTTTGGTCGCCTTCATTCGTGCCGCCAGAGCCGGACAGTTCGACGACCTAGATACGCCGGCACATCGAATCTTGCACGACGATGACGACGCTGAGCCGCGACGCTCGAAGGCGGTGCAAGCGTCGCCGACGCAGGGAGAACCCGATTGAGCGGGTCACGACGGAGTTTTCCGTGGTGCGGCGATCGCGACACGGCTTACACCGTCAGGCCGTCGCGCAAGCCCTACGGACCGGCTTGTCACCTTCTGGTTGTTCAGTGTGTCGCAGCGACGTCGTTCGAATCGAGATGTCAGCGCGCCGACCCAGACCAGAATCGCCCAACTGAGAATTGAGGCGGAGACCTCACCGAATGGACATGACGGCGCAAATTCGGCCAGTGGTTCCGGTTACCTAGCGGTTTCGGTTGTTGCGCCCCTTCTCGCGCGGCCTTGGCTCAGAGGGGCTACTGCTTCGCGCGTGTCGTGACGTATGTGCGAGAATGCCTGGGTCGCCGAACCGCGGGCTTAGCAGCTTGACTAAAATCCCATCGGAATGCGATCATCCGTGACTGGACCTCGGTAGCGCATGCAGCACCCATCGCCCCTCGAGCTCAAGAAGCTCCTCATCGCTCAGGGGTTCGAAGTCTATCGGACCATGGCGGACCGAATCGCTTTGGCCGAGCGAGTTCGCGACAACCTACTGATGGACGGAAACGTCGCCGCCTGCACGGGCAAGAGCCTTTCTGTCCGGTTCACCACGCGTGCGCAGCAAAGCGAATACCCAAACGACGAGGATACCGCACTCCTTGGCCGGGCCCGCACTCAAGGCGAAATCGCTTTGCCGCGCGGTTATGCCGAGGTCGATTGCGCCATCGTTCCCGTCTACGATCCCGGTGACCCTTCGCGAACGCTGGACACTTGGTTCGAAGTCACTTTTGCTCGACCGGTGACCTCGCTTGACGAACTGGTGCAGGAGCTGCGGTTCGCACTAGGCCTCAACAAATACGCGAACCGCTAGCCACTCTGCCACTCAGGCGCTCGACGCGACCGGGGGTCCAGGGTTGAGCGCCCGGCCAGTGCGCCTGACCCGCATGTCTCGACCCCCGGCTCTGGGCGTGATATCTGGCCGGCCCCGAGAGCAATCAACCCTGTCGTGTTGGCTCGCTCGCCGGGAAGTCCGAGGAGCGCGCTCCCATGATGAATTTGTTTCGACGCGGCGGTGGTGGTCAGTGGATCGTCGCAGCTGTTGCTTCCGTAATCATCGTCGTCTTCGTCGTCGAGTTTCGTACCGGCCGCGCTGGCCCCACTCGGTCTGCTACTGCCGAGGACTGCGCCGTCAAGGTTGCTGGGAATTGCGCATCCCGCAAGGAATTCCACGCTGCCTACGGCCTGATTGTCCATCAATCGATTCCGGCAAAGCAAATCAAGGCGATGAAGCTGCCAGAGATGGTGATTGAGGGCTTGGTCGAACGGGAGCTGCTCGTTACCGAGGCGAAGAAATTGGGTGTCGGGATCGGCGATGACGATCTAGACGCGGAGTTGACGCAAGGGCGCGCGCACGTGTCCCTGCCTGCGGCTACCTCCGATATGCTTGGCTCGCGGCTCGGACTCTGCATACCGAATCCGATGACCTACGCTTGCTCGACTTCGGCGCCGCTCTTCCGTCTCTTGCCAGTCAAGCGAGCGCAAGACAAGAAGTTCGACACTAAGATCTACGAACGCGTGGTTCGTACCTACACGAACCGTGGTCCGAAGCAGTTCCGCGAGATGCAGGAACGCGAGATGATTGCGGCCAGAATGCGTGATCTGGTGCGATCGCGTGTGCGTGTTTCGCGCGACGAGGCGTTTCAGATCTATCAGCGCCAGGCGAGCACGGTCACCGCTAAGTACGTGGCACTCGATCGCGATTGGTTCGCTCGCTTCGCCGTCGAGCTCTCGACAGCTAGCATCGACGCGTGGGCCGCACAGCACCAAGACCAGATTGACGACGCCATCAAGACTGACAAGGACAAGTTCTCGGCGGGCTGTTCCTTGGTGAGCGAAATTGCTTTCCCGTTTGGCGCCGAGACCACGGATGCGGAAAAAGGCCAGCTGCGAACGGCCGCCGATACGGCCCTTGAGCATATCCGCAAGGGGCATGTCCCGTTCGATGTCGAGGCACGGCGATCGGGTCGTGGAGACAACGCGCTTGCTGGAGGGTACTTGGGCTGCCTCAACGAAGCTTACGGTACGGGTGCCAAAGAGCTGATGGAAGTCGCGGGCAAGCTCAAGGAACACGAGGTGAGCGGAGTCATCGAGTCGGCGCGCGGCTTTCACATACTTCGATTCGAGGGCAAGCTGAACGAAGCCGAGCTCGACGCAACCGTGAAGCATGCCACGGCGCGCCGATTGGCAGCGCGGTTCCTCGCCGACGAAGCGATGCAGAAGTTCGCGACACAGCTCTCCGACAAGGCTAAGGCTGGCGCGGATCTCGAGACCACTCTCAATGCCCTCGTGGCCGAGCTCACGGCGTCGAAGCCTCTGGTGAAGCCAGCCGCCAATGACAAGCCGTCGGCGGCGCTCACCGACCCATCAAAACCCAAGGTCACGATCTCGATGCCATTTACCGTGGACGAGACACCAGGTCGCGAGTTCCTCGCCTACTCCGGTGTTGGAGCCAAGATCTTCGCTTTGGACAAGCCCGGTGCGCTGCTGGCCGGGCCAGTGCCAACCATGCAAGGCGTCGCGGTTGTCGGTCTGGTATCGAAGAAGGAAGCCACTCGCGAAGACTTCGAGAAAGATGCTTCGCTGATGATCGACCGCATGCGCGAGGAAAAGTCTCGAGAAGCACTCGTGGAGTACGTGGCACGACTGCGCAAGAACGCCGCCTCGACCATCAAGGTGGAGGAAGATCTGAAGAACATGAAGATTCGAGGCGCGGACGAGTGAAGTCCTTTGGGGATTCGAGCGATCGCATGACCAGAACCTCGCAAGAGTCGTGGGACGCCTGATGGATCCGAAAGTCGAAAGCGTCGAGTTGGAATCGGGGTTGCGTGTGGTGGCCATTGAGCTGCCCCACGCGAGGACCGCGGTGGTCGAGTTCATTAGCGAGGCAGGCTCGCGCTACGACCCGCCCGAGCTCGCTGGGATCAGTCACTTCCTCGAGCACATGTTGTATCGCGGGAGCAAGAGTCATCCGGGGCCGCATGAACTCGCGTTGGCGTTCGAGCGTCGAGGCGGGCTGCTCGAAGCTGCTACCTACATCGACCATGGGTCGGTGGCTCTGAGTGTACCGCCAGAAAATGTTGCGGCATCGATCCCGACACTGTGTGAGGTCTTGCGCTCACCCATTCTGCAAGGCATCGACGTCGAGCGCGCGATTGTGCGCGAGGAAATTCTCGAAACCCTAGACGATATGTCACGGCTCGTCGAAGCCGACGATTTGGGCCGAGAACTCTGCTTCCCAGGGCACACGTTGGGCCATCCGATCACCGGGAGCCTTGAGGCGCTTGAGCGCTTCGATGAGTCCGCGCTCTGGGCCCACCATGACCGCCTGTACGTGGGCTCTGCTTGCGTGATTGCGGTGGCCGGAGCCATCGAGCCTGGGCGCATATTCGACGCATTTGCGACGGGCATGCGTGGGCTCGCACGCGGAACGCGCCCCGGCGTGGTCACCCCGGCAGAGACCAAAGGTCCTATCTACTCCTTCGTGCGTTACAGCGACAGTCAGTCGCATCTGCGCATCCTATTTCGAGCTCCAGGGCATACGGACGCACGCGAACCCGCCATCGAGATGTTACTGCGGTTACTCGACGACGGCATGAGCACACGCCTCTACCACCGCATCTGCAACACTCTCGGGCTCTGCTACGACGTTAGCGCCTACTATGAGGCCTGGTGTGACACCGGCGTCGTTGAGTTCGCCGGCGATTGCGCGCATGAACGTGTGGCCGCTTTGGGCGAGGAGATCCTCGGCCTCATCACGCATCTGCGCGACGAGGGGCCCACACTCGAAGAATTCACCGCGGCCAAGCAACGCGCGCGCTGGCAGCATCTGGAACTCCTCGATGAACCGGCGGAATTGACGGGTTTTTACGGCTATGCCGAGCTGAAACAAACCGTGCGCACTCTGATGACGCGTGTCAGTGAACTCGAAGCAGTTACGGTCGAAGAGCTGCGCCAAGCAGCGCGCGAGCTGTTCACGCCAGAGAACCTCGTCATGGTCTGTGTTGGTGAACCCCACAAGCGGGTGCGCGACAAACTTGAAAAGGCCTTGCGCAGTTTTGCGTAAGTGAGTGTTTTTACCACTCTATCGGCAAACAAGTATCTGACCTCTGGTCAGGTATTTCCGACGCCTTGGCGACCACCACCAGCTTTGGGGGCCACGGAATGCACGCCGGAATGTCTCGATTCGGCTTGTTCTTCGCGCAAGAGCGCCTCGGCAACGCGCATGATGCGTTGGGTGACCGTCGCGCTTGCACCGTCGAGGAGATACGAGAGCTGGTGATTCTTCCTCTGAACGACTGGCTCGGGTGCAAGCAGTTCGTGAAGCTCCACTTCGAGTGCAACGGCAAGTCGCGCTAATGTTTCCAACGATGGATTCGAGTTCGCCGACAGGCGACCGCGGACGACGCGCTCAAGACGAGCGACGGTCTCAACGGTCACTCCAGCCCGAGAGGCGAGCGCGGCTTGGGTCATACCAAGATTTTTGCGCAATTGCTGAACGCGCTTGGCCAATCTGAGAACTACGTCTTCGTACACGGTCAACCTAAAACCTTGAAAGAAATGCTCTGCGCGAATGCGGCCCGAACCTAGAAGATTCCGCCTCGACGTTCAGTAGGCGAGTACGTCTGGACACGGAATCTACAAAAGCTATCAGAGCTTACATACTGGATTGTAATCAATTACGGTCGGCTGAGCGGCGGATACACAAACAGGCGTCCAGGTGGGGGCCAACAAATGCTGGACATTTGTGTGGTAATGGATAACCTCGGCTTCCACGTGGATCCAAAGGCAATTCCTTCAAGAGCCGAAGCTGTCCTGCTCGTCGATGATGATGATTTGTATGTGCGCGCCATAACACGTCAGTTGCGTGCATTGGGGTATCCATACGTGTTTAGAGCCTGCTCAGCCGCTGAAGCGCTCGACATGCTCCAGCGCGTCCGACCCACAGTCGTGCTGACGGACATGGTGATGGAGCATCGCGAAGCTGGCAAATGGGTAATCAGTGCAGCTGAGCGCCTGGGCGTGGCCGTGGCGGTCGTGTCGGGGATGCCAGGGCTGGATGAGCCTACCTTGGGCCACCCCTTCTGTCGCAAGTCGGATCTCGATTCTGACCGGCTTGAGCGCCTTGTGGGTGATTTGATTGCGAGCAGCTACGCCAGTCAACGCGAGTCGGCCTATCCCGAGGCGGCGGACAAGCGCATCTCGACGTATCTCAACGTCGAGAGTGCGCGCAAGACGGCGTAGTAGGGGTCTAGGATTTCGCCGCTGGCAGTCGGCAATCAGCTGCTGGCACCGAGCGATTCGGGATCCGAGCTGATAGTTGATACCTGAAAGCTGGTAACCAGCCTGGTTTTGGCTAGGGCTTTGAGGTAACGCGGCCTTCCACGGTTCGTACGGTTAGGCTTTGCGTCGTTCCTTCGACGATCCAGGCGAGGCGATCCGCGAGCTCTTGCTCTCCCTTCGCGGCGGCAACCGTCGTAGTTGCGATAAGCGCAAGGCAGCGTCCCACGCCTGCGGCCACGGCGATGGCGACACCCGTTGTTGCACCGTCATCGCTCGTGGGATGCACGGCAGCACGCGTGAGACCGTGAAAATCTGCACCTGGCTCGAACGGCTTCGAGACAACGACGTTCGAGTCCTCGTCGACAGGCGAGCTCGACGTCGTGGCAGGACGCATAAAGGACTGTTGCGCGAAAGCGGCGTCGGGTTCGAGCAAAGAGAGTTCACTGAGGCATTGCTCGGTGGTCACGAGTCGTGAGGTCGGCCAAAGTCGGACGACCATTTGGCTCTGTGTCGCCGGGTGTTCGAGCCGCAGCGACGTCTTGGTTTCGCGGCGCCGCCACTCGGACGCGAAGGGTAGGCGCAGGCGCAAGGGCAGTTCTGCTCCTTCGATGAAGGCCCAGCCGCTCGGCGATTGCGCCTTTGTCCGAATGGCGGGCGGCGGCGCTGGATCGGGCGATTGGGGCGGCACTGCGGCCTGGCTGCAACCGCACAGCGCACCCAGAAGCCAACCCCACGGAAGGGCAAGTAGGGCAAAACCTTGGGCGTTTCTGCGGTATGCCACCAGCGCTGAGCGATTTTGAATGCACATTCGTTCGAGAAACATGCTAAGGGCACCGCATTCGTGTTGCAATGCGCGCGGCACCTCGGGGCTGCCGTCGTCGCGAAAGGGCCTGCGGGCCCAATTCCTTCTACAGCCTCGACGCGAAGCTTTTCGAAGAGTTTGACCGGACATGGACGGACAACGCCACAGTTCCTCGCGGCGTCGCAAATCGAAGCGATCTCGCACGGAGAACAAGCCCAATGGGCATAACAAGGGGCAGGCCCGTGAAGAGCCAATCCTCATTGCTGCCCGGCGTCCGAACGCACCGTCGGCGTACCCCACGCGTCGGTTCATCGCTGCATCGGCGGTGCCTCGGAATAGTGACGGGGCCAGAAACAGATCTGCGGAGCAAGCGAACGCAAACGGCGAGTCGGCCGGTTTCGGGTCGGGCGCTGTGCTGCAGGATGCCGGCCCCCACCGTGGTGAACGCCCGTCGGAAAGGAACGATGACTCGGGCAGGCACCGTGCTGCACGCATCGTTCAGGTGCAGGCGGCGGGACCCGACGATCGCGAGAAGCTGCGGCTGAAGCTCATTGAGCGGCTCTTGCACAGTGAGGGTCGCGTTGCGATCACGCGCGCCGCGCGTGAGCTACTGGAAGCCGGGTTCGAATTTCCAGTCGTCCAGAACGTGCAGTTGCAGCTCCTCGAGCACTTCGACGAAGGATGCGCCCATCAAGCCATCTGTCATCTGACAGAGCTACTGAATGAAGAAGCCCCGATCAAGCGTCCATTGTTCGAGCAACGCTTGAGGCGGCTGGAGGAATTCGCCGACGATGCTGAAACGCGCCGGGCTGCCGCCGAGCTACGTCGTACGGTTCGCGCGTAAGCATCCGGTACCTCGATGGCACGGCGGGTGAAAACCAGGCTTGCCAAACACGACCGAACGCGCGACCTTACCGACGCCGAGCCCAACAGAATCGATCCATGGCAGACACGTTGACACTCAGGGACTTCGAGAACCAATACCGTGAGCTCTTGCGCCAGCTGGGGCGAGATGCCCAGAACTCAAGTTGCGTTCAATGCACCGCGTGTAAGGGTTGCACTGGCTGTACCTTCTGCAAGGAGTCAGAACGCCTCGTTCGCTGCCACTACTGCGTTCGTTGCACTGGCTGCACCGATTGTTCCCATTGCCGCGATGGCAAGACCCTCATCATGAGTCAGCACTGTGTGGAGTGCGAGAACTGCACCCAGAGCGCCTATCTGGTGCGCTGCACGAGCTGCACGGGTTGCACCTATTGCTTTGGCTGCGTCGGTCTCTCGGGGAAGGATTTTTGCATCCTGAACGAGCCCTATTCGCGCAGCGAGTATTTTGCGATCACCAAGCGCCTCAGTCGCGAACTTGGCCTGTGATTAGATAATCCGTGCAGTCAGAGTGAATTTGGCATTCTGCCAAAGGCTTCTGGCCTACGGTTACGATTGCGTCACCGTGGTCGCGGGACTAGGTCAGGGAATACCCAACACCGAGCCGGTGTTGTTGGTGCAACCTTGGCCGCCGTCGGACGGCGGCCCAAACCAGTTCCAAGTGAGTCAATGCCATGAAGTCTGTCAGCCGCGCATTCGTAGCCTCCGTTGTTCTGCTCGCCGTTGCCTGTGGTGGAGCTGAGAAGAAGCCTGTCACGGCGCCCGTTGCCTCCGCCGCTCCGAGCGTCGAAGCCCCGAAGTCAGCGTCTGCCGCGCCAGCGAATGTGGATAATGACCCCACCAAGGGACAGCTCAACATCGATGAAGCTATCCGCAAGGCCTGCGGTATCACCGACGCTGAGGCCTACTTCGCCTACGATTCGGCCAACGTCAAGCCCGAGTACCGCAAAGTGCTAAAGAAGCTTGCCGACTGTTTCACCACGGGGCCGCTCGCTGGTAAGGTCATGCTCCTCGTCGGCCACGCCGATCCGCGTGGTGACGATAGTTACAATCTGGCTCTCGGCGGGCAGCGCGCCGACAACGTGAAGAAGATCATCGTGGCCGAGGGGATGTCCGCAGCCAAGACCGAAACCTCTTCTCGCGGCGAGGACGACGCCACCGGCACGGACGAGGCAGGCTGGGCCAAAGATCGCCGCGTCGACGTCAAGCTCGGCAAATAGTGCCACTCTACCCGTTTGGCGGTATAGCGCCGAGCTATGAATCCTTCTGAGGTTCCTGTCGCGCTCGCTTCGGCGTCGAAACAATCGGCGTCGAAGGCCCTCGACCCCATCCAGCTCATGCTGTCATCGTCGGGGGTCGTTCTCGTCGTCTTGTTGTTGCTCATTGCCGCGAGCACGCTCGTTTGGTTGATCTGGATCCTCAAGAGCGCGCAGCTGGGGCGTCTTTCGAATGCGCAACACAAGTTCGAGGTGGCAGCCGAGCGCGTCAGTGGTGCCAGCGACCTGATTCAGTTGGCGCAGCATCATCTGGGAGCCCCGGGTGCACGCGTGGTGCTTGAGCTTGCCAAGCACCAGCACCTGATCAGTCAGGGTCCAGACTACCTGATCTCGGTTGCCAAGCGTGCGATCGCCACCGAACACCAGCGAGCCGCCTCGTTGATGCCGACGCTACAGAGCATTGCCAGCGCATCCCCCTTCGTCGGCCTCTTTGGGACAGTGTGGGGAATTATGGACGCGTTCTTGCGCATCGGTATGGAGAAGAGTGCCTCCTTGCCGGTGGTCGCTCCGGCCATTGGCGAGGCCCTCATCGCCACAGCATTTGGCCTCGTGGCAGCTATCCCCGCAACCATTGGCTTCAACTACGTCGATCGGCGCATTGGTGATCTGCTCGAGGAATTGGAGGCGTCGGCCGAGACCTGGTCGCGGCTGTTCGCGGGCAGTGCCAGGAGTGCCGCGGAAGCCTTCGGCCGCGGGGGAGCCTAACCGTGGGCGCATCCGTCGGTCGCGGTGGTCGCGGCTTTCGTGACATCAACGTTACGCCGCTCGTCGACGTGATGCTGGTGCTGTTGGTCGTGTTCATGGTCACGGCTCCGTTGCTCACTACGGGTCTGCGCATCGACTTGCCCGACGTAAAGGCTGCCAATACCCCCGTCAAGGACGCGCGACTGCTCGTCACCGTGACGAAAGAAGAGCGCGTTCTGTTTGGTGAAGAGGACGTTACCGATCGGGTAGACTCGGCGTTTCGCGAGAATACCCGCGTGCAGAAGGAGCGCGAACTGTACATTCGGGCTGACAAGGCCGCGCGCTACGGCATCGTGGCAACGGTCGTGGCGGCCGCTCGCGCCAGCGGCGTCGAATCGCTGAACCTGCTCGTCGAGCCCGTTGTCGAAGACTTGGGGCCGGAACCCGCCGAGACGAAAGCTGCCACCAAACCCGTCCGCGCCAAAGCCAAGGCGCGCAGCGAAGCCGTTCCGGCGAAATAACCGAGGACCATGTCGGCGAAGGCAACGACCTACACGGCTTCAGAAATTGGATGGGCATGGACCACCGCCCTATCCATGCAGATTGGCTTTTTCGCGCTGCTTGTCATTGCCGGCAAGAACAAGCATCAGATCCAGGCGTTCGATCCGGCGCTTGAGAAGGAGATCCCGATCGCCGTTCGTCCTGTGGTTGACGACCTGCCGTTGCTCAAGCTTGGTGGGAAGCGTGTGCGCGCGAAGCTGCCGGACATGTGGCGCAAGGCGGCACCGGTCCAACGCTACGAAGAGTCGAGCGCACCTTCCACCAAGGCCGACAAGACTCCGGAGGCCATTCCTTCTTCGCCGCTCACGAAACCCGATGCCGCGCCGCCGCCGCCGGACGCCGAGGTCGCCAAGCAAGTGGATCAAGTGCTGACCGACGCCGCTGCGGCGCCCAATGCACCCAACGTCGATTCCGAGGGTCACGCCGACGGCGTCAAGGAAGGCACCGAGACCGATCCGCTCAAGGCGCGTGTGCTCAGTCAGTATCAGGCAAAGATCTTAGGTTGGTTCAACATGCGGTTTCGTCAGCCGACGCAGATCGAATGCGAGGAATTGAAGAAACTGCGTGCATCGGTTGTGGCTCAGGTGGGAGCGGATCGCCAGATTACCGGCTACAGTATTATGCGGCCGAGCGGGAATGCGACGTTCGATGCTGCCGTTAAAGCATCCATGGACAGCAATGTGGGTCAGCAATTGCCGCCTCCACCACCGCTCTATCCAGATATCCTCAACAAGGCCGTCACACCGGTTTTCCAGGGCCAATGCAACTGAACCCGCTTGCTTTCGCGATCTTTCTAGTTTCCGGTCTGGCCGTCGCGCAAACGGCTCCCGCACCTTCTACGCCACCGAATGAAGGCAGTCTCGGCGAGTTCGTCGTCACGGGGATTAAGGTCGAACATGTAACCAAGCTGGCGGTTCTGCCGTCACTGGCGCCGGATATCGAGGATGTCATCGTGCGGAGTGTCATAAGGCGCGACCTCGAGCTTTCGGGCATGTTCGAGCTCATTTCTGACAAGAAGGCACCTCCCGGCAACTACCAGTTCGAAGATCAAGTTGATGTCGACGCCTGGAAGAAGCTCGGCGCCGAGGTGATCATCAAGGTGGCCGCGCGCAAGACGGGTGGCGGCAAGGTCGAAGTCGTGGGCCTCGCCTATTTCCCGGCGCACGGGAAGGAACCGGTGTTCGAGCGCCGCTTCCTTACACCGTCGGACGAGCTGCGCATGACCGCCCATCGGGTCACCGACGCCCTGCTTGGCGCAGTCACCGGGCGTCCAGGCGGTTTCTCCAGTCGCTTCGCCTTCTCGACGAAATGGGTGCACGGTCGTCGCCTGTTTACCATGGATGCCGACGGTGAAAGCCTATCGGGGATTACGAGTGCCGAGTCCACCTGCATCGCTCCCTCCTGGGGTCCGGACACGTCATTGTTCTTTCCCGAGAGTCGTGACTTTGCGCCGTTCCAATTGATGGCGTTCACCGGCACTGGCTCGCAGCGTGTCGAGCTGCCATTCAAGACGAGCATCTATGCTGTCGCGTTCCATCCCGACAGGAAGACGGTGGCCGTCGCGGTCGCCGAGGATGCACGCAGTCACATCTACGTTGGGACCCTGGACAGTCGCGATTGGAAGAAGGTTTCGACGACCGAGATCGCGACGAGTCCCGCCTACAGCCCCTCGGGCAAACTTGCCTGGATCGGTGGCGGAGCCAAGCAGGGCAGCCAGCGCGTGTATATCGACGGCAAGGCGGTATCACCCGATGGCTATACGGCAGCACAGCCAACCTTCTGCGATACCGAAGACGGCGTTCGGCTCGTCTATTCGGTGGCGGTCGGCAACGACAAGCAAGATCTCGTGATGAGCGACGAACACGGTCGCGGATTGTCGCGGTTGACGCAGGGGCAAGGTTCGAACTACGCACCTGCTTGCAGCCCAGATGGGCGACTTCTCGCGTTCTTTTCCACACGCAAAGGTTCGGCGGGCTTACAGATGATGAGTCTGAAGCGGTTTACGACCCTGCGCGTCAACAGTCAGCTCGGCGATGCGCTCGACTGGGCGCGACGTCCCGAGTCGAAGGGTCTCGTTGAGGTGAAGGTGCCGCCGAAGCCAACCGCGCCGCCACCCGTCGCAGCACCGGTCGCACCAGCAGCGCCGCCACCCGTCGCAGCACCGGTCGCGCCAGCAGCGCCGCCATCCGTTGCAGCACCAGTCGCGCCAGCAGCTGCAGCGAAATCAGTGCCGTAGTAGGTTTGGGACCCGCATCCAGCGAGAAACGAATCCATCGTCCTTGCGTTTGGGTGAAATACCGTGAAATGGCCGCGACTGGGGCAGTCTGTCGTCATCGGGCTCGTTCGGCGGGGTAAATCCTGATAAAAGGGGAGAACCGTGGAAGGAAGAGTTCTCGCTGGACGGTTTCGGTTGACCGAGATGCTCGGACAAGGTGGCATGGGCTCGGTTTGGCGGGCTCAGCATCTGGAATTAGGCACCGACGTTGCCGTCAAATTGATGGACCCGAGCCTGGCCACCAACCCGGAAGGTCTGGCGCGGTTCCGTCGTGAGGCTCAGGCTGCCGCATCGCTCAAGAGTCCAAACGTTGTCCAGGTGTTCGACTATGGCCTCGACGGCGACACGCCCTACATCGCCATGGAAATGCTGCAAGGCGAGAGCCTTGCTAAGCGTATTGAACGCTATCGCCGCCTGCCTCCAATGGCAACGGCAACCATCCTTTCACAGGTGGCTCGCGCTCTCGGCAAGGCGCATGACGCAGGCATCGTTCACCGAGATCTAAAGCCCGAGAACATCTTCATAGTGAACGACGAGGACGGCGAGATCACGAAGGTGTTAGACTTTGGGATCGCCAAACGGACGGGCGCGGACAGCCTCATGACGGGCGCGGTGCAGACGCAAACTGGCGCCATGCTCGGCACGCCCTATTACATGAGTCCAGAGCAGGCTGCTGGAAAGAGGGACCTCGACCATCACACGGACATTTGGTCCTTCGGTGTCATTGCCTGTGAATGCCTCACTGGGCGCCGCGTGTTTGAAGCGGATACGCTCGGCGGGCTTATCCTGGCAATCTGCACCGAAACACCGCCACCTCCATCACAATTGGGTCCGGTGCCACCCCAGTTCGATGCCTGGTTTGCCTGCTGCGTCGCGCGCGATCGCCAAGTGCGGTTTCACTCGATTCGCGAGGCCGCCGCGGCGCTCGAAGCGGCTTGTCGCGATGGTTTGGATGGCCAACTCCCCCTCGCCACGCGCTCCCCAGCGGTAATGGCAGTCACATCTCCAGCCGCATGGCCAGCGGCCACCGGCGGGCTTACGGGCTCGACGCAAACGGGACCGACCTCGATTACGGTAAATCGCGCCAAGAGTCCGAACCATCGACGGTTGGTTGGGTTGGGGCTCATTGCTACCGTGTTGGTGCTCGGTGCGGGCGCATTCCTCTGGTTTGGCAAGTCAGCGCCAGTGGTGTTGCCCGCAAGTTCAGCCATAGCGGCGCCCTCGCTCGAGACTAGCGTCCCGATGCAGGCCGCAACACAGCGCGCGACGGAAGTAGTTCCAGCTGTCGTGCCGGCTTCGGTCGCATCGCTAGCGGCTCCAGCCGAAGCCATTCCAGCGGTAACTCCAGCCGCCGTGAACAAGGCTGCCCCCAGGGCAACGCCTGCAAAGAATCCGCCGCGAACTGTGGCGGAAGCTGCGCCTCCGGCTGCTCCCGCGCCTCCGGCTGCTCCCGCGCGACCGCCCGCTCGACCCAGTCCGGTCGATTTGGCATTCTAGCGAGCGCCGTCTAGGCGCTAGACTAGCGTGCTTGAGGAGTCTTGTCCCTGTGATCCACCCGTCGCGCAGATTGTCGAATTTCTGGGCCTCGACGCTCGTTTGTCTTGCCTGTTCCGCGACGGCACTTGCCGGCAATGCTCAACAGGATGCGGCCCGCGCCGCGGCGCGCACTTCTGGGTATGAGGGGATCCAGGCTTTCGAAAGCGGAAACATGGCGGTAGCCGTCGACAAGCTGGGCCGCGCCTTCAACGTGGTCAAGGTGCCGACGCTGGGCCTCTGGTACGCGCGCGCGCTCGCAAAAACCGGCAATCTCGTCGAGGCCTCCGAGCGCTACGGCGAAGTGATGCGCCTTGAGATCACGGAGGGCAAGGTCAAGGAGCAGAAGCAAGCTCAAGCCGAAGCCGCCGAAGAACTGACAGCGCTGCAGCCGAAAATCCCCACACTTACCTTGACCGTTCAAGGTGCCTCGGCGGGTTGCGAAGTCAGCCTGGATGGAAACCCACTGTCCATGAGCCTGCTAGGAATGGCTACCCCTGTCAATCCCGGAACCCATCGCATTCAGGCAAAACAGGGCACGCAGCGGGTCGAGCAAAGCGTGACGATCCATGTGGGGGACAAAAAATCCCTCGAGTTGAAGCTCGTTGCGTCGGACACGTCGGAACCTGCGGCGGCAAAGACGCCGGCGGTTAGTGAAGCACCGAGTACGCGGGGTACGGTCAGTCAACCTCCCATTTCGAAGGGCTCGCCACAGAAGGCTATTGGCTGGATCACTTTGGGTGTGGGCGGCGTGGCTACGGTCACAGGGGTCGTCACTGGACTCCTCGGGATGTCCAAGCGGAGTCAACTGGACGATAGCCATAACTGCGAAGGGACGGTCTGTAGAAGTGCCGAACGCGACCTGATGGCTAGCTACAATCAGATGCGCACCATCAGTACCGTCGGCTTCATCGTTGGCGTCGTCGGAATTGGCGCCGGGACCACGCTACTGCTCACCGCGCCCAAACCAAGAGAAGCGACCATGAGCGCCTGGCTCGGGGTTGGCTCGTTGGGCGTGCGGGGGACGTTCTAATGGCAATCTCGCTGCAATTTGTTCCAAAGACGTATTTCTTGGCGCTCACGGCCGCGGTAACGACTCTCGGCTGTGCGTTGCCGAAATATACCGAGGGGGAAATCTCTGCGGATCGTGCCGGCGCTGGCGGGACTGGCAGTGGCCTGAGCAGCGGTGGCACCAACGGCGGTGCGGGCAATGGCTCGACGGTGGGTGGCGCCGTGGCTGGAACGGTCGTAGCTGTTGGCAATGGCGGCACCAGTTCAGGCATTGCCGGCAATGCCGCAACCAGTGGTGGCGCGACAGCGCTTGGGGGTTCAGATGCTGTCGGAGCCGGCGGACAGCCGCTGCCGGGATACGGCGGAACCACGAACCTTGGTGGCGAGACGGCTGCAGGTGGGACTTCGCTTGGTGGCGCTGCGAATGGCGGAACCGCGACCAACGGCGGAACCGCGACCAACGGTGGAACCGCGACCAACGGTGGAACCACGACCAACGGTGGAACCACGACCAACGGTGGAACCACGACCACGAACGGCGGCGCTTCCATTGCCGGGACTGCGGTCACGGCTGGCGCGACGAATCGCGGCGGTGCCGGGGGCACAGCTATCGGCGGAGCCATTGCCATAGGTGGTACGACAACGACAGCCGCGGGCGCAACGACGAATACGGGTGGCACCCAAGCAATGGGCGGCATGGCGACGGGCGGCATGGCAACGGGCGGTATGGCAACGGGCGGCGCCTACGTCGACGATCCGTTCGTGTGCAACGATACGGCGGCAACCGTTGCCACCATCTCGACGCAATACGGTAAAGCCAGCATTGACACGACGAACAATCCCAACAAGAGCTACGTGGCCATTTCGAACTGGTGGGGCAAATTCACCAGTCAAACGGTGGCCATTGATGGTCTGAGCCTCACGGTTGCCAACACGGCAACGACGGACGTTCCCTCAATTCCCGTCGGATATCCCAGCATTTTCATTGGAAGCTACCAAGGCAATACCAGTCGCGGCAGCAACTTGCCGAAGAAAGTCTCCGACATCACTCGTGCGCCCCAGGTGTTCGCGACCAACGCCACCAGTGTTGACACCTCCAATTTCGTTTCGGTACATGAGTCGTGGTTCACCGTCAGTTCGACGCCCTTGGCATCGACGGCAACCAGTCCGGGAGCTGGCGGGGCGTACTTGTTGGTTTGGCTATACAAGCCCAGCAACATGCAACCGCGGGGCACTTCTGTCGCCACGATAGACCTTGGGGGCGCGCCCTGGAGTGTATGGACCGACAATTCCGACCCGCCCAGCATTACCTACGCGGCTCAGTCGCCGCGGACGAGCCTGACCTTCGATCTGAACAACTTCATGAAGGATGCCGTCACCCGAGGCATCCTAAGCAATGGACACTACCTCTCCGTCATCTTCGGTGGCTTCGAAATTTGGAGCGGTGCCAACGGTGCCAAGGTGACGAACTTCTGCGCCAAGGTGAACTAGTAGACCGTCGCCACGGCGCGTCACGCAATGTTCGCTTCGAGATCTCTACTCGAGCCTCAACGTCTGAATGATCCCTGCGAGCAAACCGCGCGCGGCGCCTTTCTGCTTCGCCAAGGTGGCGCAGGTGATAGTTAGCCATTTGCCCTCGCGCCCGAGAACAAGCATGGACATGCTCATCAGGTGTTGCCCGCCCGGAACCTCGAGCTCGACGATGGCTGCCTTGGATTTTCCCAGCGTGATAGTCTGGTGCGTCAACCACTTCTGAGAGGTTTGCATCGTCTGGCGCTGGGCTTCACTGACGTAGCGTTCAATGTCTCCATCGAATAGATCTTGCTCGTAGACGAGGCTGATGTTGTTGGCGAACCCCTCCACCGGCATCGTGGCGAGTAGATCGACTCCGCGCACAGTCACGGCTGAATAGCGGCTGGGGATTTGGAAGCTAAAGCCGTATTCCGGTAGAACCCAGCGATCGGCGTCGACAAATGGGCGCTTCTGCTCGGCCAGTTCCCAGGCGTTTTCGACCGCAGCGGTGCTCGTGGCTTCGAAGGGGTCCTCTTTGTATTGGGTCGCATGTGCGGCCAGCGCTTTCGCTAGGGCCGCATAGTGCGGCTGTGATTCGGCATAGACGATGTCGGTGACGCGACCGCGGCGTTTGAGGCTCACGAACTTGCGCGCTTTGAGCGAGTGGGCAGTCACTGATTCGAATTGCTCGGCGTCCCCGCGTCGATCCCATAGGATGCGCCACATGGCCGCAAACCCGCCTGCGGGCAATGCATACACCTGAAGTCGATCCCCGTCCCAGCCTGCGGCCGCAAAGCGTGCTCGATTCAAGTCTTGGGCAATAAGCAACAAGCGATTGTACAGGAGCAGCTCACCGACCGTCCCATCGAACGCGAGCGGAAACGGCTTCAAGAGCGCGGGTGTCGCTGGTAGCGTCACTTCACTCGGAAGATCGCGGCGAAATTTCTCCGGGTGCAGTAGCTGTTCGGTCGACGTCGGCGGATGCCGAAAGGCGTCGGTGACCATAGGCCAGCCGCCTGCGCGATAGCGCATCAACGCGAAGCGTCGTCCAGCTTCGTACACAATGCTGAAGGACTCTCCAGAGGCGAGTCGTCCGACCGTTGCATCCGCGATGTCCGGATCCAAACGATCGATCGAGATACCGCGCTTGTACCATTCGACCCCCGTGCCAACGATTACGGCTTGCCCTTCGAGTACGCCGTGGGCGGCGCGCAAGCTGTCGAGGGAAGTGCGATGATCGCTGATGAACTTGGCTAAACCGCCCTGGGCTTGATCTTGATAGGCGTGCGCGAGTTCGTGAGCGACTAGGCTCTCGAGGTTCAACATGCGCGAATCAGCGTCGTCGCGAAAGACCAGCGATTTTGAGACGTGGTCGTAGAACGCCAAGGTGGCCTCGCCAATGGCTTTTCTTGCCAGCTCCTTCAATTCAGCTGGGTCTCGCCCTTGGCGCATCCCGAATAGACGCGCCATTGTGCTCAGCGCTTCGAACAAGCCTGGCATCTCGAAGTGAGTAGCGTTCTGCGCCAACCCTTCTACGAACGTGGGCTTCTTCGCTACAACTACGTTCAAGTGCTGCCCGTCTACGCTGAAACCGAATTCCGCAAGGTCACGCACGATCTGGTTGGTGACTGCGGTGGCAGTGACTTGACGCGTTGGTGGCGTGCGTGAGGTCGTTTCCGATTCACCCAGGGCGCGGGTCGGCTGTGGCTGCACTGTCGCTGCAAAGCGGGGACTCGTTGCCGCCTGACAGCCCAAAACCACCGTGGCAAGGAAACTGCCGAACAGAACGTAGCCGCGACGCATCGACAAAAGATACATGAATTTGGCAAGGAGGGTGGGGTTACTGACTTGCACGAAGAGGATATTGACGTATGCTGTGAGCCCGATGTTCGAGCAGGCACTCAACACCCTTTCCCGTGGCACCGTACCGAAGGGTATGTGGTGCGCCATTAGGGCGTTTGCTGTGGCTCGAAGCCTTGTGTTGCAGAGGTAGGAAAACGCAAACAGGTTGGCGAAAGGCCGCAGCTCCCGAGAAGGACCTGCGGCCTTCGGCGTTTTTGTTCGAGATTTGGCGGAAGATTGACATGGCACCCCTCATTCACCCAGAACAACCCCCTTCACACCGGACTATCGCCAAGGATCTCATTGGTCTCGCCTGGCCGATGGCGCTATCGATGCTGTCCTACAGCCTGATGACCGCTGTCGATACGCTCTTCGTCGGGCGGATCGGTGCCGAAGCCATTGCCGCCGTGGGCCTCGGCGGGCTGGTTTCCTTCACACTATTGACCTTTGGAATGGGCTTGTTGCGCGGTGGCAAGGTCATCGTGTCCCATGCAGTGGGTGCCGGGCGCGCTGACGAAGTGCCGCGTTTGGCCGCTGCTGCGATCGCCGTGTCATTGCTCTCGACCGTGGGTACGTGGCTCCTTACCCTGCTCGCTGCTCCGCTGCTGAGCCACGTCTTTCACGAGGCCAAGGCGAACGCGTTCATCCTGTCGTATGTGGTCATACGCTCAGCGGCGCTGCCCCTCTTGCTCGTGGCAACGGCACTGCGTGAACTCAGCCAAGGCGTGGGCGATAGCCGCGGACCGATGTGGGCTGCAATGACAGCGAACCTAGCGAACATTCCGCTTAATGCGCTCTTTGTGCTGCATTGCGGCTGGGGCGTTGCAGGGTCGGCCTGGGCAAACGTGTTGGCGCAGTTGGTTGATTTGGCCTTTCTGGCGTGGCAACGACGCGACTGGTTGCGCGAGCTGCGCCGCGTACGCTGGCCCCTAGTGCAGCAGATCACACTGCGCGGTTGGCCGCTGGGTGCAGAGATGTTTCTCGACGTCAGTGCTTTCTCGGCGCTTGGTTTCGTCTTGGCACGGCTCGGCGCGACCGAGATGGCAGCGCACCAGATTGCGCTTCAAATCTGCCACCTGAGCATTCTCCCGATTCTCGCGATCGGTGAGGCGGCCAGCGTGCTTGCCGGTCAAGCCGCCGGTGCGCGCCAGCTTGAGCGCGTGCCACGGATCCTGCGCGTCGCAATCCTTTCGGGAGTTCTATTCAGTACCGCAATGGGGATTCTGCTCATTGGGTTCCCACGAGTCATCGTCGGCGCTTTTACGTCGGATCTCGCCGTGCAGCGGTTGACGGGCATCGTACTCTATGCCGTAGTCGGATTTCAAATCGCCTTCTCTCTCTATTGCATTGGAAAGTGCGTCCTGCGTGCACTCGGCGATATTCGTTTCGTTGCGATCATCACCGTGGCTGCCGCCTGGATCTGCACCCCACCGCTTGCGCTCGTTTTGGGACACGGGCTTGGATGGGGCGTCGTGGGCGGTTGGTGTGCGCTGGCGGTCGAGATCACCCTGGCCTCGCTCGTCTATCTAGTGCGCTTCGAGCGCGGCCGATGGATGCAACACCTCGACAGCCTCGAGATCTTCGAGGCTTCCGCTCCTGGGACCGAAGACGATGACGAATCCATGCCGGTTGCGCTCCCCTTCGTCAGACCCACGGCGGAAGGGTAACTAGTGGCGCAATTCCATCGAATCGGAGGGTCTGGATGAAATTCGCCCAACTCTCAGTAAAGATTTGAAAGTCCACGGACACTGTTTGGTTCCACTGGGGCCATCGAATATTGGTGAAGGCTGCCGTGGGGTCGCCTAGGCAATATTGTGCCTCGGCCATGGGACCCACAATGCGCCCCAAATCGCTTGAAATAGGATGAAATTGCAGGCGCCCCGGCTTAGTGGCAGGGAAATTCGCCCACTGAGAGCCGAAGGGGACTTGTGTGAGTATTCCGAGAACCTTGACTGGTCACGAGGTCACACGAACCGATGCGTCTACCGTCTCGGACAACGATGCATTGCGTGGAATGTGTCTACACTTGGTGTGCCCGATTCCCGCGCATAATAGCTCGGTGGTTCCGCTCGTATCTGGGCTGACTATCGGCCGCAGCAGCGATTGCGGAGCGAAAGTCGAGGCCGGGGCAGTATCGCGACAACACGCCCGGTTCGACGCGAAATACGGCCTGCTTTACTGTGTCGACCTGGGTAGTCGCAATGGCACCTACGTCAACGGGCAGTTCATCGTCGAGACACCAGTCGGGCCAGGTGACATCATTCGCTGTGGCGACGCAGTGTGGGTCATTGGTCGACAGTCGTCCGGTGGTGCCTCGATGGGGATTCGGTTTCTAGCCCCAGAGCTGTACGGTGGCGATTCGATGGCCGAGGCACTCGAGCCTTTGCGTCGCCTGGCTTCGAGCGAACTATCCGTTGTGCTCGAAGGGGAGACTGGCACAGGAAAGGAATTGGCGGCACGCGCGCTGCATGCTTGGAGTGGTCGGGCCGGCAAATACGTGGCTGTCAATTGCGCTGCACTACCTGAGTCCATGGCAGAAGGCGAATTGTTTGGCTATCGCAAGGGTGCATTTACCGGAGCCGAGCGAGCGCACACCGGTATCTTTCGGGCCGCACAGCACGGCACGCTGCTCTTGGACGAAATCTGTGAATTGCCCTTGCGGTTCCAGGCAAAGTTGCTGCGTGTACTCGAACAGCGTGAAGTCACGCCGCTCGGAGAATCGGAACCCGTTGCGTTGGACGTTCGCGTCGTTGCGGCCGCGCAGCGACCGCTACGTGATGAGGTCAGCGCAGGGCGCTTCCGTGAAGATCTGCTTACCCGACTTGGTGTAACGGTACGGATCCCCCCCCTGCGGGAAAGACTCGAGGACGCGACTGCCCTGCTCTTGCGATTTCTCGAGCGGGCCATGCCACGAGTGCCAGTGTTGCAGGCGCGCTTCGTAGAATCGTTGCTGCAGTATCGCTTCTCGAAGAATGTACGGGAACTTCGTCAACTTGCGGACTGGGTGGCAATGATGCATCGTGATGAGCCTCTGCTGCGGCGTTCGCATCTACCGAGTTGGCTTTTAGGATCTGGATCGGCGCCGGGTGAGGGACAATTGCCCCGATGTGAGGAGTTTGCTGGCCAGACCAGTCGTGATCGGGCCGTTGGACCGCGGCTCGTTCCCGAGCCCTATCGCACCCAATCAGATCAGGATCTTCCGAGGCTTCTAGCCTCACTCGAACTACATCGGGGCAATGTTGTCAAGGCCGCTGAAGCGATCGGTCTATCGCGACACCAAGCCTATCGATTGCTTCGAGGTTGTCCCGACGTGTCGCTCAATGAATTTCGCCGCAATCCTCGAATTGCGGCAAACAGATCGGAGCCACCGCCGTGACGGTCGGTGATACGCGCACCCAGCTCTCCAATGGTGTCGGTTTGGACGCTCCGTCGCGAATCACCGAGATTCTGGACGGTCGCTACCGAGTTCTTGGTCTCATTGGTGCTGGTGGTATGGGCGTCGTCTACGAAGGGGAGCACGTCCATGTCGGTCGACGTGTTGCCATCAAGTTCCTACGCCGTGATTTGGCGACACATCCGAGATTATTGCAGCAGTTCCGGTTTGAAGCAAGGGCGGCAGGTCAGTTGGCCTCGGACAACGTCGCAGCGGTGTTGGACTTTGGCATGGCCAGTGATGGGGCACTCTACTTGGTCATGGAGAAGCTCCGCGGTGAGACGCTAGCGCAGCGATTGGTGCGACGGCACCTGCTGCCTGCACATGAAGCGGTAAGGATCATCGCGCAAGCAAGTCGCGGAGCCCAGGCTGCGCATAACCTTGGCATCGTGCATTGCGATCTCAAGCCGAGCAATCTGTTCATCCTGGTTCGGGATGACGGTACAGAACAGGTCAAGTTGCTCGACTTTGGTATTGCACGGCTGTCGATTCAGACTGGTGGCGTGGAGTCATGTGGGAAACAACGGGCCATGGGCACTCCCAGCTACATGTCTCCGGAACAGGCGTCCATAGATGCTAACATCGATGCTCGCACGGACGTTTATGCGTTGGGAGTCATTCTCTATCGAATGCTTTGTGGCAAGTTGCCCCATGGGGGAAGCGACCCAGTGGCGATTCGCTGCCGCATTCTCCGCGAAGACCCGCCGGATGTTCGCCAGTGGCAGCCCGATGTACCCGCCGCGCTTGCTGACGTCGTGCATCGGGCTCTCGCGCGACAGGCCGCACAAAGATATGCTTCTGCCCAGGAGCTGGCCCAAGCACTTGAGCCTTTCGTGGAGCAAGTCGTGCAATCTGCTGCTGCCAATGCCCGACGGATGGACGCACTGCCCGAGACGCTTGCGGATCCGCCGACCCACATCGAGCAGGATAGTGGCTACGGCTCGGGGATCCGGCACGCCGTGGCACTCGATGTCGCGTCGGGCAAGAAGAACGCTCATCGTCAGGCGTCCATGTCGCGTTGGTTCATTGGTGGCGCTGCTCTTACCGGCATCGGGAGCTGTGCTTTGCTCGCGGGCTGGCTCGGAATGGAGCGGCTCAAGGCGGAAAGTCATGCCGCGGGCATGCCTGAGCCGGGGCCATCGGGTGAAATTGCTCAATCGCTACGAATTGATCCAGGGCGCATTGTGGCTGAATCGGCATCCGCCAATGGCGAATCACGCCATCTGGAAGACAGCGTGGCTGAATCGACATCCCCAACCGGCGTATCAGGCAATGCCGAGCAACCAGCGCAAACGTCAGCCAAACGCACCCAGTCTGCGTTTCGGCGTGCGGTGAAACACACCACTTACTCGCCAGCGGCGGCCAAGGCCAATCCAACCGTCGACGCAAAGTCTGTTCCTGCGGTCCAGCAGACCCGTCGAGTCGCTTCGCGCAACTACGACCAGTACGTGGGGTTCTAGAGCATCATGCGAACGGAGACTCTGGTCTGCTGTCTACTTGGGGTTACCTGTTGCGCGTCATGGGCTCGTGCGGAAGACCACTTCCTGTTGGTCACAGTGCGTGAGCTCGCCAAGGAAAGCCTGCAGGACTACGACGAGGGGCGCTACGAAGATGCTGCAGCGAAGTCCCTTAAGGCCTACCAAGTGATGCGCGTACCAACATTGGCGCTCAATCGCGCTCGAGCGCTTGTGAAGTTGGGCAAGCTGATCGCCGCTTCCGAGCTGTACCTGGAAGCCACACGTCTCGAACGTTCCGATTCCTGGCAAGCCATTCAAGATGAAGCACAGACCACCGCAGAACGTGAGCGCCATGAACTATTGGTGCGCATTCCTCGGTTGCGCATCACGATCGACAATGCGGAGGTGTCTAGGGTTTCCGCTGCTATCGACGGAGTGGCGATTCCTGCAGTGCTGCTCGAGTCGGAGCAGATGGTCGACCCTGGCGCTCGCACCGTAACGGGCAAGTACGAACAACAGACACTGCAAATGGCTGTCGCGCCTCAAGAAGGTGAACGTCTTCACGTGCTGTTGCAATTCAAACCGAAAGCCATTGCTGCCAGGTCTAGCCTGGCTCCTCGGGGATCCGTATCCAAGCCCGAAGCGACGGCTATGTTTGAGGTGCGCCGTTCCGACAACCACTCGAGACTCGCTGGTTGGGCCGCCTTGGGCCTTGGCGGAGCCGGAGTCGTGTTTGGGGCAATCGAGGGACTCGCTGCGAAGTCCAAACAGGAATCGATATGGATCAGTCAGCAATGCTCACCGGAGGATCGGTTGCACTGTGACCCAAGTCAGACCGCAGCCATCAATTCCTACAACACGATGCGCACCCTTTCGACGGTCGGGTTCGTTGTTGGGGGGGGGCTGATGGCGACAGGGTTGGTCGTACTTTTCTGGCCAATGGACCGAGTCTCACCACGGCAAGTAGGTCTCGTCATTGGACCGACTCACTTTGGTCTTCGGGGAGCATTGCTGTGATTCGACTAGGTCCGAATTGGGTGTTCTGCTGGTGTGGAGTAGCGGTTGCTGGATGCTCATTGCCTGAGATGTACGGCGACTGGATCAGCCATGGGGGAGCCCCCGGCGTCGGTTTGCAGGCTCAGGGTGGTGCCGTGGCAAACAACGGTTCTAGGGGTGGCGCGCAGCTCGTATCGACGACATTGGGAGGTGAATCAGGGTCTGGTGGCGTGACTGCCGCCGCGAGTACCAGCGTCACTGCAGGAATGCCGAGCGCAGGGGAATCAGCAACCGCGAGTACCAGCGTCACTGCAGGGATGCCGAGCGCAGGGGCATCAGCAACCGCGGATGGTGGCGACACATCGGTGGGGGGCAGTGAAGGCGCTGTGGACTCGACTCCTGCGGGTATAGCCGCCGATGGTGGAGCAAGTGGCGACGGTGATACAGGCGGCATGGGCGGCATGGGCGGCATAGGCCGCATAGGCACAGGCGGCATGGGCGGCATGAGCACGGGTGGCAGAAGCGGCACAGGCGGCATGAGCACGGGCGGCATGGGCGGCAGAAGCGGTATGGGCGGCTTGGATGGCAAGTCCGGCAGTAGTGGCGTGTCCGTAGCGGGTGCTGCAGGCGCCCCAGTCGTGGGAGGTATTGCGGGCACGGCGGGCACGGCGGGCACGGCGGGCACGGCGGGCACGGCGGGTGTGCCCGCGCCGAAACGAGATGTCGTGTGCCTGGACACCTTTCCTGAGAGAACATATAGCAAGGTGGCTGCATCGAAGACGCAGCTCTATTTCTTGACCGGCAATGGTGGGACGGAGATTTGGAATCTCGATCCGCTTGAACGAGTGGTTGAGCCCATTGGCACGAACTTCACCGCCATCGATTATGTCAAGGGGTGGGACCTGATTGCCACCCGCGACTGGGACGGTAGCCGTGGCGTTTTCATCAATCTGTTCGGCGATACTAGATGTGTGGTGGGGGACTATCCTCCGGGCATGACTGCGGTAACTGACGTGGCCGCGTTCGACCTGAACAATGCAGTCGGACAGCTACGGATCTGTGTGATTGGTGGCACAGCGGGTTCCCCCTTCTGGCTGCAATGTGGAACTCACACTCAGGGTGCACCTGTGGTTATTGCCTGGGACACCGAGACATACGCAATCTCTTCGCTGGCGCGAGGCCTAGCGGCCATGACCGAGAATGCCACGGAGTATCTAATTCAGCAGGAATATTTCCCGAATCTGAGGCTGGCAAGGTTCGCAGCGCCGAAAGGCACGAGGCAGCTTGAACAGCTCGGTTCCTATGTGTACCACGCATATGTCGACCCCAACTTCGGCAGCTTCGGCCCCACCAACGACATCGAGATCTTCGCGCCGCTCAGTCTCGACTATGAGGCAGCGACTTCGATACTCTATGCGCTTGACGATTGCTACGACAGAACTCAGAAGGTCGCGCGGCAGTGCTTGGTGACGTTGAATCGTACGGACGTACGGTTCTAGTGGAGCCTCTCTCGTCGGACCGTACTTCCTGCTCGGACCACCCGCTCGTGTCATCGACCTTGAGAAGAACATCGAGACGGGGCTTCCTGCTTACCAAGCGGCTCCCGCCTTTTCCGCGGGCCAACAACCATATGCATCGCCAGACCGCCGCTTGCACATTTCGACGCAACTGTTTCTGCGTAGACTATTGCAAGCGGTCATACTTGTTCGCGGGCATTGGCGCGGGCACGTAGACTGTCTGTGGCTTGGCTTCTGTGGCCATGTTGACCATGATCTCGGGCTTCTCGCCATCGAGGGTAATGCGCTTCGTACCAAACCCGACCATCATTACCTCGAAGATTCGGTGTTCGCCTCGACCGATTTGGATCACCAACGGTGTACGCCCAATCTCCTTGCCGCGACGCATGACCCGCGCTCCATCGGGACGAGTCTTGACCAGTACGCTGACTCGATCCTTCGAATCGGTCTCGACAACCACTTCCGTGTTCGGCGATAGGCTGGGCATGGTAGACGGTGCCGCTTCAGTGCTCGCCAGCGGTGCCGCGACTGCGGGCTCATTGACGGACGGTGCCGCGGCGGGTCCTTCGGGCGCAGCAGCGGGCGCGGACGGAACTTCGGCGGTGACGGCGGCAGGCGGTTGCGGCGCCACATGCACGGGTAGATCTTGCAGGGTCTGGGCGCGGTACTCGACCGTTGTCTTGGCGGCAGCCACCGGCTGGTCGTGTTTCTGTGCGCGCATCAACAGCCATACCGCTGCCGCTGGGATGGTCGCGGTGACGAGCCAAATTGCCGCAATTATGGCCGGCGAACGCTTCCTTCCGCTGGTCGGGCGCGAGTATGGGGATTGCGACGAATCCGTTGCAGGAGGCCTCGCAGAGGATCTCGGAACCGCCGACACGGCCTCTGCCACGGGTGCGAATTCCGTGATTTCCGCGATTCGGGCAGCTTGGGCAAGGTCCGTACTCTTCGTGACCGCTGGTGCATTCGTGACCGCAGGAGGCGACGGTTCACCCTCGGGCGCCAATGCCGATGGTTCGACGATGGATGGGGCAGGCGCTTCGTCAGGGAACAGCCCCGGCGGTGGGGGCGCTACATCGACTGAGGGCACCTGCGACGGATCCGTTGCTGAATGTGGATGCACCTCGGAAAGCTCAAGCTGGGGCGCCGACGGTGGTTCGACGATGGCGGCGGCAGCCGCCGCAGGCACTGGAGGCACTGGCACGTAACCGCGCTCAAGGTCAGGGCTCAACTCGGCCTCGGACATGGCTTCGAAGTCGGCATTGGCCTCGGGCTTGCTCCCTGTCGAAGGAATATCGACCATGGGTGGCAGCACGACGGCACGCACCACTGGTGGCGCAGGGCTAGGCGCTTGGCTTGAACGCTTTTCGGGGTCGGAGCTGGGCCGCGGCACGCTACTTATACGCTTGGCCTCGGGCGCTTGGCTCGGACGCAATGCCTGCATTCCGGCAGCGGGCGTCAGCGAACGCTCGGGTGCTGTGCTGGGGCGTGTCGCACGAAGTCCCGTCGCTGGCGTTAGCGACCGTGGTGATGTGGAAGGTCGCGACGGTCCGTCACCCGCAACGACGGGCGTGCCACTCATCGGCGTCAGTGTACGCGAGGATGGTGGAGGTGGACGCGTCGACGGTGAATGCGTCGCGGATGTGCCACTGGACAGCGGCATTGAGCGCGGCACGCTGCTTGGTCGCACTGGTTCTGTGCCCGCTATGGGCGTGCCACTCGCTGGTGTCAGCCTGCGCGGGGGTGGATTACTCGGCCGAGAGGCAGCGGTTGGCGTGACGCTCGAATGCACTGCCGGTATGCCACTAGCCGGTGTAAAAGAACGCTGCGGTGGGGCACTCGGACGCAAGGCAGCCGTTGGCGCGACACTCGGACGCGTTGCGGGTGTGCCGCTTGTCGGAGTAACTGTGCGCTGCGGCGTGGTACTCGGACGCAAGGCAGCCGTTGGCGCGACACTTGGACGCGTTGCGGGCGTGCCACTTGCCGGAGTAACTGTGCGCTGCGGCGTGGTACTCGGACGTGATGTAGAGGTTGGAACCACACTGGGCACAACGGCTGGCGCACTCTTGGCGGAGGTACTGGCAGAGTTATGTTTGTCGCTTGTGCCCGATTCGGCTTTTGCCGCAACAGCAGCAGTTGACTTCGCTTTTGCTGCTGCAGGCGCGGCAACGGATGTTACGGGTTCGGGTCTTGCTGGCGGCACGGATGCTGAAATAGGCGTCGCGTTGGAGACGGCATCGTCTGCACCCCAGTCGTCATCGATGTCATCTGTCTTGGGGATCAGTGACTGAAAGGACGAGGGCGCTGGCGTACTCGCCGGTGCGACGGATCCCTCGGCAGCCTTCGGATTCGGTTCCGCGATCGGCATGTCGTTGGATGCCACCGAGGCCGACGAATTTTCCGCCGAAGCGCTGCGCTTACTCGCTCTGGGCTTTTTGGTTTTCTTGCTCATCGCGTTGCGGCGGCCCATCCTAACCCAAATGGGGGCGGGATAGCCACGCCTGAGCGCCTATCTTGACCCACTGCCAGAGTGCGGTCAGGCGGAATTGCGGAATAGGATCCGCTGGATAGGCTCGTTGTTGTCGAAACGATCCCTCACCCAATTCACTCGAACATGCTGCAGAGTTGGTGGTCTTCGATGCTCAATTGCCGCTCATACCCCACTCGCGAGGCAAATCCTGCCAACCCGGCGCCACTTTCACGCAATTCGGTGAGCCGTTTCCGAGCGCCGAGGACACTCTTCAACCCGCGAATTGCTGGTCCATGGCCAACCCGGTCACCGCAGTCGCTGCACTGCGTGTGAGTCCGAGCCGAAGCCCGTGTCAATACTGGCCCCTTGGTCCGGGGGATTGCCCCATGCAAGGTCGCGGCGATACTCGCAACCCCCGTGACACTGCAGTGTCTGGAACCAAAGTTGTGGTAGGTAATGCAGGCATCGCTGGCGCCCTCTGCATACACAAGTGTTTGCCACGCATTGGCCCGCGCAGCAGTCTGGATCCCGGCTACGGCATGAAGGCAATGTCGTCGATGTAGAGATCGAATGGTATGCCTTGCTGTGTCGAAAACTCGATACCGCGGAGCTTGGTGGGATTGATCTTGTCGGCTTGTGGGATCCCCCAATTGCGCTGGGTCATGTCAGACCACGAGAAGGCATAACGGTTCCAGTCCGTGCTCACTATCAAAGTGACGCCGAAATGATCCCAGCAATTCGTGCAGTACCCACCATCGGGCACCGTCTGGTCGTCGCTGATATTCACCCGAATGACGTTGGCGCAGTTGGGGGTGACCCTGGCCCAGAAGGTAATGCCGCGGTATTTGTTTGCATTGTAGAAGCTGCTTGAGCCGCGCAAGTAGAGAGCTATCCCGGCGCCCCAATCAGTGAAACCGCCACCTTGAGTCCACGCTGCGAACTTGCTAAAGGGGCGGTCGCTGATCGGTTGGGCCTTGAAGATGCGTCCACCCCACTCGGGCAATTGCCACCCGGACGGCGTGCCATCATTGAACGTGTACCAATAGCCCCCGCGGCTTTCGGTGCGGATGATATCGCCATCGCCGTCCTCGAGATCGTCGATCATGTATTGAGGGACGGCAGCTGTTCCACCAGTCGTGAATGCGCCACCAGTCGTGAACGCACCGCCAGTCGCGAACGCACCGCCAGTCGTGAATGCGCCACCCGCAGCGGGACCACCACCCTTGGCAATGACGCCTCCGCTCGCGGTGCTGGCGCCGCCTATTCCAACACTGCCCCCGGAACCGGTAGTTCCGCCCGCGCCACAGCTGCCGCACCCGAAGTCGGTTATTTGCTGCACGCAAACGGAATCCCAACCCGCAGAACAGCAGATCGCGTCACGACTACACACGCATTTCTCGACGGTCGCGTCGGCGCAGCCCACCGATGCATGCATGGAACAGCAAGCCGCCTTTCTTGCGGGTGAACCACCCGTTGAGCCGCCGCCCGCGTAGACACTCGTGCCACCCGTCGCGGGCACGCCGCCTCTGCTAATCGTGCCGCCGGCGCTCTTCGTGCCACCCCTAGATGTGTTTCCGCCGTAGGAGGGTACGCCGCCGCTACCGGTTAGGCAGATTCCACAACCGTAGGCAGCGACTGCGGCCACGCATCCCGAGTTCCAGATGCCCGTGCAGCAAAAGGGCATCGAGCCGCAGACGCATTGTACGATCCAATAGTCATTGCAGCTTGGTGCGGCGCTGCCGGAGCAGCAGGATTGAGGAGTCACCGGATAGGTGGTGACGGTGCCGCCGCCGCTCGCGTACCAACCGCCAATTGCCAGCGTCCCTCCCAAGGATTGACTCGTCGTGCCGCCAGCGCCAATGGTTCCGCCTGCGCCTCCTGGAGCGAACACTCCCAAGTCGTCGAAGCCCATGTTCGAGCGCGCACCGCACCCGAGGACCAAGGCCAACCCGGCCATCGATACCCCACGTGACATTCGAGCGTTCTTCATCATGTACCTAGACCTTCGAACCCAGTGCGGAGACGTGCCTGCAAACGGCTCAATTGGACCGCAATCCTAGCTGGAAACGGCGTTCTGGACGAGATTTCACCATTCCTACTGCCCATCTGGTCAGGCCGGCGCGGTAACGGCGCGGTTCCGCCCCGCCTGCGCAGCTCACTTCGGAGGGGTCCGCGACATGATGTGAAGGGTTTCTGCGAATGTTGCTGCCGCACCGCCGATTCCCTACACATGGAAGAGCGTCATCACTCCGGGCTAGCGCTTCGTCACCGGCATCATCTTCAGCCCGGTCGAGAAGAACCTCATCGATGTCGGGACTGGCATCGGCGCGAACGTGATTGACTGCGCGGCTTGCGAATGCACACAGGACTGCCGCATTCGGCAACTGGTCCTCGACCGATAAGAGATCCGGGACGCTGTGCTGTAGCAATGCAGCATGCCGCAGGCGCCTACGCTCGCCAAGCGATTGCGTCGTTCGAAAGACGAACTACCCGCACCCCTTGCGCGTGTAGCGGCGGGGGACTATCGTTCCGCGGGTCATGCTTGCTGGGTCGTACGCTACCGATGTTTTCCGTACTGAGGAGGAACCTCTGCGAGTGGCACAGCTCGATGATAGCTTCGGTGGTTTTGCGCGAGGACGATTCTAGATGCCTTGGCCGCGACAACGTTTGGTGACCGGGATTCTGATCGCCTTGATTGCCGCGATGGTGGCAAACTGCTCCAGTGACTTGCGCCGCGACGACCTAGACGGGCGACCCTGTCCATGTCTGGACGGATGGGATCGGCAGGACACTCCGAACGGTTGCATCTGTGTCAGACCCAGCAGCAATGGAGGTGCTTCGGATGCTGGTGCAGGCAACGCCGCGGGCGCGGGATTGGGTGGAACATCGACCCTTGCGGGCCTAGCAGGGTCGGTGAACAACGCTGGATCCTCAGTGACCCTCTTCTGGGCAGGAGGCGGAAGTGTTGCCACCGGCGGCGCCATTGCCACCGGCGGCGCCATTGCCACCGGCGGCGCCATTGCCACCGGCGGCGCCAT
>CAYVXY010000019.1:123955-172336 GCA_964454965.1 uncultured Polyangiaceae bacterium | reverse complement strand
TGCCACCGGCGGCACTATCGATTCTGGCGGCAGCACTTGTTCGTGCGGCAGCACCGGTCCTGGCGGCAGTATTGCGACGGGCGGAACCATTGCAGGTGCTGGTGCGAGGAGTTGTCCGGATCCGTTGCCACCGCTGGCTTCGGTGAGTCCGTGCCCATTACCATGCACCGACTGTAGTGGCGGCGTTTGCACCATCGATTGTTCGTCCAAAGACGATTGCGCAACCAGCTCCAAGACATGTCCTTCGGGCATGCCCTGCGCGCTCAACTGCGCCGGTTTGAAGTCCTGCAATGATCTCAAGTTGACCTGTCCTGCGGGGTACCGTTGCGATGTCACTTGCAGCGGGATCCAGTCATGCAGTGGTCTAGCCGTCGATTGCCAAGACAGCGCAGTCTGCGCATTGACCTGTGGCAGCAACAACAAAGCTTGCGATAGCGGTCCTGCGCTCATTAGCGCCACCATGCTCAATTGCGGTCGAAACGAATGCCATGCAGCCTGTGAAGGCTCTGAGCGGCCGGTAGTCAACGGGTGCGAGAATTCCTGCCATGCGGCGGGATGCGGCTGCAATTAGTCGGGAAGTGACTCCGGACCCCAGCCCAAAGAGCCATTGGGTCGAGACGAGGGCTTCAGTCGAACCCTTTCCCCACTACGACAATCCGCCCCGTTCGTGGGGACATATGAGCGAGCTCGAGCGCTGTGGCCATGACTTTGCTCTCCGTCGATAGCGATAGGTCTTCGACAACGAGACACTGCCGCTGCTCGCGCTCCGCAATTTCGGCAACCAATACCTCCGCGCCAGGCGCACCCATCAGCAATAGGCAGGTGGCATGGCTCGCCATGTCATTCGATAGACCCACCGGGAGCTTGCTGCGCAGATCGAACCGAGCGACATCCTGCCAAGCTTGACCGAGCTCAGCGCAGACGACCTGCGCCGCACTGATCCCTGGTTCAATTCGACAGCGCTCACGACCGAACCGAGCGATCACCTGCGGGGTTAGCTCACTCTCGCTTGGATCTCCCGAGACAAGCACGACGCATGGCCTTGCCGGAGTCGCTTCGAGTCGGTCGAGCCAAGGCTCGGTCGCGCCATTTTGTGGCATGCGCCGTGCCTTCGACTCTGGGAACAGGTTGAGCAGCTTGGGCACGCCAGCAAGCAATTGTGCCTTGTTGGCAAGTGCAGCCACGCGTGGGGTCACGTAATCGCGTGAACCAGGCCCACAACCAGCAACGTAGACTTCTGCGGCAAACAGCGTCATGTCTCGAAAACTCCGGGTTGATGTAAGTCAGGGGGGACCAGCCAAACCGTCGATCTCGAGAAGCCTCGGCGTACCGCAAAGCCAATCGCAACAGCGCGTGCCGAAGGTATTTCGCTTGGGAATTCTCGCATCTCACCACCTGGACCGATGGCGAAATGGCACAGATATTCCTGGGCTTTGCCATCGGCTCCCGTCCTCGCGGGATCGACGTGTCGCAAAGCCTCAGGCAGGTCTTCTGGCTCTCGGATCGTCCTCCCCTCGTGCCTTCCCACCCAAAGGGCAGTGGTGTCGCGAGGTTCGTCCCCGAATACAGCGGCGGGACCGCGCCGGAATCGCACCGGCTTCCCTGTTAGGGCCCCATTGGGCCACCCAAGGCAGACAACTTGGTACCCTGTTCGCTCGCATTGCGCAAGATGATTCAGGACAAGACAACCTTGGGGTTGGTGTTGCAGCAGCCAGGCCTGTTGTTTGGTCCGGCGTGAACACGTCGCCTCAGACATGACGCGGCGCAGGTGAATGAACCGACAGCAATGGTTGTACTACGGGCCGTCGTAGCCAGACAGACGTGCAAGACCACGGAGGAATTTCGAACGGTAGGCGTCGCTGACCAATACGCGCTGGACGGGGGTCAGACGCAACAAGCCACCGAGAAGCCCCCGCATGGCACGCTGGGTCCGGCTGCGCGGATTGTCGAAGACGAGGTTCTGTAGAGTACCGCGTTCGAGACACTGCAGGATGACACGCTCAAAACTGTTCTCTGGCAGGATGCGGCGACGGGACCCTTCCACCAGTCGAAGTGCTCTTCGCCGACAGCGGGTCACGCAGACTCCACACCCAATGCAACGTTGGGGGTCGAGCTGGGGAGCGCGAGCCGGGCCCTCCTTCAGTTCATTCTCCGTCGCACTGGTAAGCGCACCAACAGGGCAGGCATCGACGCAATTGCCGCAGCCGTTGCAGCTGACTGGATCGGCGGCAGGGGCGTAAGGCGACGTCGTAATGACGTTTGGGTAACCAAATTCCGTAATCCCTCGCACCAATTGGCAGCAACAGCGGCAGCAGTGACAGACGAAACTCACGTCGCGTTTCACGTTGTCGGCGCACAGGACGAGCCCCGTTTCCCTCGAACGCGCCACAATTTCTAGCATTTCCGTGCGCGAACTTACGCGAGCAAGGCCATTTCGAACGAGGTATTCTGCAGAGGTCCCCATGGCAGTGCAGGTCTCGAGTGGTGTCGAACAGTGGCGCTGTCCCACGTGCTCGCGCTCGTGGCGGCATGAGCAGACACCAACGGCAAATTGTTGATTCTGCTGGATGATGGCTTCGACTCGATCTGGATGCAGGACCAACGTCGAGGCTGCAGCGGTGTCGACGTGTGGCAATGCCCGCGCCAGGAAGACCTGTTGGCCATCTCCGAAATTGGCTCGATAGAAGTCGCCTGCTTCGAGATACTCGTGGAACAGCTGGGAGCGACGCGCATGGTCCGCTTTCGACCCCGCGCGCATCAACGTAAACTCATAGATCCCCACGACGAAGGGTGATGGCATGTAGTAACGTTCACCCGTGGATGCCTTGACCAGATCGAGGACGAGTCCCTTGCGAGCCAGTGCGGTAAGCTCGCTGGTCACCGATGCCAAAGCCCGACGCGTCACTTGGGCAACGCGCTCTATTCGAGCCAAGCCCCACGGCATCCGCGCGACGAGATCTGCCTCGTCGGCACTGTAGAGTTCCATGAGCAATGCTCTCAGTGCTGGGTGATCAGGCATGCGGACCATGGAGCCATCGAGCTTGCTCGTTAGTTCGTCGTAGGCGTCCTTGGCTGCGTGGTGACCCACGTCGCGAGCGTAGTACCAAGACGCGTCAGCGGCCAATACCACTCGCGAACGGCACTTCCCTCAGCGCAGCGTGATGGATCTTACGTACGTGAAGGCTGCGCCCTTGAACGGCGGAATCTGGATCGCTCGGGCATGGCCGAGGATACAACTGGCGACCGGAGCGCTGGCCAGAGGCTCTCCTTCGATTCGGGCGTCGTTCACTCGCCCGTTCGGAGCAAGCGTGACAAATACTCGTGAGGTACCCGCTGCGTGACCGAGCGGATGGCAGCGTTGCGCACGACGCAAGGCGACATCGGCTACGAGTTCTAGGGTGTTCTTCGAGACATAGTCCGGAATGGCGTCGTCCTTCGTGGCGGAAGCCGTCGCTGAGTCTGGCATAGCGAGTGAGCTCGGGGAGGCGGCTGGCGACGTCTGCTCCGAGGGTGTAGCAGCGACTGCCTCGGTGCTCGCGGCAGCGGCTGGCGACTTCTGCTCCGAAGGTGGCGCAACGACTGCCCCGGTACTAGCGGCAGCAGTCAGTCTCGTTGGACTAGCAGTTTCGGACGATGGCACCTTTCTAAATATCCCGGGACCATACGTTAACGCTATGACGAGCAAAGCGCTGGCGCTGCCGAAA
Organism: uncultured Polyangiaceae bacterium; assembly: GCA_964454965.1. Taxonomy (GTDB): domain Bacteria; phylum Myxococcota_A; class Polyangia; order Polyangiales; family Polyangiaceae; genus FEN-1139. The sequence continues at coordinate 168,632 of CAYVXY010000019.1, read as the reverse complement.
ACCATCCAACGAGTGCCCTTCTGCTTCGAGAAGAGCGCAGTGGCGACGCTGCTCACTTCGGGTTGACTTGGCCGTAGTAGGGCCAAGTCGGGCGCGAGCGTCATCGCAGGTGGCGTCACCTCGTGGTCGCTTTGCCGGGATTCTGCTAGCAAAGGCGAACCCACCGAGGTCGGACTCGATTCTGCGCAATCAGTCCGCCCAGGTGCGGTCGGAGCCTGCGGCGAACTCGTTTCCGCAGCTACGGGTGACTCCTCGGTAGCCGTGTCGAGCTCCACCGTGAAAATCGGCATGGGAGCGATTGGCTCCGCGGGTGAAGGAGGCTCGGTGGGCAAGGGCGTTACCACCGATATTTCCGCGATGTCATCCGCAGCGGCTGAGGGCACCAGCAATTGGGAAGCAGTGATCCGAGGCGAGGCGTGAACGACTACCGTGTTGGAGGGCTGCTCCGCCGCGGACAGAATGATCGCCGGTTCTTGCACGGTTGTTTGAGTAGCACTACCGTCCCGGCTCAACTGAGGTTCTTCTTGTCGGGGTCGCGGTGGCACTGTAACGGTCGTCAGCGACGGTTTGGAGGCGGCGGTGTGACCCACAACGAGCGATGGCTTCTGCGGTCGCGTTGTACTCGCGGTTGTGACGGGCATCGCCACGGCCGCTAACGTTGCGGTCGATGGGTTTGCCTTGCGCTGGGGCGCGGCAGGCTTGGCGGCAGGGGAGGGTGAGGCTGTCCGCAAGGTTTCCGGAGTTTGCTTAGCATCAGGCAAAGTCTGCCCAGCAGACGATGTGGCAGCAGCGCAAGCGCTCGTCGCCTTTCCGTCCTGGTCAGCATCTTCCTTGGTCAAAGGCGCGTTGCAGTGCTTGCAGCGGACCGAAACCTTCTTGCCAGAGATGCGCTCCTCGAACACCTTGTCGGAGACGGACAATTCGCGCGAGCAGACATGGCATTTGAGCGTGTGCGGCATTCCTCGCTTCCGGTCTCCGGTGTAGTGTACGGTCGAAGTTTGGAAAACCTTAGCGTGGGGCTCACTTGGCAGCAGGGAGCACTGAATGGCGTTCGGTTTCGAACAATCGAAGAGAGCAGACTAGATGCCGCGCCAATGTCGCTCTTCTGGTAGTTGCAGTCGTCCCATCTGTCGAACCTACCGCGGGTGTGTGCAAGTCGCGTCGTGCGGCACACGGCATCGATAGCACATCGTATCGACGGGCCGCCTCGTGGTGTGTAATGTCTGAAGCGCCCCTACGCCCCAGTCGCTCACCTCGGGAAGATCGAGTACGCGACGGGAGCCTTGCCCGTCGCGAAGTAATAGGCGACTCCGTAGAGCATCCAGCCCAATCCCGAGATCATCTCGCCCGCAATGACACCAATCATCAAGGGCTTTGCCCGGTGATAGCCGCGCGCTCCACTCGTTCCGACGACGGCACTCTTGATCATCCAACCGACGAGGAAGGAGGGCCCGAACATGGCCATTGGATAGGTGGCCCAGACCAAGAAGGCGACTGGATGCAGCGGCCAGAATGCCCAACGCAGGCGTGCTACCGCGGCCCCGAATCCGATGGCGAGACCGAGGAGCAGCCACGGGATTGCCCCCGCATCGGGCCTGACAGCGCTCCACCTCGACCAACCGTCGACGAACGTGGAACTCGCTAAGGTGCCGTCGGCGCTGGCCGAGGCGACATGTTTGGCCAATCCGTCGAAAGCGAAGAGCGGCAACTTTTCTGTGGCGAAGCGATTTCCGATTTGCGTCGCGCCGTGGTTGTACTGCAAGGTCAGCGTGGTAACCCCGGCAACGACCAGCCCCACCACGACGATGATGGCCATGTAGGGAGCCACTTTGGTCGGAGTGGGGCCGTCGTCGCGATCGACCATTTTTAGGCCGTTGACGAAGAACGGCATGAAGATCTCGCGGGAATCGATCGAGAATATGGCAGTGGTCAGCGCCAGGGCGATGTAGGTACTCGGGCCGATGGCGCCGAAGCCGAGCAGTCCCGTGATGATCCCGACTGGGGCCCAGGTGTGCTGCATGAAGAAAGTCCCCGTCTCGGCAATCATGCGCGACATCACCACGAAGATGATGAGCTCGAGTGCCACAAAGGCTGCCGCGAATCCCCAGCCGATGCCGGCCATGCGCAGCATGCCAATCGTCAGCGCGATGGCAACGATGGCAACGCGCGCGGCCCACGCTACGTAGTTGGGAACCTCGGCGCTCCGCGACGCTAAGATCGCACTCTTGGTCACCTGGTTGAAGTAGTGGCGCCCGGTGTACACAATCATGACGAATACAGCGAGAAAGCTGCCGAATCGCAGCATGTTGGAGCTGGCGCCCTCGATGAGACCGCCTTCGATATGTATGCCGTAGCCGAGCAGCGTACCTGCAAACGCCATGTAGAGGACTTCCGCGATGCCCAGGCTGAATGAAACCGAGCTCGACAGGAAGAAGGAGAACGCGACGACCGAACCGTATATGGTTGGGGCAAAGTAGCCGTAAGATCCAGCGACACGCACGGCGTTCGGGAAGAGCTGCGACAGCGACCAGAAGTCATAGTTGCGCGGGATTTCCGGTACGTCGGGAACCCACGCGTGGATCCCGTTGATGAAGTGCAAGGCTACGAGCGAGATGAACCCGAGCCAGAAGAGCCGGCCCTTCGCTACGTCGGGTAGCCGCCCGAGCGGTGAGCGCGTCGATGCCTCCTCGACGAAACGCGCAATCGGGTAGGGCAGAAGCTCACGCTTGGACCATTGGGGATGGACGATCAATGCAAGGCAGAGTGACGTGATGGCAAGCAGCAAGCCCACGCCCCACCAGAGTCGAATTGTTGGCCACCAGGCACGCCAAGGGAGTTCACGTGGCGAGAGCTGCTGGTTCTTGCCGCGGCCTTGGACCAAAGTGTCGAGGGCGAACGGATCCGCGCGCCCCCGATCGAACAGCAGACCCTCTCCAGCTGGTGGAGCGAGAACGAGTCCATCACATGCTGACACGATGAGCCAGCGATTCAGTTCGACAAGCTGCTCGCGGTTGGGTTGCGTGCCTGAGCTTAGGAGTAGCTCCTGGGCTCGAGGTAGGAGTTTGACCGCGGCAAATGCCGTTGGTTCATACAGTTCTGGATCCTGCACGACGGCGTTGATGGCATTCGTCAGTTCCGAAACGCGAGCGGCATCGAACCCCCTGACGAGGCCTTCGTGTAGACTCCGTTGCGCCGCTTCCGACAGCGCCCGGTGGATCCTTTTCTTGGCATTGGGACTGGGATTGTCGCGCCCTTGTTCGAGCAGCCTGGCTAGCTGCCTCCAGTCGCGTACTTGACCGGGAGCCAGCTCTGCGGAAGCGCCCGGGACATAGGACATGACCTTGGCGCTTTGCCAGTTGGCTTTTGTCTTGAGCCAATGGGCGGGATAGGCAGTGACGGTGGTCAAGCCACGGAAGAAGTTCGACCCCGGCCAGCCGCAGACCGCCAAACCCAGGGCGACGATGACGGCGACTTCGGCTGCGCCGAGTGTCGCCTTCGGACCGAGGAAGCGGAGTAGCGGGTTGATACACAAGAGCAACAAGACCGCGATCCCGAAGACCGAGATTGGCAGGTGATTGCCGACGAGGTTGGTCTGCCCAATGACCCAGTCGTTGAAATACGTCGTCCCCGAGACGGCGAGGGCGAGCAGGATTCCCAAGGCGACAGCTCGAACAGTCATGTTTATTTGGTGCGCGGTGGGTCGAACGCTGCTGACATACGACGGTCGTCTTGGCGCTTCTAGCCGAATTTGACTGGAGCGTCCACCTTGGCGCCACGACCGAGAAACCGAGACGGGAAACATGCCGCATTGGCTGAAAGCCATTGCCAGGTACACGTTGCGCTAGAGTTTTTCGGCTAGACTTGTAAAATGAGGCACCCGCTCTGGGCAAGATGCTTCTAGCCGCAATTCTATTGAAAGCTTCCTATGCGATACGGTCACTTCGACGACGCAGCGAAGGAATACGTCATTACCCGCCCGGACACGCCGCGTCCTTGGAGCAACTACCTAGGGTCGACTGAATACGGCGCGATTACGACGAACAATGCGGGCGGTTACAGCTTCTATGGCAGCGCGCTTAGTATGCGGTTCCTCAGGATCCGACCAAACTCGGTTCCACTCGACCAGCCTGGCCGGTATTTCTACCTGCGTGACAACGATACGGGAGACTATTGGAGCGCATCCTGGCAGCCCGTCGGAAAACCGCTCGATGCCTACGAGTCTGTCTGCCGCCATGGTACGGCGTACACGATCATCGGCTCGAAGTACGCGGACATCGAAACCGAGTCCACCTATTTCGTACCTCTGCAGCAGATGTTCGAGTACTGGCGGCTGCGAGTCACGAATCGCTCGAAAGTGACGCGTCGCATCGGCCTCTTCACCTATTGCGAGATCGCTTCGAATCCGCACATGCCGACGGATCTGACCAACCTGCAGTATGCGCAATTCGTGGCCAAGGCACAGGTCAACGACGGTATGCTCGGGATCACGAGTCACCCCTACGTTCCCCTCAAGGCGGAGCAGCGCGTGCCTTGGGGACGCGTCTGGATGGCCCTGGTTGGGGCCACTCTGGAAGGCTTCGAAACCGTTCGAGAACGATTCCTCGGCTCGGTCTACAACACCTACGCGAACCCGCAGACCGTTATCGACGGAAGCTGCTCGAACTTCCTGGCAGAAGGCGAGAATCCTTGCGGCACATTGCACAGCGCGCTCGAACTCCATCCCGGTGAAACACGCGAAGTCATCGTGATGCTGGGCCTTGGTACACCGGAGAGTCACGGCCAGGCCGCCGTGCGCGAGTTCGGCACTTCCGAACGCTGCGAAGCCGAGCTCGTGAAGCTCAAGGCCTCGTGGCATCGGTACCTCGATTCGGTGTGGGTCAAGACGCCAGATCCCGAATTCGACAGCATGGTCAATGTTTGGAACGCCTATAACGCCCTCATTACGTATGCTTGGTCGCGTCACGCATCGCTGATCTACAACGGCGAACGCGACGGTCTCGGCTTTCGTGACACCGTGCAAGATCTATTGGGCGTCGTGCCGCTCATGAAAGGTGACATTCGCCAACGTCTCGAATTGATGCTGACAGGGCAAGCGAGTTCGGGTGGCGCCATTTCCGTCATCAAGCCCGATGCGCATCACCCAGGCCATGAGAAGGCACCGGAGCGCGAACATTACCGATCCGACGATAGTTTGTGGTTCTTTAACACCATTCCCGACTACGTTGCCGAGACCGGCGACATTGCCTTTTACGACAGGCGGTTGCCTTACGCTGACCAGGGGGAAGCGACGGTCCTCGGTCATCTGCGGCGCGCCTTGGAGTTCAATCTAGAACGATCGGGGAAGAACGGGCTCCCCTGTGGCTTGCACGCGGACTGGAACGACTGCGTCAAGATGGGCTACGACGGCGAGAGCGTCATGGTAGCTTTCCAGGTGCGCTACGGGTTATCGGTCTATGCCGACATCGCCGAACGGTTGGCAAGACCCGCCGAATCCGCTTGGGCGAAAACAGAATTGCTACGTCTCGAAATAGCCATCGATAAGGCTGCTTGGGATGGGCAATGGTACCTGTGGGCGATCGGCGCCGACGGGCATCGCTACGGATCGAAGAATGAGGAGGAAGGACAGATATACATCAACACCCAGGTGTGGGCGGTGATCAGCGGCGCTGCCAATCGCGAGAAAGGCATGAGCTCCATGCTGGCTCTCAACGAGCGCCTTGCCACACCTTACGGTATCATGTTGAGCGCTCCGCCGTTCACGGAGAAGACGCCGACTACGGTGATGGGAGGTGTCATCTACAACCACGGCATCAAGGAGAATGCGGGGATCTTCTGCCACACCCAAGGTTGGGCCGTGATGGCCGAGGCCATTTTGGGCAATGGCGACAGGGCCTACGAATACTATCGAGCCTACATGCCATCGGCGTATAACGATCGCGCAGAGCTCCGCGAGATCGAGCCCTATGTGCATTGTCAAACGACGTATGCGCCCTGCAATCGCAACGGCGGTAAATCACGCGTGCCCTGGCTCAGCGGGACGGCAGCGTGGAGCTACCACGCGGCGGTGCAATGGATCATCGGCGTACGTCCCGAGCTCGAGGGTCTGCGTATCGATCCCTGCATTCCCAAGGCTTGGCCGGGTTTCAGTATGCGGCGTGTGTTTCGCGGCATGACGCTCAGCATCGAGGTCGACAACTCGATGCACCTATCCAAAGGTGTGACCTCTCTCGTCATCGACGGGCAGCGTGTGGAAGGAAATCTCGCGCCGCTCACAAAGCTCAAGCATGGCAGCGTAGTCGTCGCCAAGATTGGGTAAGAGGGTGAATTGCGAAGCAGAAATCCAAGCGCTGGTTGACCGCGAGACGGACGCCTGGAATCGGCTGGACGCAGACGCACTGATTGAACTGTTCCACCCGGACATGATTTGGCCATGGCCCACGGACAATCGATCACACGATCCGGAAGACTGGGAGTTCAGCCAAGGCCGATTCGATCCCGACCGCTGGATGGCCAGTTGGAAGACGCTCTTTGACACGCATGAGCTTATTCACAACAGGCGTCATACCGTGCGCATTTGCATATCTGCTGAGCGCGACGCGGGCTTTGCCGTGGTAGACGTTGATACGCTTTGGCAGCGCAAGTCCGACGATCTTCTGATACATTGGAAGGGCCGAGCGTGTAAGGGTTACTCAAAAGTCCGCGACAGGTGGTTGTCGATATTTCACACAGGTTTGCTCGAGTACTAAGCGGCATGCGTAGCATGCGGCTGCTGGCGCCGGTGTTTGGCAGCAGACCGATCCGATAGGTCGTTGCTTCGGTTCTTCCTTTATTGGCCTTGAGCCTGGGGCAAAGGCGGTTGCTCCAGCCAGCGTTTCCGCGATGACCAGTACCAAATCACCTCTCGTAAGCTTGCCACTCCCAGCCTGCCGAATGCAAGGTCGCGCTGAACATGAACTGTTCGGTGATCCCAAATGTTTGGCGTCGGCTCCCGCTGCCGACACGAAACATGATGGCGGCCGCGAACACGACGTTCCGCCCATATCGTACGGGCACAAGTTCCCGGGGGACTATGCGTCTCGATCGTTCCTGTCGGTTCGGGCTGTCGTCCACGCGGTAGGCGGACGGTTTCGTTGAAGCCACCGGCCTGGTGTCAGACTAGGCGACGTCGCAACGCGCCGTAACCTCATCATCCACTCGAAACGGAGCAATTGCCTCCTTTTCCACGTCGACCCAGAAGCCATCGATCGCCATTCTGCCGTCGCATCGAGACGCCACGGAATGCAGGGCTCGGCTTCGCAATTCTATGTTCGTGGAAAGCAGCAACTCGATGCCCGTCGCGCCTTTGAGTTCGAACCGCACCACGAGCGCACGGTCAGCGGACCTCCTCAATGCGCCCCAAGCGGCATTGGCGACGGCCTCCACGATATCGTCCTGGCAGCCCGCTTTCGCTACATTGACAGGCACCAGGCCAAACCGCACGACCTCCAACGCGTGATGCGTGATAGACGCTACGGTCCCGCGCTCGAAGCGAACCAATTGGCAACCTCGAGCTCCGGACTCGAAGAAGCTCCGTCCTTGCAAGCAGCCCGAATAGGCGACATTTGGTGAGACTATCGTTGGTTCGTGAACATGGCCGAGCGCCAAGTAGTCGTAGCCCTTCTTCGTCAATTCACTGCGCCGGCAGGGTGCGTAGCTGTCGCCGGTGATGGCTCCGTCTCCGCTCGTATGGAGCAGGCCAATCGTGCAAAGGGTTGCGTTTTTGGGCGGATAGCTGGCGAGAAGATTGTCAAAGCAGGCACGCTTGCCGTAGCTCTTCCCAACGAGCATCACGCCGCGATCCTCGAACCCGAGCGTTTGCACGCCGGACAAACCCAACTCAAAGACGTGACCGGGCAGCAACAGATTCTGCATCACGCGGTTCTCAGCGTCATGGTTGCCGCGCACCCAGGCGACGCGAGTACCCGCATCTTCGAGCCGCGTGAGTTCCTTGATCAGGTGTAGTCCAACCGTATAGTCACGGATGCAGGCTTCGATGAGGTCGCCTGCCAACAACAGGAAGTCTGCGCGTTCTACTAGACATAGATCCACGAGACGATGCAGAGCGCGAAACGCACTATGCCGAAAGTGGCTCAACTCGAGCGTTGCATGCATCGGCAACGCCCAGAGGGGGCGCCCAAGGTGCAGATCGGAGGCGTGAACGACGAGCATGACAGTGCCAGTAGGGCGCTATCGGTCAGGCTCGGCGCGAGTTGCGCCAAAAGTGAATGCCGTCGAGGATTGGGGCCAAAATGGCTGCGGCGGCCTCGAGATTCGAAGCCGCCGCGCGGTTGCCCTGCTTGGTGGGGGGCCCCGGCTAATTCACCTTGGCGCAGAACTTGTTGATCGTAGCGCCATTGCCGCCGTTCCAGATCTCGAACCCAGCGAAGACGATGGAGAGGTACATGCTGGTTGTTACGCCGTACTTGGTGGAGTCCGTGAGGAAATCCTTGATATCGAAGCTGAGCGCGGAAATCGGAGTCTTTGCCACGTAGGAGATGCAGGGCGGATTCGTGCTGTCCACCCAGACGTCCCAGGTGTTGCTCACCTTGCCAATGGTCTGTGCAGACGCCTTGACGGACCCGCGCGGCTGGCGATTGCTCGGCTTATAGAGCCACACCATCACGTAAGCTCCACCCGCACCGGGGCTGCTCACAGTGGCGCCGCTCAAGGGTGTGCTGTTGGCGGTTAGCCAGATGTCGTAGGTAGCGTTGAAGTTCGAGGTGTCGAGGCTGGTGGCGTTGGTGTCGAATACCGTTGGCGCACTGGTGATCGCGGAAAGCTGCTTGGGCAGATTGCTGCCGTTGCTGGCGTTGTTCTGGTAGGTCCCAATGAAGATGGTTGGGAAGCCAACGGGCGCATTGTCACTGGTGGACGCGGTATTGGTGACTTTGAAACCAATGCCGCTAACATCTACGGTCTGGTTGGTAAAGACGTGCCACCAATTCGTGATCGCGACGTAGTTCTTGGATGGATTGTTCGTCGTGTTGATGAAAAGTCGGGCGTATTGCGACGACATGCTGGAAGTGGTCGTGGCAACGTCGTCACACACGGTGGGGTTGTCGACAGGCTTGGCACCACCCGTGGCAGGCGAGCCGCCGGTATTGGCCTTTCCACCCGTGGCAGTGGCGGTGGTTTGGCTGCCGCCGGTGGCAACGGATGTTTGCCCGCCGGTGGCTGCGCCGCCGGTGCCGGGAGTCGTTTGGCAGGTGCCCGCGGCAACACATACGCCGTTACAGAGCTGTTGCGCGGCTGTACATCCGCCAACCGCAACTCCATTGGTGTTGCCATCGTCGCAGGCAAAGGCTGCGAGTGCGAGTCCGATACACCAAGAAGTGAAAACCAAACGCATGAGACCTCCGAGAATCGATTTGCAACGGGAAGCAAGGGCCACCGTCAGGGTCTGCCGCGACTAGGTGGCAGGTAGGGTCGCGAGGGAACCATGAAAGCGTAGGAGACCGAAGGCCCGCGCGCAATGTGCCTTAGGGCGGATTCGGTTCACGGAACCAAGTATTTTCCCGCGTGAGTAGCATTATTGCCGACGCTGCTACGGGCGTTGCGTTGACGTGATTACGCCAACGGTCAGTAGGCCCCGTACTCGGATGCCGGCCGATGCTGTTTCGGAATGGGTCAGCGACAACTGGGCACCAGATCCAAGGGATCTTGCGCTATGGCCGAAATTGTACGACAAGGTCGCTCACGAGCCTGAGGGGCTGACATCCGTCCCCGAAGTCGGCTGAGCTCTCACACGGATTCGAGCTGAAGCGTTGCCGTGGCCCGAATGTCACGGGACGATGCACCGACGAGCAACTCGAACTCTCCGGGCTCGGCGTGCCAATCGTGTCGAGCGACGTCGTAGAAAGCGAAGGCGCGCGGCAAAAGCTCGATGGTGACGGGCTTGCGCTCGCCGGGTTCGAGCTGAACCTTGGCAAAGCCCTTGAGCTCTTTGACGGGGCGCGGCACCGAGGCTTCGACGTCGCGCACGTAGACTTGGACGACCTCCGCACCAGCACGCGGACCATTGTTTACTACGTCGACAGTTACGGTCACCGAATCACCCGTTTTGGCAGTCTTGGCCGAGAGCCGCAGGTTCTCGTAGATGAAGCTGGTGTAGCTCAGCCCAAACCCGAAGGGGAATCGCGGGTCAGTGCCACGCACATCCTGGTGACGGTAGCCGGTGAAGACTCCGTCACTCAGCGTGACATGTTTGTCAGCGTCTTCGTCGTGGTAACTGGCGTATGACGAGCGATCTTCGAGCCGCTTCTCGAACGTTGCTGGCAACTTGCCCGAGGGGTTGACTAGGCCAAGTAGCACTTCGGCGATTGCCTGGCCGCCCTCTTGTCCAGGGAATCCGACGAAGAGCAAGGCGCGGACTTGGTCAAGCCAGCGATTCATGTCAACGTTGCCGCCCGAGGTCAGGACCACCACCGTGTTGGGCTGCACGCGTGCCACCTCGAGTACCAACTGCTCGAGTTGCTCGTGCATGGCAAATGAACGATCGAAGCCCTCGCCTTCGGAAACGTGATCGAACCCGACGCAGACGATCGCGGCATTCGCCTGGCGAGCGAGCGCTACGCATTCGGCGATTTCCTGCCCACGATTCTCGATGCATTCCCAGCCAACTTGCATGCCGCCCCAGTAGCGCGTCTTTTTCCACACCACCTCGAGCGAATAGCTGCGCCCGGCTTCGAGCATAACCTCGGTCGTGTGCAGACCGTTGCGTTCGACGTTCCAAGTGTCGATGATTGCCTTGCCGTCGACGAGCACGCGATAAATACTGTCGTGGGAGCGCGAATAGAATAGATGGCGGCCGCTCGTTTTCGACTGGATGCTTCCTTGCCACCGAACCGAATAGTGCTCGACGGTGATCTCGGGCATCGGTGCGCTGGGGCCCCAAGTGAAGTTGAGGTGTTCGTCGAGGCGCACCGCGGTTGGCGTCCCAGAGAAGTCATTGTTGTTATAGTATTCCGCGCGCAGACCAGCTCCGAGTTCGGAATTGAAGACGCTCGTCGTAAATACAATCCGCTCGGGGTTGGGCTCTGGTCCCGAACCATGAAGGAGCGAAACGCCGTTACCGAGCAGCTGCTTTAGGCCGTCGAGGACACTTACGCTGCTTGCGGGCGTCGTAAACGCACTACCACCCCCGGTGAACACGGCGGGGTGAGCGTAGGGCCCGAGTACGGCGAGCGTTCCGAGTGCAGGCGCATCCAAGGGCAATATGTGCTCATTTTTCAACAGCACGATCCCCGCGCGAGCGACTTCGAGGGCGACCAGCTTCGACGCTGGGTCGTCGTGCGCGATGGTCTTGTCGAGCTGTTCGTTGTCGAGCCAACCGAAGCACACCGCTAGTCGGATCAGGCGACGTACCTTGTCGTCGATGGTAGCGATGCTCACCTTGCCGCTCTCGAGCAATGGCGTTAGCTTCTCCTGATTCAGCCAAAGGGCGGTCGGCATCTCGAGATCGAGCCCGGCGTTTGCAGCTTGCTCGGCACTGTATGTCGACACCCAATCCGACATCACCAGGCCGTCGAACTGCCAGCGTCCCTTGAGGATCCCGCGCAGCAGGGTTTCGTCCTCCGAACAGTGAACCCCGTTGACCAGATTGTAGGCCGTCATCAGCGCGCCCACGCCAGCCTCGGTGACGGCGGCTTCGAAGGCTGGAAGGTACATCTCGTGCAGTGTGCGTTCGTCGAGATCGCTGCTGACGTGATGGCGATCGTACTCCTGGAAGTTTGCCGCGAAATGCTTGACGGTGGCACTGACTCCTTCGGATTGAACCCCGCGGATGAAGCCAATGGCCGTTTGCGCGGCCAGGTACGGATCTTCCCCGGCATACTCGAAGTTTCTGCCACAAAGTGGTGAGCGATAGAGATTGACACCTGGCGCCAACAAGATGTGCACGCCGCGAGCGCGCGCATCGCGACCAAGGCTCTGCCCCAGTCGCAGCCATAGTTCGCGGTCCCAAGCAGCTGCGGCACAGAAGAGGGCTGGGTAGGCAGTGGCATGACTGCACCACCAATGGACCCCCATCGGGCCGTCTGCCATCTTCAGTTCGGGAATAGCAAGTCGCTCGATCGGAAACGTGGCCCCGCGCTTGGGCTGACCGCCGAGGAGCATCAACTTCTCCTCGAGTGTCATGCGCGCAATGAGATCCGTGACACGTTGCTCGACTGCGGGACTAGGGGCGACGAACTTGGGGGATGTACTGAACATGAGCCCTCTACTCGTAACCGACTCACCACGAGGCAGGCAATAGCTTGCTCGGTCAGCGCTGCGCTTTTCCGAAGTAAGGGCCCGATGGCATTGCTGAGGCGCGCTGAATGAGTATCAGAACTGCGAAAATGAGTCTTCTTGACGGCCCATCCAAATGGCCGGTGAGAAACCATCGCACGGCAAGGCAAACGTTTCTCCGCGCGCACCTTGCAGACCAAGATCGAGCGCGGATTCTCAATCGTCTAGCCGCAGTTCAACCAATGCGTAGCCCACTCAATAGGGCTGCTTTCCAATCACGTTGCCGGGCGGGTTGTAGCGACAGACGTAGACGAGGTATCCGGTCGAGCACTGCGCCATGGCGCAGCCGACTTCGGTCGTGTTGCGCCAGACAATCTGCGTGTAGTGCCCCGCAACATTTACTGTTTGTTGATCAAATATCGAATTGTAGACGTAGCTGCTCTTCTCTACTGCCCAGGCCTCGAACGCCTTGGTGGCAGGGTAGCCAACCACCGTGCCACCGGCAATGTTCTCGCCGTAGGGGCCCCCGACTTCGTGCGTGACAGCGCAACCAGTCGCATCGCGTAAATGGTTAGCCCAAGCTTGTGCCGATGCTTCGACGACGCCTGACCATGCAAGCATTGGAAGCGGTGCCCAGGCCCCCGGGTAGTTGGCGGGTGGCGTGACTGCTGCGCGCACTTGGTTGTGAGCCGTGAGAAAGTCGCCAGCCAGGCTGCCCGCGGCCGTGTTCGATGGTGTCGTGTTTTCTTGGCCCCCGCAGCCTACGACGCAGGCAAGCAAACAGGCACCGGCGAAGAATCGATCAGTCGTTAGTCTAATCTGGCTATTTTTTCCCATCACGCGAGCAGATCTACCAAACCTTCGGGGCACAGGGTAGCTGGTGGTGCCTAGCCGCATCGATCGATGTTCACGACTGATGATGTAGTGCAGTTCCGCCTACCATTTGCCGCAGGCTATTTGGCCGGTCCGACGTGACCACGTCGGTTTGGCTTACACGCGATACGGCTTCCCGCTGGCGGCGACGGATTCGCTAGATACAAAGTAGTCCCAAAGCTCGCTCATCTAGTGCAGCGCGCCGAGCAGATCCAACTCGCCGACGCTGGCGAGGTTGCTCGACGCGATGGGACTTAGCGCCACGAACCGAATGTAGCGTCCTGTCTTCTTCGTGAAGCGAGCGATGGTTTCGTTGCGGGTGTCGGCAAAGGTCCCCGTGGCCACGGCTGTGCCAAAGTTCTTCGCGTCCGCGGAAACGTAGAACTCGTATTTGGCCACCATGCCGTTGGCGTCCTTGTCTTGTCGTGGCAGATACCGCATCCCCTCAATATCGTAGGTGGCGCCGAGATCAATCTGCAATTCGTGGGGGTACGCTGGTTTCTGATCCGTATACTGCGTATGCCAGAACGTCTGCCCACTGCCGTCGAAGGCCCGCGTGGCGCGGCCGTTCTCGGCAGAGGTTTCCTCGCTGTCCACGAAGAGTACCGACCAGCCATTCTGGGGCAGATAGCCGTCGTTCACTGACCATTCGCCTGTGGTCAGATTGAGTTGCCACTTGTCGTAGTAGTCGAGCGTCAGGCTGGTACCGTTCACATTGAGCGGCAAAAAGATGTATTTTGAGCCGACGAGGTCCGGATCCTGCCAACGATCCCCGACGTAAACATAGGTCGTTGTCTTCGTTCCCTGAATTGGGATCACGAAAGTGGACTGTGTGTCGTAAGTCGTGCTGTTTCCGATATTGGTTCGAGTCGACCAGGGGCCGGTCATCGAAGTTGCCGTTGCGTACTGGGCTTGATTGGAGTCCCAACCGGTGCAGGCTGACGTGATGAGGTAGTACCGCCCGTTGCTCTTGAATACTGCGGGTGCCTCGCGCTTGGCCCCCGCCCACAGAATGGTGACCTGTCGCGCAACGGTCAAGTAGTCGGCGGAAAGCTCATATAGAACGAGATCGGCATTTTCGTTGGCAGCCGAGAGGAAATACGCCTTGCCATCGTCGTCCTTGAAGAGCGTATCGTCCCGCGACATGTTGTTGTTGGGTCGAAAGGCGCTCTTGTACGTGTAGGCGCCGCACACGGTGCTGCTGGCGAAAACTCCCGCCTTGGCCTCGGCGTAGCTGGCGCCTTCCCAATGCAGCCACATGACGTACTGCTTCGTGGATTCGTTGTAGACGACTTTCGGGCGCTCGATGATGCGATCGGCTGTGTTCAGCTCAGTTGCTGTCGATTTGGTGACGATGGCGCGTTCGAACTTCCAGTCGTTCAGGTTGGTGGACGAGTAGCAGTTGACGGCCTTGAAATTCCCGGAATTCTGCGACTTGTCTTCACCGATCCAATACCAGGTGCCATCCACCAGGATGAAACCGCCACCGTGGGCTTCAATCCGCTTGCTGCTCGTATCGTTCCAGAAGATGCCGTTCTCGAAGGTTGCGATGACATCGGCGTTGGCTGGATTACTCCCGGTGCCGCCGACGCTGCTAGAAGCGCCGCCCGTGGCATAGTTTCCCCCCGTTTGGTTGCCGCCGGTAGCGTTACTGACGCCCCCAATGCCAATCGTTGTACGACCGGCATTGGTCACGCCACCGTAGGTACTGGAACGGCCCCCGGTATTGGTCGCACCACCGTTGGTCGCGCCGCCCGTCGTCGCGACAGATTTTCCTCCCGAGTTCTGGGTGCCGCCAAATGTCGCGTTACCCGAAGAACCGCCAACTGCAATAGAGCCACCAGCTGTCATGGACGAGGAACCGCCGACGGTGGCAGAGCCACCAACCGTGGCAGAGCCACCAACCGTCACGCTGCTGTTGCCGCCGGCTGTTGCAGGTGTACCGTTTGTTCCGCCCGTCAGACTCGACGAGCCACCAGCAATCGTGGCCCCGCTCGCGCCAGCGTGACTCGTCTGCCCGGTGGCAGCGCCTGAACCATTGCCGCTATGCGAAGAGGTATCCTGTTGCGTTGGTTCGCCGTTCGTGCACCCCAACAGCAAACACGCCGACCAAGACCAAACCAGGCAAGGCAGGATTGAATATGGCAGCTTTGCTCGGATACGGCTCTGAGGCGTTGCACAACGCATGACGCGACGTCCTTTCGATGGCTTCGCGATCGGCCGTGGTTGTCTCAATCGGGTTAGGCTTGCCAGGCTCCCACGGGGATCTCGGCTTCATTCTGGGCCAAAGTGTCGAGCAAAGCCCGAAATAGCTGCGATTACCAAGGCCAGTGTTGCCGTTCAAGTCCTCGCGGTCTGAGGTGCCAGTAATTTTCCGGTCCAACTGCAGTGCGCCAAGGCAAGCAGTAGCATTTCTGATTCAGCTCTCCTGGACACTGAGCAAACGGTGCGCGTGCTGTGACGGACTCTCAAGTGTCGGCAAACCGAGTGCGAATGACCAAACACTCCTCCAGATTGTCCAGGAGTGCTGCGACGAGCCGCGGTTCGAAGTGACGGCCAATCTGCTCCTGGAAGTACTGCACTGCTTCGGGGACTGGCCACGCTCGCTTGTACGGGCGAACCGAGAGCAGCGCATCGAACACGTCGGCAAGTGCCACGACTCGGGCTTCAAGTGGTATGGCTTCCCCGGCGAGCCCTTCGGGGTAGCCGTTACCGTCCCATCGTTCATGGTGGTAGAGGGCCACCTGCTTGGCGACGACCATCAGCTCTGACTTGTGGTCGCCAATGATCGCGGCGCCGATGGTCGTGTGATTCTGCATGGCCGCCCATTCTTCTGGATCGAGCTTCGATGGCTTCAGCAAGATTCGATCCGGGACGCCGAGTTTGCCAATGTCGTGCATCGGCGACGCTTGCAGGAGCAATTCGGCTCTCTCGTTGGACATGCCGCTGGCAAGGGCGATCGTGCGGCTGATGTGGCTCATTCGCAACACGTGCATGCCCGTTTCGTTGTCGCGATATTCGGCGGCTCGCCCTAGGCGACGAATGATTTCGAGGCGCGTCTCCACCAATTCCCGGGTGCGCTCCTCGACGAGCTGTTCTAGGACCAACTGTTGCCGAAATAGCGCAATGTGCGTACGAATTCTCGAACGCAAGAGACCCGGAACGTACGGTTTGGTGACGTAGTCCACGGCGCCCAATTCTAGCCCCTTGGCCTCGCTGTCGGCATCCGATAGCGTCGTCGCGAACACGACGGGGATCTGCGCGGTCTTGGGGTCGGCTTTGATGCGGCGACACACCTCATAGCCGCTCATGTCGGGCATCATCACGTCCAGCAGCACCAAGTCTGGAGGGTTGTGGCCAATCACGTCGAGTGCTTTGGCCCCACTGATGGCCGCCTTGACCTGAAACTCTGCGCCCAAGACACCACGAGCAACGTCAATGCTCTCTGCTGCATCGTCGACTACCAAGACAACGGGACGTTCGGCAGTTTTCACTCAGTTGACTCCTTGGGGCAACGGTGGCGCCTTGCCTGCCAAGCTCGTGGAGAGCGAGTCCAGGTGCAGTTGCGCTGCTTCGAAGTCGTAGGCAGAGACACTTTGGGCCAATTGCTGCAATGCACGTTGTGTTTGTGGCTCGGCCACGAACGCCTCTTCGAGAAGCTCGACTAGCTCTACCGCTGCAGTATCGTGCTCTTGAATGAGTCTGCGCAACTGCGCTATGTTCTCGTGGACCAACGATCTTTTTGCACTGTTCGGCGATGGCCGCGCGCCTTCCAAATGTCGGTCGAGCGCACCAGTCGCGGCCTGCAGGCCTGCCTGCCACTCTGCCTCGAATCGTGGGCGTAGCGCGAGGATGCGCCCCGTGTGGGATTGCCGAAGCGCAAGCTCGAGACTCTGCGCCGCATACTGCAGTCGAGTGGCGCCGATATTCCCGGCGGCGGAGACCAAGACATGGACCAGGTTGGCGGCTCGCACGAAGTCCGTGTTGTCGAGCAGGCCCGCCAACTCTTCCATGCCACCAGCGCAGGATTGCGTGAATCGCTTCAGCAGTTGACGATAAAGGGTGCGATTGCCTCCCAGTCGCCCCAGGGCCTTGGCAGCGTCGAGAATTGGGGCACTGGCGGCGTTGATGCGCAACGCGGTACTGTTCGGTGGTGCGCTCGATGCGCACGCCGCGGCGCTATCACCGCTCAGCAGCCAACGGTGGACAGTGTCGATGAGCTCCGCCGCGCCGATCGGGGCGCGCAAGAAGTCATTCATTCCTGCCTCCAAGCAACGCACCCGATCCTCAGGAGCGGCGCTTGCGCTCAGTGCCAGGATCGGTAAGCTGATGGAGCTGTGTCGTTCGCGGATGGCTTTTGTTGCAGAACATCCGTCGACTACGGGCAAGTGCAGGTCCATCAGGATCAGATCGAACGACTCACTGCAGGCGACATCGATGGCTTCGGCGCCGTCACTGGCCGTTTGTACCTCTGCCCCGTTCAAAGTGAGCAAATCGCAAGCGAGTTCCCGGCTCATCTCACTGTCTTGCACGACCAGCACGCGACGGCCAACCAATGTTCCGTGAGTGACACCGCGTTCTTGCCTGTCGGGTACGGCAACGGGGCGTGAGGTCCGTGAGCCGAGCAAAGTGCGCTCGATGCTGCTGCGCAATGGCGGTTTCGCGAGCATCGACTCACCTACTCCGTTCTGCCAGTCACTGGCGAGGAGTGTGTCGTTGTCGTGCGGGACGAGCAGAATCAACGAGAGCCCGGATTCTTCGCGGAAGCGCTGCAGCTGTGCGGAGAATTCTTGGCACGTCATGTCCGGTAGTTGATGGTCCGCAAATACGAAGCAGCGGCGCATATCGTCGAGGGGTGGCAGTCTGCCGAGAATGGCCACGGCATCGGCGCCACTCTGAGCCGTGTGAACCTCATGCCCCAGGTTCTGGAGCAAGCGACCCAGTGCTTCGAGTTGAGCCGTGCAATGGATGGCGAGGACGATTCTTGCTGGGTGAATGGGTTGCGCGGGGAAAACATCGGCGTCTCCGCGCAGTGGAATGGTAAACTCGAAGGTGCTTCCGACGCCGACCTCGCTGCGGACCAGAATCTCGCCGCCCATCAATTCGATGAGGCGCTGGCAAATGGTCAGACCGAGCCCCGTGCCGCCATAGCGTCGCGTGATGGAGCTATCGGCTTGAGTAAACGGCTGAAAGATGCGCTCGACCTGCTCCGGGCTCATGCCGATCCCGGTGTCCTCGACGATGAATCGCAGCTGAATGAGGTCTTCGGCGTCGCCATCCTCGCGCGCTACGCGCAGCGCAACGAAGCCGCGCGGCGAGAACTTTACCGCATTGTTGACCAAGTTGAGCAACACCTGGGTCAAGCGCAAGGGGTCGCCGACCAATCGCCGCGGAATATTGCAGTCGACATCCAGGACGAGTTCGAGATTCTTGCGGCAAGCGTCAGGTGCACAGGTGCTGACGACTTGCTCGAGAACCTCTTCGAACTCGAATGGAACCGACTCGAGATCGATGCGGCGCGCTTCGACGCGTGAAAAATCGAGAATATCGTCCACGATGCCACGCAGTGCACGCGAGGAAGTCTGGGCGCGCGATAACTGTGTGCGCTGTTCCTTGGTGAGCTCCGTCCGCAGACAGAGATCCAGGTTTCCCATGATGGCGTTGAGCGGAGTACGCACCTCGTGACTCATCGTGGCGACGAAGGTCGACTTGGCCAAGCTGGCTTCTTCTGCTCGCTCGCGGGCTAGTCGTAGCTGTTCGGTGCGCGAGATCTCGTAGATAGCGCTGCTCAAATGTCCAGAGAGCCCCTCGAGCAACCAAGCGCGTTGCGCATCGATGGGTATGTCGAGCACAACATAGCCCAGGGCTTCGTCGCCGAACATCAAGGGAAAGACCAAGAAATCTCCACTCGTCGGGGGAGCCGCATTCGGCGGGAGGATCTCCGTGGCGTTGAAACTCTGTGTGCCTATCGAGCTGGGAGCTATTCCCGGCGGCAGCGTGGGCGGGATGGAGCGCCAGAGTTGCTCAGGCGAGTGGATTTGGTTGTGAGGTCGGGGAACCGTTGGGTTATACAAAGCCGCCACGCGCGCCCTGGAGCGCGCTTCATTGGTGAAGACACACACGCAGCAGTAGCGGACATCGAGGCCTGGGAGGCCTGCGTCGAGGACTCGGCCAAGTGCACGCAAACTGCGGGCACACACAACGGCGCTTCCGACCACGCGCAACGAGTTGGCCAGCTCGACGGTGCGCAATTGTTCTTGCAGCAAGACGACGCCGGACAACTCCGAGAATAGGCAATATAGCTTCTGACCGCGGAAGCCCATGTCCAGCGCGGTTCCCCCAACCGATGCGGCATGGCAGAATGTCTCTTCAATCATCGGAGAGAGGATGTCTTGCCAATGCAGTGGGTCGATGCCGTGGCCTGCCAGGTCAAAGACCACGTGTTCGAGCTGCAGCAACTGGTCTTGCGCCTCCACCTCTGAGCCTGCCGTCAGAAATGCCTGCGCGTGATTGACGCCGACGCTGGCGCGTGCGTTTGCACCCAACCATTCGAGTCGCTGAATGCTCGATTCGCGCAGACGGTTCAGGCGCTCGGGGCGTTCCTCGGAGCCAGCAACGTGCGCTAGTGCGTTCGATGCTCCGGCTCGACAGCCACAGGACCGGCGCAAGACGGGAAGCGTTTCGAGAATGATCCGATCGACCGTCGCACGCCCAGCAATTTTGTCGATGAGCAGCCCGACTGCCGTATCCCCGATCCGTTCGATGGGTTGGGCGACCGTCGT
Source organism: uncultured Polyangiaceae bacterium (assembly GCA_964454965.1). GTDB lineage: Bacteria > Myxococcota_A > Polyangia > Polyangiales > Polyangiaceae > FEN-1139. The sequence goes on along the minus strand of CAYVXY010000019.1, from coordinate 148,710 downwards.
CAAGGGCGGGTGAGCGCTGCGCGCATGGTCGTCGTCATCGAACCCGACGACGACCAGATCCTCGGGGACGCGCAGTCCGCGCGCGCGGAGCTCTTGCATCGCGCCAGTGGCCATCTGGTCGTTGGCGGCGACGATACCGTCGAGGTCGGTTACCTCCACATGACGCTCGCCGAACAAAGTTCGCACCGCCGCGGCTCCGGATGATTCGAGGAAATTGCCGGTAAGGATCAGCTCGTTGGAGGCTTCGATCCCCAAACCAGCGAGCGTGGAGCGAAAGACGCGCTCGCGATCGAGACTGTCTGGATTGGTCAGCGGTCCTCGGATGAAGGCAAGGCGGCGATAGCCATGGCTCTCGACCAGGTGTTCGATGATCTGCTTCAACCCGGTGTGGTTGTCGACATCGACGGTCGTGACTCCTGGCATCGGCCCAATGCTGACGACTGGAATTTCATTCTGCTCGATGAGCGCGTGCACTCGGGCGGCACCAGCGCCACTCAGGATCAGGTTGCTAGCGACGATGACACCGTCCACCGACGCAGAGTCCGCGAGGTCAAAAACAAAAGAACCATCAAAGGGAGCGCGGTCCGACACCTGTCCGTCCAGGTAGCTTCCCGGGAATCCAACCACGATGGCGCCGCGACGCCGCGCGGCGCGGCGGATGGAATCGAAAAGCCGAACCTGGTAGCGCGACAAGAGACCATCGACAAGAAACCCGATCCGCCTAGCGCGCTCCATTCAGATATCCTCGCCCCGTTCCTACGGCTGAGTCGAGGGAGTCGATTATCCCACACGCCCTCCGAAGGTCCCGGGCACGTGGAAACAACGGTCTGACAGCGCCGCTCTGCTGAGCTTCTGGCTGCATAGCCGTAAAAGACAGGTCGTCTTAATGGCCGGATCGACTAAGATGCGATCTCGCTTCTATCGAGGAGTTCGGCATGAAGTCGCATCCGCCGCTGCCCACGACGCCCATGGCGCCAGTAACCGTCAACGAGGCCATTCCCGTTCCGAGTCGAGCGGTGCTCGATCAACCCACCATCACGGCGGAGGGGATCCCCACACCACCGCACCTGAACGTCCTACCGGAACTCGGGCGCGGCGCCATGGGGCGCATCCACCCGGCGCATGATCGCAACCTACTGCGCGACGTAGCACTCAAGCGTCTAGACAAGCAGCTAGCGCGTGAGGCGTTCTATCGCGACGGCTTCGTTGCGGAGGCGCAAATCACCGGTCAGCTTGAGCACCCGAATATCGTACCTGTGCACGAGCTGGCAATCAGCGACAAGAACATCCCCTACTTCACGATGAAACTCGTTCAAGGGATCACGCTCGCCCGCTGGCTTGCCCCCAACGTGCGTCCCCCGGGGTCGACCGAACGAATCGAGCAGGGGCTCGAGATCTTCCTCAAGGTTTGCGACGCGGTCGCCTACGCACATCATCGCGGGGTCATTCATCGTGACCTCAAGCCCGACAACATCATGGTGGGTGATTTCGGTCAGGTCTATCTGATGGATTGGGGCTTGGCGCGTTTGACGAAATCCCGGCCTGCTTCCGGTGAATTCGCACAGATGGAAGCGCCGGGGCCTGTCGGAACACCGGACTACATGGCGCCCGAGATGGCGCGCGGCAATCCGGATGAAATGGACGAACGCTCGGACGTCTTCGGGCTGGGTGCCATTCTTTACGAAATCGTCAGTGGGCGTCGCCCGTATGGGGAATCAGCTGACCAAGATCTCTTGATCAGTCGCGCCTGTTCAGGTGCCATCGTGCCAATTGACGTTGCCTGCATGGACATCGGTATCACCCGCCAATTGCGCGACGTAGTTCAGCGCGCGACCTCGGCCGACCCCGCGAAGCGCTATCAGAACGTGCAAGATCTACAGCGCGACGTGCAGCGCTTTCTGCGTGGCGGGTTTCACTTGCCGCGCAAGATGTTTCCGGCTGGAACCATCATCATTCGCGAAGGGGACCGTGGCGATGCCGCTTACCTCATCGTCAGCGGTAGTTGCCAAGCCTATCGTCAGGTGGGCCAGCGCAAGGAAGTCTTGGCGACCATGACGGCAGGCAGCGTATTCGGTGAGATGGCACTGCTACTAGACGAGCCACGCGCGGCCTCCGTTGAAGCAGCTACCACGACGACGGTGCTGGTCCTGGACAAGCAGACCTTCGACGAGGGGGTTGGCATCGACGGTTGGACGGGTGCCTTGGTGCGTGCCTTGGCAGAGCGATTTCGCGCGCTCGAACAGCAGGTGCGTGACTCGGGCATGGTTCGCGGTTCGGGCGGTGCTTAGCGCCCCTAGTCTTCGCGCAGGTCCCGACCAAATCGGTTTGCCGTGACACCACGATAGGGAACCCGTACCCGAAATAGCGAGCCTGCCAGTGGTTCGCTCGCGCGCTGTTCCGGGCTCAGACCAGCACGCGCAGTCGTGATGTAGAGATCGTCCAGCTCGGCACCGCCGAATGCCACGGAGGTTACGTTCGTGGCAGGCACGGGGATGGCCAGCTCGATCTGGCCACCCTTCGGATTGATACGCAGGACTTGATGACCGTGGTACAGGGCGACCCAGAGGTGGTCCTCACTGTCGATGGCCATCCCGTCGGGGGAACCCAGCGCTTCAGCAAGCTTTGCTACGACGCGCTTCTTCTTGATGTTGCCGCTCTCGAGCTCGTAGTCAAATCCCCAGATCTCGTGGGTTGGTGTGTCGATGTAGTAGAAAGTTGTCCTGTCGCTGGTCCATACTAGGCCGTTGGAGCATTGAATCCCCGAGAGCTTCTGCGTCAGTGTCAGATCCGTATCCAGGCAATACAGCCCGCCGTCGAAGCGCGGCTCGCGCTCGCAGATGCTGCCGACCCAGAAGCGACCCTTTGGATCGCATTTGCCATCGTTCAGGCGCGTGTGCGGCTTGTCACTCTCGGGATCGGCCAGGTGTGTCACGCGACCGGTATCGGGGTCGAGCCAAGCCATGCCCGTTCGCAGACCAAGGAGCAGACGATTGTCACGACTCAAGACGACAGTACCGACGCTCTCACCCACATCGTAGGCGAGGTTCGATCGGTTACGCGGCTCAAACCTGTTCACCTTGTTACCGAGGATGTCCACCCAGTACAAGACTCCCTGCTGTTCGTCCCAAATGGCTCCTTCCCCAAGCTCGGAAGGGTGGGGAAAAGCGACTTCTACGGTGAGGCTGGGCATGGGCGCGGGCAAGTGTAGCTGATTTCTGGCCCTTGGATCAGGCCCGGAAAAGCGCTTGCCAACGCCGGCATAAGCCGCGGTATGATGCCGTACATGTCGCGACCCAAGCACTATCGGTACCTGCTGTGTGCACCGCTCGCGGTGCTTTCGCTCCTCATCGCCTGCAGCTCAAGCCCCACTCGGCCACCGGCTTCGGCATCGGACAAGACCGATTCCGCCGAAACCAACGATGGCGATGACGGAAAGGGTGACATGGCTGCCGACGCCGAAGACAAGAAAGCCGATTCGGAGAAGTCCGAAGCCAAAGAAGAGAAGTCAGACAAGAAAGCCTCTGACAAGAAAGCAGCGGCTGACGACGACGATGACGACAAACCGCAGGTAGACGATTCGCGTACGACCGCGAGCGTTGCCAAGATCTTCAAGGAGAACCGCAAGGCTTTCAAGAAGTGTTACGAAGACGTGCGCAAGGACCAGCCCGACCTCAAAGGCAACGTGCTGCTGAGGGTCATGCTCGATGGCGCCGGTCAGGTGAAGAAGGCCTATGTCGACGACGAGAGCAGCATCCGTGTGGCGAAGGTGACCGACTGCATGATCAAGCTCGCCAAGAGCCTGAGCTATCCGAAATCCTCGAAGGGCCTCGACAAGGAGTTCGAGTACAATTTCGGATTCAACAATCAGAGCCAGTAGACAACCGCGCTATTGCGAGCTGCGATTGGCTGATAGAGTGACCGCGGAGCCTACCGAGATTCGGGAGACTCTGCGGTCATTTTGCTCATCACGGTTGCAATGACCGCGTCTACGGTTTCGAGACTCGGAACGGATTGACCAATCGTGGACAAGGTGAAGTGTTCAGTCCCGCAGTCAAAGAATCGGCAGGAAATTTGAGTGTGGTTCTTGTCGATGACCTTGAGCCATTGAACCGTCCCGAGTGGCATCAATGTTTCGGCCCGCTTCGCAGCGTCACCCGCCAAGGCCGAAAACGCCGCCAGGCCATCTTGGGTCAGTCTTTCGCCGTTCGCTACGATAGGAAACCCTTGGCGATCCGCCAATACGACCGTTCTTTGTCCCTGGGTCAGCAGCGACGCGATCCCTACTTCGATTTCGGAAGCGCGCGTGCCCGTAACCGCAGGCGGCGGCACGGAATCACGGACCAGGGTTTCCGGTGTCTGCCCGATACCGTAGATCTGTGCTTCCAGGATCCGTTCCCGACAGCGCAGATCCTTCACCTCTTGAGCCAAGACCCGCTGCTGTTCGGCGTCGCCGCGCAGCAGAAGGAGCTCTTCCCTTTCGGTGGAAAGCTCTTTGATGCGCCGCGCCGATAGTTCCCATTCGAGTCGCAGCTTTCGGTGCTCACTCTGCAATTGCTCCAAGGCAAGAGTTGCGTCCTTGTGTTCTCGAAGCTCTGCTGCCTCTTCCCGAAGCGCGCAGTTGTCTACCCGTAACCGTTCCAGATCCGACAGCTGGGCGCTGGCCACCTGCAGCCGACCTCGGAGCTCTTTGCCCGCACTCCGCTCTTGCTCCAGCTCGTCGCCGAGCGCCTTGATGCGTACACTGTCACGACGTGGGGCGGCATTGGCCTCACCGAGGTTGCGTTGTTCCTCGAGGCGTCCCTTGGCCGCTTCGAGCTCCAACCGCAGTCCGCGGAGTTCGGCTTGAGTCGCCAGGAGCCGACGCTCGGCTTCGAGATACGCCTGCTGCTCGTCACGCGACCGCTGCAATTGATCTCGCAGTCGATCGAGCTCCTGCGTCTGATCTTCGCAGAATTGCAGTCGAGTTCTAGCGGAAGCTAGCTCCTTGTCCAGGCGTTCGCGTACTGTGCAAAGTTCAGCCAGTTCGCGCGACTTCTGTTGAAGGCTCTCGAGGTTCGATCGAAGCTCGGAAAGCTCAGCGGCCTGTTGGTGGTGGCTCTGCTCGTTGACGCGCAGCTGGCGGAGTTCGAGCTCGAGGGTTTCGCACGCCCGACGCTGCTCTTCTGCCGACTGTTCTGCGGATGACGCTCGAGCCGCTAGTTGCTTCATGCCAAGACTCTGTTGTTCGAGTTTGATCCGCAGTTGGCCAAACTCTTGTCGCAGGGCAGGGAGATCAGCGCTGGCGTCTTGTTGCTCCTCAAGCTTCTGCTCCTGCTGTCGGGTCGTCGCACGAAGCAGCGTCAGTTCCCGCTTGTTTTCTGTGAGCCGCTGGCCCTGTTCGACGGACTCCGCGCGATAGCGATCGGCCTCCTTGCGCGCGATGCGCACTGCCGCGGCAGCCATTTCGAGCCGCACCTCGAGCTCTTCGCGGTCGAGATTGACGGCACTTACCGTGCTTGCCACTTCGGTGACCTGGGCCAATTCTCGTTCGAGGGTCGCTCCGCGTGCCTGAGCGGCTGCGAGCTGTTGCTCGAGATCCGTCACGTCCTCGAGTTGACGTTCTTGGAGCTCCACTTGAGCCGAGAGCTCGCGCAGCGAAGCGGTCTGTTGTGTCAACCTGAGTTGCGTCGCTTCGTGACGGTTTGCAAGATCAGTGGCGTGCTGTCGTGCGTCGATGAGCTCTGCCTTGGTTTCGGCAAGTTGCTGGTGGGCTTTGGCCGTCGCTGCGCCGGCGGCTGACAGGGCCTTGTCGGTCTCCTGACGCAGACGGATCTCTGCATCTAGCGCCGCTTGCACGTCACGCGCAAATTGTTGGGTTTCACGTTGCTTCCGGAGGTCCGACTCTAAGGCGGCACGAATGGCTGCGGCTTCGCGCAAGAGTTCGGTGGACTCCGTAGCCTCACGCTCGAACCGCGCGCGGTCCGAAAACGCGCGATGGCGCTCCTCGCCCATTTTTTCCAGATCGAGAGCAGCCTTGGCCAGATCCTTTTGGGCCTTTTCCAGCGTGAGTCGGAGTCGCTCGCGGTCGGCCTCTTCTTCTTGCTGACGTGCGGCAACCAAGCGCTTGAAAGCTCGCCTTGCACGATGAACGCCGAACCCATAACCCGCCCATAGGGCGAGGACCAGGCCGAGCAGGATGGCCGCAGCAACGATGAGGGGGCTAATGTAGGATGGACCTTGCATACTCCAGCACCATCATGCGGACAATTCGCGTCGGAAGCCAATTGTTCCTGCAGAACGGCAGGAGGTGGGCGCAGGCAACCATCAGTAAAGGGTAGGGATAGTATTGTGAAGACGCTGCGGATCGGGCATCCTGAACAGATGGCAGCATGCGCAACCGGCGCCCAGAAGCACTCGGTTGAAGTAGGCAGTTCCAGGACCCGTACTTGATGACAGGGCCATTGCGGTCGGTCTTGTCGTCAAAGTGGCAAGCGGCTATGTTCGCTCGCTCATATGTTGAAGAACTTTGAGCGAAGCATCAGTGGGATCCTCCTCGTCGCCATGTGCGTGGCCTGTGGTGGCTCGACTCAAGGCGCAAAGCACCCAGTCAAGAAGCGGGCGCCATTCGATCTCCACTGCAGCGCTAGCGAGTTGGAATTCGAGCGGCTCGACGACAAGACCATTGGCGTGAGCGGATGTGGCAAGCGAGCCACGTATGTCGAAGTCTGTCGGCAAACGCTGGACGGAGCGGGGACCTTTTTCACCGGCGTTGCCATCACCGATGAAGAATGCCAATGGCACATGGACTCGCGCGGGCGTTGAGTGTCGCGCGTGAGTCACGATTCCTACTCGTCTTCGACTCGCGTCAACGCCGAATCGCAAAGATACTTCGACAATGCGCCATTCGTGTCGCGGAGCGAGTAGTCGATTGTTGCAGACTGCCAGTACGAGATTACCGGTCCTCGTATTCTAGTGGCAAATCACCCGGTTGACTCCCGAGCCGATGCGGTGATCTCGCGCGATGCTGCACTCGCCACCTGACGCTCTACTTGCTAGCTTAACCCAATCGAAATGCTCGGTGCGTTTGCCAAGGACGGAAAGTATGAGTAGTGGACGCAGGGTTCTAGTCACCGGCGCAACGGGTCATCTTGGTACGGCCGTATGTCGGGCGCTCATAGCGGCGGGTCATACAGTTCGGGCAACGGATCGGAAGTACGTTGAGGGTTTTCCGACGAAACCAGTACTGGGCGACATTCTCGACGAGCACTTCGTCTATGGCATAGTCGATGGTTGTGATGCGGTAGTGCATCTGGGGAACCACCCAAACATGTTTGCTGGACCGTCGGCACAGCAAATTCTTGCGGAAAATGTCCGGATGAATGCCAACGTGTTTTGGGCCGCGGCGCAGCTCGGTGTGAGCGACATCGTGTTTTCCAGTTCGGTTCAGGTCATGTTGAGCTCCAGCGGCGGCCGACGCGATACACCCTACGCGCTGCCCTATCTTCCGTTGGACGGAAACGCTCCCAGAGACCCTGGTACGAATGCTTACGCCATGAGCAAGGAAGTGGGTGAGCGCATTCTCGAGGCACTCTGCGCTGAGTTTCCTGGGATTTGCGCTACGGCGCTACGGTTTCCCATGTTGCCGAGGACTCAGTGGGTCGAGCACCTCCGGGAGACACGGTTGCCCACTCCGTCGCGGCTGAACCTCGGAGAATGCGCCACTCACTTGCTTCTGGAGGACGCCGGTAGATTGGTTTGTCAGGCGCTCTCGCACCGAAGACCTGGATATCGACAGTACTTCCCCGCTTGGTCAATCCAGTTTCGCGGCATCAGCGTCGAAGAGCTGCGTCGCAAGTACTTTTCGCACGTTGCGTTGCGTTGTCCCGTCGACGAGCTTTCCGAGTTCGTCGATCTTTCGGCACTGAAACGCGACCTCGATTGGGAGCCGACCGATCGGATCCAGATTGAACTCGAAGGGCCTCTCGCGTAACCGTCGCCTCGTAACCCTACAATGGCTGACGGTAGGCGGCAGGTGGCTTGCGCGGGTTTGGGCCGAAGCGTGGGCTGCACTGGCCCACATCACCGACGGCGGCGGGGTTGCGGCCATTCCGGCAAGAAACAAGGAGATTTCCATCATTGAGGCCCGGGCCGAATGCACCCCGGGCGCGACGGGTAGACCCCCAGCCGTCTTTTCTGGCACGGATCCTGGTGTAGCGGTATGCCCGACGGATAAGCTCGGGCCTGGATTCGTTTCATAGGAGCACGATAAGAGACATGCGCGTTCTAGTTACTGGTGGGGCAGGCTACATAGGTAGCCACGCAGTCAAGCGGCTCGAAGCAGGCGGCCATCAGGCGGTTGTGCTCGACAATCTGAGTCGCGGGCATCGCGAGAGCGTTCCGCCCCACATACCGTTCTACGCGCTGGACCTCAGGGAGACCTCGGCGGTTGCCACGTTGCTGGTCGCCGAAGACATCGAATGCGTCATGCATTTTGCGGCCCTCACCTATGTCGGTGAGTCAGTCGAGCAACCGCTGCGCTATTACGACAACAACACTTCTGGCACGGTAAGTCTACTCTCGGCAATGCAGCAGGCCGAGGTTGACAGGTTCGTGTTTAGTTCGACTGCCGCCACCTATGGTCAGCCGTTGTCCGTCCCGATCACGGAACGCGAAAAGCAGGAACCCGTCAATCCCTACGGTTGGTCGAAGTTGTTCGTAGAAAAGATCCTGCTCGATCAGGTGCGCGCGAGACCGTCCTTTGGCTACGCAGCCCTGCGCTATTTCAACGTTGCAGGTTCGGCTTCCGACGGCACGATTGGTGAAGACCATGATCCCGAGCCCCACCTCATTCCGGTGATTCTACAGGCAGCCCTCGGCAAACGCGACAAGGTTTGCGTGTTCGGTGACGACTACGAAACACCGGATGGCACCTGCATTCGCGACTACATCCACGTCGAGGACTTGGCTGACGCCCATATTCAAGTGATGCAGCGTCTGGCACCCGGGGACACACGCTTCTACAATCTCGGAATTGGGCATGGCTATAGCGTACGTGACGTCATCGAGGCGGCGCGCAAGGTCACGGGCAAGTCGTTCCGCGTGGAGATGGGAGCGCGCCGTCCTGGAGATCCGCCGATGCTCTTCGCGAGCCCGGAGAAGGCAAGAGTCGAACTGGGCTGGCAGGCTGCGCACACGGATCTCGGGGAGATCATCGAAACCGCGTGGCGCTGGTTCAAGAATCATCCCGACGGCTATTCGGAGCGGTAACGCACGCATCCGATTCATCGCCATTCAGGCGACTGGAGAAGTGACTCCTCATCCGCGCGCGGCACAGCACGGCTGACTGGTAGCGTCAATCCGCATTCGCGCTCGGGTTGGATCGCGCACGCCGCGCACTGTTTGGCTCGCGCGGTGCCAGTTTCGAGACGCTCGCATTGCTATGCGAGCGTCTCGAAACTGGCCATTGAAGGATGATTCGAGCGGGCCAATTCACACTGGCCCTAGGCTTGCCAGACCATCCCCTCTGAGGGTTTGGTCACAAAAGCGTCGAGTCGCTTGCCAGTCGTCTCGAGGTATCGCGAGGTAAGCCTTGCCGTGATTTCGCTGACGCACTCTGCGCGGACGAGGCTTACGGTGCAGCCGCCGAACCCGCCGCCAGTCATTCGAGAGCCATAGACACCCGAGTTCGATCCGAGCCCCCGTGCAGTATCGACCAACAAGTCTAGCTCTTCGCAGCTGACGCCGTAATCGTCTCGCAGTGAATCGTGGCTTTCGTACATCAATTGGCCAACGCGTGATAGATCGCCCCCAGTGAGGGCAACAGCGAAGTCTTGGGCGCGCTGATTCTCGGTCGCTACATGTCGTGCGCGTTGAAAGTACGGATGCCCCAGTCGTTGTTCGGCGCCGAGCACATTCTGGATGGTTGAGTCGCGTAGACTCTCCACCCCCAGAACTTCTGCAGCATGCTGACACTGTGCACGGCGCTTGGCGTATTCACCATCGGCCAGGGAGTGTCGGACATTGCTGTTGCAGACCAGGACAACTACGCTCGCGTTGCACCAGGGCACCAGCTGTGGGTCCAGCGTGCGACAATCGATGAACAAGGCGTGTGCACGCCGACCAAAGACACTAGCCAACTGATCCATCAGACCGCAAGGCACCAGGGCGTACTCATGCTCTGCGGTCTGACACAGGCGCGCCTTGTCGAGCGGATCCAGTTGAAGCCTTAGGGCCGTCTCGAGTGTGGAGGCAACGGCAACCTCGAGTGCGGCACTGCTGGACAGGCCGGCCCCGAGGGGTACGTTACTCGTAATCGTCAAGTCGAGTGGCGGTATAGCATGCCCACGCTGGATGAATCCGGCGACGATTCCCCGCACGTAGTTGGCCCACTTGGGTTTACCGCGCGGCGGTTTCACTTCCAGTGAGATCTCGACTGGCGCGTCGATCGCGTCGCTGTGTGCCCGCAGGCGACGCATTGCCGTTTCGGGACGCGACGCAGCAATAGCAACGTAGCGTTCGATCGCCATCGGAAACACGAATCCGTCGTTGTAGTCGGTGTGTTCGCCGATCAGGTTCACTCGCCCAGGCGCAGCGACGAAGATGCAAGCCTGCCGAGCGAAGCGCGCCTCGTGGAGGCGAACCGCGCGCTCGAACAAGGGATGAACACCCCTTGCTTCTTTTGTGACGGCTGTTGACTGCGGCATGGTCTGGAGCGAAAGCTATGCCGCGGCGGTGCCAGTCGGCAAGCCGGACATCGTCCAAAGCATCAGCGTCGCTCGCGCGAGTGGCGTAACCATGTTCGGTTGGGTTGAAGAACGCGTGGCGTCAGCTATCCTCGCTTCCCTACGGAAAGCGGAGCCTCGTCCGTTTGACAAGATGTCGGGCAACGTTACTAGCAATGCGAACTCCTCGAACGTTCGAGTGTTGCGCCGTCTGGTAACGGTTGCATGGCGCTTCCGCACGCAGACCCTTGCCGTCTTCGGACTGCAGGTGATTCTGCTAGCAATGACAATGGGGGGTCTTGGTTTCACGGGCCTGGCAATCGACGTCGTGCGTCGCTCCCTCGACGAACATGCACCGCTACCGAAATGGCCGTTCGGCCTCGTGCCGGATCCCAACTGGGGGACCACTACGCAGCTTCTCGTGATCGGCGGAGCAGTGTTGGCGGCTGCCGTCGTTGGCTCATGGCTGAACTATTGCTACTCGGTTGCTGTCGGGCGCCTCGTGCATGTCGAGATGGTGGCAACGCTGCGACGCGAAATATTTACCAAGCTCCAGCGCCTGAGTTTTAGGTTCTTCGACAAGAATTCAAGCGGCTCGATCGTCAATCGCGTGACCGTCGACGTGCAGATGCTTCGGTCGTTCGTGGATGGCGTCATCATCCAAGGTGCCGTGTTGATCCTGGCGTTGACGGTGTTTCTCATCTACATGTTGACGACGCATGTAAGACTCACCGTCGTCGGACTAGCTTTGACGCCACTTTTGTTCGTGGCAACGGTTTTGTTTTCACGTTGGGCCAAGCCTGCCTACCGTGAGAGCCGTCGGCTTGCCGACAATCTCGTGCGCAACATGACCGAAGGGATCGAAGGGATCCAGGTCATCAAGGTGTTTGGCCGCGAACGCGATCAAGAGCGCAAATTCCAGGAACAGAACGACCGAGTCAAGGAACAACAGTTCCGGATCTTCACCAACGTGAGTCGATTCAGTCCGACGATAAGTCTGCTGAATCAGCTCAATGTCGTCGTTCTACTTGGTTACGGTGGCATTCTGGTAGCTGGGGGAGAGGTCACTCTCGGCGAGTTGGTTGTGTTCGTTAATCTGTTGCGTCAGTTTTCGGGGCGCGCCTCGGCAATGGCCGACATCATTAACGTCCTGCAGCAGAGCCTCACCGGTGCACGTCGCGTCTACGAGATCCTCGACGCACCTTCCGAGGTACAAAACGCGGATGACGCCATCGTCCCGAACGAGATCCTCGGCAATGTAACCTTCGAGGACGTCGAATTCGGCTATCACCCAGAACGACCGATCTTGGGAGGTATCTCGCTCAAGATTGCCGCGGGCGAATGCATCGGGATTCTCGGAAGTACCGGTTCTGGCAAGAGTTCCTTGTTGGCATTGCTGCCGCGGTTCTACGATCCAGTGGCCGGGCGCGTGCTCATCGATGGGATCGACATCAAGCGTTACGAGCTCGACGCCCTCAGAAGACGCATCGGTGTGGTCTTTCAGGAGAGCCTACTGTTTCACGACACCGTAGCTGACAACATCGCCTACGGTGAGCCGGACGCAACCCGCGAACAGGTCGAACGGGCTGCGCGTTTGGCAGGTGCCCACGAATTCATTCTGGGATTGCCGGATGGCTACGAGACCATGCTCGACGAGGGCGGCATGAATCTCTCGGGCGGGCAACGTCAACGGATCGCCATTGCGCGCGCATTGCTGCTCGAACCGGCGATCTTGATTCTGGACGATCCCACGACGGCCATCGATGCCGCGACCGAAGCCGAAGTACTGCAGTCGGTCAACAATGCGATTGCGGGGCGCACGACTCTTCTCGTATCCAATCGGCTGTCCACGCTGCAGCGCGCGGACCGCATTCTGGTGTTGGAGGGTGGGCGCATCGCACAGATTGGTACGCCCGCTGAGCTGTTGGGTCGAGAAGGCCTGTATCGGCGCACCGCCGAGTTGCTCGGTATGCTCGTCGGACCATCGAGCGCCGAGGATGCAAGCCGATGAAGAAGCTGGCATCCACGCAGAAGGGGCGTTGGGCGAATCGCGCTCACGGCGAACTCATGCCAGACCAGAAGCCGCTCGACTGGGCGACGATACGGCGGCTGTACGCCTTCACTCAACCCTATCAGCTCACACGCACGGTGTTAATCGTGTTGGTCGTCATTCGGGCACTGCAATTGCCCTGGCTCAGCTGGATGGTGGCCAAGGTTATCAGTGGCCCGATTGCGCATCGCGACGTCAACGGCACCTGGCACGGGCTGCTGGGGCTGTTTCTGATCGTGGTGACGACCGAGCTCAACTTCGTCTACCGCATGCGCCTTGCGCTGCGTTTCGGCGAATCCGTGGTCTACGATCTCCGCCGTGCCATATTTTGTCATGTGTTGAAGATGCCGCTTAGCTTCTTCAATCACATGCCGCTAGGGAGGCTTATCAGTCGCATAACCAACGACGTGGACGTCGTTCGCATTGGGATCCAGGACGTCGTATTCGTCAGCACCGTGCAATTGGGTGGGATGCTCATCGCGGGCGGGCTGATGCTCTACTACGATTGGACACTGTTCTTGGTCATTGTGGCCTTTGTGCCCGTTGTGTGGCTGCTGATTCGGCATTTCTCGGTGCGGATCCGTCAAGCGTATCGTGAAGTGCAAGAGACTTACAGTCGCTTCACGGCGTCGATCGCGGAATCAGTGAACCGGATCCGCGTCATTCAGGCGTTTTGCCGTCAGGACTACAACGACCGTCAATTCGACGAGCAGGTCACCCTACACGCTGCGAACAACTACAAGGGGGCAGTTGAGTCGGCCATCTTCGTACCGTTGCTCGAAATAAACGGCCAGCTAATGCTGTCTCTCGTCATCGTGCTTGGTGGCTACCAGGTCTGTCACGGTAGCGTCGGGCTCGAGCCGCTCGTGCAGTTCCTGTTCTTGTCCGAGCTGTTCTTCGGACCGATACCGATCCTCGGACGCCAATACAACCAGGCACTGACGGCCATGGCAGGTGCCGAGCGGGTTCTGGCGCTGCTTGATAGCACACCGGATTGGTCTGACCGCCAGACGGCGCGTCCCCTGATCGAGCTTCACGGACAGGTCGACTTCATCGGCGTTGGGTTCGAGTATGAAGCTTCACACCCCGTGCTGAATGACATCACGTTTCGCATCGAACCTGGTCAAACGGTGGCGCTCGTGGGTGCCACCGGTAGTGGCAAGAGTACGATCACGAGATTGCTATCGAAGCTATACTTGCCAAGTTCGGGAACCGTGCTGTTGGATGGGCACAATATCTTGGACATTGCCGGTGAATCGCTGCACCAGCATCTGGCGAGTGTGCCTCAAGACAACTTCCTATTTGGCGGGACGGTAGCCGACAACATTCGCTTTGCCTGTCCCGAGGCCACGGACGACGAGGTCCGTGCCGTTGCTGCGAGACTCAACGTTCTTGACTTGATTGAATCCATGCCCGAGGGCTTTGCAACGCAGGTGGGCGAAAAGGGGGGTAACCTTTCGTTCGGCCAACGTCAGATTCTCTGTTTTGCACGGGCCATGCTGGCAAACCCGCGTCTTCTAGTCCTGGACGAAGCTACGAGTTCTGTCGACGTCATGACCGAAGCGCGACTCCAGGTAGCGCTGCACCGACTGTTGGCTGGGCGTACCAGCGTCGTTGTGGCGCATCGGCTCAGCACGATCTTGCACGCCGATCAGATCCTCGTACTCGCCCATGGCCGTATCGTGGAACGGGGCCGTCACGAAGAATTGCTGCTGCGTCGAGGTGTCTATTCGGCGTTGTATGCGGAGTTCGTTAGACAGTCCGTGGCTACTTCGCCGGCTGGTGCGGCTTCGAGCCTGCAGGATTCAGTGGTGTAGTTGGGTCAGTAAGCCCAGCTATGGGGCGCACCGAGCCAGCTGCGGCTGTCGCATTAGGGTACATCGAGCCCGCCATTGCTGCGCCTGGGTGTTCCGAGCTTGCAGGTGGCGCGCTCGGCGACGCAGCGGCTGCTGGCACCGTACGGACCGACCGCCGCGGGCGTTTGACCTCCGTCGTTGCAGGCACAGCACTTGGTCGCGATTCCTCGGCTTCGATACTACAGACCAGTTCGATCGCGACTGATGAGCGTCCGATGCGTAGCTCTACCGGTCCCGGCTCCATGATCCAGCGGTCGAGCCTGGCGTCCCAGATCATGAGTTGTTCGGGCAGGAGCTCGAACTGCACGGTCTTGGTTTCCCCCGACTCGATCTCGATACGACGAAACCCCACCAAGGTTTGGCTTGGGCGTGGCACGGCACTATCGAGCTGCTTAGCATAGAGCTGAACCACTTCGTCGCCAGCGACGGGTCCAATGTTGGTGACGTCGCAGCGGACAGTGATGGGGGCTTCGGGTGAGATCCGAAGGGCCGTGGTTTGCAGGCGCGAGTAGGCGAATTTCGTGTAGCTCAGGCCAAAACCGAAGGGGAAGAGCGGTTCTGCCTTGAAGTATTGGTAGGTGTGCCCTTTGCGCAGATCGTAGTCGAGCAGGGCCGGAAGATCGGCAATCGAGCGCGGCCAAGTATGCACCAAGCGTCCACCGGGGTTGCAGTCGCCAAAAAGGACATCGGCGAGCGCACGCCCAAGTTCTTGGCTGTTGTGGCTCATGTGCAGGATTGCTGGCACCCGCGCGACGGTCCATTCGATGGCATAGGGGAAACTCGAGATGAGCACGACGATCGTTCGCGGGTTGGCTGCCATCACCAGCTGGATCAAGTCTTCGTCCTCGAGTTGGAGCGATTGCCGATCGACCGCTTCCTTGCCGTAGCTCGGTTCTTTGACCTTGGCCCAATGCTGATCCCCGGTTGGGTGGTTGCCGACACAGACGATGGCAATATCGGATGATTTCGCAGCGAGCACGGCCTCACTTCGGTCGTTGTTCGAGGCCACGACGACGCGCTCGAACCCGAGCCGTTCCCGCAGGCCATCGACAGGAGAGACGGCATACGGCAGGGTGCCCGAGTACCAATCGACCAGGACGCGATCCGCGAGCGGCCCAATGACAGCGACCTTCTTTATCGAAGTCGTATCGAGCGGCAAGAGAGACGTTTCGTTTTTCAGCAACACGATGGATTTCTGCGTGACCCGGCGTACGGTCTCCTGATGCTCGAGACGTTGCCAGGGCTCCTCGACTTCTTGGCCAATCTGCGAGTACGGGTTCAGCTCGGGCGGATCGAGCTGGCCGAGGCGGAGCATGACGCGAAAATTCTTGCGCAGAACCCGATCGACATCCTCTTCGAGGATCAGTTTCTTCGTGAGGGCACCTTGCACGCCATCGACGTAGTCATCCAAGAATTGAGAGATCCCGGCGTCGATGGTGGCAGCCGCGGCAAGTTCGAAGGACTGGTATTGCTTGTGCGCTGTGACCAACAGCCGGTAGGCGCCGCCGTCGGTGCAGATGATTCCGTTCTGACCCCAGCCGTTTACGGTGACATCCTCGAGGATCGGATGAACGGCACAAGGGATCCCATTGTACTTATTGTACGCGGCCATTAAGGCGCGTGACCCTCCCAGTTGGATTGCCATGCGGAAGGGCACCGAATAGTACTCGTGGAAGAGGCGGTCGTCGAAGTTGGAAGACGAGGTCTCGCGGGTGTCTTCGTTGCTGTTGGCAAGAAAATGCTTCAGTAACGCTGCAGTCATCCAGTAGCGCGGATGGTCGCCCTGTAGGCCTCGCACGAAGGCGACGGCGAGAGCTCCTGTCAGATAGGCGTCCTCACCATAACTTTCCTCCGTGCGTCCCCAACGCGGGTCCCGCGCCAGATCGGCGTTGGGCGCGCGGACCACCAAACCACCGCGTCGGAATCGCGGCGATTGGAAATAGTATCGAGTTTCATACGCCTCCACTTTGGCCACCTCGCGCAGACAGGTCTCATCCCAAGTGCAAGCGAGTCCCACCGCCTGTGGAAAGGTCGTCGTAGCGATCGGGTCATCGCCGCCCCAGCGTCCTGGTCCCCCCAATGCCAAGCCATGCAGGCCCTCGACGTGGCCCGTCCCACGGATCCCTAGTCGCGGGACTGATGGGTTCGTGCTCAAGCAGGAGATCTTCTCCTCGATGGTGAGTTCGGAAAGCAGCGCATCGATTCGGACTTCCTCGTCGAGCGCCGGATCCTCGTAGGCTGGCAACGGGGCCCTTACCGGAGACGAATCGCTCGAGGTATCCATGCCACCAACGCTAACACAGCCTTGGGCTGGCCCAAAGGCCGTCGAGGTCGCAATTTTGACTGCTCCGAATCGCCAGCGAGGTCTTTTCTGAGGCGAGCTGCGTCTGGTCGCGCGAAACCATTCTGTCTGGACTGGCGTCGCAGGTGCCGTGACCAAGCGCCTGGCGGGTTGGCAAGCATCGGTTGATTGGTGGCGAACCGAGTGCGACAGCTTAGTGTAAATGTTATGCTGCGCTGATTCCGCTTGGGTGGACCGAGCCGTCACAGGGAAGCCCGCATCGTGAACCGTCGCAATCGTCTACTGCTGCCGGCGCTGATGGTGGCCATGCCAGCATGGTTCGGCTGCACGCGCGGCGGCACGGCAGCTCCTCACGCTGCAGGCCAGCCCGTGACGAATGATCCCTGCGCCCAGAAGAAGCCAGGCGAAATCTGCGTTCCCGAGCTTCCCACGGTGGCACCGGTCGTTGCAGGCGAGGGTCGCCTCTGGGGTTTGTTTGCGCGTCGCGGCGACTTCGAGATCCGCGAGTACTCGGCCAAGTCCGACGGGGTTCTGGCCAAGGGCAGCTGTCCGTCGGATACCGTGCCAGCCGTGCTCGGAGCGATCGACGAACAACCAGGCCTGCTCTGCGCCAACTTTGCACGCGGTACGGTCGTGTTCGGGCGCAAGCTCCCCAACAGTCAGAACTTCGTCTGGCAAGCCGCAGAGGGCCTGGCGCACGATTCAGAGGAATCTGTCAGGGCGATCTCGCATTTTGCATTGCTCGAGCGGCGTCTGGCCGTCGTGTTTCGCACCGAGAGTCGGAGTACGAACTCAGGGCTACCCACTACGCAATGGCGTCTGCAGATTGCCGGCGCGCCGTCGCAGATGGCGCGCCAAGTGCAACCGAACAAGCCCGCTCCACCGCCCCAAACCGAGGTGCTCTGTCCGCGTCCTTCAGTCACGCGTTGCGATCAGCCGCCAGTGACCGCCTATGTTGCAGATGGGCAAATGCACGTCGTCTTGGCTTCGGGCATGTCCGCGGACAAATACCTGCATTTGCAGCAGGCACCCGGCAAGCCCTCGAAAACCGTCCCCGTCGAGGATGTCTCGATGGCGGGCAAATCGCTCAAGAGCCCCTGCGTATCCAAAACCACGAACGGGAACCTCAAGGTCTTCGTCCCATCGCGCAATCTCGTGAGCGCGTTGATGAGCGATCACAATGAGCGCGTTGGTGTCATCCAGCATGGTACCGCCACCATTGCCCAGGGCCCCGACGTACTGGCGGGCGAAGAGGATCGCTGTCCGCCAGAAGTCAGCGCGCTTTCGGCCTTCCCCGTAGGCGCTTTGGGTGCGCAAGATGCGCATCCCCAATGGTTGCGCGCGACGCAGTCTCACGACATCTGGATCATCGGCTACGGCGTGCCCCCGTTTGCGACGAAGCAGAACGGAATCACGACCTCGTATTCGGAGAGTTTCTGGGTGGTGAGGCGGTAGGTAGTGCGCAATGCGCCGCGCGGACGCGTTCGGCTTCGTCTTGATTTGGAAGGATCGCGCTTGATCCGCGTCGACACCTGAGCATTCTGATGAGCTGCTTGTGGTTGAGGTTCTCAATGGGGAGGCGAACCAATTCCTCATCGTGAACCAGCTGTCTGACGCGTGCGCAGTTCAAGCGTTTGGGGTGTGGGAACGAGCCCACGTCCAGCTCTGCCAATAGGTGGTTCACCTGTTGTCACGCGCTATCGCGCGCCGCGTCGCTGACGAGCCAGGCCACAACCGTTGGTCTGCTTGCGCAACACTGCATTCCGCGCGCAGTACATCGAGAGTGACAGGCCACCTGAAGTCTGGGGTCGACATGCCTCGATTCTGGTAGGGCAACATTGTCGGTATGGCGTCACACTCACGGACAAAGTACAAATGGTGCGTCTTCCGCGATGTCCAACCAGAGGGCATGCTTCAGTAGTTGGCATTTCGGGAGTGACCCAAGGGAGAGGAGTCCATCTTGAAGGGTATCACCGCACGACGCGACGAAGTAGTGGCTGGTAGTGGGGAAGGCGCGGCTAACGTTCGTTGGGCGCTCGCTAGCCTCTCACTTTCGATGCTGATGCCCTCACTTGACACCAGTATTGCCAATGCTGGTTTGCCGACGTTGGCGCAGGCCTTTACGGCCTCGTTCCAGGCAGTCCAGTGGATTGTCCTCGCCTATTTACTTGCCATCACGACCTTGATCGTAAGTGTCGGTCGGCTCGGTGACATCATTGGCCGGCGACGGCTGTTGTTGGTTGGGATCTCGCTGTTCACCGTCGCATCACTGCTGTGCGGCGTTGCGCCCACGCTCTGGCTGCTGATTGCCGCCCGGGCAGCGCAGGGTCTCGGCGCGGCAATCATGATGGCACTAACCGTTGCCCTTGTCGGGGAGACGGTTCCGAAGGAAAAGACGGGCAGCGCCATGGGGCTGTTAGGAACGATGTCTGCGATCGGTACCACCCTGGGTCCATCCCTCGGGGGCATTCTGATCGACGGATTCGGTTGGCGGACAATCTTCCTCGTCAACGTGCCGCTGGGGCTCTTGAACTATTTCCTCGCGCATCACTACCTGACCGTTGATCCTCGGAGGGCAGGGACGAACCGGCCGAATTTCGACAATGTAGGCACGCTGCTGCTTGCTCTGACGCTTACGGCATATGCCCTTTCGATGACGATTGGGCGCGGTAGCTTCGGCCGGCTCAACCTAGTTCTGCTTTCTGCAGCTATCTGCGGAGTCGTCCTTTTTTGGCTCGCCGAGGCGAGAGCCCCATCACCATTGATTCAATTGGCGATGTTGCAAAATCCTGTGCTGACCGCGGGCCTCACGGTGAGCACGCTCGTCTCTACTGTGATGATGGCGACGCTGGTGGTAGGGCCGTTCTATCTCTCTCTTGCGCTCGGTCTCCCTGCAGCGCTTGTTGGCCTCGTCTTGTCGTGCGGTCCGCTTGTCGCGGCCCTGACAGGTGTGCCGGCTGGGCGTATTGTGGACCGGTTTGGCTCACAGCGCATGATCATGGTTGGGCTCATCGGTATGGCGACCGGTTCCGTCATCCTATCCGTGATGTCAGCGAGGTTTGGCATTGCCGGCTACGTTGCACCCATCGTTGTCATCACTTCCGGCTATGCGCTGTTCCAGGCGGCCAACAATACCTCAGTCATGACAGATCTTCGCCCGGACCAGCGTGGCGTTACATCTGGCATGCTCAGCCTGTCGCGCAATCTTGGGCTCATCACCGGGGCATCCGTCATGGGAGCGGTGTTCGCGCTCGCATCGGCGACGGTTGACATCACCACGGCGCGCCCCGAGGCTGTTGCCACTGGCATGCGGATCACCTTCGCAGTCGCGGCGATTCTCATCGTTGTCGCGCTCGCCCTCGCGATCGGCGCTTACCGCCGCACACTACGCAATCGGACAAATGCAAAAGAACGCAAAGCGTTACCCGACGGGTCTGGACCCAGGGCTGTCGCGCCGAACATGGCCATCGAGACGAGCAGAGAAGGCCAGTTACGACGTGCACCTATTTGCGAGAATGCAGAATAGAATATTACGACCTCGCATTCGGAGAGTTCTTTGGGTGGTAAGGCGGTAGCCAGTCTACCCGAACCAGCCAATTGACCAGCTTCTGCCATATGGTAAGCTGGCTCGATGGCAGAGGCGCTCAAGAAGGTAACCGTGAATGTTCCAGTGCAGGCTCTCAGCCGTGCCCGTGCAATTACTGGGCTTGGCGTCACGGAAACGATTGTCCAGGGGCTCATGGAGTTGGATCGCCAACACAAGCGCAATGCGCTTCGCGCGCTGCGTGGACGCGTACGGCTTCGCCTTGATTTGGAAAGAACGCGCGCGTGATCCTCGTAGACACATCTGCCTGGATCGAATTCTTTCGCGGGCACGATCCAGTGGCGCAAAGGGTAGACGAATTGCTGGAAAGCAACGATGTCGCGATCTGTGGCCCAATCCTCATCGAACTGCACCGGGGCTTTCGATCCAGTGCGGATCGGGATCGAATACTGCCCTTGCTCGAAGCTTGCCACCAACTTTCCCAACCTCCGCAGCTTTGGGAAGACGCGGGCGAAATGGGTTTTGCATTGGGGCGGAAGGGAGTATCCGTAAGAA
This sequence comes from uncultured Polyangiaceae bacterium, assembly GCA_964454965.1. Classification (GTDB taxonomy): domain Bacteria; phylum Myxococcota_A; class Polyangia; order Polyangiales; family Polyangiaceae; genus FEN-1139. The sequence continues at coordinate 127,703 of CAYVXY010000019.1, read as the reverse complement.
CCCTCGACCTGCTCATTGCAACCTACGCGCTCGCCCATTCCGTTGCGTTATTGACGGTGGACAGTGACTTCTCGCTGATTCAGAAGGCGGGACTTCCACTGACACTTGCTCGGGCGTAGGTCTGGCGTTCGCAAGCGTTCCTCGCCACGTTGATTCCGCCACTTTCCAAGAAACCTAGGCCTCAGACTTTCTCCTTCCAGAACCGCTGGACATCGAACTCACACAGAAGGATCTAGCGCCGGTCGCGGAGCAACTCCTCGCAGGCAACAAGACGCAGGCCGCAGCCCTCCTTGTTGGCATTCTCACCACTGCACTGACGGGTTCGCCCATCCTTGGGAGTGCTGCTGCTGGGACGATTCCCGTGCTGGCCACTATGCTGTCGAACTCCGCTATGAAACGGGCAGAGACAGCGGGGCAGAAACTGGACGACGAACGGGCGTTCATCGCGGCGCTTCAGCGCGCGGTGAAGGAATCAATGGCGGCGGAATTCGGAGCGCATCCAGACGCAATTCAGGAACTCGGGGATCGCCTTGATGAGCAATTTCTCCAGACCAGGAGGTTCACCCAACGGAATGTCTCGGTTGGTCGTTGCATTGCGGTCGGACGCACCGGCTGGGGCGTTGGCTCGATTGGCAGTTGACCAGAAGGAGGAAATTCGACCTAGTCGCTGAGACTTGACTCTCTGACATTTCGTTGACTGTTCGGTGCACTCATGCATTCGACGCATTGGATGAATCATTCCCGGTCAGTTCGTTCGCAGTCGAGTCTACTTCTGACTTGGTGAAACGGCGATTAGTCGATGTGGCTGCTCTGGTTCACCCGCTTGCATTGGGCTTCAATCGCGACGCACCCATTCTTGCGAACTTATGTCGTAGCGGTCCCATCGTTGCACCTTTCACAGCTCATGACCAGCGAAGTCGTTCCTGTGGCGCGCGGCGGAACGGTGAGCTCTCGTGAGGCTGTAGGAGGTGGCGGTGCCAGCACCAGCACCCTTTCACTCCAAGGCTACTCATTCGAAGGATTGTCACCGAAACACAGCTCGCTGGTTTGAACCGGATAGGGCAGCGGGATCCTCCAACTGCCGCGATTAGAGGCAACTTCCGCACGCTTCACTGAGGCTAGGTTCCGTTCGACGACGCAATAAGCCGGAGCTCGAGTCAAGTCCATGGTGCAGGCCTGTGCAAGTTGCGCTGCTCTGTCGTAGGGATCGCCGCGGGCAATGTCCGTGTACACTCGATAGTCAACCTGGACGGCCCAGCTAGCAAAATCCCCTGTGACTCTGCACTGAACTGCACCCTTGGAACATGAAGAAGAATAACCGATGCTGATGGACTCGACGCGAAGCAGCAACGGACCATTGAGGTTGGCGACGCCATTCTGACGGCCACCGGTGGATTCGATGCAGACGCGAAACGTCGGTCGCTCGATGCTCGCCTGAGTTGCCTGCAGGGAGTCGACGCGGCTCGCTGGCTCGGGTGCCTTGCGTTCCGTGGCTCCACGACAGCTTACGACAGCGCCCGTTATCGCGACGATACAACCCAAATCAAGGCAACACGGGCGCATGCCGGTGTTGGTCAACGACGGAGGCCGGAAGTTCCAGGGCTAGGAGCGCTTTCGGGCGCAAAAGATCCCCCGGCTGACCCGCCGACACCGGCAATCCAACCTTTTTGCTACACTCTGCCGCCAATGCAAACCGAATTCCAGGCCATGGGTCTCTTGCCGGAACTCCTGGCTGTGGTCGAAGAACTGAATTTCGAGAAACCTACACCGATCCAGGTCGCGAGCATCCCAGTCTTGCTAGCGGGAAAAGATCTAGTCGGCAAGGCCGAGACTGGCAGCGGAAAGACCGTGGCATTCGCCCTGCCACTACTGCAGAATCTGCCTCTTGCCTCGCGTGAGGTGCACGGGCTCGTGTTGTGTCCAACGCGCGAGCTTGGAGCGCAGGTAGCCCGAGAGTTGCGCAAACTGGGGCGTCGGCTCCCTGGACTCGTCGTGGCGATGCTCACGGGTGGTGAACAGGTTTCAACGCAAGCCGCCCTGCTGAAGAACGGCGCGCATCTGGTTGTCGGAACACCCGGTCGCGTTCTCGATCAACTGCGTCGGCGCCATCTCAGAGTGCATCGGGTGGCGACGGTCGTCTTGGACGAAGCTGACCGTATGCTCGACATGGGTTTCAAACCAGATATCGACAAGATTCTGAAGGCTTTGCCCACGCCGCGACAGACCGCATTGTTCTCTGCAACATTTCCGGAAGCGATAGAGCTGCTTAGCCGTGAATATCAGATCGAACCAGTCACGGTTGGAATCGACGCCGAAGCGCTGTCAATTCCCGCAATTCGCCAGATTGCCGTCTATACGGAGCCAGAGCAGAAGCGGGCGGCTCTGCGCGGTGTGCTCGAACGCTATCCACACGATTCTGCTCTCATCTTCGCCAACCTCAAGTCTACGGTCGCAGAGCTCGAGGCCATGCTCAGGAAATTCGGTGTGAATGTGGCATCCCTTCATGGCGACCTCGAGCAATTTGATCGCGATCGCGTCATGGCCAAGTTCAGGAACCTCAGCACACGGGTCCTGGTTGCCACCGACGTCGCTGCTCGTGGAATCGACTTGGACGCTCTCGATCTGGTCGTCAACTTCGACTTGCCATCACAGCCAGAGACCTACGTCCATCGGATTGGGCGAACTGGGCGTGCCGGGCGAACCGGCCTAGCCGTATCCTTGTATGAGTCGCGCGACCAGCCGAAACTCGACGCCATCCAGCAACTGACCGAAGTCCCGATCACCATCGAAGGCCGAACCACGGATCGCCAACCACCCACGGCTGGCATACAACCTTTGAGTCGAGACGCGAAAATGGATACGCTGCGGATCGCCGGTGGCCGTCGGGAGAAGCTGCGCAAAGCTGACATCCTCGGCGCTCTCACGGGCGAAACCGGTGGGTTCGCGGCAGACGACATCGGTATCATCGAGATCCACGATCGCTTCGCTTACGTGGCCATATCGAAGGATGTCAGCATGAAAGCCCAGCAAAGCCTGAGTGAAGGTCGTATCAAGGGCAAGCGGTTCAAGGTCGAGTTGGTGAAGTGAGCGGCCAAGCTTGGGCTGGCCCTCGCCACCATCGAAGCGCCACGAACGCGAAAATTTTCAGTGAATGCAGAATAGTCTGCGCAAGATAGATCCCGTCAACACTCAAATTCTGGCAATTTGCCGCGCATGCGATCGCGTTTGGCAGCGGGTACTGCTTTCGGTAGATTGCACCTGGCGCTTGCAGTTGGCATGTTGGTTCAACGTTTGGCTCTCGGTCACCTCTGCGTGACAGCTCTCTGCTTTTGAACCATCGACACCAGAGGGTGCCGCTGGCCGAACGATCGCCGTCGAGTGCAACCATGACAAAGCCCCCGTCCCTATCCGCAGCACCGAGCACTGACGACTTGGATTCCGATTGGGGTTCTGCCGATGAAGCGGAAACCGTCGCAGAAGCCGCCAACCAGGCGAAACTGGAGCCGACCGCGACGGTACTCAGCGCGACCAGTGCATCTCCCGCCGCGGACGACGCAGTACCGCCTTCAGAAGCGCCCGCCGCATCAAGGACGCAGTCCGTATCATCGCGCACGAGCACAGTGCCACAGCGACCGTCGACAACTCCGAGTGCAACGAGCGGAGGACGAACGAGCACAGTGCCACAGCGACCGTCGACAACTCCGAGTGCAACGAGCGGAGGACGAACGAGCACAGTGCCACAGCGACC
>CAYVXY010000019.1:0-123855 GCA_964454965.1 uncultured Polyangiaceae bacterium | reverse complement strand
GACTCCGCGTGCAACGGGAGGCTCACGAACGAGCACAGTGCCGCAGCGACCATCGATGACTCCGCGTGCAACGGGAGGCTCACGAACGAGCACAGTGCCGCAGCGACCATCGATGACTCCGCGTGCAACGACGCCATCGGTTGTATCGAAGTCCACGGTGCCGACACGCGCTAGCGCAGTACCCCCACGGCCACCGACGCCAAAGGGCTCGCCTGGAGTCTCAACCTCCACAAGGCCCGCGCCCGTCTCTGAGCGCACCAGCGGGAGTCCGCCGAGACCAGTCCCAGCTTCGTCGACCGCGACGCATGTCGCAGAAACCCTCGAGTCCACCAAGGGTTTGCGCAACGATTTGGAGTCGGAAAAGCAGGGCGCCTTGGCACTTGGCCCAGCGACGCACATTGAAGAAATCGGACCTGTGCTCGCGTCTCGCGGGCACGCAGGTGTAGCTTCATCGTCAGGACAGCCCCTGACCTCTGACATTCCAGCACCGCCAGCCTTCTTGGGCGGTGAGCTGACGGCTGACCAAGCTCCCGGCGGAGGACCGGTATCGAGCGTGCGGGCGGTGGAGGCAAGCGTTCAGCGCGACGAGGTTGAGCAAGACGGATCGTTGCCAACGTTTGGTAAGCAGAACAAGGCAAGTCGACGTAGGATCTGGTTCGGTGCAACGGGATTGGCTGCCGGTATAGGCGTTCTGGTCATCGCGTTGCGCGCTCCAACGCCGAACGGTCGTGACGCGGCAGCAAGTGCATCGCCCGTCCGCGCAGCTCGTTCGGCTGTCATAGCTGACCGGGTTGCCCGCGAACCAGCGGCTCCGCTTGCCGTGGAGCCGGCGTCGCTACCAGCTCCGATGGCGAGCGCAGCCGTGGCTTCTGCGACCGCTACCGCAGATCCACCGGCACCCACGGAAGAAGACGAGATAAAGATCACCATCAATATCAAGCCCGACGAATCACTATTCTCCTACAAGGGCAAAGTGCTTGGCCGGACGCCATTCATTCTGAAGCATCCGCGTGGCGAAAAGCGCACCTATGAAGTCCGAAAGGTTGGCCACAAGACGACTCAGGTCGTCGTGACTGGCGCTGACAAGACGATAGGCTTTCACCTGGAGCAGGTTGTACCGCACCCAGATTTCCTTTGAGTCTTGGGGAATCGCGAGGGCCCAAGCGCTTCCGAGATTTCTCACTGGGAGACAGTGACTGGTAGCTGGCACTAACACTAGAACGCGAAATGGACTCCCAATGCCGGCTGAACGAGAACGTGACTGCCGAGTTCGTCACCAAAGGCACCGAGCAAGCGGAGATCGAGACTTAGCACCGCAAAGTCACACTTGAAGAGCTCGAGCCCCAGTGCACCACCCACCAAGACCTGGTTGTTTCCATCGATTCGGCCATAACCAGCTCGCGCGCCGAGGTAGGGGTTGAGCCAACGCCTCCGCCCCGCACCGAGATAGTCAGAATAGAACTCGCCGCCCAGTGTGAGCAAGGACGTTTCGAAACCACCACCGGGTGCTTTGGTACTCTGAAGGCCGTCAAAATCGATGCTGAAATGGCGGTTGAGGCGCAACGAAATGCCCGCGCCGAGGCCGTAGCGATTGCCTACATCTCCGCGCCAATCCCAAACGCTCACCGCGCGCAGGCCTGGGTAAAACTTGGGTTCTGGGGTTACGACGGGTTCAATCCAACCACCCTTGGCGTAGAGCTCCAGCCGGATGGTGGCGCGAGCTACACGATCCTTCAGCCAACGCAGTTCACCCTTGATGCTCTCGAGCTCGCCGCTGACACGCGCGATGTGTTCCTCGACGCGCATGGTTTCCTCGATGGAAGTAGCCTTGGTCAAGAGATCGTAGTAGCGAGTCAGCACTTGCTCGAGAGATCTAACGCGCAGGGTCGCATCGAAGTACTCTTTCCCCACGTCGCGACTATTCACCTGACGAGAGCGCACCACGCCAGTCCCCTCTAGCCGCGCCAAGAAGTCGAACGCGCCAGCAGAGGGAACCCGCGCCGTCATGCGCGCACTCGGGCGCTCATGCTTCGAGTCCTCGAGTGATTCTTCCAGGATTTGGCCGCCAGTTGTCGCCACCAATGCGCGCAATTCGCCAAGGCTGGAAGCAACATCCTTGACCTCGATCGCCAGTTTCGCTTCGATGTCCATCATCGGTTGCGTGGGTTTCACCGCGGCAACCTCTGCCGCGCCGGGGTGCCCATTCGGAGCAACGCCGAGCGTTGCCGTTGCTTGCTCATTCGCTCTTCCGACGGGCGGCAAACTGGGGGCCGGCGCGTTTTCACGTGTGACGCCAGCGGCATCCGCTGCCTCCAACGATGCCATCTTCGCCTCCGCACCGGACGAGGCAGGTGGCCGCGTTACTAGACCCTGGGGAGCAGACGCCATGGCTTCAGACCCTGCCGATTCAGCTGGCCGCATTCGGCCCCCGCCCGCGGCTGCGCAAGCCGTTGCCAGCATCAACGTCCACAGGCTGGTCAAGCGCAACGACTTCATGCTGCCTCCACGCGCATATTCAAGCCTCTTGGGCTGCATGGGCCCGTAACGGCAATAGTCGTCGATGCCTTACACTCGGTCAAGTCAGACTCCGCAGCGAAGAACCGCATGTCAGCCTGACCACTCCTGCGCATGATTTGGGTCCTGCTCGTCGCCGATTCAACTAGCCGAGGCTCGCTCTGCCTCATTGGCCATGCGATTGACGGCAATCTCCGCGCGTCGTTCCGTCTTTGCGAAATCTAGATCCGGGGCCTAGTGAGGCCCGTGAGCCGATCCGTTCCTCCGCCAGTGGGATTGCCCCAATTCCGAAGGAAACTGGCGCCCCCGTGAAAACATCGAAAGTTCCACGCCCTCATCCATGCATGCGCCTCGCGGTCCGGGATATGGCATCTTCGGACTACAGCTGGTGGCTTGCCGAGGGAAGTAAGTCATTGGACGAGGAACAATCGTCGTGACCATGGTCACCGAGGCAAATGAGAGAGCCCGGTTGAACGCGGCATTGAAGCAGGCGGAACGCTTACGAAGCCTCTCAATCGAGATCCTGTGGGTTCTCAACGAAGACCTGTTCTTTGTCGACGCAATCCGACGTGTCGTTGTCGCCATCAAACGAGCGATGGACTTTGACGCCGTAGGGATCCGATTGCGAAAAGGCGAGGACTATCCGTATTGCGCCTACGAGGGGTTCTCTAGTGACTTTCTTCTGACCGAAGATTCGCTGACCGCTCGTTCCCGGGCCGGCGATATTTGTCGTGACGCGCAAGGCAAAGTCCATCTGGAATGCACCTGCGGTTTGGTCATTTCCGGCAGAGCAGATCCGACCAGTTCGACTACGACCCCTGCCGGTAGCTTCTGGATCAATCGAGGCGCGGCTTCGCCCGGTTTCCCAACTGTGCAGAATGAGACCCGAGCCAACCCACGCGATCGGTGTCTCGATTACGGGTTCTGTTCGATGGCGCTCATACCCATTCGCGCCCACCATGAGGTGGTGGGTCTCTTGCAGCTGAACAGTCTGAGACAAGACAGCTTCACCCTCGAGACGGTCCAGTTTTTCGAAGGTTTGGCCGCAGGTATTGGGTTGGCGGCCACGCGCAAGCAGGCGGATGAAGCACTCAGTGCGAACAAGGCAAAACTCGAACTTGCATTGGCGTCGTCCAACATGGGGATCTGGCGCTGGGAAATCGAAGCAAATCGGCGCTACTTTGACGCTCAGACTTGCCGCTTGTTGGGGCTGGATTCGGCGACCTTTGGCGGAACTGCTGACGAGTTCTTTGCGGCCGTTCACCCTGATGACCGAGAGTCAATCAAGGCGGCGTTGCGCCGAAGCATCGAGGCGCATGCGCTCTACGAGTCGGAGTATCGCGCCATTTGGCGTGACGGAAGCACTCACCACGTCTCTGCGCGAGGACGCTGCATCCGTGACATCGACGGACACCCAACTGCCGTCAATGGTGTTGTTTGGGCCGTCACGGAGCGCAGGCAGGAGCAGGAAGCCCTGCGCAGAAGCGAAGCCCAGTATCGCCTGCTCTTTGAGATGATGACCGAAGGCTTTGCGTTGCATGAAATCATCTGTGACACCGAAGGCAAGCCCGTTGACTACCGCTACCTTGACGTCAACCCGGCATTCGAGCGCATCACAGGCATCAAGGCAGCAGATGTCATCGGTCGTACGGTTCGACAGGTGCTGCCAGATGCGGGCGCCTCGCGGATCGAGAGCCGCGGCAACGTTGCCTTGACCGGGGAGCCCATCGAGCAGGAGGGCTACGATGAAGCCCTGAAGCGGCACTTTCGGGCAATGATATTCTCTCCACAGAGGGGTCAATTTGCGACCTTGTACGAGGACATTACGGCGCGCAAGGTGGCAGAGGCTGCACTGCGTGAGCAGCATGCCGAAATGGAGCGCTTCACGTACTCCGTTTCTCACGATTTGAAGAGTCCACTCGTCACGATACAAACCTTCTTGGCTTACTTGGAACAAGACTTGCAGTGCGACGATCGGGCTGCAATTGCCAAGGACACGGAATTCATTCGTACCGCATCCGACAAGATGTCGCAGCTCCTGGATGAGTTGCTCAAGCTCTCGCGCGTGGGTTGCCTGATGAACCCACCGGAGGAGATTTCACTTGTCGATGTCGTCAATCAAGCTCTAAGTCTGGTTGCCGGACGAATCGCTGCGCGAGGGGTTGCGGTGGAAGTCTCCGCTTCGCGGGTGACACTCTTTGGCAATTCCCGTCGTCTGGTCGAACTGTATCAGAACTTGCTCGACAATGCCGCGAAGTTCATGGGCGATCAGCGCGATCCGCGTGTCGAAGTGGGCGTCGAGTCTGACCAGGGGCGACTGGTGCTCTTCGTGCGCGACAACGGCAAGGGCTTCGCCGCGAAACACAAGGAGAGACTGTTCGGTCTCTTCGAACAACTTGAGCCAAGTGCCGAAGGGTCCGGTATCGGACTTACCTTGGTGAGCCGAATCGTGCAAACGCACGGTGGGAAGATTTGGGCTGAGTCGCCCGGCTGTGGTGAGGGTGCAACATTCAGGTTCACCTTGGCAGGTACGAGACTTACGGCAGAGGGTGCAACCCTTGGGTAGCCCCGCCGAGTACGCAGAGGATGGGAGCCGAAGATGACTGATGAGCGAGACACCCTCATTCTGAACGTGGACGACACTGCAGTCTCGCGTCTCGCTACGACGCTGATCCTGCGCCAAGCAGGCTTCACGGTGGTTGAGGCGTCGAGTGGAAGGCAGGCGTTAGACCTAGCGCAGCAGTTGCCGCACCTGATTCTTCTGGATGTCAATCTACCCGACATCAGTGGATTCGAAGTCTGTCGAACGCTGAAGTCCGATCCGCATACGGCGGCAATTCCGGTGGTGCATCTGTCCGCAAGTTACATCACCACCGCGGACCGGGTGACAGGGTTGGAAGAAGGGGCGGACGGCTATTTGACTCAGCCTGTCCAGCCCACGGAGTTGGTAGCCACCATCAAGGCCTTCGTGCGTCTCAAGCGCGCCGAACGCGCGCTCCGGGTCAGCGAGACCCGCTATCGAGCGTTGTTTGAGTGTTCACATGACGCTCTCATGACTCTGTCTCCACCCGCGTGGCGATTCGCGTCGAGCAACCCTGCGGCAATGACCATGTTCGGCATTCAAGGCAAAGACGACCTATGTTCGTGTTGCTTCGGGGATCTGTCACCTATCCGACAGTCCGATGGCCGTGCCTCGGTCGAAAAGGCACATTCAATGTTCGAACTTGCCTTGCGCAATGGCTCGCACTTCTTCGAGTGGGTACACATTCGCGCATCCGGTGCGGAGTTTCCCGCAACTGTCCTGTTGACTCGGATCGAGGGCGATGGTCAGTTGCTGCTCCTGGCAACGGTGCGCGATGAATCGGAAAAGAGACGGCTTGAGGCAAACGTTGCACAGGCGGATCGGCTTGCAAGTATGGGGATCCTTGCTGCCGGCATGGCTCACGAACTCAACAATCCACTCGCCTACGTTCACTATAACATCGAAAGCCTGGCTCAAGACATGCCGCCACTAGTCGCCGCAGCCCTGCGTTGCTGTGCGGCCTTGCGCGCGCGAGTCGGAGATGCCGAATTCAGCGATATTGCCGGGGAAGGAATGGCTCTTCTGCAGCCAGAATTGCTCGAGGATGCAATTGACCGCGTTCAAGAGGCCCTAGACGGCACTCGACGTATGAAGGCGATGACTCGCGGTCTGGGCATGTTTTCGCGGGTCGAGCAAGTGGAGCGAACGCGGTTCGATCTCGCTCGTGCTGTCGATTCTGCCATCAACCTTGCTAGCAGCGAAATCAGTCAACGCGCGATAGTCGTCAGGGACTACGGCGAGCTGCCCTCGGTTTGGGGCTCAGAGGGCAAGCTATCACTGGTTCTCTTGAATCTGCTGGTCAACGCAGCTCAGGCCATCGAAGACGGAAATGCCCAGAACAACCGAATTACGGTAAGCGCCCGAGCCGAGAACGACGCCGCGTACGTTGAGATCGCAGACACGGGCAAAGGGATCCCTGCTGACCAACTGGACCAGATCTTCGAACCGTTCTTCACGACCAAACCGGCTGGAGCAGGCGCTGGGCTTGGGCTTGCCATTTGCAAGAGTATCGTTTCCGATTTCCGGGGTGAGTTGCGCGTGGAGAGTGAGCTAGGCAAGGGCACCCGGTTCACCCTCCGTTTGCCGATCGACTTGAGCGAGCCACAAGCCGCATCCGCTCGCCTGTCTTCGGACATCCCTCGCGCCCTGTCCCCGCTGCGCGGACGAATCCTCGTTGTGGACGACGAACCGGCTCTGCGCAAGACGATGGAGCGGATGCTGGGCGGCAGTCATGATCTGGTGCTGGTCACTTCTGGTGAAGAGGCTCAAGCATTGCTCGAAGAAGATCCGGCCTTTGACGCCATCGTGTGTGACCTAATGATGTCAGAAATGTCTGGAATGGCGCTTCACGCCTGGCTCACGGAGCGAGATCCTTGGCTCGCCAGACAGGTCGTGTTTGTGACCGGCGGTGCGTTCACTCCTCGAGCCTCCGCCTACCTTTCGCGCATCGAGAATACCGTTCTCGAGAAACCGATCGATTCCGACATGCTCAAACGCGTCTTGTCCAAACTTGTCGGTGACGCACAACGCCAGAGGTGAGACGCCGTTGTCACTCAGCTATTTGGAAAAAGGCCCAACGTTCGGACCAGGTCACCCCTAAAGGGGGCCTCGAAGCGACCCGTACGGTAGGAAGCGGAGCCACCCTCTGCGTCCATTCCCCTTGCCGCAGCGCATGACCATACCCGCCCTCGACACTGACAAGATTCTAGTTGTGGACGACGATGTGCATATTCTTCACAACGTCAAACGCATGCTGGTGCGTCAGGGCTATGTCGTCGCCACCCATGATGGCGGACCCGGCTGCACCCATGAAGCCCTCCGCTTCAGGCCGGACTTGGTGTTGGTCGATGTGAAGATGCCCTTTCTATCTGGAGATGCGTATGTGTCGCTGTTCGACAAGCAGGCTGGCATGGCGCGACCTGTGGTCGTGCTCTTCTCCGCTATCGACGAATTCACGCTGGAGAAGACCGCAAAGAGTTGCGGTGCCGATGGATACATCTCCAAATCCGATTCAGGGCTGGAATTCGCACGCAAGGTTGCTGGGTTCCTTCGGACGAGTCGCACATTCCGGCAACGGGCAGCAACTGAGTCGTAGTCTCGAGTTCGTATGACGTCGAACGGCGATCCCACGCCTGAGCGGCTTCACCAGGATGCCAACGCAGGTGGACCACGCGATGGCTGAGTCGTCAAACGTGATTCTGGTCGTTGACGACGACCCGGCGCATGCCGAAGCAATTCGGCGTGCCTTTGTGGGCAACGCGTCCAACGCTACCGTAATTCTGCTGAACACGATTCGGGCCTACACTGAGACCGTTGCGACACGCGTGCCTGCTGTTGCGTTGGTCGACATGCACCTTCCGGATGGCTCTGCACTCGAAGTCATGACGCGAACCGCGGAGCATGGCCAGTTCCCCATCGTGATAATGACCAGCCAAGGCAACGAGCAGGTCGCAGTGGATGCGATGAAGGCAGGTGCGCTTGACTATATAGTCAAATCACCCGAGGCCTTCGCCAGCATGCCACGCACGGTGGAGCGCGCGTTGCGCGAGTGGGGATTGCGTCAGGAGCGCAAGGCTGCAGAAGATAAGATTCGGCGACTCACCTCGCTACTGGAACAATCGCAATCGTTGGCTCACGTCGGCGGATACGAGTACGACGTAGTCGCTGGCACCACCTATTGGACCGACGAAACCCATCGCATGCATGGTACGAACTCGGCAGAGTACAACCCGGAGTTCGCTTCGATTCTGCAACACTATGCGCCAGAGTACCGGACGGTTCTCGCGTCCGCGGCGCGTCAAGCGATTGAGTGCGGTCAAGACTATGATCTCGAAGTTGAACTACTAGCGGCCAATGGCAAGCGAACTTGGGTCCACAACACGTGCAAGGCGATCGTTGAAGATGGGCGCACGGTAACGCTGATTGGCGCATTGCAGGACATCACGGAGCGCAAGCTGAGCGAGGCGCGGTTGCGGCGGTCAGAAACTAAGTATCGAGCACTCTACGATTCGACCGGTGACGCAGTCATGCTGCTCGACCAAGAAGGATTCTACGATTGCAATCAGGCGACGCTCAGGGCTTTCGGCTGCGCCTCCCAGGAGGAGTTTTGCGGTCGGCATCCCTCAGACTTGTCGCCCCCAAAGCAGCCTTGTGGCACAGATTCTCGCGCATTGGCCAGTCAGCATATCGCGACGGCAATGGCGTACGGTTCGCGGCAATTCGAATGGATGCATCAAAGGGTAGACAATCACCAAGTATTCCCCGCGGAAGTGTTGCTAAGTGCCCTGGAACTCGATGGAAAGCGCGTACTGCAGGCAACGGTGCGTGATATCACCAAGCGCAAGCAGGCCGAAGTCGAGCTGCTCGAGATCAATCACCAACTCGGGCAAGCCAACATTCGCGTCAACGACATGGCGATCCAATCTGACCTGGCCAACGCTGCCAAGAGTGAATTTCTCGCCAACATGAGCCACGAGCTGCGCACCCCGATGCATGGCGTGCTGGGAATGCTCGAACTGCTCCAAGACACTGAACTTGACCCCAATCAGAAACAGCTCACCAGAACAGCACAGTCGAGTGCAGAGTCGCTACTGGGATTGCTCAATGACATCCTGGACCTGTCGCGTATCGAAGCGGGCAAGTTGGAATTGGAGAGTCTGGACTTCGACATTCGAGCGCTGGCCCGCGGAGTCTCAGACCTGTTTGCAGTCTCAGCACGGAACAAAGGTCTGCAATTGTTCAGCTGTGTCACGTCGGATCTGCCCCAATGGTTGCGCGGCGATCTGGGCCGTCTTCGCCAAGTGCTGATCAACCTTGTTGGCAACGCCGTGAAGTTCACTGAACGGGGATATGTCCGTCTCGAGGTTAGCCAGATGTCCCCAATTGACGACCGAGCCATTGACGTGTCATTTACCGTGGAGGACAGCGGAATCGGTATCGCGGCTGACAAGATTGCCACGCTGTTTGAAAAGTTCACTCAGGAGGATGCATCCACTACCCGTCGACACGGCGGTACTGGTTTGGGCCTTGCCATATCCAAGCAATTGGCCGAGCTTATGGGCGGAAAACTAAGCGCACTCAGCCAAAAAGGCGGAGGCTCAACCTTCCGCTTCACAGTTCCCTTGGCACCGCCTGCTGAGCCTCATGCTGTCGAACCCACGGTAGCACGAATCCCGCGAACACAGCCCATTGTTCCGAGCGGGCGCTCGAGCTGTCACCAAGGGCGCGCTCTGAGCCCGATTCGAGTACTCGTTGCCGAAGACAACCCAACGAATCAGGTGGTCGCTGCAGCCATTCTGCACAAGCTTGGAGTTGATGCGGACATCGTCGCGAACGGAGTGGAGGCGGTCACGGCACTTGAGACCGTGCCGTACTCACTGGTGCTCATGGACGTGCAGATGCCTGAAATGGACGGAATCGAAGCGACGCGAGCCATCCGAGATGCGGATTCGAGGGTCATCAATCATCGAGTCCCTATCGTTGCCATGACGGCACACGTCCGAGACGTGGATCGTGTGACGTGTCTGGAAGCTGGAATGGATGATTTTATCTCGAAGCCGTTTTCTCCGCAACTGCTTGGTCGCGTCCTAGAGAAGTGGGCGCTTCGGCTCGCTGAAGATGCGAATGAATCAACACCACTTGAGTCGATGGTATCTGATGTCGAAGGCGATCGGCAGACGCACCCGCGCGTATTTGACCCGAATGCCCTAGCTGACCGCATGCATGGTGACGACCGCTTGGTCCGCCCGGTCTTCGACTGCTTCTTGACCGACGTGCCGCAACAACTCCGGATCCTGGAGGCGTATGTGGCGTCTGGCGATTTCGCCGGTGCAGTTCGATTGGCTCACTCGATCAAAGGTGCGGCAGCCAACGTGGGTGGTGAGGTTCTGCGCGACTGCGCTTCCGCAATCGAGCGGGCGGCATCCGTCGGTTTGATTGCAGACGTCGCCGCCCAAGTCCCAGAGCTCGAAGCCCAGTTTGCCCGACTCCGGACGTTGATCGAGGAATTCTTGGACCGAGAGCGACCGTGAACCTGGAGGGCTCGTCTTTGGCCTGGGAATTGGCGCTCAAGTTTCGGTCTCGGCACCGGTAGGCTCAGCCTCGTCGTCCAACGCTGAGTGAACGGCTATTGCCAATTCAGCCTTCGTGAAGGGCTTTGGAAGAAAATGTTTCCGGGCGTCCAGACCAGAGCGATGTCCTCGCCGATGAGGCGTCTGAGCATCCGCAGCATCCCTTCAACCGTTGCATTCAGATCGATCAGCTTCGGAGCAACGGTCTGTTTGCGAGCAAAGGCGAGCAGTTGTCGGGTTAGATCTGCAGAGCGCCTTGCCGATTTCTGGATCTCTTGCAGCTCATCACGCACTGGGTGCGTCGGTTCCAACTGTTCCAGAGCCAACTCGGCGCAACCGAGAATGGCGCCAAGCATATTGTTGAAATCGTGCGCCACACCTCCAGCAAGCCGCCCCACCGACTCCATCTTCTGGGACTGAAGTAGTTGGTCCTGCAGCTTGCGTCGTTCCTCGTCTGCCCGCTTGCGCTCCGCAATGTCCCGCACCGTGGCGATGGCGCCGACGATAATATTGTCCCGTCCGTAGAGCGGGGCGGTGGTGTCCGAGACCCACCCCGATTGGCCCGAAGGATTCGTGAACGGGAGATCGGCGGGCGGCTGGGCTTCCCCCCGCAGCGCTGCCACCACCCGTTCGATTGCGTTGACATCCTTCAGGAAAGGGAAAAGGTCGAGCGGGTGACGCCCGATCACTTCCGCAGCTTTCAGTCCGCTCAAGCGTTCCATGTAGGGGTTCCAGAGCTGGTACCGCAAGTCCAGTCCGTAGACGATAATGCCTTCTTGAACGCTTTCAACGATTTGCTGGTTGAAGACGCTCGTCTCCTCCAGTGCGAGTCCTCGCTCTACGATGAGCTTTCTGGCCTCGACCTCGTGCAAATGCTTGTGTCCGATGCCAGCCAAGATTTCGGTGAAGGCCTTGTTGAAGTCCAGATACTGGGCGAGCTTCTCCGCTGACCAAACCGGCACATTGTTCACGGCTTCTAAGTATTCGGCTTCGTCGAATCCGTATCGCTTGGCCTGCAGTCGGAAGAACTCGAGATCGGGCTAGTCCAAGAAGAACTGCCCGGTGAAGTAGTTTCCGAGATGCTTGCCACCAATGACAATGGGTGTTGCATTGTCCACGAGACCGTGTGGACAGCGACAGGTCACCGCTGGCTTGGCTTCATGGAGATGAGAGAGGATGTAGAGGTCACTTTGCTGACACTCCTTGGCGCACTCGGGGTGAACGCGATGAAACTTTGTGCAGATATCCTGCGATGCCGTTGCTGTGAGAATGACGCCGTCGTTGTCGATAATGGCGGAAGGAAACGAGTAGATCTCGTTGAGCCTGTCCTGCAGCGTCTGGAAAAGCGGAATGTCGATCAGATCGGTCAGCTTGTAGTCCAAAACAACCTCCCCAAATGTGTCCGGCCGGTCTTCAGTGGGTATTGAGAGCTGCAAATTTGTCTAAGCGGAGTGGCAACAGACTACAGCAGGACGAGCCCCACTGTCAGTCGCATTGATTCCAGCGCAAGCCCATGAATTGCTACGCAATTGCCGCAGTCACTAGGTCAGGTTCTGGAGGTCTCCTGAGAGCCGTGGCACGGCAAGACCGGCGAGCTCGCTACACCTGAGTTGACCCTGGCCCATTCCAACGGAAGATCTGGAAGAGTCGCCCAGGCCCCCAGCGACGTTCCGGTTCGGAGGGCTCGAGATCGACGAGGTGTGGAAAGAGGAACGCCACAACGGCGATGCGCAGCACTGCGGAGAGCAGGAACAGCGTTTGCAGTGGCCAGGTGAAGACGACTGGCATGTAGGGGGCTAGAAGACCGCCGACGAGGCCCATCACCAGCGTTGTCGAGGTGAGCCACAGGTTCGCGTAGACGAATCCCGAGCGATCCGGTCCGCCACGTGAGGCTTGTACTAGGTACTTGAAGGCCGCCAAGTTGACGCTGGCCCAAGCCATTCCTGAGCCGAAATTGGAGAGCCACACCGCCTGGGCGCTTTCGAGCCAGAGGTAAGGGAGCGGCACGAGTGCGGCAAAGATGGCACCAACTCGCAACACGCGTGCAGCTCCGAGCGTGTCGGCGAGGTGTCCGACGAAGCGGTTGGCGACGAGCTGACCCAGTACCGAGCAAGCGCCCGCGATGGCGAATTCCAGGTAACTGAAATGGAGATCGCGCAGGAACCATACGGCAAAGAACGGCCCAGCAACGAGTGCCGACCCATTGAGCAGGGCAATAGCCTTGGCAAAGCGTTCCAGCGCTACCGAGGGCCGAAAGGATTCGATAGCTCGCAGGGGCGGCGCAGGCGGTGGTTCGAATTGAATCGCCAAGAAACCTGAACTTGAGTAACGCGCAGCTGCTGCCAGAGCGAAGGCGAGGGCGTAGAGCGACCAAGGCGCGGTCCTGTTGGTGAAGTCACGCGCGAGCCAGCCCGCCAAGGCAGTGGTTGCGAGCTGCACACAGGCGAAGAGCGCGCTCCGCCATGCCATGTGGCGACCGAGCACCACCACCGGACACACGTCGGAGATCCAGCTCATCCAGAGATGTCCCACGGCAGCGTTCGAGGCTCCGTAGAGGACGAAGGCAACGACGTAGAGCGGTGCTGCCCAACCCGCCGGAGCCCAGCCCGTGAGCGCCAAAAATAGCAGCATCGTGGCTTGCGTTCTCACTGCGCTAACGACCCAGGGCTTGCGCGCATGCCCTGCTACCCGACGCCTTAGCCCCAGCTGGGCAAGGGTGCCGAGCCAGATGGGTAGTGGTCCGAGCAGCGCGATCGGTACCGATCGTACCCCAAGTGCGACCGCACCAGCAACGCCGAAGGTCTCCACGATCCCCATCATCACGGTAGCAAAGACTCCGTCCCACGCAGAGGCAACGAGGGAGCCTCGCGTGCGGGCATCGCCGACGTCGACACCGCCGATCCGTGTGCTCAAGGACGTGACTGCAGACATCGCGGGCTCATGCAGTCCCCTCATACCTCAGTTGGCGTTGAATGCCAGGCTCTGGAACGCCTGCTCCTCGGCGTTTCGCGGCGTCGGTGTGATGCTCGTACCGGAATTGAGCATGGCCCAGTCGGGGCAGAGCGTGTTGTCGGAATGAAGCAAAGCTTGGGGAGGCGGCGCGGCATCTAGGTTTGCTACTTGCACTGCGACCTCCGAGTCGATCTGCGTGAACAACGTCAGATGCTCGTCGTGGCTGAGCCCTTCTACTTCAATGGTCGTGCCCGATTGGCCTCCGAGCATGCCTCGCCGTGTGTCGGCCCACGCGCCAAGCTGCCCGAAATTCTTGCCAATCTGCCGGTCCAACTGTCACACCGAGCGCTGCGCCGCGTCTATGGCAGAAAAGGACCCGAGCCCCATGCCCCAATCCAAGCCAGAGGCAATCTGTGACATGCCCGATGAGCAGCTCGTCGAGCTGGCGACTCAAGGTGATTCTTCCGCACTAGAGGCATTGCTCAGTCGTCACCAAACCTTCGTATACAACTTGGCTCTCTACATGCTGCATACTCGCCATGATGCCGAGGATGCCACTCAGGAGATCCTAGTGAAGATTGCAACTTGTCTCGGTTCCTTCAAGCTGGCCAGTTCCTTTCGCACCTGGGCTAGGCGGATCGCCGTCAACCACGTGCTGGATTTTCGACGCAGCCGTCCAGAGCAAGTAGTCGTTGGATTTGACTGTTACGCTTCGTATCTCGACCGCGCTCCAGATGCCGACTTTCTTGCCGAACGCGCGGGCTCGCCCGAGGCCGCGTTACTCGTCGATGAGGCGCGGATTTCCTGCGTCATGGGGATGCTGCTCTGTCTCGACCGCGAGCAGCGCATCGTCTTTTTGCTCGGCGAGGTCCTCGAGATGGGCGACGCATTGGGCGCAGAGCTTCTCGACTTGAGTCGAGACAACTTCCGTCAGCGGCTCTGTCGCGCTCGGGACCAATTGGGCGCTTTCATGCAGGGTCGCTGCGGCTTGATCAATCCGGCCAATGCCTGTCGCTGTGTCCGCAAGACCGGGGCGTTCATCCGCGACAAGATTGTGGATCCAGAACGAATCGTGTTCGCACAGCACCACCTGGACGCCATTCGACTCGATGCTGAAAACCGCAGTCAACAATTCGAAAGGTGGCTGTCGCGGACCCAGGCAGAGCTGCGTGAGCTCTACCCCCTCTTCGAGGCCCCGGACGTCGTGCAGCGTCTAGGCACGCTGCTGCACGGAAGCGAGCTGCGGAGCGTACTCAATCTGCAGTGATTCGGAGGAGCTGGACCCTAGCGAACGATAATGCGCTGATCGTGCACGGTGAGGCCGCCGCGATTGTCCCTGACCACGGCCCAGAGGTGTGCATGCTCGGTCGGCGTTGGCGGCGCCCACCAGGGCGTGCATCCGGTGCGTTGGCGGGCAGCTCCTGCTTCGGGCGCGCGAAGGCCGAAGCGGGCTTCATCGGAGATGCTTCCCGCATTTGTGTAGTAGTCGATCCAGAGTGACTTCTGCGGTGCGGGCAGCATTGCGCCGCCCATGTTGAAGAGACTGAAGCTCTCTGGGCCAAGGTCGAAGTCGAGGCAGTGCGCCCAGCACGAGGAACTGTCGCACGGCTTTACCACAGGGACACAGACCGCATCTGACGTACATTCGAAGCCGTTCGGACATGCCGCAGTGGAGGTGCAGGTTGTCGGTACCAATGCTCCGTCGAATCGCGTAGCAAGTAAACCCGGATTGCGACTCTTGACAAGATCGTAGCTGTAAATAGTTGTTACGCCGAAGACAGAGCGAGTCGGACCGAGACGCTTGCCGGTCGCCCTGTCATGGCACTCTACGGGCAGGTTTTCATCGGACCCATATGTAGTGACGAGCTGACCTGCGCAGACAGCGAAATACACGTAGGACGTTCCGTAGCCGATGCGATTGCCCTCAACCGTCAGGCTCTGAGCGAGAATGTCGTTGGGCGCAGAAAAGCTGACCTTCGTGCCGGTCATGAATCCCGCTGGGTAGGCTTCCGGTGGCATTTCTGCGATGGGTTGGCTCACCGTTTCGAACCAGGTTCCGTACTGGCCGAGGCATTTCTTTGGGTCGTTCTTCTCGGGGTTATTGCAGCCGGCAAACCATGCAACCTCGACGTTACAGTTGGGGTCTTCGGTACCGCCCCGAATGCCATCGGCGCAAATAAGCGTAAGCGGCGCCGATTCTCCTGGCGTAAGCGTTGCAGGTTGAGCTGTGACTCCGAGCACCCTAAGGGAATCGATCCGGTATTGATTGGGAAGGGTGACGTCATTGCAGGCTAGAGTCTGGGCGAACAAAACAAGCCCCAGAAGCGCACGGGACAAGGTGGCTCGGTTCATAGTTCACCTCGCACGCCGAGGCTTGGTAGAATCGGCAGGCTAAGCGACAGCGATCTTACGCCGGAATAGTCGTAGGTTGGCAACGTGTAGTCTGGGGATGCATGAAAATAGGCGTTGATCAGATCCATGTACGCGGAAATGCGCAGTACTGAGAAACTCCAGGTCTTCTCGACGCGCAAGTCGAGCTGGTGGAAAGGAGCCGCCCGCCTCTGACCATACGTTCCCAAGCACCGGTACATTCCGGTTGAATTGTCGAAGAGGCCACCGGGGCAAGCATTGTAGAGAAATCCGCTCATATAACGAAACCGTCCGCCAATTTCCCAACCGCGTCCGAGCTGGTAGCTGGCAAGTACGTTGAGCACATGAGTCTGGTCGTAAAGATACAATCGCTCTTTGGCGTCGGGTGTGGCATGACGTGTCGAACGGGACAACGTGTAGGCAACCCAGCCAAAGAATCGCTGATCAGGCCGATAACGCAGCAACAGATCGACACCCACGACTCGGCCGTCACCGCTGTTCTCCAGGATGGAATTTCCGGTTCCGTCAACGCGTCTGTAGATGAGTCGACTCAGCTCCTTCTCGAAGCCCTCCACGGAGAGCGTGACGCGTTTGGACAGGGATTGCTCCACTCCGAGCATGGAGTGGATCGCGCGGCTCGAACCAAGTTTCGGGTTGCCCAGCTCAGGCAGCGTTTGCCCTGGTTCCGGGGGTTGATAGAACAGGCCCAACCCACCCTTGAGTACGGTGCTAAGCGGCCCGTCGGCGACGACATAGCGCGCTGAAACGCGCGGTGCCCAGGTGACTTCGTCGATGTCCTTGGCGTAGTCGAAGCGTAAACCCGAAGTCACGTTGATGCGCCGATTGGGGGCCAGTTCATACTCGAGAAACGCTGCTGGTCGCAGGTATACGCCGCGGATGTCGAAGTTGTTCAGGCTAGGAGATGCGGTACTGCTGCTGGCAATCTCACCGTTGGCTGTTGATGCATCCATCAACGCCTTGACCTTGAATGGCGAGTAGTGAATATCGGTGCCGATGCGGGCGATCCCAAAGGTTCCAGTCTTCAGCGCGAGTTCACTGCGAAGCGTCATCAGGTTTGCTGTGTACTTGACCTGACGATTATCGTCATACGTATTCAGGTTCTGCATCCGCCCCAGCGACCAACTCGCTTTCAGATCGAGAATGGATGTAAGAGGCAATCGCAATTGAGACTGGAGATGCCCAAAGGTTTCCTCCGGAGGTATCCAATTCGACTTGCGGTCGTCGATGTGCACATAGCTGTCACGCGCGCCGAAGAAGCCGACACGATAAACGCCATTGTTGGGCAATCGCCGTTCCAGGTAGAATTGGTAGTCGTAGTAGCGCGGCAGTCCCTCGATGGCACTTCCACTACCGCGCAGCACCGGTGCCAGCCAACGGTCGACATAACTCGTTCGAAAGCCGCCCATGAAGCTCCAGCCGCGCAGTCCCGGCACGCGGCCTTCGGCGTTCCCTCGCGCATTGATGAAGTCGACCTGCGCTGAACCATGAAGTTTGCCGTCAGGGTTGGTCTGACGCATTCCGACTTCGATGATGCCGCCCATGGCACGGCCATAGCGAGCGCTGAAATTGCCCGGGTAGAACTCGAGTCGCTCGATCATTTCACTCGGAATGACACTCGATAGACTGCCAAAGTGAAATACGCGAGGAATGTAGGTGCCCTCGATGAACACTTGGGTATCTTGGGGAGCCGAGCCGCGAACGATGAGCGCACCACTGAAGGCTGGTGGGCGGGCGACGCTGGGCATGGCCTCGATGGCGTGAATGGCGTCGCCGAATGTACCAGGCACGCGAACGAGCTCGGTACGAGACAACTCGTAGTGGGTCACCTCGCGATGAATGGCGGCCCCGCGCACCGTGACCTCGATCGTAGACTCGCTACTCGACTCGAGGCCGTAGGTCACTGCCGTGACGCGACCTTCGTCGACATGTTCACGCTGCGTGAAAGTTCGGTAACCAACGGCAGCGACCTCGACGTCGTAATCCCCGGGAGTGAGATGGGGAGCCACCCAGGTCCCGTTGGCGTCGGTGACCAACGTCTGTGGTGCAGCGCCAGTCGAGAGCAGCCGGACGGCGACGCCGGCTAGCGGTGTGGGTGGCGTACCAGCGACGACCCTGCCGCGCAGTTCCCCAATGGGCGCCACTGCAGCTGGCCGTTGGGGCTCGGTTGGAGCGACCTTGGGCTCGAGTTTGAAGCCGTAGCGGTAGAGGATCTTCGCTGGGATGGCTGCGCCGTCGCGCTGGGCTGGATCGAAAATGAACTGTTGCGCTGCCTGCATTGCTGCTTCGTCGAAACCGTGTCCGCTGCCTTCCTTTACCTCGACATTGGTGACATGCCCTTCGGCGTCGATCGCGATGACTAGTAGTATGACCGCCTCGAGACCCAGGCGTTCGGCGTCGCGCGGGTACTCGGCTTTTTGGAAATGCAGAAGCCGCGGTGGGACGATCCCCGATGGCACCTGCTGGGCGCCCCCATTCTGCGCCGAGGGGCTCTCGCCAGCTGCATTTGTCTGAGCCACGCCTGGGCTGGCAATTGCCATGAGCAACGTGCTGACGAGACCTGCGCAGAAACGTTCTTGCAATGAGTTCATGTCGCCGCCGCCAGCGCGACGTTAATACCGCGCTCAAACCCAATAATCAATTCAACTCACCCCACGATCCCATCGATCCGTGCCAACTCTTCTGCCGAGAATGCCGCTGCACTGGCTGCTCCGACACAATCAGCAATTTGTTCCAAGCGACTGGCCCCGATGAGAACACTCGTGACCTCGGGGCGGCGCAGGACCCAACTGAGCGCAAGTTGTGCCAGCGATTGCCCACGCGCTTGTGCAAGCTGATTCAGTGCGCGGATCTGACTGATTTTGTCCTCGGTGATCGCGGCCTTCTGCAAGAATGGACTCGGCTTAGCCGCGCGCGAATCCTCGGGGATACATTCAAGGTAGCGATTGGTGAGCAGCCCCTGCGCCAAGGGCGAAAAGGCGATGCAGCCAATGCCCTCTTGGCTCACGGTTTCGAGCAGTGCCGGCTCCACCCAGCGGTTATACATGCTGTAAGCGGGTTGATGGATCAAGCAGGGGGCACCTAGGGTGCGTAGGATCTGTGCCGCCTTTTTGGTTTGTTCGGCGCTGTAATTGGAGAGCCCGACGTACAGCGCTTTGCCGGCATGGACGGCAGACGCGAGCGCTCCCATTGTTTCTTCGAGCGGCGTTTCGGGATCGGGACGATGGTGATAGAAGATGTCGACGTAGCTAAGGCACATTCGCGAGAGGCTTTGGTCAAGGCTGGCGAGCAGGTACTTGCGCGACCCAAAGTTGCCGTAGGGCCCTTGCCACATATCGTATCCCGCCTTGGTCGAGATGATGAGCTCGTCACGGTATGGCTGCAGATCACTTTTGAGGATGCAGCCGAGGGTTTCCTCGGCGGAGCCAGGTGGGGGGCCGTAGTTATTGGCCAGATCGAAGTGGGTGATACCGAGATCGAATGCACCGAGCAGCATCGCGCGCGCGTTAGCGACTGCATCGACTCCGCCGAAATTGTGCCAAAGTCCTAGCGAGACGCGAGGCAAACACAGGCCGCTGCGTCCACAGCGTGCATAAGTCATCGTTTGGTAGCGTTGGGGTGCGGCTGCGTAGGTCACCCCGTAGCTTTAGTCTGCGAGAAGACGCGATGCCACGGTTGCGCTGCATGTCGCTCGCCTACGAATGGCAAAATTGGTACCACTGCGCGCAATGCGCGTGCTGTTTCCCGTTCTCCCATTCATCGCCGCCTTGCCGCCGGACTCTCCAGCGGTTGTCGAACCAACGGTACCAGTGGGGGAACTGCTTTCGCCCGAACTAGTGAGGGAACTGCCTTCGCCCGAACTGGGGAGCTACCAAACAACACCTGTGGAGGCTGACGGGACAATTGGCGGAGTCCCCCAACCCACCGCGCAGGGTCGGCCCGTAGTCCAGAAGTGGCGCGGCTGTCGGACATTCCCTAGCTATCCGAGGTTGTGCCGACTATCGTGACGTAATGGCGGTGCTTCTGCGCCCCGACGGCAACTATCAATCTCTGGGGTTTCGGACCCTGGTGGGTAGAGCTGCGTACTGTGGTGTCGTCCTAAACGATCCGCGCGTATCCGCCGAGCACGCGAGCGTTTACTTCGACAAGGGGACTTGGTTCCTGCGCGATCTTGCCAGTACCAACGGGACCTTCCTCGATGGGGTCAAGGTGGATCTCGGGCGCAAGCATGCGCTCGTGCCAGGCGCGCTGCTGGGCTTTGGAGCGCCCAACCCAGCCTTTCGGTTCTTGAATGACGACGCACCTCGGATGCGTCTGCGCAACTACGCAACTGGCACAAAGCTTGAGCCAACGCTCGGCTTGGTGGTGCTCCCCAATGAGGACCAGCCTCTCGTGACCGTTTTTCAGGGTTTGGACGGATGGTACGAGGAGCGCGAGGGGGTCATTCGCCTGCTTTCGGACTTCGACGAGCTTATCGTCGAAGGGGCGCATTGGGTCGTGGAAGTGCCACCTCCAGGGGCCGAGATGGCGCAAACGGGGTTGGCGCGAGTTGGCGGTTGGGCGACCTTCGATGACCTCTTCTTGCGTTTCGACGTCAGCCGAGATCGCGAATCGATCGTGTTGCAGATCATCGCGGGAACGGACTCGCGTGGCATCACGAATCGCGCCTATCACGAACTCTTGCTCGTTTTGGCAGAGGCGCGCCTCGAGGCAATCGCCGCAGCAATACCCGAACCAGATCAAGGATGGTTGCACACCGACGAATTGTGTCGCCGCATTGGCGGTGACATAAGCAAGGTGAACGTGGACGTGTTTCGGGCACGCCAACAGCTCGACCAACTGGGCGTGGTTGAATCGCATCGCATCGTCCAGCGTCGCCCGATCACGAGACAGGTGCGAATTGGTACGGCTTGCGTTGCGATCAACTACGACGTAGAACCGAGGGTTCCTTCCAAGCCGCCCGATCCGTAGGGACAGTAGCTCGCCACCATGCCGCCTCCGGTTTCGAAGATGGGGGGCCCATGCCTGCGAGCCGGCATGGATATCTGGCCCCATTCCACCCTCGGTCGGGTATAGGCGCACGCTTTGACCCCTGAGCCAATTGCGGGAGGCGCGTGCCTCGGTGTAAAAGTGAAGCAATGACCCTGCAGCTCGAAAAACACACGGCGCTGCTCACGTCTCTGCGTCGGGGCGGGGATGCTCCTGCCTCTGTTGTCGTCGAGTTGATTCGGGATTCGTACCCAGAAGTGTTTCGAACCATTTCGCAGGCACTGACCAGAGGGCAAGAAGTAGTCAACATCGAGCAGGGTGATATCGTGGTCGTGCCGGCTGACCGCTGTGTCATGCATCGTGATCACCTCCTGCGTCGTCGTATCTTCCGACGTGCCGACGATGAGAATCGTGATCACGAACCGCGCAGCGACAAGCAAGGGGAGGGTCCCGAGCCCCTCGAGATATGGAAGGACATTGATTGTCCAAAGAGTGGCATTGCCGCGATCGAGTGGGACAGGCCACGCTACGGCCAAGATGCGGAAAACGAACAGCAGCGGACGGGGCGCGTCGTCGTTTCGACGTTCGAGCCGCTTGGAGTGGCAACCAAGGAAGTACCTTTGCGTCAACTCACCGACGGCACGCGTCGCGAATTCGTCGAGGTGTTCGCAACGCGCTGCATTGGTCCTGTCATCAATGCGTTCTTCGGGGTTAGGGCCTATCTGCTCGATGCTGAGACGCTGCTGCTCGCACGGCCCGATCTCCACGGCACGGACCGGCTCCAAGACAGTGCGCGCAATCCGTTGACTCCCGATTCCGAGCACATGTTGCAGAACTATCCAGATAAGCACCCTGAAGTGTTTGAGTTCTTTCGCAGTATGCGCGATCAGGCATTTGCCTGTGAGGATCGCCGAACCGAGGCAAACCTTCAGTCATTGTCGAAGTCCCTCACGCTGGACATCCTGACCGCGATTGCGGTGCCCCAGATCCACGGCACGCTCAGCAACCTTTTGCGCATGCAATTCGCCTATGTCCAGCCCAATGCGGTGATTGGGGCGACACTCCTAGGCGCCGGTGCCGCATTGCAGCCGGCTTGGGACGTGACAATGCAGCTGCGACTCTTGGACGCGTTTTCGCAGCAGCGTTAGACAGGCAACCCTTGATGCTGCAGCATCCGCGGACGCTTGACTTGACTGTCGTTTGCGTGGCGCTGCAACATCAATCTGCAACTGCTCAACAGTCCAAGGCCTCTAACGAACGGACGCGCGTGCTCGCTTCGGCTTCGCCTTGGATTTCGGCGAAGTCGTGGATTTCGCCTTGCCAGTCCCGGTGGCCTTCGTTGCTCGTTTGGCTAGAGCGGCCTTCTTGCGCGGAGACTTGGTTCCCCTTGCGGTGGCCTTGTGGGCAGCCTGTCCGCGTACGGGCTGCAGTGCAGGGTCTGTTCCAACGTCGAGGCTCAACAGGGCCTGCGCGACGAGGCCCAGGCATTCGAGTGTGTAGCCAGGTGAGTCGACCTTGGGGAGCTTGGCCACGAGTTGGGAAAAGTCCTCTGGCGTGCGCTCCAGACCGTCGGCAAGCGACTCGGGAATGTCGACTCGGAGGTCGATCTCCAGGCCGATGATTGTCAGCATCCATTCGAATTTGCCAAAATCGGGGACGCGCTTCAGAATCTTGGCCAGAGGTTGCTTCGGATTGAAGCTGCCAAGTGCGGCTGCTAGCAAGCCAAGGGATTTCTCGTAGTCTGCGGAAGGTGGTTTGGCCATGGGGTTCTCTCTGCCGGGTCACCCACCGGCTCCGCCGAGAGTAGATGGAGATAGGTGATTCGAGAAGGCCTATTTTCGACGGCGCCCACTCAACTTCGGAGCCGTTGCGGAGCGAGCCCCATGGCGAGCTGCTTGAGCCGTTCGAGGAAGTCCTTGTGCCGCAGGTACTCGAACTCAAAGCGTGCCAAGGCCAGCTTCATTCCGCTATAGAGGGCTACAGTGACTCCCTTGGTGACGCGCTCGCGGTCCACGTAGGTGCCGTTGGTGCTTCCCAGATCCGACACTGCAAGCCCAAATGGGGTGGCTTCTAGCGCGGCATGCTGGACCGAGATTGAGAGTTCGGGAATGGTGACGTCCGCATCCGAAGTGCGGCCGATGATGATACGCGCCTGGTGGCGGTTTTCTCGCTTCTTGGTCAGAAACCACACTCGCCCAACGAGCGCAGCTGATGCAACGAACTCCTGCTCGTTCTCCAGAGCGAAGCGAATCGTCCCGTGAGTCGACCGCTCGGCACCCATTGCGGGGATTCCGAGGATGCCAACGCCCACGAGCACGCTCGACGCCGGGTAGTTTTCGAACAAACGTTCGTAGCCCTTCTTGCGGAGCTCACTTGCGAGTTCGTCGAGGGTCGGCATTGGAGTTGGGTTGGTCTGACCATAGGATATCGCGATTAGCGGCGGCTGGGCTAAAAGCCGTGCGATTGGGCGATAAGCGCCCAAAGTCGCCGCGAACCCACGAGAAGAGCGGCGTGGCACAATTGGGGTGACGTCGTGGTCTGCTGCCTGCGGCCGCGCATTGGTTCCTGGTGTCGCCTGGGTTATTGCAGAGAATCGTTTGGGAACGACTTAAGCCCGAGGGGCGCTCGGCCGTTCAAGGAGGCAGGGAATCAGGGACACCGAGAGCCGAACCAAGGGCGCCCCCTGCCTCTAAACCTAGGGAGGGGGGCG
Organism: uncultured Polyangiaceae bacterium; assembly: GCA_964454965.1. GTDB lineage: Bacteria > Myxococcota_A > Polyangia > Polyangiales > Polyangiaceae > FEN-1139. The sequence continues at coordinate 100,151 of CAYVXY010000019.1, read as the reverse complement.
CCGGGTTTTCCGGCAGAGAATCCGTCTGCCGAGAGCTCTTTTACCGGCGCGGCCGTTGATTGCGGATCGAGATTGGCACCACGAGCGCGGAATCATTCCAATTACGATCCGTTCCTGGTGAATATTTCAACCTGGGGTGCTGCCCGCGATCCGCATGAAGAATGATGACTGGTCTTGTGCTGGAAAAGCGACTCAAGGTCGCGGCGCAATTCAAACGGGGAATCAAAGTTGGCCACGCCGAATCCAGGAGCGTGGCTTCCAGCACGAATGTGGAAATTGCTTCGCATTTCTGAGCCATGGATTTGATTTTGAATTGTCATGGGTCAGAATGACGATTGCCGCCTCGTTCCCGATGTCGTTCCTGACTTCGGATCAGCCTCACGTCTTGTGAGCTGGAAACCCGAGGACCGGCAACGCGACGGCCATGAAGCATCGAGTCACCATCGTCGAAGTCGCAAAGCAAGCTGGTGTCGCAGTCAGCACTGTTTCCAGAGTTCTAAATGGCGGATACGCGAGCCCGGCGGTTCGGTCAAAGGTGCAAGAGGTCGTGCGCGAACTTGGGTTTGTTCCCTCGACGAGTGCTCGCGGGCTCAAGCTTGGCCGAACCGGTCTCGTCGGTTTCGTGTCCTGGAATACGCACGGAGCTTGGGCTTCCCAGCTGCTCTGTGGGATTGAAGACGAATTGGTGGGCAGGGCAGTCAGCGTGGTGCTGGGCAGCGTTGGGTTGCGGGGAACCTACGATGCGAGCGCGGTGCGCGCCTGGATCGGTGAGCATCGTGTTGATGGCCTCGTGTTGGCCCGGGCGCCCGTGGAGCACACGCCGATCATCGAAGAGCTGCGCGCTGCTGGGCTGCCCGCGGTCATTATTGCCTCCGATATCGATTTTGGATACGGCGTTCGCATGACGGTGGAGAACCGCGTTGCCGGACAGATGGCAGCGAAACACTTGCTTGAGCTCGGTCACCGTCGAATTGGTTTCCTCGGTGGGCCCAAGGAGTCGGTCGATTCACGGGATCGTCTTGCTGGTATCGAGGAGGTAGTGCGCGGTTCTGGTCTCGAACTAGAAGCCGACCACGCAGGCTTTGCCATGAGCTACAACCCGGAATCTGCCATCGGCTATGCGAAGCGTTGGCTTGGGCTACCCCGCGAGTCTCGCCCAACGGCCGTTGTACTTGGCAACGATGAAATGGCGATGCAGTTTGCGCGCGTACTACTTGACCGCGGCTGCAGAATCCCGGACGATTGTTCGATTATTGGGTTCGATGGCGTTCCCGAGGCAGCGCGGTTCTGGCCTGCGCTGACCACCGTCGCGCAGCCGCTGCGCGACATGGGATCTGCGGCTTGTCGCGTCCTTATGCAGATGATCGACGGCACCGACGACCACGTGACTGACGCCGTGACCTTCAAGACCGAACTCATCGTGCGCGAAAGCACCGGTCCTGTCACGGTGCGTCAGCAAGTCGCCTGAGCCTTCCGGGCTTCGTCCAGGCCTCAATGCTGCGTCGAATTTCCAGCACCTCGATTCTATCGAATCGAGGTGCTAGGTGCCGGCCCCCATGAACGAGGCGCAACCATTGGCCGAGCCCGGCGAGCCTGCGACTGCGCCCTGGTTGTTGTGGGCGCGGCGCTTGCTCTTGTTGGTGGTGGCGGCGTTCGTTCTTGTGACGCTGCGGCGGTTGGGTCGCGATTTCCGCCCCGCCGACCTCGACCTTCGGTGGTCACTATTGCTGCTCGTCACGGCGTGTCTCGTCGTCACGAACCTGATGCAGGCCATGGCTTGGGTGCGTTTGCTCAACCGCATGGCGCAACGTGAGCTACCCGTCCCGCCGATTCTGTTGGGGTTCATGGCAGGCCAGTTGGCGCGCTATATCCCAAGCGGCAAGGTTGCCCTGCTCGTGGTGCGCACGGCTGCCATTCGTAGTCTTGGTCTCTCCGCTCGTCTCGTCGCCTCTTCCATCGGCATCGAGGTGCTGTCCTGGTTGACCGTGGGGATGCTGATCGGCACTGCTGCCTTGTTCCTGACCGGCAACCATGCGGCTGGTTTGGGACCATTTCTATCAACCTGGTCGCTGCCCCTCGCGATCGTGACCGTGATCGCTATCGCGATTCTGGTGACGATTGACCGCCGTCGATTCCCCACTTGGGCATTGCGCACGATCCGTGCCGAAGGCGAGGGGCCGTTGCTAACTCTGCCGGTGCTCGCCTGGCAGGCAGGGTCTTGGTTGGGGGCTCTGCTACAGGGGCTTCTGTTGCCGCTGGCGGTGGGAGCGAGCTTTGCGCAAGCCTGGCCCAATATCGGAATGTTCATGCTCGCTCCGATCGCTGGATTCTTGGCTCTGGTAGCGCCGGGGGGGCTTGGTGTGCGCGAGGCAGTCCTGTCCTTCGCGCTCATGCCAGAACTCGGTGCATCGCGGGCGCTTGGCGTGGCGCTGCTGGCGCGTGCAACCTTCGTCGTCTCGGAGGTAATCTCCTGGGGAGTTGCGCGATGGCTATCTCGACCGAAGACCGTCTGAAGCGGCAACTGCAACGCTCTGGTCCCTGGCTGCTCGCGGGCCTGCTGCTGTATTGGTTTGCTCCAACTTGGATTTGGCACGTTCGTCGCACGTGGGACACCTTCACTTTTAACGATGACGCTCGGATCCTCATTTGGCCATTCCTGCGTGACGCCGATCCGAGCCTGTTCCCCGATGACCCGTTCACTGCATACTACTTGGCGGGCTTGCCTGAGGGTTACCTCGCGTTCTATCACCTGGTTGGGCGACTAGGTTGGGTCAAGGCGACGAGCGAGGCACTGCAGTATCTCTCCGTGCTTTCGGTCGCGGTCATTCTTGCAGCGACGGCTCGTCGATTGGGTGGAACCATGGCGGGCTTTCTTGCGGCCGCTCTCGTGCTTGGAAGCGGGACCTTCTTCGAGCGTGCGGGCGGCGGGTTACCGCGTGCCTTCGCGTTTCCGCTGGTTTCGGCCGGGCTATATGCGCTGGTGGCTGTACGGCCGCGCTTGTTGGCTGGGTTGGTGATCGCAGGGGCTGCGTTCTATCCAGTGGTCGCAGCACTCCTTGGTCTAGGCTTGCTGCTGCTATTGATTTTGCCGGAGCGATTTCGTCGCGACGAGAACGCGCCACCCTGCGACCGCGAGTGGCAGAAGAGTGCGCCTTGCGCATCGCTGCGTGCACGCAGCGTCTTGCTGGGCATCACGTTAGCCTGCACCGTTGCGTTAGTGGCGCCCATGTCGCTGCGACTACGCGCCCATGGAGCCCAGATCACCCCCGCGATGTTGAGTGATTTTCCCGAAGCGGGGCCCGGGGGGCGACTGACACGTGACCAACGCCCGCCGTTCGAAGACTTCGCCACGGTGTTCGCGCGCCACACCCGCGGCGCTTTGTTGGGCCAGGGCGTACCCATGACGGGGCGTGTTGGGACATGGTTGCGGCGCACCAACCAAAGAACGAACCTGACGCTGAGCTTGATTGTCACCGCGGCAGCGATCCGTCTTGCTGTTGGCGCGCGAAATCGTTCGAGTCTCGCGCGGCCTTGGCTGCTGCTGTTGGCGGCGTTGATTGGGCATTGGCTGGCTTGCCTGCTCGCCCCGCGTCTGTTCCTGCCAGAACGTTACGTTCAGTATGGAGTACCGCCGCTCATCGTTCTGTTGGTAGCCAGTGGAATTGGCGGGTGTCTTGCGAAGAAGGCGCCCAGCGGCTACGCCTGGGCATTGCCTGGGATGGCTGCGGCACTGCTGCTGACTCTCATCGGGGCAAAGGGTTCGTCATGGAGCGGCATTGAAGTCTACGTTCCGCCGGGTGAACGCCCGCTCTATGCGGAAATCGCGCGCCTTCCGGTGCATGTGGTGATTGCTGGCTGGCCTGCCGGCCCCGCGGAAAACATCCCGTACCTATCTGAGCGTCGCGTGCTGACGAATTTCCAACTGGAAATGCCTTTCCACACCCGATTCACGCTACAAAGTCGGACGCGGCTTCGGGCTTTGTTCGAAGCTTATTTCGCCACGAGTTCTGGACCCATCGAGCGACTCTGCTCCGAGTTCAACGTGACCCATTTCGTAGTCAATCCAAAACACTTCTTGGCGGCAAGACCACACTACTATGCCCCGCATCGTGCGGAGCTAGAGGAGTTGTTCGAGCGGAGCGACACGGCGAAAGCGTCGCTTCTTCGATTTCTTAGCCATCCATCGACGAGGCATTTCGAGGGTGGCGTCGGACTGATCGAGCTATCGCAGATCCCGGAGCTTGCTCCTGCATGCTCGAACAGGCAGTCTCCATGACAGTTTCACCGTCCGACGTCGAAAAGCCCAAGTCGAGTCAAGTCGGGATGCTGTCCGCTCGCGTGCCCAATTCGAAGCGAAAGATCTTGCTTCGGCTGCTCCTGTCCATCCCGCTGCTCGGGATCTTCGTCTGGATTCTGCGTGCCGGAGCGCTGCCGATCTTGCCGGAGCGGGAAGCACTCGGGCGCGCCAACAAGGGCATAGTCGTAGCCTATTTCTTCTGGTTCTTCTTCGTTCAGGCCTTTCGCGGGGTGCGCTGGAACTGGCTGTTGAAGCCGTTTTGTCCAGTGCCGCTGAAGGTTGCCGTCGATCTTACGGCGATTGGCAACGGCGCATTGGTGCTACTTCCACTGCGGACCGGGGAATTCGTGCGCCCGCTCTTGGCACGTCGCTACGGGGTTTCGGGGTTGGCCGCGGCGAGCACCATCGGGGCCGAGCGCGTCATCGACGGTCTTTGTGTTGGGCTAATTGCATTCACGGGGCTGGCGCTCGCTCCGGGACACCCGACGGGGTTCGAACTGGCGGGCTCCACCTTCCGCGATCCCGCCATCATCGGACGTGCCGCCCGTTTGGCGTTGGGCGGTTTTTCGCTAGCGCTACTGATGCTGGCGTTGTTCCGTTGGCAGCAACGCCTCATGAGTCGTCTGATTCACAACACCCTCGGACGGATATCCAAGGGGCTATCGAAGACATTGACTTCGATGTTGGAGCGACTTGCCGATGGCCTCGAGTTCTTGCGCGACAAGAAGAGCGCGAGCATCTACCTCTTGCTCACGGCCTTGTATTGGCTGGCGCAGATCGTTGGGCTCTGGTTCTTGTTGTTCGGGTGCGGCTTCACGGAGATTCGTTTCATCGAGGCGATGGCCATTACTGGCGTTTTCGCCATGGGCTTCATGCTGCCAGCTCCCCCTGGCTTCTTTGGGGCATTTCAAGCCACATTCTACGCCGGCCTCCTATTGTACTTCTCTGCCGATCGGGTCAAGACCGACGGGGCAGCGGCCGTATTTCTTGCCTACGTGATTCAGATCGGCAACACGATTCTCGTTGCGCTCATCGGTTGGTTGCGTGAACGGCGCTACCGCGACGCAATCTGAACGTCATTTGCGCACGTACAGGCCATAGGCGGGTAGGACCCCACGCTGCAACCGATCGGCAACCTTGCGCAGACCCAAGTCGACGCTTGGTGGAACCTCGCAGCGTGCATCGACTGCGGCAAAATCTGCTCCTTGTTCAGTGTTCTGCAGCCAGCGCTGCAATTCGGCTTGGTCGTGAGTCGTGGCGATGGGCTCTGCGCGGGGTAGTCGGAGGGGGCCCAAGGCGGGTTGCGCTAGGCTGGCCAACGGATGAAGTTCCATCTTCGGGCCAGAATCACAACTGACGATCACGGCTCGAGCGTGGAAGGGCACATCGGGCAAGCGATCGGGGTTCTCGAACAGCAGCAACCCGTCTATGTCCTTGGTGAACCTGGCACGCCGATAGACGAAGTCGAAGAACAGAAAGTCTCCCGCCAGTCGATCGCTGCCATTGGACTTGTTGGCGGTAGTCACTAGGTGCGTGACGCCCATTTCCTTGAGCCAGCGATGGAGCTCGGCGGGATTCTTGGCTTGGCTGTAGTTCAAACCGTATTGCCAGAGCACGGCATCGCGTACGGCCTCACGTCCAGTGCCCAGGTGCGACTGCAACTCGTGAAACAATACCCGGGCGTCGCCGGGAAGATACTTCGAAAGCGTCGTGATGCGTGGTTCAATCGTGAAGCGCTCGGCGTACTTGCCCGCGTGACCGAACCCGAGATTCTCCACCACGCGACGGATGGCGGAACCCGCCATGGCGTGGGTGGCGAGAAAATAGACGTCCGCCGCCGTGGCAAGCTGAACGACGATGACAAGCCACACGGCACTCCGGATTGCCAGTTGAAGCTGCCTGAAGATCAGTATGAGTGAGCTTGCGGTGGCGGCCGCCATCAGCGGCAGAATTGCCTGCAGGTAGCGGTCTTGATGATGCACCCAGTACCAGATGAATATGGCTCCATGGATCCAGCCGATGAGGACCCAGACGCGCCTCGTCTGCTTCACCCAAAGGATGATCGGCAAGAGTATGGTTAGCAGCGAGCCAAAGACCGGTCGATCCCCGTGAAACCGGCTCCAGTCGTTGGGCGAGAACGAGTAGGCGAATAGTGCTTGGACGCTCGACGCGAAGCCGTGAATGGTTCGCGACGGGGCCCACATTTGCACTTCGCTGTATTCGTTGGCGAAGCGGTAGGCAGCCAATGCTGACCAGGGTCGCGATGGGAAGAAGTTCCCGAGACTGGGGTACACGGGGTTTCCGTGCCAGATCCAGTTTTTGAGCCAGAAGGGTGATGTCAGTGTGAGTCCAAGCCCGACTGCCAGCGAGAGTGTGCCGAGGATACGCCGCTGCACGGGCGCATGTGTCGATAGGTAGAGCTGCAAGGCGCGGAGTGTGAGCGCCAAGACCGGAATCGGCACCAGCATGATAGCAACGGTCTCTTTGACCATCGCGGCTGCGGCCAACAAGACGGTGACCAATAACACCCAAGGGCGTTCGAGCCCGCGCCAAGCGCGCAGCATTGCCAGGGCCAACGCAGGGGCAATGAGCGCTCCGAAATGATCCGCTCCAGCCGACAGCGAACTGTCATAGAGAAACACGCCGGGAAACAGAAATCGTGCGACCCAAACGACCCGAGCGTCTGCTTTCGGGACCAGTCGGCGAACCAGTGCCGGAAGGGCAAAGAGCGTAGTAACCGCAAACACTAGGTATTCGAGATGGGCCGCCAACTCCATGCGGTGGAAGAGTGTTCCGTATGGCAGCAAGAATGCCCAGACGTAGAGGTAGCTGGTCAGATGCGGGCGAGTGGAGAAGACCCAGCCCTCTGGCATGCGGCGCAGCCCACCGTGGGCAGCGTAGTCCTCTGCAAGTGCCAAGTGCTTCCATCGTGCATCGAATTGCACATTGTAGGGTGTCAAGATCGAGAAGTAGATCAGCGCCAGAGCAGCGACACCGAACAGCACGAAGAGCACCTGCGCTGGCCGGAGCTTTGGTCCAACGCGCACCAAACGCGTGACGCGCCGCAGGGCCACGCGCCACCGGCCTACCCCCAGCGAGATCAAGAGCAGCGGATAGACAACGAACGTCGTGTGCCCATAGGCTTGGACCACACCGAGTAGGAACATTCCAAGCTCAAAGCCAAAGAGGCCGAGCGCGAATCCGATGGCTACGTGTTCATGCGTGGGCAGCGTCAGCCGAAAGACCTTGCGCACGACGAAATCGCCCAGTGAAAGGCAGGCCGCAAACAGCAGCAGACTGAGCAGAATGATGCCGAGGTAGTGCCAAAGTAGCCACTGGGAGATGGGGTACCAAGGTTCACTGAACCCGAGCAGTACTGCCGCACCTGCAATCGCAAAGGCTGCCGGAAATAGAGTTCGGCTGGCTGTGGCGGCGCGGTGCAACAGTGCAGACATCGTCATCTGATACTCCCGACCGTGTGGCTTGGCGAGTCCGTTCTGCGGATCGCCGAGCGGGGCGGCGCGCTTCTCTTCGCTGCAGCCGCGGGCTCACGACTAGTCGTCAGTCTGGTTGCGGTGTCCGGTCCCCCGGTGGATCTCGCGCACGAAGTAGGGGCGGCGGTTCTGTGCTTCGTGGTAGGTCCGCGACACGACGTCTGCGAGCAGTCCCAAGCTGACGAGTTGCACCCCGATCATGATCAGCAAGACTCCAAGCAGCAGCAGCGGGCGGTCCGCTAGGTTGTGGCCAAAGGCGAGCTTCTCCACAGCGAGCCAGCCGTTGATGCCCACTCCCAACATGAACAAGACCAGGCCCAATAGGCCGAATACTTGCATTGGCCGCGTCAAATACTGCTGAAGAAACCGAACCGTGATGAGGTCGAGAACCACGCGCAGCGTGCGACCAATGCCGTACTTGGATTGACCGAAGCGTCTCGGGCGATGGTTGACCGGCATCTCGACGATCGTGGCACCGATGAACGCAGCAACGGCGGGAATGAACCGGTGCATCTCACCATACAGTCGCAACTGTTTGGCCAGATCACCGCGCATGGCTTTTAGTGTGCAGCCATAGTCGTGAAGGCTCACCTGTGTCGTCGCGCTAATCAGCCAGTTGGCGATCATCGACGGCAGCTTACGATTGATGAACGCGTCCTTTCGGTCCTTGCGCCAACCCGCGACAAGATCGTAACCTTCGTCGAGCTTCTGCAGCATCCTACCAATGTCGTCGGGATCGTTCTGCAGATCGGCATCCATGGTGACCACCACCTTGCCGCGGGCTACATCGAGTCCCGCCTGCATCGCTGGCGTCTGGCCGAAATTGCGGCGAAATCGGATCAGCGTGAGCGCTGTATCCGTCGTGGCGGCTTCCCTCAACAGCGCAAAGCTATTGTCACGTGAACCATCGTCGACGAGAACGATTTCGTAGCTGAGTCCGAGCGGGCGAATGCCCGCATGGACCTCAGAAATGAGCAGTCGGATGTTCTCTTGTTCGTTGTAGACCGGGATCACGACCGACAGGTCGAGATCGAGGCACGTCTCCTCGACGTCGAGTGAGTCGGTCGAACTCGAGAAAGTGGAGCCTTGCATGATGATGGATCGTGATGAAGTGGGAGAAGTGACCGCTTGGGCCATGGCGCTGGTTCGACTACGGAGAATGAGGTCGCGAGCCATCTAGCGCAACCCGCTGCCTTGCGCCTTCAAATGCTACGTTCAGCGATCTTTTGGCGTCCAAAAGTCATCGATCTTGGGTCAACTTTTCAAGGGGCGCGTCTTTGGGGCAAGGGTCCCAAAAACAAGCAGAAACCGATATCGCCACCACCTTCCCACCCCTTCGGGTGTTCACCAGGCTCCGGTGGCTAGTAAGGGGACCCAGGGGAACATCCGGAGGGGTGGAGGCGTACAGGTTGTCGATCCGACAGGTTGGAGTGCAGGATATGTCTTGTCCAGTTGGTAGAAGGCTCGCTGAGGCTCGCTAGTGCTCTGCCAAGAGCACGATCCAAGGCAAAACGGTACGCTGGTGCGTTACGCGCAGTGCTCCAGAAACCAGGCGTTCGAGCGACCTTGGCGAGAAGTGCTGGATGTGGCCCGGCGTATTGCCCAGGGCCGAGAGATAGGCCCCGCGCAAGAGGTTCAGGGTTCTAAATAGCGGTTCGTTGGGTGTACTGACGAGCAGGGTGCTCCTGGTGACTCGAGCCAACTCGAAAAGGGCGCGTGCCGGGTGCTCGAGGTGTTCGAGTACTTCGCAACAGACCACGAGATCGAACTCGGCATCGGCGTAGGGGAGCTCGTACACCGAGGCCGTGCGGAAATGGATGCGCGAGTCGCAACGCGGGTCAAGGCGGTCTAGGCGCAAGTCGCAGGCGTCGAGCCGCTCGAGAGCAAGCTGTTCGAACAGATGTTGGCTGAGGAGCCCCTCGCCACAACCAACCTCGAGCACGCAACGCGGGGAGACCCCGCGCGCCAGACCCACCACTGCGCGCAAGAATCTGCGCATCAAGAGCCGTGCAATGGGATTCTTGCTGTCGTACTTGGCGTAGAGGTTGCCGACCTCGGGATTCAAGAATTGGGTTCCTTCGATGCATCCTTCGGGCTAGCTCGCCAGCTTCCGGCCGACGTCGATTCGATCCCACAACGGCGCATCTGGGCAGGCTCACGCGTGTCCCCGAGTTCAAGGCGACGGACGCGGGACCGAATGTCTTCGAGCAGTCGCCGATTCGACGCGATGAGCTCGGCAAGCAACGCCGTGACTGCGAGCAACACCGCGACCACGAGGGCAGCAGTGCCGAGCACGAGAGATTGGATGTAGCCGCTGTAGCTCGGGTTCGTGAGGTAGTGGTAGAGGAAGCGCGTAGCCGTAATTGCGCCGAAACAAAACAAGAATACGACCAGAATTCCCACCAGATGGACCGGGCGATACATCGCGTACGAGCGCAACAGGACGGGCGCAGCGCGGCGCAAGTATTCGGGTACCGAGCGAAATAGCCGCGATGGGCGCCGCGATGGGTTGGTGCGGATGGGCACGTTGACGATGGCAAGTCCCTGCTGGCCTGCGGCAATTACCATCTCGAGCGTGTAGGTGAAGCGGTTGTGCACGAACAACCCAAGCGCACAGTTTCGATTAAATGCGCGAAAGCCACTCGGGGAGTCCGCCACGTCGGTGCCCGAAAGGCTGCGCGTGACACGCGAACCCCAGCGTTGCAACCAGCGCTTGGCGGTAGAGAATTCGCGAACGCCATCGGTCTGCCGATTGCCGATCACGAGATCGGCGCGACCTTCGACGATGGGTCGCACGAGATTTGCAATCTCGGAACCGGGATACTGATGGTCCGCATCGGTATTGACGATGAGGTCGGCACCCAGACGAAGAGCGGCGTCGATGCCCGCTGTGAAGGCTTCGGCCAGACCGCGGTGTTGTGAGAGGCGCACGATATGGTGTGCACCCAGCTCACGCGCCACTGCCGCCGTGTTATCGCTGCTGCCGTCGTCGATGATCAGCACTTCGATCGTGTCGATGCCGGGGATCTGGCGCGGCAAAGCAGCGATGGTTTCGCCGAGGCAATCGGCCTCGTTCCAGCAAGGGATTTGGATGACGAGCAACACGCGGTGGGGCTCAACCTAGACGATTTGTGCGCCGCGCGCAGCCGCGGCCAACCGGACATCAACTTAATATGGCCAAATGGCCGAAATGCAGGAGAATCGTCGATTTTTCTCCAGGAGTCAAACGGGCAACCGTTCTCGCTATTTAGAATGTCCTCGATCACTGGTTACGCCCTGATGGCACAGAGCGCCGCTCGCGGCCTGGCACGCGAATTCGATCGCGCCGCCAAGGCAAGCGAGCAGGTGACTCAGAGTGCCGCGGAATTTAGCTCCGGCGACAAGGTAGAGGTTTCGCCGGAAGCCGTCTCTGCTGCAAAAGGCGGCAATTCGGCAGGTCTTGCTGGGATTGAGAAGCCAATGGTAGATCTCCGCGTTGCGAAGTACTCCGCCATCGCCAATATCCGGGTTCTTCAGACAGCCGATCAGCTGGCCCAGACCGTTATGCAAATGGTGAAGTAGTACGAGTCCCGATTGCTGACGAGCGAATCCAACCTGCACTAGGTTGGCTCCCATCTGGCGCGCGAAGGCCGAAATGGCGTCGCCAGGCCGTCGAGGAGCCCGTTCATGCAGTCGAGAATCATCATCGTTGGTGGAGTTGCTGGTGGGATGAGTGCTGCGACGCGGGCACGGCGTGCCAACGAGCAGGCAGAGATTGTCGTGCTTGAGAAGAGCGGTCATATCTCGTTCGCTAATTGTGGTCTGCCTTACTACATCGCCGGCCAAATCGTCGATGAGCAGAAGCTCCTTTTGACCACGCCCGCGCGCGTTGCGCAGCGTTTTCGGATCGATGCCCGCGTGCATCACGAAGTCACGCGGATCGACCGCGAGCGACATGTCGTCGAAGGGGTCAATCTTCTCACCCATGAGCCGTTCGTGCTGCCGTACGACAAATTAATTCTCGCCCCCGGCGCTAGCCCAATCATACCGAATATGACTGGCGTCGAGGCCAGCAACGTCTTCGTGTTGCGCAACATCGAAGACACCGAGCGGCTAGAGAGCTACCTTGCCGCAAAGAAGCCCACGCGAGCCGTCGTCGTTGGCGCGGGATTCATCGGGCTCGAGATGGTCGAGGCGCTGCATGCGCGCGGACTTGCCGTGACTTTGCTCGAGAAAGCACCACACGTCCTTCCGTCCATCGACAGCGAAATGTCCGGGTGGCTCGAGGCGGAACTCGCGCGCCACGCCGTCGAGCTGCGTCTTGGGACGGGTCTGTCTGGTCTCGAGCAGGACCGAGGACACGTATGTGCCGTGGTAACCGAGACCGGCGAACGCCTTTACACCGACTTGGTGTTGCTGTCGATGGGAGTGCGCCCCCATCTCGAATTGGCGAAATTGGCCGGTATTGCGCTGGGGAGTGCCGGCGGGATCGCGGTCGACGAATATCGACGCACCAGCGATTCAGACATCTATGCCGTCGGCGACGCCGCAGAGGTCACGCATCGCGTGACGGGGGCCGTCGCGCGAGTTCCGCTCGCCGGTGCTGCCAATCGGCATGGGCGCGCCGCGGGTGAGCATGCTGCAACAGGTAACGCATCGAAGAGCGCCGCCGTTCTGGGAACGGCAGTTGTTCGAGTCTTTGGTCTTGACGTTGCGGTCACGGGTCTCTCGCGCCGCGCCGCGTTGGCAGCGGGTCTCGACGTCGACATCGCCATCGTGCATCCGAACGATCACGCCGGATACTATCCGGGCGCCCAAGGGATGCACTTGATGCTCTGCTACGACAGGTCGAATCGCAAGGTTCTCGGTGCCCAAGCGATCGGGGCCGCGGGTGTCGACAAGCGTATCGACGTGGTAGCGACGCTCTTGCATTTTGAGGGCACCATCGACGACCTGGCGGACTTGGACTTGGCTTACGCTCCCCAGTTCTCGAGCGCTAAGGATCCAGTACACTACGCGGCGTTCGTGGCGAAGAATCAACTCGACGGATGGTCCCCTGGGATCGACAGCGCTCGACTGAGTGAGGTCGGGAGCCTGCCTCCCCAGTTGCTCGACGTGCGCACGGCATCCGAGGTCGAGCGCGGCAAACTCGAAGGCGCAATCCCAATCCCACTCGATGACCTACGCGCGCGTCTCGGTGAACTTGACCGGAGTCGTCCCGTGGTGGCCTATTGCCAAGTGGGCGTCAGGGGGCACGCAGCCGCCCGAATCCTTCTTGCCAACGGTTTTACCGACGTCAGCAATCTCAAAGGCGGCTACACCCAGGCGGTCCTGCGCCAAAGCCAGGTTTAGTCGCGAAATTCCTCCAGATTGGTTCGGTATTGGTTTGGTATCGAAAGCACCACGACCGTGCTCGATTTGCGAACTACCCGCGCGAAAGCTCGCCATTGTGGTGAACAAATGCATGTTGAACCGAACGGCCCCTGGGACGGTCGGCGTCGTGAGCGTCGGGGTTTCGCCTCGGCGATAGTCGATGTGGCGGAAAGCGTTACTATACGCCCATGCGTTCTGCACGGCTGTGGTTCCTGGCTTTGTCATGGGTGACACCGATGCTCGCCCTCGATTGCTCGGGTGGGTTCATCGCGGACCAGAAGGCAACGTGCGCGAACGGCAAGCTCGACGACAAGGGGGAAGCACCCGAAACGGACATCGACTGCGGCGGCACCGGCTGCATTCCCTGTGAACGCGAAAAGAAATGCGCGCTCAATAGCGACTGCGGCGCGGGGCTGTCGTGTCTCACGGATCCCACCAACAGCATCGGGATTTTGCGCTGTCAATGGACTCATTGTGCGGACAACAAGCGCAACCAAGACGAAACCGACAACGATTGCGGCGGGAGCTGCTGGCCCTGCACGTCTGGACAAAAATGCAAGAGCACCGCTGACTGCGACAGCCAAGTATGTAGCGACGGTTTGTGTAGCCAAGCATCCTGTATCGACGGGGTCCGTAACCAAGACGAGACCGACACCGACTGTGGCTCACTATTGACCGAATGTCCTGGTTGTGCCGCTGGCAAGACTTGCACCAGGGACGAGAATTGCGACAGCGGCGTTTGCGAGTCCGGCAAGTGTGCTCTGGCCAACTGCAACGACTCGCGCAAGAATGGTGACGAAGGCGGAGTGGATTGCGGAGGCAGTTGCCCGCTAACATGCGGGCAGAGTTCCAGCTGCAACAAGGACGCGGACTGCACGAGCAAAGTCTGTCGAAGTAATCAATGCCTGAGCGCAGCATGCAGCGATGGGGTGCAAAACGGTAACGAATCCGATGTGGATTGTGGCGGCACTTGTGGTTCAACCTGTGTCACTTCGGCCGGGTGCAATGTCGACATGGACTGCGTCTATTCCTTTTGCAACGCGCACATCTGCCAGATGCCGACCTGCACGGATCAGATCAAGAACGAGGGCGAAACCGACATCGACTGTGGCGACCCCTATGGCCTGTGCCCGCGTTGTACCACCGGCAACACTTGCCTCTTTGCGGACAACTGCGACAGCCGGAACTGCAGTATTACCGACAAGCGCTGCATCGCGCCAACTTGCAGCGACCTCATCATCAATCAGCATGAGGGGGACATCGACTGCGGCGGCGAATGCGTGGCCCAGAAATGCCAGACAGGTGCCACTTGCCGACTGCCCTCCGACTGTGCATCGGGCGTCTGCACCGAGGGTCGCTGCGCTGCTGCGGTGTGCCCCGATGGCGTCATGAATGGCCAGGAAACCGACAAGGATTGCGGTGGCCCTGAGTCCAGTTGTGCGATCCGCTGCGGGATCGGCCTGAACTGCGGCGCGAATTCCGACTGCAATAATAACTCTTGTTTTGCGGGCAAATGCCAAATTCCTTCCTGCGGTAATCTGATCAAGGATGGCAACGAGACAGACGCAGACTGTGGTGGCGCGGATTGTGCCAAGTGCATAGCCAACAAGAAATGCGCCAAGGACGAGGATTGCCTGAGTTTGAACTGTGACGACAAGGCCACCCTCACTTGCATCGCGGATAGTTGTTTCGACCTAATCAAGAACGGTAACGAGACTTTCGCTGATTGCGGCGGCAGCTGCGAGAAGAACTGCGCCACAGGTCAGACCTGCCTGGCGGGCGCCGACTGCGCCGATGGCGTATGCAACGCCACCACCAAGCTCTGCATGGCAGCGGTTTGCCCCGATGGGGCGAAGAACGGTCTTGAAACTGACGTGGACTGTGGCGGAGCCGCCTGCCTTGCCTTGGCAACACCAGCCCTCTGCCAGCTGGGGCAGGGTTGCCTCACGGATGCAGACTGTGACGCGCCGAAGCACAACCTGATTTGCGATGCAGCTACGGGCAAATGCGCAAAGATGAGCTGCAACGACGGGCGCAAGAATCTAGCCGAAACGGACGTTGACTGCGGTGGGAATGCTTGCGCGCCCTGCGGGAGCGGTAAAGCGTGCGTCGCCAATGCAGACTGCAAAGACCTCATTTGCACCCTTACTGCCGGCAAGTGTGCGGCGCCAACCTGCACGGATGCGGTAAGGAACGGTGACGAGGGGGACAAGGACTGCGGCGGCAGTATTTGCCCCACCCGATGCGCAGACACGAAATTTTGTAACGTCGGCAAAGACTGCCAATCGGGTGTGTGTTCTCTCACGAGTCCCCAGGTCTGTTTGGCGCCAACTTGCACGGACAACACGTGGAACGGCGGGGAAACGGACGTAGACTGCGGAGGCACCTGCGCGACTACGAAGAAATGTGCCGACGGTAAGATGTGCAAAGCAGTCACCGACTGTATCAACCCAGCCTCCAAGTGCGACGTTTCAGGCGACTTCCTCGTCTGCACGCCGCCTGGCTGCAGTGACAACGTCAAGAACGGCGATGAGACCGGCAAGGATTGTGGCGGAAGCTGCACACCTTGTGCGGTTGGAGGCGGCTGTCTCAAGGATGGTGACTGCAAGCTCCCCGAGAGTGGAAAGTGCATCACGGGCACTTGCGCAGCCGCCGCCTGCAACGATCTTGTGAAGAACGGGAAGGAATCTGCAGCGGACTGTGGAAGTTCAGGTACCGGGACTTATCCGGTATGCAGCGCGTGCGTGGATGGCAAGACCTGCAGCACCCCGGCTGACTGCGTGAGCAAGTCTTGCAACGGAGCGTGCCTCGCCCCGACCTGCAACGACAGTATCTTGAACGGGAGTGAAGTCGACACCGATTGCGGAAGCGCCTGTGGCACCAGCAAGCTCTGCATTGATGGCAAGATCTGCAATGCAAACGCAGACTGCGTGAATGGGTGGTGCAACGCATCCAAGATCTGTAAGACTCCCAGTTGTACGGATGGCATCCTCAATGGCTCCGAAGGTGACACGGATTGCGGTGCGAGTTGTGTTACGAAGCTTTGCACGGTTGCTGCCGGACAGGGTTGCAAGAAAGACCTGGATTGCGACTCGGCTACTTGCAGCGAATGCACTGGCAAATGCATCAAGGCGGCCACTGGATGCTACGCGATGGGTACGAGTTGCAGCCAATGCGTGGATGGTCAGCCTTGCTCGGCCAATTTCGATTGCAAGTCGCTCACCTGCGATACGGCGAACAAGCTCTGCCTAGCGCCGAACAATTGTTACGGGAAGGTCATTGACGGAACCGGTTGTTCCGCGGACTGCATGATGCTCGTTCGTTGCCTGTTCGCTAATGGCCTAACCCTTGCGGCAGCTACGGCCAGTCCGGATGGGGCCTGTGGTGCGAACAAGTTTGGCAAAGGCACGGCAATGTACGGGGAAGCCAAGACAGCGCTCGCGGCGGTCGGTGGGTGCCCGTAGGGCTGAGCTCATCGGCATAACCGCCGAAAAGCAGGTATCGAACCTCAGCGCTTGCGAGCTTTTTGAGCCGATCCACGAGGGGGGGCGTGACTATCGAGTGCGACTGCGCTCCTCGAGTGCGGACGCACGCTCGATGCGAGCCGATGCATATCTTCGAGGATCTCCAAACACTCGGTGGGTGTTCGGCGCAGCGAAGAGCGGATCAGTGAGCGATCAACGCCGTTCTCGTCGTAGACTTCCGACTGGGCATTATCGGTCGTTCGCGCCCCGGTGGTGGGGCACGGCGGCGCATCGCTTGGCGATAGCTGCTCGTTGCTCGGGACCGGGGAAACCATGCGAAGGTTATCGTAGCCCGCACGGGGTCCCACGGCGAGGCCTGGGTTCTGAAAATAGGCACTTCCCGTTGCCCGGGCTCGTTTGCAGACATACAAGGTCTTCCTGGACAGAATTCGACAACTTGCGGTGTTTGTCCGCGTGACTATCGACGTCGGGTCGTTGCCGACCGCCCCAAACCAACCTAAGAGTCGTGTGGCTAGACCGACCGCGTTGTTGTGCTAGCTCAACCCATATTTCCGGATCTTTGCAATCAAGGTCGTGCGATTTAGCTCGAGGACCTCTGCAGCACGGGAACGGTTATTGTCTAGGGCAGTCAGCACTCGCTGGATATGTGCCTTTTCGACCTGTGCTAGCGAGATGAGTGCTTCCGGGTCGTTTCCAATCGGCCTGCGACGTGTGCGCAGTTCCTCGGGCAAGTGGCTTGGCAGGATTTCACCCTGCTGGCAAAGCAGCACGGCGCGCTCGATCGCATTGCGCAATTCGCGGACGTTGCCCGGCCAGTGATGGGAACATAGCAGCCGCTCCGCTTCAGGCGACAGGCGAATTTGTGCCTTCCCGAGTGCTCTACCGAATTCTTCCACGAATTGACGGAGCAGGCCGGGGATAGACTCCGCACGTTCCCGCAGCGGTGGGAGGCGTAGTGGCACGACGTTGAGCCGATAGTAGAGATCTTGTCGAAAGCGTCCCTGCTTCGTTGCCAGGCTTAGATCGACGTTGGTGGCTGCCATGATGCGCACATCGACATGAACTGATTGGGTACTTCCAACCCGTCGAAAAGAGCGGTCTTCGAGCACCTTCAACAGTTTGGATTGGATGTCCAACGGCATGTCCCCAATCTCATCGAGAAAGAGGCTGCCTCCGGAAGCCAACTCGAGCAGACCGCGCTTGCTCCCGGTCGCGCCAGTGAATGCTCCGCGCTCGTGTCCGAAGAGTTCGGACTCGAGCAACGAGCCGTTCAATCCCGCACAATTGATATCAACGAAACTGCCACTGCAACGCGTACTGAGATCATGAATGAGGCGTGCGACGAGTCCCTTGCCGGTGCCCGTCTCGCCGAGAATGAGCACCGAAGTGCTGGCCCCTTGCGCGAGCAAGCGGATTTGACTCGCTAATCCTTCAGGCAATAGCGCCGTGAGATCTGTTCCACGGATAACGTCCTGTCGTCCGCGCAAGAAAGTCAACTCTTCATGTTGGTGGTAGGTGCGGATGACTCTAGCCACAATCGATTCGAGTGTGTCCAAGTCGATGGGCTTTAGTACGAAGTGGTCAGCGTGAGTACGCATTGCGTGTACTGCAGTCTCGACGTCACCTTGTCCTGTCATCATGACAACGCCGGTCGACGGCAAGGCAAGCTTTAGTTGTGTGAGTAACTCCATGCCACGGACGTCTGGCAAATGGAGATCAAGCAATACGACGTGTGGCGAGAAGTCGCGTGCAAGTGTGAGCCCAGCAGCTCCGCTATTTGCCTGTGCGGTATCGTACCCCTTCGCGCTGAAGAACTGCCCCAAGTACTCCAACGCGGTCGGTTCGTCGTCAATGATGAGGATTCGATTCGACATGTGCGGGTGTCACGGTCCAACTGCGGAAAGGTCAACTAATCAAGATAGGGGATCACTGCGGACTGGCATAGGGCAAATTCGAATCCCGCTGGCCAGTTGGCCGCAGCGAACAAATGGGCAGGGCGGCAGGCTCGCCATCGGCATCGTGCAGTTCACCTCTATTCACCGAGTTGGCAGCGGCCGTTGTCCGAAGGGTCACCATGTCTGCCGCCACCCGACGTCTATGTGCTCCCACATCGGAGCCATCGAACAACAACCTGCTGCCCCAGGTGTTCGAACTTGCAGTTCGCTTGGTGGGATTGGATGGTGACGAACTCGAATGTGGTCTATCGCAAGTCATAGAGATGGTAGCCAATCGATTCGGCGCCCAACAGGCGGCCCTGATCAAGCTTGGCACCAATCAGCGGTTTGCTTGTGAGGTTGAGTTCGCGAAATCCGGAAGGCGCCGCGTCAGTGAGTTGATAGAATGTCAGACAGATGAGGCGCACCGGCATTTCGCTGTGGACTTGACAGAATGGCCGTCTGACATCCATCTCGACGACTCGTTCCCTAGATATTTCGGCGGAAAGCCCCAACTCGGAACGGCGATTTCCGTCAAATCCGCGACTCATTGCGGGGACGCAACGGTGGCCTTGTTGCTCTGCGGAGTGGGAGCGATCGAGCAACTCGACGAAGATACACTGCACTCCTTGCGGACACTTTCACAGCTGGTATTCGCCACGCGCAAGCGCCTCGTTTCTGCCAGATCCAGCGAGGAAACAACTCGCGCTTTGAACAAAATGGCGCTGGCAGGACGCGCAACGCTTAGCCTTGCGCACGAATTCAACAATGCGCTCTACTCGGTCAGTTGTGTGGCAGACGTCATGCTTATGAGTGCGGCGGAATCGAGTCCGGCACGGAAGAACCTCGAGGATATCAAGAAAGCAGTCAATCGCGCGGCATCGCTGGCACGTCGTCTCGCCGCATTTGGCAAGCCATGCTCCACAACAACGGAGATCGTAGACCTTATCGAACTATTGACGTCCTTTGGTCCAATCCTTCAGAGCATCTTGGGGCCAAAGGTGAAGCTGAAACTGGAGTTGGGCAGCGCACCGGCTCGCACTTGGACAAGTCGTTCCGTCGTGGAACAGCTGCTATTGGAGTCGATTCTCAGTGCGCGTCCGAGTGCTTCGATCCCCCATGAGCTCGTCATTCGGGTCGCTGGTGCCCAAGAGGTCACCCAGTCATCTCAGCAAGGTCAGCCAGGTAATCGACCGCCGCTGTGCAGGCTGACGATTGGAGCAAGCAATGCTGGGAGATTCTGGACAATCAGCGACAGTTGCGAGCTACAGAATCTCTTGGAAACACTGAAACAGATGGGAGCATCGGTATCGCGTTGTGATGCACAGATTGAAGTCGAGTTCTTGAGCGCTCCGGCCTCGTTCCCGGCGCCAGGCGAAACAACGGGGATCGCCAGTGAGCGTACGGCGTCAGGGACGGTATTGTGCGTCGAAGATGATGATGTCCTCCGGCGAGCGACTGCGCACATACTGAGTCGAGCTGGTTACGAAGTTTTGGAAGCGGAAAGCTACAGTAGGGCTGCGGAGATTCTGTCTGCGGCGAAGCAACCAATAGCTGCCTTGGTGACTGACGTCATGCTACCGGACGGCAATGGCGTGTTGCTGTACCAGCAGTTGCTTGAGCGGCAACCCAACGGTAAAGCTGTCTTCGTTTCTGGCCACGGTCTCAACATCCTGAAAGAGCATGGTCTGGTCGGCAATGGACACGGATTCTTGCAGAAACCCTGTCGCGCCGCCGAACTGCCTCGGCTGCTTCAACACCTGCTTGCGCAGGTTGATCCCGATGACTCGACCTACGTGCCCGAGAGAAAGTAGCCCCGCAAGGCCTCCGGGGACAAAGCCGGATTGGCGAAAACTCGCCCAAGGTCGATCAAATGAAGCGAGTCCTGCGTGACCCCCAATACCAGCTCAGACGTTTCGACTGCCGAGGAGTGCGGCTGAACGAGAACTTCGCTCGCATGTAAGTCTCGAAATCCAATCGCATGGTCAATCACGAAGCCCAACTTCCGGCCTGCACCGATCGTAACCACCGCAAGAGTTGCCGGTAGGTGCGGATGGATAGCCTCGCCGTGAAGCCACGACGATATTGAAAGGACAAGCAGCCATGTTCCGGCGCATTGCGTGACGCCAAGAAGCCAATGCGGCTCTCCACTGCAGAAGACGAGATCCTCCAGAGGTAGAATGGCTACCAAGGCTGACCTGGGTATACCAATGGCGAGCTTGTCAGTTCCCAAGACTGCGATCTGCACAAACTCCTCGCAGCGGTGCGGAGCTCTCGAGCTTGGCGCACCATCATCTGATGATGAATCAAGGACTTTTGGATGCGGGTGGTCACTGACCATCATGTCTCCATTTCACTACTGGCGATGTCTTGGCTTGGCGCTGCAAGATCGATGCCCCAACTGCGATCAACGTTGACTGGCGGGGTTCCCGTTTCTTGCGCAGCCGGACCACGAGAGTGCTTCCGCGCTCATCGAGCCAACCGACAGGTGGTCGACGACGATGAAGCGTAACTCGCTGATATCACAAGCAATCCGACGGCAAGTGTTGAATTGCGCAACAGCAACAGTCCGCTATCAGCGCCCACTACCGCTGCCCAACAATCGCGCGTTGGGTGACAGCACCAAAGAAGTCTTGAGCGTCTTGAGCAACCGCAAGCAGGCGCTCCCCAATTTCGATGGATCTGGGCACTTGTGCCATGTGTTGGGTGGACGCAAGCAAATCGAGACTGCGGTGACGCAGCCGCAAGTCGCGGCGACCCCCAACCGTTCAAGTCCTGGCATGGCAGTTGCTCAGTAGCGTCTTGCCAAGTGGTCGACAGTACGACTTGACTGAGGCGTAGGAGAAACTGGAAATGTATTCAATCGAAAAGCGTCCAACCGGACTTCTGCTGACGTTCAACGGTCTAGTCTCTGCAGATGAAATGGCGAAATGGGCAACCGAGGCGAAGTCCATCCTTGCCAGACAGCAGGGTGACTTCGGGGTCATCGTAGATATGCGCAAGCTCAGTCCGCTACCGCCCGAAGCACAGAAAATCATGGTCGAAACTCAGGCGACCTTCAAGAAGATGGGAATGAAACGGTCGGCAGTTATCCTCGAAAATGCAATCACCACCGCTCAGTTCCGACGCCTGGCAAAAGAATCTGGAATAGATGCGTGGGAGCGATACATCAATTCCATCGCGACACCCACATGGAGTGACGCGGCGGTTAAGTGGGTGCGGGACGGAGCGGAACCGCCAGTCTGAGTCCGTGCAGAACCTCTGGGGTCACGGTCCAATGCAGCCACGTGATTCCCGGGCCAGAGTGAGCACAAATCCGCGGATACAACCCTAAATCAGTCTCGACGATCCGCTTCGAGACGGTGCAACCCTGTCGGTTGCGCCGCAGTGGGGCCAGCGGTGGGCGGAAATGAGGCGAATGGCGCGTCCGCCGCTTCAACCGCCCCCAATGACAAGCAGTTCTGGAAGACAACGACATGTCACGACTCAGATTCGAAGAACTCATCGATGCTCTCTCGGGTGCGCTGCTAACCGTCGACTTTGGGACGCCCAAGAGCCTCGCTGATAGTCGGCTCCGACTAGAAGCGGTGATAGAATTCCTTGACCAGAGCAACCGCCATGACCTGGCGGAGCCCGCTCGCGCACTGCTTGACGTTCTTCGTCCAAACCCGGCTCAAGGCAGGATCTCGGCGCAACGCAAGAGAGCCATCGCCGACCAAGTTGAGCAGCTTGCTCAGCTCTGGTACGAGGCTGCGAAGCGTTGGTCCAGCGGAGCGCCCTCCAAATGCAGCGAACAAGCACTCCAGCTATCGGAAGTCGCTGACGCGTCGTTGCTCGCGGAATTCATCCTCGAGACTAGACTGAAGGCCGAAGATCTGCAGACGCACATCGAGCAACTCCGTGCTGGGTCGATCAACGCCGTCGCGGAAGTCCGTCGCATGATTCACACGATCAAGGGCGAATCAGGGATGCTCGGACTACAAGAACTGGCGCGACTGCTGCACGGCTTGGAGTCACACCTCGAACAACCTGCAGCAACTTGGAACCGGGCGGAAGAACTCCAACTGGTTCACGATTGGATGTTGCAGGCTCTGGGAACGTATGAACGCGGGCACTTGCCGAAACTCCCGAGTGAGCTGGCTTGGGCCATCGGGAGTACCGAGCCTTCCATTGGGCAGGCAACTGGTCCCACCGAAACCTCACTTGCGTGGCCGCCCGCGAAGTCTACCGATCCTACTAGCCTGGGCAGTCCAACGCCGACCTTGCCCGTCAAAGGCTTCCATTCTGAGCGGAGCGATGCTGACGTCTCTGACCTTCAGCCAGCTTCTGCAGACGTTCGGATTGAAACCTCATCGACCGAGCCCGAGCAGGACTCGACTTCCTGGGACGCCGAAGAAATCGACCTCGTTGTCGAATTTCTGCACGAAAGCGCGGAAGCGACCGCGTTGATTGACCAGACCTTGCTCGAGATCGAGCAACTTGGTCCGGACAGCGAACGCGTCAATAAGCTATTTCGCACATTCCACTCGTTGAAGGGTGTTGCCTCGTTTTTGCACATGGGTCAGATCGTCGAACTGACCCATACGACGGAGACCATGCTGGACCAGCTGCGTAGCGGGCGGCTTTCACCGGAAATTGGCATTGTCGACCTCGTTTTCGACGCTACCGCACTCCTGCGAAAGCTCATCGGTGCCGTACAGGTGGCACTGAATAGCGCAGCACCTTTGGCAACCGTACCAGGCACCGACGACCTGATCGACAAGATCCGCCGGACGACGCACGGCCAAGCTCCCCAGGGTTCGATGTTGCCGGCAGAACCAGGCAGCAAGCTCGGTGAAATCCTCGTAGAGAATCGCGCGCTGTCCAATTCTCAGCTGAATTTCGCCCTCGAACGCCAGAAGGAATCTGGGCGCAAGCTTGGGGAAGAACTGGTTGCCGAGGGCGTCGTTCCCGCCAAAGTCATTGCCCAGGCACTTCGAGGACAAGACGCTGCCAGCGGCCAAAATACGAAGACCAAAGAAGTCGTCAAGGTCGACCTCGAGCGAGTCGACAGCCTCGTTGCGACGATAGGCGAGCTTGTCATCGTTGAATCCATGGTTTCGAACGCACCAGAGATTCGCGGGCTTCCGACCTACGTACGTAACTACCTCGGTCAATTTGCAAAGATTACGCGCGAGCTTCAGGAAGTTGGCATGCGCATGCGCATGGTGCCCTTACGCAGTGAATTTCAGAAGATGGCGCGCATGGTTCGTGACTTGGCGCGTCGTAGCAACAAACGCGTACACTTGGAACTGCGCGGAGAACAAACCGAGATGGATCGAAGCATGGTCGAACAGATCGCCGACCCATTGGTGCACTTGATTCGCAATGCAGTCGACCACGGCATCGAGACACCAGAAGAGCGCACCGCACAGGGCAAGTCAGAGACCGCAGCAGTAGTGCTTTCAGCCTGTCATGAAGGCGGAAGCATCGTCATCGAGATCTCCGACGATGGTCGTGGCATCGACCGAGAGCGAATTGTCGCTAAAGCTACTGCCCAAGGCCTGATCAATGAAGGCGCAAATCTCTCGGACAGCCAAATCTACGACCTATTGTTCCTGCCCGGCTTTTCCACCGCCAGCCAGGTTACGGAGATCTCAGGTAGAGGAGTTGGCATGGACGTGGTCAAGCGCAATATCGAAGCGATTCGTGGGAGAATCGTCACGCGTTCAGCCAAAGGCCGAGGCACTTCGTTTCGGCTGGTGTTGCCGCTGACCTTGGCCATTATCGACGGCATGGTCATTCGCTCTGGCAATGAGCGGTTCATCGTCCCCACGCTCAACATTGTCGAATCTCTCCAACCAACGCGCCGCATGCTCTTCAGCATTGCGAGCACCAATGAGCATATCCTAGTGCGGGGTCAAACCCTGCCGCTGCTTCGCTTGGGCAATATCCTGGGCGTTCAAGATCAGGAACAAGACCCAACGAAGGCCTTGGTTATCATTGTGGAGTCCATGCACACCCGAGTGGCGGTCCTCGTCGACGAGGTAGTGATGAAGCATCAAGTCGTGATCAAGACGCTGGGCCACGAGCTTGGTGTCAATCATCTGTTCGCCGGAGCAGCCATCCTTTCAAATGGCCACGTCGGTTTGATCATGAACATTGAAGCTCTGGTTGAGTCTGCACTGTCGCGTGTCGAGACAAGGGCAGCCGTACTAGCCTGAACGAAGCGAAAGCAACAAAGGGACAATCTATGAATACCGTCTCGAAGGACGTCAGCAACGCTAACCCTGACCAACAAGGAAGCCACACCCTCGCCAATCAGTTGGCGGGGAAATACATGACATTCAAGCTTGCCAGCGAGGAGTATGGGGTCGCGATCTTAAAAGTACGCGAAATCATCGGCTTGATGGACATTACCCGTGTGCCACGCACCGAAGAGCATTTTCGCGGTGTGATCAACTTGCGTGGCAAGGTTATTCCGGTCGTCGACTTGCGCATGATCTTCGGGATGGAACGCGTCGAGAACACCGACCAGACAGTCATCATCGTGGTGCAGTGGACAACAAGGAATGTCTCTACCACGATGGGGATCCTAGTCGACGAGGTGTTGGAAGTCATGAACATCGAGGCAGCGCAGATCGAGCCGCCTCCGGATCTCCAATCCAGCTACGGCTGCAACGACTTCATCTTGGGACTCGGCAAGGTCGAACAGCGAGTCATCTGCTTGCTCGACATCCAACGGGTCATTTCCAAAGATGAAGCCGCTCAAGCGCCGGACGCTGACTCGTTCGATACCACCTCAACCGTGTAGAAAGTACAGGGGAAAGCACATTACTATGTTCAAAGATGCAAAGATCTCAACCAAAGTCATCCTAGGCTTTGCGATTGCCATACTGCTGTCGCTCGTCATCGGTCTAGTCGGGCGACAAGCCATGCTGAAGAACTACGAAGTGGGGCACGACCTGGGAGCGGTTGCCGTGCCAAGCCTTTTCGGCATCGAGGAGATGTCGACGGGAATGGTCGTTGTCGCCAACGGCCAGCTTGGCCTTTCCATCCGTCGATTGCACGACCCGAAACGGCGCCAAGAGAATTTCGATACCATCGCCAAGGGTCTGCGTCAATTCGCCGAGGGCCGGCGGATCTATGAACCATTGCCGCAACAGCCCGATGAGGCTCGGCTGTGGCGACAAGCGGTACCGCTTTTTGATGAATGGCAACGCAAGGTTCAACACGTCGTCGACATGCAGCAGGAGAAGGACAAATTGCTGTCGCAGGGCCAGAAGCAAGACGATCCGGCGATTGTTCAATTGGACGACAAATCACTCGACGCCGTGATGGGCTCTCGAGATACTCGTTTGGAAGCACAGAAGTTGGTTAGTGAAATCGTCAGGATCAATTACGACCTTACGCAGAAGATCGTCAAAGACACTGCGGCCGCAACCACTCACAGCTCCGAGCTTATCTTTCTCGTCATCCTCTTGGGAGCGGCCATTGCTATCGCGCTGGCCGTCACGATCACGCGTGGTGTCAACGGCACCTTGACAGCGCTGCGTGGCGAATCTGGTCGACTTACCGAGGCTGCCTTGGCTGGCCAACTCGACACGCGTGGCGACTTGATGGCTGTCCCTTCCGAGTTCCGCAGCATTATCCAGGGTGTCAACGACACCCTCGATGCAGTGGTTGGTCCGCTCAACGTCGCCGCCGACTACGTGGACAAGATCTCCAAGGGTAACATTCCGCCTACCATTACGGAAACCTATCGCGGCGACTTCAATACCCTCAAGAACAACTTGAACGAGTGTATTCATTCCTTGAATGGGCTTCTGAAGTCGATGGCATCCATGCACGAGTCCCAGAAGAGTGGCGATATCGAAGCCTTCGTTGACCAGTCTCAGTTCAACGGCGCCTACCGCCAATTGGCCGAAGGCGTCAACGAGTCGGTGAAAGTTCACATCAGCGCCGTGCTCGCGATATTGGAGGTGCTCGGTGCCTATTCGCAGGGCAACTTTGCTCCGATTCTGAAGAGATTCCCGGGCAAACAAGTCATTGCCAATGAGCGCATGGACGAGTTGCGGCGAAGTCTATTGGCCGTAATCAGTGAGTTCGAAACGCTGTCGAAGGCCGCCGTAGAAGGCAAGCTCGCGACCCGCGCGGATGCGTCGAAGCATGAGGGTGACTTCCGTAAAATCGTGCGAGGCGTCAATGAAACTCTAGATGCGGTCATTAGCCCGCTCAACGTCGCCGCCGACTATGTGGACAAGATATCGAAGGGCAAGATTCCTCCGAGGATCACCGACCAATACAGTGGCGATTTCAACACAATCAAGAACAACCTGAATCAGTGCATCGATGCTGTCAATCTGATGGTCACGGATGCTCAGGCGCTATCGCAAGCTGCCGTTGAGGGTCGCCTGTCAACACGTGCGGACGCGACGAAGCACGTCGGAGATTTCCGTAAGATTGTCGAAGGCGTAAACAAGACGTTGGATGCTGTCATCGACCCGATAGTGGAAGCCACTACTGTGCTCGAAGCACTATCTAACTATGACCTGCGAGCGCGCGTGAAGGGCAACTACAACGGCGACCACGCTCGCATCAAGACAGCCCTAAACGATACGGGTAAGGCACTGCACGATGCTATGGTGCAGGTGGCCGAATCCGTGGAACAGGTGTCACAGGCGTCATCGCAGATCGCCTCTTCGAGTCAATCCGTGGCCCAAGGCGCATCCGAGCAGGCGAGTAGCCTGGAAGAGACATCGGCCAGCCTCGAAGAGATGTCCGGCATGACCAAGCAAAATGCGGACAACACCATCCAGGCTAGGACACTTGCCCAATCCACCAAGGAAGCGGCGGAGAAGGGTGGAACCGCAATGACCCGCATGATTGATGCCATGGAGAAGATCCGGTCGGCATCCGAGGGCACCGCTGAAATCATCAAAGACATCAACGAAATTGCATTCCAGACGAATCTGCTGGCGTTGAACGCAGCCGTCGAAGCGGCGCGGGCTGGGGATGCCGGTCGCGGCTTCGCGGTGGTCGCGGAAGAGGTGCGGAACCTCGCGCTTCGGTCCAAGGAAGCAGCCAAGAAGACCGAAGATCTGATCAAGATGTCCGTCAGCCATGCAGCAAACGGGCGAGTCATCTCCGGTGAGGTTGCCGGTAGCTTGACAGAGATTGTGTCAGCGGCGGGCAAGGTGAACGATATCGTTAGTGAGATCGCGATTGCCAGCCAGGAGCAAGCCCGCGGCATTGAACAGGTCAACAAGGCCGTCAGCGAGATGGACAAGGTGGTGCAGGTATCAGCAGCGAACGCCGAGGAATCCTCGAGTGCAGCCGAGGAACTATCAGGGCAGTCCGATGAGCTAACAGGTTTGGTTGCGAGATTCCAGGTCGAACGCGAGACTGCACGACGCATAAGCAAACGCGAGGTTCTGTCGCCGGAAGTGCGGCGTCGAGTACCGACGAGCCTTCCAGTCCACCGCCCGCAACACGGCAGTCAAGCACGGTCGCGAACCAATGGCACTAACGGAAGCAGGAAACCAACCGCCGAGGAAGTGATTCCTTTCGACGCAGATCCTGAGTTCGTGGACTTCTAGATTCCGAGACGCGGTGGGCGCCCGATCGGGTGCCCACTACCAACTTCGAGCGGATTCTAAACCATGCAGCAAGCATTGAGCAACAGGTTGTTCCGTGACTTCGCGGTCATCGCGTACGAGCTAGCCGGGATCCACCTCGGCGTCGGCAAGGAAGCGCTCGTTGAAGCCAGAATTGCCAAACGGGTGCGGGCATTGGGGCTCTCGGGACCTGCACAATACCTGGAGTGTCTGACCAGTAGTGGCGCAGAAGAGGAGCTCGCGAACTTCCTCGACGCGATTTCGACCAACTACACGCGCTTCTTTCGTGAGCCAGATCACTTCGCTCTGCTGGCGGAACTCGTTGAAAGTAGATTGCGCCAAGGTCAACGCCGATTTCGCTTCTGGTCGGCTGCCTCGTCGAGCGGTGAAGAGCCATACACCATGGCTTTGACCGTCCACGAGGCTCTGCGAGACACGACGGACGACTGGCAAATCTTGGGAACAGACATCTCGAGGCGCATGCTTGCCATAGCAAGAGAAGGTTGCTACTCGAAGTCAAGCCTCGAAAGCGTCCCAACGCAGCTACTACACCGATACTTCGCTCCGATCAGTCCGCGAGGCACCGAGAACCCGATCTTTCGAGTGAATGAGGAATTGCGGAGTCATGTTGCATTTCGCCGCCTGAATCTCGCTGATCCTCCATTTCCGATGCGAGGCCCCTTCGATGCCGTGTTCTGTCGCAATGTGATGATCTACTTCGATCAACGCGTTCGCCAAGGATTGATCTCTGCGATAGAGAAGCTCATTGGGACAGACGGGCGGCTTTTCATCGGTCACTCTGAGACGTTACATCGAGTCGATACCAGGTTTCGCCACTTGCAGCCATCAGTCTACTCACCATGCTAACCCAATTCGGCCGTCGGAGAGCACCATGCCAGCAAGTGTTCTAGTCGTGGATGATTCCGCCATTGTGCGTAGCGTACTCATGCGCACACTCGAAAAGGAACCCGACATTACCGTCATCGGTGGAGCACCCGATCCCTACGTTGCCCGACAATTGCTGGTCGAACACGAGCCAAACGTCGTGCTCCTGGACATCGAAATGCCCCGCATGGACGGATTGACCTTCCTATCCAAGGTGATGACCCATTTCCCCACAGCCATAGTCATCGTGTCGTCGCTGACACCGCGAGGAAGTGACATCGCAATTGAGGCCCTGAGGCTTGGTGCGGTTGATGTGATGTGTAAGCCCGGTGCCGCCTATACGCTTGGAGATCTGGGGCCAGAACTCATCGAGCGGGTGCGCGCTGCAGCGCGCATCAACATTGGGGCTCACGTCGCGACCCTGCAAAGGAGGGACGCGCCCAAGCGTCCAACCGCACTCCTTCGAACTACGAACCAAATCCTGGCGATTGGGGCATCCACGGGTGGCACAGTGGCCATCGAGGACCTGCTGGTTCAATTGCCCCCAACGGCACCAGGGACGGTCATAGTTCAGCATATGCCGGAGCATTTCACTGAAAGCTTCGCGCGTCGGTTGGATGGCTTGTGCGCGATGAACGTGCGCGAGGCGCGCAACGGTGACTCCGTGGTAACCGGTGTAGTTCTGCTTGCTCCAGGCGGGAAGCACATGCTGCTGCGGCGCGATGGTGCGCGATATTTCGTCGAGGTACGCGATGGCCCCCCGGTGAATCGACATCGTCCGAGTGTCGACGTTCTATTTCGCAGTGTGGCGGCGACTGCGGGGCGCAATTCCGTTGGCGTGATTCTGACCGGAATGGGAGCAGATGGCGCCAAGGGATTGCTCGAGATGCGACAAGCCGGCGCCAGAACCCTGGCGCAGGACGAGAATAGCTGCGTCGTGTTTGGCATGCCCAAGGTGGCAATTGAGCTGGGGGCCGCCAGTGAAGTCGTTGCCCTGCGGCACATGAGCACTCGAGTCTGTGGCATCTTGAACGGAGAGGGCACAAGGAGTCGCAATTGCGGCGATAAGTCGAGTGGCGCGACGCGTGAGGGGTAAGGTCGATATGCGGCATGTGCTTCAACATTCGGTCCAATTGAGCGAAATCGACCTTCAGCATCGACATATCTTCAGTCAGCTAGACCAGATCGAGGTTATCGCGAGAAACCCGCTGGATCCAAGAATTCCGCCACAAATCACCGAACTGCTTCGATATTTCAAGTTCCATTTAGCGTGCGAGGAGGCGCTGATGGATGGCTACGAATATCTGGGTAAGGCACATCGTGAAGATCACGCCAGCCTGGTTGCCCGCGTAGAGTCGCTGTTGGCCACACTGGACTGGCGAGTGTCGGCGCTCAGATTCATGATGTATAATTCGATCTCGATGCACATCCGGTGCCACGATATCGCACTCTGTCGCTTCGTTGCTAGCGTGAGAAGACAGGCGCGGTCACAGGATGACGATCCTAGCGGCCACCATCGGATCGTGCGGTCGGAGTCAGTGCTGCCGAGTTCTGGTGGCTGTCGTGAAGAATTGACGGGCGAACGCCGAAACGGTAGTCGTTGAACGGAAGGACTCGAGCAAGGTCATCGTCTCCGCGGACGAGAAGGCAAATTCAGCCGTCCAGTACCTCACGAATCTTCCTCGTCAGTTCAGCGGCACCTACGGGCTTGTTGAGGAAGTGGGTCCCGGCATCCAGGACTCCATGGTGGACAATCGCATTGTCAGTATAGCCCGACATGTAGACAACTTTGACGTCGGGTCTTGTCAATAGCAGCTGCTCTGCCAATACTCTCCCGTTCATCCCTGGCATTACGACGTCGGTCAGAAGCAGGTGGATAGGCCCCGCAAATTTGGCACTCGTCTGCAGTGCCTCTGCGCCATTTGCCGCCAGCAGTACTGCATAGCCGGCTGCGCCAAGTATCCTATTTGCTGCGCTGCGCAGAGTGTCTTCGTCTTCGACGACCAGAATGGTTTCGGTTCCTTGGGTCAGCGTTGAGACTTTCGGAGGCGCTGTAGTGGACTCCTCACTGATGGATAGCTCCTGCGGCAAAAAGATTTTGAATGACGTACCGAGGCCCGGTTCGCTGTAGACCCAGATGGCGCCACCGCTTTGCTTGACGATTCCGTACACTGTGGAAAGGCCCAGGCCAGTCCCCCGACCCTTCTCCTTGGTGGTGAAGAACGGTTCGAAAATTCTCGACCTGGTCGCCTCGTCCATGCCACAGCCGGTATCGGTGACCGCGAGTTGGACGTAATGCCCGGGACCCAAGCTTAGGTGGTGCGCAACATAGTCGTCATCCAGTTCGACGTTCGAAGTTTCGATCGTAAGTTTGCCACCGTCGGGCATGGCGTCGCGGGCGTTGACAGCCAGGTTCAGCAACACTTGTCCAATCTGGTCTGGATCAGCGATAACAGTGCCGAGATCCGGTGCGAGTGTTCGAACGATGGCGATGTCCTCACCGAGGACTCGTCGCAGCATCTTTTCCACATCAACGGCGACCGCGTTCAAGTTTGTCGATACGGGTTTCAGCACCTGTTTGCGACTAAATGCTAGAAGTTGTCGGGTGAGCGCGACTGCGCGATCGGTTGCTTTGGTCACCTCCAATAGATCGGTGATGACGGGGCTTTCTGGGGGTACGCCCTCCGCGGCAAACTCGGTGTGGTACAAGATCACCGAGAGCAGGTTATTGAAGTCATGCGCCACGCCACCTGCCAACAGACCCACTGACTCCATCTTCTGCGCTTGGCGCAGTTGGGCCTCGAGTTTGGCGCTCTCCTCCGCTGCCCGCCTTCGCTCCGTGAGGTCACGGTGGAAAGCGATGATGGCCTGCGTGCCACCATATTCGACGAGCGAGGTGGTCACTTCCAAGGGGAGCGGACTTCCGTCTTTGCGCCGATGCTCCGTCACGACAGTGAGCGACTCCCCTGCCAGCAACTGCGGGATGAGCTTGGTCACTGAAGCCGTGCCCTCGACCGTGATGCCATCTAGGCCCAGTTCCAACAGTTCGACGACGGTATAGCCGTGAGCTTGTGCGAACGAGGAATTGACTTGGAGGAGCGTACCGTGAAGATCCATGATGAAGATGCCGTCCGCCGCTTGTTCGACGATAGCCCGATACCGCTCCTCACTCTTGCTGAGCGCCAACGCCGCAAGCTTCCGCTCGGTTATGTCATGGAGAATGGTAATTGCGTGTGCTTCGCCCTTGATTTCAATCAGCTCCGTCGACGCCAATACCTGCGCACTGTCGCCTGAACTTCTGGTGACGTCAAATTCGGTGTCGCGGATGCTCCCTCGTTCTCGAAGCATGGATATGAGCCGTGTACGGTCTGGCGCACTATACATTTTGAGGTCGAGCACATTGCGGTCGATCAGTTCCGCGCGCGTATATCCCAAGAAGGACTCGAATGCATTGTTGACTTCTACAATGGTATCATCACGAACTCTCGTTACGAGCACGGCGTCCGGGCTCGATTGGAACAGTCTGGAGAACTTTTCTTCTGAGGCACGCAGTTCATCGAGTGCCTTTCTCTGTTCGGTAATGTCGCGACCTTCGGGGATCAATTGTGTGACGCTACCGGCCTCATCCTTGATGGGTTTCACGGTGAATTCAATGATGCGAAGTGAGCCGCTTTTCGTGCGATGGGTCGTCTCGGCATGAACCAAATCCCCCTCGGCTGCACGCAGCACCGCAGTTCGAATGGTCTCCCGAGCTTCAGAGGAATGGGACCACCAGGGCGTATCCCAGAATGGCTTGCCCACGACATCTGACATGGTGATGCCGGCAAAATCCAAAGCTGTCTTGTTGGCTTCGACAAGTGTTCCGTCTGGCGTCAGAAGACCGACAAACCCGAAAGAGAGGTCGAATATGGCGCGCGTCTTTCGTTCGCTTTCGCGCAACGCTTCTTCCGCTTGTTTGCGCTCGGTGATGTCCCTTGCAAACACGGAAACGCCAACCTTCTGGCACCCGTCAATGATGGGACTCAGTGCGACGTCGTGGACTCTTCCGTTCGACGAGGCCAACTCCTGGCGGAATGGGCCCTCGGCAAGGGTTCGAGCAAACAGAGATGCCCAATAGGCTGCACGTTCGGGTGGCATCAGCTGAGCGGGCTGCACACCGACACGAACCTCCGTTCCATATACCTGACGAATGTGTTCCCGCTCGTTGCGATTGAAGGCGAGGTACCTGTTCTCGAGATCGACCGACCAGATCAAGTCGTTCGTGCTTTCGATCAATGCCGACATGTTCGCTTGGACTTGCCTGAGAGCGAGCTCAGCCTGTTTGCGTGCCGAGATGTCACGGACCAACACTAGCAAACGCTCGGCGCCGTCCAAGATGGCGCACCGCATATTGACTTCTACCCAGAACAGCCTCCCTTCGCTGCCTTTTGCCTGCCATTCGAACAGCTGCGGGCCTTGCCTGACTGCCCTCTCAAGCCATGCGCGAGCGTCCTCATGGGCATATGGCGCGCTCCCAGCACTGAGCTCGCCAACTCGAAGTTTCAGCAAGTCCTCTCGAGAATAGCCGTACATCTCGCAAGTCTTCTGGTTCACTTGCAGGATAGCACCGGTTTCCTTGTCGTGAATGAACAGGGCGTCGTTGATTCCCTGCAAGATGGCTTCCAGATGCTCCGTCGTCTTGCGTTCAGCCTCGCTGATTGGCGCGATCAGAAAGAGGTACCAAAGGGCGAGCGCCGTCTGAAGAACAATCAAGATGATCCACGAAGTCCAGGATTGGACATACCAATTGACGTCAACCTGGCAGTGAACGACTCCGGCAAGATGGAGTGCCGCAACAATCAGCGTGCCGGCGGCAGCGCTCCAAAAGAACCGTAGCGCAATTCTGTGCCCAAATGCGATGCTCGAGAAGACGACAACGAACGGAACAGCCACTTGGGCCGGCGCGAGGACTCCGTAATTGAGGCTTGCACCCATGCACCAGAGCAGGATTGCTGCGGAGACGACACCCGCCGCTACCTCGGGTTTCAGTCGCCGTCTGCCAAGGAATACTCCCACGAATGTGATGCACATCAGCGCTTGGAAGGCGTTGACGGGCTTGAACCCGATCTCGAGCGCGCGCAGCGCGGTCATTGGAAAAAACACCATCGCGATGATCATCACGATGTTCATCTGTCGAGTGAGGAGCTTCTGCTTCAACGTCTCGCTGCCATGAAGGAACTTGCGTTTCGATTTCTGGCTCATCTCACCCGCCCCGAGCAACTGCGTTCGAATTGTCAGCCTGCGGGGCCAGTCCCACTCATGAATGGACCCCGAATTGCTTCCGAGAATAGCGTATCGAGTCACAGCACTACTGCCGAAATGGTCAGGCCGCTTGGCCGCGCTTGGAACGTGCCGCAGCCTGAAGTGCTCGAAACGCACAACGCAAACCCAAGCAAAACGGTCAAGCCTCTACGCGAGACTTGACCGTTTTGTCACGCAGTTGCGGCTACCTACTTCGCCTTCTTGCTCTCACGTCCCGCTCCGGCGCTGGCATTCGCGCCGAGCGTGGGTTTGCCACCGGGTTTTCGCTCATCGACAATCCCGTCGAGGAACTCGCCGAGGTTCATCGCGCCGAGCTCACCCGTGGCACGCGAACGTACGTTGATTTGCCCCGCGGCTTGCTCCTTGTCGCCGACCACGATGGCGTAGGGTACCTTTTGCAAGCTGCTCTCGCGGATCTTGTAGCCTACGCGATCGGCGCTCAGGTTGATTTCCACGCGCAGGCCTGCGTCGAGCAGCTGCTCCGAGATCGTCTTGGCGTAGTCGTTGAACTTGTCGCTGACGGGGATCACCGTAACCTGTACGGGGCTGAGCCACAGTGGAAACGCGCCGGCGTAGTTCTCGATGATGATACCGAGGAAGCGCTCGATGCTGCCGTAACAGGCGCGATGTAGCATCACTGGGGTGTGGCGTGCGCCGTCGGCGCCAACGTACTCGAGGCCGAAACGTTGGGGCATCGAGAAGTCGAGCTGAATCGTGCCGCACTGCCAAGAGCGCTTCAGTACGTCACGAATGTGAAAATCGATCTTTGGTCCGTAGAAGGCGCCGTCGCCAGGGTTCACTTGGTAGCCGATGCCGGAGGCATCGAGTGCCGACTTGAGCGCGGATTCGGCGCGGCCCCACATTTCGTCACTGCCAATGCTCTTGGCTGGGCGAGTCGAGAGCTCGATGCGCACGTCCGTAAGATCGAAGGTGGCGTACAGATCCTTGAAGAACGTGATCAGCATCTCGATCTCGCTCTCGATCTGCTCGGCGGTGCAGAAGTGATGGGCGTCGTCTTGCGTGAAGGCCTGGACCCGGAAGAGCCCATGCCGCACACCCGAGAGTTCGCGTCGATGCACCAGCCCCATCTCGGCAACGCGCAGCGGGAACTCATTGTGGCTATGCAGGCGGCTGCGATAGATGAGCAAATGACCCGGGCAGTTCATCGGCTTGAGCGCCATGGGCCGCTCTTCTTCGACATTGTCGTGGATCTTGTCCGGCTGCTTCTCGTCGCGAAGCTTCAGCTTCGTGAAGAACATGTTCTCGAGGTAGTTGTCGTAGTGTCCCGAGGTGTGCCAGAGCTCCTCCGACAAGACGAGCGGCGTCTTGACCTCCTGGTAGTTGCGGCGACGCAGCAGACTGCGCATGTAGTCGACCAGGTTGTTGAATAGCGTGGTGCCCTTGGGGAAGAAGAACGGGAACCCCGGTGCCTCGTCGTGGAAGGTGAAGAGATTGAGCTGTTCACCGAGAACGCGATGGTCACGGCGTTTCGCCTCTTCGATCTGCTTGAGATAGTCCTCGAGATCCTGCTTGCCGAAGAATGCCGTTCCGTACACGCGCACCAAGTGCTCGCGCGTGGCGTCACCGCGCCAGTACGATCCACTGACTTTGGTCAGCTTGGCGTGCTGCAACACGCTCGTGTTTGGGACGTGGGGTCCGCGGCACAAATCGACGAATTCGCCGTGCTTGTAAAAGCTCAGCGGTTCTCCACGGCCGCGGATACCGTCGACCAATTCCAGCTTGAACTTGTTGTGACCGCCGTCAATGGCGCGGTAGCGGGCGTACACCTCGTCTGCATCATCCTTGACCACGCAGCGCAAAAAGGGCAGCGCTGCCTTGGCGATCGTGGCCATTTCAGTCTCGATCTTG
Organism: uncultured Polyangiaceae bacterium; assembly: GCA_964454965.1. Lineage (GTDB taxonomy): Bacteria > Myxococcota_A > Polyangia > Polyangiales > Polyangiaceae > FEN-1139. Next base: position 63,938 of record CAYVXY010000019.1, on the reverse strand, counting down.
GGGAAGTCATCGGGGGTGATCTTGTCGCCTTCGGGCAAAAAGATGTCGTAGTAGAAACCATCTTCGACGGCTGGGCCAATCGTCAGCTGCGCTTTGGGGAATACGCGCAGGATCGCGTCCGCCATGAGATGTGCCGCCGAATGGCGCAGGATCTCGAGTGCTTCAGGATCCTTCTTGGTCAAGATTGCGACGCTGGCGCCGTCCGCAAGCGGCAACGTGAGGTCGCACACATTGCCATCGACCTTGGCGGCCACGGCACTCTTCGCTAGCCCTGGTCCAATCTGCGCAGCGAGATCAGCAGCCGAGGCACCATCGACGAGTTCTCTACGACTCCCATCCGGGAGCGAAACTGTAATCATGAGGCTGTTCCTTTCTGCGAGGGCGGAAACATCCCGTCCACGCTGAGGCGCCACGGCGGACACGACCCGTCGTGACGAGCGAAGACTAGCGCGTGCTCAAGCGAAGGGAAGTGGACGAGGTGCTTGGGCGGGTGCAGCTACGGCGCATGCGTTCAGTGGTTCAGTCCCGAACTGCAGGGGTTTCTTGAAGGTCGAGCGCAGTTCGACGCGAGTTCTTGAGTTCGTCGAGATCTTCGAGACTGCGCGGCCAATCCTTGCGCAGTAGGCGGGACAGACCGCGATCAGCGAGCAGGCGCCCCTCCGTCTGGCACGTGGGGCAGTAGTTGCATTCATTGCTGGCGTAACGGATCCGTTGCACTTTGGTCTGGCATGCGGGGCAGAGCAGACCATAGCGCCCATGTACTGCCATCTCTGCTCGAAATGCAGTGACTCCTTCGGGGAACGCAGTTCCAGTTTCGCTCCGCAACCGTTCGAGCCACTCGGAAAGTGTACTTCTGCAGGCCGCGTAGAGCCGCGCGTACGCGGCGGCATCGAGGGACTGAGTGCGCGCGACAGGCGACAACTTGGCCCGGTGCAAGATCTCGTCGGAATAGGCATTGCCAATGCCGCTGATCACGTCGGGATCGGTGAGCGCACGTTTGAGCGTGTGGTTTTCCCGTTGCAGTGCCGAGGTAAAGCGAGGCAGATCGATCTCGAGAGGTTCGACGCCATCGCGTCGAAGCGCGTCGAGTTGCGACGTTCCTCGGACGAGATGCACGCTGGCGCGACGCTTGGAGCCGGCTTCCGTGAGCAACAGGGTTCCGACCGGAAAATCGAAAGCCAAGAGGCCCAGTCGTCCCGGGATCTTTGCCCTCCTGGGCCGCCAGTGCAGGCGACCCGCAATCATGAGGTGGATCACCCAAAACAGCTCGTCAGTGAGCGCAAATACGATGCGTTTGCCGAGACGTGTGACATGCTGGACCGTGTGCCCGTAGCTCGTGTCGACGGCGGGTTCGTAGGACCGCAGGACGAACGGATGCGCGATGCGCACCGCCTCGATGGGTTGACCCTGCAGTCGTGAGCGCAGGCACTCGACGTATAGCGTAACGTCTGGCAGTTCTGGCATGGTCGACTGCTCCCGCGGGTGGTTGTCTTCGCGGAACAATTCTAGCTCAAGGGCTGCAGAAAATTGGCGACATTGCTCGTCACGACGCCATCGAATGGGAACGAGTTTGGGGCGGCCTTCTGGCCCAACGAGCGATTGCGTCTGCGCGTGATAACCTCCGCGCGGCTCGTCATTCGATAGTTGGTCTTCGCGTGGTGCGCCAACTAGGCAGAGCGTTGTAGGTCCTCATGAATCCCTATTGGAGCAAAGTCGTACATCAATTGACTCCCTACGTCCCGGGGGAGCAGCCCCAGATCAGCAATCTGGTGAAGCTGAACACCAACGAGTGCCCTTATGGGCCATCGCCCGCAGTGCTCGCGGCCATTGCCGCAGAGACGACGGAGCGGCTGCGCCTGTACCCGGATCCGAATGCACATGCTCTCAAGCAAGCCATTGCCGATGAGTATGGCCTAAGCCCTGCCAACGTATTCGTTGGTAACGGTTCCGATGAGGTATTGGCGCATTGCTTTTTTGGCCTGTTGAAGCACGAGCGACCGCTGCTCTTTGCAGACGTAACCTACAGCTTTTACCCGGTCTATTGTGGCCTGTACGACATTTTGTACGAGCTCGTCCCACTCGACGAGCAATTTCGCATTCACATCGAAGACTACCTATCGCGCGACGCCGGGGCAGTCATCATCGCCAACCCCAACGCGCCAACTGCGCATGCCTTGCCACTCAGCGAGATCGTGCGGCTAGTCGAGCAAGCGCCGGACATCGTGGTCGCTGTCGATGAGGCGTACATTGACTTCGGTGGCGAGAGCGCGGCGCAGTTGGCAAATCGCTATCCCAACCTGCTCGTGATTCAAACGCTGTCGAAGAGCCGGTCATTGGCCGGGCTGCGCGTTGGATTTGCCCTGGGGGATCCGGTCTTGATCGAGGCGCTGGAGCGCGTCAAGAACTGCTTCAACTCCTATCCGCTCGATCGCCTGGCCATGGTTGGCGCCGTGGCCGCTTTTGAGGATCGCGTCTTCTTTGAATCCACGCGGGCCAAGGTGATTGCCTCACGTGAGTGGCTAACTCGTCAATTGACGAACCTTGGATTCGAGGTGCTGCCATCTAAAGCGAACTTCGTATTTGCGCGTCATGCCGAGCGTGATGCAGAAGAGCTGGCTCGCGGACTACGCGAGCGTAGCGTCATTGTTCGACATTTCCGTCAGCCTCGGATCGAGCAGTTTCTCCGGATCTCCGTGGGCACGGACGAACAGTGCGACCGACTCGTGGCAGCGCTGGGCGAAATCCTCGGCGCGACGCAGTAGCTCCGGTACGGGTGGTGTCCCGTCCGACTCTACCGCGCCTGGCGGAACTCCATTCCCGCGGCCTTTGCCGCGGCACCATCGGCGTCGATTCGATCCCCGATGACAAGACATCGCGAGGGTTCGACGCCGAGCGCTTTGGCAGCCAGAAGGCAGCCGTCCGGAGCAGGTTTCAGGCGCTTTGGTGCCTCCGGTTCACCGCTGGCGATGACGCGGTCAAACAGGTTGCTGACCTCGAGCGCCGCGAGTTTGGCCTGTGCTGGATAGTCACTGACGAGGGCCGTGCGTCCACCGTCCTCGCGAAATATGGCAATCTCGCGCAGCAAGTCATTGCGCTTCAGTCGACGCAACCAGGGTAGCGGACGCTCGAACATGAAGCGCGTCACCGTGGCAAGGACCTCGGCATAATCGAGCCCGAGACCACGTGCTGTGCGCGTTAGTTGTTCCTCGAAGGGTGACGGCGTGCATTCCAACTGCGCGACGCGTAGCGCTTCATGCTCCTTACGAAATCGCGAGATGATGCGGAGCACGCGTGGGCCCGCGACAGCAAGCTGTGCTGCCATGACGAGCTTGAGCGGTTTGGATTGATAGAGCGTCCCGTCCAGATCGACGAGCCAAGCATCGTGTTTGCGCATGCTCACCGTTCCTCCCCACGTCGAGCAATCTCGTCCAAAATCGGGGTTCTGATCCCAAGGCGTCGCGCTGCTGCCAAGGTTCGAGCTAAGCGATTGCGCGCAGCCCGTCCAGCTGCAGAATGGCGTGGATCGGCCGTGATAACGCGCTCAAGCTCGAGCTTGAGCGACGAGGCCGGCAAAGTTTGCTGCATTTGCGCCGCTTCGAGTTCCAGAACTTCCTCACAGATCTGATCGACCACCGAACGGTGATCGTGCCAAAGCGAACCGACGTCGGTGTCATGAACGAGCCCACCGAAGTTCATGGTCAGGATGTAGAGGTTCTTTAGCGCCAATTCGAATACGAGGCGTTCTGGGTCGGCTTCCACGTGTGCGGGCAGCCCGAGTGCGGTCAAAACGGTAACGACAAGATTTGCTTGTGGGCCATACACCGGAGTCGATACCAAGGCTCGAACGTCGCGACCGGGCTTCTTTTCGAACCAAACGACGGCAACAGTTGGGGTTGGCAGGCCGCGGTGCTCCCACTCTGACGGTCGCAGTTCGTTCTGCACCAGGACCCATCGATCTGCGTAGCGTCGCAGCCCGCTGTCCAGCACGCCCGGCAGCGCTTCTTCCCCGACGCTTACGATGCACAGCATTGGGGTCGGGCACTGCTCGAGGACACTCTCGGTCGAGGTACCGTGCAACACCGGGACGACGCCGATGCCGCGGCGCAACAGGGCCAGCGCAAACACGCCCCCGAGCTCACCCATCCCGACCACGAGGGCACTTGCGCCGAAGCCGTTGGATTGTGCGGCGGCAATCATGTAGCCACCGAAGTACTCGATTACGGTCCAAATCGCGAGTGTAGACCTTTACCTTCATGTCGAGGGACTGGGCCAGCATTGCAGTGTGACCGTAACCGTGGGCCGGACAGGTCAATTATGCTCGTGGCTTGGCCGCGAGTTGGCCACAGGCCGCGCTGATATCTGTCCCGCCTGAATAGCGTCGAACGACCGGAAACCCAGCACCCACCAGGGCGAGCCGGAACTGCTCAGCTTCGGCTTCGTCGGCCCTGCTGAACGGATCCTCAGGTCCCCTGACGTTATACGGGATCAGCGACAGGCGCGGCATCCGGCCGGAGTCCCTTCCAACGCGGAGTCCCAGCTCGCGCAGTGCGTTGGCGTCCTCTGGGTGGGTGTTAATCCCTCGGATCATCGTGTAGGCGAGCATAGGAGACTGGTGCGTGGCTCGCGTGTGCACGATGAGGGCTTCGATCGAATCGTCGAGAGGGAAGCGCGATTCGATGGGCATCAGCTCACGGCGCACGCTCGGGCGGGCGCTGCCAATGGAGAGTCCCACCCGAACACGCAGTTTCGCTTCGGTCAAGCGCTGCAGCGCAGCAGGCAGTCCAGCCGTGCATATCGTGATGGCTTTCTGGTCGATACTCTGCCCGCACGGATCCGACAACACGCGGATGGCGCGGATGACCGCATCGAGATTCGCCAGGGGTTCTCCCATACCTTGAAAGACAACGCCGGTGATGCGGCAGTTGTTGACCAGGCTACGGCGCACGAGGCGTACCTGCTCCACGATTTCCCACGTTGCGAGATTGCGGGTCAATCCAAGCTGTCCAGTTCGGCAGAACGTGCAGCCAAGACCACAGCCGATCTGTGACGAAACACACACGCTGAATCGATCGGGCCGCTCGAGCGGGATCCGTACGCATTCGAACAGTGCGTCGTCATCGGCGTGGCACACGAATTTAGCAAAAGGATCGAGACTGGAGTTTGCGCTGTCTGCGATGGTCAAGTGCCCAACACGATAGTTGGCAGTCAGGCTCTCTCGAGTCCGGCGCGATATGCGCGGCAGCGCAATATCTAGACGATCCTGGCCTCGCTGATGCATACCGGCGAGAACACGACGCACTTCACTGGGATCTAGCCCGAGTGGCGTCGACACCTCCTCAGGTAGGTATCCTTGGATCGCGGGGAGCACGGTTGCGCTTATGACCCAATATGACTGGCTCGACAATCTTCGATCCAATGGGGGGCGCGTTGGGGGCCATAGGACGCGCCGAAAGTCCGATTGCTCCAGCCGTCTGGGACGGGCGGGCTATCGCGACTTCTGCCATAGTCTTGGCGGTCAACATGTCACGAGTCTTCGTTTGTAGGAATTGTCAGTTCCAGATCAAGCGCTTTGCTTCTGCGTTGCCGCCAGAGAATTGCCCGCACTGCCACTCGAAGGAGCTCGTCGAATTCGCACCCGAGGCGCCGAGCACCACGTCGAAGTGTGAGTCGAAATCTGAGTCGAGCACCACGACGGATCCCCCAGGGGCATTTGCCTGTGTGCGTGGTGAACCCTGCACGCGCCTCTGCGGCGGACAATGCCCAGGGGGTAAGGGGTGCTAGGCGGCGCGCGCCAGCGCGCCGCTGCAAGCCCTTGACCAGCGTTTTATTAGCTGAGCAAAGGCTTTACGACAGATAAGACACTCTCACGGACAGCTTCATCCGTGAAAACGGGCAGGTTGCCCGGAATCGTGCAGCTCTTGAGCCCAGAGGCGATCAGGCGCTGGGTTGCGGGGAGCGCCTTGTTCTGAAACTCAGCGAGGCGCGTGCGGATCTTCTCTTCGGTGTCGTCTGAGCGATGCACGACGGCGGTTCCACAAGCGGTGCATTTCCCGTCCTTCGTCGGTGGCTTGAACTCGAGATGGAAGACCTTGCCACAGGCCTTGTTCGGACAAATGCGCCTACCTACTGTGCGCTTTACGATCGCTTCGTCCTCGTTGTCGACAATCAGAACCAAATCGATTGACGTGCCAGTTTCCTTGAGCAGACTCAACAAGAAGTCGCTCTGTTCCGGAGTTCGTGGATAGCCATCGAGCACCAGACCCTTGCCACCGGCTTTGCGAAATGCGGCCGCAAGCAGATCGTTGGTGATGCTATCGGGGACGAAAAGGCCGCGGTCAACGTACTGCGCCGCCTTGAATCCAAGTAGCGCCGCTTCGGGCGCAACGCTTTGTGCATCGGCCGGAGCCCTGAGCGCAGCGAGAATTGTCGCGTCGGGCGCAAAGCCAGCCTCGGACCAGAGTCCGTCGACCTTCACGGTTCCCCGAATCTTGCCGAAATGCCCAAGGTACTCGCGGAAAATATTTCCGGTCGACAACTGGGTAAGGCCATAGGTTTCGACGAGAACGTCGATTCGCGGCTGCTTGCCCGCGCCACTTTTGCCCGCAACGACGATGTTTTGCACGGTCACTGTCATGTCTCCAGGTAGGATGGGGCGCAGACCCTAGTCCTATCGGTTCGCTGGGGCCAGTCCGCACCGGCCCAGTGCGGGGCACCACGCAGGAAATGGGTTGTCTGAGCCGGTTCTGGCGCACAGTATCCCGGCCGCATGCCGACTGCTCGCGCCATATTCTGGGCAGCCACCTTGGGCGCCGTTGCCCTCGTTGTTCGGACGTTCTGGCTTGGCCCACTCCCGTTGGCGGTGCCTGTAGTTGCTATGGCCTCGTATCTGGTCATGCTCTGTCTGGGGATCGTCTTTCCGCGCTGGGGCATGTTTGCTGACATCATCGACGGTGCAGAACCGGGTCGCGGTTTGGTGGCGCTCACTTTCGATGATGGACCTGATCCCGAGACGACGCCGCAAGTGCTCGCGCTGCTTTCGAAGCATCGGGCCAAAGCAACCTTCTTCGTCATTGGGAGGAAAGCCGAGCAGCATCCACACTTGATCCAGGCCATTGTCGAAGCAGGTCATGAATTGGGTCTGCACGGTCATGCGCATTCGCGTTTGACCGCATTTCGCAACGAGAAGTTCATTGACGCGGATCTCTCTCGCGCCAGAGCCGTGCTGGCTCCTTTTGCCCCAGCAGGGCTTCGCTGGTTTCGCCCACCGATTGGACATGTCACGCTGCGGATCGGGCGAGTTGCCAAACGCCATGACCTTGCCATCGTTTGTTGGACGGTTCGGGGCTTGGATGGTTTGCCCGGCGTGGAGCCGTCGAGGGTCGCCCGGCGCGTTCGCGACGCTCTCGAAGACGGAGGCATTGTGGCACTGCACGAGGCATTCGAGCGCAACACCGGCGTTCCCGCCGGTGTTGCCGCCCTACCCGAGATTCTGCAGGACATCAGCGCACGTGGGTGGCAAAGTGTGACCTTGACCGAGCTGCTAGAGGGTTCTGCAAATTCACAGAGCAATACGTTAAAAAGCGGGAACCTAGGCGAGACTCTACTCTAGCGCGCCGCATTTGCCCCGAGGCGCTACAACCCGTCGAGATGAATACTTACCGACGCTGTCTTCGTCCGCGGAACGACTACTTCACTCGTCAGTCTGAGGTCCAGCGCGCGCGCTGCCATAAAGATGGCCGCTGCGCGCCTAGGTTCGTCGCCGGCATGCGTATCGACAGCGACCAACAGTCTTCCTGCTTGGACTTTCTCGGCATAGAGTCTGGCTTCAGTTTCGAGGATCCCCAGATTAATGAGCGCCACGGTGAGGCGGTCAATCGATGTCTTTCCCTCGGTGCCGTTGAGAGCCGCAAGCAGTGGGCCAGCCGCGATGAGCGGTCCTATCTGCGAGAGCGTGAGCTCCTCAATCGGTGCGACGAGACAAAGCGTACGTGCTCGAATTTCCTCTGGATTCGCACCCTTACCCCCCACTTCCTGCGACCGTGCATCGCTCTGGAGCGTAGGATCGTTGGCCGCGTCCCTAGCCGGTAGAAGGACGGAGACATTTCCACTCGAGAAGCCTGCGCTCAGAAGTTTTTGCACGAGCAAATCCGCGTGGCTCTCACTTTGCACGATGCACATGACTGTCCTCTTCATTGCATTCCTCCAATTGTCGTCTTGTTGAGTAAGGACCGAGATAGGATTCGATGTGGTTGTCGAATTCCACACGCAGAGTCTGTCTCCGGGACTGCTTGACCTGCTTCTCGGAAGCTGCGCGCATTCCAGTGCAACATGCGTGCCGTGTTCTCCGCAGTGCTCCAGTGGGGCTGAACCTCAACATGACCGTGGAATTGACAGTAGTCAGTGGAGTCTGGCGGACTCATTCGGAGCGGAATTGCGTAGAGCAGACCGGCAATAGATGAGGCAGAATGCCAATGGCTCTCACGGATTATCGGCACCAGACTCCTATGCGCCGTGCCGACCAGCAGATGGCACAGCTCACCTTTTCGCAGAATGCAAACGCAACTTCGAGCGAAACTAGTGATTCGCCAGCTGCAGATTTCGAAGGCTCGGTTCTCAGCCTACAGCTGCTTTGGGGCACTTCAATCACCGGCGTCACATGTTCGGCCCCGTTCATGAGGAAGCGCTCGGCGGGATGCCAAAGGCGCATCAGAATACCAGGGCGACATGGAGCCCGAACGAAAGCCAATCAAAAGACGGGAAGACGCCCTGCGGCAGGAGCGCGTTGTAGCTGGCGTGTGCGCCAAGGTTGACCAGCGGCAAGAGCGTTAGATCGAGCGCGATGCCTGCGTCGTAGGCTATTGCTGTATGGCTACCGAGATTGGCATCGAGCCTACCTACACCGATGTGCGCAAAGACTGAAGGTTCGATAATCTTACCGAGACCCAGCCGCCCGCCGACAAAGCCCCGATAAATCCCGACGCTATTGTCACCCTTGAAGCGGTCGTAGCCCCCGCCGATTTCCGGCGTAAGCGAGACCAGAACGAGGTCCAGCTTCCGACCAAGACGCACTGCGCCCCCCCCCCCAATATCGGCCCCGGGCTCGTCTAAGGAGGCAAGGAAGTTCAGGTCGAATGCCACTACGGTCGTGGATTTGTCGTCCGAACCTTCCTCTGCTTCGGCACTGCTAGCGAAACAAGTGAAGAGCGCCGCCGCCAAGAGCCACGCCGGTACGACAACTTTGGATTTTGCACAAATGGTCAACAGAGTTCGCATGGAATCATTGGGAGCAACGATCATGCCGAACGGTAATGCTCTGTCGTTGGCACCATTGCTTGGCAAGGACGGCTTGGCCTATATGGCAGCTTTCTCGCTCCAGACTCAAGTAGCCTCAGCAAGCAAATCGATGCACTCGTAGTCTGCTGACCTCACTGCGGACGCTGGCCTTGGCGCCAAGTCTTCGACCTTTCTCGAGAAACTCCTCTTCGTGGAATCCAGTCCGTGCAACGACGAGTAGCGTCGTTCGAAAGATTCTTCCACGGACTGCAACAACTCAGTCATGGTATCCGAATCGATCGTTAGCAAGGCCTTATGGCGCAACAAAAGATTCGCAATCGCCAATGGTCGTTTCTGCGCCGACACGCTTGCTACTATTTCGCACAGTTCGTTGGAAAACTCAGCCAACGCGACCATTCGGTCCTCCTCGTGAGCCCACCGCCCGCTCAACCCGGGAACGTTGGCCATGACTCCCAAGACGGACTTGGGCAAGCGCCAGCGTTCCGCTACGCCCACTCCAAGCTTGCGGAAAGATAGGCCGAGAACTCGTTCGGAGGCAGTCTCGAAATTGACGGGCTCCGATTGGGTGAGCGCCAGAATCTGATCAAAGAGCTCGGGAAGATACACGATTGCCAGGTGCCGTCCGAGATTGCGAAACATCCCGCATATCATGGCCTGCTCGGCGTCACTCACCTGCGCATAGGCAGCGAATTGCTGAGCGATTTCTCCGCTTATCAGTGCGCTGATAGCAGATTCCGAGACACGCAGTGCCTGTGCGTCGCTCCCTTGATTCTCGAACAGACTTATACTCAATGCTATTGAGCGCACGCGATCCATGCCGAGGATCACGATTGCGTGCTGAACGCTTTCGACCGCGCCGCCAAATCGACCGGCGTACGCTGAATTTATGATACGAAGCAACTTCGCGGTCAAGGCGCCGTCCTTGAGGATTGACTCACCAAGCTTGCTAGCAGAGTCAAACTCCTCGAAGTCAGAGCGTCTACCGAGCTCCCTCGCATCCTGAGCGAAAACGGGAAAATCTTCCCGCCTCTGCAGCCTCAGCCAGAGCCGGTTCAGAGTCACGCGGTCGGCCTTGTCCAGTCGCAGGGTTCGTGCAGCTGGTCTTGGCGAATTCGGTGCCTCGACATCGAGAGCCATGTCGTCACGGAAATACTCGACGGAAGGCTGACGCGACACCCCCTCGAGGCGCTCAGACTCATCGTCGCTTCGGTCGAAAACCTTAGTGTCGTGCCCGATCGGGAGAGGTAGACTCGATTGCGACACGGCCGTGAGGTAGCTTGACCGCACATGCAGATCACTCTCTCGCAGGGGAATTGCGGAACGCATGCAGCCGGCCGCGGCGAAGCGCGTCGCGACTTCGGACGCGGATTGTGGTCGCTCTCTCGGATCCTTGGCAAGACAGGCTTCAATGAGATCGGCGATGCCCGACGGGACTTCCGGGACAAGGTTTCGAATCTTGGGCACCGGACCCTGAATCTTCATCATCAGTTGTCGCATGGTGGAATCGGCCTCGAAGACGCACGCACCAGTCAATAGCTCATACAGGATGACGCCTAGCGAATAGATATCACTTCTTGGCGAAACTCGAGCAGCTTCTCCCATGGCTTGCTCTGGCGACATATAGCGAGGAGTACCGATAATTTGGCCGCGGTGAGTATGATCGACGCCCATCGACACTACCTTGGCAACGCCGAAATCCATGAGCTTGGTCCGGAGCGGTTCACCATTGAGCACGAAGATGTTGCTTGGCTTGAGATCTCGATGCACGACGCCGACCTCGTGCGCCGCGTGCAGTCCGGAGCAAATCTGATCTAGGTAAGTCTTGACATGCTCGATATCAAACCGCTTATTGGGCATCATCAGGCTGGCAAGATCGCTCCCGGTCAGTAGCTCCATGACATAATACAAGCGACCTTCCAGCTCGCCACAGTCGAAGATGGTGACAATGTTCGGATGCTGCAAGCTGGCAGTGATGCGTGCCTCATCCAAGAAGCGCCGAGCCATGTCCAAGGTGCACTCAGGGTCTTGACCGACAAATTTGATCGCGGCCAGACGCCCGAGTGCCCGATCTCGCGCCAGGAACACGGATCCCATGCCACCTTGCGCGAGAGTCCGTTCGATAATGTAGTTACCAATGCATTTGCCGATCATTTTGACGGTCTGATGACCATTGCAAATGCTTGGCCAACCCCAAGAGCCTCACCTAGCGCAAAGATTGCTGAGTGTACTGACGTATCACAAGGACTCGAATGTGTGAGATTGCATTCGATTCGGTCTAAGTCCGCAGGAATGGATGTTCTGTTCACCGCGCCGGTTCCGCAGGACGCCGTCCGTAGATTCGCAGAATGCATTCGGGCATTTGCACATCGCGAGCCGCGCGAAGTTGCTTTGCACAGAAAGTCTTCAGTCGGTCCCCACACCAAGGATCGTGCAAGTTGATCGGTCCCTGCTTGCGAGCGGCGTTAGCATTGGAAAGTCCACGAGTCTTACTCTCCGACCTGGGTGAATCAGCGCACTTTGGCCATGTCGAACCGACCGCGTGGCCCAGAACCTTCCTCGGAAGCGAGTGCGCGTTGCTGCGAACGCCGATCGGCGACGAAGAACGCTAGGCAAGGTCTAGCCTCGACCGTGGCGTTGTGCTTCCCTCGAGCAAACGTCCCGTGTCCGACGCCCCCAGCAAGATGCTTCGCTTGGAGAAGGTCAACAAATCATACCAAAGTGGTTCGAGTTCCTTGCACGTATTAAGGGATGTGGATCTCGAGATCGATCGCGGTGACTTCGTGTCGATCATGGGATCGTCCGGCTCCGGCAAATCGACGCTGCTCAACCTGATCGGCATCCTCGATCGCTACGACAGTGGGGCGTACTATCTGGACCAACACCTCGTGCGTGATCTTAGCGATCGCGAAGCAGCGCGCTATCGCAATCAGTTCATCGGCTTCGTGTTTCAAGCGTTCAACCTGCTATCCTTCAAGACTGCGCTCGAGAACGTTGCCCTGCCGCTCTACTACCGGGGAGTCGCACGCCGAGACAGAAACCAAAGGGCTCTAGATTACCTCGGGCGTGTGGGGCTGAGTGAGCGCGCGCACCATCTGCCCTCTCAGCTTTCCGGTGGTGAATGCCAGCGCGTGGCGGTAGCCCGTGCTCTCGTGACCCAGCCGAGCCTCCTTCTGGCCGATGAACCCACGGGTGCACTCGATACCGAACGCTCCTACCAACTGATGGACCTCTTGCAGGCGCTCAACCAGGAAGGCCTAACGATCGTCGTCGTAACCCACGAACATGACATCGCTGAACGTACTCGTCGCACCATCGTCTTGCGCGACGGCGCCATCGTAAGTTCGGCCGAATGATGCCATGTTGCTCGAGCACTTCGCCGAAATCATCAGTGTACTCAGGCGCAATCGGTTGCGGACGCTGCTCACGGCGCTAAGCGTTGCTTGGGGGGTGTTCGTGCTGGCGCTGCTGCTCGGTGCCGGGCAAGGGCTCGAGAATGGTGCCGAGTGGGAGTTTCGAGACGACGCGGTTGCCTCGTTGTTCGTTCAGTCGGGTCAGACCAGCGTTCCCTTTGCGGGGCATAAGTTGGGCCGTGACGTGAGATTCATGAATGAAGACTACGAAGCGCTTGGTCGCGAGCTTCCCAGTATCGAGCACCAGAGTGGGCGCTTCTATCTTTGGGGTGAGTTTCAGGTCAAGCATGGCAACCAACACTCGGCCTTCGATATCCGGGGCGTGCATCCGGGTCATCAGTACTTTGAAAAAACGGAGATCACGCGTGGTCGCTTTGTCAACGAGGCGGACATTCTTGCCTACCGCAAGGTCTGCGTAATCGGAGCAAAGGTGCGCGAGGCCCTGTTTGGACAAGCCGATCCGATCGGTCAATTCATCCAGATTCGCGGCTTATATTACCTGGTGGTAGGTGAATTCGAAGACATTGGAGGCGAGGCGGAGCTCCGCAAGGTCTATGTTCCAATCACCACCGCGCAGCTCGTATATCACTCGCCGCGACGCATTCACAACCTCATGTTCGACTTGAAGACAGCCGATCTCGAGGAGAGCCGTCGGACCGGTGAGCAGGCGCAGCGCATTCTGGCTGCCCGTCACCGGGTGTCACCCGAAGATCGCCGTGCCATTCGCGTCTACAACAATCTTGAGCGCTTCTACAAAGTGACCGGCGTTTTTGCGTGGATTCGCGTGTTCGTCTGGATCGTCGGGCTCGGAACGCTCCTTGCCGGAGTGGTAGGCGTGAGCAACATCATGTTGATTGCGGTGGCGGAGCGTCGACAGGAGATTGGGGTCCGCCGCGCCGTGGGAGCCACCGCCGTCTCGATTGTGGGGATGATCATGACTGAATCTATTCTGCTCACGGCCTTGTCCGGGTACCTGGGTCTGGTCGCCGGAGTGGGGGTGGTGGAGTTGGTTGCGCGGTCATTCAAGGACTTGCCCTTCATGCGCGAACCGTCAGTGGACATCGGGGTGATGCTTGCTGCCTCGGCGCTCGTGGTGCTAGCCGGTGCTTTGGCTGGCCTCTTCCCGGCGCTTCGCGCAGCGCGAGTCGATCCGATCACAGCGCTTAGAGTGGGTGCATGATGCTACTCGACTCTTGGCAGGAGATCCTCGAAGCACTTGGACGAAGCAGACTGCGCACCTTACTCACGGCCTGTGGCGTCTTCTGGGGAGTCTTCATGCTGATGGTCATGCTCGGCCTGGGTCATGGCCTCGAGCACGGCACCCAACGGAACCTGGGAGGCATGGTCACTCGTAGCGTCTTCGTTTGGTCACAGCGCACGACGCGGGCGTACCGCGGCCTTCAACCTGGGCGCGGCGTCCGCTTTCGCAACGATGATATTCAGGCCATCTCCCAGGTGCGCGGCGTCGAAGAAATTGCTCCACGGCTTCGGCTGGGGGATTGGCGTGACGGTTCGAACGTGGTGTACGGATCGACTGTTGGTAATTTTTCGGTGATGGGGGACTACCCGGCATTCTTGCGCGTCGAGCCGATGGAGATCACTCAGGGGCGCTTCATCAATCCGCTCGATCTCACTGAGGCGCGCAAGATCGCCGTGATTGGCGCTGAAGCGCGCCGAGTTCTGATGGGAAAGACGGATCCCCTCGGCAAGTACATCAAGATCCAACGGATCTACTTCCAAATCGTCGGCGAAGTGACCTCGGACAAGGCAGGCGAGGAGGGGGATCGCGTCCGCTCAAGCATCTACGTGCCATTCTCGACCTTCCAACGCGTGTTCAATCGCCGCGATCGAGTTGGTTGGTTTGGATTGACCGCTAACGACGAGGTTCCAGCGGACCAACTCGAAAGCGCCGTGCGTGCCGCCTTGATCGCCCGTCATCGTATCCACCCCGAAGACGATCAAGCCATAGGCTCCTTCAATGCGGCCGTGAAGTTCAATCAACTACAGAGCTTGTTCCGTGGAATCGAAGTCTTTGTTTGGTTCGTTGGCACGCTGACGCTTTTCGCCGGCATGCTCGGAGTCAGCAACATTCTTCTTATCACCGTTAAGGAGCGGACACGCGAGTTCGGTATTCGCAAGGCTCTCGGAGCAACCCCGCGCGCCATCATTGCGATGGTCATCAAGGAAGCCGTCGCGCTCACCTCGGTTGCGGGTTACCTTGGAATTGCGGCTGGAGTGGGGGTGCTTGCAGCCCTGGACCGGGTGCTCAATGCGATGGAAGGGGCGCCACTCACCAGGCCGGAGGTTGATTTCCGTGCGGCCGTAGTGGCTGCGATGGTACTGGTGGTTTCCGGGGTTGCGGCTGGTATTATCCCTGCCCGACACGCAGCCCGAATCAGTCCAGTCGAGGCGTTGAGATCCGAATGATACGTCGTCTGTTGCCACTACTCGTTGCGCTGCTCGTGCTCGGAGCATTCTCCTGGACGTTGTATTACCTTTATCAGAAGTCCCGACCGCGGCCGGTCGTCTACCAGACCGCGCTGCCCGAAGTCAGAGATATCATCAAGAAGACCGTTGCCACGGGAGCGTTGGTTCCACGCAAAGAGATCACAATCAAACCGCGCGTTTCGGGTGTAGTGGACAAGCTCTACGTCGAACCGGGGCAGCACGTCAAGGAGCACGCTCTGCTTGCCCGCATCCAGATTATCCCCGATGTGGTTCGGCTGAATCAGGCGGAAGCGAGCCTTCGAACGGCTGAGCTCAACCACAGCAATGCCAAGCGCGAGTTTGAAAGAGCTACGCAGCTCAAAGACAAGGGGCTGCTTTCCGAAGCAGAGTATACCCGTCAGGAACTCAGCTGGAAGCTCCGCGAAGAAGAACGTGAAGCTGCCGAAACGAATCTGCAGCTCGTGCGCGTAGGCGCGTCGAAAAAGACGAGTCAGGTATCCAACCTGGTCTACTCCACTGTGGCAGGCATGGTTCTGGACGTGCCGATCAAAGAGGGCGGGAGTGTGATCGAAGCCAACAACTTCAACGAGGGTACGACCATTGCTTCTATCGCTGACATGAGCGACATGATATTCCAGGGTCGCGTGGACGAGTCCGAGGTCGGTACCCTCAAGGACGGGATGCCGGTATCCATTCTGGTTGGCGCACTTTCCGAGCAGCGTTTCGACGGCAAACTCGAATACATTGCGCCCAAGGGCCAGGAAAAAGAGGGCACCATCGAGTTCGAGGTGCGGGCCGCGGTGAGGCTCAAAGAAGGAACTTTCATTCGCGCCAACTACAGTGCGAACGCGGATATCATCCTCAGCCGACGCGATCGGGTTCTCAGCGTCAGCGAGTCCTGGCTGAAGTACGAGGGCCCCAAAGCATTTGCAGAAGTCGAGACTGCCCCCCAGCATTTCGAGCGTCGCGCCGTCGAGCTTGGACTGTCCGACGGCATTTGGGTCGAAGTGAAGGTTGGTCTCGCCCCGACCAGCACGCTCAAACGGCCCGATGCCAGCGGTGGGTCGAAGGCGCCGATTCGTCCATAGGCGTACGGCTTACTCATGGTCCCAAATGGTTGTCCCACGCGCACTATGCCGTAGCGTTGCTGCGGTCACTATGCCCGAACTGGGCGCGCCGCCAGAATTGAGAGCTGGCTGGATGGTGACTTGGCGACGCTTGGCGCCAAGCGCTGAGGCAGAGCCACCCACCGCACCAACCCAATGCGGGTGCCATGGCCTCCGGCCAGTGGATGAGGTTAGCGATGGTCGAGCCGTAGTTTGAGTGTTACTGCAATCCAGGGAAGAATGCCGCATCACTTCGGCGAGGGGTTTGGCGTCCCAACTCAGCGCATTCGTCGAGAATGATTGACGGTTGGAGCGAATCGAGGTCTTTCGCGCTTGGGCGCTCGGGGCGAATCATTGCCACACCAGTCGATCCGACGCGCCGTTCCAGATCGCCAACGCGGGTCTTCTCGCCCTACTCTTGGGACAAGACGCCCCGTCGACGCCACACATCTCGGAACTTCCGACCTCAGAGAGCCCGCATGTGCGATTCACCGAATGCACCGCTCGACTTCGAGCGACTGTACCAAGAGTTCGTGACTAGCCTTCTGGCGAGCGATCGGCGGGCATGCCGTGCTAGCTTCGAGCAATGGCTTGATTCCAATACCGGCTTGCGATCGCTGTATGAAGACTTGGTGCAGCGCGCTCTCTATCAAGTCGGCGATCTCTGGGAGCGGGGACGGATTTCTGTCGCCACTGAGCATTTGGCAACGGCAATTGCGGAGAGTCTGCTGAACTTGACCTATCCGCTCCTCTTTGGGCAGCGGCGTTGTGGCAAGTCGGCAATCGTGGCCTGCGTGGCCAACGAGTATCACCAGATCGGCGGCAAGATGGTGGCCGATCTTTTCGAACTGAATGGCTGGCGCGGCTATTTCTTGGGCGCAAATACGCCAGTCGCTGCGCTCAGCGGACTTATCGTGGAAAAGCGCCCAGACGTGGTTGCTCTTTCTGTAAGCGTATCGTTTAGCCTGAGCGCGCTAGTGGACGCTGCCACCGAAATCCGAGCAAGGTTTCCGGATACACCGATACTCGTGGGCGGGCAGGCGTTTCGTTGGGGTGGAAGGCAGCGCGTCGAGAGCATATCTGGTGTTCGTTGTCTTTCGACCCTGAGCGAACTCGAAGCCTGGATGAGGGATGTCGACACCCATGTTTGACGCGCCAGCCATCGCCGAAGCGCTGCGAACCTACGTGCTTTCGACCGCGCCGGTCCTAGCGCTCTTGTTAGACGCCAACCAATGCATCGTGGGTGCCAACGACAAGGCACGTGAGGTGTTACGAAGCGAGGCCATGGGTCGCCCCTTGGCTGAACAGCTCCTGTCCTTCGACAGGCCGCCAGAGAGTGCAGCCCTCATCGGGCAGACCGAAGCTTTGCATCGACTCACGCTTCACACCGCTTCGGGAACCCCGGAGACCTTGGACTTCTGCTTCTACCCACTGGGCGAGGCGACACTCGCTCTCGGGAGTCTCGACTTTCAGGAACAGAAGAAGCTGCGCGACGAGGTGTTGCAGCTGAATCGTGAGCTAAACAACCTGACTCGGCAGCTGCATCAGGCCAATGCGGAATTGAGCGAACTGAACGACTTGAAGAACCGCTTCATTGGCATGGCAGCGCATGACTTGAGAAGGCCCGTGGGCGTCATCATGACTTACAGTGAGCTCGTCCTCGACGAAGCCGGAGCCAGACTCGACGATGAACAGCGCGGACTGCTTCGCTCCAACCTAGCAGCCGCTCTTGGTATGCAGCGCATCATCGACAACTTCTTGGACGTGTCAGTGATTGAGTCGGGACAGCTTCGGCTGGACCGGTCGAGAACCAGCGTGGCGGAGATCTTGACTGGCGCGTTGCCCCTCGTGCGTCTCTTGGCCGCACGAAAGTGTGTCACACTGGTCGTGGACGACTCGGACTCGGACCCATCGCTCTGCGTGGATTGCGCCAAGCTCCAGCAGGTGCTCGTGAACCTTCTCAGCAACGCCATCGAGCATTCCAGAGCTGGTCAGCACGTATGGCTTTCAGCGCGTCGAAACGACGTTGGTCTCGTCATCTCCGTGCGCGACGAAGGCTCAGGTATTCCACCTGAGGATCAGCATCGACTCTTTGGCGCGTTTGTGCGCGCCGGCACTCGCAAAACCGCCGGTGAGCGCAGCGTTGGACTCGGCCTGGCGATCGCTCGGGTGGTCGTCGAAGCCCATGGTGGCAAGATCTGGGTCGAAAGCACACCGGACCACGGTTCGACGTTCTGCTTTACGCTGCCAGCCGACGCGACCCTGGGGGAGCCGCCACGACCCACCACCAGCTAACCACTATTGCAAAATTGGGGAAAGCCCGTTTGATTGGACTCAGATGAACCTGCAGTACCTCCTTGAAACCGCGAACCAGCTCCGGCAACCGTCCGCTTCGACGGCAGCCGAATTTGAACGGGCTCAAGTTGGCTTGGCGGAGGAACTCAATCACCGAATGCTGGCCCGTCCAGATCTGGAGAAACTGATCGGAACAGGCAACTCGGCGATGATGCAGGACAACAGCCGAAACTTCTGCCGCTTCATGTGTGCGCAGTTTCATGCTTATGAGCCGGAGGTCCTCGCACAGACCGCACTGTGGGTCTTTCGTGCCTATCGCTCGCACGGGTTCAAGACGATCTATTGGCCGGCGAACCTCGACACTTTCCTCCAGATCGCCCGCACCCAGCTCGCGCCCGCGAGCTTCGAAGAGCTCTATCCCTTCTTTCAATGGCTGGTCGTCAACGTTCCGAGCTTCGTCAAGATCAGCGACGAGCAACTAGCGGATCCCTTGCCCAGGGGATTCGACCACTCCGCGAGAGTCTAACCGTGCATCAACGCGTTCGCATCTTGGTCGTTGACGACGACCCCGACATCCTGACCGGCACTCAGCGTTTGCTGGAAAAGGCGGGCTACACCGTGGATAGCGCGTCCAGCGGCGAGCTAGCGCTACAACTGGTCGAAGCTCGGCGTCCGGACCTGGTATTGCTGGATCGGGGCCTGCCGGGCATTGACGGTATCGAGGTCTGTCGCTTGATCAAGCTGGACGAACGACTCGAAGCCATCTTCGTAGTCATCGTCTCGAGCGAGTACTTGGGAAGTGACGAGCAATCGGAGGGGCTCGAAGCCGGCGCAGATGGCTACATTGCCCGTCCCATCGCCAACCGCGAATTGCTCGCGAGAATTGCGGCCTACGTCCGGATTCTTCGCTTGACCCGCACGCTGTGCATTCAGGCAGTGGAACTGAAGAAGACCAACCAAAGCCTATACCAGGAGCACCTCGATGCCGTAGCGGCCCGAGAGCTTGCGGAACAGGCGAGCGAAGCATTGCGCGAAAGTGAGTTGAACTATCGGACTCTTGCCGACTTCGGCCAGGCGCTGATCTGGACATCCAACACCGACAAACTTTGCACCTACTTCAACCAGGTTTGGCTCGAGTTTACCGGGCGCACCTTGGAACAGGAGTTCGGCAATGGTTGGGCAGAAGGTGTCCATCCAGAGGACTTTGACCGATGTTTGCAGACGTACGTCTCCGCGTTCGATAGACGCGAGGCGTTCAGCATGGACTACCGGCTGCGTCGTCACGACGGTGAATATCGCTGGATTCAAGATGACGGGTGTCCACGTTACGACTCGCGGGGAAAGTTCGTAGGATACATCGGCTACTGCTTGGATATCACCGACCGAAAGCGGACAGAAGAGACGCTGCTTCGAACCAACCAGGAGCTTGAATTGGCCACTGCCAGCGCCAACCAGATGGCGGCTAGAGCTGAAGCCGCCAACAGCGCCAAGAGCGAATTCTTGGCCAATATGAGCCACGAAATCCGCACACCAATGAATGGAATCATTGGGATGACGGGTCTGTTGCTAGGTACGCCGCTGAGCGACGAGCAGCGGCACTATGCCGAAGTGGTGCGTACCAGCGGTCAATCGCTGATCACGCTACTAAACGACCTGCTCGACCTCTCGAAGATCGAAGCGGGCAAGCTTGAGCTCGAGACGCGCGACTTTGACCTAGCGGATCTGCTGTACGAGGCCGTTTCAACCCTTGCCGAAGAAGCGCAGGCGAAAGGTTTGGAGCTGCTCTGCGCCACCGACCTCGCGGTGCCTCACCTGTTGCGCGGCGATTCAGGTCGCTTGCGTCAAATCCTCACCAATTTGGTGAGCAACGCCATTAGGTTCACTCCCGCTGGTGAGGTGGTCGTGCACGTCTCTCTGGTGTCAGAGCAAGACAACGAACTGCTGTTGCGTTTCACGGTTCGCGATACGGGAATAGGGATCGAAGCGGACAGGATCGAAGCTCTCTTCGGCAAGTTCACTCAATTGGACGCCTCGGCCACGCGGCAATACGGCGGATCAGGTCTAGGCCTGGCGATTGCACGACAACTGGCGCGGCTGATGGGTGGTGAGGCTGGCGCTAGCAGTCAGCCGAAAGAGGGCTCAAAGTTCTGGTTTACAGCACGCCTGGTTCGACAGCCAGTGGCAGGGCGCGCCGAGAGTCAACCGTCCGCCGCACTGGGCAACGTGCGCGCACTCATTGTGGATGACAATAGAACCTGCCGTGAGACGCTCGCCACTCAACTAGCCTCCTGGGGTATGCGTACCTCGCAAGTCCAGAACGGCAGCCTGGCGCTTTCGGTCTTATACCAAGCAGTGGACGAACACGATCCGTTCCAGATGGCGATTGTCGATCTGCACATGCCAGGCATGGACGGTGAGGCATTGGGGCGTGCCATCAAAGCTGAAGAACGACTCAACGACATCCGGATGGTGTTGATGACGTCAGTTGGTGCGCATTGGGCGCCCCAACGCTTCGAAATGAGCGGTTTCAATGCGATAGTCAGGAAACCGATACACTCCGGCAAACTCGTGTCCGCGCTGTCCGGGGCATGGTCGGGCGGGAGGAATGCAGCACCGCCATCGAATTCTATCTCCAGACCGCGCGATCTGCGCGTGCTGCTTGACTGCTTTTCAGGTTGCCACGCGCGGATCCTACTCGTCGAGGACAACGTTACCAACCAACAGGTGGCACGCGCGATCCTAGAGAAGTTGGGCCTGCACGTGGAATTAGCAAACAATGGCGTAGAAGCTGTGCGAGCCCTGGCAGGCGCCCAGTTTGACCTCGTGCTGATGGACGTACAGATGCCAGAAATGGATGGCTTCGAGGCTACTTGCGTGATTCGCGATCCACAATCTGAAGTCAAAGATCACCAGATCCCGATCGTCGCCATGACCGCCCACGCCATGCAGGACGACAGGAGACGCTGCCTCGATGCCGGCATGAACGACTACGTCACCAAGCCGGTGTCGCCTCAATCGTTGGTTGAGACGCTGGCAAAGTGGCTGCCGCGGGAACCAGCGACCGGCGGGACCTAGCGGCTAAGCGTCGCTTTCCTTGTACCGCGGCAATTCGACGACAAACCGAGCACCTTGCTGCGGCGAAGAGTCGAGTCGGATGTTGCCGCCAACCGATTCGACCAACCCGCGGCAGACGGCCAGGCCTAGGCCCGTCCCCATGCCGATCTCTTTAGTCGTCACGAAGGGCTCAAATAGCTGGTCGCGCACGGTGGCAGCCACTCCCGGGCCATTGTCCGCGACGGCGACCAAGACTCCTTTCGAACTGGCGGTTGCCGTGATGGTGATGGTGCGCGTTGATTGCACCACGGGCATCGCATCGGCTGCATTGAGCAAGAGATTGAGCAAGACTTGGACGAGCTTCGGGCGCGACAAGGCGACCAATGGCAAATGCTCGTCCAATTCGGTCTCGAGCGTCATCGACTTGAATGACTTCTGTGGTTGTACCAGGGCGAGAGTTTCAGAGATGCTGAGCGCCACGTCGCCTGGTTCCTCTTCGGCTGCGGACGCGCCGTAGCGTGTGGGTCGTGCGAAATCGAGCAAATCGCGTAGGATCCGGTTGATGCGTTCCGTCTCGCTATGGATCCGTTTGATGAAGTCCTTCTGCTCTTCCGCGCTGAGTCCTCCCTCGAGCAACAGTTCCTCAAGGCCGATCATGGCCGCGATGGGGTTACCGACTTCATGCGCCAAGCCCGCTGCCAGTCGACCTACCGAAGCCAGGCGTTCCGATCTGATGAGTCGCTCTTGGGCTTGTTGCAGTCGCTCGTTGGTGAGATGGATCTCATCGATGTGCTGCCGGAGCTCGCGTTCGTCAGACAAGAGTTTCTCGGTCATCGTGTGCAGGCTCTTGCCGAGCGACACGAGTTCCGTGGCGGGCAACTTTGGCATCTCGAGTTCTCGGGCACCAAACGCTACTCGACGCGCTGCACGACCCAACGCGTCGAGTGGCCGCACGATGAGCCAAGTGATAGCTAGGTGAATGGCGAGCAGAAGGGCCACGCCGAGCAGGCCCATGTACAGCGCGAGCAGTCCGAGAAAGGAGCGTGCCTGATGCGGGGTGGACTCGATGCCGATCCCAACGTGCGCAATCCCAGCGTTACCGCGGGCCCAAGACCAAACGATGCGGCGAGAGCCCGAACGGCTCTCGAAGCCCTGCCCGGTCGAAGTGACCAGCGCTGCCTCGGGCACGGCTTGCCCTTGCGCGAATCTGGCCCCACCGGGGCGAAGGAGCAGAGTGCCCACGACGGGATCACCCAGCGCTTGATTGAATGTCCCATCGGCGAGTGCGCGAGCCAGCGAATGACCGAGGCTGAGGGCGGTGCGGTGTTCGGCGCGTTCGAGGGACACCCGAGAGATGGTCGTGGCGGTCCAGAACAAAGGAACGAGCGCCAGGCCTAACAGCATCGTGACCATGACGAGCAATTGAGGACGCAAGCCGAGACGCATCGGCAATCATCGTCGCAGACTTCGGCGACCACGGGAATCTCCGACAAGAAGCGGGACTTAATGAAGTCGGCAGGCGCTAGGTGACTGCGAGAAACTGGGCCGTTCTCGCGCGGTTCTGCTAGCCCCAAAAGTTCGATGGATCCCCTCGTTCGGCTGGCGCTCACTCTACAGCAGGCCCTCGGTCGTTCGGCGGGGATGGGGCTGAGCATCGGTCTAGGGTTCTACCTGGTCGTGCGTGGGTTTCACCCCGTCTCGCTGCTTTGGGACCTGGCAGTGCTGGTCGTCTTTTCGAGCTCTCTGCTGCTGCGCGTCATCAAGCGCTTTCGTCTCGTGCACCCCGAAGGTACGACGCAGCTTGACCTCGAACTGTTCACCCACCTGCTCTTTGCTGCCTACGCAGCCCTTGCCGCAATCGGAGCGAACTTCGACAGCCCGTACCACGCAGGGGTCTATCTCGTCTTGATGTTGGCCGCGGCGTTTACTCGGCCATTGGTGTCTCTCGGCGCGGTTGGCTATTCCCTTCTGCTCGAACTGGGTCTGGAGCTCGGCGCCCCGCATCCGATGTTTCTTGCGCGCCTGTTGCCGCATGCCATCTTAGCGGTCCTCTTCTGTTGTCTCAACCTCCTGGTGTTTCGCGCCGAGATTGCCCGCGTACGTCGCCTCAGTCGTTCGCACATCGAGGCGGAGCTCGAGCGCATGAAGGATTCGGCGCGCTCCTATCGCCTGCTCGTTGCACCGAGCGGTGCAATTGACGCACGCGTGGCCCAGCGCAACAACGAGGACGAACGTGCGGTTCACTCGGCAGTGGAAGAGATTCGGTCTTCCCTACACTTTACGCTCGAAATGCTGAAACGGACGCTAGATCTGCGCGTCGTAGCGCTCTTCTGGTTGGACACGACTGGCCAGAAGCTCGTCCTACAGGAACTAGTGACTGGCGAGGAAGGGATCTTACCTGGCCCGTTTGCAGCACGTGATGGCATCATTGGTGCTGCACTTTCGCAGTCCAAGCCGGTCAGTATTGCCGGTCCGAAGCTGGGACGGCAGTTGCCGTATCGCGGTGGCGCGGAGCTTTCGGCGAGTGTCTGTGCGGTTCCGGTAATGGATCACGCGCACGCGCGTGGAGTCCTGCTGGTCGAGCGTCACGAGAAGCGCCCCTTCGTCGCCACGGAAGAGGAATTGCTCAACACGACGACCCGCTTCATCTTGCGAACCGTGGAAAACGAGCGCGTGTTTGTGCAACTCGAACGCGCCAAACTCGAGCAGGGCAAGTTGTACCGTGCCGTCGACCGGCTGGCGGCGAGCTCGACCGAGGCCGACGTCATCGAAGCTGCCGTCAATAGCGCTCGAGAATTCGCTTCCTTTGACTGCGCTGTCGTCACCCTGTTCGACCAGAGCAGCCTCAAGCACGAAATCTGCGCCGCCAGTGGAGAGGGCACCGAAGAGCTCGTCGGGCGCTCATTTGGCCACAACCCTGGCCTCGTCGCGATGGCCGTCGCCAATCGTCATCCGCTACCGTACCGCGGTGATTACGATCCGATCCGGCAAGTCATCTTCGCCAAGGGACTCGACCTACCAGTATTGCCTTCCATATTGGTGCTGCCGCTACTCGTTCACGAACGCGCGCTCGGAACTCTCGTGCTTGGCTCGCGGCGCAAGGGCGCCTTTTCCAGTGACGTGCGTACGATCCTCGAAGTGCTCGCGAGCCACCTCGCCGTGTCGCTGTCGAACGCCCGCATGGTCAGACGGTTGGAGGAACTGGCGACACTCGATGGGCTCACTGGGCTGTTGAACAAGCGCGCGCTATTGGAGCTAGCGTCGCAGAAGCTGCGCGCTGCCACACGCTTCGGCAAATCACTCAGCGTCTTGATCTGCGACATCGACCACTTCAAGAAAGTGAATGACACGTATGGCCACGACGTGGGCGACGTGGTCATTCGTGGTTTTGCCGACGTGCTCAAGCGCATCAAGCGCGACATCGACGTACTCGGTCGGTTCGGCGGCGAAGAATTCGTCATTGTCTGCGAAGAGACCGCGGAAAAGGGAGCGATTCTGCTGGCTGAGCGGATCCGCAGCGAACTCGAGGCCAGTCGCTTCGTCACCAATCAAGGGGAATTGAGTGTCACCTGTTCAGTGGGTGTCACCACGTATCCCACCGGCGGACAAGATTGGGAAAGCCTGTTCAAGACCGCCGACGAGGCGCTGTATGTCTCTAAGCGCAGCGGCCGCAACCGCGTGACACACGGCAACGCGAAGCGAGCGACGTCGCCTTTGCCGCCAGCGGCTTTGGCGAATAGCGCCTAAGATCGCGGCCTTCCCCCTGGCGGAGCGACTCACCCGGCGTTCAGCCACCCATTGTGTGTCACAGGGTGCTGCGCGGCTGCCGTGTCGCAGGTCCGAACCTTCCGATCGTGGCCTACGGCACGCTGCAAAGCCGAATTAAGCCCTTTCAAGGTTGAAAGATTTTTCTAAAGGCTTCGGGCGGGCTCCCGTTCATAGCGCGTGAATCGGGTTTCGAGCTGCAACCACTAACGAGCAGAAACGGCCCGACAAGGAGAGAACCATGAGAAATCTCATCGGAATCGTCGCTCTGTCGTTATTGGCTGCTGTTGCTGGCTGCGCATCTGACGACACTTCAAGCAAAACCACATCAACCACAACGTCTGACCCGAACGATCCGTTTGCGTCGCTCGAACAGAATCTGGACCGATTCACCGGTGCTTGCTCGGTGGATGCCGCCGGCATCATGACAGTCTCGCCGGTTACTGGCGGCGTTACCATCATTTCCAAGAATATCGTCACTTCCCAGATCATGGCCAATGGCCAGGATTGCGGCGCGGCCACCGTCACCAAGCGGATTGTCGTCGCTGGTGGTGGCGGAAACGACACGGTCATCGTCGACTATACGAATGGTCTCTTCGCTGTCGGCGCTGTGGCCACTTCCACGGCCATCGACATCGACCTCGGCGCTGGCACTGACACGGTCGGGATCAAGGGAACTTCCGCTGTCGACAAGGTGACCATGGGCAAGTCTACGGATGGCTTGAAGTATACTGCCGACATGAACACGGATGGCAAAGCGGACGTCTACATCCTCAAGGCGAACGTCGACGCCGTAAAGGTACACTTGGGCGCAGGCAACGACACCTATTCCGGTGGCGCCTTCGCTTCGAGCAGTTCTGATCTCGCGTTGACCGTCTACGGCGGCGACGGGGACGACTCCTTAGTCCAGCCAGCGGCATTGACGTACAACGAAGTCCTTGAGGGTGGCAATGGCACCGACACCGTGACCTATGCGGCGCGTACCTCGACCTTGCCGGTCACCGTCACGATGCTCTCTGGCGCCGACGACGGCAGCTCCGGAGAGTTGGACAACATCGGGCTGACCGTCGAAGTTGTCACCGGTACTCCAGGTGCCGACAACATGACCGCGAACGCTACGACTTCCACGCTCAATGGCGGTCCGGGCGCTGACACGCTGCTCGGCGGCGCTGGCAACAACACCATCAACGGCGACGCCGACAACGACACCATCACTGGCGCCCTCGGCAACGACACCCTGAGCGGTGGCGCTGGCGACGACACCTTCGTCGAGCAGGGCTCTGCAACGAGTACTGGCGCGGACGTATTCAACGGCGGGGCCGGCACGGATACGGTCGACTATTCGACGCGAACAGCCGTGCTCACCGTAACGATGGATGGCGCAGCTGCCAATGACGGCCAGCCCAGCGAGCTCGACAACGTCAAGGGCGACATCGAGAACCTCATCTGCGGCACAGGCAACGACATCATCACCGGCAACGCCCTGAGCAACACCATCACTGGCGGGCTCGGCAACGACAGCATCAACGGTGGGGCGGGGCATGACACTTTCGTCGAGGGAGCCTTAACGAGTGGCGCCGATACGCTGATAGGCGCAGCCGGTACCGACACGGTTGACTACAGTCTACGCAGCACCGCAGTCGTTGTCACAATGGATGGCTCCACCAGTAGCGGCCAAGCTTCGGAAAATGATGGCGTTGGTGCCGATGTCGAGAACTGCTACGGCGGCACCGGGGCCGACACCATCACCGGCAACGCCTTCGACAATCTGCTCTTTGGTGGAGACGGCAACGACGTCCTCGATGGTGCCGCAGGTAATGACGAGCTTGACGGTGGTTCGTCAACGGTAGGGGACATCCTTACCGGTGGTGCCGGCGACGGCGACACTTGCTACGCCCAAGCAGTTTCAGGGACGCCCGGCGCTTGCGAATTCTAACCTGACCAAGAGTCTGCCCAGGGGGTCTTTGAACGGATCCCCTGGGGCTGCTCCCACCAATTGGTGGAACCGTGGTGAGAGCATTCCGAATCCTACCGTAAGCACGGTGGGATTCGGGCTTTCTGGCGTCGACGTCAATAGTTTGACGCCACCATTTACGACGTGCTGTCCGGTGGGGCATTTAGACATTCGCAGACAGGTCGTTTCAGTCATTACTTAGATCCCTCGACACCGTACAGTTGTCCGGGGTGCTGGAAGGAGTCAGGCGAATGAGCGTGCTTGCTGGACGCAGAGCGATATGGTTGTTGGGGATGGTGTTGGCGTGCTCGTCTGCGCCGGCATCGAAACAGCCAGGCAGTCAGGGCAGCAGTCCAGGCAACGGTGGCAGCGGCAACGACACTGGCACCGGAACCTCGGCCACCGTTGGTCAGGGGGGAGCAAGCACGACGACCAAGCTGCAACCAAATGCCGGGGGTGCTGTGAATCCTACTAGCGGGGGTTCGGCGAGCGGTAGCGCTCCGATTGCCGGTGGGAATGCCGTGGCCACCGGCGGGGTTGCAGCGGTTTCCCAGCAAATCACCCTGAGCAAGGCTACGGCGCGGATCGGCGGTAACCAGGGCGCTCAACTCTTCATCAACGTTGAAGGCTTGGCAACGGTGGGGACCTTCGCGTCCATCGAGATATCACTGGCGGATGCTTCAGGAACGCCACTGCTGTTCTTCGACAACGATTGGGATGGCGTGATCGAGAGCGCCACTGGTCGCGTCGGGCCTACCAAGATACCAACGACCGAGAGCTTCAGTGCCGAAGCGGTGGTCAACGGCGTCAAGAAACTCAATGGATTGAGCCAGCTGCAGGTCGCCCTGTTCGACCGAACCAACGCGCGCACTGCGCCCATGGCCGTGACGATCCAGCAGCAGCCCATCGTCGAGCTTGGGGCGGCGTGCGACCCGAAGTCCGTCACGAATCGTTGCCGCCAAGGGCTCGCTTGTTCGGGATCACCCAGCCTTTGTGTCGATGGTACGGCGCCAACGATAGCCCATGCCGCTTTCCAGCGCGCGAATGACGGCCCATTCATACGTGTCGACGGGGTGGATCCCGACGAGGACGTAATCATTGTACGCGTTGACTTCCTCAGTAGTTCGGACGCGCCAATCATGGTGGACCTCGACGGTGACGACGTGCTCGATGCGGACCACCTCGAAGTAACCGTTGGGATCACAAACCAGAATGGAGGCTATCTGTTTGTCATTCAATCAGGCCTCAATTTCGAGACTCTGGTGCCGCGGCTTGGGCTGACGGCTATCGATTCCAAGGGCAACGAGAGCGCGACTCAGCGCGTCTCGATTTCGACCCAAATCACGCGTGCTGCTGGGCAGAGCTGTGACTTGGCAGGATTTACTGGCTGCGTTGCCGGAACGTCTTGCATACCGACGACCACGGGCACAATTGGAACGTGTACGACCTTTGCCCAGGCGGAATCGCTCCGCTGCAGTGTCGCCCCTGTCTGGGATCTGTCAAAGGATCCGCCTAAAGTCACCGGTCTTATCTCGGGCTACAGCGCTTGGGAACCACCTGCGGGTTGCTTATCCACCATCGCGAACGATCGTCCGGAATACGTCGTTAAGCTGCACCTTGGCGCGGCCACGCCCAAACTCGTGCTTTCGACGGCCGAACCCGAGACGCTGATCGACACGGGGATCGTCGTGTTGCCGAGCTGTGCGGCGAGCATGGACACAGCTCTGGCGTGCAACGACGACGGTATCGGCTACAGCTCCCAAGTGACCCTGACCAATCTGGCGGCAGGTGACTACTTCGTCATTATAGAAGCCCTACAAGCGGGTGGTGGGGGGTTCGGACTTTCTGCCAGCACCCAGTGACTCCGGCCATCAGTACTTGACGGCTGGCCTCGGCATGCGAGCGAAGTTGCGCGGCAAATGCTCACTATTGCTCGCGCGCTTGGTCGCAACCGGCTAGTATGCGGCCCCGTGACTTCTGAGCTAGACATCGACAGTTTGCGCAGCGAGATCGACCGCCTTGACGGACAAATCCTGGAACTCGTGGTTCGTCGCATCACGTTGGTTCGAGAGATCGGTGAGTACAAGCACGCACGCGGACTCCCGGTGTACGATGCGGAGCGTGAGCGGGCCGTCATTCAGCGGTTGACTCAGGCAGCGCCGACGGGTCTCGATCCGCAGGTGGTCAGACGTGTGTTCGAGCGCATCATCGACGAGTCACGTGGGGTTGAGCACCATTGGGTGGAGCAGAAGAGCGAGTAGCTTTCTGGTTTTCAGTTTGGACGGGGCAGGTGGGTCAATGTGCTGCGCGGAGCTGCGCTTATCTACCGACCGCGCCAGCCGTACGAGAGCTCGTGGACCGGAAGAGAAAACCCAAGGCTCAGACGAATCGCTCATTGGCGCAAGAGGCGCGCGTGACGCGTGCACTCGAGCTCATCACACTCATCGGGATCTACGGTGGGATATTGATGCCGCTCGTCTACGCGAGGATCGTCATCTATCCCTTCATTTTTCTGAAGATGCTCTATTTTCAGATCCTCGTTGGGTCAACCTTTGCGGCCTGGGTGACACTGGCTTTGCGCGATGCTCGGTATCGACCGCGGGCCTCGTGGCTGCTGTGGGGGCTGCTTGCCTGGTACGCGGTATTGGGGCTCTCCAGTGCATTTGCCGTCAACTCCTGGCGCGCCATCTTCGGCACTCAGGAGCGGATGACGGGGCTCTTCTCGCTGCTTCATTTTTTCGCCTGGTTCGTGATGGCAGCCTCGATGCTGCGTTCAAGTCGCGACTGGCGCCGCTTGCTGGAGTTCCAAATTGGTGTGGGTTTCGCTTCGGCCTGTGCTTCTGTGCTGCAGTTGCTCTACCCAAGCTTGATTGGGCCGAATGAGGTGCTGGAGGGCGAGCGTCTATCGGGACTCATGGGTAATCCGATCTTCGTGGGTGCCTACCAAGCCTTTGCCGTGTTCTTCGTCATTTTCCTATGGAGTGGAGCGTCGTGGCGAAGACGCAGTTGGTACGGATTGGTGTTGTTGTCTGCGCTCGCCTCCTTTGTGCTCGCTGGTTCTCGGGGACCACTACTGGGACTGATGGTTGGGCTTGGTGCTGCAGGCATGACCCTGGCATTGACGAGTAGGCATCGTCGCTTCGTGTCATCAATCGTCATTGGTGCTCCGTTGACGGTGGCCGCGTATGCACTGTTCGTCGGGTTCGTCGTCCACAGACCATCACTCGAGGCGTTCTGGTCCGCCCACACCAACATCGGGCACTTCTTCGATTTCCAACTTGACGTATCCAGGATACGACTCTGGACCGCCGCGTGGGATGGCTTTCTCGCACGTCCGATCCTAGGTTGGGGTCCGGTGGGGTACGAGCTGGCTTACGACGTGGTGTATAGGCCCAGCTTTCACGCGATGGGGATCAACGACGAGGCGCACAACCGTGTACTTGGCGTGATGTGTGAGACGGGGTTCCTCGGTCTTGCGGCGTTTCTCGCCATGTGGGTCGGGTATATCGTGACCGTGGTACAAGGCATGAGACGGGGTGCGCTTCAGCCCTTGGCTGCTGCGGCTCTAGTCGGCGCGGGCACAGGGCACTTCGTGCAGTGCCTCTTTGCCTTCGATACGCCGGCTACTCAGCTGATGACATTTCTGGTGTTCGCGGTCGCCAGCGCAGCGCTGGCGACAAAGCAATCTTCCCCTGGTACCGAGGTGCCAGCGCGGGCGGACTTCAGCATGTGGATGCCACCTGGCATGGTGCCAGCGGTCATGGCTGCGGTGGTCGTGTTGGGGTCAGTGCTTCCGCTGATGGCTTCTGTCTACACGAGGCGTGCATCAGTCGCATTGTTGCAGCAAAAGCCAGACGAGATGCTCGCGCTATTGACACGTGGCCAGCGCTTGGCCACACCATATCACGATGACCAATTGATCACCGTCACCCAGTCCATCTTGCGCCTTGTCAAGCTGAAGAAACTCGAAGGGTGGGAACATCGCAAGGACGCACTATCATTGACCCACGCGATTGCCGAGCAGTACTTTGCCAAGAACAAGGCACATGTGCGGCTTCGCAGACTCTACGCCAACGCCCTATTGGCGATCGGCAAGAACTACGATAGCTCCAAAGTGCTCGGCAAGGCCGAATCACTCTTTCGACAGAACCTCGTCGACAGTCCGATGCGCCAAACGTATCTCTTGGACTACGCCCGGTTCCTCACGGAAACGGCGCGACCGAAGGAAGCTGAAGAGCTGTTACGGAAGACGGTGGCGCTGGATCCGTCGATCGGTGAACCGCGTTGGGAACTCGGAAAATTCACATGGAACCAACTCAAACGCCCCGGAGAGGGTGCCCAACTCATGGCGGATGCAGCCGTGAACCTTGCCCAATTTGGCGGCATTACTGACCTATTCGTCCCAACCAAAGCCACAGAGTGGCAACAGCTGGCACAGGCATGCTCGAGAACGGGTCAAATCGAGAAGCTGCGTGCGATTGTCCTCGCGGTGCCCGGCTTCGACAAACGCGACCGTAGTCTGGCCGAGGTGTATCTCGGGATTGCCCGCTACATGGAGAAGAGTGGCTTGCTCGCCGAACGCGATCAGGTTCTCAAGTATGGCCGCGAGCGCAATCCGAAATTGGCCTCGACAGTGGATCCGGTGCTTGCTGGCAAGGCGACTCTTTCGTCGCAGCAAGCGGACAGCAATAAGAATCAGAAGGCCAAGCCTGCCCCGTTTGCGGATGCCGGCAAGAGTCCGACGCAGGAGGCACAAATCTCGCTGGCACGGGCGCCATAGCGGCCAACTAATGTAGCGTATGGATTGCTCCCCCATGCTCGACCTTGGGGATGTCGGTTTCGGAACCGGGTATGGGGCGTGGTGGTGGTGTCGAGGGGGAGCTGGGGTGGCCAACGACGATGTGCACGCGCTGTTCGGCCCGCGCTGCTGCCAAGAGCGCTTCCTCAGTCGCTTCCTCGCGCCGCCAGCGTTCCAACGTCCTTTTGTCACGTACCTTGCGCCGCCGGTAGCCCCAGAAGAAGAGTCCGACAATACCGACCCAGAGCAGTGTCGAGCCGGTGAAGACTGGCCAAAAGGTGTAGCGGCGGGCAATGTCTTCACGCCACTCACTCTCGAGCGTTATGCGGTCGATACCGTAGGCAGCGAGAAGCGCCTGGTCGAAATCCATGCCACGGGCGAGGCGTTCCACCAAGCCGTCGAAGCGATACTGCTCTTGGGTGCGCACCAAGTAACGCACGATGTCTGCCGCTTGCGCGTAAGCGATCGAGGCAAGGATCGCGTCGTCAGGAAAGGAGCGCTCGAGGCGATCCAAGGGAATGATGTTTCCGGCTAGGGTCGCGGTCCAGAGGGTTTGCAGCCGCGGTATGGACCCTTCGCCCGAGACGTACACGGCGAAACCCTCGTTGAACCAACGTGGCACGTCGTGGCCCTTGACCGCGTCGTGCAAAGCAACATGCGCGAGCTCATGCATAAATGTCTGCAGGATATCGTGTCGCTCGTTGGGAAAGCGGGGATCGAGAGTAATGAGCACGAGACGCAGATCTGGATAGGCAACACCCGTTGCGTACTTGGGGTAGGGGGCATTCTCGGGAGCTAAAGTCGTCATCTCGCCCGCCGTACGAGCGATACGCACATACAGGTCGCTGAGCACGGGCGCTCCGAGGCGACTGCTCAGCTCCTGACGTGTCTCGTCGGCGATATCGATCAGCCGTTGGATCTTCTGACGAGCCTCAGGTGGATAAGCAAAATGGATCCAGCCAGCGTCGTGGCGATTGAACCCAGCAGGTGGTTCCGGGCGGCGAATTGCCTGGGCGTCGAGGCGTGGCGCATCACCGGGCGGCGTGTGCGATGACGGCGCGATCGTGGATGCGGCGGAGGCCAGTGCGGATCTGGTGGTCTCCGCCGGTACAGCGGCGCCGAGAGCCGGTAGCGTGTGCGTCAACCAAAGTAGGGACAAAAGTGGCAACAGAGCCCGCACCAGCGAGCGAAGCAGCCGTTCCCATCGCGCATTGACAGATTCCACGTGAGTCCGTCAAAGGTAAGGACTGGCCAGACGGGAGTCAACGAGTCGGCATGCGCTTTCTGGAATCCCCCCATTATGTTCAGGGGTTCGGTCCGCCCCGGCTTGCCTTCACTTCTCCTTCAAGGCGTTGGAGCGTGACCCCAGTGGTACTAATCGCTCACCAGAAGTTCGAACATGGTGCTGAGCGGTGGCGAGTGGCACTAGCCGAGCCACGCCCACAGCACGGAGTTTGCTGCGAATGCCGGGCCTGTGGTGGGCGATTGCATAGCGACTGCAAATGTGAGCGCGCAGACCCCAAATGCCATTGGCCCCGAGGTGCGCGCCGAGCCCTCCAACTTGGTTGGGAACCGAGCAAACCCACCGAATACGGCCAGGGCCATTCCCAGCAGGCCATCCATGAGCAGACTCGACAGCAACGGAGTTGCGCTGAAATCCCTGAGGAACCCGTAGATGGGCTGGGCTCCCAGGCAGAGCGACATGGCCCCAGCACCCAGGATGATCACCCAACCGAACTGCTTGCGGCTCTTGAATGACGAATGGATGCTGACGAGTGCACGCGTAGCCAGGGCCCATGCAACGACAATCAACATGCCGGCGATGACCGCGTAGGTGGCAGCGCCGAGAGGGCGATGATGCGTGGTTTTCGACAGCAGCGTTCCGAATTGGGCAAGTGGACCAAAGGCGAATCCGAAGCCTAGCAGAAGCGCTGGTGAGCGTCGTGGCAGTGGGCGGGAGACGCGCATCGCGGCCGATACGATCCCCAAGAGCATCCCGTACAGGCCAAGCGCAGCAAGCCAGACGAGCAACGCCTGGTGAAACCCGCCGCTAACGCGCAGTGCTACGGGCAAGGCGAGTAGGCCCCCACCGGGCAAGCCGAATAGCAGACCTTCGCCAAAGGCAACCCCCGATGATGGCGGCAGCGCATAGCGTTGGGCAGTAAGTCCGACGATGCGATAGCGAGATGGATTGGGCGAGACCGAGAAGTTGGACATGCTTATTCTTCTACGCCGTGCGCAGTTCGAGCCAGATGCGGCGCGCCTGTTGTTCCGACAGGTAGCTGTTGCGGAGGTACCAGCGAATCGCGCGATCGAGAGTCTCCTTCAATGGACGATGGTGATAGCCGAGTTCGCGTTGCGCCTTGTCGCTCGAAACCCAAAGATACTTGTTGACCCGATGCCGTATCATGCGCCGAGTAAATGGCGGAGCCTCACCGGTCCAGTGCGCATAGAGCTCGAAGATCGTGGCGATAATTTCCAAGGCAACGGGGCCGAGCTGTTTGCCCGGGGTAGCAAGGCCGGTCATGTCGCTGAGCGTCGAGAAGAGTTGCTCGAGCGTTACGTTGTCGCCGCCAAGAATGTACTTCTCGCCGACGACACCCTTCTCCATGGCTAGGATGTGACCCATGGCTACGTCGTCGACATCGACGATGTTGAACCCGCCTTCGAATACGGGTACGTGGAAATCGGGGCTTCGGCGCAGGTAGTCGAGTAGTAGGCGGCCGTTCGGGGTCGGCTTCCAGTCTCCGGGTCCGAACGCCGCGGCAGGCAACACGCTCACCACGGGAAGGCCCAGCTCGATCGCTTCGGCGACGACTGCATCCGCGCGGACTTTGGACAGGTAGTAGGTTTCGGGATCCTCGACGTTGAACTCATGGGTTTCGTCGATCGTCGTGGGGCCGGCGCTAATTCCCAACACACCAATGCTGCTGGTGACGACGATGCGCTCGATGGCGCGCCGCTTGGCTGCCCACAGGACATTCTCGGTGCCTTGGACTGCTGGTGCCATGATCGTTTCGGGCTTGGGCGCCCATGTCGAGAA
Organism: uncultured Polyangiaceae bacterium; assembly: GCA_964454965.1. Classification (GTDB taxonomy): domain Bacteria; phylum Myxococcota_A; class Polyangia; order Polyangiales; family Polyangiaceae; genus FEN-1139. The sequence goes on along the minus strand of CAYVXY010000019.1, from coordinate 28,771 downwards.
GTTGCTGGCGATGTGAAACAGGCGATCACAGCCAGCGAGGGCACGATAGATGCTGTGGTCGACGAGCACATCACCATAAGTGAGTTGAAACGAGTCTTCAGGCAGGCCGCGCAGCGTGTCGAGATTGGTTCCAGGGCGTACGAGGCCCTTAACGCGTTCACCCCGCGCGACCAACTGCTTTACCAGGCGCGAACCTAGGAAGCCTGAGGCGCCAGTGACCAGGATGAATGGCTTTGCAGTCATTGTGGCATTACCTACCATCGACGCTTGCCGTCGTCAGCGCTGCAGGCACGCGGCAGTGCGGCTCAGCAGCCAAAGCGGTCTGGGCTGCCTGTTTCGTTCCTGCGGGGGTGTTCTTGCCGTTGAGCAGCGGCTCAAGCCGCGACGCCAAATCACTTGGGTGCAGCTTGGCGAGTGCATCGAGGGCACTCGACGCCACTGCCCGATCGCGAGCGTCTGGAGATGGTGATTTCAGCGTCCTAGCCGCGTCCGTTAGCGCGTTGAGGGCCCGGTCGTGACAGACGTCACCCAGGGCGCGTGCTGCTGCGATGCGCACCTCAAAGCGTTCCTTCTTGTCCGAGAACAGATCGAGCAAGGGTTCACCGGCGATCGAGACCTTGCGCGTTGCCACTGACTCAGCGGCAGCGACTTTGACCAACCAGGACTCATCCGCGAGCGCCGACACCAAGGCCTTGTCCGCTTCCGCATTCGCTGGCTGCGGCGCGAGCGCTTCGGCTGCCGCGACGCGCACGATGGGCCAAAAATCTTGTTGAAGCCGTTTACCCAGTGCCAAAATCGTCTGGACATGCTTGTGACCTGCCAGGTTCTGTGCAGCTGCTTGTCGGACTCGCACGTCGGGATCCTCGAGTGCGACGAAGAGATCGGCCGCGAAGAGGTCGAGGTGCTCTGCCATGCGAGCAGCCTCCATGCGCACGAACGGGTTGGGATCCGAGCGTATCAATGCCGATAGGGATTGCGCGAGCTGCCGGTGTTGGTTGCAGACGGCATGCGCAGGTCCTAGTAGCAGGAACTTGGTGCGAAAATCGGCGGTGGGCGTCAAGAGGCGTTCGATACTCGCCGCCGCCAGAGCCGAATAGTCGCCAACTTGTTTGCCCAGCGCGCGCAAGAGGTCAATCGTTGCGATGGAAGGGAGATCAGTTCGTCCGAGTAGCTCCAAAATCGCCGCTTGGGCTTTCGGGGAACGCGCCGCCTTGCCGATCACCTCGCGCAGCATACGGCGTGTCTTGTTTGGTCCAACCAAACGCGGAACGAGCAGGCGCAATGCCTTGTCGGGTGCAACCTCAGCGAGCAACTCCGAAAGTGGGCGAAGCTTGCCGACGGGTTCGGTCGAGAGTGCTTGCTCGATGGCACCCACGGCGCCCGTTCCACAGCGACGCAGTCGGTCGATTGCGTGCAGCCGATGTGCTTCGACTCGGCCGAGCAAGGCCGTGATGTATACGTGACTCGCGTCCGCGCAGGGCGCGTGATCGAGAACATCGAGGGCGACGCGACGGCCCCCTTCATCCAGTTGTTCGAACGCCTTGGCAACCGTGACGAAGGCCTCGGTCCCTAGCCCCGCGAGCACGGTACCTGCCGCGTCGGCACGGGGGCCGCCACCCGCCAAAGCACCCACGAGATTCTCGATGGAAGCCGTCGTGAACTCCGAGCGTGCGCTGACTTCGGCGAGGGTCACTTCCGCCTCGGGCTTGTCGCCGTAGGCTGACTCAGTCACGATCGCGATGCAGTTGGTCTGCACTGGAGTCGGCAGTGCGACCTTCCAAGTGACGCCAGGTGCCTTCCAAGGGTCGCTCGGAAACGATACCAAGAATAACAACTTGTCCGTGACGAGCCATAGTTTTTCCGGTCCAACACCGTGCTTTATCTCGCGCGCTTCCGGGCGCACTACGAAGTCAAAGCTTTGCAGTGGCACGTCGCCTGGTGCGCGAAAGGACACGAATTCACCGCGCCCAGCCCCGCCGCGGTTTTCCGCCCAGGTCGTTTCGACGTTGCCGTCGGTGAGGTGTGCGGGCCAGCCAATGGCACTTGTGGCGCCGATGGCTCGCAGCAACGACGATTGACCGCCCACCTTCGTTGCCGCGTGTGCGGCTTCCTCGGCATTCTTTGGAGCACTAGTGGCCGCCGCTGGCTGGTCTGGCGTGGGAGGTTTGGATTCCGCGTGTGGTTCGGCAACGAGCTTCGTCGCGCGCTCGCGCTCGTCGGCGCTGAGTCGTTGCACCTTGGCGGGCTTGAGTACTAGCTCTTTGGCCGTCAACATCTTGGGGGCAAGCACAGCCGGGCGCCCGCATAGCGTCAGCTCCTCGCGCTGTTCACCCACCAGGATGCGCCTGGTCCCGGCCTCGTCGATCGTTTCCGAGACCTCCACCGTGGGGCCATGACGCAGACCCTCTTCGCCTTCGACGTAGCCAGTCGCGCCCTGAAAGACGACGTCTGCAATCGCTTGTCCCGGTTTGGCAACTACGACTGCCTGCCACGCTTGACCTGGCAACTCACCAGGAATTGCCACATGAACGGCATGTCGCCGCTCGCCAATGGGGACGAGCTGCAATTTGGATTCGGCGTGCTTCAAAAGGACCGAATCCGGCACGGTGAGAGCCAGGCCCGCATCGACGTTGCAGTTTGGCGTGTGGCAGACAGTTGCGCGCAGCGTACCCTTGGAGTCGAACCCGACGACCATTTCTGGTTGACCTGCCGAAGCTGGCGCGCGAAGCAGTGTGCTCGTTGCGGCCGTGGGTGGTGTGGCTGTGGGCGCTGCCGCCGCGGCCGTTGCCGCGACGAACAAACCACCCAAAATAACGGACAGCTGGCACGGGGGGGATCTACGGCCGAGTCGCATGCCGCGAATGGTAGCCCCGAAATGGGCCATAGGCCGCAGATTCGCGCGGGCCCGCTCAAGCGTCGAGCGTTGGAATCTGGGCGGAATTTGGGGATAGCAAGGTCCGGCGAGCCTGATCGGGCTGTCCCGGGATGGCGAGCCGGATTCGGATTCATCTCAGAATCGACTCACCGACGAGCGTGCCGCCTGCTTCCTAGTTCCGAGCTTCCACTTCCGATATCCTAGTTCAGGTTCGGAACCTCGTCGCGAGTTATGGTTGAGGCGCTTGCATCGGCTGCCTGGATCCTCGAGGGCGTGTGGAACTCGGTGTTCTTCTCGTAGCCCGCCCAAATGCTGAACAGCACCCAGGGGGCAGCCGTTGGAAACATGGCGTCGGGGTTGGGGACGGCACGAGTTTCATGCAGGGGGATGGGCATGGTGGTGCCGATGATGCGCGTCGAGATTGACAGGCAGACCTCAGGCCTTGGGTCTGTCTGGTTGCGGTGCGGGCGTGTCAAAGGAGCGCGCTGGCGTCAGAAGCGAATTCACCGATTGCGGCAGACACCGTTGTCGCAGTGGCGATCTAGTGGCGCGACTTCAGCGTACCGATGTTACTTGCAGCTCGAGGCACAGAGGTCTGCGTCCGTGGCTCGACGTGACTGAACTCGAACTCTGCGACGCGACCATTGCCGCTGCCAAGCGGTAGGCCGCGACCATTCACCGCAAGGTTGCTCGCGGGTCGATTCGCGAAAAGCATTCGGTGAATTCAACATTTTACGGATCTTGGGATTGCGAAGGCCTGCCGGCCGCGTTTGCCTTGGACCGCGTCATATGGCAAAACGCCAATTTCGCCGTGTTGCTCGAGAAAACAGGGGTCGACGAGCCGCACCTACATCAAATCGCGTAGACGCGCTGAGCGGAACGGGATACTTCCGTACTCCGCACATCGCCCCCTAAGGAGACACGTGGATATTCTAACTGGTCTGAACGAACAAACTCAATACTCGGCGACACAACTTCAACTCATCATTTCGGCGTGGGTCTTGAGCAAGCCGTTTGAGTCCAAGAAGAAGATCTCGACGAGTAACGGTGACATCTCGGAGGACGACTACGACAAACAGTCGGTCTATGCCCTGCTCTACTCGCTTTATGGTTCTGTGGGCACGGTGAAGAGCGACCAAGGAGTGCCCTACGAGATGACGTTCAATACCTGGGGCTACGCGTGGCCCGAGAGTTGGGGAACTGCACCGACGACAGCGCGCGAACCCCAACGCTTCGGCATGAACGCCTACTCAGGCCTCTATCACTTCCAGCAGGTTCAGGACTACATCAAGGCGCGTGGTGGTAAAGTGCATGTGGTGGAGATGGGCTGCGGAACTGGCGCAGGAGCGCACCACGTCTGCAAAGACGTGCTGCCCGACGGTACCTACGAAGCGGTGGACATGCAGGAAGCCGCGATTCGGACCTGCCGGCGCAAGTACGTCTCGGAACTTGGCGGTCGTTTGGTTGCCACTCGCGCAGACGTGACCAAGGCTCAAATCAAAGACGCCAGTGCTGACTTCGTGGCAGTATGTGAGACACACGTTACGGAGATGCCGGGCAAAGTCACGGAAGAAGATCGCCAGTTCTTCGGCGCTGCGTACCGCATCTTGAAGCCGGGTGGTTACATGGTCTGGGGAAACGCCATTCCGGACTCAACGTGGAAGCCTTGCTTTGAAGCGCTCGAGGCAATCGGCCTTACGGTCATCGAGGTTTGCGACGTGACGAAGGAAGCGGTCCTCGCCCGCGACCAGGACCGCGCGCGTGCGGATGCATTCGTAGAACAGTGCCTTTCGCGGTTCTACGCGTTTCGTATTCCCTCGTTGGGAGCAGCGCGTCGACTCGAGGCTCGACTCGCGATGGAGAACTTCTTTCGCAACCCTGGCACCAATTTGTACCAGAACATGACCAATGGCACGGACACCTACAAGGTGGTGCTGCTCCAAAAGGCGAATTCGATCGGCACGGCTTAGGAAATAACATGCGCACCGACTCCGACCTGTTCTTCACACCTGGTAAGAAATACGACGGCCCACCCTTACTGACGGCGGCGCTGCCCGCCAAAGTCAAGTATAAGCCGCCAACCAAACTGATCGACAATCCAGATGCGATCGTGATCGGGTCGGGGATCGGCGGGATGAGCATGGCCTCGCTGCTGGCGCAGAAGAAGCACATGAAGGTGCTTCTTCTCGAAGCGAGCCCGGTTCCCGGTGGCTGCACGCACGTCCACGAGATCGACGGCTTCGAGTTCGCCTCCGGGCTGGACTCGATTGGCGATATGGATCCGCGCGTTGGTCGCGGCATGTTCCGTCCCGCCATGGATTACATGACGGGTGGCAAGCTAAAGTGGGCAAAGATGCCGGACGTGCACGAAATCTGCACGTTCGGTGACGAGGTTTACGAATGGTTTTCCTCGCACGAAAAGAATGTCGACTGGGTCGAGCGGCGGTTTCCGGGCGAAGGCAACGTGCGCGCTTACTACGATCTCGAAGAGAAGATCGAGGCCTCGGCAACGAGTTGGGCGTTGACCAAATTTGCCCCTGAGTCGTTGCCTGTCCGCATGCGCGACGCGGCGTACGTCGGCGCCTGGCGCAAGTACATGGGTCGGTCAGTGCTCGAAGTGCTGCAGAAGGAACTCGGCTTCTCCGAGCGCCTTGCCGCGATTTTTTGCTACATGTACGGCAATCATGGGCGTATCCCGGATATCGCGCCGTTTTCCTTCCACGCGTGCAACCTGTTCCACTACCGCTACGGCGCCTACTACCCCGTTGGCGGCCCCGGACAGATCGCCGAGTGCATCATTCCGATCATCGAGGCCGCGGGCGGTCAGCTCGCGGTAAGCTCGCCCGTCAAACAAATCATCGTCGAAAACAACCGCGCTGTGGGCGTCGAGCTCGAGAATGGCGAGAAGGTCTTCTCGAAGCTGGTGATCAGCGCAGCGGGAGCTCCCACGACGTTCCTGGACCTGCTGGATCGCGACATTTCTGCAAAGCACGGCTACGTTCAGAAATTCGACGAGATCGGGCCCAGCCCATCGCACGTCTACCTGATGCTCGGCTACGACGAAGCCATCGATCTGCCCAAGCACATCGTGTGGGAGATGCCCACCTACGAGGGGCTATCCCGTTACGACTTGGCGAAGGCCGACGCGCTCTACAAGGGCCAGGGGAAGCTCGAGGGCATGGGCGGCTATTTGCTCAGCCCGTCCGCCCGCGATCCACTGCACTCCGAACGCTACCCGAACACGTCGACGGTCGTTGTGCTCGCAGAAGGGATCCCAGCCTGGGTCGAGCGGTCCAAGAAGGACAGCGTGTTCCGTGACGAGTTCGCAGCCGGCATCGGCGAGAACTTGATGCGTATCGTCGATCGGCACATTCCCCAACTCAAGGGCAAGACGCCTAAGCTTCGCCTCTCGGGGATCCCCATGGGCTGCAATCCGCGGGCGTGGCACGGCTCCTCGCTCGGGCTCGAGCCTTCGGCAGATCGCTTCGTCAAGCACACACATTGGCTACGACCGCGTACGAAGATCGACGGGCTCTGGCTCACCGGGCAAGATGCCTTCTCGCCGGGCGTCAGTGGCGCCATGCTTTCGGCAAAGGTCACCTACTCGGCGCTGACGGGCAACTGGCTGTCGATGCTTGGGTAGGGAGTTGTTGGGCGGCGCGGAGACAATGCAGACCGCGCCGCTGATCAGTCATATCCTGGTCATGTCCCGGGGCTCCGCGCGGTAATGACGCGAGTCCGGTCCGTGCTACGCCCTCCCCATGTCCTGGTCAGGTCACTTCTGGACCATCGCTCCCCATCTCAGGCGACGAGTGGGACCGCAAGAAGCCGCGCCAGCGGAGGATTGGTCGTGCAGTGTTCCCGATGACCGTTACGGTACGGTCAACCTCTATGGGCGATTCACCGCTGGACCTGCTGCGTCTGAACTGCTCATCGTGGTTCATGGCCTCGGTGGTTCCAGCGAGAGCGGCTATGCAGTAGCCGCGGGTCAGGCGGCTTTGGCGGCGGGCCTCGCTTGCCTGCGATTGAACCAGCGTGGGGCCGACAAACGTGGTGAGGACTATTACCATGCGGGGCTTTGGCAGGACTTGGACGTCGTGGTTACGGATCCAAGGTTCGCGCGGTTTGATTCGATCTACCTGTTGGGTTACTCGATTGGCGGACAGTTGTGTTTGCATTGGGCGGCCAAGGGCAACCTGGCGGTATCGCGGGTGCGCGCGGTGGCGGCAGTGTGCGCTCCATTGGAGCTATCAAAAACCGCTACAACCCTAGATTCAATGGGAAATTTTCCCTACCGAGCCCACGTCCTTCGCGGGCTAAAGAAGGCTTATCGCGCGGTGGCGGCGCGGCGCGAAGTGCCGCTGCCATCGGTGGAAGCGAATCGCCTCTGGTACATCCGCGACTGGGACGAGCAGATTACGGCGCCGCGGCATGGGTTTCGCGGAGCTGAGCATTACTACGGTGAAACCAGTGTCGACCGATGCCTGCGCGATGTCGCTTGCCCGGCGATGTTGGTCGTTGCCGAGCAAGATCCGATGGTGCCGCTTTCGACAGTCGAGCCGGCATTGCACCACGTATCGTCGCAAGTTGTTGTCAAGCGCGTGGCGCGTGGTGGGCATGTTGGATTTCCGGCAGACCTCTCTCTTGGGCAACCTGGTCCGCTGGGGCTAGAACCGCAGCTCACCACGTGGTTGCGTTCGGTGCGCCGCTAAAGGCACGTGCAAAGTCCAAGCTGCTCGGTTAAGCTCGGCGCCATGTCCGCACGACCTCGTCTCTTCGACTTCGTTCGAACCGACTTCATCTCGATGCTGTTATCACTAGCAGTGCCCATATCGCTTAGTCTCGCCGCTTGGGCAGCGCTCAAGTTGCCGGTATTCTCTGCGGGCAGGGTGCTTGAGCAGCAACCCCTCGAGCGCATGGACCCAGCTGCTGCAGTCGTCTTCGTCGGGTTCGCCGCCGTCAGCGGTGTGCTGGCCGCAGTCGTGCTCACGACCCGCTTGCGTGCGGCGCGGTGCGCATTTCGAGGAATGGTAGTCCCGGGGCGCATTACCAAGATCACTAAGTTCAAGGATCGCGCCTACCTGCACTTTCGTTTTGCGCACGATTCACGCGAGTTTGAGACGTGGCGATTTGTCCACCAGACGGAGGAAGTCAAAGCGCTGCAAGAAGGTCAAGAAGTCCGCGTAACTCTCGATCCCAAACGACCCCAGGGTGCGTGGGTGACAGAGCTTTTCAAATGAGTTAACTGGCGTCCCCACTGAAGGGACTACGCGTCCTCGGGTTGCTTACGAAGCGACTGAACGTCCGCGAGATCCTTTGCGCGGCCCGCCGCCAACTTGTTTCGTAGAAGCGCCCCACGAGGGGCGTGGGGCGCCGCCCCACAGATCTGTCTCCCCTTGCCGCGAAAAGAGATTCTGCGCATTGCAGCATTGATGCAACGGAATGCACGTGTGATCCCGAACCTATTGAGTTTCGCCCACAGTTGCGTTGGATCACTTGCGTCTGCAAGTGTTGGAGTCATTTGGCGTCATTGCGGGCGCGAGCCAGACCACGAAAATCGGCAACGCAAACAATGAGTTCGACGTGGTAGTGAGGCGATTGGCCCTCTACCGGAGTTGCTCAACTGCCTGTTATCACATGACCAACATGTCTTGGAATCCGGCGACACCCATGTCCCACTGGATTGACAGTAAGTCTCACTAACGCCATTCTGCGAGTCCCAGATGGCATTTCAAGTCGCCGTGGGGGAGGCCTAGTGAGTATGGCTCACTTTCAATTTGGAGAATTCGTGGCGGACGAAAGCAAATTCGAGCTTCGCCAAGGTGGCCGCGTCATACGGATTCAGCGCATCGTCCTTGAGACAATCTTCCATCTGCTTCGAAGTCGAGACCGGGTCGTGACGAAGCGAGATTTCGAGCAAGGACCATGGCAAGGCCAACGGATAAGTCGTGCAGTGGTGAGCCGAGTCATCATGTTGGCACGACGCGCAATCGGTGATGAATCGGCCAGTACAATAGTTACGGTGCGTGGCCGCGGGTATCGATTTGTCGCCGAGGTGAAAGAGCTAGCCGAATCGAGTGAAGTGCGAGGATTGCTCGCCGCGATTGGACTCGAGATCGCCAGCCCAACCGTCGAGAGTCTCGGGTTTGCTCGTGACTGGCTTACGACGGTCCGCTCCGATATACTTCCATGGCTGGAGACGTTGACACGCGCATTTGAACGAGCCCGCCGAGGAAGGGGTGACGTAGTTGTCATCGCACACGAAGATCGCGTTCGAACGGAGATACTGGAACATTTCTGTCACTACACGGAGGGAATGGAAGTCTTCGTGACGTGGGGCAGGTGCTGGGAGGCCAATTCCGCTCCAGCCTTCTGGCCCTGGCTCGAAGTCGTGCGATCGTGTGTCACCTTGTCCGAAACACCCCATCGACAACAACCTTCACTGCGGAACGATGCTGACTTGCTCGCGTTACTTTCGCATTTGGGGTACCTGTCAGACGGATGCGAATACAGTGACTCGAGTCCGGTAAGTGAAGAGTTTTGGATTTTCGACGCCGTCACTCGACTATTGATTGAATTGGCAAAAATTAGGCCTTTGGTGGTCATTTTAGACGATTGGCAGGAAGCAGACGGCTCGTCACTGCGCCTTCTAGAATTCTTCCGTCAGCGCCTGCGCCGCGCGGCGGTGCTCGTCATTGTTACGCAAAATGAGCCGAGGTTCGCGCAAAGTAGCCTGCGCGCGCGGGACCCAGGAGACGCTCGCCTCCAATCCGAGCCGCAAGAACCAGCACTAATTGCCCTGGTGTAGTCATTCGAATGGGCAGGCTTGTAGGTGGCTGCCCACAGACGACGTGCGAATTACACAAAGCTCAGAATAATCTCAATCCCTGCTCACAATTGCGGTGGTACTTCGGTGGCGTTAGAAGACGGACGATTCTGCCGGTCGACGAAATGTGCGTCGATGCGGTGGCGTCCATTTCTGAAAGTGTGGAGGGAGAAGTCAACATGAACATTAGAGCTATTTTGTCGACCGTCGGTATCATGGGTTTGGTGGTGGCAACGTCGGGCGCGGCGTCGGCTCGTTCGGCTGCGGCATCGCTCGGACAGGCGCGCCAGGGGAGCCAAGCCAATTGTTTCAGCACTAGTTTCTCGACAGGCGCCGTAACGAGCACCTGCTCTGCGGATTGGGCCGCACCCCTCGTGTCCGACAATGCGGGAAACAAGGTGTTCTCGTTCACAGCGCGCGCGACGGCGGCAGGGGCCAGTTGCCGAGCCGTTACAAACAACCGCTTTGGCACGTTATTCGTGGCCACACCATTTGTCGCTCTTCCCGTTAGTGCGACCTATGTGGCGTTGGCCACGACTGCCATCGCCCTTCCAGGCGCGGGGTCCTATTTCGTCGACTGCATCATGAACAATGGCGCAAGCGTCAACGAGTTGGACTGGGTTCCCTGAGTCCTCGAGTAGGAATTGAGTGAGGAAGCGCCGAGCGTAGCTCCGGCGAGCTCGGCGCTTCCGCTGACCAAAGACGCATTGAGGAGAGTTAGATGAGGAATACCAGTTGGGGTTGGATTCTCGTGCCAGCGACCATGCTTGGTTTCTTGACCGTCTTCTATTGGAGCGGCTCGAGACGGAGCTCATTGCGGGAAACGGATACCAGGCTGGAACTCGACGCGCTGCGACGGGAAATCAAGCAACTGCGTGAGGAGGGAGCCGACTACGCCTCGCTGGTTGCTCAATCCGTCAATAGTCGCGAGCGTGCGCCGTCTGGCGAGCTCACCGCGGCACCATCCGCAACGTTGCCTGCAGTCAGAAGCGACAGTAGCGCAAATGCAGCAGGAGCAGAAACGCACCGACCAACATTGACCGAAGCGGAAATAGGTGCTCAACTCGACGACAAATTTGCTGCCGAACACGTCGATCCAACGTGGAGCCAAGGCGCAACGTCGGCGGCAACTCGCGCACTCGCCGGCGCGTTAGCCAAAGGCACGACGCTTGGGAAGGTGGAGTGTCGAACCAATCTCTGCAAGGTCGAGTCATTCCACGAGAACGCCGACGCATTCAGGCAATTCGCTGAGAACGCATTCATGAACCATGACCGCCAACTCTGGAATGGCGGAATTGCCACCATGATTCGAGCGGAGTCGACATCAGGCGTGACCGCTGTCAGCTACATTGCCAAAGAGGGTCAGGGCGTACCAGTACCCGAAATCGGCGAAGAATAGCCCTGCCAGGTGCTCGGGCGGGCGCCGCAGCGTCGACTTGCGCGCTCGCTCGGGATACATGTTGCTGCAAGAGGGTCAAGAGGTCCGCGTGGCCCTCGATCCAAAACGACCCCAAGGTGCGTGGGTCGTCGAGTTATTCGAATGTTGTGTGCCTAAATAGCCTACGTCATCCTCATTGCTGTTTGCGCTGACGCTGTGAACTTCTCCGTTCCCGGTGCCAAAGACGCCCCTGCGGGTACGCACAGTGGGGGATAGAAAGCCGCTGCTGTTGCAACACTTCAATGGCAGAGTCATCGCGTTCGCAATGCTTGACGACTCCGGTCTTCTGACGAACTCTGTGATCCAATCGATGTTGCTCGGAGGTTCGTCATGCTGGCACAACACTTATCGCTAGGCAGTCTTATCGGCTCGTTCGTGCTCCTGCAGAGCGTTTCGGCCTTTGCGGATTGCTACGTGGATAGCCAAAACGGTGACGACACCAAAGACGCGCAGTCGGAGGCGAATGCCGTAAAGACCCAAGCGAAGATCCCTTCGAGTTGCACGGTCGTGCGCTACAAGCGCGGGAGCCTCTTCAACGAGGCGGTCAAGATCAGCAATAGCGCCAAAACCTATGGCAACTACGGCAACACGAGCGATCCAATGCCGAAGTTCGTGGTGCCCCACACCGCCAATAGCGGCAGTTTGGTTTCGGCCTTTCAGGGGGGCGTCACTATCGACGGGCTTTACTTGGAGGGGTCCAAGGGTGATGGCACGATGGCGGGCCTGATCAAGGGGGTCTGTGTGATGCTCGGGAGCAACAGCAAGCTGCTAAATAGCGAGGTCAGTGTCTGCGATATCGGCGTTATGCTGTCGGGCACTGGTAGCGTTGTCTCGGGCAACAACATTCACGATTTGACCATGGCTGTGGATGGCGCCACAAGTGTCGATCCGAACTCGGTCGGGGGCGCCGAAGGGATCTTCATCAACGGATCGAACAACGAGGTGTCGTACAATACGTTTGCCAATTGCAGCAGTGCCGCTGCGTGGACGGGTGGCAACTGCGACGGAGGCGCTACCGAGGTGACCGTGGGCTCAGGTGCCACGGTCAGTGGCGTCAAGGTGCATCACAACTACGCGTACAATACCTGTGGCTTCTTCGAGGTTTCGAGCATGGCCGGAAGTGGTAACGGAACCTTCGCCGACTCGGAATTTTACGACAACGTGGCTGTCGACAGTGGCTGGCTGATGTTGCTGCAAGTCAACAACACCAACCTTTCTAACATCCAGTGGGAGAACAACACGGTCGTTCAACACAGCGGTTCGTCGAATTCCGGTATGCTAACCACGGTGTTTACCGGGACTTCGTCCGGAGTTTCCGGCGGCTCACTGGCAGCGGGTGCCGTTTCGATGACCAACAACCTTATCATCCTCGATGGCGTGTCTACCTTTGGCGATGTCATCAATACGAACATTACCAGCACGACCAATCTGATCATCGATACCTCGAAGCAGGAGCCAGGGGTGAAGAACGTGAAAGGCATCGCAGCAGCCGACTTCGATCTGGTCTCGGGGAGTCCCGCCATCGACAAGGGTACGAGTATCGCGAGCATCACCGTCGACTACCTCAACCGCGCGGTTCCAGACTCGAGCGGCACGACGGATATCGGCGCATTCGAATTTGGCGCGACCCCATCGACCAGCTTCGGTGGTGCGCCGACAGCATTCGGGGGTGCACCGGGCTTGGGCGGTGCGGCTTTGAACACGGGCGCAACGTCTGCTGACGAAGCGGGCGGTTGCGGCTGCCGATTCGCTGGAACGCGCGACTACCGCAGCATTGCCCGGCTTTGCTTGATGGGCCTTATGTTGGTGGCGACGCGGCGACGGCGGCGCGGTTAGTCGTTGTAGCTGCCTAGTTTCCCGCGCAGGCACCTGCGCCGAGGCAGTCACGCGCTCCGACAGACGGCGCGCACACGCGGAACTGGTACTCTAGGCCTACGCAGCTTGCATCGGTGGTGCAACTGTCTTCGGCTGCTCGAGCCAAGGTGCCCTTGCCTGACCAGAAACGGTCGGGTATATGTCGGCAAAATGACTCCACCATGCCCGCACGTCCGTTGCACAGCAACGCAGGTGTCGATACTTGCTGTACTTCTTCTGGCTGCAATGGACGGGCAGGCTCAAGCCGTCGCTGTCGCAAATGCACCGACAAGCAACTCGGCAAGCAAACCTGCGAGTAGCCCTAACGCGAGTTTCACGCGCGGTCCGGACTATGTCCTTGCACCCGAGACCAAGGCCAAAGTCAAGCGCACCGCCGTACCGCATCACAAGGCCTACGGGGCAACGGTAGCTCCGGATGGGATCACCTACTTCATCGATGAACCGCGTAACGGCAAATATGGGGGATTGTTGGTTTCGAAGCAGAAGCCGCAGGGCGTGTTCTTTGCCACTCCAGAGGTCCACGACGTCGTGTTCTCTCCCGGGGGCAAGTACGTATCTGTTCTCGACGACGAGAAGCGTCAAGTCACCGTGCTAAGCGTGCCCGAGGGCAAGGTCATCAAGCAATTCTCCGGTGCCTACCTCGCTCGATTCCGCTCGGACGAGGTGTTCCAGTACCGCACGACCTGCCAATTGTTCGAGGTTGCGCTCACCGGGGATGCGGCGGCCCGTGAAGTAGGCCCGAAACTCTGCGGCGGTGCGGATGCTTCGATGGATGGCGCCGTGTGGGTCGTCGCCCAACCTTCGACTCACGGTCGCGTGCTCAGTCTACGTGACTTTACTACGCTGACGCACATTGATGGCACTACCGGCAAGACTGCCACCGTACCCATTGGCTCTTCTTGCCACGACCCGAGTGTGAGCCCAAAAGGCAAGCGGATCTGTTTCGGCAATCGTGGGCGCTTGTCGTGCTATCAGCTCGACACCAAAGTCACAGATGCGCTCGGCTCGATCGACGCGGCGCGGCTCGATTGGGAGCAGCATGACCAGCTCATGTTGGGTGCTTCGAGTTCGGAGGTCCTGACCGTGAATTTTGCGGATCGCTCGATGCGCAAAATCGTTGACGTGACGGGCATTCGCTACTGGCGCTTCTTGCCCGGCGGCAGCCGGGTCTATGTCTACGACAGGGGTTCTCGGTTGCTCGATCTCGAGGCGGGGAAATCCATCGAAATCTACGGCAAGAAGACCGAGGTAGGCGGGTTCGTTCCCGTGCCTGGGCGCATCGACCGCTTCATGACCGGCAACGAAGTTGGCGCTAGTCGCAATCACTACTGGATTGACGTGACGCTGCCCGCGGTAAAAGCCGCAGAGCCTGCGAAGAAGCCGGAGCCGAAGAAGCCGGAGCCGAAGAAGCCGGAGCCGAAGAAGCCGGAGCCGAAGAAGGCCAAGTAGATTGGGTGTTTGCCGAGCAATGCACAAAACCAACGACCCGAGCTCTCTTCTGGAGAACTCGGGTCCAATGGTGTCGTGCCGAGGGCGCCATGAGGCGCGCTCAAAGCGTCACTTAGACGTACATCTTCGCGATGGCCGAAAGCGGCTTGGCGCGGATCTTCTGCGCCTGGCCAGCCTGGCCGAAGGCGATCATGCGGGCCTTGCAAACTTCCTTCATGGCGGCGCGAGCCGGGACCATGAAGTCACGCGGGTCGAACTTCTCAGGGGTCTCGGTGAAGACCTTGCGGATAGCGGCGGTGATGGCCATGCGGTTGTCGGTGTCGACGTTGATCTTGCGCACGCCGTGCTTGATGCCGCGCTGGATCTCTTCGACCGGCACGCCGTAGGTCTGCTTCATCTTGCCGCCGTACTTGTTGATGAGATCCTGCAGTTCTTGCGGAACGCTCGACGAGCCATGCATCACCATGTGGCAGTTCGGGAGCTTCTGGTGGATCTCCTCGATGCGGCTCATCACGAGCACTTCGCCCGTGGGCTTCTTCGAGAACTTGTAAGCGCCATGGCTTGTGCCGATGGCAACCGCGAGGGCATCCACACCGGTGGCCTTGACGAATTCGACCGCTTGGTCTGGATCCGTCAGGTGCTTGAGGGCTTCCTCGGCACTGAGGCCAGCGCCATGGCCGTCTTCGATGCCGCCGAGGCAACCGAGCTCGCCTTCGACGGAGATGCCAAGGCTATGGGCAACGTCACAGACCTTCTTGGTAACTTGGCAGTTGTACTCGAAAGTCGCCGGGGCCTTGCCGTCGGGCATGAGCGAGCCGTCCATCATGACGCTGGTGAAGCCCTGGTGGATCGCTGAGTAACAGGTTTCGGCCGAGTTGCCGTGATCCTGATGCATGCAGATCGGCAGCTCCGGGTAGAGCTCTGCGGCAGCCAACATGAGGTGACGCAGGAAGTTGTCGTTGGTGAACGCTCGCGCGCCGCGGCTGGCCTGGACGATAACCGGGCTGTCCGTCTCACGAGCGGCTTCCATGATGGCTTGGATCTGCTCCATGTTATTGACGTTGAGAGCAGCCACGCCGTAGCCATTTTCGGCGGCGTGATCCAGGAGCTGGCGCAATGCAACTAGGGGCATAGTTGACCTTCCTCGGGTAACTTCGGGAGTAAATCTCGCAGGGTCGAATTAGACCACCTCGTGGCCAATGAACCACGAAGCGGCAAGAGTCTACGTGCGCATAAGGCTCCGCGCAAACACTCGCATTTGATGGTGCGCCGTGACCTCACGTTGCGAAATTCATGCGTGTCTGATGAGTACGCAAACACCAGCAATGGACGCAAAAATCGCGCAATGTCTCTACAGCCGTTCTTGCGCCGGACCGACAAAACAATTTTGCCGCGACAATAACGAAACATTGGCTCGGACAGCTTCTGCTCCAAGCCAGGTGCCACTACGGCACTCTGTATTGTGTCTCGAACCACGAGCGACGTTGCACAACGTCGAATTGGTGGAGCTGTGGGGGATCGAACCCCAGACCTCCGCACTGCCAGTGCGGCGCTCTCCCAGCTGAGCTACAGCCCCGAGGGGAGCGCCACCTTAGCCGAGAATCTTTCAGAGGCTAGCCAATTCGATGCGGCTCGGGAAATAATTGGCCCCGCTGGCTTGGTCAACAGCGAAGCTAATCGGCTAACTGGCCGCTGCTATGGTCGGGCCGCCGAAGCTGCGCCCGCGGGAGGGGCCGCACCACCTGTGCCGCTCTCGGTTTGATCAGCGCTACAGCGCGAAGCAAACCAGCCAAGAACCAAAAGGAATAGGGCGAAACCCACCCAGGTGAGCCACGCGGGTGTCTTCGGTTCGCTGGGTGGAATGCTCTCGACGACGGGTCTGGAGGGTTCCGGCGCTGCCTGGGGATCCGAGCGGTCGTCACTCATAACCTGCACGATATGCGCACCAAGCTCGGGGTCAAGCCTCTTTGGGCGGGCTTCAGCTTGACCCACTCGCGACTGCCAGCCTACCCTCGGGTAAGCCCTGGCTTGTGTGGCCGACTCGGGCAAAGACCAAGATGGCACAAAATCAGCAGCGCTACCGGGTTCTGCAGCGCATTGCCGCTGGCGGCATGGCGGAGGTGTTTCGCGCTGAGAGCGCCGGTGTCGAGGGCTTCAAGAAGACGGTGGCAATCAAGCGCGTCTTGCCGCACCTCGCCGAGAAGAAGCAGTTCATCGGGATGTTCCTCGACGAAGCCCGTCTGAGCGCCAACCTCTCGCACTCGAACTGCGTTCAGGTGTTCGACATCGGCATGGGTGACAACACCTACTTCATCGTTATGGAGTATGTCGATGGGGCGGACCTCAAGGCTCTCATCGAGTATCACCGCAAGCAGAACCGGCCTTTCCCAGTGCAAGAGGCCAGTCTGATCTGCTTGAAGATTTGCGAGGGCCTGGCCTACGCGCACACCTGTCGGGACAGCAAGGGCCGCGAGCTGCACATCGTGCATCGCGACATGTCTCCGCCCAACGTGCTCATCACGCGTCACGGCGAGGTCAAGATCGTAGACTTTGGTCTCGCCAAGGCCAACAGCCAATTGGAGCGTAGCGAGCCCGGGATCATCAAGGGAAAGTTTGGCTACCTTTCTCCCGAAGCGGCCCAAGGCCAAGTCGTCGATCTTCGCACGGACGTGTTCGCGGTCGGCATCATTCTGTGGGAGATGTTGGCCGGGCGTCGGCTGTTTCTCGGTGAGAGCGATCTCGAAACAGTCCGCCAAGTGCAGGCGGCGAAGATCCCGAGTATTTGCCAGTACAATCCGCATTGCGACGGAGACGTCGAAGCCGTTCTGGCCAAGGCACTCGCCCGCGATCCCGACGATCGCTATCAGACTGCGCGTGATTTCGGCCGCGATCTTGCCGAATTGATGTACCGCGACAACCGCGGAGCGTCATCGTTCGACATCGCGGACATGCTGGCGCCCATCGTGGCAGCGCGCGATGTCAATCGCGCCAGCAAATCCAAGGATCGCGGCACGCTCATTGGTTCGCTCATCGAAGAGGCGCTCTTCGAGTTTACCTCGATCGAGAAGGGGCGCAGCGAGGGCTCGACCATGTTCGACGCCCGCGGGACCCCGATCCATCTCGGGAGCTTCGAGAACGTCCACAATTGGGCCAACGACATGGGCGAATTGAGCCTCGGAGGTTCGACCGATCCTTCGAACAGTGGCAGCGACTCGAGCTCGATCGAGATTGGAAACCTGGCGGCCCTGGAAGATGCGGCGCCTGCTTCGAATTCCTCGAAGAGCGGCAATTTGTCCGGGGCGTTTGCAGCGCGCGGGTCTTCCTCGGACTTGGCAGCGGAAGCGGGCCGTCCGAAGCGAACTGGACTCATCGCGGCGATCCTGCTTCTGGTGGTCGGTTTGGCCGTGGTGGGTGCCTACGCAGGCGGCCTAATCGGGCACAAGAAAGCCAAGACGCAACAGCTGAAGTAGCGGCCTGGTTCGAGCGCTCTACCCCGGCGCAGACTTCGCCTGGAGTTGCGTGGCCGCGTCGCGTCGATCGCCTGCGTGGCATGCAAATTCTAGCCATCGTTCGATGGCGCACGCCGCACAGACCCCGCTGTGTCGAAAATGGTTCGGCGCGTTTGGGAAAGACGCGTCGTCTTCACCAAACGCGCCAAGCGCCAAGTGTGCATCGCGCCCAACACGACGCCCTGAGCGACTATCACGCCCCGCTCGGTGCGACTCCCGGACTACGACAACGCTATGCGCTCAAATGCAAGCCATCAATGGCGCACGGACTGACTTACGCCAATCTGACCATCGGTCGAAGAACTTCAGTTCTTAGCCGCACACGTCGCGTCGACTAGCTATTGCCACTGGACTACGACATTGTCGCGTTGACGTTTTTCGAATGCGTGTGTTAGTTTGCCGCCCTAACCTTTTGATGGCGAAGCGGGATTTAGCAATGATCAGATCTGGCATTCTTGGACTGAGTTTTCTGGCATTGGTCGGCGTTGCGTGTTCGGACGGCGGTAGTAGCTCGAACACCACGGGTGGCGGAGCCGGAAATGCAGCCGACGCGCCAGAATGTCAGGTTAAGGCCGCCACCACGAATTCCTCCGGAGTACTCTCGACCTACCCGAACGTCTCGGTGAGCGTGACGCCCGCGGCGTTTCGAGCGACGACGCTGAATTTTGTCGTCACCGAAGATGGCGATTCTCGGGGGCCGCTGCTCGAGATGTTCGTGGAGATCGTGAACAATGGAACCACGACCGAATGCAACTTTGTGCCCACGATCAGTCTGGACGGTAATGAACTTGTTGGACTCGTCGATACGCCGCCCTACTTCGCCAGTGGGTTGGCAACTGTCACGGCCGACTGCCTCGGGCCGGGCGCGACGGGAGCCATTCGGGCACTGGCGCGCGGTATTACCTCAACCGAGGTTGCCGCGGCAACTTACCTCTCGATCGCACTTGGCCCCTCCACGTTCGGCACTAACTTACCGGCAAGCAATCCGCCCAAATTGACTGCCGAAATCGCCAACCTGACCCAAGGCTGGGGAGTCAAGGGCACCGTGACCCCCGCGGCCAGTATTTACAACTACGGCATCACGATCTTTCCCAGGAATGCTCAAGGCGTGTTGTATGCGCAGTTGCTGGCCTTCCCCAATGATTTGAATACGCTCACCCTTGGCGTTGCAGTGCCCTTCGAAACGGAAACAGTGCCTTGCCAGTTCAGCGACTACGAGCTCTTCGACAGCTGGATCCTTCGCAATTAGGAGAAGTAGCCATTCTGCAACAGCGATTTGCGGTACAGCACGAAGAAGCACAATGCCATTTTTCCGCTTTGCCCCTTGCCCGGCAAGCGCTATCCGAAGGTCCTGTCAGTTGTCTAGCCGCCGATTACGCCGTCGGAAAGACCGCCATGATCTTTGTGGCCACGTCGCGTTGGAGCCCCGCCTGGTCGGCAAATTTGGGCCATTGTGCGATGGCGCTGGCTACTTGTCGGTAGAGTCTTGCGTAGCCGGGCACCGCGAATCTGTCCCCGATGGCGAAGAGGTCGGCGCGAGATATGTTCCGGAATTTTCCCTCGACCGACATCAGGTGTTGGTAGGTCCACTCGCCGTTGGGGTTATACGCGTGGGTGACGTCGTAGGCCGGCGCGAGTGTCCAGTGTGCGCCCCGCTTTAGTAGGAACGCGAAGTTTTTGGTATGGTCGTCGCAGTTTGCTCCAAGGACGTTGAACGTCATACGACGAAAGGCGTCTTCGCGTGCGCTCGGACCCAGCCCTAGCCGATCGATGACGTGGAAGAGCTGGCTGTAGTCGTGCGTGGCGCGCTGCTTGAAGTCCAGGTGTCCGAGGGCGCAGAGGGTTTGCACGTGGTGCTTTGCGTTTTGCTCACGATCGAAGCGTTTGGTCATGAAATGCGCGCGGCCTTGCTCTTCTAGCAATCGACAGGGCATCATAGGAATACCCGCGGCCGTGGCCATGAGGTAGTAGGCGTACTCGATGCGCCCGTAGTCTTCGCTCGAGCCCAGCTCCAGATCTGGGCCCACCCCGTCGAATTTTATCAACCAATGCTCGAATCCATCTGCCGCTGGCAACTGGCCCGAGCGGAGCTCTTGAGTCTCTGGGTTCCAAGCGATGACGGCCTTGGCGCGCGCGCCGCCAGCGGAGGTTCCCACTTGCACCAGATTCTTGATGGCGGCTTCGGTCTCGAGATCGCCTGCCAGTGCGCCCATGAGGGCCTTGCGGGACGCCAGGACCAATTGATTCAAATGCAGTGCCGTTGGTTTTCTCGCGAGTGTGCGTAGCGCTGGGCGAAATTCGAGTGCTCCCATGCCTCGACTTCCGACGTACGCCAGGCGATCGAGAGCCGATATCCGACCCTTTGCGACACCTTGCCGAGCAAGATAAGCGTCGATGAGGGCGTTGCCGAAGTCGTCCGGTAGCGCATCTGCCAGCATGGCGGGAAGTCGCCGATAGGTTGCCTCGGGCAGCGCAGCAAAGGCATGGAGCTTGCGCGAGGTAGGCATATGGATGGGAGAAAGCTCGATGCCTTGGCTACGCCACTTCGGCTCGTATTCGAAGGCGTAACAACCAGCGACCTCGTCGCGCATCACGGCACCGACGCGCTGTCCCCAAATCCGAACCTCGATGACGTTGACTGGACGATACATGGTCAGCGCTGTTTTCGGTTTCGCGAGACGCGTTGCCGAGGAGCCGCAGTTCCCTTCAGCGCTTGCAGCGGGCTGACCGAGACGCCCGGCGCAAAGGCCTCCAGCCAATCCGTGCGATTCAATGCGCGCAGGATCTTGATCATCGTCTTGAGCGTCGAGCCTCTGCCTGTCTCCAATGCCTTGACGGCGCCTTCACTCACGTTCGCTTGCTTGGCGAGGGTGGCTTGGTCAAGCTCGGCCTGGATTCGAGCGGCGCGAAACTGCGCCCCGAGCTGTTGTTCCCAGTCAGACGTGGTTATGACATCATCAAAAGTCATAAGTTTGTCTATTATGCCGTACCAGTGGCTTAGTAGCTAAGAAAGAAACTTAACCACTAATATCATTAATAGACAAGTATATGGCGATTATGTCACTCAAAAGCCCTAAACATTACTCTTTTATATTTTATACGTGTCACCTGCGACTATGTCGCATAACTATATGAAATATCATCATAAATTACTCAATTGCGACCGACCAGCGCTTCGCTTGGTGCCAGCCCGACGTGATGACGGAGCAGTTCGCCCGCGCGTCGATATGGACCCTGGAGTTGCCTAGGGGGCGGCATCGAGCTGCCGAGATGCCTTCTGCCGGCAAACCTAGTATCTTCGCAGGTGCACGAGGAGCAAATGGATAGCCTCAACTGGATCCAGGATGGGGCTTGGTAGGCGGCAGTCGGCGAGGCCAGGATGTATATGTGAGCGAAGTCTATCCTTCGCGTGTTTCTGATCCAGATCGAATCGGATGAACCTCGGGCCATCACTACCCGGTGGAAGCGTGAGATCGAACCGGTAGGCAAGATGGATACGCACCAGCCGGGGTGGTGCTTGGTCCCACTACGGGCAAGACCCTATTGCGTTGCCCACCACCGTGGCAGCTCCAGTCCAGCCTGCAGCGGTCTGCGCTGAGACGTAGTTCATCGCGGCGCAGGTCGGTAGCAGAGGATTGTTCTGAATCGAGATGGGCCCCGCACCGACAATATGCACGTCTGGGTCAAGCGCATTGAGGGCACCGTTGTCCGTAACCGAGAGACCATGCGCGTTGACGATGGGATTTGCGATGTTAAGGGTGGGTCCGCCAGCATTCTCCCAACGCACTGTACCCAGAACCGAGTTCAGACTGACGAACGGCGAGAATGCTTTTGGACGCAGCGTGAGGTCACCTCCCACTTGGGTCAGATCATTGAAGCATCCCAACAGTCTCAGGCTGATCACTTCGAGCGAACCCGTAATCGTCTGCACGTGCGGGAAGAAATTCATGAACTGATAGAACCCCTCGACACGAACCGTCCCGCCTACGGTCTGCAATTGCGGCATGAGCGACGACCCTTGCACGTCGAGATTTGGACCATGCACGTAGATGTTGCCCGCGTGTGTCGTTAGCGCAGGTAACCCGGAAAGGCTCCCGTTATTCGCGTAATAGTCGATACTGCCGCCAATCGTGGTCAGTTGCGGCATCCCGACGCTGAACGCCGTCGGTGCAATCTCCTTGTAATGGGCATCAATGACTAGATTGCCGCCAATACTCGTGAGTACGGGAAGATCGATGCTTCGCCGATCCCCATGCAACTGATAGTTGCCCATCGTGTACACCAGGTTCGCATCCCCGCCGATAACGGACAGCTGGGGAAAGCCAATCGTACCCATGCGCGGATGTCCGGCAACGCTGAAGGAGCCCGACACCGACGAGACGCATCGATGGGTGGTCGCGGCCACTGGAGAATCGATGACGAGACTACCCGCGTAGGCCATGGGCCCGCAGGCTCCGCAGCCAGCTGGATTGTTACCGGAGATCGTCACCGTTCCGCCGTAGCCAGCGGCAAACGCCACTGCGTCACACTGACGCAGTGCCGGGTTGTTCACAATCGTCAATGGCCCGGCCGGCGTAGCAAAAGCCAGCCCCGGTCGATTGAGTGTCTGAAGTGCGCTGTTGTTGCGAAGTGTCAGAGCCCGTAGCGAAAGGGAAGCTGCCCCGATGTCGAGCCCTGAGAGTTGAGTGCCTTCGAGCTGCAGCAAACCCACCGAGGTCAGTTTTGGAAGGCGGTTGAGCGCCGGCACCGACGTGGAGCCATAGGCCGGGTAAAACGGATCGTTGGTGATGTTGAGGTACCCTGCTGATTCGAGTTTGGGCAGCAACTCGCGCGAGAAGCTGGACGACGTGTTGTTGGGCATGGCGGTCAGCCCGGCAGGATAGGTGACGACGAGATCCGTGGCGTAGGTCAATTCGCGCAGCGTCAGCGGTTGACCGCGCGTCGGATCGAGGGCGACGCTTTCGATGAACACGGTTTCGGTGGTCTTGAAGTTCGCCAATAGCCCAAGCGAAGTGAACGCACCGCGGCTTCTGAGTCGAATGGAACGGGAGAGCGGAATGTAGCTGAGCTGATTGAGCCCGGTTACAGCGATGCCAGACGAAGCCGTGTTCTCGAAGTCCACGAGCACGTTGCCATTGATGGACGCAATGGCATTGAGTCCAAGGTCGACCGAGCCGGAGCCAATCACGCCGCGCAAAGAGAGTGAGCCATTGATGGTCGGCAAGGCCGGGATCTGCACGGCACGCGCCGCACCCGAGCTCGTCGAATAGTCGATGGAGACAGCGCCCGTGACACTCGTGAGCGCGGGCAGCGAAATCGAGTCGGGTGCCGTGCTCGTGATCTCGAGATCGCCGTTCAGCGTGACCAGGCAGCTGAACCGCGAAGCGCTCGTCGAGCTGTCGATGCGCGCCGTTCCGTCGTAGGTGATCGGACAGGCACAAGTAGACCGTGTGGGCGCTGTCAGATGGAGAACCGGACTGTCGGCACTGCGGCAATTGTACCCGGCCTCGGTGGCAGTTCGACCTAGATCGAGCTGCTGCGCCAAACATTGTATTGGGGTTTGCCCTGCGGAATTGGCAGTGTCGAAGGTGATGAGTGAGTTGGAGGTACCGGCTAGACGCGCTCGCACGAAGACCTCGTACCCCGCAGCGGTGGAGCGCCAACCAGGCACCAGTACCGAAGTCTGCCAAGCATACAGTTGAGTGCGACCCACCGTCGTTGACGCGCTCGAGCTACGCGTCGTAGCAAATGTAGTATACGGTCCCGAAGGACTACTGGCCCATTGAAGCTCGACATCTTCCGAAGCGTTGAGTGTAAAACCCGAGAACGTGGACGCCCCATTCGTGCCACACAATTGCAGTTCGTCCGTTGGATTGAGCACACACGCAGTGCCCGTGAATGCGGCGATGATGGTCGCAATGATTGAACCGGTTGCACGGATCGACATCTCGATGTTCCTCCCAGGGTTGCACGGTGCGTCGCTTCAGACTTACGGGTGAAGTGACGACACCTTTCGCGTCAGCGTCCTAAGCTGCAACGTACAATAGCTCCGGCACTCGTGTCGCTACGAATCACTGAATTCTCTGACGTGCGGGGGCGTTCACCCATCCTATGAGCACCAGGAATTCCCGTGGGGCGTATGCCCGCAGAGCGAGCACTGGGAATTCCCGTGGGGCGCATGACTACGATTTGGGTCGCGAGAAAACCGACTATCCCCGTTGCGACGCCTGCGCAACGGCCAGGCACAAACGTTCACGGAGCACACGACGAGCCGCGTCAAGAAGCCGGTGCGTCGCGCTCGCGAAGGTATCCATCCGCCAGACAACGGTTCGCAACGAATAGGGTCAACCGGTACCAACAGAAACTGGGCGTTTCTCGCCGAACTATCCCGTGCGCCAGGAGACGCGAACTCCCATTCGGACTCGCCGGTGGGACGAATCGACACTCGCTGGCAGTAAGCGCGAACCTTCAGGCGAACCACAATCACAACTGGTCGCACAATCCGCCCAACTGTCATATTGATGGCTGTATGCGCTGTGGTTTTGAACTATTAGACTCTCGACTGCAGCCAGCAGTGGCGCGGCAGATTTTCCGAAGATCTCGTGCACTTCTGTGCGGGTTGCTCATAGTTGATGCCCTGTTCGGAGGGCTCACTTCCTGCAGTCGGCGCGTTGACGAGCGAGATTCTCCGAGCGGACAGGCTGAACAAGCCGTCGTTCTGGCACCATTCCATGGAGGCAAGGCGCAGACTGCCAAATCAGACAAGGTCTGTACCTTGCGTGAGTGTTCGGACTACCTAGCGATTCAATTCGAGCCCCCGATCACCGAGCAAGGAAGATACTCAATCCTGCTCGTTGGCGACGATAAGAGCGTAGTTTGTCCGATGCGAATTCTATTGACCTCGATCGGCACTGGGGAACAGTGGCGACCAATCCACTACCGCAAGGCGAAGAATTGGGGTCTGATCCGTTGGGCGCGCCCCATCCTCGATGTCGTATTCGATGGTGTAAGCGACACGGTTGACTTTCAGGCGCGCCAACTGTTGGAAAATGACTACCATCGCCCCCAGGCCCGTCTCGATGAAAACGCTCACAATATGGACGACGCCAGCGAGCCAACCATCAATGCGCTTCGCCTATATGCCGAAGAACTAATCGCCGAATCCGAAAGAACGCCTGAGCGAACTCGCGGAAATGCTCAAGCGGTAGACCCGACACACGCGCCGTTGATGAGAGGTTGCGCTTCCGCGTGACACGCTCATTACGAGCGCCATCGAGAACGTGAGTGCTATGCCCCGTACGCCAGTCCCTGGGGTCGTCCTAGCCGCCCCCAGGGACTGGCGTCGACTGACGGTGCGCGCTCCGCCTGTTGAGCAACGGATCTCGTGATCCTTGCGCCTCACTCCATGACATAGAGGCGGCCGTCCTCGCTCACGAGGTGGAGCACCACCATCCCGCGGACGTCCGTCTCCGAGACCACGGTCGGGCCGCAGCGCTTGGCGCGCTGGTGGTCGCTCCGCCCGGCGCGGGTCTCCTGAGCGTGGTTGTCCGAGCGGGGCGCCTCGTCAGGATCGCGATCGTGGACGTCGACGCAGCGGCAGCGGCCCATCTCGCGCCGCTGGGTGGCCGCTTGTTCACCCTCCTCGCGCTCTAGCTGCTTCTCACGACGCAGCTCATCCCATTCGCGGCCGCCGTGCTCACTTTCGTCTCCGTCCCGATTTTCACGGCAGGGGCCGCACGAGCCGGCGCCCGCCTCGCGAACGAGGATCGTGTAGTCGTCTAGGGCGTCCCACCGGGCGCGGACGGTTCGGCGCGCGTCGCGCTCACCGATCGCGATGATCTGCCTCACCCCCAGCAACGGGGCAGCGGCGTTGCGGCCGACGAGACGCTCGAACACCAGTGTGTTGCGCGGGGCCCGAGCACGCGCGGTTCTTTGATAGTCCCGTGCCAGCGTGGCCACCTCCTCGCGCTCGCTCGAGGCGTCGCGATCATCGTGGGCGGCATCGTCGTAGACGATCGCGAGCACGCTGGCCTCGTAGGCGAACGGCAAGCATCGGACCTTCAGGTAGAGCGTCGTAGAGTTGTCGGCGCGGTCCCGCACCTCGTAGGTCCGTAGCTCGGCGATATCGGAGCCGAATGAGGTCCACTCGACGTCGGTTCGGCTCTTCGGTGCCACCGGGCTCGCCGCCACGCCCGACAAGCTGTCACGACCCTCCACTACGAGGTCGTCGGCGAGTGGGTCATAGTAGATGACCACCTCGGGAGCCGTCAGGTCGATCCGCACTTCTAGCTGCCTCCGGTCTTCCAAGTTCTGGGAGTGGTCGATCGAGTGGAACCCGAGCTGATGGACACCCTCGTCCGGGATTGTCGTCGGCGCCCTGTAGGTCATCGGACCCAGCCCGTCGAGGTCGTACTCAGTGCGCGCGACACCGGAGATGTCGTCAGTGGCCGTCAGGGTCACAACGACTGCGGTTCGGTTCCACCCCGCCACGTTTGGCGCCGGCCAGGTGCCTGCTGTCGTCACTGGCGGAGTACTATCGGGGGGCTTGATCAGCGCCTGGTCCGCCGGCGTGAGCTCGCGCGGGATGACCGACTCCGATGGCGGCGCATAGCCGCCCGAACCGATCGCACCACCGCGCAGCCTGAGGATCTGCCAGTCGTTGCACGGCTGCAGGGTGGTCTGCATGCCGTCGCCATTAGTGTCGAAAGGGACGTTCGCGTTCGTCGCCGCCCCGTCGCCGTTCCAGTCGATCGGGCCGGCAGCGTTGGCAACCTGCACGAACGACCCAGGCGCGCCGCCCGCGCCAGGCACCCACCGCGCGGTCCCATAGCCGCCAGAACCCGGACCTAGACCAATCGTCTCGTTCAGACCCGCCTCTTTCAGTACCGCCAGCGCCACCCGTGAGTAGTCGAGCACGAAGACTCCGCCGCGCCTTACCCCGGAGAACTGCCACAGGTAATTCATGATGCTGAGATAGTTCGGCTTGTTGTTAACGGCGTCGCTGCCACCGTGGTCAAGGCCCAGCGCGTGCCCGAGCTCGTGCATGAAGGTGCCGGCGGTCTGCAGGTCGGTTATCGCCGTAAAGGTGCCGAGGCTGACGATGAAGTCCGACCCCGGCATCGTGCGCGCAACGCCGCTGTTACCCACCGACCCGATCTGATGTGCCGCCACCGCGTAGCGGAAGATTGGTGCGCGGCCGGACTTGGTTAGTCCACCTGCCCTCTTCTTCAACTTGTCGAAGTCGGTCCAGTCGTAGTTGATATTGCCGAAGCCGTCCAGGCTGGTGGTGCCGAGTTGGGTGACCTCCCCGACCGCCGCGGCGCGGCTCAGCGCGCCCCACGGCGCGCCAGTGGTGTGGTTCATCACGCTCGTGGGACCGGCGTCGACGTGCAGGTTGATCCCCACAGCGCCATTGCGCGCGACGTACGGTGCGTCGCGGAAGGCGTCGACCACCAGCTTGATCGCCGCGTTGCTGGGCCGATGGGAGTGGGTCGCGTCCTCCATCCAGTCCAGATGCACGAAGATATCTGGCTTGCCGACGGTTGCGCCCATCGCGGGCAGGTCGACGAACTGGGGGCCGACGCCGTCGCCTGGGTCGATTGTGGCACCGCTGGTCTTCCAGGAATCCGGGATGCCGTCGCCGCTCGTGGAGGCGTCAGCGACGACCCAGTGGGCGGTCGCGTCGTCGCCCGAGCCATCGCCGATGCGGATCACTGTGACCACGTCGGGGCCCGACTGGTCGAAGTTGTTGCTGCCAACGAACGGGTTGTCCCAGTGCAGCCGCACCAGCCCGATGCTGCTGGGGATGTCAAGCCGGTACCAGACAGTGCCTTCGGTGCCGGTCGCGACGCCGTCTGACTCGGCGACCCATTGCGCGAGCGTGCCCGGCTCGATGCGGGGTGGCGGATTGGAGCCCCAGACGCCGTGCTGGATGCTGTCGTGGTCGAAGACCAGAGCGACGTCGAATTTATTGTCGACCTTAATAGTCACGCTGCGAGCGGCCATCTGGCTATCTCCTCCGAAGGCGAATCGTTGACATCCCTACCCGTACAGAGTGTGTTGCTGCCGAAGAATGCGTGAAAAAGGCATCGTGGACGCCGGACTGGCCGAGTTGATGCCACCCGGCACCTCTCGCGACTGTCCGCTCCGTTTGCTTTGTCTTTGTCATGCGTCAAACCTCTTCGCAAAGAGTGCGACTCCGGTTCCTTGCGGACTCAAGTTGTGCGGTGCTACAGCCGCGGTCTTCGTGAAGTGCGTCTCGGCGTGTATTCCTTCGCAACTGGTACTGTGTGCGGCGAGGCCAATATCATCTCGGCTGATCACCGTGACACCCACTCCGGCGCCCTTGTGCCCCCCCAAGACTCCCGCAGGTCCATTCTCGATCCCGGCGCCTTCGCCATTCACGCCGACCCATCCAAGTATCGCTCTCGCCCTCCACACCCGATCCACCTGCTGCGTTCTTTCCATACACTTCGAATCCACTAGAAGTGCTTTGCGATACTCCAGCAATTCTGCGCCAGGTCCTGCTTTCACCTACTATGCCGACACCTCTGCTAGTGCCACGTGCACCAGGATTTGTATCGTTTCTATTCTCTCCGATTACGCTTGGGAGCGTAGGCTCAGGCGATGAACCTGTTATGTTTGCCATGGCGCCTCCCTCTCAATTCGTTGTTGTCAGCGACAAACTTAGCCGCATGCGACGTGAGAGGTGACAACTGCAGCCGCTTCCCTGCGGGCAAGAGGCACCATTGCGCCAGGCAAAGTCTGGATGAAAGGGAAGTCAGATGTAGATAGACGGA
>CAYVXY010000018.1:133623-242670 GCA_964454965.1 uncultured Polyangiaceae bacterium | reverse complement strand
GGGTGCCAAAAACGGCTCACCCCGACGCTTAGCGAACCTACGGCTGCGCGCCGGGGTGCCCTAACTGGTCACCCCGACGCGTTCCGACGTCGACGGCTTCTGACACGCACTACGTGCACAAGCGCCCCAACCAGGACCATTCCCGCGACGCACCGACCCTACTGCAGGAGGCGTACCAATCTTCCCTCGCCCCAACGGTTTTTTTTCTGCAGCGGTCCGTCGCCGCGACTTCTTCGCGCTGCCGCGACTGCTGACGCCGAATTGTCGCTTCTTTTGGCTGGTCCGGCGCGGCAAACGACGCGGGCCGAACGCGAGTACGCGGCATATCGCGTCCCGGCCGGAAAGTCGCTGGTCACCGAGCGCGGCCAGTGCTCGCGAGGTGACGCAACTTCGTCACAGGCAGATGTGTCGCCAAGGTCACAGGGAGTTGCCCCGAATCCCTTAGCAAATGGCAACGTTACTCCGACCAACGCGTGGCAAAACGCCCCTCCATCCCGATGCTCGTTCGAATCAGCCCATTGCTGCTCCTGATCCTCGCCGTCGCGTGCCACCGACGCCCAGACGAGCGGAGCGCCCCAGCGCCGTCGGCTTCTGTCGATGTCTCAGCCTCGACCCGTGACACCGCAATGCCCGCGACGGTGGGAACAGCTGGCTCACCGTCAGCAGCCGAGGCAACGCCGGAGCTCGGTGAACCGAGCTCACCGGCACGCTGGGATGAAGCCTCCCTTGCCCATCGACCGCTGCCAGCTGAAGCACCGCGACTTTACGCAAAGACTCGGCACGTATGGATCTACGCCGAACTCGACGCAACCAAACAATGGATTGGTTATCTCTGGTCGGGTAGCAGTGTGAGGTTGCGTAGCCCAAAGCCGAAGTACGGCATCGGTTGTGGCGAGTTTTTCTATGCCATAGAACCTCGCGGCTACGTTTGCACCGATGGCGGGCGGGTCACGACCGATCCCACGGATCCGGTTGTCATGGCCCTTTACCCCTATGCACCGCGCGCCGATTCGCCCTGGCCACATCGCTATGGGGAATCGCGGGGCGCGCCACTTTACCCCCAATTGCCCGACCCAGCCGAACAGCGCAATCGCGAACCCGCTCTGAGAAGGCACCTCGAATCAGCGGAGAAGGCGCGACAAGCCGGCGGCGGTGGAGGACAGCTGCTCGGTGTGGATCTCACACCCGCTCTGGAAGGAACCCTTGCCTTTCCAAAGCTTTCCCCCAGCGTCTACGAGGCGTTTGCTCAACTCAAGGATCGTTCGACGGTCGCCTACAGCAGGGAGGTACGCCATGCGGAGCGCGATTTCCTACTAACTGCAGACTATCGATTCATCCCGAAGGACCGCGTTGTCCCCTATCCCATCAGCCGCTTCAAGGGTCTACGTCTCGGCGTCGACGCTCGGTTGCCGTTGGCGTTCTTCCGAAAAGACGGAGCACGGCGCTATCGTCAGAAGCCAGACGGAGGATTCGAGATCCACGGCAACGACTTCGAACGACTCGCCCACGCAGAGCTCACGGGCAAATCCGCACGGTCGGGCGAAAGCGAATACCTGGAAACAAAGACCGGCGATTGGCTCGAGCGCTCGACCGCTGTCTTGCCCACCCCCGCAGAGAAGACACCCTGGGACGCCACTGTGGGCCACCCCGACCCAAGTCCCCTGCGTCCGAAGGGTCGCGCTACTTGGATCGAAGTGAGCATTCGCGGTGGTTGGCTAATTGCGTACGAAGATACCACACCGACCTTCGTCACCCTGATCTCACCCGGTCGCGGTGGCGAGCCCCTGCGCGGCCACGATCCGCTCGAGACCTCTGCCACTCCACTCGGACGCTTCGCGATCACGGGCAAGTTCGTGACCTCGACGATGGTCGCCCCCAACGACTACCTCCACTCGGACGTGCCTTTCGCTCAGAATTTTACCGGCCCCTATGCCCTGCATTCCGCCTACTGGCACGACAACTGGGGCAATTTGATGAGTGGAGGCTGCATCAATCTCTCACCCATCGACGCCCTGTTCATGTTCCATTGGACAGAGCCTACCGCACCGCCTGGCTGGCACGGAACCCGCTGGCTGCCCTATCTGGAACCCGCCACGACCCTCATTGTCCATCGCTAGAACACTACCCATGCGTCCCCTCGGAACCCTTCTCCTCGCCTGCATCACCTGGCAACTTGCGGGTTGTACCAGAACTGAACCTAGTCTGGTGCCACTCGGACGTGGACCATTATCGCTCGCCGAACGGGACCGAGAGGCAGCACAGGACATGGCAAGTCGCGAGGGACTTCGACACACCCCGAGAAACGAGCCTCCTCTATCGGTCGACTCCGAATCGGTCACAGTCGCACTGCCAGGCACCCCAGACGCCAAACATCACCAGGACGGGCACGCCGACGGCAATGCCGACGCGATGGTCGACGCCGGGGTAGCCAACGGTACCAAAATTTCCTCCAAGGATGCCAAGACACCGACAAATCCGGCGTCCATCGAAGCCTGGTTGGGCTTGTATCGCGGCAATGACACGACCACCTTTCTGATGCCCGACCAACCCGACCGCCGTTTCGACGATCCCAAGGCTAAGATTCGCGTCGAGAGCACAGCGAGCAATCAGCTCAGCTTCGCATTGATCGATAGCTCCAACGGAAAGGACATCTGCAAGCTATCTGCGTCGATACTGGGCGAAAGTGCGACGATTGATCCTGGGCAGTCGTGCTTTCTCGACCCAGACGAGAGCATGACGGTCAAGGGTCGCCCCGGCAAAGCAACGCGAAAGGATCGTCGCCTAGTCTTGGATCTCGTGCTCGACACGACCATGGTTACCGAAGAAGGAGAAGTCCGGGGCTCAATCGAATATCACTTCGATGGCGAACGGTAGGGCACACCGATTGGGGTGTTGAGACCATGGAAATCTTCCTGGAGCTCTCGCCGACGAAAGAAGATTTCCCATAAGCTACGCCAAGTCATGGGCGTGGCGGGGCGTTTGACCTTGCCAAAGTCCGGCGGCGGCCCAATTCACTCCCCTTCGAAGCAGGCGACGCGCCGAAGCCAAAGAGGAGCATGTCATGATCGTGATTTTTGGTGCGACGGGCAATACAGGTGGTGAGGCGGCCAGACAGCTGCTCTCTGACAAACACGAAGTCCGTGTCGTTGGTCGTCAGCAGGAACGCCTTGCCGACTTGGTCCGGCGGGGCGCCAAACCCTTAGAAGCCGATCTGGACAAACCGTCGGATGTAAAGCGTGCGCTAGACGGTGCCACCGCGGCCTACTTCCTGATTCCACCAAACCTAACCGCGACGGACTTTCGCGCCTACCAACAGCGCGTTTCCAAGCACTTGGCGCATGCCCTTGCAAGAAGCAATTGCCGCAAAGTGGTCCTGCTCAGCAGTCTGGGCGCCGATCACGCGGCTGGAACTGGACCGATTGTGGGGCTGCATGAACTCGAACAATTGCTAAAGCCCATTGCCGGACTCGACGTATTGTCGATTCGGGCCGGCATGTTCATGGAGAACTTCCTCAGCAACGTCGACATGGTAGTATCCATGGGCCTGTTCGGTGCCCCAGCACCCGCCGAAACACCTTTGGCACTGATCGCTGCCGCGGACATCGGTCATTATGCGGCGGCCCGCCTCGCCAAGTTGGACTTCTCGGGGTTCGAGGTGGTCAATCTGATCGGACCCAGCCTCGTCACGTTTGCCGAGATGACACGCAGCATCGGCGCGGCAATCGGCAAGCCCGAGCTACCCTTCGTGCAATTCTCCTACGAAGACGCCCGAAACGGCATGGTATCTGCAGGTCTGCCGGCGCAAATGGCCGAACTTTACGTCGAACTGTATCGGGGCGCCGCAGCGGGTCTGCTTCAGCCGGAGTCTGGGACGAAACTCGAGAGCACGACGACGCCGTTCTCTGAATTTGTTCAGACCTTTGCGTCCCTCTATCGTCGCGCCTCCGCAGCGTGAGCGCAAGCCACGTCATCCAAGCCACGTCATCCAAGCCATGACGTGGCTTGCCTCGAGCTCACGAGAACGGCTCAGCCCTTCTTGGCCAGCAAGTTCAGCCGCAGGAGCACCTCGTCCTTGATGAGGTCGTCGGGCTTGCCCGGATAGACGATACCAAAGTCCTTGCGGTTGATGCCAAATTCGCTCTTTACGCTAACGCCATCTGGAGCGACGGTAATGGTTGCGGGAAAGCGGATCGATTTCGTAACACCGTGCAGCTCGAGATTGCCAGTCACCGTGTGGGTCGCACCGGCTTCCCCGCCACTTTCGATCTTGGTGGACTGAAAGACGGCCTTCGGGAAGTGCTCGACATCAAAGAAATCCGGGCTCTTCAAATGGCCATTGAGCTTCTCCTGATCGGTCGAGAGACTTGCGACGGCAACCTCTGCCTTGACGCTGCTCTTCGTCGGATCGTTGCCGACCAATGAGATTTGCCCCGAGAACTTGCCGAAGGTGCCGTCGTGCTTGCCCGTGACTTTCGCCCCCACGAACGAGAGCTGCGAGCCCGACTCGCTAAATGCGTACGACACGAAGGCCTCGGCCGACGGCTCGGCAACCTTGACGGCCTGTTCTACCTTGGCAATCGACTTGTTTTCGACCGGGTTGTTGTTGCAACCCACCGCAATCGCTAAAGAAACGATGCTGACTAGACTGACCCATTTTTCCTGTGCCATGTGGACTCCTCGTGCGTGTTGCAGGCAATCTGGGGGTCGAAGCAACTGCTGACAAGTGGGTCAAAGGCATGCATACTGTTCCGCAATTGGAACAATGGACTCGCGTCTCCTTGAAGCGTTCGTAGCTGTCGTGCAAAGCCAGAGTTATTCGCTGGCAGCTCGGCAGTTGGGTCTACCCAAATCCACGGTGAGTCGTCATGTCGCCGAGTTGGAGCGAGCCCTCGGGGTGCGACTGCTTCATCGTACCACGCGGCGACTCAACGTGACGAGCGCAGGCCAGTCCCTGTACGAACGCGTCGCTCCACTCTTGAGTGCCCTGCGGCAAGCACTGAGCGAGATGCCGGAGCGGGAAGGCGGTGTTAGTGGTACGCTCAAGGTCACCACCAGTATCGATTTCGGGATCTCCGTTCTCGCCCCGCTCGTAAGTGTCTTCTTGCTCGAGTATCCCAATGTCTCGGTCGATCTCCGACTGACCAACGAATATGTTGATATGGTCAAGGAAGGGCTCGACGTGGCCGTCCGAATGGCCACGCGTAGGCTGCGAGATTCGACGCTGCAGGCCCGCAAGGTCGGGCAGCTGCGGCTTCACTTGGTTGCATCGCCCCAATACCTGGAGAAGGTTCGCGCGGTTCGCAGACCCAAAGATCTCGAGGCCCTCGATTGGGTGAAGTTTCGTGGCATGGGAGACGTACGCCTCGAAGGTCCGAGCGGAACCGTCAAAGTCGAACCGCGGGGTCGGCTCATGGTGGATGACATGCTGGCTGCTCGTGAAGCGGTACGCGCGGGCGCCGGATTGGGACTGCTGCCTGCGATGACCTTACGCGCCGAGCTGGAACGTGAGGAACTGGTGCGCGTCCTGCCGAAATGGGAAGCCCCTAGCACAGATGTCTGGCTGCTTTGGCTCACGTCTAGCTACGTCCCGCGTAAGGTGACTGCATTCACCGAGTTCGTCGCGACGCGGCTCAAGCAGCAGGACTTGGCGGCTTTCCCGCTCAGCTAGTTGCGTTCGCTATCGAGCATCTTCATCTGCTGTTCGGGGTAACGGGTGCCACGAATCGAGGTTGCTAGTACTTTCGCCTCCACATCGTCGATTTCCTCGGTTGTCAATCGCACACTGAGGGCGCCCAAGGCTTCGTCGAGCTGCTTTGGCGTGCGAGCACCAATGACCGGCAGCATGCTCGTGTGCTTATTCAGTACCCATGCAATGGCCATTTGTGTGCAGCTGAGACCACGCGCCAGAGCAACCTCTGTGAGTTCGCGAACAACGATTTGGTTGTGTTCTCGGTGTGCTGCCGAAAAGCGCGGCATGTGGGTGCGAAGATCGCGTGGACCGTTGACCGCAGAGCCACTGAGCAACCCCCGAGAGAGCACGCCGTAGGCAGTTACGGCAATGCCCAGCTCATTGAGAACGGGCAAGATGCGCGTTTCGATGCCGCGAGTAACCAACGAGTATTCGAGCTGAACATCGCAGATTGGATGTATGGCATGTGCGCGTCGAATCGTCTCTACACCGACTTCCGACAGGCCAACATGTCGAACATAGCCAGCCTGGATCAGATCGGCGATGGCGCCAATGGTGTCTTCGATCGGCACGCTGGGATCTAGTCGCGACGGGCGATAGATGTCCACGTAGTCGACCCCAAGGCGCGTCAGAGTGTAAGTGAGGAAGTTTTTCACGGCAGCCGGACGACTATCGATTCCGACCCATCCGCCATCGGGCGAACGCATGGCACCAAATTTTACCGAGAGAACCACTCGCTCTCGGCGTCCGCGTATGGCGCGACCAATCAACAGCTCGTTGTGACCGGCACCGTAGAAGTCACCGGTGTCGAGCAGATTGATCCGCGAGTCTATCGCCGATTGAATCGTTGCAATGCTCGCGTTCTCGTCACAAGGGCCGTACATGCCGCTCATGCCCATGCAGCCCAACGCCATGGGGTACACGGTGGGCCCGTGTCTACCAAGCTGCCTTACTCCGATTCCGAGCGTGGACTTCATATGACGAGCATAGGGCTCACCCTCGTCGAATTGGACCTCCCTGGCGCGATGGCCAGAACCGTCACAGACGATTTGCCGGTAAATCTTCGGATCGATTGGGGCGACAATCCGTGGCCTGCGGCCCCGACTGTTGCGGCCCCCCGCTCGACTCGAGCACCGACAGTCCGTCGCGAGTGTAAGACAAATTCAATAATTTCAGTGATATGCAAGCCTAGTGACTTGACAGCTAGCGAGCCCAATGCTCCTTCCTGCACATAAAAGTCATTTTCCTTAGCATCGCCACTGCGTGCCTTTGGATCCCCATGACAGCCGCAGCAACTCCTCGCGTCCTGCCCTTCAGCTACCCGAACGAAACCTTGCCTGAAGGTGCGGCAGAGGTCGAAGCGATCACAGACGTCAATCCGCAACGGGTTGGCGCAGATCCGAGCGATGCGCGCGCTGGTAATCTGTGGGAACCCGAGTTGCGCCTTCAGACGGAGCTCGAATATGGTCTCACCGATCGCATCGAGCTGGGATTCTATCAGGTGTTCAAGTCCGAGCCGCAACCGGGAGGCGAGAGTGCCTTTGCGTTCGATGGTTTAGAAATGGCGGCTGCGGACGCGATTGGCCGAGCCCGGGCAATGGCCCATCGACATCGGCTTTTACTTCGAACTGGAGACGATGCACGACGAGTTGGCGCTCGAAGGAAAGCCAAATCTTCAACGCCGATTCGGCAAGCTCTTGGCACTGAGTAACCTCTGGGTCGAAGAGGAATTCGAGCGGCACTATGACACCAGCGCCCATGGGCGCGCAGCGCATTTCATCGTCAACCCCACAGCGGGGTTGGCCTATCAGTTTTCGCCTAGATTCCAGCCAGGCGTTGAGTTCTGGGCGCGCGAGCAATTGGTGGCATCGGGCTCAGATGCGCTCGAACGTGAGAATTCGCGCGTGCACTACTTCGTGGGCCCAACCATTCACACCAACCTGGGGCGACTCTTCTGGACCGCCGGGCTCTACTTCCACACCAACAACATGCATCGACCCGAACCAGGCGCTGCCTACGGTCCCTTCTGGTTTCGCACCATGCTGGGGTTGGACCTCTGACACCAAGTGGCGCTCCTTCCACCAAACCTTGAACCTGGCAGAGCTCATCCGAGGTTGCATTGGCTCGGCTTGTCGAGGGCTCATCGATGGTTCGGTGCGCTCATCTGCGCCGCTGGTTGCGCAGGCACACCAACCCAGGGACACCTCGCCTCTGCCAACTCAACTTCCACCGTCATGGGGCTCTACGCTGCGCACTGCGGGGCCTGTCATGAACCGGTGGCGCCTAAGTCGCGCACTCGAGGGGAATTGTCCCACGCGCTGACCAAACACCGGAGACGCGTACGCATGACCGAAAAGCAGTGGGGTGAACTGGTGACGGCGTTGGCTGCAGCGGAAGTGAGGTAGGTTGCGCCACCCATCCCGCTGCCATCCCCATTTCGCTGGGCATGCGACCCCACACTTGTCGTCGGTCCGGAACTCGACAGCAGCGTGACGCCGCTTTGATTCATTCTACAGTCCGAAGAAGTGCGACCTCAAGCACCAATCCGCTGCTCATCGAGTCTCGTCGGCTTCATACTCCTCACAGGTATCGAACTCAGCGATTGCGGGGCCAATTCGCCGAATAATCGTCACCTGCAGCGCGTGTTCCAGAACGCCCAGGAACAATAGCGCCAGACACCAAATCTGCTCCTCTCGAATCGACAGGAACACCGACTCACTCGAGGCAGGTCGGAGTACGATGTCCAAAATTCTTGCGCAGATGAATGCGCCCCACCAAATCCCAACGATCGGCAGCTGCCAATCACCGATGGTTGCTCGATAGAGCCTTCTCATGTGAGCCACTGGTACAACGAAGCTCACCAGCGGGATCACGTATCCCCAAATGGCATCGGCACCAGAAGGCATCCCCCTAACGCGGTATCTAGACATTGCCTTGAATGAGCCGTGAACCCAAGCCAACCAAACCCCCAAGTTCAGCATACTGATGGCGCGCCTGAGCTTCAGAACCAAGCACGCATAAGCCACTCCATCGAGCGCTCCAGTTGAGAGAAGTGAGATCGCTAGGTATAGGTCGATGAAGACGAGCCCAACGGCTGATGCCGTGCACCAATTCTGACGCATAGTAGGCAGGATGATCGTCGAATCCTTAGTCATGGTTTCCGGTTCGGGTGGGACCTTCTAGTGCCTTCTGGGAAATACCTTAGGAGAGGCACGGCCATCGCAATCAGATGGTCGGATTTGCACATCGTCTCCGGCCGTGACGAATCACTCTCGCTCGCTCACGGCCTGTGGGCGTCTCCTCCCCGGCATAGACATGATCCGGGAGGAGCTTGCACGGCACTCGCGACGCATTCCCCGCCCACCCCCACGACACACGGCCACGGCCCGCGCGGGCCCCTGGCCCTCCCCCACGCGGACCGCGTGACGGCGAGGCCCAGCCGAGCCTTCGAATGACGAGTGAGCGTTCGATAGGATGCGCGGGATTCATTCTGGTCGTTCAGCAAAGCTTGCCGAGTTCCACCGTCCTGTCCGGATTCGAATAGCTGAGCGAGAAATTGCCGATGCTCTCGGGCCATGGCTCCTCGTATGAGTACCCTTCCAGCATGTGAAGCATACCATTTTGAATGTAAAGCAGAAATCCGGCCCCGCCTTGCAGGTTCTCAACGACTGCCACAACGTCACCAAACTGCACATTGCCGCACTTCACGGAAGCGGGCACAGCACTGTCGCTGTGCGCGAACTCAGTGAAGAATCCTGCTCCCGAGAATTCCCGCTTCATCACCGATAGACCAGCCTGTTGCAGACGCAGTGCCGCTAGCAGCGGATGATCACCGTCAAGGAGCTTCTGGAGTACGGCTACTTCAAGTGGTTCCAGTAACATTTTGCTACTCCTAAGGGATGAAAGCTGTGCCGATCCTTACAATGCCGTCAACAACTGCTCCGCGGACGGTCACCTGCAGACCAGCTACTTGAATACTTGTCTCGAATACACCTGTCAATCCCTGAGCCTTTACGACACTTTCTGTGGCTGCCTTCATGGCTTCAAAAGCGGCTCCTGTCTCCCCGCCGAAGCGTTCGAGCAGTGGGCCCAAATTGTGCTCAGACTTTCCAAATATGTGATGAAGCGTGTTGGCGTTTGCTCCCCCCTTTCCGATGACTGAGCCAATCCCGAGCAGCGTTGCCGCCGTCAATGCCGACTTGAAGATCTTCTCCGTCTCCGACATTGCCTTGGGATCGCCCCCGCCCATGGATCCACCAGCATCGCCACACCCCATAAACCCACAGACG
Organism: uncultured Polyangiaceae bacterium; assembly: GCA_964454965.1. GTDB lineage: Bacteria > Myxococcota_A > Polyangia > Polyangiales > Polyangiaceae > FEN-1139. The sequence continues at coordinate 232,692 of CAYVXY010000018.1, read as the reverse complement.
ATGTCGGCCGCCACCAATCCAGAGAGGTGTCCAGCGAAGTCCCAGAATGTCGGCGGCGCGCTCCTATTGCCGTTTCCTGACGGCTGCCCACTCCCATCCCCACTTCGCTGCGTATGCGACCCCGCGCTCGTCGTCGGTCCGGACGTCGACTGCGTCGTGCCACCGCTTTGATTCGTTCCACCCCCATTGTCCGGGGGCGCCATCGAACCTGACACTGGCCCCTGTGCCGGAGCCTGTCCGCTACCGTCGCCGCGAACCAGGTGGCTATCGTGAGTCTGATTCGCAGCCAACATTTCCGGATATCCAATGGGGTAGCTCCCAGCACCTTCGGGCGGCGCCGAGCTCGTGTAGTAGATGTTGAAACCCATGATGCCGCAGACTTGCCCCTGACTATCAATCACCACCTGGGTGGTTACCGTTTCCTCTCCGCGCTGCTGCTCCCCCTCGAAGCCACTCGGATCCACGAAATTCAGCGGACTATTCTGCACGTAAGCAAACCGATTCAACCCCGCCGGGTTCCAAGGCTCGGTCACGAATGGATCGGGCGTCACGAATCTGCGTAGCTTCGGATCGTACATGCGACCCCGCATGTTGATGAGGCCGAGCTCCGAGTCATGCTCGTGCCCCGTGAACCCTGCGCGCAAGTCGGTATCAGTGAAAGCTGCTTTCGCCTGACCAAAGGGCTTGAAGCTCCGCTTCTCGATGACCGTTCCGGTTTCGTCCGTGATCAAGGTTGACGACCCTAGATGATCACCATGCACATACCGCTGCTTCTCGGTGTTGCCCGTCGAATCCTTCGTAATTTCGGCAATCAGCCGATCCCCGACAAACACCCCGTACTGATGCTCGGTGCATGAGACTGTATTGCTCGATGGATTGGTCGCGCCACTGCAGCGGTAATGCTCACCCGCGTAGACAGTTGTCGTAGTGGGGTCGCGCTTGACTGTGCGGCTGCCACCGGCATCGTACTCGAAGCGATGCACTTGGGTGCCTCCCACGGTGATGCGCTCGGGTAGATCGAGATCGTTGTACTCGATGCTTTGGCTGGCGCCTTCAACGGCTGGGCCATTGCGCGAGATTTGCCTGCCCTTGAGATCATAACCGTAAGTCGTCGTGCCCATGCTTTCGACAAGTCGGGGGCGCGAGGGGTGATAGACGTAGGATTCAGTCGTGCCTGTGCCGCCAACACTTGCGTCCGTAACGGACTGGATGTCCCCGCCTGGAGAATAGGCGTAGGTGGTCGAATGCAGGATGATTGGACCTATCTCGTTCTGATTGTGCAAGCGACCAAAGACGTCGTTAGCAAAATCCGTAGAACCTACCGAGATGCTACCGTCGTAGGTCTCGATGTGCTGGAGGGCTCCACCGGCGTCGTACTTATACTCAAAATGCTGCAGGCTCTGCGATAGGTTGCTTCCGGGGCTCGTGCGGATCACGCGCAATGAACCGGGCATGCAGGACCCTGCACCGGCGCAACCCGCGCCAGACTTGGTGTTGTAGAGGTAGGTTGTGACTGTGGCGCCATCACCCTGGGATTCGGTGGCAATCCTTTGTCCCTCGTCATCAGTCAGCAGCTTCCAATACTCCGTTGCCGGCGCGCCGCTGCCGCTCGAGTCAGTGACAGAGGTGAGGATGCCGGAGTAGTCGCGGGTGTAATGCACCGCAAATGGGACGCCAGCGGCACTCGGATAATGCACATCGCCAAGGTGGGGCCCGTCATAGTCGTAGCTGGTAACGAGGCTTTCAGCCAGGCCCGGGACCGTTTGCTCGACGGACTTCAATCGCCCAGCATAGGTCCCACCCGGAACCGACACTTCGTAGCGGTACGTCTGCATCGTGCCAATGCCCGCGCCAGCAAAGGCTTCGCGGTAGCTGGAAACCAGCTTACCAATCTCGCCGACGGCTGTTCCGTACTGCCAGCTCGACACGAAGACGCCACTGGACGGACAAGCGCCAGTGCTCTCTGGTCGCCGCACAGCCGTTGGCCTGCCCAGGATATCGTAGCTGTAGCAGTGTTTGTCGCCGTTCGCGTCGGTCTCGTCGATGACTTCGCCAAACGCGTTGTAGGTCGTTTGCGTCATCCCCGTCGAGTCCGAGTCGATCTGGGTGCGACGCCCAATCGCATCGGCGATGAACGTGGTCACCTCTCCGTCAGCGTCAGTAACGCTCCTCGGTACGCCAAACGGCCCAAAGCTGTAGCTACTGACCGATGCAATTCCGGCCGAGATGGCGGCAGCGGGTGTCGCCCCGACGCTGGCGTCGAACTGGACTACTTGGGTTGGGATACCGCGCTCGTCCGCAAACCTGTACTCAGCAAGGTTGTTCGGATCGAAGCGGACCATTGCCGAAACGGCATTCCCGGCAAATAGTGTTGGGTCAGCGGCACTGGTTTCACTTACGTATTCTTGATGCGTCACGCGACCGTCAGGTGCCGTGGTTGCGGTGACCCGACCCAGAACATCTCGAACGTACGCGAAGGCGCCTTGGGTAAGTGAACCAAGGCTATGAGGCAGAGTCTTTCGCACAACCCGACCCGCCCAATCGCGCTCGAACTCCTCGAGCACCAGAGTCGAGTTCAGTCCGCTCGTGACCGTCCGCACCACACGCCCCATTGCATCGAGATTGGTGACATTGAAGCTACCCTTCGGCGTAATGTTCTCTTGCACCGAAGTCGCGATCCACACCTGTCCCCCTGCGGCGGTCGTGGCAAAGCTGCCGGCGGGCACGAATGCACGCAACAATTGTTGTGTCGGTCCCTTCTCCAGTTCGATACGTCCAAACGGATCGTAGCCCCGCTGCGAGATGACGCCATTCGGGTCCATGACCGTGAGCAACTGCCCGGTCCGCCCGTCATGCTGCACCTCTGTCACCTCCCCGTTGTCGTTTACGTGCGACACTGGGTAGAGGTCACGCTGGTCGTAAACGATGCGATTCGAGCGGGAATTGCCCGTCTGGTCGGTCACCGTGACCTTGGTTACGTTGCGCGAAACCGGATCGCGTTCATAGGTCGTTGTCAACCGCACATCCGCGCGATTTGGCTCCCGCGTCATCGTCGTGACGAGTCCGTCCGCGCTATAGCTGTAACTTACCTGCCGGTACTCCGTCTCGCCACTTCGGCTTTCCGACGTCGTTTCGAGCTCTGGCAACGAGATGAGCCATCGCGCTGGATCCACATGATACTGCGTATCCACCATCACATTGCTGCGCAGATCGCCCTCTCCAATGATGGTCTTTGCGGAAGAAGAAGCCACGTTGCCGTAGTTGTCCGGGACCCATTCCCGCTCGCTTCGACGCAACACGAATGGGCCTCCTTCGAATTCAGCCACGACTTGTGAACGCAGCCACGGGTAAGCGTGACCGGAAAGGCTGCTTGTCAAGCGCTGCCATCCGTTCGTGGTGTAGACCGTGCGCGAATACGCGCCATGTAACGTCCCAGCCGCAATCGGACCCGACTGCGTCTGAATGTCGCTAACCAACCCTGCACGCCAATACGCGTCATTGTGGTACTTGGTACGCGTTTCAGCAACGGGGTTGTCCGCTGCGTCAACGTCAGCGACCCATCGCTCGCCAAACCCATACCAACCACGCCCGCCAACGCCCATTCTAGCGTCAAGGTAGTGGAAGTAATGCCCCGGCCCCAACACGACGAATGCCCCCGTCGTTGGATTGACTTGATCGGTGCGATAGGAAGCAACGAGTGGCGCAACGCGACCCAGGTTACGCGAGCTGGTGTTCCCCGCACTCGAGGCCGCCGGTGAATAGGTTGGAATCGCAAAGGGCAGAGGCGTTCCATCAATGTTCGGCCAGGACACAGAGGTATCGTAAGTTACCGAGATGCGCTCGCCGACGCCATTGGTGATCTTGCTAAGGAGGCCGGGGGCGGTGCTCTTGCTCACTCGCGCTGCGCCAGTCCTGAACAAGATATCCAGCACGCCGTCCCCGTTGAGGTCGATGGTGCGCGCAAAGTTGGCCCCACCCCAAATATCAACCACAGGCGAATGGAACATCGAAGTATCTGCAGTGCCATCCCATTCAAGAGTTCCATCCCGAGTGGCCCGCATCATGCCGATTGGGCAGGTGCCGAAGGTTCCCTTGTCCTGGTTGCGCAATACGACGTCGTCCCGTCCATCGTGGTCAAGATCCATCACGATAGCCTCCTGCCCAAACCAGTGGGGGCCGCCACTGCCACAGATCCAGGGCGTAGTGAATGGCCTCGCGACGAATCCCGTTCCTGTATTGACCAGCAAGGTGAAGTAACTCTTGTCCGCAGTTGACCCTGGAACATCGACGGAATGCTTCCAGTCAAGGTAGTCCATCAACCCGTCGCCGTTGACGTCCAATGCCGTCTGTGGCTCCACCAGCGCAAAGAGGTTGTTCCAGGAATCCCACGGCAACTCAGTGGTGTCGCCGATGTGAAGCACTTCGTAGGTGTCGGAACGGATGCTAAAGATGTCGATGTCGCCGTCTCCATCGCGATCTGCAGTGATGATCCTCGGGTACGCCTTGTAGGAAAGGTCTGACCGTGTGACGAGGCTAGCCTCCGCCTCAAGGCCAACCGTGCCCTGGCGCTTCCAGGAGACGCCCCTGGGTCCCACGATGATGAGGTCAACAAGACCATCGCCGTCAACGTCGCCCAATCGGCAGTGCCCGCTGCCATAGGGTGCACTTGGATCGGTCGCGAGGAACAGATCTTGCTCCTCAAAGACCGGCCCTGCCGCTGCAGCTTTGTTGATCAGAAGCCGAGCATTGACGAGGGCAGGCATACCATACTCCCCACAGGAAACCACGTCATCACGTCCGTCTCGATTGACGTCCATGATAAGGACATTGTTTTGCGCGCCATTGCCAATGACCACTCCGGCCACCTTCTCTAAGTGCGCCTCTCGCGAACTGGGATCTGCGGCGTGGTACTTCACCATTGAACCGCCACAAATCGCTTCAGTCTGCCCGTCTCCGTCGAGGTCAGCGGCGTAGGTTGGGCTACATCTCACCTCCTCACCGAGAGAGCCAACCGCCTCATATCCGCCAAAAACCGTATACTCGATCTTCGTCGCCGGCAAACACCGTTTTGCCGCGGCTCCGCCGCTCGTTCCCCGACTACATTGCGTCACCGACTTCAGCCGTGGTCCCAGTGCGTCGGGATCAGTGTAGGCCAATTCGTACGTGGTCACGGGGAATGCCCCGAGCCCGGCATTGCTCACCGTATTGGTGTCAATCTGTGACAGCAACTTGGTTTGATACGTCAGGAACCCCGCCACGTAGTGATGCGTTGGCTTCGGATTGTCGACGTAAGTGAAATCGACGGCCGAAGTGGGCCCGAAATAGGGATGGGTGCCCGGCGATGTGGGATCTTGCTTCTGACCGTAGAGGACGCGCCTGGGCACGATTTCGGTGGTGGTGCCCTGGTCGTCGATGGTTCGTTCATAGAGAAAGGACGCAAAATTTCCAGCGTGATCCTCAATCTGCGTCAGATGCCAAGCACGGTGGACGCGGTTCGTATCTACCACGCCATCCACGCGCGTCTGGGCCGCCCCCAGGGCAACCAGGTTGTAGTCGTCGACGGCACCGTACGTCAGGATATGCCCATCCTTGGTCCACACTTTGAATGAAGATGGTCCGACATATTGAGTCCCTTCCCATTCGCTGCCCAATGCGCGGATCACCTGGAACCGCTCGAGCTCAGTGTCGTGAGTGTGAGCAGGCTTCAATGAGCCACTTCCGTCGAGGGCCGCGACGAGCACCACGCCGTCAAGACAAAAGGCATCAGCATTGGTCAAGGAGATCGGATCGGCTTTGCCGTTGATGGCCTGAATGCGGTTGCAGCGCTCGATCTTGGAGAACCCTCCAATGCCCCAACCAAGACCCAACATGCCAGACGAACGTGTGCTTTCGTAGGTGAGGCTGAGGTTCGGGACAAGGCCGTGGCGCCCCGGCGGCATTTGAATCGGGATAGTGTAGGAAGCGGTGCCGCGATCCGTGACGCGGAACGTGCTCGGGATAGCACCGGCTTCACTACTGGTATTGCCGAAGTTCGTTGGGATGGCGGTCGGGAAGCCCGACGAGTGATCCACTTCGGGGTGGTCTGCGTTTACCCTTACGCCCCCAAGACAGAGCTCATCGCCTGCAGGCGTACCGCAGCTCCCACCGCAGCTGTCCGGGCCACAGTTGCGGCCACTGCAGTCGGGCGTGCAGGCTGGGCAGTTGCCACAATCGGCGCCATTCACGCCGCAGCCAGCCTTTCTGGGATCGGCGTCGCGACAGATGGCAGGTAGGCAGATATTCGTCCCAGCAGGGAAGCCCTTGAGCTCGCCTTTTGGCAAGCAGAGGGACCCTTCCTTGCAGTCCGTGTTGCGTTGACAACCGATCTCACCGTTAGCGCAGACCATGGGACAGTAGCTACCGCAGCTGTCCGCGAGATCGCCGCCGCAGGTCTTGCCGCTACATTGCGGCACGCAGGCGCAATAGCCATATTGCGTACAGCTCAACCCTGCCTGACAATTGCTGTTGGCAGTGCAAGGAGCTGCATCGCTCGGGCCGCAGGGGCAGAAGGAGCTGCAGGCGTCGGTTGGCGCGCAGAGCGAATCGTGAGTCCAAGGCTCGTGGTCGACGTAGTTGAACTGATGGACGGTGATCGATTTGGCGTAGTAGGAACCCGCGAAGGCGGACTGGTACGAAGCGAGAGTCAGAGACGCGTTCGGGGCGACCACTATCCCCTTGAAGGACGTAAATAGATCGACTGGGGCGGTACCGGCATAGCCAATGAACAGACCCCGACCGGCAACCGTGCGACTGTGCGTACCGCCAAGGCTTAGCTCGTTGCGCACATAGATAAGGACTGGACCTGCAGAATTGTCGATGTCGAGGTAGCCCTCGGCCAGAATCTTCAAGGTGTTGAAGTAGTAGACACCAGCAACGAGCTTCAGATGCGCATTGCGATTGACGACAAAGCCATTGTAGGCCCCCGGCAAAGGCGAGAAGGTGCCGCTATCTGGCTGCAGAAACGTAGCTTCCCCTGCCATCACCGGGAAAGGCACGGTCCAGCTAACGACCTCGGTCGGTATGATTGGGGCGTTGAATACCTTCTTGCCGAAGACGATGGAGGCGTCGTCGGCAGTGAGGTTGCCGCGGGTGTTTAGATCACCATGTACCAGCGCTCGATTGGCCAGGGTGACGTCGCCCTCGCTGTAGAGATTTTGAACCTCGCCATAGTACCCGAGGCGGCTCACGCGACCATTGGCAACCGCTGAAATGGACGAGAAGCCTCCTACGCCCATGGGTGCCTGCACCTTGGCGTGGTCGTTGATCCAAAGCTCCCCACCCGTGACGCCAAACGCAATGCGACTGCGATCGACACCCTTGGGTAGCTGGAAAGAGAACTCGATGGGCGTGGTGGCCGTCCCACCGCTGGAATTGCCACCAGAGGTGGTGCCACCGGCAGTCGAGCTGCCGCCCGAACCTCCACTAGTCGTCCCGCTACCAGCTCCACCGGACGTGCCGGCGCCGCCCGAACCACTGCTGCCACCACTGCTGACGGTCGAGCTCGTACCACCAGAACCCGTACTACTGACCAGGGTACCAAACGCTTGAAAATCGCGCAGGCATACTCGTGTCAGGGATGAAGGAATGGACGTGACTTGGACGCCGAGATAGGAAGCCCGCGTGGCAAAGTTGTCCGACTGTGTCTGTGCGCTACTCGAATTGACCTGCTTATCGATGACGTTCGAGAAGGCGATGTTGTCAGTGGAAGCCTGGATGATGTAGCCGTAACCAGAGAGCGCTGCTGGCCAGGTGAGGCTCGTCCCAGTCACGTCGTAGGTGCCACCTAGATCCACCCGCCAATAGGCAGGAACGCCTGTGGCAGACGCACACCAGTCCGTATTGGCAGTGCTGTCGTTCGCATAAGTTGCGGGATTGGCAGGCAGAAGCTGGCTGCTCGCGGTGGATGTCTTACCGAGCGCAATGCTCCCAACCGAGCCGCCGCCAGAGATGCCACTAGTGCCGCCAGAAACGCTACCGACGAGTCCACCTGTCGCGGCGCCGCCGGTACTGTTGCCTCCCGTTGCTTTGCCTCCAATACCCGCGCCCCCCGTGAGTGTTCCACCCGAACCGCCTTTCCCACTCGAGCCACCTGCCCCACCGCTGGAACTGCCACCCGAACCGCTCGATCCAACGTCGCGGCGAACCGCGATGATGGTGGGGTTTGCATAGGGGCTGCTGTTCCATTTCCCGCTGAAGCCCGGATAGGCCTTTGCGCCCGGTGCCAAGACGAAATTGTTCGATGCAGCGAGAGGACGCAGCGTCAATACGGTCCCACTTTGCGTGAAGGTAGCGTTCGAAGGTTGCCCGACCAGAACGCCGTTGTTCAGCTGGACGTCGACCTCCCAGTTCGTCGTTGGCAGCGTACCGGTGTTCGTGACGACGACAGCTGCGCTAAAGGTGCTTCCGCCAGGATAGACCGCAATGTCAGCGGAAATCCCGGTCGCAGCTAACTGCAGCTGAGCCAGGCGAGCAGTTTCACATGGAAGAGCATCTTCGCCCGACCGTGAACTACAACCGCCAGTTCCCACGAAACCAATGGCCAAGGCCAGCAAAAGCTTTGAATAGCGCAACATAGAACACTCCCGCCTAGCGGCACGCTGACGCACCACCAGCCCATTGAGCTGACGTTCACTCCAAAACAGACACAGCGGAGCAGGATGCATGAGCGAGCCGCCTGCATCCAAAAATTCAACACGCGTCTCCGCCAGGAGCCGCAGGACGATTGTCTAGCACTCACAAACAGAACTCGTCAAGACGCCTCAAACGAATTATTGAAGAGCACACACGCTTAGGTACGGCGATGTGCAATCGGCAATATTTCCCTGTAATGGCGAGCCCGTGACTAGTGACGGCGCGTGAGTTCTTCGTGTCCAGCGCGACCTAGCAAACTTTCTGCGTTGCTGTGTCGATTGAAGGAAACAATCGTGATCAAATGACCGATATGAATGGGGGGAGATCTGCGTTTCGCCTGGGGCGCCCTAAAAACCTGCACTTTTGCTGCAAACGAAACGAGGGAACCGACCGGGCACATGGGTGACACTCTAGACCGGCGATTGTCGGTGGCAGTCATGCTGAACTCGACGAGCGCAGGCACAATGGAAAATCCTTTGCCGGCAAAGCCGGAAGGACCTCCGAGATCGAAATCCAATTGCCGACAAAGCCAGAAGGACCTCCGAGATCGAAATCCAATTGCCGGCAAAAGAAGATCAAAGTCCGAGGTCCGATCCGCTTTGCCCGCAAAACAAATTCAAAGTCCGAGGTCCGATCCGCTTTGCCCGCAAAACAAATTCAAAGTCCGAGGTCCGATCCGCTTTGCCCGCAAAGGAAAATGACATTCGCGCCCCCCATTGGAGCCTTGCACCGAGCACCGAGCGCAGTGCGGCGCCACCAAATCCGAGAATTCCAATGTCGGCGGACTGATCCGAGCGGCGAAGGAAAGCCTAAGGCCTCGATGATTACTGACCAGGTAGGGAAGCATTAGTTCCCGGGTTCACTCCCCTCTTGTACAAGGTTGCTCTCCGTCGGGTTGCGGCGTTACGCTCTGCCGATGAACGCTAGACTCTGTTGCCTCGCGATGCTCGCCACTTTCATGCTTGGCGGTTGCGATTCAAGCTCCACCAATTCGGGCGCACCCACACCGGCGGGCGGGCTCCCCTGCAACGGGCTTGCGCTCGATTGCCGCATGGCGTTCTCGGATGACTACGACGGAACGTACCAAGGTAGTGCCTCCGGTAGTTTTACGCTCAAGGTTGATGTCATCGGCGGGATCCAGGGCGCAGGGCCCGGTATCGCGAGCATCACCGGGCAGGTCAATGAATTTGGGCAAGTCAGCTTCACCTTCCCCGACGGCACCCAGTTTACCGGGCAGTTCAGTTCAGACCATCACAAGATCTCCGGTACTTGGAAGTCTTCCAGCGGCAGCGGGACCTTCGTTGCGACCAGCGCCACTGTCGCCACTGGCACTGGTGGGACTGGTGGGACTGGCGGGACTGGCGGGACTGGTGGCACTGGTACGATGCCAAGCGCCAACACAGTCGTGGCCGCGGCGGTGCAGGCCTGTCAGAAAACCGTCTCCTGCGGAAACAACGTGGCATCCGATTGTCCCGTAGCCAACAGCACAACGCAACCAGATCTTCCTCAGCCCTGCTGGGACAAAGAGCTCGCGGTGTATAACTGCGTCATCGACAACACCTGCGCCAACTACAAGACCGCCTGTAGTGCGGCACTGCAAGCGGGTAACGATTGCGCGACCAATGCGCTCAATGCACAGTTGAACCCGGATTTTAATCCTGCACTCACCGGGATCCAAACTTTTGATGACATCGTGCATCTGTGCACGCAGTGCACCACCGAAGCAAAAGAGTGTTACGATTCAGCGGACTGCAAGGCCTATGCGGTCTGTGTAGGCGCCTGCCCTGCCAATGACTTCAGCTGTGGCGATGATTGCTCGGTCACGCACGCCGATGGGTTTCTCGTCTATTCCGATGCCGCCACTTGCCAGTTCTCGAACTGCTAAATGAGGTGGTCGGGATTCGGTAGCTTGGCACCCCACCAGCGGATGGAGTGGCTCGAAAGCGCCAGGGACCCAGGGGCGAACTGACCTTAGCCGGCGTGACGTTCCAAGGCAACCCGCCGGATTCATGGAGGATCACCTGTAAGATTGGCTGAGCTTCGGGATATGCCCTAGAGTCAAAGGTTCGACTCGCCGCGTGAGCCCCAGGCATTGAGAGGAAGCAGCCATGACGTCGCGAACTCCTAAAGACAACTTGGCCGTCGCGTCTACCCAATCGACCGCAACGGATTCGACAGCGCTTAGTCCGTTTCAGCATTCCGAGGCTGCCACGGGAGTGCGGCTGCACGAGCCTTCGCCGCAGCTCGATGCGGAACCGTCGACCGATAGCCCACCACCTTCGAAGTGGCAGTTACACACAGAGCCGGACGTGATGTTGTCCATGCTAAGGGCGCTAATTGGTGGCTCGTAAGAGCGAATTGACATCTTTGCTCAGTCTAGGTCGCGCTCACGGCTGATCGGAATGCTGGCGGCACGCAAACAGTCAATCGCCTTTCTCTGTGCGCTCACGGCTCCAATCGTTGGCTGTGCACGACCCGCGCCAACGGTCGAAAACGCGGCCCAGGTACCGACTGCAGCCCCGGCAAAAGGCGGAGCAAACCAGCGCGTCCGAGTCGTACTCTACGCCGGTCTTGGTGCCTGGCCCGAAGGGCTTGTGGCCTTGCGAGAGACCTTTGCTACTGCTGGCTTTCACGTCGCGGAAACGCGCGGTGCGGACTTTCAACCCGACGGGGTCGACGTCTTGGTGGTGGGCGGTGGTTGGGCGCCGGATCAATGGAAGGGTTTCGGCGCAATGGGCCTTGAGCGCGTGCGAGCGTTCGTGCAAGCGGGTGGTGGGTACGTAGGGATTTGCGCCGGGGCCTACCTTGCGTCAGCCACAGTGCGTTGGGAAAACAGAACCTACGAATACCCCTTGGCACTTTTCGAAGGCACAGCCGAAGGACCCAGGCCCGGTTTGGTGCCTTGGCCCAACTCGGGTTTCGTTCTGGTGAGCCGCGTCGGCAGTTCGCACTTGCTGCAGGGCTCGGGTACCTTGCTGGCGCTTTACTTTGGTGGGTCGGCATTTCTGGCAGCGCCAGAACAAGGTACCGCGATGCTGCGTTACCCCGACGGTAGCGTTGCAGCGCTGGCTTTGCAGCACGGCCGAGGCAAGGTGGCACTGCTCGGACCACATCTCGAAGTTCCCAACAACGAGCGTCCATTTGAAGCGAGCGAGACTCGAGCGTTTTTGCGCACCGTAACGCGGTGGACTGCGGCGAAATGAGCTATCTCGGCCACCGACAGATCCGATCCGTGGCTTGCTTGGCAGTATGTGGGCTCAACCACGACGCAGTGCGCCAATGATTCGCAGTGGACCGCGGCGCAGCATTGGCTTGCCAAAGAAACTCCTTCGGCGACGGTTGCGAACCGAACCAAGTCGCCCCAGGTTTGGCAGATGTACAACGCCCTAGAGCTATGCCTGGATGCGCAATGTCACGAGCCTACTCCGTGATGGCAATCTCGATGGGACGCCGTTCGGTCGGAGCGCAAATGCCCTTTGACTGGCCCGTCGTTGTCGGGGTAGTTGCCCTGCACCTAGGTGCAATAGGTGCCATCGCTACGTTCTCGTGGTTTGCATTGGGGCTTACTCTACTCATGCTGTGGCTCACCTCGAGTCTGGGGATTTCCCTCGCATTCCATCGGATGCTAACCCACCGCAGCTTTGAGCCAAAGCGGTGGTTGAAGCTCACATTGGTTTGCCTGGGCTGCTTGGCGTTTCAGGGGCGCCCCTTCTATTGGGTTGGTGTTCACCGCCTACACCACGCCGATGCAGATGGGCCCTTGGACCCCCATACGCCCAAACATGGCTTCTGGTGGTCGCACGCTGGATGGATGCTGAAGCAAAACACGGGCGGTGCGAAGCGCGAGCGTGTAGTTCAAGACCTGGTTCGGGACCGAGCGCTCAGGTGGCTGAATCGGTGGACCCCACTGCTTCAGCTGCTGAGCTTTGCAGCCATTTGGGGGCTTGGCGAGGCCGCCCGCACGTTTGGCATCAATACGAGCGGCTTGAGTTGTCTGCTTTGGGCGGGCAGCCTGCGCGTTGTCGCAGCGTACCACTCTACCTGGCTGGTCAATTCGGCAGCCCACCGCTGGGGATACTTCAACTACCGAACGCGCGATAATGCACGAAACCTTTGGTGGGTGGCGCTCTTGAGTTTTGGCGAGGGGTGGCACAATAATCACCATGCGTACGCGAATTCCGCTCGGATCGGGCATCGTTGGTTCGAACTCGATGTAAGCTGGATGGCGCTGCGCCTCTTTGCCGCCATGCGCTGGGTCAGCGCGATCAAGCTACCCAAAGCGCATGCCGAGTCCCAGACATTGCTTCACGAAGCAAAGGCGACGTGAGGAGCTCTAGCTTGGAGAACCGAATGCATCCCACGAGTGACGTCTCGCATGACATCTATCAGGCAATCGTCGAAGCACTGACTGAAGACCCAAGTGAAGCCGACGTTCAGGTCCGAGGTGGTAGTGGCCACTATACCGTCACGGTAGTATCCCGAAAGTTCGTTGGAAAGAGCACACTCGAGGCGCAACGGCTCGTGTATGCTGCCATTGCGCCTCTGATGTCGGGTGCCGCCGCTCCCGTGCATGCCATCGATCGCATGGTGACACGCGCCCCCTGAAGCTCCCCAATGAAGTGGCTCGAGGGTCGAAGACCCGTGTCGAGCCACGCGGCAATCTAGTCTGTGGTGCGCTCTATGAGGTGGATTCGGCTTAGGGTGAGGCTTCACTCTTGTCGCTGGCCGGACTCTTCTTATCGCTGCAGCGACATACCTTCGCCATGTTCACCTCTCGCGCGGCAAGCTGAGCACTCGTGGCTGGGTCGATTTGGAGGAGCTCTTGAAGCTCACCCTTGGCGTTCATTTCAAGGACGATGTCGCAGCCGCCAACCAATTTCCCGTCAACGTACAGCTGTGGAATCGTAGGCCAGCCGGAAAACTGCTTGATTCCGTCACGGATCTCGGGGGAACTGAGCACGTTGACCGTTTCGTAATCTGCAATGAGCGCGTTGAGGGTCTGCACGACCTTAGCCGAGAACCCACAGGTGGGCGCATCTCGCGTCCCCTTCATGAAGAGAACGACGCGATTGGACGCGATGAGACTAGCTAGCTGTTGTTGAAGCGACTCATTCATGATGATTCGGTGTCCTTTAGCAATTTCTGTCAAAGTGCGACGCTGTCACCATCGGCTCAGCTGGATCCCTGTTGACATTCCGGTCCATCCGCAAGTGACTGGTCAGTGGAATCGTCGTTGATCGCGCGATGCCGTAGCCCACTCGCCCCGCTCTAGAACGCTCTGGGGGGCGATTGCCTCGAAATACGCCATCCCCCAAGGATGAGAAACTACAAATTCGCCATGGCAACGCTTGACACTGACACGCGTGTCACTCTATGGATGTTGCTTCCAGAACCTACAACGAGGCACCAATGGTCACACTCACTGACGACCTTGTCATTGGAATGGACGTGGGCTCGACGACCGTCAAAGCGGTCGTCATCGATCCAAACACCAAGGAAGTGCTTTGGAACGACTACCAGCGTCACCACACCAAGCAGCCCGAGAAGGTTCTTGAACTTCTTGAATGCATTCAAACGGCATTCCCCGACAGAGCCGCTGAACGTTTTCGCCTGTTTCTCACCGGGTCGGGCAGTAGCCCCCTCGAAGCACCCACGGGCGGCAAGTTCGTTCAGGAGGTGAACGCGGTGATGCTAGCGGTTGAGGACCGCCACCCCGACGTTCAGAGCGTCATCGAGCTTGGCGGGCAGGACGCCAAGATCATCATGTTCAAGGTCGATCCAGGCACGGGTATGCGCACTGCTACGACTTCCATGAACGACAAGTGCGCCTCAGGCACGGGCGCGACCATCGACAAGTGCTTCATCAAGGTCGGTGCGCCTCCCGAGCTTGCGCTGAGCCTGCGGTTCGATGCGAGCCGGTTGCACCACGTTGCCGCCAAATGCGGCGTGTTTGCTGAGACTGACATCGTCAATCTCATCAAGTCTGGCATCCCACAGGACCAAGTACTCTGTTCACTGGCAGATGCTATCGTGATGCAGAACCTGAGTGTTCTCACCCGCGGCAGCACGCTAAAGTCGCGAGTTCTGTTGCTTGGTGGCCCAAACACATACCTGCCATTTTTGCAGGACTGTTGGCGCCTGCGCATTCCCCAAACCTGGAAGGAACGGGGCTACGAACCTCCCACCAGCATGAGTGTCGAGGACCTCATCTTCGTACCAAGCGGTGCGGAGCTCTACGCCGCGATTGGCGCCGTGTTGTTTGGCCTAAGTCTCGATTCGCAGCTCGGCCGGTACAAAGGGCTGGATGGACTTCGCGATTTCATTCTGTCGGGTCGGCGTGCACGCCTCGGTGAGCAAGCCGGTCCGCCGCTAGTGCTTCATGCCGACGAGGTGGCGGAGTTTGCAGAGACCTATGCCATCCCGCGCTTCTGTCCGCCCGAATTGCCGCCAGGACAGGAAATCCGAGCTGTCGTTGGCCTCGACGGCGGCTCCACATCGTCAAAAGCGGTCTTGGTCGCCGAAAATGGTGAGCTCATAGCGAAAGCGTACCAGCTATCCAAAGGCAACCCGATTGAAGACGCGAAGGATCTCTTGCGCAAGCTGCGCGACCAGGTCGAAAGTCAGGGGGCCTCCTTGGTGTGTGTGGGCTTCGGCGCCACGGGTTATGCGGCGGATATTCTCGAACAGACTTTGCTCGCCGACGTCAATATCGTCGAGACCGTCGCCCACATGGTGAGCGCTGTGCACTACTTCGGCGATATTGACGTAGTATGCGATATTGGCGGACAAGATATCAAGGTCCTGTTTCTGAAGAATGGGACGATCCAGAACTTCAAGCTGTCGAATTCCTGCAGTGCTGGCAACGGCATGTTGTTGCAGGCCATGGCAGACCAATTCGGTTTGCCGATCACGGACTACGCCAAAGTGGCATTCCAGGCGGAGCTGGCACCCAAGTTCAGCTACGGCTGCGCCGTGTTCTTGGACACCGATCGCGTGAACTTCCAGAAAGAAGGCTTCCAGCGCGAGGAACTGCTCGCCGGACTAGCCCAGGTGTTGCCGAAAAATGTCTGGCAGTACGTGGTGCAGGTTCCCCGAATGGCGTCGCTTGGAAGAAAGTTCGTACTGCAGGGCGGCACGCAGTACAACTTGGCCGCAGTCAAGGCCCAAGTCGACTACATCAAACAACGAGTGCCAAACGCCGAGGTGTTCGTGCATCCGCATACCGGCGAGGCTGGCGCCATCGGTGCTGCAATGGAAACGCTACGCCGATACAAGCGCACGGGAAAGACGCGCTTCGTTGGCATCGATGCATCACTCAATCTAGAGTACGTGACACGTCACGACGAGTCGACGACTTGCCACTTCTGTCCGAACGAATGCCACCGCACCTTCATCGATGCCTCGCGCCCCGACGGCACCAGCGTTCGCTACATCGCCGGCTTCTCCTGCGAGAAAGGCACCGTGGAGAGCGAAGATGCCATGCTTGCGATTGTCGCCGAACGCAAGAAGGTGGCCGCACAATTCCCGAACCTCGTTGACTACGAGGGCCGCAAAGCCTTTCAGCATACCTACGCGCCCGAGCCCCTCCCCGAGCCGGGCACGTTGATCGACGATATCCTCGTTCACAAAGGGCTCTTTCGCATCAAGCGTACGCCCATCACGCGCGCCTTCAGGCGCTCTTCAGCCGATGCCGCCGCAGTCCGACGCTCGATGCGCATCGGGATCCCGCGTGTCCTGAACGTCTACAGTGTCGCTCCGTTCCTCCGTACCTACTTCGAAGCCCTCGGGATCCCAAAAACGAACGTCGTCTTCAGTGATGAAACCTCCGAGGAAATGTGGCTTGCCGGCGGCAAGTACGGTTCAGTCGATCCGTGTTTTCCGAGCAAGGTCGTCCAGGCACATATCCATCACTTGCTGTTCGAGGCCCACCAACCAGAGAAGAAGCGGCCTCTTCGGTACATCTTCTTCCCGGTCATCACGCACGTGCAGAACTTCGTCGCCGATACGATGGACAACGCGTCTTGTCCGATCGTCGCCGGTACCCCTGACGTGATGCGCGCTGCGTTCACCAAGGAAACGAACTTCTTCGAAACACGCAACATCGAATACCTTGCGCCAGCACTGAATTTCTCCGAGCCAGCATTTCTCGCACGTCGGATGTTCGAATGCTGGGGCACGCGCCTCGGAATTACCGAGGACGAAAGTGACTTTGCCTGCCGCGAGGCATGGAAGGCGCTGCGCGCCTTCCATGACGACGTGGAAGAGAAGGGCCGCGCCATTCTCGAAACGGTCGAAGCAGAGAACCGAATTGCGATTCTGGTCATTGGGCGCCCATACCACTCCGATCCGGGCCTCAATCACGGGATCCCGGACGAGTTTCAGGCCTTAGGCTACCCAATCCTGAGCATTCGCTCGATCCCTAAGTCACGCGAGTACCTCGATCGGTTCTATGCTGACGAGCTGGCAAGCGGCGTCATCACTTCGCCCCTGCAGCTATCCCAGGTTTGGCCAGAAAACTACTCAGCCAATAGCGCACAAAAGGTCTGGGCTGCCAATTTCGCTGCGCACCACCCCAATGTTGCCGTTCTGGATTTGTCCAGCTTCAAGTGCGGACACGACGCTCCCACCTACGGACTCATCGATACCATCGTTCAAGCCACGCGCACACCGGTCGCTGCCCTGCACGACCTTGACGCCAACAAGCCGGGTGGCTCGATCAAGATCCGCGTAAAAACCTACGCTCACGCCCTAAGTCTCGAACGTGAACGATTGGAGGAGATGGCCTCTCGCCGGCGTGATTTCGAATGGACCCTGGACAAGAAAAAGCTCGAGCTGCTCGAGTTGCACCAGCAACAAGGCCGTACCTTCGCCGAACACGATGCTCAAGTTGACGAGGAGCTCGCCAGCCTGCGTCGCCGAGTGAGCGCATACTCGCCCCGCGCCAGCGCTACTGACGATGGGCCCAAGCTCGTCCAGCTCAGGCGCAAGCCTGTCGAGCGAATAGCCCCATTGCCCCATGAAGAGTCCGTCATGTTGGCGGCTGAATAGTCCACCTGTCATCAATCAAGGAAAACGCACCATGCAAGCGAATGGCATCTCCAACGCAGACATCAAGCGCCGTCTCGCAGTGATTCCCAAGAGCGCCATCGACGACGAGATGAAGGCCTTCGAGAGCGAACAGCGGAGTCGTCTCGGCGACTCACCCAAGCCACATCCTTGGCTCGAGACCATGTCGAATCTCAAGTTCGTGCGCTCCGAGCGCAATACCGTCACGATATTGCTCGGCGGGCTAACGGTGGCACACGATCGACTCGTCGAGGGTGCTTTTCGGGGACTCGGCTATAAGATCCAAGCATTGACCTGTCCCGATCAGGACGCGCTACGCGTGGGCAAGGAGTTCGGCAATCGCGGGCAGTGCAACCCCACCTATTTCACGGTCGGAAACCTCGTCAAGCACCTTCAAGAGCTCGAGTCTACTGGCCTCACGCGGGACGAAATCGTAAAACGTTACGTGTTTCTGACAGCTGGCGCCTGTGGTCCGTGCCGCTTTGGGATGTATGTCACGGAGTATCGCAAGGCCCTAAGGGACGCAGGATTCGACGGTTTCCGTGTAATCGCGTTCCAGCAGCAAGGTGGCCTGAGTCAGGTGAATGGCGATGACGTTGGATTGGAGATGTCACCGAAGTTCTTTGGCGCAATGCTGCAAGCCTTGGGCGCAGGTGACGTCATCAATGCCCTGGGCTATCGGATCCGCCCGTACGAGGTCGTTCCGGGTGCCACCAATCGCGCCATCGCTGATGCGACTGAACGCTGCTACCAAGCCTTGCTTCGGCGCAAGAGTGTCCTCTCCGCGTTGCTTCGTTCGCGTAGACTATTTGCTACGGTCGAGGTCGATCGCACCCGCATCAAGCCCAAGGTCGCTATCATCGGTGAGTTCTGGGCGATGACAACCGAGGGTGACGGCAACTATCACCTTCAGAAGTTCATCGAACAAGAGGGCGGAGAGGTCGACATTCAGCTCGTTAGCGCCTGGCTGCTCTACAACATCTGGGAGGTGCGGTTCGACACAGCGAATCGCGCTCATCTACGCCAGACGGACTCGGCCGGGCAAGGTCTCGCCGGCCTGGGTGAGCTCGGGGTGGCGAAACGCAAACTGATGCTCGCACTCGCGGAGAAGGCTCTGCGCTCTGCGTTCTTTGCTTACAGTCGCGCGATCGGTCTAAGCGACTACCATCTTCCCGACATGGATCAAGTCGCCGCAATTGCCAAGGACTACTACAACAACGATATCCGCGGTGGCGAGGGCCACATGGAAGTGGGTAAGGTCATCCTGAACGCGGTTGGCAAGAAGTCGACCATGACGCTGAGCGTAAAGCCATTTGGCTGCATGCCAAGCTCCGGCGTGAGTGACGGCATCCAATCGCTGATTCAAGAGAAATACCCTCAAAGCATCTTCTGCGCTGTCGAAACGAGCGGGGACGGGGCGGTGAACTTTCAGAGTCGTGTGCAGATGTACCTGCACAAGGCCAAACGCCTGTCTGAAGAAGAAGTAGCTCAAGCGCTGACAGAAACGGGCCTGACCTTGGACAGAGTTCGGGAGCTAACTCGAGGGGAAGGCCGCTGGCGTAACGCACTGACCAGACCCACGCATCGCGGTACCACCACCACAGTTGACCTGGTGTATGCCGTGGCGGCGCGTCTGAACGCAAGCGTTCCGAGGTTGGTGCGACGAACGGCCAGCTCTCTGCCGGCAGTGTCCACGGTGCAAGCGACGCCGTAGACGAAGACTTGTGCTTTCAGCCGATTGGGAGGGTGTCGTCGCAGTACATACATAGTCATGTTGCGTCATCGACACCCGGAGGGTGTGAACCTTTCCCATTCGGCTGTACCGCTCGAGTACTTGAATACTTCAAACCATGCCCAGCCAGCGGCACAACGTCTAGAAAGCGGTCTCACACCAAAGGCTTACCGTCGAAGTGCGTCCAATTTCCCAAAGGAGCACGCTATGGCAGGAATCGACGTCGCCGCTGGACACGGAAACAAGCGAACGCTCAACCTCGAACTTCCACTCATCCCGTTTATCGACTTTCTCTTGTGCTTGGTGGCATTCTTGTTGGTGACTGCCGTTTGGTCTCAAATGGCACGAATCAATGCCGATGCCAGAGTCCCGAGCCCCAATGACGGACCTCCGCCGAGCCTAGCACCAGAAAAGGAACTGCACGTCGAGATGCGCGCCGACAGAAAGTTCCAATTGGTATGGAAGGAAGGATCCACGGTTATCAACACCATCGATGTGGAGCGCAAACCGGTCAACATTGGCAGTGAGGGTGACTACCAATACCCAGCCCTCGCGGAACGCATCGCCGCAGAATGGAAGTCAAACGGTACTCATCGCGCTCCGACCGACAGCAAATTGGATCGTGCCGTGCTTCACACCGATAACGCCACACCCTTCTCGGACTTGGTCGCCGTGATCGATGCCGTACACGAGGCGAAGCGAGTCTTCCAATTCGGACCAAAGGCTGAGTCCATCGCCGCCTTCAACCTTACATTCGCCGTCAACTGAGACTGGAAAGAAGCCAGGCCCATGACTCCTGGCGAAACACGTTGGCTGCTTTCCGCGATGACAGCAATGCAACGGGCGACTCCGTGTCCGAGGATCCGCTGCTTGGATCCTCGGAATGGGGCGTAAGGTGGTTATGGAGCCATGGCCGCCCCATACACTCACGCATCGGGTAGAAGGTTTGCAGAGACAGGGCCGCAGCGGCAATCTATCATCGGCAGCATGGCATCGGCGCGTAACCATCCGAAACACCACGCTGTTCCGCGTCACGTACCGAAGTTGGCGCGCACCCGGCTGCTCGTCGCGCTGCTCATTGCCGTAGTCGTGGGGTTATCCGTGCCAAGGATGCTCCCAGCACTTCGACTGCTCCTGGCTTGGAACGCCGGTACTTGGGCGCTACTTGCCATGGCCTGGTCGATCATTCTCACTGCCGACGCGGCACGAACGAAACAGCGCGCCGCGGCTAGGGATGTGCGCCCAAACATCGGACGTGACGATAACGAGTCGGCAAGTTCGTCGCGCTGTATTGCTACATTCGGTCCAGTCCTTTGCCTTCAATACGACGGTCATCGCCCTGATGCTCAACGTGGTATTCGGCTTATTGAGCGCGTGATTCTGCCATCCTGCCAGCACATTTTCCGCGTTTGGACGTTCGATTGCAGAAGGTAGCTTTTCTGGCTGACACGCCGCAGAACCCATCTGTTCCACGGAATCGCACTATTAGATCCGGAGTCCCGTCACCGAGTAGGTCATCACCGGTTCGCCTCGGCCCTTGACCGTCAGTGCCTCGACCGGTGTGGCCAAGATAACGTCTTTGACCTCCTCGTAGGTCGCCTCACTGATCAAGACATCGACCTTGAGGTTCTTCGTGTTGCTCTCGAGGCGCGAAGCGACATTTACCGGATCCCCGATGACTGTGTATTCCATGCGCTGCTCGCTACCGATGTTGCCTGCCACTACGTCCCCGGTATGGATCCCAATCCCCGTGCGCAAGGGCTCTGCCCCTCGAGCGACGAGACGCTCGTTGAGGCGCGCCAATGACTTTCGCATGTCGATAGCTGCTCGAACGGCATTTTTGGCATCATCGGGCGTAGGCACTGGCGCACCAAAGACCGCCATGATGGCGTCGCCAATGTACTTGTCCACGACTCCTCCATGCTGCATCACGATGCTGACCATCTCGGTGAAGTACTCGTTGAGTAGGCCGACGAGCGCATGAGCGTCCATCGCCTCGCTGATGGTGGTAAAGCTTCGGATGTCGCTGAAGAGGATGGTGACTTTGAGCGTGTCCCCGCCGAGTTCAACCTTGCCGTTCAGCAGATGCTCAAGCACCGACTCGGTCATGTATTTGCCAAAGGTCGTGCGGAGTTTGTCGCGTTCCTTCAGGCCATCGACCATCTGATTGAACCCCGTGGCGAGCAACTCAATCTCGTCATTCGTGTGCAGCACTGGGACATGGATGTACTGATCCGCGGCAAGGCGCTTATAGGCGTCCACAACCTGATGCAGCCCGCGCGCCATGATCCCTGCAATGCGCGCACCCACGGCCATGGCCAGCGTTGCTATCGCGATCAGCAACGCCAACATGTAGTTTAGGTGCCGGTGGACGCTGGCGCTGGTCTTGGTGACATCCACCGCGGCAACGACGGTCAGATCGGCCCCGCGAGCCTTATCCGGATGGCCCGTTTGGAAGCGGTGAACCGCCCAAACCTTGCCCGTTTCTTCGACCAGCGCGGGCCCCACTTGGAATCGTCCGACAACGGAATTGGGGAAATGCTCGGTGGAAGAAAGCAACCCCTGCTTGCCAATGAAAGCCAGTTCCGCGTCGAGTTTCGTGCCGGCGTTCTCGAGAAACCCGCGATCGAGGGGCTCACAGGCCAATACCCAACCCACAGCGCCAATTGGCAGGAGCGCCGCTTGTGCTGGCGGAGCATGGGCGGCGGGGCTGGCACAACCGTGTTCTAGAAGAATATGCGGTTCCGTGAAGCTCTCGAGCTCCGCTAGCTCCAAAATCTCGTGCAGATTGGCGGGGGTCTGGGTTGGACCTACATCGCCAAGAACGCGACCATCCTTGGCGGCAATGGTCACGTCCAAGCGCGGGTAGAATTGCCCAAACCGACGAGCGGTGGTCAGTGCTTCGTCAGCTGAGTGGTCGGCAACGGCGCGCAGAACGGCGCGCGAGTCGGCAATCGTTCTGGCAACGACCTCCAGATCCTGCAGATCGTCGGCGACCTCTCCCACGAAGGCCCGCTCGGCCCCTTCGACGTGGTCGTCGGCAGCGTCGTTGAGGTCATCGTGTTCCGCGTCGCTCAGAATGGGAATGACCGCGCCAAGCAAGATTACGGGCAAACCAACCAGGAACGTCAATTTCAGGCGGATCGAGAAGGACATGGATTCGCGAAGATTCGGCGCCGACCGATTGGCGTTTCGGCAGCCTACCAAAACTCTAAAGCGCGCGTGCAGACGTTGGCACCGACCCTGAGTCCGACTGGATTTCCTGTGGCTCCCCAACGAATTAGTCGGCACGGCCGTTCGTCCTTCCTCACCACTACTAACGTCTGGTGGGGTTCGGCTGTCCAAACCACGCTCCAATGGTGGCTCAGTGATCGCCCACCAGTGAGCCGCCCGGATCATGGTCCCGAAGAAGCAAGCCTCACTTCGAGTTGCCGTCGTAACGACGGATGCGTCGACAGCGCATCAGTTGGCGCAACTCCTCAGTGAACAGGGGATAGGGACTGCCAGAGCAAGCCTGCCCACGCCCGGCGTCGTGGCCGTGACCGCGTTCGACCTCTACGTGGTGGCCGAGCCCATCGCCGAAATCTTGGAAGCACTGGTGCGAAGCGAGCGGAGGCGCGAACTGAGCATCTTGGTGACTACCGAGAACCGGGCTCCCGAGGCTCGTGCTCGTTGGCTTGACGCTGGCGCTGACGATTGCCTTTCGTTTCCGCTAAACGCCGTGGAACTCGCAGCACGAACAAACGCGCTGCTGCGTCGGGTTTCCGACCGCTCGCTACGAAACGGCGTCGTGAGCGTTGGTAAGCTCGAATTACATCTGCGAAAGCGCGACGCCTATCTGCGCGGCAAGCGACTCGAGTTGACAAGCAATGAGTTCGAGCTGCTGGCAACACTTGCCAAGAGTGCGGGACAAGTGCTGTCGAGGGATCGATTGTTGGAGCTCACCAAAGGCTCATCAGACGAAGCTTTCGATCGATGCATCGACGTCCAGGTGTCACGCTTGCGGGCAAAGCTCGGCGATGATTCGCGCGCTCCACAGTTGCTCAAGACCGTGCGCGGCCGCGGCTACCTCCTACGCGATATGTAGAATCGGGGCTGCACTTGTTGCAGGTTGTTGCATTCATTCAAGCCAAGCACCCAAGAGCCGTTCACTAGGGCACAAGCCCAATGAAACCGGCTCATGAGGTAGATCATGGCTATTAGCTCCATCGGAGGTTCTGCGATCTCAAACCTGACGCAGGCGAGCGTCACTGGAATGCGGCAAAAGACGGCCGCAAACCTGCTAAAGGAGATGGACAGCAACCAAAGCGGCTCGGTGTCCAAAGACGAATTCGTCGCTTTCGGCGAGAAGCTTGCGGCAGACAGGCCGAAGGGAATTGCACCACCAGCAGGAGCTGCACCTACACCACCCTCAGCGGACGCCATGTTCAGCGCCACGGATACGAACGGAGACAAAGCCCTCAGCGTCGATGAGCTTTCCTCGATGATGGCCCAAGCCGAGACGCAGCGCGCTGCATCGAGCGGGATGAATGGCGGCACCCAAGGCGCAGGAAAGGCTGGACCGCCCCCTGGCGGAGGTGGTCGTCCCGGTGGTGCAATGGGTGGCGCTGGTGGCACGAAGGGTAGCTCTTTCGCAACCGGCAGCGACGAAAGTACGTCGTCGAGCTCCGCAACCAGTGACCCCGCCGACACCAACAAGGACGGAACAGTATCAACCTCAGAGAAGCTCCTCTACGAGATGACGCACCCGACAACTAGTAGCGAGAGCTCGAACATCTAGGACCTCGCGCGACAATCCCCCGCGTGCTCTGTGCCAGCAGCCGGGGGCTTGAACGTCGCTGGCTGGCTTTGTTGCGCCGCACAGACAAGACGCGACCTCAAATCGCCAGCGCCTGGAATTTTGCAGCAATGCCGGACTGAAAGCCACGGCTACAGCGCCGTCGCGACAGAATCCCGGGCAATCGTGATTGGTACTGTCGCCCTTGGGCAACTGGTTCTAAAGGAAGCAGTCGCCCGAGCTCCGTACACTCCGAGGCCATGGTGCGGGTAGGGCAACCGCCTTTTCCGGCGGTCAGAACCACTTTAGGTCCGTGGTCGAGTCCGAGAGCAGTTACGCCCATGCCAGCCACAACAAGTAGAGAAATGGTCCTAGGAGCCGTAGCAATGAAGCCCAAGACACCCCGGTGGTCGATATCGTTGACGAGTCTGTCAAGGATTCTAGCGGGGACCCTGCTTGTGGGTTGTAGCGGCGCAGCTCCGACCGCAGACGGAACAGGTGGCTCGACCGGCACCCAGCCCGTGGGCTCTGGTGGCGCTGGCTTGGGCGGCGCGATTGGCCAAGGTGGCTCCACTACCACTACCCAAGCAAACGGCGGAACAATCCAAGCAAACTCCGGTGGCACGAACCAGAACGGTGGAACTGTTGGCCAGGGTGGCAGCACCAGCGCTGGCGGTGCGACTGGCAGCGGCGGCTCTGGCCAAGCTGGAAAGGCAACGGGAGGCAAAGCGGCTGGTGGAGCGTCCCAGGGCGGTGCAGCTACTGGCGGCGCAAACACCACGGCTGGGGGCGCAACGACCGGAGGCAAAGCTGGCAGCGCAGCGACGGGAGGCAAAGCCATGGGCGGCGCGGCTGGCGTCGGGACAACAGTCGGTGGCGCGGCTAGTGGCGGAGCGCCAGCAACTGGCGGCGCAACAGTCGGCACAGGCGGTGCGCCGGCAACTGGAAGCTGTGCTGCACCGACGACTGGCCATTACCAAATGGAAGACTTGGATCGTGGCGTCGTGGCCGTTAAAGTCACCGGCGGAGTCTACGTGGGTTGGCGCATGCTGGGTTACGAATACGACACCACAGCCACCAACGTCGCTTACAACCTTTACAAGGACGGCACGAAGCTGGCGACGGTAACGAACAGCACCAACTACCTGGATGCTGCCGGCACGACCAGCTCGAGCTACACCGTGTCTGCCGTTATCAAGGGCACCGAATGCACCCAATCTGCGGCAATCAAGCCCTGGGCACAGAACTACTTGAGTGTCCCCATCACCCCCCCCACAGGGACTGTCGCGTACAGTGCGAACGACGCAAGCCCGGGCGATCTGGATGGCGACGGCAAATTCGATATCGTCCTAAAGTGGGATCCTGCGAACGCGCAAGACTCGTCGAATGCGGGCGCAACCGCCCCCGTCATCATTGATGGCATAAAGCTCGATGGAACGCGGCTATGGCGGGTCAATCTCGGCATGAACATCCGCGCTGGTGCGCACGATACGCAGCTGTCCGTTTATGATTTCGACGGTGACGGCAAGGCCGAGTTGGGGGTCAAGACCGCCCCCGGAACCAAGGATGGGACGGGCAGCTACCTCTCGAAGGGGCCTGCTGCTAGTGCCGATCACACCAAAGATCTCCGCAATGCTGACGGAAAGATCTTGAGCGGCCCCGAATGGTTCACCGTGTTCAGCGGCGCAACCGGGGCGGAGCTTGCTACCATCGCGTACCCAGTCCTCTATGGAAGCTCCGCCTGGGGCGACACGTACGGAAATCGCGGGATGCGCTTCAACGGTGGCGTATCGTTCGTAACCGATAGCGGTACGACCTCAACCGGTCGTCCGAGCATCATCACGCAGCGCGGCTACTACACGCGCTTGACCATTAGCGCGCTCAACTATCGGGATGGCGCGCTGAGCAAGGTTTGGACCTACGATAGTGGAACCTCCGCAAGCGCCAGCAACGCCTTTGGACAAGGCAACCATACTCTGATGACTGGAGACGCCAATGGCGATGGCGCCTTTGAGCTAATCCCCGGCGCATCGACCATCAACAGCGACGGAACCTTCCGCTGCAAAACGGGCCTTGGCCATGGCGATGCATTGCACGTAGGAACGTTGATCAAAGGCCAACCACTCCAGGTGTTCATGCCCCACGAGGAGGATGGTGGACACGATGCGCATGACGCGAGTACCTGCAAGACCCACTTTACGACGACAAGTGCTGACGACAATGGCCGCGGGGTGGCCGAGTGGGTCAGTACCACTAGTCAATCTAGCGCCTCTTGTACCAGTTCCAGGAGTGGGAGTGTCTATTGCGACGGCTCAAGCGGGACCTCCACTTCGGCAGGCAGCAACTTCCTCATCTATTGGGACGCCGATGAAGCCCGCGAGCTCACCGGAGGCACGACGATCACCAAACCCGGTGGCGGCACGTTGCTGAGCACCTCTGGGACCGAGTCCTGTAACGGCACGAAGTCCACGCCGAATTTGACCGCCGACATCCTCGGTGACTGGCGCGAAGAGCTGGTTTTGCACAATACCGACAGCACGGCTCTGATGATCTACACGACGACGAACGTGACCGCGCGCCGCATCTACACCCTGATGCATGATCCCACGTACCGAATGCAGGTCACCTTCGAGCAGTCCTCGTACAACCAACCGCCGCACGTGGGCTTTCACATTGGCATTGGCATGGCGGATCCGCCCAAGCCAGACATGTTCGTCAGATGAGGCTGAGTCTGGTCCGGCGTCGCACCTGGATTGCGCTCGGCAGTACCCTGACTTTGGTCGCAGTCGCCGTGCTTGCGCTGACCAGGCTTGAGCAGCGTCCGGCCCTGACACCACCGCAGGAAACACTGCTGTCGCAATCAGCAGAACCGCTCGCACCACCGCAGCAAACACAGCCATCACCGTCGGCGGCACTGCTCGAAACCGCACCGCCTGCGGAGGATCCCAACGTACTCGTGTATATCGCAAGCACGCCACCTGGCGCTGCCATCGTGCGGAGATCCGACAACTCCGTGTTGGGCTACACGCCCGAGACCATCCAGTTTCGCAGATCCACTGAACCAGTGCAGGTCCGCTTGGAGCTGGCAGGGTTTGCCCCTGAGATGCGTTTAGTCCCAACTGTCTCAGACAGCCAGTTGATTGTCGTGTTGAAAACAAGATCGAGAGGCTCGCGCCCACGAAACGCAACCTAGGTAGTACGGCGTCGTTGCGGCGGGGCCAGATGCATCTCAATCATCGGATCAAATTGCGCACGATATCGTTCTGTTCCGTGGAGTGCCCTCGACGCATCAGGAAGAACGGCCGCCGAATCGCCACAACGCCAAAGTCACCTCGTTCAAAGATCTGGTGAAGCCGCGTGTGCTCGGAAGGCACCAGCTCCCCTCGATTGGTCGTAGCGATAATGTACTCGGCATCGTAGGTGTCGATGGATAGGCTGTAACCGTTGGACCGATTAGAAACGTGTGTGATGGTGAACGCGGACGCCGCAACAGGTGCATCCTTGGGCAATATCGCAAGCAATTCCTCCAGGGCACGCCACCTCATACGACCTTCGTCGTCCCAACCGAACCGATAGGGGATAGGTCCACCGCGCGAGGTGTTCTGCTGGATGACGGCACCAAACTGAGAGGAACACAGCAGCGTCGCGACGGTCATCGCCGCGACATTTCCACTGAACTTGGACCAGGCCAGCGCGGGAGGCGGCGTAACTTCAGCAATCGCTGCGCCACCGTTCGTCTTGGCTCGAACCCTGGCCATTTCAATACCGAGCACGACAATGAGCGCTGGATAGAGCATTGCCAGAAGATGCGGTGAGTATTGGAAGTGAACATCGTAGAGCGCAGTATACCCGGTCGATAGGAAGCTAAAGACGATCCCGGGAATCAATGCAACCCACCCGATTGGGTGTCGCAGCGGGATAAAGACCATGGGCGTCAGAATGTGAAGCAGATAGATCAGTTTCTCCTTCGACAACAACGTATCTAGTAGGTAGGCCGGGTTGGTCAGTGCACTGGCCATGGCCCAGCCAAAAGTGCCTTTGCCAGGCGGCAGAAAGCCCTCGTACATGAACAGCAGTTCATCACGCCCTTGAACGAACGACGGCATGACGAGAAACTTGACTACGGCAACGTAGCAGACTCCCCCCACCAGCAACGTCAAACTCGTCTTCAATTGGACGCGCGCGGCAATACAGAACGCACCAAGCAGCACGATCCATGTCGCTACGTCCTCGCGTACCATCAAAGTAATAGCAGCAGCAACGAGCGCGGGACGGAATCGCTTCGTATCGAGTAACCAGAGCGTCATCCAGAACGGCAGCGTGCCGAGCTTGATGTAGTGCATCTCGAACAGATTGCTCTCCTGAACTGCCGGATGCATCAGGTAGAGTGCGGCGATGAGCGCCGCCAGCGGTGCACCAACCCGGCCGCGTCCAAGTAGGAACAGCGGGATCGCGGCTGCTCCCATCCAAATCGTCTGCAGCACGAGGACGGATTCTGCGGCCTGATAGAAGGCGTAGAAGGGCACCAGGAGATAGGCAACCAGCGCCGAATGCCGGGCAAAATGCGAGCCGGTTGGGCCCAATGCGGGTGGAGCCTTGAAAAAGGGTCCGCCATGCAGAATGTTCCAAAGAATGCTGTCTTCGATCGAAAGATCCCACCCCGAACGCGCGGAGCGATGCCAGATGATGGTGTTGTAGGAGAACCAGCAACAGTACGCCACCACGGCTACTGCGACTAGAACTAGCCAGAACCACATCGGCGCGCCAACGACAGCCGAACCAAATCGCGTCGCCTTATTTTCTGGCTGCGGGCCGCGAAGGCCCAGCAGCGCCAAGGGCTCAGCCTCGATGGCGGCCGCAATCGCAGCCTTGAGCGCAATCGCCACCCCGAGAACGAGCACAAGAAAGACGAGTTCGTGGTCTTTCCACAGTTGCCAGCGCATCAGGATCGGAACGCATGACAGCGGTGCGATCGGTGCACAAGCCCGAGCAAACCTCCAAAGCAAATGGGGCAGCTCGTGAACGCGGCGTTGAAACCCAATCCCTACCGTAGCGACCGTGCCGCTAGCAATAAACATCGCGCCAAACGTGGATCTCACCAGAAACAGGCGGCTGTCGAGGCTCACTTGATTGTGCCAGAAGAAGGCTGGTTCACTAAGCCCTTCCTTGAGCAGACACCATCCGATTGCGGCTACGCCGAAGACCAACCCGGTCAGCGCAGCAGCGCGAAGTACCACCGCCCAAGTGTCACCAACTTGTTCCTGTTGCATGTCGCCTCAACACCCTCGAATGGGCGGGCAGAGAGTAGCCCAAACCAACGCCTACGCCGAATTGGATCGGCGCACCGACGAACGGAACGGACGACGATGAAACCGCACTCCCTGGCGCCGCAGGCCGGCTGAGCGCACGATTTGACCAACCTACCCCGATGATTGTCGCTTTGGGCGTCCACGCGGAAACTGAAGCGCCCTGTCATTTCCCTGCCAAGAACTCACGCTCGTCCCCAAAGCGGACCAGACCTAGGCGCCGATATGGCGGCGGTAGTTGAGTCAAGCGGCTGCGGTCAAAGACTCAACAAGCCGCCGGTCAGCGATTCAGTGCAACGTCCACCAAGTCATCGACGGTGGATTCTGCGATGCACTGGTACCGGTCGCTTGCCCCATAGTAGATCTTCACGCTGCCGTCGTCCTCGACCACGTGCGAAGACGCAAACACGCAATTCGGGGTGTGGCCTGCGTGTTCGTACGGCATCTCGGGCGTCATGATGCACTCGTCCCCGACGCGAATGAGCTTGGATGGGTCACTGAGCTCGGTGAGCGCGACACCGGCGTTGTAGATGTACTCGTACTCACACACGACGGACACGGCGTGAAAGATAATGAGCCACCCCTTGTCGGTGCGGATCGGAGTGCCACAGGGGCCAATCTTGCCCCAGCCGAAGGTGCATTGTGACTGATTCATCATCAGCTTCTGTGCCCCCCAATACTTGAGATCGGGACTGCGCGTGACCCAGATCTCGGAAAGGGCGTTCGGACGTTCGAGTGCCGCATACAGACCGTCGATTTTTTCTGGAAAGAGCACGGTATTGCGAAATCCCGTTCCCGTGATGAAGCCCTCGAATGCAAAATCCCGCATATTCTTCGAGGAAAGCATGGCCATGCGCGCATCGCTGCCATGGGCGCAGTAGGTCACGTAGTACGTATCGCCAATTTTGGTGATGCGAGGGTCGTACTGAACGCGCGCATACTTTTTGTACTCATCGTCTTCGGGTAACGGTATGATGTCGCCGATCTTCCAGTTATCGAAGCCGTTGTCGCTCTCGGCCAAGACGAAGAAATTGTAGAAGTTGTACCCCTCACAGCGCAGCATCATGACGTAACGGCCCTCGTGTTTGACGACCGAGCTGTTGAACACGCCGCGGCAATTGAATGGCAGCATGTCTGCGGTAATGATCGGGTTCTTGGCGTAGCGCCGAACGACCTGCTTCTTCGAGTAAATCCGCTTCACGATTCGTCCTCTGAATGGGTGGCGCGAGCATACACGAAGTGCAGCAGCGAAAGGACCTAACCCTTGCTGCGCGCCTCGACTCGGCGCCGCAATTCGGCCAACTCACGCACAAATCCCCCGGATAGGATCGGAAACCGGCACCAACTCTTGGGATCGAGGCTGGCGTCATCGACGTGAAAACTCGGAGCATAGCGCTCTCGCTTCCACTGATTGCGACAGAACAGACCGTAGAATCGTTCGAGCCAGACCAGCAATTGCTCAGTCGAATAGGCGGGGAACTGCGCCTCAATCGTGCGAAATACGTCCGCCGGTTTTCGCTTGTCGGCAATGCTGGCACGCTCGATCGCGTCCAACAGATCGTAAGGCATGAGATCCGCTTCGTCGGTTTGCAATGCACCACTGGGTCTGAGCTCTGCAGTCGGCGCCTGCACCGTCACGGCGTGGAGCGCAGGCATCGGGCCACATTCCGCAAGACCATCCTGCTCGAGCCAGACCAGCCAACGCCGTATGAAGGCCTTGTCGATGCCTGCAATCGGGCTAAGTCCGCCCGCGGTATCCCCATCCATGGTGGCATAGCCAACGGCCGCCTCGCTACGATTGCTCGTTGCCAACAACAGCGCCCCTTCGAGATTGGCAATCAACCAGGCGCTTGGGGCGCGCGTGCGCGCTTGGATGTTCTGAAGCGCCAGATCGTCCCGACTCCAGTCGAGACTTCGTCCAAGCGCCGTCGAGACAATCTGCTGATAGCCCTCGACCAGTGAGTCTACATCCAGCTCGAGATGCCGCGCTCCAATTGCGTCCGCAATGCAGTGCGCAGCCTGACGGGTTACTTCCGAGCTGTTCTTCGTGGATTGGTAGACCGTTGTAAGCAAGCGCGCTGTCCAGGCGTTGTCTGATGCGTCCGCCTCGAGCCCTGCTACATACGACAGACGTTGCCGAAACTCCTCGGAGCCAATCCCCATCCTCGCCAACCGAACCATGAGATGGACCAAGCAGGCAATGGCGGCAGAATCCGCTCCGCCACTCAGCGAGACCACAAAGCCATTCGAACGACTCTTGCGCAAATAATCGAACAACCCGAGCGTGACGGCACGGGTGAACTCCTCGTATTTCGAGGGATTGCTCAGGGCTAGCTCATCGCCGCTCGCGCTCGATGTGGGCACTTCCGCTAGTGGCCACTGAAACTCCGCTTCGACGCAAGCGTCCTCGGGTTCAACGACGTTGGGCCGATAGCTCGAACGCCAGGCATGCCGCGTGCGCGAGAGTTCAACATCGACAACTGCCGTTGCCATGGTGTGATCGCAGAAGGAGAAGCGCTTCGCGCTATCCAGGATCCCGCGTTCCGTCGCGATCAAGGCATCGCCATCGTAAATGACGCGCCCAGCTTCGTTGCCCAACAGGTTGCTGTACACGTACGTCACACCAAAAGCGCGTGCACCTTCGACTACCAGCCGCCGCCGCACCAAGTGCTTGCCAAACGCGAAATGGCTCGCGCTCGGGTTCAGAATGACGTCGACGGCACTTTGAGCAAGGTTAGCGCCGGGGCGCTCGGCAGTCCATGCGTCCTCACAGATCTCGAACCCAATCCGCACGCCCCCGACATCGAAAATCAGATCGCCCACGGGCACGCCCTGACCGCCCAACGGCCAGCGCGTGCGGCTCCCCTCGGGCCAGGGCTTGAACCAGCGCGGTTCATAGTGGATTCCGTCGCCGGCCAACGCACGCTTGGCAACGAAACCGAGAACCCGACCGTCCGCCACCAAGCAACAGGCATTGTACACCGCCTTGTGCCATGCGAACGGCAGCCCCAAACATACGACGATCCCCCGGGTAGAAGGCAGCAGCTCCGCCAATACCTCGAGCGCCATCTGGTGGGTGCCCGGCGACAGAAACGCATCCTCACAACCATAGCCAGTGATGCAGAGTTCCGGCAGGCAAAGCAGCCCCACTTGTGCTTGTATGGCCTGCTCGATCGCGGCGCGAATCCGCCGCGAGTTGCCATCCCAATCGAGGGGCGTCTGGTTCAGCGTGGCAGCAGCGACTCGGAGCAGTTTCATGGTTCTCGCGTCAATTGTCGCGCATGGTGGGCCACAAAGGCAATATCACGTCTTATACCCAAGGTTCGGCCCAAGCCATTTCTCGGCTGTTTCGAGCGTCCAACCGCGACGTTCTGCGTATTGCTCTACCTGGTCGCGTCCCACCTTGCCGACATTGAAGTAACGAGCCTCGGGGTGAGCAAAGTAGAGTCCACTGACGCTGGCCGCCGGATACATCGCGAAGTTCTCGGTCAGCTGCATGCCGATCTCCGTCGCTGAGAGCAACTCGAACAGCGTCCCCTTGAGGGTATGATCGGGACAAGCGGGGTAGCCGAGGGCCGGGCGGATCCCGCGGTAGGATTCCTCGATGAGCTGCTGAGGTGATAGAGCCTCGTCCGCAGCGTACCACTCGCGACGTACCTTGGCGTGAAGCCATTCGGCGGCTGCCTCCGCCAAGCGGTCGGCGAGCGCCTTAGTCAGAATCGCGGAGTAGTCGTCGTTGTCCGCTTCGAACTGCTTTGCCAACGCATCGCACCCGAGCCCGGCAGTTACCGCAAAGCCACCGATCGTGTCGGCCATTCCTTGTGTTCCAGGTTGCACGAAATCGGCCAAGCACCGACACGGTTCGCTCGGCTTCTTCTGGTTCTGTTGGCGCAGCATGGGAAACGTCGCACAGCGTTGCGAGCCAGAGGCGTCAAGTAAGACGATGTCATCTCCCTCAGAACGCGCATGCCAGTAGCCGTACACGGCGCGAGCGGTGAGTTTCTTCTCCTTGACGATGCGTTCAAGCAATTCCTTGCCGTTTTCGAACAGCTCACGCGCCGCAGCACCGCGCTCCGGGTGCGACAGTATGGCCGGGAACTTGCCCACCATGTCCCAAGCCGTAAAGAAGAACGTCCAATCGATGTAGTCGACGAGTGCCAACAGATCGATGTCGACGACACGGCGACCGATGAACGGTGGTTGGGGCGACACCTTGCCATCGACGACCGGTCGGCGCGCGCGTGCGTCGGCGAGTGGAGTCAGCGATGCTTCCTTGTCCCCCCCGTGCAAGCGACGCAGCTGTTCCTGATCCTTGCGGTTCTGTGTGTCAAACAGCTTGCGGCCGGCCTCGTCCAACAGACTCGAAACCACCGCAACGGCCCGCGAGGCGTCAAGCACATGGACTACCTCTTGCCCGTATTCAGGAGCGATCTTGACAGCAGTGTGCTGCCGGCTCGTCGTGGCGCCACCTATCAGCAGCGGCACGGAAAATCCCTGACGCTGCATCTCCTTGGCTACCTGAACCATTTCGTCCAAGCTCGGCGTGATGAGACCCGAAAGACCAATGATGTCGGCGCCCGTTTCTTTGGCCTTGGCAACGATGGTTTCGGCTGGAACCATCACTCCAAGATCGATCACGTCGTAGTTGTTGCAGCCGAGCACGACACCAACAATGTTCTTGCCAATGTCGTGAACATCACCCTTAACGGTGGCTAGCAGTACCTTGCGATTCCCCTGAAAATCCCCTGCCTGGCGTGCAGCCAGGATGTGGGGTTCGAGCACGGCCACGCCCTTCTTCATGACGCGCGCGCTCTTGACCACTTGCGGCAAGAACATCTTGCCGGCGCCGAAAAGATCACCCACTTCGCTCATGCCAGCCATCATCGGCCCTTCGATGACCAACAACGGGCTACCGAGCTCGCGATGCGCTTCCTCGCAGTCATCGGCAATGAAGTCTACGACACCATGCACGAGCGCGTGTCGAATTCGCGCGGCCACCGACCGCTCGCGCCAGGCCATGTCGACCACTCGCTTCGTCGCTTCACCGCGATAGGTCTCGGCGATCTCGACCATACGCTCAGTGGCGTCTGGGCGACGATCGAACAATACGTCCTCAACCCGTTCGAGCAAATCCTTCGGGATATCCTCGTAAACCGCAAGCTGCCCGGCGTTGACAATCCCCATGTCAAGCCCTGCCCGGATTGCCTCAAGCAAAAATGCCGAATGGAATGCCTCGCGCACTCGATCGTTACCGCGGAAGCTAAAGCTCAGATTGCTGATACCGCCGCTGACCTTGGCCCCGGGCAGCTTCTGCTTGATGAGTCTCGTGGCCTCGATGAAAGCAATCCCAAAGCGGTTGTGGCCATCGATCCCAGTTGCCACGGCGAAGACGTTCGGATCGAAGATGATGTCTTCGGGGGCAAATCCAACTTGCTCGACCAGCAGACGGTATGCGCGCTCGCAGATCCCGAACTTTCGCTCGACGGTCTCGGCCTGCCCCTGCTCATCGAACGCCATCACCACTACGGCCGCCCCGAATTGGTGGCAGAGCGCCGCCTTCTTCAAGAACTCCGCTTCACCTTCCTTCAGGCTGATCGAATTGACAATGGATTTGCCCTGGACGTTCTTGAGCCCGGCCACGATGACCGACCATTTCGAACTGTCGATCATCACCGGAACACGGGCAATGTCCGGCTCCGTGGCAACCAGGCGCAGGAATTTACCCATGGCCGCCTCGGAATCGAGCATGGCTTCATCCATGTTCACGTCGATGACATTGGCGCCGTTCTGCACCTGCTCGGATGCCACCCGTAAGGCAGTCGCGTAGTCGCCGGTCTGGATCAGGCGCGAGAATTTCTTGCTGCCGGTCACGTTGGTGCGCTCACCAATCATCATGAAATTCGATTCGGGGCGCAACGTCAACGTCTCGAGCCCGCTGTAGCGGGTCAGTCCATCGGCAACCGGAGGCCTGCGCGGCTCGAAGCGCTGCATGGCTTGGCCAATGGCGGCAATGTGTAGGTCGTTGGTCCCACAGCAGCCACCCACGATATTGAGCAACCCTTCCCGAGCAAAGCCACCGAGCACCTCGGCCATCGATTCTGGGGTCTCGTCGTATCCGCCGAATGCATTCGGGAGACCGGCATTCGGGTAGCAGCTAATCAGCGTCGGGCA
This sequence comes from uncultured Polyangiaceae bacterium, assembly GCA_964454965.1. GTDB lineage: Bacteria > Myxococcota_A > Polyangia > Polyangiales > Polyangiaceae > FEN-1139. The sequence goes on along the minus strand of CAYVXY010000018.1, from coordinate 196,970 downwards.
AAGGCGCGACAGGCTCTCCAGGTACGGCCGCATGTCGGCGGCGCCCAATGCACAGTTGAGCCCGACGCTAAAGGGGCGCGAGTGGGCAATGCTAGTGAAGAATGCGTCTGCGGTTTGCCCCGAGAGCGTGCGGCCACTCCGATCCGCGACGGTAACGCTCAACATGATAGGCAGACGCAACCCCATCTCGCTGAACAGCTGCTCCACCGCAAAGATCGCCGCCTTGGCATTCAGGGTGTCGAATACCGTCTCGATCAGGATGATGTCGACCCCGCCCTCGACGAGGCCCTTGGCCTGTGTATGGTAGGCGGCGCATACCTCGTCGAAATCGACGTCGCGGTGCGACGGATCGTCGACCTGTACCGACACGCTCAGCGTGCGATTGGTTGGTCCAAGATTTCCTGCAACGAATCGCGGCTTGTCCGGCGTCTTGTCGCTAAACTGGTCCGCCGCCGCGCGCGCCACGCGCGCCGCCTCGAGATTGAGCTCGTACACATCGGACTGCAGGAGGTAGTCTGCCTGCGAGAGCACTTGGGCACTGAACGCATTCGTCTCGATGATGTCGCTACCAGCGGCGAGATACGCTTCATGGATCTCGCGGACAACATCCGGGCGAGTCAAGACCAGAACGTCGTTGTTGCCCTTGAGTGGCTTCGGATGCGAGCGATACCGCTTGCCACGAAAGTCTTCCTCGGTCAGCTGGTAGCGCTGAACCATGGTCCCCATGCCCCCGTCCAATAGAAGAATGCGCTCACGCGCGAGACGGGTAAGTTGGGCTGATACGTCCTTCTGACTCATTGCTGCTCCGAGTGTTTGCCGAGTGCCCTTTCTACCGGGCACCCGGCAACAGTCTAGTCAAAGCGCTGCCAGATGCCGCCTCCACCGCCCAAGCGGCCAAATTCTGCTACTTTGCGGGCCAAAACCGCGTCGTGCTATGCAAAGGCATGGCCGACGCCCCCGAGTCACCCCCCACCGACCGCGAGCCGGGCTCGGTCGTCGTGTTTACCGTTGGCCCCGACTCGGGGCGGGCCATTGCCCGTGAAATAGTCGAGCTCTGTCAAAGCCACGGCGCAGAGCCCGTGGTGCTCGACGCCGCTCTCGATCCCTGGTTTGCCGACCACCTGAAGGATCCCCGAACGCGAGAGTATTTCCCGCTGCTGTGCGTCCGCGGCGGTTTGGTCGGAGGCATCGAGGTCGTTCGACAGCTTGAAGCGCATCGAAAGCTCGGCCCACTGCTGTCTTCCCTTGCCACGCACGAAGCTCCCTCGGTTGCACTGAGCCGTGGCGCCGCAGACGAACTCAGACGTGCTTTGGTCGAGCCCGATCTGTGTATACGCATCGTGGTAACGGCTGCATTCGAACATGATCTCGCGGTAGACAGCCCGCACCCCGACGACCTAAGGCTGATGCTCGGCGACATACCCATCTTGCTCGACGCAGAGAGTGCAAGCCGAGCCGACGGGCTTGCCATCGATTGGATCGACACCGGCGAAGGCAAGGCTTTTCGCATGGACAACCCCAATCGCCCTGCTGCCGTTCACGACGTGGATCGTCGCTGGCTCGAGCAAGATGGACGTAAATTGCCGCTGTTCGTCATCGATGTACGCACCGCGGCAGAATATGCAGCCGCTCACCTCGACGGGGCGCGCCTACTCGATTCACAACTGATCGATGCGCTCGATCAACTCGATCGAAGAACGCCGCTCCTCTTCTATTGTAACGCCGGGATCCGCAGTCGCAAGGCAGCCGAGCGCTACCGCGAGCTGGGGTTCACCGACGTCTATTGCCTGATCGAAGGCTGCACGTAGCTCCTGCTTGGCCTCCAAGCGCACGTCGGGTGAGGAGCGAGTCCCGTTACTGATTCCAACGCGCGGCAAGCCGCGCCCAGAGCGTTCGCCCGAGGGCCCATTGCTGCACGGCGTGGGCGTGCTTGTCATTGCCGGCATAGCCCAGCAAGAAGAAATCGCCACGTTGCGTCGCAGCCGTCGGCACCGGCTCTCGAACTTCTTCGACGTCGAGAATCATGTCGGGAGTCATGTCGAGCAGCCCGAGTAGCTTATGTGCGGTTTCCGTGGTGCTGGCAAAATCGGGCGTTTGGATCGCTGTATGTGTAATGCCGAACAGTTTGTCGCGGGCTATCGCGCGCTTCGCAAAATTGACTACCGGGGCCAACTGTGAGTCTGCAATAAAGCGCCGTTTCGGATCGGTGAAGGAGGAGTGCAATCCATCAGACACCAAGACAGCATCAATGCGAGCCACGTCCTGGTCGCGCCGCAGCATCGGGCCGACGGCGCCGAATCCGGCGCTCCACGCGCTCACGGCTACGCGCCGAGCGTGCGCGTCGTCCCGATGAAACGCCTCCGCGACATGGTTGTGCAAGGCCTCCAACAGACGATCGAGCGTCCCTGTAGCCCCATGTCCATCGCGATAGGATTCCGAGACGAGGCCATCGTTGATGATGATGAGCACCGCGCGCAACCGCGCTTCACGCATGGCAGGCTCGAGCGCGCTCTCCACTCCGTGGAAGTGAACGATCACGTCATAGCTGCCGTCCGCCTCGACCGCCGAAGGGTGCCACACGATGACATTGCCCATCCGCGTCAGCTTGCTCGGCAGAGCATCGTCGGAGATTTCGATCGGGGTCGCGACACGCCGGGTCTGGGTGGCCTTGGTCGGTAGGGCAGAGAACACGACGGTCTGGACCGTGGCGGCCTCGGAACTGCGAGCGAACCACACGACCAAGGCGAGCAGCCCCAGGGCCAACCCGCAAAGGGCGACCATGAGCGACATCCGCGTCATTGCGCGTGAAGAGCCGGTGTTGTGCTCGTGCAACCGCAAGATTCCGGAGGATAGCGCTATCGCCGCCCAGGACAACAGGACTCGGAAGCAATTCGCCTGCTAGCCGATTTTTGCGCATTCACTGCACCCACCTGATGGCAACGCGGCAGTTGGGCGACGCGACTACCCGCGCCTGCGCTCGATGGATCGGCGTCACAGCTCCCGACTGACTCGAACAGCGCATCGATCGTGCCAGCCCGAGCGTCAGCGCGGTCTGCAGCGCAATCTCCGTCAAAAGGCAACGTTCTCCCATCCACTCGAGACCGACGCACCGCACCGTATGCAGTCCTTCGGAACAGGGACCAGAGAAGCGAGTCCTGATCTCCGCGACCAAGCGCTTGAGACACGTGCGCCCCGTCTCGGCAGCAATGCTAGTTGGCCGGCTCTCCGTAAACCTCGATCTCGGACAGCACCAGAACCGATTCTCGCAGCGTACGCACGCGCAAGTAGCGAGCACTTACTCCATTCGGGGAGACTACCCAAGGTTCGATCTGCTCGAATGGCTCCGACTTGGTGGCAACCTCGTCGAACTGTTCACCATCGCCGGAGACCTCGCAGAGCATCGGCACCGATTGATCGTAACAGCAATCGTGACGACCGAAGATCTTGATCTCGGTCAGGTGATACTTGCGACCCAGGTCGACTCGGATCCAGGGTGAGGCTTCGACATCGCTATGGAACCCGAAACGGCCGTAGTCTTTGCCATCGACGACCCCCCCCGGCTTCGTTTCATAGGTCGCGCTGCTGGCGACAACCGGCCTGCCCTTGGCAATATTGGTCGGTAAAAATGCGAAATACGCAACGGTACCGAATGCACAAAGCAGTGTCACTAAGACACTGGCGGCTGGCGCGTATTTCACGTAGAGCGACCGCTCACGCGAGGTCGGCTCGATGCGCTCCAACAGACGCGCGGTGAGCGACGCCAGAACATCGACGCGTGACGCGAGGGCTCGACCAGGCAATGCGTCGAGTTCTTGTGGCTCGGCGAGCCGCATGGCATCGCGCAAGTCCGCGGCCAGAGAGGTGTGTTCGTTGGCCAGAAGTGACGCGAACCGCTCCAGAGTCTGGCCCCCGTCGCTAGGCATCTCATCCGACGCTTGGCCGCGCGCAGCGATCAGCACTCTGCCAAGCATGACGATGCCTTCGCGGTAGAGAAGGATTGCAGGCAAATCTCGCCCGGCTTCACGCAGCTGCGCCGCAGCGTCCAGCCTCGACCTGGCTGCCACGAAAGCTCGATGCGCAGCATCCTGCTGCGCCACCGGCAGACCGCTGATGTCCAATGGCGCAGCGTTGGTCAACCGCAGGGCGGGCAATACGCGAAGTAGTCGATTGATTGCAGCGGTGTTCATGAGTGTCTGTTGTGCGTGTTCTGCGATTCAGGGACTCGGTATGGCGATGACGATGCGGTCTAGAGGTAGAGCCCGAGGCGACAATCGAAGGAATATAGGGAGACGAAGCCGAGCGCCAAGAGCAGGATCCCAAGAAACGGCCAACGTTGGCGCTTGCTCTGAGTCCAAGCTGTGGCGACGCCGAACAGCGCGTACAGGGGCGGTGCACCGAAGATCAGGTAGTTACCTTTGGTAACCCCGTGGCCATCGACGGGATGGGCCACGGAGAAGTACAGCGCGGAAGCCACGGTGACGAGCGATACGAGCAACAACGCTAGACGGCCAAAATCTCGCTCGCGAAACAAGCGCCGCCACGCGCCAATCCAAGCGAGAACGGTAGCAACGGTGATGACGGTGCCGCCCATGACCGCCAGGCGCGAGATGTTGGCGTAACTCTCGGGCGGCCTTAAGTCGTGTCGTTTCCCGTGGCGAAACAGCGGGCGATCCCAACCCATGAACCCGGCACCCCAGAAGTCCTGAAATGTGGATGCGATGAGCACAGGAAAGAATCGCGGATTCGGACCGATGTCGTATTGCGAAGTCGGATAGGTAAAGATGGACCTATCCCAACCGAAAACGAACCCGAGCGTGCGTCGGTCGAGCGGCTCGTGCCGCCACGCTTCTTCGACCAAGTAGTTTTGAGACGGCAGATCGAAGCTGGTGACGAATGGACGCCCGTATTCGCGGACATTGCGCGCGTAGTACCATCCGCTCAGCGCGAGCGAGACGATAACGACGGAGACCCACGGCATCGCCCGAGCGATGCGCTCCGCTAAGCTTCGACGTGCAAACATCAGCTCGAGGATGACGGCCAGCCCAAGCGTGGCAATCACCGCGATTCCCGAGATCTTGGTCAGCATGGCCAAGCCCAGCACGAACCCAATCCCCAGCGTCCAGGGCCAACGGGCAAAGGACTCGCGCCGAAAGGCCATCGGGACCAGGAGCAACACGATGGCGTGCCACAGGCAACTGAGTGGCTCCGGGTAGATCATCCCGTCTACCTGGATGCTGGCACTCATGACCGCCGCAAGCCAAAGTGCGATGATGCGGGCAAAGCGTGAATGCTTCACGTAGAGCTCGAGTCCCGCCCAGATGATCGCCAATCTCAATGTGCCCAGTGCGATTGGCAGCCACACCATCTGGTATCGGCTGACTCCGAGCCTAACGAACCCGGCCACGAGCGAATAGAAGAGAGGCGGGTGAAACGCTTCGACCGCGGCCTCGGGCGGGGGTACCCGACCGTGCGCGGCAATCCACTTGACCACCTCCCAGTGGTCATCGCCGTCAAAGGCCCAGCTGACGTGGAAGTTCCACGTCATCGTCATGCGCAGAAAGATCCCAATCACGAGGATGGTAAGCTCGATGTTTCTGTCCTGCAGCCACCTCAGAAATTTCATTTGACTCGGACTCTCGTCGACTGCCTTCACGTATCTTCTAGTGACCCGTGTGGCAATGGCAACAAATGGGCTCTAAGGATTTCGAGCCGGCGCAGCATGAACCCGAACTATAGGCACTGACAGCGAGCCGTGACTGGACCGGTGCGCGCGAACTTGTCACCGACTTGGGAGCCTTGGCCCACCGGCCTCATACCGTCTCACTGCAGACGCGCGTGGCTTTGGTCGCCTGCTCATCGTGACATCTGCGCCAACGCACTTGTGCTTCGGTCGCGAACCACACGACGGCGAGCCACCGAACAACGACTACTTCCTGCCACAGCGGCAACGCGTGTTCGTAACTGTCCGTAATCACGCCGCACCGACCCAAGCAGGCACTGCACTTCTATGCGGACTGCAAAACCAAACCGAGGCTTCTGCCATTCCTATTGTGACGCGCTTTTGCGAGAGCTAATCTTCTGCACTCAACCAGAGGAAGGAGGGAAACCATGATGCGATTCGATTGCGTGTCACGGTTCGCGATACTGGTAGTAGGAGTCTTGTCCATCGGGTGTGACAATGCGGACAACTGCACTCGCTCACGCACCGACCTAGCCAAGACCTGGGAGTCGGTGAAGAATCTCGCCATCAAACGCAAGTTTCCGCCTGTAGACGAGGCCGACAATCCCGTGCTCAAGCAGCAGCGTCTGGAGCGTTGGCAGGTGGTCGAGGAAAAAGCGGCATTGCTCGAGAGTTCGTTTGTGACACCGCAGGTCACTTGGAATAGCGCCGCCAAGGCAAGAACCGACCTCAATCAGCAGTTCTCGAAGATCCCAGAATCGGACGACAGGGGGATCCCGCGCTTTGCCGCCCTGCTCGATACTGCCAATCAGCGTCAAGCCGAGTTCGAACGGACCTGCCGTTAACCAAGTCGGCCGAGGACATCCCGAATCCCGCGACCAATCCGTCACCCCAAGGGGCGCCAATCCCGGGGAACGACGGGGGTTGCGGGGAGTGGGTGAAAGCGCCTGCGGCCGTGTTCGGCGCATGATGCTGCTACATAGGAGCGACTACGTCGCTGTCTCAAATGCGGTTACACGTTCTGTCCACACCACTAATACTGTCAGATCGGGAACATCACTTGGGCGTCGACAAGGCGTCGGTTATCGCCAGCAACTACCGCTTCTTTGATTGTCCTGTATGTGAACTTGATGAGAACTGAAATGGGCTCGCGCAAATCCCGCTTGAAAATGGCGAGGAATCGAGTCTCCAATTCCCGTCTGAGCGATTGTTTGAACGCCGCATCAATTTCGTCGCCATCTTCGCGAGCTTCAGGCTCGCTTTCAATTATCAACTCCATCAATCCACAAGTCGCAATTCCAGTAAACCCGGACAAGACCATCACCCTTCCCTCGCTCTTGTCCGAGTCTCTTGCGAAAGGATGCCTGGCGATCGTCAAAACACCGTAGGTGGTGCCTTCTAACTTCGCAGGATCCTCTCCGCAGAAGTTTACACCTTCACGGTGAACGACCCCGCTTTGGCGGTCAGACTTGGCAAAGAATGCACTCCGGATGTCAGCAACCATGTTGCTCTTCTGGAAAATGAACCCCTTTTCAAGCTTCTGTTCTCCGCTCGGCAAGTCCCGATGTTTGAAGGGCTCAACTCCATAGAGTTCAGACAGCACGACCTCAGCGTAATCGTTCACGTCAGGAGACCCTATGATAATACAGTTCCTGTATACCTCCTTCAGCTGCTGTTGGGCAGTTTGAACAACCTTTTTTACCGCCACTCCGACCACCTTGGTCTTAGGAGAAGCCGGCTTGATCAACGCCGTGGGGTACTTCTGGGCAAGGTAAAAAGACACCTCGGAAACGGCCTTGGTATCCCAGCTGTCAACATTCGTTCTTGGGCCGCGATTCTTGTAGTTGGCATCTGATTGTCCACCGTCGCCAGCCGGGCGTCCGCAATAGATCACGGAAAGTGTCTGCTTGTCCGCGAGGAAGTCGTCCCAGATCCTTCGATAGGGAGCGTTCGAACGCTCCTTGTGAAACTCGATGCTGATGCGCTGCACAATCTTGCTAAATCCACTTTTTAGCTCTTCCTCTTTCGAAAAGAAGATATGCCATAGCCCTTTGACATCAAAAGGTGTACCTGTAGATTGGACGGTGTTCGTCATTGGTATCACCTCTCTTTCGAAACCATGGGCTAGACCTAGGCAGAAATACATATACGGATTGATCCTCGGCTCGCCTGCACCTCGGTAGGCTGTGGTATCTACGATACAAATATCGCACTGCGAAATTCTGTCGACTATCTCCTGCAAGCCGGCAGTTGCTCCGATTCGGAGTGTACTGATTTTCCATAACTTCCAATCGCTCTCTTGGAACGTCTTGGCTTCGGAAGGGCTGAGCATCTTCTTCAGATCTTCGTCAAAGCGAAAGTCTTTCAGCGTTTCCTCCAGCAGCCGTTCGTAGAGGGATCCAATGCCTCCATTCCCGTTCTCGACTATCAGAATGCTACGTCCGCCGGGTACTGGACTTTCCTTGCTCGGAGCTCGACTGTCCCTTTTCAGATGGATAGGGCATGCGATGTCGAGTGACTCAACTGCGGTGGTAAGCGATGCCACGTCTCGGTACTCGGCATAGGTCATGCCCTTGCCTTTCCACTCACTCTCAAACAGTCCAGCGTATGGATTCTCGAAGTCCGCATTCCGCAGAACCACGATTTTGCGTGAGAGCGCGTACGCGAGGCCTAGCTCATAGTACACATTGGCATTCGGCATCGATATGTCAGCGTAAAGGTACTGACTCTCGATGATCTCTTTGCAGATGCTTTGGCACATGATCGACCCTAGTCTCATGGTCTGATCTGACCGACTGGCTCCTTCCAATCCGCACCGTAGTCTGCACTTCTGAATGATTCCTCCGTCTCGATATAGGTAGTCGAATGGAAATCCAAACGGTGACACGACAAACATTGTCTTGTTTGCCTCTGATTTGTAGTAGTCACATGGTTTGCCAGTCATGTAGCACTTCATTGACTCATCCTCATTTGCTCAAGAGATACCAAGTACCACGTCCACTTCGCCCCGCTCGACGCTGGATCGCTCAGAGTGCGCTTTGGCTGGGGCGGATTGCCGTCCTATCGATTTCTGCCGTTGGGTCCCCAATACGCCACATCTGCAATCATGGCTTGCTTCAAGCAGCTTCCGCGATGCCTCTAGCGGCCCCACAACGTGTCATTCTTTGCAACGCCTGAACCATCGGCAAACCTGCCATCACTTTCTTGGCCAGCTTCAACCCACTAACCGGTGCCGACCCTCAGAAACTGGAATCCCGGTACCGAACAACCGCCTAGATGCAGCCCCGCGGCAAGCCGCGGGGAACCTCGCTCATGGCAAATCATACCAAACCGATTTCCTCCACGGGTATCGCACGCAGATCCACGTGCCACCACGGTAGCGAATCGATCTTAGTGCGACGCCCGCAGACGGGGAGGTTATTGTGAATGCCTTACCAGAACCTGAAGCATGCTGTCTAGTGACTATTGACCGGTCCGATGGAGAATCTTGAACGAATCGACTATCTCAAGTTGTACACAGTAGAACTCAGCAACAATCGACTCTCGTCAAAATTGAACAATCGGAACATTCAACGCCCAAGCCCGACGTACCATTCGAGGTCGACTATCGCACGCTGGCACTTTGGTCAGCTATTTGGAAATGCACGGCGACTCTGGCAGTTGCCTTGTCGACCGCATTTTGGTGTAGTACGGGAAGTCGCAATGGCAGTTGCGTCGCGAGGTCAAAATCTGCAGAGTTCGGGCAATGAGTAGCTAGGGAAACTCCCTAGCCGAAGGGGCCGCACTGTTGGCAACGGAGTTGGGTGCCAGCGCAGGAGTGTCGCGCGGTCATTGTGGATTATCAGGTCGACAGACCCGTTTCGAGCTGGTGGGGTACGGCCAACGACCCGTTTATGGAGTTCGGGTGAACCGCCGCCAACTAGGCGAGCTAATTGCCCGCCAATCCGCGTGCTCCAGATTGGCCGGGCTGTTCCGCTCCGTTCCCGAGCCGTTCTCCCCAATTGCGCTACAACTCGCCCGCCAGTTCCCGTCCCGATGACCAATTGAAATGGCTCTTTCCCCCCTTGCCGGAAATCCGGCCCCTAGTTCGATCCTCGTAAACGTTCCGCGCCTAGTAGCTGACTACTTCGCGCTTACGCCGGATCCGAGTGTCGCTGCCCAGCGCGTCTCCTTTGGCACGTCAGGCCACCGGGGCTCGGCCTTCGAATGCAGCTTCAACGAGGCCCACATCCTGGCAACGGCGCAGGCGATTTGTTCGATACGCGCCGAACAGGGGATTACAGGACCTCTCTACGTCGGCATCGACACTCACGCGTTGTCCGAGCCAGCCATGGTGACGACCCTCGAGGTCCTTGCAGCCAACGGCGTGACTACCTGCATCGACGCGAGCGGCGGCTACTCGCCCACGCCGGTCATCTCGCATGCGATCCTGGCCTACAATCGAGGGCGGCAGACTGGCGTTGGTGATGGGATTGTCATCACTCCCTCGCATAATCCCCCTGGCGATGGTGGTTACAAATACAACCCAGCGCATGGGGGACCAGCCGGAACCCGGCTCACGACGAAGATCGAGACGCTCGCAAACAAGCACCTTGAGGAAGGCTGCAAGAACGTCAAGCGCATCCCCTACCCGCGCGCTCTGGCCGCTGCAACCACCAAAAAGATCGACTTCTGGACCCCCTACCTCGACGATCTCAAGAATGTGATCGACATGGCTGCCATCCGCGATGCCAAAGTGAAGATCGGTGTCGATCCCATGGGCGGCGCGAGCATCGGTTGCTGGGCGCCGCTAGCCGACCGCTACGGGCTCGATCTCGAGGTCGTCAACGATGCCGTGGATGCGACGTTTCGCTTCATGACCGTCGACCACGACGGCAAGATCAGAATGGATTGCTCATCCCCCTACGCGATGGCGAGCTTGATTGGCCTGAAGGACCGCTTCGATGTGGCCTTTGGCAACGACGCGGACGCCGATCGCCACGGCATCGTGACTCGCAGCGTCGGCCTGATGAACCCCAATCACTACCTCGCTGTGGCCATCGACTACCTGTTCCGCAATCGTTCAGGATGGCGCGCCGATGCGGCCATCGGTAAAACCTTGGTTTCAAGCAGCCTCATCGATCGCGTTGCCGCCGAGCTCGGGCGCAAGCTGAGCGAGGTGCCCGTGGGCTTCAAGTGGTTCGTCGATGGACTGCTCGACGGCAGCTTTGGCTTCGGCGGCGAGGAGAGCGCCGGTGCCTCGTTTCTGCGGCTCGATGGGACCACCTGGACCACCGACAAGGACGGGATCCTGCTCGATCTGCTCGCAGCCGAGATCACCGCCAAGACCGGACGCGATCCGGGCGAGCACTATCGCAGACTCGTCGAGCGCCACGGGGAGCCGGTCTACGCGCGCATCGACGCGCCTGCGAGTCCAGAACAGAAGGCCGTCCTGAAGAAGCTCGCCCCGGAAAACGTCACTGCGAGCTCGCTTGCCGGCGATCCGATCACCCAGGTCTCGACGCGTGCCCCGGGCAATGGCGCGGAAATCGGCGGGCTGAAGGTCTCGACCGCCCAGGGCTGGTTTGCCGCTCGGCCCTCGGGAACGGAAAACGTCTACAAGATCTACGCTGAAAGTTTCCGTGGTCGCGAGCATCTGGCCCAAATTCAAGAGGAAGCCCGCGCAATCGTTAGCGCCGCTCTGGCCCAAGCTGGCGTATGATGGCCCCCCGCCCGGCTCCCCAACATCATTTGGGGAACGCCTGGCCGAGGAGGCCCTGATGACGATTCGGTGTAGGTCCAGACTCTCAGCGTTGTTGTTCTGTCTACCTTTGGGTTTGTGCGTCGCGGGCACGGCCTTTGGTGCCTCTGACGACGACGACGAGGATTGGCACGACACCAAGGGCCCGGGCGGCGAGAAGCTCGATGCCGCCAAGTCCAAGAAAGCTTCCGACGACAAGGCCGACGAGGACAAGAAGGCTTCGGACGACAAAGCTGACGAGGACAAGGAAGCTTCCGACGCAAAAGCCAACGAGGACAAGAAAGCTTCCGATGAGAAGGCTTCGGACGAAGATGCCGATGCGAAGGTGAATGCCAAAAGCAAGAAGAGCGCCAAGTGGAAAAGCAAGGACCTCTCATCAAGCACTAAGATGTCCTTCGCCGCATTGGGCAGTTATGGCTTCCCAAATCCCCTAGCAGGTGGGCTTGGTTTGCGCGGTGGTGCGCATATCGCAGGCCTTTTGCCGCTCTACATCGGTGGTGTCGCCGAGTACTTCTTCGGCTCAAAGAGCACGCAGAAGAACTTCGGAGAAACGTCGACACGAACCCTGCGCCTAATGTACTTCGGGGCTGAGTTAGGCGTGGAGGTAGAACCAACCACGGATGTGCAATTGCGACCATTCATCGGGTTGGGCCTTGGATTCAACAAGGATCAGACCTGTTCGAACCCAGGCGGCTGCAGCGGTGGCTCGGATATCCACGCCACCATTACGCCTGGCATCACGGGACTTTACTACCTGGGCAGCCTTTTCCTCGGAGCCGATTTCCGCTTCCTCATCGTCCCGGGAGCGAGCACAGCGAGTGGCGCCATCGTTTCGGGGACGGTTGGGGTAAGATTTTAGGCGTTTGGGTCCCGAATGCCAGCGCGGACAGAGCGCGGAGGTATGACTATGCCGGTGCGTTATCTTGCGGGATTGGTCGTTCTGGCTTGCGTGGCTTGTGGAACGCCAAAGGACGCCATTGACGTCGAATCAACCCAGGGTAGCGAAAACGTTGAGTCCATCCACCAATCGCTTGTAGGGAGCGTCGTGGACGCGCAGGCTAGCCGTCAGCGGGAAGCGTTACAGATTCGCCACGACGAGCGCCAGACTCATCACCATCGGCGTGGACATGGTTCGCGCAATGGCCACGCCGGGGCAGGCTGCGTCCCCGGATTCTGCGCCAATGGCGGAGATTGCATCGAACTCGAGCAGCGCACGCTGTGCGAATGTCAGCCAGGGTTCTTCGGGGAGCATTGTGAGCTCCGAGTCAAAGCCGTATCGACTGGAGAGTTTTTCACCTGCGTTCTTTTGTCGGACAACTCAGTCAACTGCTGGGGTGCTGATAGCTATGGTCAAGCCACGCCGCCCTCGGGGATATTCACTGCGATATCCGCCGGTGAGCTGCATTCCTGTGGGATTCGTCTAGATCGCACTGTCACTTGCTGGGGAGACGACAGCTATGGGCAGTCGACGGCCCCCGACGCAGCGTTTGTAGCCATCTCGGCAGGGGGACTACACACTTGCGGGCTCCGGTCCGACAGACAAATCATCTGCTGGGGCAACAACGACGAAGGGCAGTCGACACCCCCGCTCGGACAATACACGGCGGTCACCGTTGGCAGGTCGCACAGCTGCGGCATACAAAAGGGTGGCAAAGTAAGCTGCTGGGGTCACAGCTTCTACGAAGAGTCATCGGACCCAGAAGGCCTATTTACGGCCATTGACGCGGGAACAAACTACACCTGCGGCCTTCACCCGGACGGCTTCGTCGCTTGCTGGGGAGATCTGTCAAACCTCAACCACGTGAACCTCGCAGACGGTCCATTCGTCGCAATTGCGTCGGGTGGCATGCGAACGATGGCGATGCGTGCGGACGGATCCCTGCTCAATTTGGACGATGAAGCCCCACCGCCAGACGACCACTTTACCGCCGTCGACGCGGGCCTCAGCCACAGCTGCGGCATTCATGCGGATGGCTCGCTGCGATGCTGGGGCAGTGATGAGTGCGGCGAGAGCGCACCTGCCGAGGGAACATATGCCGCGGTCGCTGCGGGTGACTGGCATTGGTGCGGCATTCGAACTGGGAATGGCTCACTCGAATGCGGGGGCGCATTCTACGCAGAGCTGCCCGAAGGCGAGTTCGTCAGTCTCGCCGTCGACAAACCTTGGAGCAACTGCGGGATCCGAAGGGATGGTCGCTTGGCTTGTTGGGGAGACTACAACAACGAGATGGCACCGCCTTCGGGCAGATTTACAGCAATTGCCGCATCCGACCAGGGCGCCTGTGCGATCGGCGCCAACAAGCACATCGCCTGCTGGGGCAAGGGTCTTTTGGTCGAGACTGCGCCCGCGACGGGCTGGTACGATGCGATCTCGATGGGAGAATCGCACGCTTGCGCTATCCGTGCGAACGGTGCCATCGTCTGTTGGGGCGACGCTCAGGGCAGAGCGTCTTGGTCCCCGCGCGGGGCATTCGTGTCGATCGCGGTCGGTATGACCCACGGTTGCGGCATCCGCTACGATCATCAAGTTCAATGCTGGGGCAGCAATGACTTCGGAGAGTCGACGCCGCCCGCTGGCAGATTCGGCTCAATCGTTTCGGGCAACGCTTACAGTTGCGGTTTGCGCTCCGATGGTTCGGTACAATGCTGGGGTGACAGCTCGGGCAAAAAGACGATGGCTCCCAACCTGCGCCTCCTCCACATTTCGAGCGGTGGCACCTACACTTGCGGTGTGGCACTCAACGATTTCGAGGTCCGTTGTTGGGGCGCAATCGTGAGGTAGAGCTCAGCCAGCGTCTGCTACCGCTGGACAAGCGTTGCAAATCCGCTGCCTGGTGCAAGGAACTGCAGCTTCTTACCGCCGATTGCGATCGTCATCGTCTTTCTAGCTCCGGAATTGTAGAGGACCACGACCAGGCTACGGTCGGGGTTCCTGAAGGCGACGGCATCCCCGCCACTGGTACCGAGCACCTTCGCGCCAGGCTCTACGAACCGGGAGAAGTGGCGAAAGACGTAGTAGGCCGGAGTCGCGAAAAGTTTGCCAGAATCTGCCACCAGTAGTGAGTTCTGAGCCCATTCGTTGGAGACATCGATGTTCTTGCCCACCTTGTCCAGCACCATGTGCCATGCGTTGTACGCCGACACACCGACCTTGGTGATCGCGTCTCGGATGAGACCCCAGCTCTCGATGGCAAAGGCCAGGTCATTGGGTGCTGTGGTCTGGTAGGTCGCCTTCATCCAGGGGTAATTCCCGGCTTTGTGCTCACTGACCCAGACAGGCACCCCCGCTGCCTTGATGGCCGACACCTTCGATGGTGCCACCATGTCATACCCCAGCCCAGCGACCGCGCAGTAGCCCGTCGCTGTCGAATCGGCGAGTACAGCATTCACGAAGTCGGTGTCTTTGCTGTCGTCGAACGAGCCACCAAGCATGATTTTGGTGCCTAGGCCCGCACTGCTCAAGGCAGGCCCCAGGTATTGGCCAATGAAGCTCGTGTAGACGGCTTTGTCCCAACGGCACGATGGGTAGGTGTGCTCGCCGATAGGCTCGTTCTGTGGGGCCACCATCTCGACGTGGATCCCCTCTGCTTCGTAGGCATGAACGAACTTGACGAAATACTGGGCGTGCGCGGCCAAAGTCGCGTCGTCACCCTTCATGCTGCCGCCCTCGTAGTAGGACGGCTTCTTGGCTGCGCCGCCGTTGTCATCGTCCTTCTTGTATCCGGTCTTCATCCACACCGGAGGCGTCCAGGGGACAGCCCAGAAACGGAGCTCGGGGTTCACCGCTTGCGCCGCTTTGATATACGGGATGAGATTCTGCTGGTCCCTGTCGATCGAGAACTTGCTGAGCGCCACGTCCGCAGGCGGGCGGTTCGTCTCAGCGCTGTCGGGGATGACGTCGTCACCCGTATCGTCGAGGGTGTAGTGGCTCAAGACAAAGTCGTTTCCGCCGATTGGAATGCGACCCCATGCAAATCGTGCTCCGTCTGAGCCAAAGAGGAGCTGCATGGCTTGATCCTGATCGGCCTGACTCAGCTTGGACAGATAGCTCCAACCCAACTCAGTGAAGCCACCACCGAACCCTTCCCAAGTTTGGGCCTCGGAGGACTCCATGACAGTCACGTCAACGTCTCCGCTCGTTACGTAAATGGGCTGTCCCGTTTGCCAGTAGCTGTCTTGGGCCGACGTTATGACAATGGGTACCGTCGCTCCGACGGGGGAGCCTGCTCCCCCAGCTTCGGGCTCGCTCCCACTGCCTCCCGTAGATCCACTCGATGGCGAACCCCCGCTAGCACTGCTTTGCCCGTTCCCTTCGGGTTTGGCACTACAAGAAGCAGCAAGCACCAATACAGCCGCCGCACTCATGAGCTCCCGAGTATTGATCTGCATTTCCCTCTCCCAAACTTGCTCGTTGAACTTGACCTGTCCCGGCGACGTCCCGCTGCCGCTTCAGCATAACGGGCGGACACCCAGGGCATATCTGTTGCCGAGAGATAACAACTCCAACGTCACCCTTCAAGTGTCCACGCAAGTGACCATTCGCGTCGCACGCTCCGAACACAACGCAACGTCGGATGAAACGCTGCAATTGGTGAGAGAAGAACCGTCGGTGTAAAGGAACCGTCCAGTCGCTGTGGACAGATCCGCGGACGCATCCGGAGCGACGCGAACAGCGGAACGCCCTCGAGTCGCAATAGGACGAGACGGGGTGAAACTCCTAGCTGTATGCGACTATTGTCGAATCCAATTGACAACGAACAAGCCATGCCCGCCACCTTGAACCCCACCCGTAACTGGTGTGCCGGATGCGTCGTTCGAGAGGGTGTCGTCCGTCCAAGGGCCGTCCGCAGACGCTGTTGACGCTGGAATGCAACTTGAATCCGTGCATTGCTCGAGCTTCCAAGCGGCACCACTGATGCTGTGCGGCGCCATTCACGGTTGGCAAGCGCATTATTCGCCTTGTCACCGAGTTTTTGCCCGTGCGCGCAAGCATAGAAGTGGAGTGTATAGGATAGTTACCGTACTTCTTAGCGCGAGCCGTGAAGAACGCGACGGATTCAGCAACTTCTGTCACTGCCTGTTCCGTGTGCCAATCAATAATGATATACACCCCAAGGTCGAGCGCATTTTGAACGATCCTGTCGACCTTCGCCTGCATGTTGGCTTGGTTCGTGAGCCCAGTCGTCGTAGCCTGGGTTTCGAGGTACATGGTTGACAGCAACGCAGCGTCTGTGTCAACGATAACGCCCCGGTCGTTGACCCCGAATGATCGGGGCTATCGCGTCTCGGATGAGACTCCACTCGCACTGGTGAAGGTCAGGTCATCAGGTGCGGTTGCCTGGTAGGTCGCCTACACCCAGGGGAATTTCGGATAAACACAGAACCGCTCTCGCAGACGTCTGAGCGAGGCGAGGAGGTGCTAGGTGAATCACTCCCTTTTCCCCTGGGTCCACCTGCAGACGCTCTGCTAGGCTGACCTCTTCATTTGACAAGTCGACTTGACACCGATCCTGACGCGCGCGGCAACCGTCGCTGGTTCTTCTTGGCGATGCTTGCCATCTGTTGCTCGCTCACGATCGGCGCCGTGTCGTGGCAGGTCCTTCGCCACTCAGGTTCACTTTACGATGACGCCTACATCTACTTTCGCTTCGCGAAGAACCTGCTCTCTGGTTGCGGATTTCGCTACAACTGCAGTGGCTCACCCGTGGAAGGGTTCACGAGTCCGCTCTACCTGCTGCTGCTTGCCCTGGGCGGATTGATTGGAGCGGACTTCTCGACCGTAGCGATGGGACTCTGCAGCCTGACGCTAGTCGCCAGTATCATCGTGGCTGCTGGCTTTGCATTGACGCGACAATTTGCGGGTTGGCTCCCTTGGGCTTCGGGGCTGGCCGCCCTAACGACGACGGCCGCATTGGCCCTGGATCCTTTCTTTCTGTTGAACGCGGTGGTTGGGTTAGAAACCCCGTTGGCAGCGGGGATCATTTCCGGTCTGTTCGTCGCAATGGCGTTGGGGCGCGAGATTGCCATCGGCGTGCTGCTCGTGCTGGCAGTCTTGTCGCGTCCTGAAGCAATTCTCTTCGTACCGGCAGCAGTGTTTGTAGTACCGCTCACGCGACGCCGGTTCTGGCTTTGGCTCGGTCTCGCGCTTGTGGCTTTGCTGGTCCTGCGCCTCGCCATATTCGGCGATATTGTGCCGAATACGTACCGCGCAAAATCCGGGGGAACCTGGCGCCATGCCGAACTGGGAATGGCGTACATTGTGGAAGTTTTTCGCGACTTCCCGCTCTTGGTCCTAGCGCCGCTTTCGCTGTGGGTACCCGAATTGCGCCGTCATGCGTTGCCCTTTCTCTGCGTGACGTTCTGCTGGGTCTTGTTCTTCTTCTACACCGGCGGCGACCACTTCCACTACTCACGACTCGCGGCACCACTGGTTCCAGTGCTGACCATGCTTGCGTGCCTTGGTGCCGTAGAGATTGCCGGGCGACTCGCTCGGTTCACTCGCGCACGTGCAACTGGCGCGATCACTCTGGCGCTGCTGGGCGCTGGCCCAACGCTGGGTCATCTCGCGCGGGTTCTTGTGACGCGGCAGATGCAGCCAAGTCATGGTTTTGCCGAGGTACAACGCTGGGCTTCCGTGGGGCGCTACCTCGCGCGCTACTTCCCGGGACAAACCTTCGCAACGGTACCAGTCGGTGCTATGGCGTACGAATCTGGGGCCGACGTAATCGACTTGGTCGGAATCGTGACCGCAGAAGTGGCGTGGTCAGGCGGATCGGTGCCTAACGGGCTACTTATCCGCAACTGGTTGGGGCATGAACGACACGACACCGCATGGGTATTGTCACAGAAGCCGGCAGTGGTTGTCATCGGGACCTTTCGCAATTCGCCTTGGCGCGAAATGGCCGAGACTCGGGCAGGATTCTACGCGGCCTGGGAGCTCCTTCAGCAGGCCAAGGCAGCGGAGATCCCGTATCGGCTCTACGACGCGCCCGTCGCGAAGGGCGAACACTGGCTCTTCCTGCTGCGCGAGGGAGTGCGTCCCGCTGAGTAGTCCCTTGGGACTTCATTCTTTGCCAGATCGGGCAAAGAGTTTGCTAATGCTACTGCCGGACAGCTTCACTGTGCGCTGTGGGTCTCCTTCGCTACTCAAGCCCAATCTATTTGCGTACCGATGAATGCTGAGCGCGCTCACCCGCCGAATCACGGCGCGTCGACCCCTCCGTCGTGGAACCAATCTTCTTTGTACCCTGCGGTCGCGTTTGGTCGATGGCTGCGCGCGCGCTCGCTTCGTCAGCAAACAGATTGGCTGGTGCGTGCAGCTGCATGTTGCCGAGACTGACCGCCACCCCAGTGAAGTCCGCTGGGATCCCGTAGCGAAACGTGCCCAAGAGTTTGTGTTGAAAGCGTCTGATATTGGCCGAGTAGCTGTCGGCGACACGCCCAGCGATGTGCAAGTTCTCGTAGTTTACCAGTAGGTAGACCTGGTCAGGCGCGTTGGCGATCCAGTCGTCTACCACCTCGTCAAAAAACGCAGTCACGGAGTCGGCATCGCGCAATACAACTGGCTCGGGGAACCAGAGATGCAAAATGTTCTGGTCTAGTTCGAATCGCCCGGCAACCTGCTTGGTCTTGGATTTGGACATGACTCAGTCCTAGGTGGTGTAGGTCTGGGTGTATGGCTCCGCCATTATCGGAGTTCGGCGCTGTTGATCTGGCGTCATCGTCGGCTCACCGGGTTGCTGAACGAGTTGGTACTGATCACGATTCTGGCCAGTCGTAAGAACGACAGTTGCCAGCAATCATTTAGTCGATGGCTCCAAATTCGACCGGTAGCCCGCCGGCAGAGGCCACATCTGCCGCACTGAATCCTGCGCCATGAGACGCAGACGTGCCGTGCGGTCTCAAAATGACGACCTATTGTCCACTCGCGCCCCCGCGGGGGCCGGACCCAGGCGTTGCACTGCCTATGCGCGTGGGTGGGCGAGCAACCAACCACACGCCTTCGATGCAACTCGCGATCACTCGTTCTCATGCCGCTGGGAGCGATTGCAGCATGCCTTGGGAGGACGGCGTGCCTGCAGGGCCGGAAAGCAGGGACAACTTATGCCCGCTCAAGGAGTCTGGAAGTTGTTCAGGCAGGTATAATTGCTCACCCTTCCACAAATCCCCTCAAGCCCGAGAGAGACATCGCGGTACTCGTGTGACTTCACGTGGAAGCGCTCGATGTCGCCCGGCTGCTGCTCAATGTTGGCGTAACCATTGGGCGGATACTCGTTTCCATTGCCGTCCAAGAGCGAGACGCCCAAGAGCTCATGGCTCGTGGGATCCATTGACCGGTAGCAAGACGGATTCATGTGCACTCTCTGCAGCTTCGTGTCTTGTCGCTGACAAAAGTACTCCTTGCCCTGAGTCGCCGAAAGCGTCCCTTCAACAGACCTTTTCGAACGGATCTCCACGTAGTATTCGGTCTCGAGGGGAGAGCGAACCTTGATGGAGCCGCAGTATACGAGTTCCTTGTCGAGGAGATTCCCGGCCCCGCACCCCTCCGTTAGAACAGCCCCCGTTGCGGCGTCAGTAACGCGGTAGTCGAAGAGCTGGACGGTAGGTGGCATGAACACCTGCGCCATGGGCTCTGAAAACTCCGAGTGAAAGCATCCAGCCTGAGTCGCGGCGAAGAGCAGGCCAAACCGCACAGCAGCTGTTCGCGCTGCCTGGTCTATTGAGGAACGCCTGCTACGCATAGGACGAAAGCTTACGCCGAGGGGATGTCTCGGGCAATTGGGTGGAGTGGGAATTCGCTACCTCGTGCCTTGGGTGGGGAGGCGCTCACAGAAGGACTCCGCATCTCCACCGTTCGTTGCCCGCCGGGCGAATGCCGATATTACCAGCAGCCATAGTCAAAGGTCATCGTGAATTTGGGACCGCCGCGCCGAATCATTCGACCATCACTGTCGTAGGCGATATCGGAGTACACGACCTCTTCGGTCCCGCCACTCCCACCCGAAGCAGTATAGGAAACCCGCGTATTGCGACAGTTGGTGTAGCTATAGCTGTAGGTACCTTGTTCCATTCCGTCAGCCGCATTGATGGCAACTATGGTCGTCACGTATCCAAGACCGTCGAGATTGTATCGGAAGTTTACACCGCGCTCGGTGGTCCGCAGCATGAAACCATCGCCATATTGATACGAGGCCAAGCTGCTGACATCGAAGACAGTATCCGACATGCTCAGGGGCCTTCCTTGAGCGTCGCAGGTGAAGGTCGTAAGTGCATCGCCTTTCCGAATCCGCAGAATGGACCCATCGGGCGCGCAATCGAGTGTCTCGAGTACCGCTAGCGAATCCGCAATGATTTCTGGCTCGTGCGGCTCAGGTACGGGTTGTTCGATCGCTGAAGAAAAGACGTGACGAACAAGAGGCTCGCTGCCGCCTGTTTCATGGTGAGCGTTGACCAGCGGCCATCTTGGCACAGCATTCCACTCGCGCTCCACGACTGGAGAGCACCCTTACGACAGTATCGACTCGAAAATGGCTACATAGCGCCACCCCGGAACCCAGTACGCGCCAGGCCGGCACTTGCGTCGCTGCGATCGAAACGTCGCACCTCAACCGTTCAGCACCAAACAGAATTACGCCTACTCGAAACCGGTGACCGCAACAGGGACCAGACTGTCCGTCCTGGTGCCATTTCCGAGCTGCCCGAACAAATTCGACCCCCAGCATCGGATGGCACCTCCTTTCAACAACGAGCAACTGTGACCAGAAGCGGCAGCAACAGCAATGGCGTTGGTAATGCCAAAGACGGCTACCGGCACGAGACTATTTGTCGAAGTGCCATTTCCGAGCTGGCCGCCATCGTTCGAACCCCAGCATACGATCGAGCCATCCGTCAACAATGCGCAGCTTTCAGCAGATGTCGGATCGCCGCCAACAGCTACGGCGATTGCGCTAGTAATGTTGGAAACCGTGAGCGGCGTGGGGCTATTCGTCGTGGTCCCGTCGCCTAATTCACCGTTGACGTTCGACCCCCAGCACTGAACCGAGCCGCCATTTAGCAATGCGCAGCTGTGCGAATGGCCCACGGCAACGGCAATGGCATTGGTGATGCCAGATACAGCGACAGGTACGAGACTATACTTTGCGGCGCCGTTGCCGAGCTGACCATGGGCACCGTCGCCCCAGCACTGGACCGTTCCATCGCTCATCAAGGCGCAACTGTGAAAGGAGCCAGCGGCAATGGCGATGGCGTTGGTGATACCGGTAACCGCCACTGGGGTGTAACTGCCTCCCGCCCGGCCGTCACCGAGTTGACCCTGGATACCATATCCCCAACACTGAACCGAACCGCCGCTCAGCAGCGCACAGTTGTGCAGTCCGCCTGCAGACACAGCGATGGCATTGGCGATTGCGGTGACCGCAACAGGTACGGAACTACTCACGCGGGTCCCGTCACCGAGCGCGCCATTCATGTTGTCTCCCCAGCATTGAACCAAGCCGCCATTCAGCGACGAGCAGGTTGCTTTTTCCCCGGCACTTATGGCAGCGGCATTGGTGATGCCCTTGACAGCCACGGGGACGGAGCTTTCAATCGTAGTCCCATTGCCCAGCTGGCCATTTCCGTTGTATCCCCAGCATCGAACCGAACCGCCCTCTAGCAGTGCACAGGTTCGTCCGGCGCCCGTTGTGATCGCCGTCGCGACGGCGGACGGCAGTACGATTGTGCTTGGTGTTCCACCGGCGCTTGTTGCACCGCCCGTAGCCGGAGTGCCGCCACGTGATGAGAAGCCACCGGTCGACGATGGCAAACCGGTCAACGAGAGGCTTCCTCCACTCGTAGAACCAGGCGTCGTCTGCGTATCGGTGCCGCCCGAGCAGGCAATGGCCAATGAGAGGGCAAGAACTGCCCCAGCCAGGTAAGATGAACGCATCACCAAGTCACCATACCGTGAGTCGGCCAGGACGCACATGACTTCAGGTAAGACGTCCAACCCGTCGGGCGACTCAGACAGCCTCACCGCAAGCCCCGCCAGACATGGGTCAGGCAGGGCTTTTCGCACGTTGGGCCGCTTTGACAGAGGCCCACATTCCTTACAAACGCTTACTTGCCGGCAGGTAATTTCGCTGCGTCGTCCGCGTAGTGGAAGGGCGCCAGAATGGTAAATAGAATCGACGGTATTGCCGCGCAGAGGGCGATAATGAAGTACGTCTTGTAGCCAACGGCCACCTGCAGATAGCCGCTGACCCAACCAGTAGCAGTCATACACAGGCTCAAACCAAGCCCCGTCGCAAAGGCATAGTGAGCGGTCTTGTACGGCCCGGGAGCGATCTGCTGCATCATGTAGATCATGTGACCCACGGCACCAAAACCCCAGCCGAGCTTCTCGATGAAGAAGATGATCCCTACGACCCAGAGTGACTCGGGTTGGAACCAACCGAGGTAGAGGAAGGTCACGTTCGGCACGTTCAACGCGAGGCAGAGCCAGATCAATGATTTCTTCAACCCGCGACCAGAGACGAAAAAGCCACCGATGAGCGAGCCAACGATGAGCGCCACGGTTCCGACGATTCCGTTCATCCAGCCGAGCACCGTGTTGTTCAACCCGAGGCCACCGCTGTCCCGGGTACCGATCAGGAACAATGGGGCGATCTTGTCGAGCAAGCCGAGACCAAATCGGTAGAAGAAAGCAAACCCGAGCAACAACACGATGTCCTTCTTCTGAAAGAAGGTCACGAAGGCCTTACCCACTGTGCTCATGGCGTCGCCCACGGATTTGGGAGCCGTGGCAGCCTTCGACCCCTGGGGCAGCATCTTGATGTGCCAAAGAGCGAGCAGGAGCATCAGCGCACTGCAGGCGCCAAAAACGTAGGTCCAGGCTGCGCCATAGGCCGCGGGAGCCGGCTTGGTTCCACCTTGCGTTTCGCCCGCTAGCCTGCCAACGAGAAGCACGAGCAGGCCGCCTGCCACGACGAAGCCGATGTTCCAGCACATGCTCTGGATGCCGGTGTACTTGGCTTGGTTTTTCGAATCGAGAGTCGTAACGTAAACACCGTCACTTACGATGTCTTGCGTGGCACCCGCAACCGCAGCAATCATCAGCATGCCGAAGATCGGAATGATGAGCGGCAAGGCGGCAGACGCCGTACCAGCCAGTGGCGTCGCCGACGCCCCCGAGAACGGCAACATGCCGGCCAACACTGCGAAGATCCCCGCGAGGATGAACTGCATCATGATGACGAAGAACTTCTTCGTCTTGCCGAGTTCGAGCAGCGGTGCCCAAAAGGGCTTGAAGGTGAATGCAAGGCCCGTCAGGCTCGAATAGGCCGCCGCCTTGTCATTAGGCAACCCCAAGTTCGACAGCATGATGTTCGAAGCCGTGGAGACCGTGATGTACACAGTGCCCATCGCAAAGTAGCTCGTTGGCACCCACAAGGCGGGATTCTTGTAGGGGATCGCGGGCTCTACCGCAGAAGCATTGGCCGATTCGGTCGTCATGGGGGTCGGAGTCTAACCGAAACTGCCCTAGGGAAAAGCGCGAAGCGTGGGGTCGAGACGACGGCCCGAAGCGCCAGGAACCTGACTGGGAGACAGAACAGAAAGGCGCGAGTCGGTGGCCACCGGGCCGGCGGTTCAGCAATCGGTCCGAGCTGCGTTGGAAGATTCGACCTCACGCCACGTCACGCGTCGAACCCTCGTTGTCAGCAGACTTCTGCGGCGGCGCTGGGCTCGCGAGAGGCGAGAGCGGCAGCGTTACCGCGCTCAGCCGCACCCACCCACAGTTCGGGATCCGACAACAATGCCCCACGGGCACGTTCGCGCCCCTGCCCGATGCTCTTGCCGTCGAGCAACAGATGGCTGCCGCTCCTGTCGAGCGCCCCGGCTGCCACGGCGGTTTCGATCAAGTCTGCCATCTCGTCGATGCCACACCCCCAACGAATGTCGAACTCGGCTTCGGTGAAGGGCGGCGCACAATTGTTCTTTACGACCTTAAATTTGGTGCGGTTCCCCACCGCCGCTTCACGATGGAGCACCTTGCCAATGCGGCATGAGCTGTGCAGGTGTGCTGGACGCAGTGGAACCATCACGGGCCGTACTGCTGTCTAGCTTTATGTTGGGGAATTTCCAAAGGCGAGTGACAGTCCGACTGTTACTCAGCGGCAGTTCCTTGTGCGGCAATGCGGAAATCGGCACCTCCAAGCACGCCATGACGGCCCAACCATCACGGTGTGCATGGAGGTGCCAATTTCTTCACAGACTTCCTGATTGCAGGCGGGTGTCTCTATCTGATACCTTCGTTGCATGAAGTCCGAAGGGGAGCGCGCCAATGCTTCTGCCGATGTCGGAGATCTTCTGCAGGGAGATCCCGATCGGCGTGCGATATTGGCTCGTCGCAGTGTCCTTCTTGCATTGACGATGACAAGTCTTGCAAATGTCGCTTCTTGCGGTGGGCAGGTGGGTAGCGCTGACGGCACTCTTGGGACCGGCGGCAACGTGACAATAGCTACCGGCGGCACGGGTGTGAGCACCAGCGCCAATGGCGGCGCGTACGTCAACCCGACGAGCGTCCTCACTGGTGGTTCGAGCGCAACTTCCGTGCCTACGGGTGGCGCGTTGAGTACGGGCGGTGCCGCGTCCGGCGGAAACGCCACCGGCGGTAGCGTCGCGCTGGCAATGGCTGGCAGACCCAGTTTGGAAAATGAACTCGGCTCCGCTGGTTGGGCGACTGCGGGCACCGCTAGCCTGGGTCCCGGTACCGGCGGGTACACGTCGTCTGGATGCGGATGCCAAGGCGCGATGTGCCAGGGCTGCACCTAGGCCCACTGTGCTGAAAGAGGCAAACGAAGAGCTCACCGACCCGTGGATGACTCAAGAGCTGCTTCTCGTCCTTGAGCCACTCGGACCCTTCGCGCAAACTCTGGATCCACGTGTTGCAGCACGAGTGGGTCGAGTGCGTTTACGCGTCCAGTAACCGCTAGAGCGGCTGCTCCGCACCCGCCCATACATTCTGGCAGAGCGAAGCAGCCTCGACAGAACTCTGGAGCTCGCTTTCGATATTGGGCCACCGCTGGCATACCGACAAGTTCGGCGAATGTTTTGGTCCGCATGTCGCCAATTCCCCCCGCGAAGAACGGGCATAGGCGCAACTGACCATCCGTGCCCAAAACGAAATCCTGAATGGCGGTCCCAACGGGACATGACCCGAATGTTATGGTTGGGAATGCACTTCGGTCCACGACGCAGGGAGGGATCGGTCCGCCCACGCGAATCTTCATACGGTGGAACCTGCAGTCGCTCGCCTGCTTCAGTGCAAGCAACAGGTCACTTCGCGAGGGAAGAAGGTCCAGACTCCGTGCGGACAATCCCCCCGTCATGAGTCGCATGAGTGCAACAGTAGAGATACCGAGTTCGAGCATGCGGTCCAATACCTCTCCCACGAGTGCGCAGTTGCGGCGCGTAACCACGATGCTACCGGCAACGGTAACGCCACATTGTTGAAGCAGGTCGATACCGCGCAGCGCCTTGCGCCATGCCCCGGGCAGCCCAACCATCGCATCATGGACCTCGGCACTCGGCCCATTGAGCGTGACCTGGACAACCGACGCTGGGAACCGCGCCAATTGGCAGGCAAGCTCATGGGTCACCAACGTCGCGTTGGAAATGACATTCGCTCGAACACCTCGCGCCGCGCAGAGGTCCAACGCACGAACCAGCCCTTCATGGGAAAACGGCTCGCCACCGGAGAAATCCACCTGGTGGAACGCCGTCGTATTGAGCGTGCGATCGAGCACCAACAATAGCTCGTCGACCGGTAGTGCCTGCGCGTGGCGGTGATCGAATGCGTTGTAGCAATGCTTGCATTGCTGGTTGCAGAACGAAGTGAGTTCCACGGTCAGAGAGAACCGTCCATTGGCCTGTGTCATGTTGGGTCTTCGAGCTTCGAAAGTTGAAGGTACTCTATACCACTCCCAGACGGCCATCTAGATGGTGGCTAGTTTGGATGAGTCGAACGATGGAGCCCCGACTGCCATGCCGACCATCACCGGGACCCCGTCTAACCGCAAAGCTCAAGCCGCGGCGCCGGTCACAGCGCTAGTGTCTCGGGTCAAAGGGACGACAAGACTGCCACGACGGAGCGCAGTTGGGGCTGTGCCTGACCAACCGGAACCTCACTGCAACCCTGCCCCACTCATTCATCCACCAGGCAACGGCACTGGGGACGCAACTCGAAGAGAGCAGCTTATACCGAGCACGGCATAAGCTGCGAAATGCGGTATTTGCTCCCAGTCATTCACGTGTATCCGTCGGGACAGGCGGCAGTAGCTTGACTGAACACCATTGCTCAGCCGATGCCGAACAGCTCATTCGTGTCGATGATGCGGACATCCGCACCGCGCTCTCGCGCGGACTTTACCATGTCGCCAGTTCCGCCCTGGCCTTCGGAGGGTTCGCGATTCCAGAGCGCAATCAATGCTACGTTTGAATGAGCCACGGCGAACGCCGAGTCGAGTAACCAGAGGTTGCCCCGCTGAAACGCACTGTAATGCTCGTCGTTTGTCCAGGACGGTGGAAGGTTAGAATCGCTAAGGACACGAACCTTCAGCTTGCGGCACAGTTCGTCAAAGCGACGGCTCCAGTCGCTTCCACCATCTGACACAGATTCTGCCTTGAACAGATCCGCAGGCAACGGCAGTAGCACCTCAGTGGGTACTTGCAGCTCTGCGCATACCTCATGAAACAGAATGTCGCTACCACTGGCGAGCGCGGCCATCCCTCGAACAGATCCCACGACCCCCACCTTGACATTCTCTATCTCACGACGAAGCGCCTCACGTGCTGCGTCTTGCCCTTCCACGGGAAACCGCGGTGCTCGGCCTGGCGGGTCGATGCGATGTCCCGTGCCAACGATAACGAGACCGACGGGAGGCTCGGTATTGCATTTCAAGGCAACTCCGTCAGGAAAGCCAATGGCCTCGAGTGCAGAAGTAGTGGCATCTCCAAACAGACCGAGTTCACGGTAGAGTGTCAGTTGCCGCGCGTCGGCTTCGCATTGAAAACCACCGGCCTGAAGCTCTTGTCGGGCGCGCTCGTACGCGAGGCAGACTCGCTTCGCAGGTGTGCCTGACAGAAGTGCGTGTCCGGCCTTGGTCATGCCCACCCAAGGCCCATCGTCTTCGCGCTGATTCACATTGGCGGCTTCAAGCGCAAAGGCGACTGCATGTGTAAGACGTTCTCGCACTCTTCCAAGTTCCTTCAGCTTGGAGGCGGCAGCGTCATCGCTGCATTGGAAGTCGGACCATACATCCGGGTGCGCCAGCGCGAGCTGCTCTTGGACGACGGCCAAGGCAAGCGCATTCAGCCCCGCGTAGAAACTCCTTGGATCGAGCCGAAACCCGTCATGATACGCCTTGAGCGAAGC
Source organism: uncultured Polyangiaceae bacterium (assembly GCA_964454965.1). Lineage (GTDB taxonomy): Bacteria > Myxococcota_A > Polyangia > Polyangiales > Polyangiaceae > FEN-1139. The sequence goes on along the minus strand of CAYVXY010000018.1, from coordinate 169,136 downwards.
ATCGAGAAACGGCGAACGTAGCGCCGCTCGCTGACGTTCTGGCAAGGTCTTCAGGTCTGCCCACGTTGCAAACCACCGAACCTTTTCGTTGCGTGCCAGAAGGGCTGAGGCTTCACGCCTGTCCTCGACCGAGACATTAGGACGACTCGTGACGCGCGCGATGGCGAGGTCGGAGCGAGCAAGATCGCCCAACCGTTGGTAGAGTGTGGCAAGGTGCAAGTTTGCTTGTGCATCGTCAGGGCGCTCGCGACGAACTTCTTCGTACGCAACTACAGCTGCCTTGCTGGACTTGAGCAAGAAGAGCTTGTCAGCTATGAGTCGCCGCGCCTGGATTCGCCAAGGCTGAGCATGAACCTCTTGTGCCATTAGAGCGAGCTGTCCAGAATCGCCCTCGTCAGCCGCAAGGTCTACCGCTTCACGAAACTCACGTGGGAGCGGAACCAGAGTCGCAAGATCGTGCGGTTTCAAGTGAGGCAGCAGCTGAAAGACCGGACTGTCCGACTTGTTGCCGGCCAAAGTCGCCTTGATTGTAAGCTTCAAGGATTCACGAGTCGCGGCGGGTTCGCTCGCCGAATACTCAAGGTAGCGATCGGTGCGAAGGTCGAACGGCACTGGCGCCGACGCACACCTGATGAGAACGGTCGCACGATCTCGGAGCGCATGACGGACTCCAAGCTCGTAGTAGACGTTCGCGTTGTGGATCGAGATGTCCGCAACAACCAGTTCAGCGACGAGCAGTTCCTGTATCATGTCCGCTCGAATGTTGCCGGCTTGGGCGAACTCGCCCGTCGTGCCACCCTTCAATCCAAGCTCGTCTAGAGCGGGCTGGATCAGGAGCCTCTCAACTGCGTCAAAGTCGACGTTCGATTGCGAACCGAAGGGGCGAACGATGAAGACCTGCATTCTATTGCCCTCGATGCAGTGGGGCAACGTTCGGATTGGCGAAGTCGCCAAAGTGTTCGAGAGTCATCTTCTTGGAAACGGCGCGACCGATGCGCGCTAGTTCCGACATAGCGTCCACCGCATCGAGACGATTGACAGTCGAAGCGTCGATGTCGCTCAGTCCAATCGACGAGAGCCCAGTCCATGTCAGTTGCGCATCATACCGTGCATACAAGAACGCCCGCCCGAGATCCACGTCGAGCGATACGGGGACGCCTCTAGCGCGGGGCACTAGGTCGTCCACTTCGCGATCCATGATGTCTCCATAGGTGCAGCGCCCAATCGTTCGGCAACTGAGATCCTGGTCAAATTGGGCCTGGCTCATCAAGGCCTGTAGGGTCTGAAGCACGTTGCCGATGAGCAGACTATTCGGCGACTCGGGTTCGTTGCCCAGGACTGGCGCGGAACCGGTACCCAACGAGACAATCAGCATGGAGCGCTCGCCCCGTTGCCAGCCGAGACCGTACGCGGGTTCCGTCGCCATGCGTGCCATCAAGAATGCTGGCGAATTATAGGACGTCGTCCCCCCGTCGACGAACACGAACGCTTTGCTCGCGTCCGAAGGGTCCCATTGGATGACCTCTGGGTTGAAGTACACGGGCGCAGCGGTGCTTGCTCGGACGAGCTTCCACAACGGGATCCTGATGTTGCTATCGGGGCGTGACAAAAGATTGTACTTTGCGCTCGGGTTCGAACTGACAGGCCACGCTGAATCGGTCGTGGCGTTCCGGGTCACGATCAGCAGAAGGGTCTTTAGGTACTGTGGTTCAAGCGTCGTGCACTCCCCGAACACTTCCTTCAGCTTCTTCTCGAGGGGGCCGTCTTGGTAGAGGCTTTGCAGTCGCTCCAGCACGGGGCGTTTGCGGAACACCTCTCTCCCGAACTCCTCGTAGAACGCCCGAACTTCGTTGACCGACATGCCACAAGCAAGCGCTGCCGCGATGATGGCACCGGTGCTGGTACCTCCTATGTAGTCGAAAAAATCCGACAGCCGAAACTCCGGTCCCGACCCATACCGATTACGCAAGAGGGTTTCCAAGTGTTGTAGGACCTCCAGGGTCATCACGCCGCGAATTCCCCCGCCGTCCAACGCTAGTAGACGCCGCGGTCGCGGTGTCGCGTACCTACTCGCAAGGTGTCCCCACGCTGCCATTGGACTGGTCGACTCTTGGCTTTTCATCGCTGCTCTTTCCCTCTAATCGAGCTGACGTCGGGCGTGATCCGAACACGCTGAGCCCTTGCTGGCAATCTCAAACCACAGACCTGAAGGCTGGACGGCAACGGCAAGGCGTATTCCAAGTCGTCGGTGCCGTAAGCATTCCACAGACGGAGCGGATCTCGTAAGGAATTGACCATCGCGGCTGCGTGGGTGTGGTCGACCTAGCCGATATTTCTTCAACCTTGCCGTCGACCGATGGCCCGCCAGGTCGGCGCTGAAACTCCTGGCCGAAAATCCGCAATCGTTGGTCCGAAAAGCAACCGGCGCACGCCGTGCACGATTGCGTCGCCTTTTGTGCCCATCCTCCTCCAACCCGGCAGCAAGTGAATGCGAGGCAATGGAATGCACCCGCGTCGATTCCTGTTGCTCACAGCTCCAGCGCGGGTGCGTCCCAAAGCCGCGAATAGCCCTTCATGCGTGGCTTCGGGCACAAGGCTCGCTTCTTTCTCACGCCACGTCACTCATCGTCCCCTCGTCATCAGTCGCCTTCTGCGGCAACTCCTGTGCCGGGCTCGCGTGCCGCAAGAGCGACAGCGTTGCCTCGCGCAGCCGCGCCCGCAGCTCGGGATCCGACAGCAATGCCTCACGGGCACGTTCGCGCCCTTGCCCGATGCTTTTGCCGTCGAGTAACAGATGGCTGCCGCTCTTGTCGAGTGCCCCGGCTGCCACGGCGGTTTCGATCAAATCTGCCATCTCGTCGATGCCGCGCCCCCATCGAATGTCGAACTCGGCTTCGGTGAAGGGCGGCGCGCACTTGTTCTTGACGACCTTGACCTTGGTGCGATTCCCCACCACCGCCTCGCCGTGAAGCACCTTGCCAATGCGGCGCACGTCGAGGCGCACACTGCTGTAAAATTTGAGCGCATTGCCACCGGTGGTCGTTTCAGGGCTACCAAACATGACGCCAATCTTCATGCGCAGCTGGTTGATGAAGATGATGGTCGTTCGCTGACGGTTGGCTATTGCCGTTAGTTTCCGCAGGGCTTGGCTCATCAATCGGGCATGCAGTCCAACGTGCTGATCGCCCATGTCACCTTCGATTTCCGCCTTCGGAACCAAAGCCGCTACCGAATCGACCACCACCAAGTCGAGCGCCTCGGAACGCGCCAGGGCATCCACGATGTCGAGCGCCTGCTCACCGTGATCGGGTTGCGATATCAGCAGTTGCCCGACGTCCACACCGATCCCGCGCGCGTAGCGAACGTCGAATGCATGTTCGGCGTCGATGAACGCCGCAACGCCGCCGTTGTGCTGAACTTGCGCGATCGCGTGTAGCGCCAACGTCGTTTTGCCGCTCGACTCAGGACCATAGATCTCGATGATGCGTGCCTGGGGATAGCCCCCAATTCCAAGTGCATGGTCGAGCGCCAACGAACCAGTCTGGATCGTGGCTACGGCTTCGTCAATCTTGGCATCACCGAGCCGCATGATGGCCCCCTTTCCGTGGTTCTTCTCGAGCGAGCCAATCACCCGCGAGATCTCCGCGCTTCTCTTGTCTTTGCTATTGTCCGTCATGTTCGTCATTCCTCTCCGCGGTGGTAATGTCCAACCGCCATCGACTTAGAACCCTGCCTCACGGTCTAGGAGGCGCCCCTGGATCGCTTCCGCGATTTGCGCCTGACCGACGGCTGCCGTTTGCTCAAGATCGGCGATGGTGCGCGCGACGCGCAGGATGCGAAGGTAGGCTCTCGCGCTGAGTCCCAAGCGCAGGATGGCCTGCTCGACAAGGTTACGCGCGGAACGCTCGAGTTGGGTGACCGCTTCCGCTTCGGTCAGCGACAATGCGGAATTGGTCGCCGCGAAGACCGTCCCATCTTGAAAGCGTAAGCGTTGCAGCTCACGCGCCGCAACCACGCGTGCGCGTACACTTTCTGAGCTCTCTCCGGCGGCAGCAATCGAGAGCGACATGACATCCACCGGCGGCACCGGACAATGGAGATCGATGCGATCGAGCAACGGACCACTGAGACGCCCCAAGTAGCGCCGCCGCTGCAAATCACTGCAACGACATTGCCTCACCGGGTGACCAAAATAGCCGCAAGCGCAGGGGTTTACTGCAGCAACCACGAGCGGTCGCGCGGGAAACACGGCGCTGGCGCGCGCGCGGGAGATATGTACGATGCCGTCTTCGAGCGGCTGCCGTAGCGATTCGAGCGCCGGGCGACGAAACTCCGCAAACTCGTCGAGAAAGAGCACCCCATGGTGGGCCAAGCTGACCTCACCTGGGCGTGGAATATCCCCACCACCAACCAGCCCTGCTTCACTGACCGAGTGGTGGGGTGCGCGAAACGGACGCCTTGTCACGATGCCGCGATCCGCATCGACCAGCCCGGCAACACTGTGAATCGCCGTAAGCGCTAGGGCCTCGTCGAATTGGAGCGGCGGTAGGATGCTGGGCAGCATGCGAGCCAGCAGCGTTTTGCCTCCGCCAGGTGGCCCCACGAATAGAAGGTTGTGATGCCCCGCCGCAGCAATCTCGAGGGCGCGGCGCGCCGTGGATTGCCCACGCACTGCCAGCAGGTCTAGGTCAGTCTCGGTCGGACTCGGCTCGAATTCGGTCCTAGGCGGACGCGGCAATTCATGCCTTGCCGTCAAGTGCTCAATCACAGAAGCGAGATCTTCGGCCACGAAGGTCTCAAGCGCCTCGACGAGACCGGCCTCGGCGCGATTGCCCAACGGGACGATCGCCCGACGAAAGCCCTCGCGTTTGGCCCCGAGTAGGAGCGGCAGTACGCCGCGAATGGGCTGTAGTCTCCCATCGAGCGACAACTCGCCGAGCAACAGTGTCCGTTCGAGCGTCGCGCACGGCAAACGCCCGATCGCCGCCAGGATCCCAAGCGAGATGGCGAGATCGAGCACCGCCCCGCTCTTGCGCAAGTCGGCGGGCGCCAAGTTGACGGTGATGGCGAACTCGTCCAAGAGGACCGAAAGCTGTGCCAACGCGCTGGTCACGCGCACACGTGATTCGCGCACGGCTGCCTCGGCGAGCCCCACCATCTGAAAGAATGCGGGACCGCGCGTGCTCGCAACCTCCACGCGCACGGCATGGGCGTCGAGCCCAACGAGCACACTCGCGTGCGAGTTCCCAAGACCCAACACTCGCCCGCGAATGACGGAATTCGGAAGATTGGCGTTCACGAGACGACGCCAATGGCAAGTCTCGTGCCTACGCCGCTACCAACCAACTAGCGACAAAAACCAAATCTGCCGAATGGCCATGGCTGGCCATAGCTGGCCATAGCTGGCCATCAGCCAGCAGTGCTCCAAGCAGCCCTATTCCTCTGCGGCGACCTCGAACTCCGACAGCGCCGAACTTGGTAGATCGGCTTCGGCGAGCTGTCCCGCCGAAAGAGTGACCTCCGAGACCTCAGCGGACTCAGCTGCGCTGGCCTTGGGCTTGCGACCGCGACGCGCGCGCTCACCGCTGGGAGCCCCTTTGTCAGTCCCCTTGCCCTCAGCCGGCTTACGTGGACCTCGGCGTGAAAGCAACGCCTGGGTCAACGCATCGAGACGGGCATACTCCGCTTCGTCACCCTCGACGTAGACCTTGAGAAAAGCGAGCGCTCGCACGACCTTCTGGGTCAGCTCACCTTCGACGGCCTTGGCTTGCTCACGCAGAGGCTCAATCGATGCCTCGGCCTCCGCGACCTTGGCAGCGGCCTTCGCTACGTCCGCGGCAGCGGCTTCGAGAACGGACAAATCGAGGTCCGGAAAGCTGACCTCCGAATACTTCTCCGCGTATAGGGCCAGCAGTTCACTCACGGGAGCAGCCAAATGTTCGTTCATTTACTGAACACTTGCACAGCTTTCCCATCTCCGCAAGCCCCAGATTTCCCCAATTTACTGCCCCCACTGAAAGACTGGTCGGCGCTTCTAGCACAGCCTCAGCCAGGAGCGCCTCCCAAGACCGCACGACGTGGCATCTTCGGCCACCGTCATGCAAATCCGCCTCGCGGCAACGAACCGCAACCGAGCGTGCCATCTGCTACGAAGATGCCTCTCACGACCAGTGAGTCATCTTGGCCTCACGCTGGCAGCCGGCCTGACGACGCTGGCGTGCACTACGGGCGTGGCCCTGACGCCCAATCCGGCGCCGACCACGCAAGCGGCAACGACGGCCACCCAAGATGTCGATGGTCCGCGCATTGCGGCAATGAAGCAACGCATCGAGCTGCTTCTCGAAAATGCCATGCGTTTCTGGCTGAGCCACGGCCTCGACACCGAGTTCGGTGGCTTCCACGGGACCCTGAATCGGTTCGGTGAACCCGCCGAACCAAGTCACAAGGGGCTCGTCCACCAGTCGCGCCATCTCTGGACCTTCTCGGCCTACTACAGCCGGATCCCCCAGGCAGATGCCAGCCGCAAGACCGCTGTCAAGGAACGAGCTGACGAACTGTTCCGTTTCATCGTCCAGCGCTTCCTCGACCCCGCAGATGGAGAATTCTATTTTCGCGTCGATCGCAAGGGCAACCCACTCGATCGCTCCAAACATCTGTACGGCAACAGTTTCGCGATCTATGGCCTCACAGAATACGCCATGGCGTTCAACGTTGAGCAGGCAAAGCAGCTCGCGCTAGATTGCTTTCGTTCCATCGACAAGACAAGTCACGATAGTAAGTTCGGTGCCTACGACCAAACCCATCGCCCCAATTGGCTCAATCCCGGTGCTGCTAAGGACACCAATACCAACATCCACTTGATGGAGTCACTAACCAACCTGTACCGAGCCACCAAGGATCAGCTGGTGTGGTCACGAGCCGAGGAGCTCGTACGCCTCGTGCTAACCAAACACGTCCAGCCGTCGCGTCAGACGCATGCCGAGTTTGCCCGTGATTTTACCCCAATTGGGACTCCAGCAATCAGCTACGGGCATGATATCGAGACGGCGTGGCTGCTCTTCGATTCCATCAATGCCTTGGGCATCAAGGAACCATCTGCGCTTCGCGAGCAAGCTTTTCAACTCGGCCTGAACGCCTCCAATCAAGGCTTCGACGCGAAACTTGGCGGATTCTTCGAGGAGGGGATACCGAACGGTGCCCCGACGAAACTGGAGAAGATCTGGTGGGTCCAGGCCGAAGCCATCGCAGGCCTCTACCGCTTGTACCAATATCGAATGGATCCGACGTTCTTGGACCAATTGGAGCGAACGCTCGACTACACGGAAAAATACCTCAGAGATCCCAACCAGGGAGAATGGTACTGGGGCGTCTTGCCGGACGGGTCATTGGGGCAGCATCGCGACCTGAAAAGCGAAGAATGGAAGTCGAGCTACCACGTCGTGCGCGCGCTGCTCTTCACGCGCGACTGGATGAACGAACAGCGATTTCCCGCCCGAGTCGAGCCAGTCGGGCACCATTTGCGCCCGAATAACGCTCAACTAGCTCACTGACGACGAATGTGAATTTGCATCCTTCGGGGTTCGTCCGCTATGCTGCTGGATTGACGCCCAATCCGACGAGACGCATGACCGATTCGACCAACCACGCCAACGAAGATCTCGATGCCGGCTGGGACCACGATGTCCCGACACCAGGTGCCAGCGTCCAGTCGCTGCCGCCAACGCCCGAACTCGAACAGATTGACGCTGGCTGGGACCAGCATAGTGAGAGGTCGAACCCCAAGCCCCAGGTAGCCGTCAGCGGGGTCCATGCGAGCGGCACTACACGCCCAACTCTCGACTCTATCGACGAGGGCTGGGACGCAACCGCTGTCGGACAAGCGACCGCCAAAGGCATTCTAGGGCGCAGCAAGAAGGCGGCTCTCGGCAAGAAAGACCGCCGCAAACTGGAACGCAAGGCACGCGCCCATCAGGTCGAACGCGTGCTCGAGAATCGCGAACAGCGCAAAGCAGAACGCCGAGAACTTGCCCAGCAACGCGCGGCCTCACTCAACGCCGAGCGCGAGACGCGGCGAAAGAAGGAGCTCGAGCGCAAGCTGCAGAAGGCGGCGAAGCGTGACGCTCAGAAGCACCCGCAGATGAGCCTGAAGCCTGAGGCGAAACCGGTCGCTGCCACCCTCTCCCGGCCGAACGCTGCGAATCCGAATCAGCCCACTGCAAATGCGCCCAACCGAGCCGAACGCCGCGCAAAATCGAGCAAGGCACAAACGGTCAATCCGACGCATGCCATGGCATCGACGTCACCCGCCGTGCAAAAGGCGCTATTGGGCCCGTTCACCATCTTCATTGCCGTCATATTGGCCGCGGCGCTCCTCAGCTACTTCGCGTTCATGCACTAGTCGAGTTTCGTCGGACACCAACTTCGATTGTCACAATAGGGCAGGACGTCACTACCACATGGCGAACTTCCGATCACCGGACCCTGGTAGTAAATGGCTTGCGCATCGCGAATGTTGGCCCCCGTCGTAATGTCCTTGACCGCCGCGTTCAGAGCGAGATCGAAGTACAGCCGTGACGTGGCATTCACCGTCAAGCTATTGGGCCAAGGGACTTTTAACTCCACGCTGTAGCCTTCGGTGTCCATAGCGACGGCAAACTGCTCCTCCGACAATTGGGTATAAATTCCGGTCGTGCCCGATGTACGCACCGAAGCCGCCATTCCACAAGCGGAAGTCGTCCAAGGCGCGGCGATGATACGCATGGTCGATGGATCATCGGCGGTACTTCCGGTGACGCTCCGGTTTGCCGAGATCATCAACTCGACACTGTCCGCGCCCCAAATGTAGTCAATGGTCTCCGCCTTGACAACGTAAGGGTCGCTCACGCGGATGAATGCATGCACGTAGTTCGTCGACCAGGCCACGCGCGCAATGACGCGCTCGGGATAATGCGATCGCCCGTAGCTACCGTTATACTCGATGAGCTTCGCCGCATTGATGAAGTCGAGTTCAAAAGAAGGCACCGCACAGAATTCGTCCCCCAGACCGTCGACGACCTGTGTTGCAACTAATTGTGGGATCGAGGAACAGGGGTCGGCGCCTGTGGCGCATATAGACGGAACGCCAGCGCTACCCGCCGTGCCAGCGCTACCCGCCGTGCCAGCGCTACCCGCCGTGCTATCGCTACCTGCCGTGCCAACGCTGCCCGCTGTGTCAACGCTGCCCGCGATGGCAGTGGTACCCGCCATGGCAGCTACTCGAGCAGCTTCACCGCAGACTCTGCCCACCTTGCCACCAGTAGTGTTGGCAGCCCCGCCGCCAGCAGTGCCCACCCTACCGCCAGCGTTTGCGGAGCCGCTCCCGGCAATGCCCACTTTAGTCTTGCCGGCAGAGCCGGCGCCGCTAAATGCTCCACCAACGCCGCCGGCTCCGCCAAAGCCCAAACCACGGATCGTGCATACCGCGTTGCTGCAGCCCTTCGCGCTGTCACGACAGTCGGCGTCAATTTGACACTCGACGCAGTGAGCCGCGACTCGGTCGCAAACCAGCAGATCTGGACAGTCTAGGGAATTTACGCATCCAACAAATGGCTCGCAGTGGTTCCCGATGCAGGCCTGTGCCACCGGACATGGTGTGTCAAATCCACATGCCCCTGCCGTGCCACCGGCCCCAATCTGTCCGACTCCGCCCGCCGGCGAACTCGCTCCTACCCCTAAACTGCCACCGACAGATGAACTAGTAGTTCCGCCGAGCAAGCTAGTAGTTCCGCCGAGCAAGCTAGTAGTTCCGCCGAGCAAGCTAGTAGTTCCGCCGAGTGAGCTAGTAGCTCCACCGAATGAGCCGGCATCGAAGCTCTCGAATCCGGCAGCAGCGGGTTGACTCCCAGCAGCGCTGGACTGACGCGTACCTCCAGATTCCAACTGGCAGCCGAAACCTGCTGCAGCAATCAGACAGCAAGTTAGCCGAGTCAAAGCCCGCCGTTGAACCGAAGGAAGCAGCATGCGGGAACGATGCCATTCCATGTCTCCGACGGTCAAGAGGCCTCTGGCGATTGGTAGTTGCGCTTGCGACATCGACTCACCTGTCTTGGCCCGGGCCGCTCGAGTCACGGCCGACGCTAACCAGTAGCCTGTCGCATCGGCAACGGTTCAGCAGCATCGACGACAGGCATGACGCGGTTCCTTCCCGAAGTCTTCGCCTCATACATGGCGCGATCCGCACGATCGACGAGCGTGTCGATCGTGTCATCAGACTTGAACTCGGCTACACCAAATGATGCGGTTATTGGGATGGGTTCGCCGTGGGCATCGGCAATACGGCACTGCTGCACTTCTACACGAAGGCGTTCGGCCGCGATGTAAGCTCCAGCCAGGTCGCAATGATGCAGTCCTACGACGAATTCCTCACCGCCCCAGCGGCAGTTGACGTCGGTTTGTCGACCCACCCGACGCAAGAGCTCACCCATGGTGGACAACACGGTATCGCCCGAGGCATGCCCACGCTGATCGTTTACATTCTTGAAGTGGTCGATGTCGAACAGAATGCAGGCCAACGGTGTCGAATGTCGGCGCGCTCTTCCAATTTCGAGCTCAAGGTGCTCGCGAAACGCGCGTCGGTTCATCAGCCCCGTGAGCGGATCGATCCGAGACAGCTGTTGCGACTCCTCGACCAGCGAGACCATGCGAATCGGGCCCGCCAGCTCACGGGCCAAAACCTTCACCAACGCGTGGTCCTGATGATGCGAGGGTTCTCGAACGGCCAGCGCAAGCTGTCCCACCAACGTCGTCCCAAGCTCAATCGGACAGACGATTGGCTCCGGACCATGCGGATCTTCGAAGGCGTCTTCGTCTTCGACCAAGATGCTGCGAACTTCTGGTACAAGCAGCAACGCGCTTCGCGCTTCCTGCTCGGCGACAGCGCTGATGCTTGGATTGCAGTGCAGCCCCACGCGACGCGGATGCGTCGTGGAAACCGCCAGCCAGCGATAGCTCGTCACTTGGCAGACGAACTGCGAGAACAGATCGAAGAGGCGATCAAACGCCCCACAGGTGCCGAGTGCTCGGATCTCCGAAGCAATCACTGATTCGAACAACGCCTGATCGAGATGTGCCGCTATTCGGTCCCGCACGTCCGCCTCGTCTCCCGACAGATGGGTGAAGAACAGGTCTGGTTCTGGGGCGTCGGCAATGGCGCGCGATAGCGCGCGTACGAGATCCCCCATGCGCCCCTTGACAACATAGGCTGCCGCTCCGGCTCGCTCGGCCCAGAAGCGATTGCGCTGACCATCGGGGCCACGCAAAATAACTGGTACAGTGTTCGTTGCCGGCTCAGCTTTCAACAACCGACACAGCTGCACGCCAGAAATTCCAGGCATCCAGAGATCGGCTACGACCGCACGCGGTGGATCTGACAACGCATGCCGCGCCCCCTCCGCCGCAGTGGTGCACTCGGTAACCGAGTAGCCTTGCATGCGCAGACGGCTCGCCAACACGGCCAACGTGGTATCCGTTGGATCGACGAGCAGAACTCGATGTTCGACGCTAGTCACGGCATGCCTACGTACGGCCATCAGGAATGGTCGATAAGCGCGAGAGCCCTTCCACGGCAATTCGGCCTACCGACCGCAGTCGAATTCCTACGCAGGTACCCCTGCCCGCTGCTTGACAGATCCCGCCTCCAGGTGGGATTGACCTGATGGTAAGCGCCGCGGGTTGAGTCACCATGGATCCCATCGGCAGAAAGAACCGAGCGGCGCTGCTGTCAGTAGCCTCGAACACCGTACTCGTCGGTGCAAAATTCGCTGTGGGCTATTCGATTGGTTCAGTGTCGATTGTCTCCGAGGCGATCCATTCCTCCGTCGATCTCTTGGCCTCCCTGATTGCGCTCTTCGCCATTCATGCGGCGTCAAAACCACCAGACGAGAAGCATCCCTTCGGACACGGAAAGATCGAGAACCTCTCGGGCGCCATCGAAGCCGCCCTGATTGGCGTGGCAGGCGTCTGGATCATCGTCGAAGCCGGCGAGCGACTGCTGCATGGTGGCAAGGTGGACCAGCCCGGTCTTGGCCTTGCCGTGATGGCCGCAGCTTCGCTCGTCAACTACTGGGTGTCGTTGTATCTGTTTCGCGTCGCCAAGGAAACTCAGTCGGTGGCCCTCGAAGCCGACGCGTGGCACCTGCGCACCGATGTCTGGACTTCCCTGGGCGTTACCTTCAGTTTCGTGCTCGTGACCGTCGCGCGATTGCTATTGCCGAAGCTGGACCTATCCTGGATGGATCCATTGACGGCCATGGCGGTTGCTCTACTGATCCTCAGGGCGGCCTGGGAGCTCACGCAAAATGCCCTCGGGGATCTGCTCGACGCAGCTCTGCCTCCCAACGAGCGCGAGATGGTCGAAGACGTCCTGCGACAGCACCCCGAGGTGCTGGGCGTACATGGCATCCGCGCACGCAAGAGCGGGGCCATGCGCTTCGTCGATCTGCACTTCGTGGTCCACCCGGAAACGACCGTCGCCAAAGCCCATGAGCTGCAGCACCAAATGACGAATCGGATCCGCCAGATCTGGGGCAATGCCCATCTCATCGCCCATGTCGAACCCTGCGACCGCCGCTGCCCGACGCAATGCCGCGCGGGCTGTTGGGTGGTGCCAAATCCGCACACCGTGGAACCACCACCGGAAACGGACTCGGCCAAGTAGGAGCACTCGGGTCTACCAACCTCGTGTGGGGTCGGAAATGATGGACCCCACCGTGGCCGCACGCTGCCACTTGATTGTCCGTCGCAGTTGGAACACAGTGCGACAGGCAAGGAGTCATCGCCATTATGCGCAGTCTCAATTGGGCTTTTTGGGTTTGTTGCGGCGCAGCAACGTTTGGTTGCGGTGGCAACGAAGCAGCCAAGAATTCCGACACGGCGTCAGTTGCCGGTAGTTCCGGAGGTGGCAGTGGAGCAGGAACGTCCCGAGCGGGCGATACCAGCGTAGCCACCTCCGAGGGCGGCGCTGGCGCAAACGGTGGGAGCGCGACTGCAAGCGGCGGGGGCGCGACCGCCAGCACCTCAACAACGGCTTGTGTGAACGGAACCGAGCGTTGTGACTGTTACGGCAACGGCACCTGCAATGCGGGTCTGACCTGCGCGTCGGGACTATGCGTCGTAGTTGGCGTCATCTCGACGAGTGGAGGAACTACATCGACCACGACCGCGGGTGGGAGTGCGAACGCTGGCGCGACCGCGTCAGGAGGCACAGCTTCGGGAGGCGCAGCCAAAGGAGGCGCAACGCCGGGGGGCGCAGCATCGGGCGGAACTTCTGCCACGGTCGGTGGCGATGCACTTGCGGCGCTATTTCGTAGCTGTGGCAACTCGAGCCTGGATACCAACGAGCAATGTGACGACGGCAATATCCAGAACGGTGACGGTTGCACGCGGCTCTGCCAGGTTGAACTCGACTGGGTCTGCTCTGGGGCAGGTCGGCTCTGCGTTCCAACTGTCGTTTGCGGCGACGGTAAGCTCGCGAGTGTCGAGAGCTGCGACGATGGCAATACGAACGACGATGACGGCTGTTCTTCGGACTGCAAGGCGGTCGCCGATGGCTATCAATGTCGCACCCCGGGCAAGCGCTGCGTCCCGATTTGCGGCGACAGCAAGCTCACGGGCTTGGAGAAATGCGACGACGGCAACACGGACAGCGGCGATGGCTGTTCGAGCACCTGCTTGACAGAACCGGGCTTTAGTTGCAGCGATTCTCCAAGCTCCTGCAACCTAAGCATTTGCGGCAACGGTGTGAAGGAGCCGGGCGAAGGCTGCGACAAAGGGGTTGCAAACGGCTTGTTCTATGCTGACGGTCAGGGCTGCTCGAAGACCTGCACGCAAGAACCCAACTGCCGCCCGGGTGGGGTCACGCAGGCCTGCTCGACCGTTTGCGGCGACGGCAATGTCGATCTCGGCGAAGAATGCGACGATGGTAATGCCGCTGCTGGTGACGGCTGCGCTGACAACTGCAAGAAAGAGTCCGGCTTCAACTGCACCGATGCCGAGGTGTCAGTTGCGACCAACTGTGCCGACGGGACCGGCAATTGCTTGATTCTGCCCGTCACCTACCGTGACTTCGAAGGGCAGCAGGTCGCTGGCGGCCATCCAGATTTCTTCTACTATGGCGCGTCAGCAAGCGGTGGACGCACGACGGGCGTAGTCTCTGGCGCCACGGCGACGACCTGCATACCGAACGCGAGTGGAACCAAGGTCGCCGCGCCTGCTAATGGCATTTGTCCGAATAGTGACGCGGCTGGCCCTTGCCTGGGGCTGGTTTCTGACAGACTCGGCTCCGACGGCAAGCCAGTGTACGCCAAGGGGACCTGCCCCTGCATGTTCACGGATTGGGACAAGACGGGCCTGCTTGGTACCTGCCCCGCGTCGGGGACTGCAAGTTGCACTCCAAGCAAGGGGATCTCTGGTGTTCAGGACTGCTGGGTGAGCGGTGAGGGCAGTCACCGGCTTCGGGTCGACTCAACGGTCACTGTCATCCAAAGCGCCGAAAGCTTCAAGCAATGGTACTCGGACTCGAGTAGCTCGACAACCGTCAAGGGCACGCTCGAGTTGGCCGCGCTTGGCGACAACCAGTATCAATTCAGGAGCAGCAACGGCCGTACGACCGCTGACGATGTTCATGATATCTTCATGGCGACCGGTGTCGTCTCGTCGCTGTCCAGCGGTTTCTTCCCGCTCGAGGACCAGTCGAGGACGAAGGTCTGCAACCTCTGGCCCTATTGGTTGTCAGGCCTCGCGACGAACTGCGTGGCAAATGCCGGCAACCCCGTAGTCTCGCAGTGGGATCCCTTGGGTTCCTTCACTGCTGGTATTGCTGGAACTGGTGGTCCCATCGCGCCTGTCACCGGCGTGAGGCGCAACTTCTACTTCACCTCGGAGGTGCGCTACCTCTTCCGGTATTCTGGCATCAGCAGCTCGCTTGCCTTCTACGGTGACGATGACGTCTGGATCTTCATCAATGGCAAATTGGCTCTGGACCTTGGCGCCCCCCATGAACGGCTCCAGGGTTCGGTTGCCGTCGACGCTGCCCAGTATGCGCTCGAATTGGGCAAGATCTACGAGATTGCCGTATTCCACGCCGACCGCCAACCGCGTGAATCCAACTACGAGCTAACGGTACCTGGCAACACCAAGACACGCAGCACTTGTGCCCCAAACTGTGGCGATGGCGTAGTTACGAGCGGTGAAGACTGTGACGACGGTGCCAACAACAAGCCAGCATCCGACGCGTACGGCGCCTGCACGACGACATGCAAGCTTGGTCCCTATTGCGGCGACGGAGAGGTCACCGGAGCGGAAGCGTGTGACAACGGCGTCCGGAACGGTGCTCCATACGGCACTGCAGCTGGTTGCACGAACGGCTGCGAGAAGGTCCATTACTGCGGCGACCGCATCATTGATGGCGCCTTCGGCGAAGAATGCGACGGCGGCGCAGTCTGCGCGGCGGACTGCAAGCTAGTACTGTCGAGCCCCTGAATTGAAGTCCTCGGAAAATCGCCCCCCAATAACCCGCGCTAAGAGGCACTGGGCGGCTCGGGCGCTAAACTAGCCGCCGCGTCTGGACCGGCCTCGGCAACTGCCGGGATTTCAATCGTACCTACTGTCACGTCGAGGCGAATCATCTCGAATCCCGCAGGGGCGGATTCAATGCGAACAGCCATTCGTCCAGTCGTTCTTGCCGGTACGACGAGGGCAAAGTCGCCATCAGTATTGGTCGTACTCGCCGCTAGTCGGCCAAAGGCTTGATAGAGCGCCACCCCCACGCCAACTACGGGGCCATTGCCACAGGGAATGGACCGTTCGGAGACGCGCAACAATCGCGGGGGTTCCGGGATCTCTTCGACCTTGTTGCTCGTCGAGCGAGCGGCCAACGTGCCTACGCCACCGACCGCCATGCCAAAAGCAGTCACCATCCCCGCAACACCGAATAATGTCGCATCTTGCCTGGGACTTGAGCAGCGGTAGTTGTCGTTGATGTCATAGTCGCAGGTCTCGACATCAGACAGATTCTCACTATTCGACAATATGGCCGTCGATACCCCAGCGACCAACGCGCCCGCGACCAGGCCAGCTACGGCGAGGCCATAGTTGGGCTTCTTCGACTCGATCACGTCCAGATGCGAGTGTTCTTCGGTACCCGTGCGACAACTGTTCGTCCAGAGTAACTTGCCGCGAACGACGCCGCTTTCGTGGACGAGACGCGCCGTGACACTCGATTGGTCGGACTTCGGCTCGACCATGACTTCGCGCTGACTGTCGGAAACAAGGCGTGTCTGCGTCGTTTTGACCATGCAACCCGACGAAAACAATCCCAAGAGAATTGCCAATGCTCCCAATGCCTTCATGTCGATGCGCTGTGCAAGGCTTGGGCCAGCGCGCGCTCACAACATTCAACGTCGGGCTCGAATGCCGATTGTTCCCGTCGGGGCCACCATGGGCCTCACGCTCGAAGGTCAACGATGCGTAAACTCGAGGCTCCGGTTGTGACCAGAGGGCACAGGACCTCTCCCTAGAATCGTCCGCTGACTTGCCACCCTACACCCGGCTGGCTCATGCCAAGCGGCCCCGTCTGCCAAGTCGCCGGACCCGGCTTGCCATTTCCCACGGCTCGGGCCCCATCCTTTTGCTCAGTTCGGGGAGCGCCTTTCACGGCGAAGTACACGGTCGCGCCAATCCCAAGCACCGTCAGTGCACCACAGGCGTCGGCGATGAAGGCGAGACGCTTCATGTCCGTTCGCGCGTCATCAATGCGCGACGCGGATCCAGGGAAGCGCCCCAGTTCGTCGCTGAATTTGCTCTCCGCCTGTTGCGCAAGCAAGGCGAAAGTGGCGGTCGTCCCGGCTGCGACGCCAGTCGCAGCTAGTGAGATCCAGAACCACGTGTTGACTGGTGAGACGCCTTGCGGCTGCGCCTCGCGTGCGGCTGCGTGCTCCCCACTCTTCGCGGGTGCCTTGGAGACAAGTGGAGCGTTGCCATCACTCTGGAGCTTCACATTGAGGGTCTTTTCCTCGCCGCCAGTCAACGTTAGCCGCTGCTCACTGGATTCGTAACCCTTCTTTCGTACAACAACGCGACGCACCCCGGCATTGACTGGTACAGTCGTTAAGGGTAGGGTTCCGACCGGATCACCATCAATGACGAGCTCGGCGTCATCGACGTTGGCGACCACGTTCAGCTTGGCGATGCGTCCTTCGAGGCGTGCGATTTCCCCTTGAACTTCCGTGAGACGGGCATCGCCAATGGCGTCAGCTCCGTCTTTGAGATACTGCCGAAAAAACTTGACCGCTGCAACGTAGTCAGCTCGCTCGGCCTGAACTTGTCCCATGTTGTAGAGGACCCGATAGTCAGGTGCTAGCTCATAGGCCCGATTGAACTCTGCCAGCGCAGCATCGAAGCTCCTCTCCCGATACAGCTTCACCGCCCGCTGAAAACGCTGACTCGCCTCCTCTGCGGCCGCGCTTGAACCCGCCGGCTGAGCAGCACTAGCAGCGGGTTGTTTGGCCACTGCGAGCCTGGAGGTTGCACCGACTCCCACAATCAACACGAGAGCTAAAGTCGAAGGTCTCATCGCTTGTAGGGATCCGTTTCGTCAATGTCCCGAGCCTTGGCACGGGACGTGTTGGCACGCAGATCTTCACCCGGTAGCGGGGTCAAAGGCTGCGCGGTAGTAGCGACTTTGGGTGCTGGGGTATTGGAAACTGGAGACGGCACCGACGACGGCGCCCGAGTCGGCACGCGGTCGCGCGTCGGGGTTCGGTGCAGAACCGACGCGGTGAGCGCGAGCGCAATGTCTACGTCCCGCTCGAATAGGATGTCTTGTTCGACGGTCTGATAGCCCGCAAGTGTCGCAGTAAGGTGATGAGGTGCGGCATCGAGACCGTGAGCCGCACGATACGGATTGGAGATCCTCCGCCCATCCAAACGCATAATCGCAGCGCTAGGCGTTGCCACCAGCGCCACCGAGATCTGTCCTGCCGGCTGCGTCGGACGCGAATCGATAGGTGCTGATTCGGCGCTGGTGCTGGAACTGGGTCGGGAACTCGCGACCGGCGCCTCAAGCTCTACCGTGGTCTCGGTAGCAAAACGCAGGACTAGCCCGAAGAGACAGAGTGCGCCAACAGCGGCGGCTATCAACACCAGAGGCCGCTTGAACCATGCCGGAGGTGTCAAGGAAATATCGGTGAGGGACTCCGCTTTCATCACGTTGGCGCTCTCGCGTGAACGTTGTAAATTGGCTCCCCGCGTTGACGGCAACCGACCACTGTTGCGAGCAACCAACGCACGGGAATTGCCCAAGTGTTCATCAATGCGTTTCCGCATCTCGACGATTTCTTCATGGAAATGCCCGCGCATGAACTCGCCCAACCGTTCGGTTCCCGCGTCCCAGCCAATGGTCCGTAGGTACTTATCGAGCGCCTGGCGAAAGGCCAGCGCTGATGGAAAACGCTCCGCGGGCTGTCGCGCAAGCGCTCGGTTGCAGATGCTGATTAGTTCACGTGGGGCCACGGGACAGGCCTGCTCGATACTCAACTCCGTCCCGTGGATACGGGCCTGGTAGGTGCTCGCTTCCGTCTCTCCTAGACAGCGTTTACGTCCGGCAATCGCCTCCCACAGCATAACTCCAACAGCAAATACGTCCGTACGCGCATCCGTTGGCTTGCACAGGCATTGTTCCGGAGCCGCATACCCGAGTTTACCTTTGATGATCCCCTCGCGGGTGGCCGCAATTGCACCCACGGCCTTGGCGATGCCGAAGTCGACGAGCTTGACCTCGCCAGCGTAGGTCAAGATCACATTCGATGGGCTCACGTCACGGTGAACGATCCCCATCGGCGTTCCGTCGAAATCCTTGAGCTCATGCGCGTAGTGTAGACCGGTCAAAACCTGCGTTATCACCCAGATATGCAGCGGCAGCGGCATCTCCTCCCGCGTCACATGCTGCAGCACCTGGTGCAATGACTTGCCGTCGATAAACTCAAGGGTAAGGTAGTATTCGTCATGCTCGGCAGCCACCTCGTAGGTATGAACGACGTTCGGATGATTGAGCCGCACGGCAATGCGTGACTCGTCGGCAAACATCTGGACGAACTGATCGTCTGCTATGACACCGGGCCGCAGTTGCTTGATGACGACGAGTTTGTCTGCGGAGAACGGTCCAGGTTGATGAGCCAGGTAGACATCTGCCATGCCGCCAACGCCCAACTTGCACACAACCTCGTAGCGACCGATTTTCATCGGCGTTCGGTCCGAATTGGATGCGCTAGTCTCGCTATTCTGCACTGGGGACCATCCGCGAATAGGTAACGGTTCCGGCCTTGACGATCAGGCTGATTCTCCCGATGCTCCCCTGCAGGGCGTGGCTGCCCGATATGGCTGTTGTTCCAGGCAGCATGCCAATCAGCCCGCCATAGCCACTAGAGTCAGTGGCGGCGGTGGTTGTCGTTGGCAGTCCTTCGACAGAGTAGAAGGCTTGAGTGGCGCTGTCAGCAGCGGAGGAGGAGTAACTGATCCCTTCCGCCGGCTGAGCATTGCAATCCTCTGCGGTAAGAACGACGACGCCTCGGGTAGGGTCGAAGCTTCTTCCGACTTGCTTGAGGAGGGCGCCCACCATCTCGACAGATGCGAGCCGCACGGCGGCCACGGTCAGATCGCGTTCGACTGGAGGATTGAAGAAATAGAGCGAAGGACCAATGGCGCTATGTTCGAGGGTCATGAAACCGTCGAATCCAGAAGCAACATGAAATTCGAGAATGCCATTGGCGTCGCTGACAACCGCATCACCGATGGGTTGGGCAAGATCCACATCGATTTTTGGGTACAGCCGGGCAGAAATGCCAGCCATGCCGGCCTTCGTTATCACACTGACAACCGGGACCCGAACGACGAAAGTTGCGCCGCTCGTGACCGTGGACGATGCCGCCAGCTCCCGACATGACCAGGCAGGATCGGGAACACACGCTGAGTTTTGACAGACGCTTCCAGAGAAATCCCCCCCTCGCTGGCGACAGTCAGCGGTCGACGCGCATTGTTCCCTCTGCGCGTCGACCATCAACGTGCATTGCGAGGTCATGAGACACGTTCCCCCAACGACCACGAACCAGGGCATTCGCGCCCAGAACTCGATGCGTGAATTCATCACAGAGTTCAACCTTTCTCAGGTATGTTGAGGCGCGTCAATGGGTTTAAGTCCGGCAACAATCGGCCGCTCATTGCAAGTAGTTTTGAACAGTAGTTCCCAGGCAAGCTTGTGGCGCCTACACGATGAGCGAGTACGGCAGCATATCATTGCGCCTTCGCTGGTCTCAATTCCCCACATGTCAGACAAATGAGATAGCGTTCGCCAAGACTCATCGCGGTCGGCGAGCCTCATGTTGTTGTGCTGCGGAGTTCTCAGTGCCTCGATGCCATCGTTGATGGGGTCTTCGGACAGACCGCGTCGCAGCTATCGCTGCCGATAGCACTTCTTGCGATTCAATTCGCGAATTCCTGCTTTCTCGGTCTAACCGTTTCAAAGAAGTAGTTCCCTTGGTCAACGAGAATCAGTCATCGAAGACTCGCGATAGCAGCCAACCGTCCTGCCTTTCGGCTGCGAGAGTCCGATTTCAGGCGTTCTGTCGCACCCGAAGCGCGCCTGCCGCCTCAGGTCATGGCGACAACACGGCCCCCTCTTGTAGGCACTCTTGCTTGCCCGAGGACTTCCGCCGTGCTGCTCACTCGACGTAGCCACGCCGTACCGGCCAAAAAGCCCAAAAGATTTCTGGGGAAGAAGATTGCGCCCCTCCGCAGTGCGTCGCGAGGGCATTTCCTTAACTAACTCGCGAGGAAACCGTCATGGATTGCAGTATTGCGGGTCAACTGGCCAATCGACACGAGGAACCTGTTGACTTCCAACGGCACCCCGGGACAATTCCGGGCAGCCTACACTGCATTTTACATGACCACGCTGGCCGCCGTCCTCGTTCGACAACGTGCTCTACCCCTCGAAACCGTCGAGCAGGCCATGCTGCGGCAGTCGTTGTTCGGTGGGGATCTGACTACCAACCTGCTTGAACTTGGCAGCCTCGACGAACAAGCGTTGCTGAATGCCACGGCAACTGCGCTTGAGGTAAAAGCGCTTCCGAGCGGCCGCATTACAGTCCATGCACCAGATCTGATCGGCCTGTTTCCAGCAGCTCAATTGCTCGAGCATCCATTCTTGCCATTTTCGAATGCGGATGCCGAAGTGGTCGTGGTCGCGGCTGCCCCCCTTCCAACAGCCCTTCTCGAGGAAATTGGGGTGCGGTTCGACAAGCCCGTCGTGCTGCTTGCCGCGCTCGAAGTCAGGATTCGGCAAGCGATCGCCGCCGAACTTGGCCAGACCTTGGACGACAGGACCGTAAAATTGCTGGCACGGCTCGATGGCATGCCTGCCCCCGCCTCTCAACAACAAGCAGTGGACACGCCACCCCCTAGTTCAGGTGTTCCGACTCCGCGGGTCAGCCTGCCGGCAGCCGCCATGCGTAGCCTTCTGCCAAGACGTAGCGCCTCGAAACCCCACGGGCAGCCGCGACGATTGGGGCCGTTCACGGCATCCATGGCTGAGATCGAACTGACTTCGGCGCAGTCGCCTGGCGATGTCATCGCTATTTGGCTGGATTTTGCAGCACAGTACTTCGACTACACCGCAATTTTCGCGGTCCAGGGGGATCTGGCCGCAGGCAAGTCTGCCCGCGGCAATGGCACCGTTGGCGAAGCGTTTGCCCGCATTGGAGTTCCGCTGGATTTGCCTAGTGCGTTGCAGCGTGCACGCTCGGCGGGAAGCTGGCTACTGACAGCACTCGAGCCACGCGGACTCGACCGCAGTTTGGCTCGCGATTTGGGACGCAACGCTGGACGACAGGTGCTGATGCTGCCGATCAGTATCAAGCAGCGCGTCGTCCTTCTCACCTATGGCGATCACGGGCAAGACAACGTTCTGCTCGAACGGGTCGGAGATGTACTTGCGCTGCAGCCTCTCGTAGAACGCCACCTGGAACGCATGCTGGTCGAGCGCAAGCGCGGCGGCAAGTCCCTTCAGCCAACAGCTACAGGGAATGCACCAGCGCACGAGCCCAAGGCCCCTTCCCTTCCCAAAGCGCATGACCGCACCAACGCGTTGACAGAAGCGCCGACCGCGGCAGCTGCGCAACCGGCCACTGCTTCATCCGAAGCGCCCTACGCGCCTGTCGCTTCACGACCCAGCAACGAGCCACTTACCGATCCCCATGAGGGTCGCACGGTGCCAGCGCCAGCGACGCCATTCGATATCGGTGCGGATGCAAGGACAGCCCTTGACACACCGGGTGCAATGACCAACATCGATACTGGAGATATCGACGAGAGTTGGGACATCATCCAACCCGTACTCTCCGTGGGCGATGGCGAATCGGCTCGACTAACACGAACCGCGACGAACAATCCTTCCGCGCAGGCACGCGACTCGTCGCCACCTGGCTCCGTCTGGCCCGGTTCATCCAGCCGTCCCAGTCTCTCACCAAAGCTTGAACTGGTCCCGGACTCCGAAAACAACGAAGGGTCGTCCCCGCAAAGACCTGAGGGCAATACACCGATGCTGCCCTTCGCGCGCGCGGAAGCTCACCCACCACGTGAAGCGGTGCGGGGCTCCGTCTCTGGAGAGATGACGCTCCCGACAGTTGTCGTCGACTGCCAGAAGGACTGTCTCGACCTACTGGAGCGCTTCAAGCAGGGCGATGAGACAGCACTCGACCAGCTCATCGAGATGGGAGACGCCGCAGTGGGTGTACTCGTCGGCGAGTTGCCGGGTCCGATCAGCACACCTTCGCGTGTGCCTCGCATGGAACAGTCAACCAAGGCCTCTGACTTTAGCCCCTTGCTCAAGGCACTCGTTGCGTTCGGACCGGTCGCACGCCCCTACGTCATAGCTAGAACCTCGGACAGCGATCCCAAGGTGCGCGTCTGGTCGACTCGATTGCTCGGAGAGCTGACTGGTCGCCAAGCGGCGATCGCCGTAGCGCAGCGGATCGTGATGGATCGTGATGCCGAAGTACGCCGTGCCGCCTACCTGGCCAGCCACCAACTCCTTCGCGAACCAGACTCGGCGCTGGCACTGCGGCAAGCCCTGCTCTCGACTGCGGGTGATCGCCAGGCTGTGATTACCCAACGCCTTGCTGCGATCGACGCCATCGCCGATTTACGGGATGCGCCCGCAATTCCGTACTTGATCGAGCTCTTGGCAGATCCAAACCCGGGGACGGCAGCTGCAGCACAACAGTCGCTAACGGTACTCGCGCGGCAGGACTTCGGCTACGACGCAAAGACCTGGATGACGTGGTGGAACAACAATGCCAGTCGTGATCGCATCGAATGGGTCATCGATGCACTGGACCACAGGTCGCCCGCCGTTCGTCAGGCAGCCTCGGAAGAACTGCGCCTTATCTCGCGCCTGTACGTAGGCAACGTCGACGATGATTCCCTCGACGCCAGAGCCAAAGTCCAGAAGAAGTACCGCGAGTGGTGGGCGACGGGTGACCGCTCGACATCGGGACGGCCCGCGCGCTCCTAGGTCGACTGACATCCTTGGGCCTGCGGCACACCGCCTACCACAATGGACGCGGCGGCCTTCCATCAGTACTCGGTCGTGGCCGACGGTTCGTTTCATTCAATTCGACAGCTTTTGCGCAGCACCCTGGGGCGACTCGAGTCACCGATATCCGAGGGCGAATCCCCGCGCGGAACGCCCCTCGTGAGATAGCTGCCGCGTGCTCTTCGAAGTGCAAACGGTCATCCGGCCTTCATTTTACCCTCGACGCCGCATTACGACGCGTTGCATAAAAGTCACCAATGGATGTCGAAACACTCGATCCCGGACTCCGAGCAGCCAATTGTGCGCTATCGGGGCGAAGCCAACGAGAAGCCAGTCGATTCGCCTCCATCGAGCTCCGGTTCACCGACCCTCGAACTGGACCATGGGAAGTCGCCGCGATGACCTCCGTTGCCATGGCATCGGTACTCGTCGTCTTGGGCGTCTGGTTCCTCTAGGCGTCAACAACGATGGAGCGCTCGCCGCCAGGATGGAACTGACGGCGTTTTGAGTTGTGTTGTGTTGGGTCGGGTCGGCGTGCAAACGGCACTGCCCCTAGCCGACACTGCAGCAACCGGGCGCCACCTCTGAGTGTGATCCTGATATCGTTCGCGAGGTCGCAAGACTGAGCGATGAGATGCGGAAGTTGCGTTGCTCGAAAGGAACAGAAGGCGTCCTGCCGCACTGAGACGGTCATCAGCCTGGGTTGCTCTCAAATTGGCGAGCCACTGAAGTTCTGTGCTCCGATGTGTGTATCAGCAGATCGTCCAGCGTCGTCGCGAGGGCAATAAGACGGGGATCGTGGAAGCATCGGGGTTTGCCGGGCTGCATTTCAGCAGTGCTGACATCGCGCTTCGCGCTTCGCGACCACGAGTTCATGCCTCGGGCTTGTTCTTGCTGATGGCAAATGTCCGTAATCAGGACATTTCTTGCGTATCACCGGACCAGACAGGTCCAGGCCAGCCACAAATCCTGCTTAGACGACGCACCGCTCGATTTGATTCAAATTGGAATTGCCCGCAGCAATGTCGGGAAATTTGCCCTCCCGATCCGCAGCGACCGCTCAAGTGACTACGATTGTTGACAGACGACGTTGACCCCTAGTAATAGGTTGTGGATGGTCCACTCTTGGGGCGACCGGTCAGGGAGAGTTTTCCAAGTTCGACTGGGGGTCCTCTGAGTCCACGCAGAGTAGGTAATGTGAATATGAAAAAGATCCTCGGATTGGTGCTATTGGCGGGAATTGCGGCAACTACCTTTGGCGGTTGCGCCTATGGTGGCGTCGCTGCGAGTGGCGACAAGGCTGTCATCGCTCGTAACGACGGCTTCCTATTCGGTATCCTCCGCAAGGTCTATGTCTGCAAGATCTCCGATGCAGGCGTAACGGCGTGCCAAGATTCCGAATCACCCTGATTTTGGACTCAGAACGGCTGAGTGGGAGTCTCTGCCCTCTCAGCCGTTCGTTTGTCTTGGTGTCGCCATGTCGTATTCAATGCTTATTGGTTTGATGCTGTCGATTTGCGTTGTCGCCTCTGGCTGCAAATCGCGGGACGAAAAGGCACCCAAGGAGCAGCCCACCGAATACGGGCAACCCATTGGCGCCAGAGTCACGGGCAATGGGAAAGTCCCTTCCTTCGAGGTTGCCTTGGCAACCAAGGGCGCTGCACCGGATAACAGCCTTTCGCAGGCAATTCAGGCTGTAACGAGCATGAGCTCGAACTGTTCCGCCTTCGCCGACGCGATGGCCCGGCAGGGCGGTGTAACCATGACGTTCCAGACCAAGCAACGCTTACTAGTTCCGGATATGGTGCAGGCTGAAGGCTTCGATGAACAAGAGCTATCGTGCTTGCGCAAAGAACTGCAAAACGCGATGACGAGTCCAGCAAATGAGCTCGAAGTCAAGTTCCTCCTGCAGGTTCGTCCGTTGGCAGGATAGTCGATGAAATACCAAATTAGCAGCTCGCGCCGTTTGATCCTGGCGCTCGTCGTCACCAGTTCGAATGCAGTCGCTCAAGCCAAGAATGATGCGGCAGACTCGGCCCCGACAGCACCTGAAGCCACGCAACCAGCGTCCCCGCACGATAGTGGCACTCCAGCACTTACTAGCTTAAACAGTTCGACGACACCTCAGAATTCACCGGCTCCCACCCCAACGCCGGGCCCAGCGGCGCCAACTCCCGGCCCTGCTGCGACCACGCCTGCTGCGACCACGCCTGCTGCGACCACGCCTGCTGCGACCACGCCTGCCACGCCAGTCACCGCTGGGTTGCCTCCACCGGTACCGACGCGTTTTCGTCCCCCAAAACTGGGCTGGGACGTCAATCTGGAGGGCGCCTACGGCCGCTACTTTCCGGAACACGAAAGGTTTGGCTTCGCGCGGTTTCGTGGAGGCCTTTTGTACTCGGTCGACCCTATCTATTACGCATTGGGCCTCACTTATGATTGGTCCAATCTTGATGTTGCCACCTTTGGCGTTCAGGCCGAAGCAATGCAAATCGAAGCCGGAGTCTGGCTGCAGCTGGGCGCTGTCATTGACTCACACGCCCATCCCGGAGCCACAGCGGCGGTGGGGTGGAGCATCGTTGGCGCCGAGGTACAACTCCGGAAGTTCGATCCGGGTGAATATGGCTTTGCCCTGGTCGGAAAGATTCGAATCCCGATTACATTTATTGCCAAGGCGTTCTAGCAGCTCGAGGCGTGCGCGCGCTCGACGGCCGCGAGCACCTTCCTAAAGGCCTCGACGAACTGGCGCTGGCCGTCATCGAGTAACTGCTGGGTGATGCTGGGCATCGATACGCCAACCTTCGCCAAGGCTTCGAGCGTGGATTGGGCTTCCGCTAACCCCTCCGCCAGACTGTTTCTCGGCTGGCCATGATCGCGAAACGCGTCGAGAGTCGCTGGGGGAACGGTGTTCACGGTATCCTCCCCAATCAACTCCTCGACGTAGACTACATCACGATAGTTGGGGTTCTTGGTCCCGGTACTCGCCCAAAGGAGCCGTTGCGGTCGAGCGCCATTGGCGGCCAGTGCTTTCCAGCTTGGTGAGGCAAGGTTCGACCGATAGTGCGCATAGGCGATCTTGGCATTGGCAATCGCAGCTCGACCGAGCAACTCCTTCAATGCGACCTGTTGGGATGCCGAAGCACCTTCGCTGCGCGCGTTCAGCAGGGCGTCAACTGCGGTATCGACGCGGCTCACGAAGAAGCTGGCGACCGATGCCACGCGGTCTATCTTGCCGCCGAGTGCTACGCGCTTGCGAAGTCCGCAGCTGTAGGCGGCACAGACTTCGTCGTACCGGGCAACGTCGAAGAGCAGCGTCACATTGACGTTGATTCCCTCGCTGATGAGCGTCTCGATCGCCACGAGTCCGTCGGTCGTTCCGGGAACCTTGATCATGAGATTCGCACGTCCCACGGCCTTCCATAGGCGACGAGCTTCATCGATCGTGCCCTGACCGTCGCGAGCGAGCTCGGGGGATACCTCAAGGCTCACGAAACCATCACGGCCTTGGGTCTCTTCATGCACCGCAAGTAACACGTCAGCAGCGCTCTGAATGTCCGTGATGGCGAGCTGCTCGTAGATGGTCTTCGCGTCCGCTCGGCTTGCTCCCAGGCTAGTGATCGTGGCGTGATAGTCGCTGCTCTCCACGATTGCCTTCTCGAAGATACTGGGATTCGAGGTAAGACCACCAATGCCGTCATTTCGCACCAGCGTGGCGAGCTCGCCACTCGTCATGAGACTGCTTTTGATGTAGTCGAGCCAAATTGACTGTCCGAATTGCTTGATTGCTTTGACCTTGCTCATCCTGCTGTCCTCTCACCGCCGCACCCAAGTGAATCCACCAGGGGTGCGATGGGTCTGGGTTCTGCCCAATCACGGCGACGCCTCGTGCGCCTTGAGCCACCCCTCTGGAATGATGCTTTGCGCAGGCTCCGGTCCCCAACTGCCGGGCTCATACTCGAGTGGGGGCTCGTCGATCTGGAGAATCGATGCGACAATTCGCCAGGCTTCCACAACGTAGTCCTGCCGTGCGAAGCGAAATGTCTCGCCGTGCAGGGCATCGCGCAGAAGTTCTGCATACGGATCGGTTTCTGCCCCTTGGTGATCATGCGTAGCCACAAGCTCGAGCTCGTGGCCGTGATTCGGGCTAGCCGGTTCTCGTACGCTAGCACCGAGCGCGATGGCGATTTCCGGACCCAAACGAAATCTCACGTAGTTCGAACTGAGTTCGAGGCCGCGAGCAACGGGCGGCGGCCGTTTCAGTTTCACCATCACCTCGGTACGAGTGATCGGCAAATTCTTGCCGGTGCGAATGTAGAACGGTACGCCTTGCCAGCGCCAAGAGTCGATGTAGAGACGCAGTGCCGCAAATGTCTCGGTCTTCGAGTCCTTGGCCACACCGGGTTCCGATCGATAGCCGCGGTATTGGCCACGTAGCAGCTGCCCGGGCAAAAGCGGCATGATGGCTTTGAGCACCTTCACCTTCTCGTCGCGCAAAGTCTCGGTGTCATAGCTCGCTGGCGGTGGCTCCATGGCAACGTTCGAGAGCACCTGCATCAGATGGTTCTGCACCACGTCACGAACCGCCCCAACCTTGTCATAGAAGGCGCCACGGCCGTGAACATCGAATTTCTCGGCCATGGTAATTTGGACGTTTTCGACGTAACGGTGATTCCAGATGGGCTCGAGGAAGGCGTTGGCGAAGCGGAAAAATACCAGATTCTGCACCGCGTCCTTGCCGAGATAGTGGTCGATCCGAAACACCATGGACTCAGCAAAGTACTGATGCACTGCCTGGTTGAGATGCAGTGCCGACGAAAGGTCGCGACCAAACGGCTTCTCCAGGACGAGTCGGGCACCGCTATCGCAACCGCTCGTGTGCAGCTGTTGCACCACTTCTTCGAACAGGCTTGGCGGCACTGCCATATAGTGGAGCGGGTGCGCCGCGTCACCGAGCTGTCGGCGTAGGGCTTGAAACGTCTCTGGTGTCGTATATTCTCCCTCCACGTAGCGCATCAGCTGCATCAACCGAGGAAATGCCTCCGGATCGACACCGCCGGCATATTGCTCGACGCTTTCGCGAGCCCGCGCTTGAAGCCGCTCCAAGCTCCAGCCCTCGCGCGCGACACCGATTATCGGTACGTTTAGCACCTGGTTTTTTACCAACGTCTGCAATGCCGGAAAGATCTTCTTGAAAGCGAGATCTCCCGTTGCCCCGAAGAACACGAGTGCGTCAGAGACGGATTGTGGCATCGGTACACCCAATGGACCGCGAATGAGACCTACTAGTTTGGGAGCGACTGATTCAAGCTGGCCTCTTTCGCATTGTCATTCCTCAAACGCCACCTGAACCATGAATCAGGGTCTTGTCCCTATATCGACCAAACCCCGGTGTTCTACCTGCTGGGTCTGAGAGTCCATATCAATCCGCGCTCCCAGAATGGCAAGGTACATAGCGAAACATTTGGACTCGTCGTAGGCCCGCGGGGCTGCGACGCAGCTACGAAGCCTTGGACCAGCCCTCGCGCGCCGCACGGATCGCGGCAGCAAGTCCAACTGGTGTGATGTCCGGATCTTTGAGCAGCATCGCCGCCCAGTCCGCTGCCTCGGCCGTTGCCCCAAACACGTTCGGTGCCACAGGCTCGCTCCGCGCGTGCAGTCGCATCATGATAGCCCGCACCGAGGCGGCGACGAACCCCTCCGCTTCGAGCAATGTCGCCATGCCTTGACACCGCGTTGACGGAGATAGCGCCGCTCTCTGCATAGCCTCCCGAGTAGCATCATCCGGCGGTCGCGTGCGCTGACCGGGGATCACAACGAGAAACCCCGCCCCGCGGGGTTCGGTCGCCGCCCATTGGTCGAAGAGCGCCCGGGAGCGCTCAACACCGCTGGCGTTCGCCTTATCGCGCCACACGAGCAGCATCAGCCGCCGCCATACCGCCACCACGTACTCGTCCGTCTGCTCGAGCAGCTCAGACTTCGACTGCAAGGATGGGCCCGTCATCATTTTCGATTGTCTGCCGTGCAGGAGGCGCTCGTCAAGCCCCAGTGGCGATCATTCAGTATCGCTCGGTGTTAGCTGCGACGTGCAGTGACTTCCGGGGCAATCTCCGGGCCTCTTGGTCGGTTCATCGTGACCACGTAGCTTGGTCGCACGGCGAGTATCCACGGCGCAGGCGCGAGGGTTTACTCAAGGCGCTAGATCGCTCGATACCTGGGACCTCCGAGTTGATCGAAGCCAGAGCGGTCGACACGGATGATGGTGAGCAGATGCGACCATGCACACATGACGACCGCTAGAAAGTGTCATCTTTCCCGGAATGCCGCGCGTTCGAACCGGCGCGCTTGACTACTTGCTGGTGATTTAAGTATGTTGCAGCAAAATGTGCAGATTCGACACCTGGGGCGCTTGGGCAGTCGTGTTGGGCGTGTTTGTGTGGACTGAGCAGAGTTCGGCAGAGCCCGACACCAGGGTTCACCTAGGACTAGATACGTCCATCTACAGCAATACTTCGATCGATGGCACCACCAATGTTTCAGGAACCGGTGGAAGCTCCGCCTCCTCGACCAAGGCCGTGGCCAACAGTTCTCAAGTCGGCTTCCCGGGCAACACGACGCTGACGCTCGGAGCGCTGTTCAACGACGCGGTCGATCTGGGGGCGCGATTTGGCTACCAGAGCAGCACGACCAAGGTTGGTAGCGGCGCTTCGACACCGGAGCGGACGACCTCCGTGGTTACGGCATCGCCGTACATTGCGTACCTAGCGGGCAGCCGCGAGGACTCGCTGCGCTTTACCATGGGCATTTTCGGGGGGATCGGTTCTGGCACGACGGAGGAGAAACAAGCAGGGACCGGAGGTACTGCATCGACATCCACGGAAGCAACGCTGACCTCCACCGAATATGGCGCATTCATGGGTCTGCGTGGCTTCACGGGCAACGTGATGTCGCTCGATCCGATGATTTTGCTTGCGCGCAATAGCAGCACGTACAAATTCGATGGCAACGCTGAGGTGGATCTTACGGGTGTGACGTTCATGCTCAATATCGGCTTTACCTTGTGGACGGGAGGCAGCCCAACGCCGATCAAACCCGCTGCGGCGCGCGCGCCTGCCGCGCAAAACTCCGACACCGAACCGCCCAGCGAGCCAAGGCCGCTCCCTGTTCCAGCTGATAAGTCCTATCGAATCACGTTGAATCTGGACGAGGGACGGAAGGTAACGCTCGTTGGCAAACCCAAGAGCGAAGATCCAGACGTTGTCATCGGTCTGCGCGACGGTGACAACGACATTCGCCAACGCAAATGCACACAAATTACCTTTCACGCGCCGAATCATGAAGACATCGTGATTGACGTGGAGTCTGCGATGGCATCGAATGCAACGCGTCGCTATCCGGTACTAAAGGGCTTGGTTCCCATCGAGGTCATCCGCCGACTCGTGGTCGCACCGACAGCGAGCGACGCGGCTGCTCCGGACCATTGGATCGACGTGTGCGAGCAAAAATGGCACCTACTCGAAAGCGAGCGCCGTCGCCTGAAGAAGTACGCGATGGGGCTGCCCAAGGTGCCCCCAAAGCCAGCACCTGCGACGGAGCCGGCTGCACCTGCGACGGAGCCGGCTGCACCTGCGACGGAGCCGGCCGCACCTTTGACTGCGCCGGCCGCACCTGCAACGCCCAGAGCGGAGCCCGCCAAACCGGCACCTTTGGCGGCGCCGCTACCAAAGGCGAAGAAATAGTCGGTCACTATAAGCCGATAGAATTGGCTCGCGCCCCAGGCGAGTTGCACGCGGCCAATCCCTGCTCGAACCATCCCCGCACCTTGCGTAGGATTTGTGGAAGATCCGGCGGGCGCCTTCGTTCAACGCTAAGTGTGGCGCGGCATTCGACAAAGTCGCAGAAGTTGCCAATAAGCAACAACGTGAATTCGTGTTAGCCGCTTAGAAGACACTTGCTTTGACGGGAACGGGACTGTTCGTCGTGCTGCCGTTGCCAAGCTGACCGAACTCATTTGAGCCCCAGCATTGAATTGTGCCATCGCTCAGCAGCGCGCAACTGTGCCTGCCACCGACGGCAAGGGCTACTGCATTGGTGATGCCGTAAACCGTAACGGGCACGGTACTGTCGGTCATGGTGCCGTTGCCCAGCGCGCCATAGTAGTTCAGTCCCCAACATTGAATCGTTCCGCCATTCAGAAGTGCACAAGAGTAGGCACCGCCAGTGCCAACTGCTACCGCGTCGGTGATGCCAACAACTGTTACGGGCATGGCACTGTTCGTAGTCGAGTCATTGCCAAGCTGTCCATGGGCGTTTCTACCCCAGCACTGAACGATACCGCAGGTCAGCAGCGCGCAGACCTGCTCATCGCCTGCGGCCACTGCAATGGCATTGGTGATGCCCGAGACCATTACGGGCATCGTTTCGCTCATCGTTGAGCCGTTGCCGAGCTCGCCATAGGTGCCAATGCCCCAGCATTGAATCGTGCCACCACTCAGAACGGCACAAGTGTTGTAGTCACCCGCGGCAACGGCAGCAGCATTGGCAATTCCCGAGACCACAAGAGGCGGGTGGGAACCGTACCGAAATGGGCTGCCATCGCCCAATTGGCCCGCGTTGTCAGCGCCCCAGCATTGAATAGTGCCATCGCCCAGCAGCGCGCAGCCATGCAGACCACCGGCGTCCACAGAAATCGCATTTTTGATGCCCGAAATCACAACGGGGACGAGACGATTCGTCACTGTGACGTTCATCCGTTCGACGTCGCCATCGTTTCCCCAGCATTGAATCGTAGCGTCGCTCAGCACAGCGCAAGAAAGAACGCCGCCTGCAGAAACAGTCACTGCGTCGCTGATTCCGGCAACCGCGACTGGCACAGCATTGCTCGTCGTTGTGCCGTTGCCGAGCTGGCCGTAGTAGTTGCCTCCCCAACAACGAATCGTGCCGTCGCTCTGAAGCGCGCAAGTGTGCACGCCGCCGGCGGTGATTGGTCTCGCGACAGGCCGGTTCATCGAGGTGTCGCCCGTGCATGGGTTGCTTCTTGTTCCCGAACTGCTGCCGGTCGTCACGTCGAGACCCGAGAGCCCTCCGCAGCCCTCCGACAATAGGATGGAACCAATCAAAAGCGAGCTAAAGCGACACATGGACTTTCACCGCTCACGGAACCTCGGGCTCTACCATGTCAACGTTCCACGGCCAGACGCAAGGCTCGAGCATCAGTAGATGGGTTGCACAGCTTTTCAGATCTCAGCGAATCTCACATTCGCTGAATCGTACGTAGTGCTTCCGTTGCCGCGTTGAAGGTGGCTGTTCAAATCCCATCGCCATGCTCAGTGGCCGAAAAACTTGTTCCAACTTTGCTGCATTTCCCAGCGACGCCGTCCGCCAACCCGGGCGGAACGCAACCGACGAGTTTGCCCCCCACTGGGATGGTCGGAGGAGATTCGACGTCGTTGGGCCATGCCGTGGCACGAGCGGACCGAAACTTGTCGTTGCCTAGTACCGCATGTGCCGGTGTGACGAGTTCACTACCAAACACGGCACTGGCAAGGATCTCAGCGAGCTCATTGGCTTGGGCGCCAAGGGCCACCGCTCGTAGGTAGGCTTCGGCGAACTGACAAAAGCGGTCACCATCCCATCAGGTGCCGGTCCACGTTTGGTCCACGCCGCCAATCCCAGAATCGCGCAGCCCGGGAGAATTCATGGGCGCCCCCGACAGGAATCGAATCTGTGACCTTCGGTTTAGGAAGAACGATATCCGACGGGCCTGGGCAAGTCGTAGGACAGCAGAACTACTGGTGTTTCTGCGGGCGAAGAGCGCCGCTGCGTCGCTCTCGATTTGGCGGTTGCCCGATTGTTGCCCCGGGTGGCGATGGGGCAACGCTCAGCACTCGTCGTAGAGGGCCTTGCAATCTTCGACCGCATCGCCACCGAGCGAGACAATGCCCTTCACCTTGTCGAACTCTTCCCACGGCAATGATGGGAGCTCACGCACCGCTTCAATCGCCGCAATCACCAGTCTGCGATCGGTTTCACTGAGCGCCAACATTTGCTGAACCAGCGGCAATAGATGCTCCGGGATTTGCATTGCCACCTCATCCAAACGTTCGAAAGCCAGGTTGGCTCGCGAGCGCCGCGTCGAACGTAGCAACCTCGTCGATGATGCCTTTTCGCTGCAACACAATCAAGGCGGCATCATTGAAGTTCAGCTTGCCGCCGGATCCTTCGATGACGTCGAGAATACTCGGGTAGAGGCTCTCGAATTCTTGCTGAACAAACTCGAGTTCCTCGTCGTCATACCATCGACGCACTTCGGCCAGAATTCCCACCAAATCTGGGATGTTACGTTTGCGTTCGGTAGCGCGGCGGCAGAGCACTGATCCTGCTTCTGCAGCGACGAAATCGAGCGTCTGCGGTTCATCCCCCAAGCTGCGGATTCGGTGGACCAGCTCCCGCGCGCGAGCGTTGAGGGCGTCTTCCTTATCTAGTAAGCCAACCACCACATTGGCGTCGAGCGCGACGTCAGCCATCGTAGAGAGCCTTGCAGTCGTCGTCTGCGTTGCCACCCAGAGAGACAATTCCAGTTGCACGCTCTATCGTCTCCCAAGACATGGTCCGACGCTTGCGCGGCTGGGCTTGTGAATTGGCCGCTCGAATCACTAGTTGACGGTCACCGTCGTTTAGCTCGGCAAGTTGCTTCACGAGCGGCTGGAGCTGCTCGGGAACAACAGGGGCGGCTGAACTCGACCTTGATGGCGGTGCCATGAGAGGAATCATACACCCTCCGCTCCGATCCGGCCAGGAAGCGAAAAGGCGGCAATTGCGGCTGTCAGGTCGCTTGCCACCATATCGGCGTACCGCTGGGTAGTTGCTAGATCGGCATGACCAGCCAATTGCTGCACAACTGGCACCGAGACGCCCTTCCTGAACAGCTCCGTGATGAAGAAGTGCCGAAGGTCGTGGAAGCTTGCTCCACCTCGTCCGGCGCGCTTCTGGGCCCGCTTGAAGGCCTGATTCAGTCCGTACTCGCCCCAGGGAAGCAGCTGGCTTTTCTTTGGTTTCCGCGAGCTTCGTGTTGGCGCCCCTGACAGGAATCGGACCTGTGACCTTCGGTTTAGGAAACTGCGTGTCATCCCTGCGCGACCGGAGCTGCGCCAGACGCGCCGTCCACAACATTCCCGACGCCCCATTCGTCGCTTCGCCCAGAGCATTGCCAACCGGGTAACGGCACAGCAGCGCACCTCCTTCGAAGGCGGCCGCCGCCGTCGACACTACCTAGTCAACGCAAATGGTCCGACTGCCCGAATAGGACTCTCCGTTAACCACTAGACGGGGAGCGTCCGCCAACGGGCGCGAGATGGAGCGTTTGATCTTGTTCCCCGCGACATGTTCGCACGGCAGATATCGTCGCCGAAGATCCCCCGCAGCCTTTTCAAGCGTTAGGTATCGTCGCAGAAGGCGCCCACTACTTCACGCGGTCAACTCCAAATGGTCCAATCTCGCCGGCTAAGTGCGGACCATCTCGCCAACGCCGCGCACACGACCCGTCGCTTCCTCCGGTACGCTCCGACCGCTCCCTGTCGGTAGCCCGCGATGGCAAAATCAATCACGGAATCGAATATTTAGTCCCGCGAGATCGTTCGTCGTGATTCGGACCGCTCCCTACCGGTGGCCCGCGATGCAACAAACCAATTGCTGCATCAGTGTGCGAAGGCTCGCGACCCTCCGTTATAATCCGACTGCAGATCGTAGGTGCCCGTGATGCCAAAAACCAATCGCGGCGTCGAGTATTCGATCCCTCTCAATCGAATGGTTCGAGACGAATCACTCCCGAAGATCGACGGTGGGTTGAAATGGGCTCCTGGGAGCCCTGCTCAACGGGGGCCTGGGTTGAAAT
>CAYVXY010000018.1:43614-133523 GCA_964454965.1 uncultured Polyangiaceae bacterium | reverse complement strand
AATGGGCTCCTGGGAGCCCTGCTCAACGGGGGCCTGGGTTGAAATGGGCTCCTGGGAGCCCTGCTCAACGGGGGCCTGGGTTGGAATGGGCTCCTGGGAGCCCTGCTCAACGGGGGCCTGGGTTGAAATGGGCTCCTGGGAGCCCTGCTCAACGGGGGCCTGGGTTGAAATCGGCTCCTGGGAGCCCTGCTCAACGGGGGGGGTGGGGTTGAAATCGGCTCCTGGGAGCCCTGCTCAACGGGAACCCGCTTGAGAGAAGACACTCGAATACTGGTTTCCGTTCAATCATCTGGCTCGGGCTTGACCACGCTCGGCCCTTTGAGGATGGTGCCCTTGGCTCCGGCATGCAGATCGGCGGCGTTGGCTTCGTCAGTGTCGAGATGCATGTCCAATCGGTAGTCAGGGTGCACACGCACCAAGACGTCATCGTAAATGATGCCGCGTTCGCCCCCGACGCGCACCATGACCCAATCCCGATCCTTGACCCCGAAGCTTACGGCATCCTCGGGACTCATGTGAATGTGGCGCTGGGCTTGGATCACACCGCGCGCGAGCTGCACACGACCGTTCGGGCCCAATAGTTCGATGCCCGGCGTATCTTGCAGGTCGCCTGAGGCGCGGATCGGTGCGTCAATGCCCAACGCAATCTCGTCGGTGCGCGATACTTCAATCTGAGTTTCAGCGCGCACGGGTCCCAGAATTCTCACGTTGGCGATGGAATTCTTGGGACCGACCAACGTGACGGTTTCCTCGCACGCGTATTGACCGGGTTGGCTGAGCGCAGCTCGGACGCGCAGCTCGTACCCAGTGCCAAACAAAGCGTCAAGATGCTCACGACACAGGTGAACATGTCGCACGCTGGCGTTGATGGGAATGAGCGTCAATTCAGTCATGGCACGACGATTCTACCAGAAATAGAGATACTACCGGCAACCGCCCCGAGCAACCGCGTTGCGTGCCGGACGATCTGCCCCGAGTCGCGACAAGGATTGTGCGACTCGATTGGCTTCGTCGCATCGGCCTTGCTTTGCCAACGCGCCCGCCCGTGAGATTCCGATCGCAATGAGCTGAGCCCGGGTTGGATTGGCCGCAGCACTGCCAACGGCCGATTCACAGAGTTGGTATTGCCCGATCGCGCCATCCAGATCCGAACCAGCCAACGCGGATGCATTCGCGCAATTCTGCATACCCGCGGCGGCAGCTGCGGGCGTTGGCGGCGCGGGCGTTGGTGTAGCGGGCGGCGCGGGCGACGCAGGGGGGATCCCGGGCAGAGTCAGGTTCGTGGGCAACGCGATCGGGAACGGGAAAGGCAGAGGGTTTGCGGCGGGTGCCGTCGGCGTTGCGGCGGGTTGCGTCGAAGGCAACGGTGTCGGCGCGGGGGCCGTTGGCGTCGTCGACGCGACGACTGGTGGCCGAGGGGTGGGCTGCGAGGCGCCGGGATAGTTGGTGACCGGTGGAATCGTCGGTTTTGGCAGGTAGCTGGTCGACAATGACGACAATGGCGATTCCGCGGCAATCTCGATCGGGGACGAGGAGTCGACGATTAGGGATGGTTGAGGGGGCGCGTCGTTACGGTCTCGCTGCGCCTGTTGTACCCACCAAACCACCGCGCCGGTGGCGCCCAGGGCGGTCGCTCCAATTGCCACCACGAGCAAGGTGAGGCGTCCAGTCCGCCTTGGCGCAACGGATCGAAATGCCGGCGCTGGCCGCGCCAGATTGGGCGACGCCATGGGCAGAGCAAGTCCAGCTTTGCCCGAACCACCGGGTTCGGTGCCGGTAGTCGAACTCGAAACCACCACCAACTTGGGAGCACCCGGTTCAGTACCGGTAGTTGAATTGGCGTAGAGCCCAAACTTGGGGCCCCCAGGTTCGGTTCCCGGCAGAGGCGCTGCTGCCGCTGCAGCCATCCGCGCCGGCGCAGTGTTTCGCACGTCCGCGCCGGAATCCGCCCCATCGTCTAGCGTGTTCGGTGGCTCGAGAAGCATCGATGGTTCTGTGCGCACCGCAGGCGAAGCGACAGCCGGGCTGACGTCCGGCATCACCAAGGATCCCTTTTGGTTCAATCCCGCCTGAACGGGAAGAGCCGACGTGGGCTCAAAGACGCGCGAGCGCGTGCCTTGACTAGGGCCGCAAGCCAGCAGTAGACGGCGGTAGAATTCTGCAGCGGATCCTGGTCGCCCGCCGCGCAACTTGGACAATGCCGCCATGACCACCCGCTCGACTTCCGATGGCACGGCAACGGTGAATGGGGCGGGCGCGACCGTCATGTGTTGGTGCGCCCATTGCCATGGGGTATCGCCTTCGAACGGCAGTCTCGAATTGACCATTTCGTAGAAGATGATGGCCAACGAATAGACGTCACTCGTTCGGTCAAGCGGTTCGCCGCTGAATTGTTCCGGACTCATGTAGGGCGGTGTTCCGAGCACCATTCCCTGCTGCGTCAGGTTCGTATCGTGCCTGCCCCCAACACTTGAACGCTTCGCAATCCCAAAGTCCAACACCTTAACGAAGTCATGTAGCCCGGCGCGGTCGCATAGCACGAGATTGTCGGGCTTCAGATCGCGGTGCACAATCCCCAGGTTGTGCGCTTCCTCGAGTGCCGAGGTGATCTGCTCCATGATCCCCATACAACGCGACAACGGCATCGGCCCCTCGGCAATCACGTCGCCCAGCTGACTCCCGCGCACGAATTCCATGGCGATGTAAAGCGTGCCATCGTCTGTGGTCCCAAAGTCGTAAACCCGCACCGTGTTCGGATGATCCAAACTGGCAACAACCGAACACTCGCGGTTGAACCTAGAAACGACTACGGGATCCCTCGACAGCTCCGGGAGTAGCGTCTTGATCGCTACCTTCCTTACTCCCTCCCCCATCGATTGCTCGGCTTCGTAGACGATGCCCATACCGCCTTCGGCGACGACCCGTTGCACGCGATAGCGATTGGCTATCGTCTTGCCGAGCAGCGGAGCATGGCTCGATGCCTCGGTCATATGGTGCCCACAGGCTCCGCAGAACCGCGCATCGGCAGGGATCGTTTGGCCGCAAGCTGGACAAGAACTCATTGTCTCTAATTCCGGGGCGATATTCGCACATGGCGTACGCCCGTTGCCACTCGGCGCCACGTGCCGGACGATGTGCAACGTCCACGCCACTACGAACACACCGAATCCGCGGTTTTTTGTTTGCTTTTCTACTGCCGCGCGCGGCTTTCCCCTTCATTCGATCCCCGGCGCGGCCGTTCAGGATCAGTAGGTCCCGTCGATGAATCTCCCTCTCCGACAAGCCAGCCGATTTGCCCACCGAGCGGCATTGGTCTTTGCCTGTTGGGTTCCGGGCTCGGCAAGTGCCAGCGGAAACGCTGCGTTGCCTCAAGTCGTGTCAGGTGAGATCACGCGCTTGCGCGGCCAATGGATGACCAAGGCGCGCCCCGCCGAACTATCGCTGCCGGGTGGTGGTCGAATCAGCATATACAGCGGCACCGATGCGAGCTTGTTGACGGATCCACAGGGCCTCATGCTGCTGCCGGGCAAGAAGACCCCAACCTACACCATCATCTTGCGGCGTGGCCTGGTCGACATCGACTTGCCCAATGAGAATCCTGCTCGCGTCGCTGTGACCGTTGGCACGCCTTCAGACGTTCGCCTCGTCACACTCACGGGTCGAAGCAGCATCAAAGTCGACGGACGAAACGTCGTTGCCGTGAACCACTGTGGCCTAACTACCGCAGCGCAAGGGCCAAAACTCGTCAAACTCCCGACCGCCGTGAAGCGCACCTACCCCAGCCAGGGTACGTTCACGGATCACTCCCTGCTCGAAGCAACTCGCTGGGTTGGCGGTCGACGTGTGTGGATCGCCACGACGGACGCGCCCGTGTCCGTCTCGGGATATGTCTGGGCCCCGGTGCAGGGGGCAACTGCGTACATCGTCACACTGCGCGAACAGGCCACACAGCGCCTGCTAGCTCAGATACGAGTGAACTCACCGGTGGTCGAGAGCTTTCCCCAACCGCTCGGACCAGGCAAGTACGACGTCGACGTAGCAGCAATCGATGGCGATGGTTTCGTCTCGGGCAACCGCACGACGCTCCCGGTCACCGTCGTTGGTCTCGAATTGCCGGGCGGTGCCATGGCCCTTCCCAGGGACACGGTCGTAGTTGCGCCCGAACAACAGGTTCGACTGTCGCACGCCGAGGGATTGACTTTGACGACGGCGGATCACAGAAGCGGGGTTGCCGGAACCGAGCCCTTCGGTCTCGAAGGCCTGGACCGCGCTGCCATACTCATTCATCCACCAGGCGGAGGCGACACGGCAACCTTGACGCTAGTCCGCCGAGAACCAGTCGTGTCAACATGGGTTGGACCAAAGTTTGCTACCTGGCCCGAAGATCCTGTTCAACTGCAGGTTAGCTTCGTCGACAGCCGTGGCAAGCCGACGCCAAGCCACATTGAGTCATCCGTGCGCGTTCTCGTCGGCGTCGAGCCGATCGAAGTCGAGTGGGACAAACAAGGCAGCCTCTGGCAAGCACACCTGCCGAAATTGAAAGGCCGAGGACCTTGGGTGGTTCGACTCGAGGTCGTCGACCAATATGGGGTGATTATCGGCCGAGATTTTGCCGAAATCGCAAAAACCCGCAGCCGACCACGATTGACGGACCTCGATCCGAATGCCGTAGCCCAGACGCCCTCTGGCGTGCGCGCGCCCAACCGTTGAGCCGTACGAGCCAGCGCAGTGGCAGTCGCCTACTTCTTCTTCTTGGCGTCGGCCTTATCGGCCTTCTGCTGCTCAAGCTTCACAGCAATCTCCTTCGTGACGGTTTGACCCACGAAGTTCTTGGTGATGATGGCGTTCAATGCGCGCAGCACGCAATCACCATTCGGCGTTCCGCTAAACGGCTCGTTGATGGTGGTCTTGTCCGCGACCACGTGTCCTTCGTTGTTGAACGTGATCGAAACCTTAGCTTCGCCGTAGGGACCTTCTCCAGAGACGCCCGGACAAGTGACGGCAGAGCGAACGGCACGACTGATCTCGCGTTCGGTGTATACCTCATCGAACTTCTCGGCCTTCTCGCTGTCGCTCGCTTCGTTCGCCCCGGCGCCTGAGTATTCACCCTGCGCCTTGGACTTCTTCTCCTGCTCGACAGCAAGCGCCTCTTGGTCCGCCAGCATTTCGTCCGGACCCTTGACGGTCTGGGTGTAGGAAGGTCCACAGGCAGTGAGCAAACACGTCGAAATGAGGATGGCCGTTCGCATGGGGGGGATCCTAACCACAGCGCTCATTGCAAACCAAGCCCTTCGCTGAGCCAAGTTGGTAAAGCCCGGTGCGGCCACCCCAGCCGGGCGGGAGCAGAACTGCCACCAAGGGACACGTACGCTGCCGCTGCGCCAGGTCAATAAGATGCGCAACACTTCGTATTTATTCACTTTTTTCTGGACGGCCCAACGGTCAAACCGCCCCAACTCAAAGCAGGTCAGAGATCAGTAATCCCGTAGTCTTTCAGCTTATATAGAAGCGCGCGGTGGCTGATCTCGAGCAATTCGGCAGCGCGGGTTCTGTTGCCACGCGTCTGTTCCAGCGCCCGCCGGATGAGAACACCCTCGATGAGACGACTGGTCTTCTTGATGCTGAGCTCGCCGCTGCTCATCTGCGTTGCGATGGGATCCTCCACATGACGCAGGCGTTCCGGCAGATCGCTGCCCAAAATGGTGTCCCCGTCACACAACACCATAGCCCGCTCAATCGTGTTCTCGAGTTCACGAACGTTGCCTGGCCAAGCGTATTCATGCAAGGCGCGACGCGCCTCCGCGTCGAGGCCTCGGATCTGGGTGCCAAGGCGCGCGTTGTTGCGCGTGATGAAATGCTCAATCAAGAGTTGTATGTCTTCGCGCCGCTCGCGCAGGGGTGGAATGTGGATCAATAGAACATTGAGCCGATAGTAGAGGTCCTCGCGGAACCGTCCAGCCTTCACCTCCATCTCCAGATCGCGGTGTGTGGCCGCAATGATTCTGACGTCGACCTGAATGTCGCGCGCTTCGCCCAAGCGCCGAATCCGTTCATCTTCGAGCACGCGCAGCAGCTTCACTTGCAGGGAAAGGGGCAACTCACCGATTTCGTCGAGGAACAACGTTCCCGAGTGGGCCTCTTCGAACAAGCCCCGACGATCCGCAATGGCGTCGGTAAATGCGCCCTTCTTGTGGCCAAATAGCTCACTTTCGAGCAGATTCTCCGGAATCGCGCCGCAATTGACGGCGACGAACGCTCCTTGGCGTTTGCTGCGGCGATGCAGCGCTCGCGCTACGAGCTCCTTGCCCACCCCACTCTCGCCAGTGACCAAGGCAGTAGTCTTGAATTCTGCCACCTTCTGGATCGTCCGGAACAGCTCCACCATCGCGACCGACTTGGCAAGGATGCTCTCGAATTGGTGCTCCTTCCGGATCTCCTCCTTTAGCGCGCGGTTCTCGCGTCGCAAGGTTTCGCGCTCCTCGGCCTTGCGCAAAGCGAGAACGATTTCTTCTGGCTTGAATGGTTTCTGCACGTAGTCATACGCGCCAGCCTGTATGGCTTCGATCGCCAGTTCCACGTTCCCGTAAGCGCTCATCACGATCACGGTAGTGGGGTGATTCTTGGCGCGCAGCGTTGCCAGAAGATCGAGCCCACCCATCTTGGGCATGCGAACGTCGGTGAGCACGAAGTCCGGACCAAAACCTTCTACCAGCGCAAGGGCCTCCTCACCGGAGCCGGCGGTCTCCACCTCATAGCCATGGCGGCGCAGCAGCGTGCGCAGGACAACGCGAATGTTCTCTTCGTCATCGACAACCAGGACTCGACGCACTGTGCAACTAAGTAAACCAGACTATCCTCAACCCCGCAATACTTTCATAGCCATAACCGGCCCAATAGCCTTTCACCCGCAATTACGAGTGCAACCGTCCAGCACCGCCCCAAGAAGCGAGGAATTCTGATAGGCCTCTCGAGCCATGCTTTCCGGAATCGATCTACTTTCTACGGGACAAGCTGCATCACTACGCCGGCGCCTCCGGGCCAGCCGTGTGGGAATGCTCACCCACCGCGCCGCCACCGACCGACACGGTCGGGTATCCTTGGACGTTCTGGAGGAGCTCGGCGCGACCATATCGCTGGTTCTGACGCCCGAGCACGGCTTCGACGGCACAGCCCAAGCTGAAGAACCCGTATCCATCGCTGCCACCGCCGAAAGCAGTCACGGTCCGTTGGTCAGTCTGTACGGCAACTCGGCAGAGACGCTTTCGCCCACCGACGAGCAGCTGTCAATGATAGACGTGCTCGTCATCGACTTGGTCGATGTTGGCTCTCGCTACTACACCTACCTCTGGACGGCGCTTCTGGCTATGCGTGCAGCAGCACGCCGCGGCGTGCATACGGTGGTGCTCGATCGGCCCAATCCGATTTCGGGCCATCCAGACACGGTTGAGGGAGCGTCCCAACAACCGGAGTTTCTATCGTTCGTGGGACTCGAGCCCATCGCCATTCGCCACGCCATGACGCTAGGCGAGGTTCTTTCGCTGCTCGCAGAACGCGATCAGCTGGCGCTCGGCCCGGATGGTGCACTAGGCATCGTCGGAACGGCAGGCTGGGAGCGGTACCGAACCGCCGCAAGCTGGGCCCGTCCATTCATCGCACCGTCGCCCAATATGCCCACTGTCGAGACGGCCATCGTCTACCCAGGCGCCTGTCTGGTGGAAGGCACAAATCTCTCCGAGGGGCGAGGGACAACGCAACCATTCCAATGCGTGGGCG
This sequence comes from uncultured Polyangiaceae bacterium, assembly GCA_964454965.1. Taxonomy (GTDB): domain Bacteria; phylum Myxococcota_A; class Polyangia; order Polyangiales; family Polyangiaceae; genus FEN-1139. The sequence continues at coordinate 125,750 of CAYVXY010000018.1, read as the reverse complement.
CGCCATTTCTCGATGAAGAACGACTCGCGAAGCAACTCAGCGAATATGGTGTCGTAGGAGCGCTGGTGCGCCCGTACGTGTTTCGCCCTACGTTCGGCAAGTTCGCCAACGAAATCTGTCGTGGGGTCATGGTGCATGTCACAGACTCGATGCTGTTTCGTCCCGTCGCAACTTATACCGCACTCATTGCGCTTGCTCGTGCACAAGCCAAAGACCGGTTCGAGTTCGTGACGCGTCCCTATGAATTCGAATCAAGCCGTCTCGCCTTCGACCTGCTTGCTGGGAGTTCGGTGCTCCGGACGGCCATGCTCGACGATCGTTCGACGGAAGAAGTCGTGTCCCTCATCGCTCCCGTACCAGCCGAGCAACGCCCGGACATTCGGGAAATCGAAGCGCGATTGCAACGAGCGGCCGAATAGCGACGACATCGCATCACCCGCTACTGGGCTGTGCACTACCAGCGAACGGTCACCGTGGGCGGCTGCATCTCGGCATCGGCCTGCGCCAGATCGACCGCCACCTTGAGCGTCAGACTGCCGTGCTTCTCCCGTTTTGCCCCCTCATCCAGTGGGAGCTGCACCCGTGGGACCACCTGCTCGGCGCGGAGCGCGCGAACGACCTCGGGTGGACCAACAATGGTGACGTCGACATTGCGAGGAACGGCGTAGCCTCCAGTCACGCCAACCACTTCGATGGGACGATTGGCAAATTTTATCTCGCTGACGCGTCGAGCAATGGTCACATTTACATTGGCGCTGGTTGGCCCGAGTGCAATGACGCGACTGGGAGGAGCGTCCATGGCTACCCGCCGACGATGAACGCCCTCGGTGAGCCCTGATACGTCGAATGCAGCGAGACGTACGAATTGCATCACCTCGACGAGGCCGGCCGGGCCCCGCACAGACACCTGTTGTGGCTCGACCTCCAACTCGCCCTTGACGACGTAGCCATCCGTCGGCTTGCCAGTAATCGATGCCTGTAACGGAATACGGCGCGTGACGATATTCTGCCATTCGAGTCGGATGCTCGGTGGATCGATGAACCTGACCTCGACGTCACGTGGCAAGCTGAGCATGTTGGGATCAAACGCCAGGATCTCGCGAGTACCATCCCTAAGGTCAATCTCGATCGGAGGAACCCCATTTTGGATCAGTTGGTCGATGGCGCGCGTCGACCCTCGCAACGTCGCATGAACATTCGCGGGTGTTGGCGTCATCAACTCGCGTTCCGAACTTTCGGGTGGCAGGCGCAGAATGACGGCAACTGGAATCGTGCGCTGCTGGCGCTCCTGCTGACCGCGCAGAACTGCGAATAGACTCACCGCCAGCACCAGACTGAAGATCTTCAGGCCCAGGTTCTCCAAGAAGGCTGCCCGAAAGAACGACCCCGCGTCCGCAATGCTTAGTCGACCCTTCACCGCGACTCCTCGCCATTCTCGCCGTTGGAATCGCGAGCTTTCGTCGAATCGGGAGCCACTGCGACTGGAGTATGAATCACCGATGGCTCACGCGGTCCGAGTACCGTGCGCACTGGAGCCGGCAGCTTCGGTGCCCGCGGAATACGCGCACCGCCAAGAATCGCAGAATCGTCCAAGCCAGTACGCGTGCGCAGTGGCGGGGGAGGATCACTTTCAAGCCCACGACGCAATGGCGCTGGCTTGTCTGCCTCCACCGTGTCCTGCGCATCCGGTAGCAGCGAATCCGAACGAATCCCCTCCATCGGTGACCTGGTAGCCTCTACGCCCGTACGAGCGAGCCGTGCAGCATCGTCTCCGCTAGCGGTAGCGGACACGAGCGCCGCGCCGGTCGCCGCGGCCTCATTGAAGCCCACTGCCGAACTGCTTGCTGCCCGTCGCGCGGCTGCGCGTTTCTGAGCCGCCTTCGGACTGAATACTGCCTCGAGTAGGGTGCGCAATTTGGGACCATCGAGATTCGAGGCAATGTTGCCGTTGAAGCAGAAACTAATCGTCCCTCGCTCTTCGCTAACGATAACGACGACAGCATCCGTTTCTTCCGTGATCCCGAGGGCCGCGCGATGCCGCGAGCCAAAACTCGCATCCACGATGCGTTGTTCCGGCATCGGAAAGAAGACCCCCGCTTTGGCAATCCTGAGGTGCCGAATGATGACGGCTCCGTCGTGCAACTTGTTCACTCCCTCAGGCACGAAGAGCGACACCAGAAGCTCACGGGAGACGGCCGCATCAATCACATGTCCCTTGTGAGCGCCGACAAACTCGTCCAGGTTCGCGTCCTGTTCGAAGGTAACGAGAGCGCCAATGCGATGGCGCGCCAATTCGGTCGCCGCTTCGACAACCTCGTCGATCACCCGTGTTTCAGGGCCGCGTGTCAACCTCGAGAAGATCGCTTGGCTGCCGATGCGCTGCAAACCGCGCCGAATGTCATTTTGAAAGACCACGACGATGATGAGCAATAGACTGCTGAGCAACGCACCCATCAAGGTCAAAACCGTCACGAGCTCAAGCAGACGAGCCACGACATACACGGCCATGAGCATCGCCAGACCGACTCCAACCTGAACGGCGCGTGTGCCACGCAACACGAGCAAGGCGCGATAGCAGGCATAGTAGACGATCGCGATGTCGAGCACATCACGCAGTAGCCCGTCGAGCTTGCGCTCGTTGACGTAGGTCAGTAGGCCTTCAAGCATGCGCCCTCCGGCGGATTGGTGCCGACGAAATTTGGACCGGCAGGGTTCACGCCTTCGGCATCGGCTTGCCTGCCTGTTCCAAACAGGGTCCCCAATAGGCGTTGTGTCTGGAGCGCCTGATGCACTGCCGAAACGTCGTGGACACGAACCATCCTCGCGCCATGCTCAGCAGCGTATAGGCAGGCGGCGATCGTCGCCCCCAAACGATCCTCGGCGGCACACTCTTCGATGAGATTCAGAAATGATTTGCGGCTCGGACCAACGACAATAGGCGCCCCGAGCGATGCGAATTCGTCGAGACGCCGCAGCAGATCCATGGACTGCCTTGCGTTCTTGGCAAACCCAATACCGGGATCGAACAGAATATCCTCTGCTGCTACACCCAACGCGATCGCTCGATCGCGCGCATGCCGCCATTCCTGCGCTGTCTCGCTTACCACATCGAGATACCCTGCCTCGGGGTACACGGAGAAGCCTTGCATTTGTGCCATCGGCCCCCGAGCATGCATCAACAAGAGTGCCGCATTGGCCCGGGCAACTACCCGAGCGACGCCGGAATCCGCCAGGCAGGAAACGTCGTTGATGATGTGAGCGCCCCAAGCAAGAACAGCTTCGGCAACCAGCGGATCGGAAGTGTCAACGCTTATCCATAGGCCTGCCTGCTGCCAAGGCATCTCCCTAGATAGAGATACCGCACTCTTGACTGCGGGCTCGATGCGTTCGAGTTGCTCTACAGCGGAAACGCTCGCGGCACCAGGCCGAGTGGACTCGCCGCCAATGTCAATAACAAACGCCCCAGCGCTGGCCAACTCGCCAACACGCTCGGCGGCACACTGACCAACGTAGATGCCACCATCGTAGAAGGAGTCTGGGGTGACGTTGAGCACTCCCATCACCGCGGTGCCAATTCCGCAGTAACCTTCATCTAGAGCTCGCCGAAATGGCCCCACGAAAAAGGCGTACCAAATCCAGCGTCGTTTCTCAATCGTTGTTCCGGCTTTTTCGCAGCCAAACTGCCCCTTGACACAGAACCCCAGCATCGGAGCGACAAAAGCGCGAGCAGCTCAAGCTGCTCATCGACAATATCGAGGTTCCGGCAAGCACTCTGCTCCCTCGATTCCAATGGCTGGAGGGACTCGCGATGCGCGCCAAGCGAATTCTGGTTTGAGCGGATGCCCTTGGAAACGGGTGGTCACGGCGAGGTGTCCGGCACCCAGAGCGCCCACCACATCTCCCGACCGCCAATCCGATGACGGCTCGGCGCCCCAAACCGACAGCGCAGCGACGCTGCCCCCCCTGAAACCCCTCGGCAACGAATATTGTCCCATCAACCCAAGGCATTTTCGCCACGGCATCAGGTTTGCAGAGGGCACCGCCGTGGCAAGCAGCGCAGAACGCAAAGACATCGAGCTGGTCCGACTACCGAAACCGCCCCGCACTGCCAGGGTGGACCTTCCAGGAAACGAGCATTCCGAGTCCGGAATCCTGCCAATTGCGGCAAGAGTCATGGAACCGACGTCCCTGACTCCTGCATCCCTGCTGCCTGAACTAGCCAGTAGTCGACGTCCAGAACCGGCTCCGAAACGCCCATCGCTCGAGGGCTTGCTGCGACGCGCGGAGATCTTGGCGCAATCGATGGCTGTCAGCGATCCACGAGGGAGACTGCTCCAAGTTGCGCTGTTGCGACGTGACCATACCCTGCTCGACGCCGTAGTGCGCAGCGCCGATTCGTCCTATGTGCGTCAATCCCGCGCGACCTGGCGCCCCCTCTGCAAACGCACCAAGGCGACGCGTTCGGTCATGCCCCCCTCCTTGTCACCTCGAAGACATACGACCGAGCGGCCTACCGCGAACCCTCGTCGTTCGCGCTAGTCTCAAAACCGCCGCCGACTCAGACCCCCTCGTTCACCCCTTCAAGCTGAGTCACTGCCAAGCTGCCAGAATGCAAGAGCATTTGGGCGTTCTCGTGAGGGTCGATTTGCCGTATGAATGGCGGACAATGGCCACACGTCACCGACGACGAGCGCGCACTTGCGTGCTTCTGCAAGCAACCCTTGGGTCGATGCTGGTGGGTGCACCCGCGAAGGCGTCAGCCGTACCTTCGACGCCCGTCCCAACGACCAGCCCAGCGGCAGCGGCGACGGCAACGGCGCCCCCACCGCAGAGCGGTGATACTTCAGCCGAAGCGGCGGAGTGGACCACGACCGATAGCTCTCGCATCATCCAACTCCGCGATGGCACCAGAATCACCATCGGTCCACACAGCCGAGTGACGAAACTGCCCATGGTTTCGGTGGCCCTCGGCATGAAGGACGCGGCACCGAAGATCTTTTCCCTGGACCTTGTCAGCGGAGCAATCGACGTCGAGGTCATCGCCGGCAGGCGCCCATTCTATCCAGTCCTAGTGCGGGCCCCACGCAAAGTGGGCGCCATCGTAAAAACCGGACTAGCCACCATCAAGACCACCGCCACTTCCACGACAGTGGCCGACAGATCGGGGCTCGACATGACGGTCTCCGTCGCAGAACGCTGGCGACCATTGCGCGTCGGACGGTCCTTTTCCGTCATGAACTCGGACACGACCGGAAGCCAACGACAGCTCCCGCCGGCCCCGATGGTGCAGGTCGACCGCCCCGTGGTACTCGCATTGGGTACCGAAGTTCCCCGTCAACGCCTGAACTGGGGGGAAGTTCCGAACAGCAATGGCTATCTCCTGCGCATTCATCGCGTCACGGAAAAGGCACTCGAACTCGTGCAAGAGCGCCAGCTCGAGAAGACCGAGGCCACCATCGATAACCTCGCTCCAGGTAGATATTATGCCAACGTCATGAGCATCGACGCGAGCGGACTCGAATCGGGTCAGAGCGCGCCGATTCAGCTACGTGTCGTAGCTACCACTGTTCCAGATGGCGCCTATACGACTCCGACGGCAATCCGTCTGCCCGGCGACGCGCGCATCTCTTTGCTCCACACCGAGGATCTGGAAATGACGTACGGACACAGTAACGGCGTGTTCGTGGCCGCTCCAGAATCCGTGGGGCTGCATGATGGGAAAGCCGTTCGCCTTCGTTTTCGTGAGAAAGGCTCCGCACTCGAAACGCAGATCCAACTCGAACCCCTCGATATCGAGCCGAAGATCCTTCTGGAACCGAGCCGTGCAACCTGGCCAGGTGATCCCGTCAGCATTCGTGTTTCATTGCGCCGCAGAGACGGCTCGACGTTTCCCGAAGAGGCAGGCATCTTCGCGTCGGTTTCCGTCAACGCGCGTCCTGTTTCACCCCAATGGCAGCGCTCCGCTGGACAGATTGCCACCCAGCTTGAGAAGCCGCCCTTCCCGGGGCCCTGGGTAGTACGCGTCGTCGTGCATGATGCGCGCGGTCACATCCTCGGGCGAAACTTCCTCGAAGTTGCAGATCATTCGAGGGCCGGTTTCGACAATCGCAACGCCACGACGGTGGTCAGGTAGATAGGTGCAGTACAATCGAATGGCAGCTTGGCGGGAGCTCTGCTACGCGGTGCCGAGTCATGTGCACCTTGCCAAGAGCCGCAATCTTCGATCTCGACGGCGTGTTGCTCGACACGGAACCCCTATACACCAGGGCGACCCAATCCGTAGTCGGTGAGTTCGGTCGAACCTACACCTGGGCAATCAAGCGCCGCGTCATGGGAGGCACGGCGATGAGCGGCGCCGAGATCATCGTTTCTGAGCTCGGCTTGCCCATCACACCCGCCGAGTACTTGGCGCGACGGCGCGGCATCTTGATCGAGTTGTTCCGCCACACCGTCCCCGTCGACGGGGCCGAACGGTTGGTCCGAACACTTTCGGCACTCGGATTGCCCATGGGCATCGCCACGAGCAGTGAGCGGTCGCTATTCGAGCTGAAGATCGGCGGCCACACCTGGTTCTCCTTGTTTTCTGCCGTCGTGTGCGGGGACGACCCTCGCATACTGAACCCCAAACCCGCTCCGGACATCTTTCGGCTGGCTGCGAGCGAACTCAACGTCAGTGCCACCGACTGTGTCATCTTCGAAGACTCGCCAGCGGGAGTCCTCGGCGCCTCGGCATCCGGTGCCAGCGTCGTGGCTCGACGCGACCCAGCTCTTTCGCCGGAGGAACTCTCCTCCGCACATCTCATAGTCCAGAACTATTCCGAATTGGACCTGCCAAACTCGCTGATCAACCTTCGGCCCCTCACCGCTAGGGACGCATCGACGAGCGCCTAGACGGCGATTCCGACAACGCAAATGAACTAGGCAGCGGCGGCTCGATGTCTTCCGTCTTCACCGTGATACCGACCCAGGCGAAGAACTGCGCCAGCGTGCGTCGTTGCACGTCAGGCATGTACTCGAAATTCCGGCCGCGATCGATAATCTCCCAGAAGTCCTTGTTGGTGACTCCTTCCAACGCTGACCGAATTGCCAACAGGCGGTCGCTCGGCTCGTTACGCATGTCCTCACAGATGAGACGTGCCTTTTGAATCTGGCTATTCGCCAAGTAGAAGGTCGCCAATTTCACTTGGGCCTTGCGAATGCCCAGCAGCGCGGGCTCGTCGCTGCCTTTGCGCAACGGTTGGTCTAGTTGCAAGAATCGCTCGAGCAACTGAGACTCACAATGCGCCTTCGATTCAGCCGCCACCTGACAAAGCGTCGAAAAATCATAGGCAATGGTTTCAGTCACGAATGGCAACTCGAGCCCAAAGCTCATTCGTCCGTAGTACGCAAGGTACCCAACGGCTTCGATGGCCATGTCGTTCAGCTCCTCGTCACGGACCAAGTGCTCGACGAGGATCCGATACTGGTTCAGTATGTTGTAGGCGGTACGTACGTCGCGAGCATTAAGCGTCGAGCGTAAGAAAGAGTTCTTGAAGTGAAGCACGAGTCGCACTAGCTCCTTGTCGCGACTGGCTACAGCAGCGGCGCCGAGGTAACGTGCGTCGATTGCCACCAGATAGTCGATATCGCGCATGGCGCCGAGGGCTTCGTTGAATACACCAAGGTACTGACGCATCGCCTTCCACTCGAACCAGGTGCGGCGCACCTCGAGGTCCTCTAGGCTTTCGGGATCCATAGCAACGAAATCCGGATTGGCCCGAGCCTCTTCACTGAGTCTGAACCAGGGGCAATCTTCGAGTGGCTTCTGCTTCAGGTAGTCGAGGGCAAGATCCTTCATCGCGTCCACGGCTGCGCTGGCGATCACCTTGTCTTTCTGTCCAATCGAGCTGCTCGTCACGTCCGTGAGTTCCTCGAGCGCTGCAATAGCTCGCACTTGGGCGCGAGCTACGATATCAGACACCGTGCTTGCCGTCCCTTGTCGTACCGCACAGAGTGCTTCTTTCCGAATGCGCTCGATGATGTTCTGCGGTTCGAGGAACCAGAATACGTAGCCAAAATACGGCACCATCAGCACAAGACCGATGGTGGTCGCAGCCAACATCGCCACGAGCGTCATTCGCGGCACGAAGTGTTCCTTGATGGATACGCTGGTCCAGATACCAGAAACGCATGTAATTACGTAGTACGCAAATACCGTAAGATTGATCGGCTCACGCAAGAACATCCGCGTCACCCCGGCGTAGCGATTCGCGGACAATTGCAGAACAATGCTGACCACAGTGATGACGATTCCGAATACCGCCGCAATCATTCCAGCCAACGACGAGACCGCGTCAGTAATCGAGCCAGGATCGAAATCCAGGTAGCGCTGCAGCGGCCCGAATCCGCCGCCAAGCGTTCCGCCATTCGCCAGATGATCGATGGAGTAGAAACCGAAGAACAGCGACAGTGCAACGCCTGTAAGCAACAAGACCGGAAACAACCATCGACGCCGAAAGTCATGGATGGCGGCCTTTTTGGGCAGGGGTATTGGCAGCGGTAGGCTCATCGAAACACGGCTCCGTTGAGCTTCGGATACTATCCCCGGAGTCTACCTGTTGCCTACGGCTGGGACGCCGCTCTTGGGCGCGGCCCCATATTCCTGCAACTTGTACTGGATCTTGCGCACGCTAATTCCGAGCACATCCGCTGCCTTGCTCGTGGAACCACCCTGAGCTTCAAGAGTCGTCAGGATGGCATAGCGCTCGATATCCGTCATCGACGCCCCAGGAATCCGCGGAACGCCCGTGGAGGGACTTGGTACGACCTCGGGAGGTAGGTGCCCGGGCTCGATACAACCCTCGTCGGCCAATACGACTGCACGTTCGATGACGTTCTCCAATTCCCGAACGTTGCCCGGCCACGCATACGATACCAGTCGCCCCAATGCCGATTCGGAGATCCGATCGACAGCTTTGCCATTCTCTTTGGCAAAGCGCCCCAGGAAATGCATTGCCAATGCAGGAATGTCCGAACGACGATCTCGCAGCGATGGCAGATTGACGTTGATGACGTTCAATCGATAGTAAAGGTCTTCGCGGAAGCGTCCGTCGGCCACCATTGCCTTGAGGTCGCGATTCGTGGCGGCTATCAGTCGCGTATCGACATGAATCGTCTGATTGCCACCGACCCTCTCGAATTCGTGCTCTTGCAGGACGCGGAGGAGTTTAACCTGAACCGATGGCGCAATGTCGCCAATCTCGTCGAGAAACAACGTCCCGCCATTGGCCTGCTCGAAGCGTCCCTCGCGCCGCCGCTCTGCACCGGTGAAGGACCCCTTCTCGTGCCCGAACAGCTCACTTTCCAGCAGACTTTCGGCCAGCGCCGCACAATGTAGCTTGACGAACGGTCCGGTCGCTCGAGTCGATCGATGGTGAATGGCCGCAGCAATCAGCTCCTTGCCCGTACCAGATTCGCCAGAGAGCAGTACCGTCGCTCGACTGGGAGCGACCTGAGCAACGACCTTTAGTACTTGCTGCATCGGTGGGGACGAACCGATCACGTTGTCGAATCGAAATCGCTCGTGCAGCCGCTCTCGCAACTCCTGAGCCTCGCGGCGAAGTCGGTGTTCGCTTAGAGCCCTGTCCACGATCCGAAGCAGTTCGTCGGTACGTATGGGTTTCGTCAAGTAGTCTACGGCTCCGCCACGCATGGCTTCGACCGCAGTCTCCACGGCGCCAAAGGCCGTCATCACGATTACGGGCAGCCCCGGAGTAAGCTCTCGAACGCGTCGAAGCAACTCCACACCATCCATGCCCGGCATCTTCAAATCCGTCAGCAGCAGATCCGGCTCGAACTCGGAAAAACGACCGAGCCCCTTGAACCCATCGGCAGCAGTCTCACACGCGTAACCTTCCTCACGCAGGATTTCCGCCAGAGCGTTTCTGGCATTGGATTCATCGTCGACGACGAGTATGCGGCCACGAGACGTCACGGAATAATCCTCCAAGGACCCGCCGCATGAAGGGCGTCGGGATAGGGTTGGCGAAGCAGATGAGTCAATGGATCCTGAGTAGCGTGACGCAAGTATTGCGCTGACAAAGCGATACCCGCAACGACTGCGCGCAGATTCAGCATTTCCAAGCAATATTTGCCACCTGCAATTTCACTCGACCCCAATATCTGCGACGCAGAGCCACTGAACAACGGGCCGCTTGGGGCAGACCCGCACCCAATATGATCGGCGGCGCCATAGCGAAGCGGCATCCTCCCAACGCGGCCAACCGCCGCCGACACTGCGTCGGTCCGCGCTTCGCTGTTAGGTAGCCTTCGCGCAGGTACACGCCAGCGCGCCAGTATGCCCCCTAGCGGTGTGTATATTGCGGTAAGCTGATGCGAAACTTCGTGTCGCCTTCTACTCCCTGAACCTGAATCGTCCCACCATGGTCAGAGATGATGCGATGCACGATTGCTAGACCTAGCCCCGTGCCACCCTCCTTCGTCGTGTAGAAGGCGTCGAAGATTGGAGCCTCCTCGGCAAACCCTGGGCCAGTGTCCGTGATCTCGATGATGACGTTGCCACTGGTGTCCGGACCCATAGTGCGTAGCGTCAACGTCCCGTGATCAACCATTGCTTCCTTGGCGTTGCGCAATAGGTTCAGCAGTACCTGACGAATGCGCTGCGGCTCGACTTCTACGATACCTACCACGGGGTCGAACTCAACGTGGACGTCGATGCCGCAAGCATGTACCTCGGGCGCCACGAGATCGACGACGCTCTGAATCAGCTGGTTTACGTCGCACACTTCCAGATTCAAGGGGCGGGGTTGAGCGAACGACAAGAAATCCTCGACCAGACGCTCCAATCGTCGCAATTCTTCACGTAGGATCCGACTCGTCACCACGACATTCTCTGTGCAGAGTGTCCCCTTGGCGACTTTGCGCTCCAATACGTCCAACTGCAATTGAGCGCTGTTGAGTGGATTGCGCACTTCATGGGCCAGCCCAGCGGCCATGGTACCCACCGCGGCAAGTCGCTCCGCACGCAATGTTCGACGCATCATTTCCCTCTCGTCGGTAACATCCGTGCCCATGGCATATACGAGTCCGGGTTCGTCCGTGAGAGAAACGGCCACGCGCTGCCACCGGACCAACCGCTGCCCCCCCGTTTTGAGCGGAAGACGTCGATCGAGTGAATCGAATCCGATCAAATGGCTACCGTCCGCATCCAGCATTTCGTCGCGCGTGAACCCCGTCGCATCTTCGAGTTGCCGATTCCACAGGCGGATCTTGCCCTCGCGGTCCAAAACGACAATGAACGCCGGGATTGCCTCGACCAATTCTCGGTGCCGACGCTCGGACACGTAGATGCGTTGCCGTAGTTCCTCTCGCTCTTGGAACGCTCGACTCTGCGCCAGTGCACGACGCGCAACGTCTACGAATTCCTCGGAGCGGATCGGTTTGACGACATAGGCGAATGCACTGGTGCGCACCGCCGAGATGGCGGTCTCGAGCGTCACGTCGCCGGTGATGATGACGACTTCCATCAGCGGTGACGCCGACTTGAGACATGTTGCCAGGTCTAAACCTTTGGCATCTGGCAAGTGCAGATCCACGAATGCGACATCGAAGAGTTCGCCCTCCAGCAGTTCAAGGGCGATTTTCGCGTTCGACGCCACCGTCGCCGTACACCCCGCCTCTACCTCTCCCAATAACTCACCAAGCGATTCCGCGAGATCGGCGTTGTCGTCCACGACCAAGAATCGTGCCGATTGCGGCAACAGTGACTTCTTCGGCCAGAAGCTATCGGTCATCGACGCATACCTCCTCGAACGGCATCAAGAACCTCGAACGATTGGCTAGTCACCCGCCGAAGCATGAACCTTCGCTCCTGGGACCCAAAAACGAAAGACGGCATTGGCTAGTCACCCGCCGAAGCATGAACCTTCGCTCCTGGGACCCAAAAACGAAACACGGCGCCACGCTCGGACGGCAGCAGGCGAAGGTCGCCCCCGTGAGCCACGGCGATCCGCCGACAGAGCGGCAACCCGAGACCATGCCCTTTGGGTTTGGTCGTGTATAGAACCTCGAATAGGCGCTCTCGAGCCGCTACGGCGACGCCAGGCCCGTCATCGGTAACGCAAAGAGCAACCCCATCCTCACTCCGCTCTGCAGCCACCGTGATCGTTCCCTTTTCTCCAATTGCGTCCAATGCGTTGGTCAGGAGATTTACTACGACAATACGTAGCTGGTCTGGATCTGCCCACACCACCAACTGCTCCTCCACCTGAATCACGATATTCACGGAGCTCGGGCAACTCAGGTATTCCATTGCCGTTTCGAGCAGCGGCAGCAGCGCCACCGCGATACGTGCCGGAGGACGGTTCTTCGCCAGTTCTAACAGTTCTGCCACGGTCTTGGTGGCAATGTTCACTTGGTGGCGAATCTTGGCCAGGTGCTTGCTCACGGTTGGCTCCCCAGCTAATTTTTCGCCAAGCCGCTGCGTCAGTAGGTAAGCCGACGTCTCAATCGCACTGAGCGGGTTGCGCAATTCGTGCCCAATGCTCGCCACCAGTTGCCCGACAGTTGCGAGTCGCTCTTGGTCCGTTTCCCGCTCGTGCTCAGGCGGAGATTCCCCCTGCAGGTGCACGACCAATCGGCGTCGGTGCCCCAAGGTACGGTGCTCCCAAAGGTATAGACCTTGCCAAGTCCCGAGCGCCAATCGCCCCCGAGTGATTGGAACTACCTCGCTCGTGCGAGTGATGGAACTACGCGCATGGGCAGGCATGTCGTCCGGCCCCTCGTCATCGTGCCGCCAACGCCGTGACTCGGGAGCCAATTCCCCAAGCCAATCCTCGAGATCGCGCCGCACGCTGGGATCGGCGTTCTCCTGGATGAGCAGGCTCGCAGAAGTGTGTTGAACAAACACCGTGCACAGACCGGTGACGATGCCGCTCTTTTCGATGAGGTCGTTGACCTCACGCGTGACATCGATCAGTCCTTGTCCGCGTGTCGCAATGTCGATAGTGGTTTGGAAGACTTTCATGCTAGGGCCCAATGCAATGCGCTCGACCCCCGTGCAACTGCCCATACCAGGGTTCGTTCCAGGCGGTGAGGGGGACCAAACTCTGACACATGGCACGGGTCCTTTCGTCGGGCATTCTTTCGAGATTCGCCCCCAAGGCTTCGCTGACCGCATTCGAGCGCCGGAGGCTGCTGCTACTCGCGGCGAGTTCTGCCGCGTCGGCGAGAGCCGAGGCGGACGGCACTACGGGGGTAATAGCTGGCAAGACGCCCATCCCACTGCGATCGCTATGAGCACACCTGCCACGGTCCAAAGTTGGGCCCGTAAGCCTTGCTGCGTTGATTGCCCCGCGGGAATGGGGCTGGCTTGCAACGGTGCCAATCGCGGCGGACGAAACGTCGGTCCAGGATTGACTTCCGTGTGCGGAGGGCCGGAACTTGGAAGGAAACTCGGATTCGCATTTTCGGATGTCGTAGGATCGTCCTCAAGGTCCGTGGTGTCACCCTGTGCAGCCGATGCCTGAGGGGTCCCTGGCTCCGGAGCGCTTTCGATATTGGGAGTGAGTGGACGCCCTAAGGCCGTAAACCTCACCATCGGCTTGTGCGTCGACTTGGGCGTCGACTTGGGCGTCGAACTGGCCCCGGTCATCGACGACGAATCGGGAACGGGAGCAGCGGCATCCATCGAGGTAATGGACCCTGGCCCAAACATGACAGAGCTCGTCGCGGTCGGCGTCAGTTCGACTTCACCGCGTACGAGCTGATACACCATAGCATCGGGCAAGAACTGATTCGACCGCATCAGAGTCTCGACGACGCGTCGCTTGCTGGCATCGAGACGGTGGCTAACTAAGGCTGCTATGTCTTTGGTGCCAACTGTCGACTGCTCCGTCAGTAGCCATCGCTCGAGATCAGTCCGCATCGCGTCCGCCGTTGGGTAGCGTTCCTCCGCGGATTTCCGTAGGCACCGTGCAATCACCTGCTCAAGCTCCGCGGGATACCCTTCGACGAGGCTGCTCGGTCGCTTGTACTCGCCCGCCAGGATCTTCGACATGGCGCGTGGGCCACTACCAAAGGGTCGAAGCCCGACTGTTGCAACATATAGGACGCACCCCAACGCAAAAATATCCGCGCGCCGATCGATGTTCTTGCCGCCAATTTGTTCCGGTGCAATGTACGCGAATTTGCCTTTGATTTCCCCAGTGCGCGTACGCGAGTGAAGCTGATACCGCGCCTTGGCGATGCCAAAATCACTGACCTTTACCTGGCCATGCAGACTCAGCAGGATGTTTGGCGGGGAGACATCGCGGTGCACAACCCCAAGCAACGCCCCATCCGGTCCGACTACCTCGTGGGCAGCATGCAGGCCCGCACAAGCGTCGGCAACGATGCGCGCGGCCAAGGCATGGGAAATCGGCTCGAGACCCTGGTCTCGATGTAAAATCCCGGCCAAGGAGTCCCCAGCGACCCATTCGATAGCCATGAACAACACGCCATCCTCACGCCCCAATTCGTAGGTCTCGCAAACGTTGGGATGCCGAATCGACGCTGCAACCGTGGCCTCATCCACGAACATGCGGGCATACTCCTCGTCCGCCGCATATTCCTGACGAATGAGCTTCATAGCGATGGTGCGGGCGAAGCTAGCGCCCTCCGGCTTTGCGGCCCAGACCTGTGCCATTCCGCCACTTGCCAATGGGGCGAGCAGGCGATATCGGCCTACCCGACTACCGGGAACGAACAAATTCGGAAAGCTCCCCTGTTCCTTTCGGTGCGGGTCACGACGATGCTCTGGCGTCCCCGCCTTGCTCCCAATCGGTTGGGTCCCCTCCATCGCCCGATTGGGGCTCGATCCTCCGTCGCGATGCCCCGGATTTCGAGGGTTAGACCGATCTTCGCTCATGGTGCAATCCAATGTTACCCTGAACTCCGGTGTCGCGACTAGATAGACAAGTGGGTCTCAAACCAGGAGATGTTCTCGGGGGCTATCGGCTACTCATCCCCGTCGGGGCTGGTGGAATGGGGCAGGTCTGGGCTGCACTTCGGCTGGGAAGCCCAACGCCTGAACCGGTAGCTTTGAAGATTGCGCTCGAGAATCTCGTCGCGGATAAAGAATTCGAGCACGTCTTCGTCGACGAAGCCAGAATTGCTTCGCTTATCGAGCATCCCAATGTCTGCACCATTCGTGAACTTGGGTCAGATCGAGGAACTGCATACCTGGTCATGCAATGGGTCAATGGTGGCACGTTGCATGACATCCTTGAAGCAAGTCCGAGCCGGCGAATTGATTGCTACCTTGCTGCAAGAATTGCCGCCAGCGTCTGCTCTGGCCTACATGCCGCACATGAGCTTCTGGACGCGGAAGGTAACCCTTTACACGTCGTACACCGCGACGTCTCACCACAGAATATCCTCATATCGGATCACGGGCAGGTAAAGGTCGCGGATTTCGGTATCGCACGAGCCAGGGGTCAACTGCACGCGCCAACCCGAACCGGCGAACTGAAAGGCAAACTCAGCTACATGGCCCCGGAGCAGCTGACGACGAAGCTGTTCGATCGCAGAGCTGACATCTTCGCGCTGGGTTGCGTGCTGTACCAAGCCACCACGGGTCACCGACCATTTCACGGGGACGACACGCTCGAAACCATGTACCGGTTGCTCGAAACCGATTGCCCACGTCCTTCGGCTTTGGTTCCCGACTACCCGATGCGTCTCGAATCGATCGTCCTAACGGCTCTGGACAAAGACATCTCGTCTCGCTACCAAACAGCAGCGGAATTCGAGGATGAACTTCTGCGATTCTTAGCTGCGCGTGGAAGTCTGGCGACCGAAGCCGATATCGCTGAACTCGTCCAAAGCAGCCTCGGTGAGCATCTACGACAACAGGCCCAGCAACTCGAGGCCGCGCTCGAAGCAACGTCGAGTCGTTCTAGCCACCCGCCCCCTGAATCGGGAGCGCCCAAGCCACCGCGGTCGCTGCGAGCAGCCGCTCAGTGGACCGTCCTCGGTGCGCTTGCGCTCTCATTGACAACGACTGCATCGCTGCTCTCAAATCGCAACCCAAAGTCCCCGCTCCAGCACGGAACCGCAACTGCTACCACCCCCAATACACCAATGCCTGCCCCAACTGTCCAAATTGACATTGCCACCGAGCCGCCCGGGGGTTGGCTACGCCTTGATGCTGGTCCGATGGTGCGAAGCCCTTGGCACCTCGACACCGCACCCAGCACTGCACCGCATGTCATCATGGTCAGCCTCGCTGGCTATCAAGATCAGCGGGAGGTGCTCACCTTCGAACACTCGACGAAACTCCTCATTCGACTCCTACCAAACGAATCGGAGCGCCTCGCGTCAGGTGCTCTGGTACGGTCACCGGGTCGTGCTGAAGCCGCGACACTGGTGGGCACGGCGTCTGCCTCGAGCAAGCCACCAGAATGGTTGCCCCCGCGCCTGCGCAAACCGAAACGTCCGCTCGATCCCGAGAACCCTTTCTGAGCCCCATGTCACCGAAGTTCCTTGCGCCACTCATGCTCGCTTGGCTTTCCGCTCATCCAGCCGCGGCTCAACCCAAAGCTCCATCCAGCACCACACCCACTGCCTCCACCAAGATAGAGTCAGAATCCACTCTGAGGCCTTCTCCCGCACGAGCCGCTTCCCCCGCGCCTGAGTCTAATGCCGATGAGCTCAACAGCGAGTCTAGACAACAAGCACGCCAGCGCTTCGAAGCAGGCATGAAACTCTACGAGGAAGGAGACTACGCCCTGGCATTGCTCGAGTTCGAACGCGCGCACAGTCTCGTTCCAGGATATCGAGTTCTGTACAACATCGGGCAGGTCAACATCCAGCTGGGACGCTATGCGCGCGCTGTGCGCAAGCTCCGCCAGTACCTCGCCGAAGGCGCGGACCAGATCCCCGCGGATCGCAGGGGATCCGTGTTGTCGGATCTGGACATGCTCGCGGGTAGAACCGCCTCAATCCTGGTCTCGGTCAATGTCCCGGATGCTGAGATTGTACTCGACAACGATGTCATAGCAACCTCACCAATGCCTGCACCGATGCTCATCGATGCCGGCGAGCATCGGCTCACAATCCGCAAACCTGGCTACTTGGATCAATTGCGCCCCATTGCCCTGGCCGGACGCGATCAACAACAACTCGACGTAGTACTCACCGAAGCCCCCAAGAGTGTCCCCGTAGAGAGAACCGTCATCGTAGATCGTGCGGGTAGTCCTGAGGTTAGCGCCGCCAGTTCGCGACGCCAACTGGCGCTGACTCTCGGCTGGACCGGCACCGGGCTGCTCGCTACTGCTTGGGCAACCACCGGGTACATGGGCCTCAGTACGGCGCGCCAACGGCAGGACAAGCTGCACGGAGTATCGAGCTCAGAGGAACTCACAGACCTCAAACAGCGAGCAAGAAACTGGTACATTGCCTCCGACATTTGCGGCGGAATGACACTCGCAGCGGCGGCGACAATGGTCTACTACACATTCTTCGCACCTCGACCGAAGGCGCCAAGCAACGTTATCGTCGCGTTCTCACCGGGAAGCATCCTGGTTGCCGGTCACTTCTGATTGGGCATGAGATGCCCAGCGGAATTGAGCAGTGGTCTGCGCTCTAGTCCCTGCGACGCCAACGGCGACGACGGGCCGCAAGAGCCAGAGCACCCAATACTAGACCACACCAGCTACGACCTTGGGGCGCAGCCACCCTTCCCGCAAGCGCGCAACCCGAATCCTCGGGCGGAACGCTTGACATCACCGTCTGTTCGCCTTCAATCCATGGTTCCGCATGAGCGGCGGCAAATGCCCCAAGGATCAGGTCATAGTACCGTGAAACTTGCGCGTAGGCACTCGTCGTAGTTTCATCGCAAGCCGCACTTGAGGCTACGGAAGCCACCCCGACAAGTGCACCAGTCTTCGTGGAAATAGCCGGCCCGCCGCTGTCACTGGGGCACATGCCGGGCCCGAGCAACAGGTTGTCCGGGGCAACGAGCCCACCCACGTCGAGTACCGGTACACCTTCACGCCGATGGCGCAGCACCGGCACGCCTGCATCGCTTCGCCCGACAGCCGATTCGGTGTTGCCTGTCTCTCCGTAGCCAATCAGGGTCATCGTCTCACCCTTGGATGTGGGGCGGAGCAGTCTCAAGGGCAAGATGGGCCACTGCTTGGGGAGTGGCCGCTCCAAGATGACGAGAGCAATGTCGTTGCGACAGCTCGTGGTAGGATCAGTCGAGACGATGTCGGCACCTTTCGCGATGGGTTCCTCTGAAGGATTGGCTCCGCCTCGAACTTCAATCGAACCAGCCGCGACTTCCGTCAACGGCACCGCAATTTCAGCGGCAGTTGTCCCATCGACGTTGCAGTGTTCCCCGACCGCTCCAAGCTCGAGTAGGCAGTGATGCGCCGTCAATACCAAATTGGGAGCTACCAAGGTCCCGGAACATAGAAATGAACTCGTCGTCAAGAAGACGACCGCATCATCTACGGCAGTCGAGACCGTGCCGCCAAAGATGGGCTGTCCGATTCGGGTGACAGAATGGTCTTCTGTCTGACAGCCCGAAAGCAAAAGTAGCAAAGGCAGCCAACTGGCGCGAGCCATGGCAGCTACTCTCATTGCACCCGCTGACAGGAATCTGGTTCCTGGTTGAACTGTCCCTGCCGATTCCCCTCGCTCCCCACCCAACTGAAGCGAACAGCGTCGGCGGACCATTCCAGCGCCCCAGAAAGCGAGTTTTGTCGATAACACCAGACACTCGCGTCTGAGCGCCTCGCGCCGGTAGTGGGGGAGAAATCCGGCGGACCCATTGTGCCCGTGACGGAAATCGTAGCGTCGCTGCTCTCCAACGTAAATTGGATTCTCGGCAGATCGCCGGGGACCAGTGAATAGGTGGCAGCTGCCGTGGCCGTGTCGATGATCCGACTAAACCCCTGGACCGCCCTCGTTCCGTTAAGCGCGCTGGTTTCCCAATAGGGCGCAATCGCAAATACCGAGAGCATGGCGTAGTAGGCAGCGTCGTAGTAGTTCTCAAAGCCTTCCGAGACGGCAGCACCATACTTTCTCCGCAGGCTGGAAAGGTAAGTGTTGTAGAGCGTCCGGTCCTCTGCTCCAGCGTAGTTGATACCAAGCATCCGCTTGTCGAGGCTCGTATCAGTGACTGGCTCAATGTTGGACATTTCAAGCATCAGATTCGGCGAATTGCTTAGATGATGCGACAGAACGTAGTAGACGGACGAAGCTCGAGCGGGCGACAGGCTCGTTTCGTTGCCGACAATGGCCGACTGTATGAGTTCCTCCCCACCCAAAACAATGACAACATCGGGCTCCACCTCGCTCAAGGCGCGGCTAACTTCGTTCGAGTCTGTCACCCCACTATTGTCTGAAGAGCTCACGCTGACCCGTCGATAGAAATTCGAATCGGTCGCATCCGTCAAATCCGCGAAAGGAAGTGTTGGTTCGATCATATTTGCGATGTCGGCCATCGCCGGGTAGTCGCTGGTGATCATCACGACGTGAACGGGGCCCGCAGCAACGCTTACCTTGTCGATTTGATTCTTCACCACCTTAACGTAGGCCGGACCGAGATCTGCGACTGGGTCACCAAGCATGCTCCAGATGCGTTTGGACGTCTCGAAGAAGTCGATCGACGGATCCCACGCAAACGCATTAACGAACATAGTATCGAAACTGGAGTCTCGCCTCAACCTGACCCATTGAGCGTACAGATCGGGCGGCTGCAACGTAGTCACTGCGACCGGGACCTTCAGCACCTTAGTCAAGTGATCGAAAGAGGCATCCAGTGTCTCGGAAAGCGCATTGTCGCAGATGACGAATACGAATGGCCGCCGATCGACCGCGTTCAAATAGCCACGGGCGCCATGAATGCGTGACTGCAGCTCGTCAGCAGCCAGCTCGTAGCTAGCCAGGCCCGCGCGCACGGTCGCGCCGCTCGAACCAAATCGCTCGAATGCCCCCAACAGAATGACGTCGTCGCTAGTTGCGCCATTGCGAGCGGAGGTAAGAGCCTGCTCGTTGAGAGCCAAGCGACAGCCCTCACTGATCAAATTCACGCATTGGAAGTCTCGACAGACTGCCGCTTTGCCCTGAGCCGCCGCGATACATTCGCTGTTGGTCTCGCAGTCGTGCGGCATGGCCTCGGGCAGAGAACAGGCGTGCTCCAGGCAAAGGCTGCCTTTCAGTGCCGGGACGGTTCGCGCCAACCGAATGCAGTCGCTATCCACATTGCACTGCTCCGCGGGCTGATAGAGCAACGAACAGCTCATTGTAAGCCACGCGACACCCACCCAACCCAACACCCGGAAAACGGCTCGACCGGCACTCATGTCGTGGCCGAGGTTAGCATGGTCCTGATTTGGGGTGAGGATTCCACACCTTTGGGGGATTTCTGCGCGGAAGTGTTTACAAGTAGTCGAAAATAGACGTAGGTTCGGCGGCTGGAGGTACCCCAATATGAAAAATGCACCGATGGTCGCCGGATTCTTGATGATTTCATGCGCCCTGCTTGCGGCCTGCGCTTCTGACGACGACCCCGTGACAGTCCCCGTGAAAGGATCCGCGGGCGCGACTGGTGTCGGCGGCAGTCCAGGTATGGCAGGAACGCAATCCAGTGCTGGCAAGCCCGGCGCGGCTGGCGGCACGAGCGTGGCCGGCGGCTCAAGCGTAGCCGGCAGCTCGAGTAAGGCGGGTGCCTCAAGCGTGGCCGGCAGCTCGAGTAAGGCGGGTGCCTCAAGCGTGGCCGGCAGCTCGAGTGTGGCAGGCAGTTCCAGCAAAGGCGGTAGCTCGAGTGTGGCCGGCAACTTGAGCGCAGCCGGTGCCTCCAATTTGGCTGGGAGCGCGAACAAAGCGGGTCAGTCGAACGTCGCTGGCGCCGCAGCCAAACCTGCAAGTGCGGGCAGCGCCGGCAAGTCGTAGTCGCCTGTCCTGAGCGGAAATTCGGGGGCACCTAACGATCTCCGGACGATCGCCCAGCGGCGTTGTGCTTCAGGCTGAACCGACAAAGGGCATTGGTCGCCCCTGCTAGAAGAAGTGCTTGTTGACCACCTACGTCTACCGAAATCGCGCTCGACTCACTACGTCCGCGGGACTGTGGGAGTCACCGGAATGGGGTTCATCAAGCGGCTACCCGAAACACGCGATCTGGCGTAATCTGGTGATGCAATTTGTCCGCCACACTCTCTTCTGAACCAACCGGGGACTTTACACCCATCGAGCTAATCGTCCATAGCGGGCAGACGACACGTGCTTTTCCTCTGCCCGCGGCCGGTCAGGTGCTTGTCGGACGAGGACCACATTGCGACGTGCAAATCGACGATCCGTCGATTTCGCGTCAGCATTTTTGCCTCATCGTCGGGGACGGCATCGAGCTTGAGGACTTCGGAAGCGCTAACGGTACTTCCATTGCAACAGACGATTACCAGTCAGCATCCGTCGATTCTTGCACTCAAGCGAGCGTTCCGTTCCGCCGCCTTGCTGTCGGGGAGCGCGTCACCATTGCCGTTGGGGACGTCATCCGAGCCGGCAGCACCATTCTCGTCGTAGAGCGCCGAGAGACCCCCACGCTCCAGGTAACGCTCCGTCCCTTGAAGTCGGCGCCCACGGCGGAAGGGGTGGACGTCTTCATGCCGGTCGTCTTGGTCAACGACGGCATGCGACGGCTCTACGATGTCGCCGCAATGGCCGCGCAGACGGACATCTCCGTCCTCATCCTGGGCGAAACCGGTGTCGGTAAGGAGGTCTTTGCCGAATTCCTCCACCGGCGGAGTCTTAGGTCACCAAGACCCTTCTTGCGCCTCAATTGCGCAGCACTTTCCGAGTCCCTGCTCGAAAGTGAACTCTTCGGTCACGAACGTGGAGCCTTCACTGGCGCCCACCAAAGCAAACCCGGTCTGCTCGAAGCAACGAACGGCGGCACCGTCTTCCTCGACGAAGTAGGCGAACTGCCACTCTCCTTGCAGGTGAAACTGTTACGCGTCCTGGATGAGCGGGTAGTTCGTCGCGTCGGCTCGAACAAGCCGCGACCCATCGACGTTCGTTTCGTGACTGCCACCAATCGAGATTTGAAGCGGGAGGTTGCGCGTGGCAGGTTCCGTGGTGACCTGTATTTTCGCATCAATGGAACGAGCTTTTCGCTCCCACCGCTGCGCGAGCGCAAAGACGAGATCGAACCTTTGGCGCGCCATTTCCTAGGTCAAGCGTGTGAACGGCTCAAGCGCCCCGTCCCATCCATCACTGCAGAAGCGCGCCAACGCATGGTCGATTATGGTTGGTGGGGCAATGTGCGCGAGCTCAAAAACGCCATGGAACGAGCGTCGTTTCTCTGCGGCGACGGACCCTTGCTCGCTCAGCATCTTCCCGAGGATCCGCTTCCCGGCGAAGATCTAGCCGATGTGGAATCCACCGATGTCCATTTCTCCGGTGGAATTGCTGCCGAGGCGCCAACGTTGGGTGCCAACGCACGATTGCCCTTCTTTGGTCGCTCGATTCCGATGCACGGCGCATTGCCCCGCGAATCCATCGACCCAGCGCAGGTCGGCTCACCGGGCATCGAATCGGTCACTTCTACGGAGCAGCAGCGCGTGCTCAACGCTCTTCAAGCCTGCGCCGGCAATCAAACCCGCGCGGCCGAGATGCTCGGGATCTCGCGGAGAACGCTGATCAACCGGCTAGAAACATTGAATCTGCCCCGACCACGGAAAGGTCGGCGTGAGCCGACCGGCAACTAACAAGCGCTGCGGCGTGAGCCGACCGGCAATTGGCACGAACTGCCGCGTTACCCGACCGGCAGTTGACGATTTCAAAGCAGCGAGGCCGACCTCACGCAGAGCCCCCAATCGGAGGATAGGCTTGCGCTCGCCTGGCAGAACCCATCTGTACACGCCAACTCACGACTCGTCAGACTGCATACCTTGAAGCAGGAACCGATAGCTTCCGAGCAAACATGTTGGGCCGCGCAAGGGCAAGGCTGACCTTCCGTCCCGCTGCCTGGGACGACACAGGCCGTCGTCCCGTCCGAGCGAACGACACCACAGGCCTTTCCAGATGGGCAAGAGCAGGTCTTATCCGTCGGGCAAGGATAGTCATCGAAACGGCAATCCACGCCGGGCATGCATACTGAGACCGTCAATCGTTCGTTGGTCGTGACGAGCTCCTTGGTCGAACGCTGATCGCAGAAGGTTCCGATCGGACAGCTACCGACCCCACGACAGCAATAGGGCCGACATTGCGCCGTCCCATTCTCCTCGACACAGGCGAAGCCTGCCGCGCAGTTCGCTCGACTGACACAAGGTGCGCCGAGCGTTCCCTGCCCGGCGGGCTCACAAGTGGTGCGCGTAACCACTTGATCTCGCTGGACGCGGCAGGCCATTGCAACGGCAACCGCCCCAGCACTGCTAACCACCGGACTGCCGGAACTGCCAGAAACATTGCTCCCCCCGAAATTGGCCCCTCCGAGATTGATGCCACCTAGAGCGTTCGCGATGCCTGATGCGCCAATGGCGGATGCCACATTGCCGGCAACTCCCCCCGGGGCAAAATCTGACGGCAACAGAACCCCGGAGCCAGCGCTAGGCGACGATTTGCCCGAAGCCGTCCCCCCCTGACCTATCGTCGGCGCCGCGTTGCTGCAAGAGGTGGCATCGTCTGGATCGCAACTGGGATTCTGTACCGCACAGAGGGCGGTGCCATCTTTGAGCGCACTCGTCCCCGCAACCCCTGCACCGGCCGTGGAGAGCCAAATGTTGTACGAAGCCTTCCCCGAAACACCGACCTGACAATCCACTCCAACGCAAACCTGCGCTGAATTCGTCGAGGAATCGTTCGATTTCGACGCAGCGCAACCTTCTATTAGAACCCACGACAGAATCAAGAGCAAGGATCGACGGTAATTCACGGCATGGACCGCCTGAAATTGGCAACCAAAGGACTACGCTTCAAGATAGCACGGCGAGCCTCGTCCGCCCGGGGATTGCCAGCTCAGCCTGCGCCCTAGCCGGCGCCGGACAGATTTGCAGAAAGATCCTGAGATTTTCTGCCCCTGGGGAGGCTAGAGGCCGAGCGTGACATGGCGCACCACGTAGTTGTTGGCAGCGTCATACGCGCGAACTGCCAAGATCCGACGCCCTGCCGGCAGCCAATCCGAAAGGCTCACATCGAACCCCTCGGTGGCCTCATCGAAAATGGAATCGAGTGGCGAAAGCGGGATCCATTCGTTGGTACCCGCCACGCTTACCTCGATACGCTGAATCGGCCCGACGCCATCGACCGCACGGCCCCTAAGGCGCTTGCCGACCAATTCGAGATCGACCAGTGTCGGCGGCGTGTTATCGATGATGATGACGCCACTCTCGAGCTCATGCCGCGTCACACGATCGGGCGGATTCGCCGGCTCGTCGGATGCGATGACCTTGATGCGATAGCGCCCTTCGGGCAGGGCTGAGGTGTCCCACTTGTGGCTGGTCTTGGTCAGAACCTCGTCCAGCGGAAGCATATCGTACCAGGTATTGGAACCGACCAACCGGTAGTAGATCCGATAACGCAGCGTATCTTTGTCCGGGTTGTCGACATTCCAATCAAGGCCCAATTCGGGGTTGCTGCGGCCTGTTACCGGACCACCGGAGGCAACCATGCCATCACCGATTGAGCGGTCACTTCCGACGTCGACGCGCGTGACTACGGCACGCTGGTTGTCGGTCACGAACGGGATCTCGACCCGCGTCAACACCGCTTTCGGATCGAGCCCCCAACGTGCCCGCACCTGGACGAACCGTGCCGCAGGACTCGTGGGGCGCCCCGGATTGCGCAAAGGCGCACTCCAAGCGCTCCAGGTATCGTCAGGTTCCTTGGTGTTTCCACTGCGCGTCATCAGTTCGAGCGGTCCAGTCGCCTCCCAATCGAGACGGCCAAAACTCGCGCGCAGGCCCGCGTCGAAAACCTTGCTCGTCCAGATCGACAGCTTGCCGCCTTGCCCTTCGATGGCATGCACACCTGCCGGATCACTAGCAAGCAAGGCGGGCAGAGCTCCAGTGAGCGCCAACGCGGTAATCTGACGAGCTTCCACATCTGCGACCAGCACGCTCTGGCGCTGCGCATTGACGGTGTAGACGCGACCTTCGACTCCCGTGCCCACGTAGGGTTGGCCATCCTTACCAAGCGCAAGACTGGTAAAATGCTCACTGTCATCGTCGAGCAACATCTCGGGAACGCCATTGTTGGCAATTCGGAGTAGAACCCCTCGACCCTTGGCCTTGGACGGCGAAGGCGCCGAAGTCGCCCCGCTTCCCTCGCTCGTGCCGGTGCGCGTGGACGACGCCGTACTAGTGGTCTTGATATCATTGGCAATCGCGTAGATATCCCCTTGCGGGCCAACGGCAACGGCTCGCACCTCGGTGCGCCCGAAGTCATACAAGGTACTAACGTGATTGGGGCCCTCCACGCGATAGAGCTTGGCTTTCTCGCTCGAGCCAACCGCGACCGCGCCATCGGACAAGATAGCGAGCGAGATGAGATGTGGCTCGGGCGCATCGAAAACCACCGAATACCGACCGTCTCGCTCGATCTTCAACAACTTGCCGTCGGGGCCGGTGGCTGCGTAGAGCGCGGCGTTCTTCTTATCGTAGGCAAGCTGCCAGACATGCTCGATGTCCTTGAGCTGAACGAATAGACTGAGCTTGCCGCGCTCGAATCGCCAAAGCTTGCCCTGTGGCAAGGACGCAACGATGACGCTGCCCGCCCAGGCCTCCACAATCGACGTGACGACGAGGCCACCGGTTTCGTGCGTCGCGACGACGCGATCGCCGCGGTATTCGAGCATCTTGCCTTCTTGGCCTGTGCCAAGCAGCAACGACTTGTCGTCGCGCAAAAGTGCGCACCAAACCACCGGAGCTTGATCGAGAGCCACGTGGCCAAGCTCGAGACCTGCGCGGACTCGTCCACTCGAGTCGATGGCCACCCCCGTAAGATCGCCACCCTTGAAGTCGGAACCTTGCTCCAAAACGAATCGACGCGTCCCGACGGCGCCCACCGACGACGCGAATGAGATCAGAAAGAGCCCGATCCCAACCCACGGTCGCAGCCGCCATTGCCGAACAATCGAGCTAAAATGCCGTGTTTCCATGGTTCACCGCATGACCGGTCGAATCGAGACCGTCACCCGCTCGCGACCGAGTACGTAGTACGGAAGCGGGTGTACGCTTCGGGTTGTTGCCGCAAATGCGGCAGGGGCAAGAAGTGCGTTGGTAGGCGAGAGCACGTCGACGGCCCCCGGGGGAAGGTGCGGCGCGACACGCCCACGATAGGCGAGGGTGTTGCCGGAACCGGAGAACTTTACTACGAGCGACTTCGGAAGATAGACGGGCTCGTCTAGGTTGCGCTCAAGCTCGTCTAGCGTCTCAGCCGGCGCCATTTCGTGGTTCTCGGTGTAGCCGGGAACGATCTCGAGTGAGACGCTTTCGCCGGCGCGATTTGCCGGGATTGGAACGGTCAAGATCCGCTGCTCGACGGGGCCCTCGTAGGGCACTAGGCGCAAACGGATCCGCGCCTGCTGGCCCGCGTCGATCTCCGTCTCCAGGAGTTCCGCGCCGCGCAAGCGGTAGATTTCCCGGGCGAACCGCAGCCGTAACTTGGCCCGCACTTCGTTGATGACCACGGGATGCCACGGGTTGTTCAGCAGCGCGCCCACCGCTTCGACGACGTTCATGGCCACGATGTCGTCGGCAGATGGCATGCCACCGATGGCGACGCCGAAATCCTCGATAGTGAGCGTCTTTTTGCCATCGACGACGACCTCACTGTCCAACGTCCAGCTGACGTCGCGCTTCTCGGACGTGGTTGACTGAATGGCGCTGGCCAATGCCATCGACAAGAAAGTCGGAGTCATGAACTTCTCGTGCGCCACCTCGAACCGCCAGGAGTTGGTCGGCATGCCCTCCAAACCTTCGATGTCGAGACGCACTGGAATGACCGGCGCCTTCGCCGATTGAGACACCACGATCGAGGCTTGGCGATCCGCGACCAGTGCCCCGACGGGCCGCACCGCCATCCCGATCTTGAAACTGCGCTGCTCGCTCGCCAAGAACCAAAGCACTTTGCCTACTGCCGTCGGCAACGCGGTGATACCGCCTTGGGTCATCGGGTGACCGAAAGCCACCAAGCGATCGCCCTCCACCCGCGTCACCGTACCCAGGCCCATGGCGCTCGTATCACCGCGCACGAGCTGCACACCAATCGCGCCGCCGTCCTCGTAGCCCAGCGGACCCGATGCGTCATCACCAGAGCCACCCGCTTGGTAGGGCTCGAAGCCGAGCGGTGTCAGCAGCTTCTCTGCGAGCTGAGTGCCAAGCGGTGAGAACCCACCGAGCAAAAGCGGGGTCGATACCGGACGAAATGTCTGGGTGTTGCCCGATGCAGCGCGTTCGTGTTCGAGCTGCGCCGCATGCTTGAGAAGGTTGTAGCGCTCAGGCGCACCATCGAAGCGATTGCCCCCGGAATGGCTGCCAGTTGCCGCAGTATCACCGCCGTCACTCGAAAGATTCCCCGCGGAACTATTGAGCGGCCCCGCAGCAACCCTTTTGCCTTCGGTCCGCGACGTTGCCGCGCCGCGAGAAACCAAGGGCCAGCCATAAATCGACGAGGGAATGGGCCGATCGATTTCACTTAGCATGTTCTCGATTGGCGTTACTCCGGCAACGGGCTCCCGTGCAAAGGTCCAACCATACGCGTAGGCACCCACCATCTTGCCGTCGATATAGATCGGGCTCCCACTCATGCCCGCCACGACCTTGGCAACGTCGAGCCTTGGATGTCGCGCCTTGATCAGAATCAGATCTTGTTTGGGCATGAAGCGACGTAGGACGTCGATGACCTCGATGTCGAACCGCTCGGGCTTCGTACCTTCGAACACCGTAAGCCCGTAGCCTTTCATCTTGGGGCGAATCGCCGAGAGCGGCATCACGTCACTGCGCGAGCGCTTGCCTTCAGCGTGTAGCTTCGGGGTATGGGAAGGCAGCAGGCCGGAGAGGCCTACTAGGGCAAGGGCGAAAAGGGACCAAGCGAGGCGCACGAGACAGGGAGAATAGAACAGCCTTTCGAAGCGTGCTAGCTCAGCTTATGCTTCCGCTGGGGGCTTCGGCCGCTCGCTCTGTCCCAAAGCGGGCATTCGGGACGCAAATATCGTGGATTATGCCCTTGTCCTGCTGCTCTGGCTCACCTTCGCCAGCCTCACCACCCTACATGTGGTGCTCGGTTTCGTCATCGGTCGGCGCCTGGGAACGCTACGCGGTTGGCTTTCGTTTCTGGCCTTCCCGCTCGCGCCGTACTTCGGGTTCAAGGCTCAGGTGAAGTGGCGAAGCACCATCTGGTGCTTGCTGCTGCTCGGCTACTCTGTGCTCTTGTTCTTTGCGACGCGGTAACGATCACGCGTATCAGCCGCGCAACGCCGCGCGGTACTCGCGAATGGCCTGACTCGTCGTCGGAGACTCGATGAAGCGCTCGAGCTGCCGGAGATTGATGCCACAAAGCACGCGACTCTGTTCGATGAGCACGTAGGCCGTGCCGCGTAGTTCGTGGATCTGGATGCGCCCACGCGCCCAGAACCATAGCTCTTGTACACCGAGCTGCTGATAGACGCGAAGCTTGTCGATGCCACCTGACGTCCACACCACTTCGATGGCCAGATGCGGCCGCTCCGCGTCCGGCGCGTCCCCGAAGACGTAACACTCATCGGGCTCGACACCAACGCGCATCGCCTTGTCCTTCAACGTCCAGGCACCCAGCGTCGAAAACTCGATCCCCTGCTCCAAACACCAGACCTCGACGAGGCGGCCAATCATCGACTTGATCGACTCGTGAGTTCTCGATGGGCTCATGATCTCGAGCTCCCCCTCCAGATACGCATACCGCGGAACCGAATGCTCGCCGCGCATCGCAAGCAGCCGCTCGTAGTCTGCCCAGGCTACATCATGCAAACAAACGATGTGATCATGAAGCGACGAACCATCGTAATCGGCGAGCACGGGAGCGGCCATGACGGGCTAGAGGTTAGCATGAGCCGGACTCGATTCAATGTCGATAGGGCTTAGTAGACGTGCGCGTCTCGACTTGCCCTGCCACTTCGCGGATCCAGCGGTCGCGCACCAAGCGAGCGAGATCAGCACGATTGTCGTGCTTTACGCCCATGCCGTGGATCAGGCACGCTTTGTCATAGGCAGGGTAGGCCGCCCATGCCGCAGAGAACTCGATCCGCTTGAAGCCCCAAGGAAATGCGCCATCGACCGAATGAACGATGACGCGTTTGTCGCGCCAGACGAGCTCGGTTTCGGTAATGGCCCCCACGGTTGCGGACAGCGCGCGCAACCGGGGACGCGCCATCGTCTCGGCCTGACGAATGCAGGCGCGGCTATCTGGGGCTCTGCCGGCGCGCGTATCCAAGGCAAACACAAGAACGGTGGCATCGAACCTATCACTGTAGCGAAAGCCAACCAAGTGCTCGAACAAGCGAAACCGCACGCGCTTCCAGTTGCGACCGTCCGGGTAGTTGAGTACGACTTGGTTGTCCTTGTCGCGCATGGCAGAAAGCGGCTCTTCCAGCAGACGCACCAATGCGGCAGCACCTGGATCGGGAGCATCACCACCGGGCCGCGACAAATCAACGGTACTCGGTGTCGGGCGGACAACATTGGCCCAAACCGCGGGATTGGCCGCCAATGGCACGGGGAACTTGGTGATGGGATCCACCACCGCCGGGCCACCAGCATGCGCTGTGGCTGGCAGATGCCCGGCATCCACACCTTGCCCCGCCGGTCTTGCCGGTGGTGTGGTCGTAGAGCAAGCCACCAACACCAACGCCAACCACCGATGCCGTGGTTTGGATGCTCTTCGGCGACTCGACATTGGACCGAGCATACCATGGCACGGCCGACGCCCACGCCGATTGCAGGCCTAGCTCAATAGAGCATCGATGCGCGACGAATGAGTAGCTTTCGGACGAACTGCCTAGACTTCAAAGGTCTTTTGGCGGATCTGGTTGACATCGGCGACGCCCAACCCAAGCTCGCTGGCGGCTTGAATGTACTTCGGCGCTCGGCCTGACTGCTCGAGCGCTTTCAATCCGTGCTTCTTGCGCTCATCGTTCACAGCCAAGGCGCCCATGGTGTCAAGCGCCACTGGATCGGTGGCCACGTAGACGGAGCCATGCGGAACCGCGGTATTCGGATCCTTGAACAGTGGCCCCTTGTCGTACATCAACCGCATGGCGTCGGCGATGTGCAAGCGAACACGGCTCGTAACCAACGGATGCGCATAGAGCATGGCAATTTGCGGGTTGGCGTAATGAGCGTGATGGGCCTCCGGGTTATGGATGGTGCCGTGCGTAATGTTCTTCAGTGCCCCGGTATAGCCACAAATGGAGTGGTCCTTGACCAGGCCCATGTTAATGACAGCGGTCGCTTCCATCAGCTGGCGACAGAAGCGCGTCGTGATTCCTTCGTAGATCTTGACGCCATCCATGCCGTGGTCTTTGTTGTTGTGAAACGAGACCTTGACGCCCTTCGGGAGTTCGAATTTGGGCGCCCCGCAGCGCGTTGACAGCAGGTAGCTCGAGTATTGCTCGAACACCATAATCTTCTCAGCCGGCACACCCGCCGCAATGCAGGCCTCGACTACCGGCAGGATGAGCTCGTAAGAAGTCGCCATGCTGCCCCCGGCAATGCCGTTGGGCTTGATCGCAACTACGTCCGATGGATGCACAAAGCGCTTCATCGACTCGACGAGATTCGCCGCACCCGTCAGCTCCATCATGGCTTTCTCGAGCAAGCGCCGAGTGACGTCGAGCTTCGGCCAGATCTGGTTTTTGTGCATGAGGCTGGCAAAATCGCCCTTGCCCGAAACCTTGACCACGCGCCCCGGAAGACTCAACGGCGAAAACCCCGCAGGCGGGTGAGCAATCAAGCTCGCATTCTGCTGCGCCGCGTCCGCCACCCTCGCCCAACCGCCGACCGCACTTGCTCCCGCAACGGCGGCAACGCCAGAGACGAAATTGCGACGCGTCAACATCAAGCTAGAACGATCCATGCTGCCTCCAAAATGCGGCAAGCGGCGCCGCATGCGACACCGCTCAATATAGTCGCGCAAAACGGCATTGCCATACCGCATTGCGCCACGTAGCCGCACCACCCCAAGTGCAAACAGGGGCGGTGCCCTCGATGGCAATGCGCCCCAAGAGCACTCGCTCGAACAGCGAGCAAGCTACATGGGGCCCAGATTGCGCAGTTTATTTGTAATCGTTGTTGACGCGAGCACGCCGGCCACGATTCTTGGCCTGGTGTTTTGCGTTCTTGCGACTGCAGCGAGCGCGGTCGCGGAATTTCTTAGCCTTCTTGAGAAAAAGCATCATGGCGGGCGGGTAGTAGCTTAGAGACGGCGGGGAGGCAAATGGGAAGGGGGCGGGCGGTGGCGTCGCGCTCGTGCGAGCGGGATTCAACGATCATCGCGAATGAGGACGACCACGTTGGCCAATGGGCCGCGACGGATACGGTCAGCGCTGCGCCCATCAGACGACCCAGTTCGATGAACTAGCCGCGCACGACGCTACGGGCAAGCACAAGCATCATAGACATCACCGTCGCCATAGGAACCGAAATTGTCGAATTCCGCACATGTGTAGGCGCAAATCTTCACAGCACAAGGGGTAGTCTTGCCGCTGTCTACCTTTGGTGCAGGTGCATCGGTCGGAGGAGTGTAAGGCGTCTGATTCGAACACTGGTAGTCAGTCGAAGTCATCGAGCTCACTTCGCAGTCAAGCATGGCTATGAAGAGCGAGTTGTCCGCATTCTCAACGGCAGCTTCGTTGCAGAGTACCTCGCACGCGGTAGCGGTGATGCTGCACGAGGCGATGCTGGGCGAGGCAAGCTGATCAGCGCACACCTTGTTACATTTCTGTGCCGTCGTAAGCACCGTACTACCAGTGCCAGCAGTGCCTGCCGTTGAACTCGCACCAGCTGCCCCAGCGATACCGCCGACAGTAGAGCTGCCAGCAATTCCAGCGCCGGCTGATGCTCCGCTTCCTGCCACACCGGTTTTGCCAGCAACGCCGGTGCTACCTGCCGCTGTACTTGCACCACCAGTTGCTATGTTGCCCGCAGCCGCACCAGCGACGCCGCCTGTCGCCTTGAAACCCGCAGTACCCGCAGTCACGTTCCCGCCGCCCACCATGTTGGTGCCGCCAGTTGCATTGCCACCAGCAGCCGTTGCACCAGCGACGCCACCTGCACCGCCCAGTGTCGACGTGACTCCACCGGTGCTCGTCGCCTGGCCCGAGTTGCCTGAAGCTCCACCCGAGTTGGCACCAGCAGCCGTTGTCCCTCCCTTGGAAGTAGAGCCACCATTTCCGCCGCGCCCGGCTGTCGATGTCATTCCGCCCGCGGTGCGGCCTGCAACGCCAGCGTTTGCAGTTCCGCCAGTGCCTTTTGTCTCGTCGTCGTCACTCGCGCAAGACGTCATTGCTGTGGCCAAGCCCATCAGCCCCATCAACACCAAAGCGCTTCTGTTCGTCATGTTGATCCCTCGTTGACTCGAGCCACGAGGCTACGCGAGCTCTTTGGCGCATGGCAAGGGGCAGCGCTTGGTTGGCCGGAGCGTTCCAAGCTCACCCGAAATTCTACCGACAACGTGCGACAACGTAAGCCGCAAATTTGCCTGCATTTTTGCGCATTTCGTGGGGCGAAGGCCCGAGCCTTTTGCACAAGTAGCGCATCCTGATTGTGCAAGTCCAGGAGCGGATTTGCACTTGACCATCCACCCACACGCCGTCGACCGACAGTGTCGCGAGATGTCGGTGAATCGAGCATTTCAAGCAATGCATGCCCATTTCAAAGGGCATTGTCCGCTCTCAGTCCGCGCACTCCCGGTGGCACGTGAACTGCAAAGAGGAACGGCGAAGGTCGCTTCACTCAAGGAGCTCACGATGAAAACCACAACCGCTCTCCTACTCGGCGCTGGAATGTTAGCGCTGCAGGGATGCGCCGCCGATCCGACGGTCGAACAAGAAGACGTCGTTTCGAACCAGGCTGCCGTCTCTGCTGGCAATGCTACGCTCGCCATTACGTCAGACTGGGGAACTGGCTACTGTGCCACCGTCACCATGACGAATGGCCTGACAACAGCAACCGCGCGTTGGCAGATCGTTATCGATCTGAAAACAACGGTCGTCAACAACTACTGGAATATCGTCTTTTCCAAGACCACGGGCGTGGCCGCGGTCACACCTGTCAACTACAATACCTATGTCGCGTCCGGAGCCAGCACCTCCTTCGGCTTCTGCGCGACCGCCCCCAGCGCGAGCGTGCGTCCCTCCATCAAGGCTTGGAACATGGAGTCGAACGCCTACGCCACCTGCCCGACCAACAGTGGTCTTTCCCCCACCAAGGCCGCGTTGGCGGTCGCCATGGCCATGGAATTGGGTCGATGGGACCCTGTCGCCGATCTCGCTCTCAACGGCGAGACGACGATTCTGAGCTCGACCGGCCTAGCCCGCTGCAGCAACGGCTGCAAAACTGTCAAGGCGCTCCTTGGCCAGCAGGACAACTCGCTCACCAGCTTCATCGATCAGAGTGTCTTCAACCCCACGGTGCTGCGTTCGGATCTGCGCTCTGCGAGCGGTCGCCAGGTGAACCTGATCAACAGTCTGACGCAGAACAGTCCGGCATCCTTGCCGCCCGCACACAAGCTGACGTACGTCGGCGGCCCGACGAATTTGGGCCTCGGCGGTTGCGGTCCGCACTACGTATTCCAGGTCGACCGCTCTGACGGCACAGCGCTGACCTCGACACAAGCGGCCAACATGGCAAATGCCCTGTGCTACTTCGGGTACGGCAGCTGCGGCTCGAACCCGTACATTGCCTTCGCCCAGGTAACTGCTGGTTGCCCTAGCGGTAGATCCTGCATCGCGATCGATCCCACGGACGGTGATATCAGCACGACCTCGACCACCACCGCTGGTAGTGCCCCGACCTATCCGCTCAATCGCGTGTACGACCCCGGCAACACTCTCCTCGGCACGGCCTGCATCACCACCAAGAGTCTGCTTGGAACGCTCGTCTCGAGATGTTCAACTTCTCCGTCCACTTGCGGGACACTCTACTGCATACCCAACTAGTTGATGGCAACCACTCGATAGCTCCTGCGTGACCTTCAGCGAAGGCAGCACCCCCAAGGTGCTGCCTTCGTGTTTTTGTGCTGGGTGGTCCGGGGGGTGTCGGACGTCGCGGCAGCTGGGAGAGAAACACCGTAGCTGTCGGAGGCGCTGGCTTGACCCGGTTCTTGCTGTTGCTCAGCCACTCTCGAGTGCGGAGCCGCAGCGGCTCGAAGGCTGAATGCGGAGCTTGCTGAGCGGTGGCGGCACCGGCGAGCTCGCTGCTTTTTGTGGTCCGACGTGGCCGAACCTTGTCTCAATCGTTTGAGACTAGTTTCCGCGTGCTCCCCGACAGCACAATGGACGCGCAGTTCCGAAATCACGTGCATTTTCCTCGAGAGATTGCGACGACTGTGACCATTGTCGTCAGCAAGGACGATTGGCCGCGCATAAGGCGCGGGGGGCTCGCAGAACTGTCTTGATCGAGGGCACTTTAGCGAGGTTCTACCAGTTGTAACCACTTTGATATGTTGAAGATTTTCTGCCATGCATTTGGCTAACGTCAGCCGATTCAGATCTGCAAACGGCGCCCGCCGCTAGCCGCCCGCCGCTGGCCGCCCGCCGCTAGCCGCCCGCCGCTAGCCGCCCGCCGCTGGCCTCATGAACGGCGCCCGTCGCACTCACGAAAATCGTCACTGCGCCGACAGAAACCAGGAAACGAAATCAGGTCCCGAACCGATTAGGAATTATGGTGCCCCGCGAATCGCGGGTACCGCGGCAGTGCTGCAAACAATGACGCACTCAATTCGCTTGCCGCGTGGTACCAAGGCCGCGTTGCGCCCCGCGCGGTCCGGAGGAGGAAACTGCTCGTGAAAACCCGATTCGCCAGTCTCGTCGCCACGATTCTGTGCCTTCTGCTTTGGAGCCCCGTGGCGCGGGCGCAGGTGCTCAGCCCTGAAGCGCAAAGGCATTTCGATGCCGGGCTTGCCTATGTCGACGATCCCACGGGGTCCAAGTGGGAAGACGCACTCAAGGAATTCCGCGCGGCGTACGCGGCCAGTCCCACTTGGAAGCTGATGAACAATATCGGACTATCCGCGCTCAATCTGGAACGCGATGGGGAGGCAATCGAGGCCTATCGGGCCTACTTGGCGCATGGCGGTGAAGACGATTTCACGCCCAAGCAGCGCAATCAAATGGAGAAGGATATCGCCATGCTGAGCGCTAGCTTGGTGCGCGTTACTCTGGACTTTCAGCCGCCTGAAGCAATGCTGATCGACGAGCGCCGCAATGCCAAGGGCGCTGTGCTGGTGAACCAATACACGGTCATCGGAGGCACGGCGTCACTTGGGATCCATCCAGGCCTCCACAAGCTTACGCTGGTAGCCCCGGGCTACACCAGCACAGACTGGCTCTTCAACGCTGAACCTTCGTCAACGCATCAACATCGATTCAAGCTCGCACGCGAGGGCAAGCCGACCGCCAATGCGGACGTCTCCGAACCGCCAAACACCGCTGAGCACCGCACGCCAACAGCTGTTTATTTCGGGCTGACTGCTACTGTTGTTTTTGCCGCCGCGGCAACGGTCACTGGCGTAGTCACGGCAGGCAAAGCAAAAGACTTCGACGCGGAGACGGATCCCACCAAGCGCCACGACATCGCTTCATCGGGCAAGACCTTCTCCTGGCTCACCAACATCGGCGTTGGCGCAGCGCTCGTCAGTGCCGGAGCTACGGCATATTTCTACTTCACTGCCACCAAAGAGCGCCCAGCCCAGGCCGCACAACGCTCAAGCTCCCGACTGCGCAAGTCGACGAGAACAGCGAACAGAGAGCTCCAACTTTCCCCAGTGGCCACGCCGAGTGCCGCGGGGCTCGCCATTTCTGGAAGCTTCTAGGGAGGCCCGACGCGCATGTCGTATCGCAATGTCGTTTCAAGACTCGTCGTACTTTCCCTTCTGCTCGAAGGCTGCAACTTCATCTACCCCTTTGATGAGAGCGACACCCATACGGCCAACGTCGGCGGTCGCGGCAATGGGGGAGCAGCCAATGGTGGTACCTCGAACGCGCAGGCGGGCCGTGCCGGCAACGGGAATGGGACTGCAGGCACCTCGCTCTCCGACGCCGGAACCGGCAACAGCGCCGCATCGAACAACAACTCGGCAGGCGCAACCGCAGGCGGCGCGGGTCTCGCAGCCGGAGGCAACGCGGGTAACGGCAATGCACCGACTTCGCACGCGGGCAACGGCGTAACGGTAGGCGGAATGACGTCTGGGGGTGGTACTGGTGGTGCAGGAGTTGGCGCCACAGGTGCCAGCACAGCCGGCAATGGAGTGGCGGGGTCCACTCTATCGACTGGGCAGGGCGGCGCTAGTTCGGACGGCGTGACTGCCGCGGGCGGAACTGCCACTCAACAGGGCGGCACGTCGAACAACGGAGGTATGTCGGGGGTGGGTGGAGTCACGACTGGCGGAACCTCGACAACGGGCGCGGCTGGGACGGACAGCGCGACTGGTGGCACTTCAGGCGGATCCGCCGGAGAAGCTGGCAATGCAGGTGCGGCGGGGTATCCGACGTATGACCTAAATCGCATCTACGATCCCACCAATAGCTTGCTCGGCACGCCCTGCATTACGACGAAGGGATTGCTCGGAACCATGACATCGAATTGCGTAACAATTCCGATAACCTGTGGCACCCTCTACTGCGTCGCCAACTAGCCGCGTGTTCTCCGGCGATTCCGGCGCGCCCACAATCAACGTCCACTGGGGCAACAATCAGCCACCAGCGCAATCAGACTCCGCGACAGCGCCACGGTCGCAAGCTTCACAGGTGTCGGTCAACACTGCAACTGATGACGTTGGATTGACAACTGCATTCGATTGGCAGCTGTATTCGGAACATCCGGTGCCGTTTGCGAGTTGCAGCGGGGTCTGGACCATGCTCGGTGCGCCGTTGCTCATAGCGAGGCGCGCCGCGTTGCGGAATAGGCCGTGGCTCAGCGTGCGTTTCGGCGGGAGGGCACTGACATGGGGCACATCGTCGCGGACTTGAGCGTCGCGGGCTCAAGCGGCGCGGCGTCGGGCAATGCAGACTCAAGCTACGCGTTGCGGACTCCACCGCCGCAGAACCGATGGTGGCAACGCAAACGGTGGGGTGTTCATCGGTCACATTGTCAACGTCAGCGGCGGGCAAGTGACATCGGCTAGGCCAACGACCGCAAAATCTACCGGCGCAGGACCCACAGTGGCAAGCTCTACGGCGGCGCGAGCACGCGCGGCTAGACCAACGACCACAAAATCAACTGGCGCGTTGTCGATTTTCGTTGACGGTTTTGGCGCGTCGCTGTCGTAAAAATGCAGAAAGCAAGCGATTTGCGGCTTCTCGCCAAGGAGTTTTCGTTCTGTCATCGCTTTCACTTCCATATCGAGTCTGACATCATGATGGCTGCTGAAGCGTTGCCAGCAGCCATCGTCAGAGCAAGAAAACT
Organism: uncultured Polyangiaceae bacterium; assembly: GCA_964454965.1. Taxonomy (GTDB): domain Bacteria; phylum Myxococcota_A; class Polyangia; order Polyangiales; family Polyangiaceae; genus FEN-1139. The sequence goes on along the minus strand of CAYVXY010000018.1, from coordinate 88,110 downwards.
CGAGTGGTACGCTCGCTCGCATGGCAAACGAATCGTCCTGTTCTTGCGCCGCAATCTCCGCCTCCACGGTTGAGTTCTCCGCTTTGGAAGCTAGATACCGTTCCATTGGTCGGCTGCCGCACCATTTGGTCATCTCGCAGCTCCTAGAACTGAACCAGCAGAATCGTCGCTTGGAGGCGGAACTCCTCGTGTATCTTGGTGAGCTAGATCGACGCCAAATCTATCGAGAACAGGCGGTTGCCTCTGCGTTCGAATTCTGTGTCCTGCGGTTGGGATACAGCGAGGACGTTGCGTTCAAACGCGTGGGCGCAGCCCGGTTGATGCGGCAATTCCCGCTCATCTACGCTCTGCTCGTCGCTGGACGCATCCATCTGACTGCACTGATGTTGCTCAAACCGCATCTAACTGAGGAGAATCACGAGGAGTGGTTGCTTCTGGCCTGTGAGAAGAGCAAACGCCAGGTGGAGAAGCTCGTCGCCGCGCGTTGTCCACGCCCGGATGTCCCGACGAGTATACGCAAGCTGCCCGCCGCCAAGCAGTCACCCCTCGAAACGACCCCCGCAGACCTTGATGGAATGGAATGCGCAAGTGCGCCGGCGTCGCGTTCGACCACGCAAGCAATGGCCACGCAAGCAATGGCCGCACAACTGGGCAATGCAACAGCGTCAACACTGGAACCGGCTGCTGCACGTGTGGTGCCACTCTCGAGCAAGACCTATCGAGTCACCTTCACCGCCGGCGAGAGACTCAAGCAGAAGTTGGACCGAGCTAGCGAGCTACTGAGTCACTGTATCCCCCCGTCTGATCTGCCGGCATTGGTAGAGCGTGCGCTCGATCAATTGCTCGAACGGGAGGAGAAACGTCGCTACGGTGCGCGTCCACAGTCGATTCCCCAATCGGTCGAGCCAGCGTTTCGCGTCAAGTCGTCGCAAGACGTTCGAACGTCGAATCCCGAATCGGTCGAATTGGCGGCCGCAGGTCAGCACGAATCGTGCCAAGGAGTCCACTCCAAACCCAATGAAACGCAGGATCCGGATCCTGGCCTTGCTCTCGATCCTGGTCTTGCATTCGATCCTGATCCTGCTCGCATTGGGCATGGTAGCTCGAATGCCGCCGCGCTCGCCAGTGTTAAACAGACCTGTACTGCGACGCAACGCGCTACGATGGTGAAGTCCAAGCGCCGGCGATGCGTGCCAGCGGCCGTTCGACGAGCCGTGTTCGAACGAGACGACGCCCAATGCACGTTCATCGACCAGCAGGGGCGGCGCTGTGGGCAGCGCCACTTCCTCGAGTTCGACCATATTGATGCCCATGCGCTCGGAGGCAATGAAACAGTGACAAATCTGCGGATCAGATGCGCCATGCACAATGCCCTCGAAGCAGAAAGGCTCTTTGGTCGTGAGCGGGTGAAGATCGCGATCAAGCATGCTAAGCAAGAACGCACACGATAACTGTGCGCAAGGAGCCTCAAGACCCGTTCACATATGGTGCGCCGAGCCTCAATCCGCGATGAAGCCTAGCGCGTCGCCAATGGGTGCGGCGATGGGTGCGATCGCTGAACCCGACGGCGCGGTGACACTTGGTGAAATTGGATTACCTCAACGTATCACGCCAACTGGGACAGCCCTGCGCATTGCTTCTGCGTGCGCACTTCGTCAGCTTTCTTCGGTGCGCCACCATGCCAAGGAGGCAATTGTCAGTACCTACATCGCCGGACAGCGACACCACCTACTGCAACTGTCGAGCCCAATCGCCAAACCGGATTTGAGATGCCCCCACCCCCCGTCGCCTCGTTGAGCCACACTACGAGCCCGCATGGCAGGACAGCACTGCTGGACAGAACTCAGTATCACCGAAGAACAAACCTCGACGCCGGCCTCAGCTGCCTACATTGGCGGATAGCGCTGCGGCGGCGCCATGAACCGAACATTCTTTTGGTTTTTGCCGTAGCGCGCGAACGAGACCCTTCGACATCGAAATCGCGCGCGTTAGCCTGGCCCCGCTCCCGAATTCGCAGATGGCGTGATAGCCTCAGAGGTTGGGAACCTCACTTCAACGCCTCATGAACACAAATCGCGTTTTGCAACGGCAGGCAACTTGGCTTACGGCGGTCTTGGCGCTCCTGGGCTCTGGCAGCTGTTCGCTGCTCTACGATCTTAGTACCCATCAATGCAACACGGACCAAGACTGTTTGAAGATGGGAGAGCGGTTCACAAAAACCGTCTGCAGAAACGAGGCTTGCGTCGCGGTCGCGGCAAAAGGCGGCTCCAGTGCCGTGGGTGGACTGGGCGGCACCGACACCTCGGGGGGGACGAGCAGTTCGGGTGGGAACACAGGGTTCGGGGGAACGACGGATTTCGGTGGAGCCTCCGGCATGGGCAGCACCACCAACACGGCAGGTACGACTTCGAGCGCGGGCGCTGCGGGCACAACCGTGCTGCCCTCCTGCAGTAACGAACAATGCATCATTGACCACGGGTCCACCTGGATCTGCCGTAACAATGCCTGCGTCAATCTAACGACCGATGACTGTCCGGTACTCATCCCGAGGAATTCCGCGACGAACTTGTTGAAGAAGCAGGACGTCATCGTCATTGGCGGCTACGCCGCCATGGCCAACCCGGCCAACTACTACGAGAGCGTGGCGATCATCAACTGGGACTTGGTTTTCGACGACTTCAACAAGGCGTCATTCATCAATGGGCTACCCGGCTACGCTGGCGGCGGAACGCGGCCCGTCGTGGGGCTGATCTGCAGCTCGACTGGAGCCACAGAGCAGTCGATCAATCGGAGCATGGCACACTTGACCGACACCGCGCAGGCGCCCGCGATCCTGTCGACACTCTCGGCCAATTTCTTGTACCAGGCCTGGCTCTCTCAGCACCCGGACGGTTCCGCCACCAGTTCCGCAGCGAACCCGGCCTTCTTCATGAGCACCGGCAGTGCCGACTTACGGTTGGCGAATCTCGCGGATGAAGGCTTGATGTGGCATATGTTGGGCGATCCGCGCGCATTGGCTGCACCCGTGGTGGCACTGGTCAAGCAAATGGAGCCATACATCAACGCTCAGCGAGCTGCCAACTGGGCCATCAATGGCATAGACGACCCATCCACGCCGCTGCGCGTGACACTGATCTCGTCAGACGACCCAATGATGGCAGACATCGCCAGCGTGCTGCTCGCGCCTGCGACAGCGAACCGCCCGGGCACAAACCTCGTCTTCAACGGAAAGTCTGCCCTGGACAATGGTACGAGCTTCAACTGGAAGGTCATCGATTCAGCGTTGCAGCACGCCGAACCCAAAGTGACTGCTGCGATCCAAGAGCTCAGCGCGCGTCCTCCACACCTGATTATCGCGATGGCAACGTCTGAGTTCGTAGCTCCAGGAGGGGTGTTGCCGACCGTTGAAAACACCTGGGCGACTGTGGCACAAGGAATGATTCGCCCCTACTACGTGATGTCGCATCGCATCTACAATTGGCCAGAGTTGACCGCCAACATGAAGGTTTTCTCCGGGGTTACGCCAGCCCTAGACACCCGAGTGGTAGGCGTCAACTATGCCTTGGCGCAAGAAGAGCGAGCCAAGACACTATATGCGAGCTATCTCGCGCGACTCAAAACTACTTATCAAGGCACTTTGGATCTGGCCGGTACGGAGAACCATTACGACGGCGCCTACTACCTGCTCTATTCACTCGCCACCGCTGCTGCGAGTTTTAGCACGCCGACGGGCAGTCAAATCGCGTACGGCCTTACTTCACGCATCATCAGCGAGGCTGCGGGCGCTGAATCCGTGGATGTTGGCTACGATGCCTTGTCCGGGGCGAACACCGGCAGTGGAACACTTGCGAGACTGTTCAGCGATCGAGTGAACTACAAACTCTCGCTCTACGGAACGGAGGGTCCACCGAATTTCGATCGATTCAGTGGAACGCGGGTTAGTACAACCTCCGCTTGGTGCATGACGAAAGCCTCCTCCACTGTCTTCAACTACACCGCCGATGGCTTGATATTCAATCCAACGAACCAAACCTACTCACTGCCCACCGCCGGAGTTCCCGCTTGTCTCGGCAACTACTGCAAGACGGTCTCGACAGGAACACCTCCCACTTGCCAATGAAATTACTTAGTGGGTGTTGGCTTCTTTGCCTGCTAGCCTCCGGTTGTGAGGCTCCCGGACGCGAAACTGCGGCCTCTACCAGTCAGTCCATTTTGGGCGGCGTACTCTCCGATGCGACAGAGGACGCCGTACTGAAGATCGAGGCCACTCAGAGTACAGCCATGCACACCTGCACAGGCGCCCTGATTGCGCCCAACCTGGTCATCACGGCGCGACACTGCATTGCTGACTACGTCGATCAGTCATTTACCTGTGATGCCAACGGTGACCTCACGTCTGGACCGGGGGGCTATATCGGTGCCGTCGTAGCGCCGGCGAAGATCGCATTCAAGGCATCGACGCGGCCAGCGAGCAAGGTAGTTAGCGCCCTCGGTAGCAAGATCTTCTCACCCCAAACCACCACGATCTGCCGTAACGACATTGCGCTGGTCTTGCTCGACCGAAATCTCACAGACTTGCCGATTCTGCCGATCCGACTCGACCGCGGTACCGCAGTGGGCGAAATCGTTCGCGCCGTTGGCTACGGGGTATCCGACGATCCAGATGCAGGGTTTGGCGTCCGTCACAGCAAGTCAGATCTCGTTGTTACCAAGGTTGGTGCAAGCCAATTTCGACGCAATGCTGACGACATTCCCCCGAGATCATTTCAGATCGATGGCGGAGGGATCTGTATCGGCGATAGCGGTGGCCCAGCAATATCCCTGCAAGGTGCAATCATCGGCGTCGACTCGAAATTCACGGGTCCATGCACCTCTGAAAGCACGGTCACCTATTATACTGAGACCGGACCCTTCAGCGAAGAGGTGATCCGACCGGCATTCGTCGCCTCGGGCTACGCGCCACTGCTCGAAGCCGCTTCTGGCGCAGCTGGCAGCACCTCTGGTGTCGCGGGCGCAGCTGGCAGCACCGACGTGGGCGCAGCTGGCAGCACCGACGTGGGCGCGGGTGGAAGCGGGGGAACTGGCAGTACTGCTACTGTGGGCGCAGGCGGAGCGGAAACCTACACCAGCACGACCGGACTTGGTGGAACAGCCACGGCGACGACGTCTACAACGGCAGACGGCGGCGGCGAGCTCATTTACGAAGGCGGGCCGCCCAAAGGTGGCAGCTGTGCCTGCAGTCTGGGGGAAGATTCGAACCTCAACTTCAGCTGGATTCTGGGCGTTGCGGCAGTCTTCGTTGCTCGCAGACAAAGGCACGTTCCGCAGCGCAGCGTACATGCAAGCAGACATGCCGACAGCACCCGCATTGGGACAAGCAGGCGACTTCACTTCCACCGCTAATATTTGCTGCATCTGCAATTGCGCACGAGCCATTTGTGTAAGTTCATGTTAGTTTTCGTAGTTATCTAGGGAACAGTGACACGCTCAGAGAACATCACTCAGCTCCGACCGGGAGACTCGCTCGGCGGGTACCAATTGCTCATGGCCGTTGGAGTTGGGGGCATGGGAAAGGTCTGGGCCGCTCGTCGCCTGGGAGCGCCCAACCAAAACATAGTGGCGCTGAAGACGACGCTCGAGGAAATGGCCGGCGACGAGCAGTTCGAGCGCATGCTGCTCGACGAAGCCCGCATTGCCGCGAGTATCGTGCACCCCAATGTCTGCGCGATCCGCGAGGTGGGAGCTGAAAAGGGGATCGCCTATCTGGTCATGGACTGGATGGATGCAGGCACATTGCTTGACCTCCTAGGGGCTTGCCCCGACCGACGCATGGATCCATTCCTGGCCGTACGGATCATCTCCGACGTCGCAGCCGGGCTACACGCAGCCCATGAGCTGACCGCAGAAGACGGAAGCCTCTTGAATGTGGTCCATCGCGACGTGTCACCACAGAACGTTTTGCTATCGTCCGCGGGCCACGTCAAAGTTGCCGACTTCGGCGTTGCAAAGGCGAAAGGCCAGCTGCACGCACCGACTGTAACGGGCGAGGTCAAAGGCAAACTCTCTTACATGGCACCCGAGCAGCTCACGTCGAAGATCTTCGACCGACGTGCAGACGTCTTCGCCCTCGGTTGCTGCCTATACGAAGCAACCACAGGCGAGCGCCCATTTCACGGCGGAGATGCGCTCGAGACCATGTACAAGCTCCTAGAGACGGAATGCGTGTTGCCGACCACGCTCGTCGAGGGTTATCCGAAAGAGCTAGAGTCCATAGTCCTTCGAACACTGGAAAAGGACCCCGAAAAGCGCTTCCAATCCGCCGACGACTTGCGCGTCGCCCTCGAGAGTTTCCTGGCGAAAGCTGGCCGTCTGGTCACCGATCGGGATGTCGCTGGCCTCGTGCGTTCGGCACTTGCTTCGGTACTGGACGGCAAAGCTCGTTCCTTGCACGATGCAACGCAGACTATTCACAATCAGAAATCCTCCTCGCTGCAGACGGGCTTCGAGATTACGGAGACCGAAAAGGGCAAGGCCAGCAACACACCTCGCACTTGGAATACGGATCCGCCACAGCAATCGCGGCGGCTCCGCGAGAGGGCGCTGTTCGTTGCCTCGGCCGCAGCCATCTTCATCGGCCTTTTCGTTTGGCTCCGCAGACCAGTGGCCAATTCCTCAGCAGCGAAACCTGTCGCCAACTCGAGCATCACGCAAGCTGCTACTCCAGCACCACTCGTCACGGTGACCATCCACGCCGAACCGCCGGAGGCACTGCTGCGCATTGACAATGGTCCAGCTCTGCCAAGTCCGCAAGTCATCGTCACGATGCCCAATCAGCAGTTGCATGGCGTAGTCGTCAGTCTCGACGGCTACGACGCTTTGACTCGCCAGCTCGTGTTCGATCACAGCCAGCAAGTGGTACTTGGGTTGAAACGAACTGCGCAGGAACCAGCGCCCACCTCGTCTGCCCAACCCACGAGGACCCCGAAACCTACAGCGATAGCAGCCAAACAGGACTCGGCCAGGGACACGACTTCCGGCGTGACCGAAGTCCTTGCCAACAAACGCAAACGACCGAAACGCCAAATCGATTCATCGAACCCCTTCGCGGATCCTTAAGCCATGGCCATCCTCGCAGCCACTCCCGCAATGCCTCCGCAGCATGCGTCCACCCTGCGAATCGTGCGCCCCCGCATCCTTGGATGGCTCTGCACCACTGCTGCACTGTTGTACGGTCCGCTCGCGCTCGCGGCGCCGCACGACACGTCGGGTTCAGCGCCCGCGCCAGCGGCCGGCTCTGCAGCGTCTTCCACCGATGCAAAGAAGAAGGCGGCGGAGCATTTCGAGACTGGGCTAAAGCTCTACGAAGACAGTGACTTCTCTCTCGCGCTGATCGAGTTCGAGCGCGCCTATTCCTATGTCCCTGACTACCGCGTGCTGTTCAACATCGGACAGGTTAGTGTCCAGTTGGGGCGCTACGCTCGAGCGGTCCAAGCGCTCCAGCAATACATCAAAGCCGGCGACACCAACATTCCTTCTGCCAGGCTCAACGCCGTGAAGGAGGATCTGAAGATGCTCGAGGGGCGCACTGCCCACCTACAGATCGAGTGCAACGTAGACGATGTAGAAGTCCTCCTGGATGACGTCCGAATCGGGCACACACCCATTTCCCAGCCATTGCTTGTCGATGCGGGAGAGCATCGCTTGACGTTGCAGAAGCCCGGCTACGTCACCCGAATCGAGCGGCTGGTGCTGGCCGGTCGAGACGAAAGCAAACAGCAGCTAGCTCTTTCGGAGGTGCCCAAGACCACGCCTCTCCCGGTAAACCCGATTGCTGTTGCGCCTGTGCCGAGGACTGACGTCCCCACCCCCGCCAAACCGATGTCTACGCGCACGCAGCTCCTATACGCTGGCGCGGGCGCTACTGCGCTATTCACCGTTGCTTGGGCGGTTACAGGTTACGCCGGCATCAAGGCCGCTGGCGATCTGCATGACGCTCTGCAACGTCCGAGCAACCAGGGAGAACTCGACTCATACAGAAATCGGGCACGCGGCGCACTGATCGCCAGCGATATTTTGGGTGCAGCAGCATTGATTTCCGGTGGGACCACGCTCTATTTCACCTTGAAGGGCCCAGGCAAAGAACAACCCCAAGTGGGAATGACGCGTCTCAGCGTCCAGTTCGCGCCGAATGCCGTACAGCTCAACGGCTCATTCCACTGAAAGGCTCCGGCCCAGTCCGCGCCCCCTAGCCCAACCGAACGTCGCGCCGCGCCGCCTCGAGCATTGCCATGGTGCCAACATCACGACACGCCCCCATTCGAGTGGCCTGATAGAAGACTCTTCGCATCATCCAATCGTGGCGCGTCGTGAATAGAAATCGATAGAGACGATTCGGATCGCGCTCGATGAGCGCCCGCAAGTGTCGCCGAATCTCCGGGAACTCGACGCCCAGACTGAACAGCCGCTGTAGGTTCGTGATCCGGTCGCGATGACGCGGCTCTGAAAAGTTGAAGGGCGAGGGATCGAAATAGGAATAGCCGAGACGCTCGAAGTCCCCGTGAAAATGCCCGTGTTTGATCGCCCACCGTGATAGCTCGGTACCCGGGTACGGCTGCAGGATCGTGGCCGCCGCATGATCGACCCCACACGCCACATTCAGAGCCAAAGTATCGAAGGCGTCATCGAGACTCTCGGTTGGGATGCCGAGCATGTTGAACGCAAGAATGCGGATCCCCCTCCGCTTGAGCTGCCGGCAGCCCTCGAGGATGTCTTGGTTTGGCACCTTGCGACCAAGCACCTCGGTACGCAACCGTTCGCTCCCCGATTCGATCCCTAATCCAACGGCAGTGCAGCCGGCATCTGCGAGAAGCTTCGCGGTGCGCACGGTCGCGCGTTCGGGACGCAGCTTGCAGAAGAAGGGTTGGCCGATCTTCCGCTTATAGATGGGTAAGAATGCCTCGAGCCAAGGCAGGTGCGCGACGAAGTTCGCGTCGAGGAACCACGCCAATTGCATTGGCCAGCGCCGCCGCACCCGATCGATCAAGGTGACGAGCTGTTCTGGATCGGAGACGCGCATCAAGGGTCCAAAGGGACGATAGCGATCATTTAGCGTCCGATTGAAGCAGTAGGCACAACGAAATGGACAGCCACGGGTGGCCAGGAACGTACGAATCGGCAGCTCTCTGTACTGCTTGTCATCGTAGAAGAGCTCGTACGCGGGTTCTGGCAGTGCATCAAGACAGTGCACCGGACCCCGTGGCACCCCGCGCTCGACCGGCCCGCTGCCGTGGTCACGCCGGATCCACCAACCAGCTGGAATTCCCCTAGAAAACCCGTCCCGAACCGCATCGAGGTATTCCGGAAAGGACTCCTCGCCTTCCCCAACGCAGAGCCCATCAAGCGCCTGTTGCTCGATGGTCTCGGGAAAGAACGTGGCATGCGGCCCACCGAGCACGATCCACTTATCAGGAAATGCACGGCGCAACGGTGACACCCACGAGAGGTAACGCCGATGCAGTCCGGTCGTAGCACTGAGGCCGAGTACGTCGGCATCGCGTACGCGCCGTTCGCTCAGAAAGTCCGCCGCGCTCTTTCCGTAAACGATCTCCACCGCGTGTCCCGCCCGCCGAAGCACGGCAGACAACGTCATCAAGCCAAACGCCAAGGGTTCCGCTGCGCGCAGCCCAAGAAAAGCTACCAACATGGCAAGCCTCGCAGCAAATGCCAACTACTCACAGATGACATCCCAAAGATCGGCGTCCTTTGGTGGGGTTCCGGCGTCGATGACGATGCCCGTGTTTCCACCTACGGCCTGGCTTCCCCCGGTTGCCATCGCGCCCCCGCTCGCTAAGCCCCCAGACGCTGCCCCCGCCTGGCTTGTCGACGCCCCTCCTCCCTTCGGCGGTTCCGGATCGCCTGCATCGTCCTCTTTGCCGCCACACGCATCGATAATGGTGGCGGCAACACCGAGCGACACGAAGAACGCGAGTCTCGATAGATGTGCAAGTCGCCTCACGAAGGTCATGCTCGTTGCTCGCTGCAGGATGATAGGACCGCTGGATGGCCCAATAGAGAATGCCCCGAGCGGCGAGGATCCGTCACGAAATTCGTTGAAGTGGTGCGAAGTGCGTGAAATACGGCCCAATCGAACGCTCGGTGCCGTTTCGGTGAGCCCCCCAGACGCCCGGGCTTGGGTCGATGACAGCTCGGAATCGAGCAAGGCACAGCTGTGCTTGAGCCTTGCTTGCTATTCGGTCGGAGCACTCTTGCCGTTGTCAGAAATCGTCAGAGCAGCTCGAGTCCCTCGCTTCCAATTCGGCTCTCAAGCCCAAGGCGAGAGACGATCGCTTTTTGGACAACGAAGGCATGGCATTGTCCGATTAGGGAATATCGGAAGCAGAAGACGGCGCAGCTGGGGCCTCCGCAGGCCTGCTGGGGATAGCTCCATCCGACGATCCCCGAAGTGAGAAACGAGCCCAAGACGGAAGGAAACCATGTCAGCCAATCCCACTATCACTGAAGACAACGGCATTGTCCGTGACGAGCGCGGGCTCTCTGCCGTTGAATACGTCATCGTTCTTGTTCTGATCGCTGCCGCCTCCGTTGGTATATGGCAGCTGCTCGGAAACACCGTTAAGTCCAAGCTGAATGACGCCTACGTCACGATCCGCGAAATGAACGGCAACGGCCAGACCAGTCAGAGCCAGAGCAACGGCCTGGGCCAGAGCAATTCTAGGCCCCAACCGCAGGCCAGCAAATCGAACGCTCCGGCAACGCCAACGCCAGGCAGGGCCGCAGGAAAAGTCGACGACTAGCCAACAGTTCGCGTCAATCTGCAACCGAGGAGTCCAGCTGAGTCTGGGCTCCTTGCTTTTTGTACATCATGGCATCTGCACTGCATCCTAGTTCAGTGTGGCTCGCACCGAATTGGCTCTTGGCCAGCCTTGCGCCAACGTTGGCCGGCACTGATGGCAGCCAAACCGCACGAGTTTCGCGCAGTTTTGGCTTGGCACTGGTTTCGCAATGACGCTTAGCACGAGCACGCAAACGGGCGCTGCTCGATTGAACACAAGGAGAATTGTCATGGATGCCAGCAAAATGAAGATCGTTTACGTCATCAGTGAGCGCGGTGGGAAGAATTACTGGAACCGGATCGGAGTCGCTTTCGTCAACTCCGACAACTCCCTCAACGTAAAGCTCGAGTCGATTCCACTCAGTGGCGAGTTACACGTACGCGACTACGTCCCGCGCGAGGATGGGCTGATTCCGACGCTCGCCAAAACCCGCAGCAATGGTCAGAAGAAGGTCGAGCAGGTTGCGGAAGTGTGAGGCCCGTCCGCGGCCCTAACGAAGGAGGCACGAGACATGTCGACAACAGTCGCTGTCAAGAAAGTGGGAGCAGAAGCCGCGGCTGCTCCCGCAACGTCGCCGTGGCGACCGCTCATTCTGCGCACGATCCTCGGGATCCTCGCATTGTTGGGGCTATCCGCAATCGGCGCGGTATCGATGTTGGCGGGACTCGACGGCGCACATGCAAGTCCGCCCGCCGCGAGCCAAATCTGGATGGCCTCGTCGAGTGCATCGACGGGGCCAGGCCCGACAGCAGTACCAAGCGGTTCCGCTCCAGCGGAGCCGGGCCCAACTGCTGCCACTCCCGCGGAGTCAGAGCCGCTTGCCTGCCCCACGCGCACCGAGGACGGACGCATCATCCTGAACCTGGCAAAGGTCGAGGACTTGAGGAAAATCCCCGGTATTGGGCCAAAACGCGCCGAGTCAATCCTCGCACTGCGTGCCAAGCTCAAGCGCTTCAAGCGCGGCGCCGATCTCCTGCGCGTGCGTGGCATTGGCCCGAAATCCCTGACGCGAATGCAGGCGCATTTCGTCGTCGATCCTCCGCCAGGGAGCCAATGCGTCGTACCTGTTGCACCCGCGAAATAGCAGATCTGTAGCGCGGCTCCTCACCGAGCCGCGCTGCGAGCTCAGGGCATGCCTTCGAGCGACACGCGTTCGATGTCAGCACCCACCGCTGCAAGCTTCTTCTCAATGTGCTCGTAGCCACGGTCCAGGTGGTAAACGCGCCGCACTATCGTATCGCCTTCGGCGACGAGTCCAGCGACGACCAGAGACGCGCTCGCCCGCAGATCCGTCGCCATGACGCTCGCACCCTCCAGCTTCGACACGCCCTGCACGATGGCCATATTGTTGTGGATCTCGATGTCTGCACCCATTCGCTGCAGCTCCGGGACATGCATAAATCGGTTCTCGAAAATGGTCTCGGAGAGCACGCTGCGGCCGTCAGCACAACACATGAGCGCCATCAGCTGCGCCTGCATGTCCGTTGGAAATCCTGGGTGTGGCGCCGTAGTGACGTTCACCGAATGCACCCGACCCTCGCGAACGACCCGCACCATCTCTCCCTCGCGCTCGACGACGACGCCTGCCTTGCGCAACTTGACGATGACCGGTTCGAGTTCGTCGAATGGCGCGTGCTCGAGCAACACGTTGCCACCCGCGGCGCCCACCGCGGCCATGAAGGTTCCGGCCTCAATCCGGTCGGGAATAATCGCATGATCGAACGGCACGAGTTCGTCCCGCCCCTCGATGTGAATGATTGAAGTCCCGGCGCCATCGACCTTGGCTCCCATCTTGTTGAGCACGCGCCCCAGCTCTTCGACCTCGGGTTCGCGCGCGCAATTGACCAGCGTGGTTCGACCCTTGGCCAGAGAAGCTGCCATCATCAGGTTCTCAGTACCGGTCACCGTCGCCAAATCGAACACGATCTCGGCACCGACGAGGCGCGACGCCTCCGCATGCACATACCCGTGTTCGACCGTAATCTTCGCGCCCATCGCCTCCAGCCCCTTCAGGTGCTGATCGACGGGCCGCGCGCCAATCGCACAGCCACCGGGCAACGAAACTCTGGCGCGACCGCATCGCGCTACTAGCGGCCCCAGCACGAGCACACTGGCTCGCATCTGTCGCACGAGATCGTAAGGCGCCTCGGGGACAACTGGTCCCACCGGTGCCTCGACAAAGACTTCGGGACATTCGACCCTGACCCGCCGCCCCAGATGCGTCAGCAAAGCCGCCGTGGTGTGGATGTCGCGCAGTGCCGGAACGTTCCGTAGCCGACTTACCCCGTCGGACAAGAGCGTGGCACAGAGAATTGGCAGAGCGGCGTTCTTGGCTCCTCCAACTCGAATCGTGCCCGAGAGCCGGCGTCCACCGCGAATTCTTATTGCGTCCATGCGAAAGGCCGTGAGCCTGGGCTCGCTAATCCGGCCGCGCAAGGGACCACGGCGCATTTTCTGCCTGACCGCCGGCTACAACCCAAGGTAGGCTGCATTTCTCATGCGCCGGGAGCCATCGAGCTTAGTTCTTTTAGGCCTGTTCATCGGTAGTTCTGCCATGGCAGAAGAACCCGGGCTCGATCTGCGCGGATTTCAGCCCCCTTTGGATCCCCAATCCTCTTTGGTTCTTGAGCCCGTGGCCACGCCGCGCAGCGGGGACTTCAGCGCCAGTTGGCTTACCTCCTATTCGTACCGACTTGTGCGCGTCATCGACGAACATGGGACGCAGCTCGCCGTGCCCGTACGCCATCAGCTAAGCTATGACGCCCTGTTCAACGTTGGCGCAGGAAAGCGCTGGGCGCTAGGGCTCGCTGCTCCGGGAGTCCTCTACCAAACCGGCGATCGGATCGGGGCCGACCCCTGGCGCCCACCAACGACTGCCCTGGGTGATCCCTCGGTCGAAGCGAAATTCGTAATCGTTCCCAAGGGTGAACTCGGCGGCTATGGGCTGGCCGCGCTATCGCGAGTTACTATTCCACTTGGAAGTCCTGAATCGGGCCTCGGCGACGGCGCCGTCACCGTTTCGGGTCGCCTGCTCGGCGAGCTCGATCTCATCCTTTTAAGCCTGCGCGCCAGCCTCGGCGTGCGCCTGCGCAGCGAGGAGCGCGTGTTCTTCGGTGACCAATACGGACACGCTGCGCCTTGGGCGTTCGGGATCGCCCTACGTCCACAGACTTTCGGATTGGACAAGCAGGGACGCTGGCAATGGTTCCTCGATGCCCATGGTTCCTTGGCAATTACCCCAGAATTAGCCACGAAACACTCTTCACCCATCGCCATTGCCGCATCGAGTCGCTATTCTTTGGGCGGCGATTTCTCGGCCCTGGCTGGGCTCGAGGCTCCAGTCAATGGCGCCATCGGTACTCCGAGTTTGCGCGCCATCATCGGGCTCACCTGGGCGCCGCGCTTCCTCGACGCGGACGATGATGGCATCCCTGACGACGCCGACGATTGCCCCGAGGGCATGCCTGAAGATCGTGACGGCTTCGAAGACGACGACGGTTGTCCCGAAGACGACAACGACAACGACGCCGTGCCAGACGCCGTCGATCGCTGCCCGAAGGCGCTGGAAGATGCGGACGGATTCGAGGACGAGGATGGCTGTCCAGATCCGGACAACGACAAGGACGGCATTCTCGATGTTGACGATGCGTGTCCCGACCTTCCGGGGGTTGCATCCAAATCGAAGAAGTACAATGGCTGCCCCAGCAAGGACAGCGATGGCGACGGCATTTTCGATGACGCGGACCGATGCCCCGATCAACCAGAGGATCTCGATGGCCGCTTCGACCAAGACGGCTGCCCCGATCCCGACGACGATGCGGACGGCCTGCCCGACGGTGAGGACGATTGTCCGACACAACGCGGCCCCAAGCGCGACATCAAAGGATTGAACGGCTGCCCCGATCCGGATCGCGACGGTGACACTTACTACGGCAATGTCGGAGACGTCCACGCAGCGAGCGGCACGTTTGGAGCAGAAACAGCGGCAGTTGGCACGCCGCGGGACCGCTGTCCCGAAGAAGCGGAAGATTTCGACGGTGACCAAGACGACGACGGCTGCCCCGATCCGGACGCACCAAAGAAGAAGCCCTCTCCACTCATCAGTCTCTCCCTAGCCGGGGCAGAGGGCTACGTGCAGTTCGCTCGCCCGCTGCGTTGGGAGACTTCGACATCCACAGTCATCTCCACCATTGATGTCGTCGTGCTGCGCGCCATCGCCAAGGAATTGCGACTGCACCGCGAATGGTCAGCCACAATCGCAGTGCGTCCGAAGACCAACCGGCCCGAGGACGTCAAGCTCGCCGACGAACGAGCCGCTGCCATCGTGCGCGCTTTGCAGCGCTTGACGTTACGCGACCAAAGCGCCAAACGCGAAACGTTTACCGAAGTGTCTCGCGCCCCCGGAGCCCAGCAATCCGGAGTCGGGATCCTGCTGACCAGCAACGCGAAGCGTGTCCCGAATGTGCCTCCAGCGCCGCCTGCAACGGCTACGCCGCCTCCACCTTCGCTCCCTCCGGCGCCGCCCTCACCTGCTAAGGTTCAATGAGGAACTCGCGCGAGTCCGCGTCATCGCGCCGAACCTGCTAGAGGGTTTGGCGCCAATGGCAAAAATCACGCTCCTGCTTGAGCTCTATGCTGCTTGGGACAATCCGTCCGCGCAGAACTTGCGGTAGTAGAGAGTCGTTCCCTTTTTGGCGCATGACAGCCTGCATTGTGGGTGTTATGGACTAGGCGCCGTGGTAAAGGCCAAATCCCGCACCGAACCTGAGACTAGCGAGGCGCCCCCAGGTGACGCCCCGCTGAGCTTCGAAGCTACTATTGGCGAGCTAGGACAAATCGTGGAACAGCTCGAACGCGGAGACTTGCCGCTCGAACAGTCACTCGACCTCTTCGAGCGTGGCATGCGTCTTTCGAAGGACGCTCAGTCGCGTTTGGATGCCGCTGAGAAGCGTGTCGAAATATTGCTGGGCTTCGACGACGCGGGTCAACCCATCACGCGAGAACTCGAGCCATCAGCGAAGTGACTCCAGTGCATCCGTTGGCAGCCACATCGTCGACGCAATGACCTGCGCGGAAACGGTGCGATGGCCTATCGAACATTGACGGCCGGCTCCGAACCGACCGCGAGTCCGAAAGCTTCACAGCCCTCCATAACATTGCGGTTGCATTCGCCTGGCGCAGGCCGGCAGAAAGTCTAGAAAAGCCAAACGTTTTGGCGTAGTCTAACCTAGCGAATTCGGAAAGGTTTTGGAGAGGACTGATTATGCAAACGCCGTCGTTCAGAAACGACGCCAGGGGCTGGGTCTCTTGGTATTGCCAACGGCGAGACTAGTTGGCCGTTTGTCATGACCTCGACCCCCGAGGAGTTTTAGAGCATGCCCACGTTTCTGGAACAGGTTTACGAGAAGGCGCGCAAAAATCCCAAGCACGTCGTACTGCAAGAGGGTGACGACGAACGGAGCATCGAGGCGGCCAGCGTGGCCACCGTCAAGGGGATTGCCAGTATCACTCTGATCGGCGCACCCGAACAGATTCGGCAAATTGCCGCCGCGAAATCCCTCCCATTGGACGGCGTCGAGATTCTGGACAAGAGTAACCTGCCGCACCTGGACGACTACGTCCGCGAGCTCTACGAGCTGCGCAAACACAAGGGACTCACTGAGCAAGCGGCGCTCGAACTCATTCAGCAGCCGCTCTGGTACGGGGCCATGATGGTCCGCAAGGGCGCGGTCGACGCCTTCGTCACCGGCGCGGTTCACAGTACTGCTGACGTCTGCCGCGTGTCGATCCAGGTCGTAGGCCTCAAGCCGGGCATCAAAACGTTATCCAGCTGCTTCGCGATGGTTCTACCTACTCCCACCTACGGCAAAGATGGCGTCCTGTTTTTCGCCGATTGCGCCGTGGTCATCGATCCAGACCCGAGGCAGCTTGCCGATATCGCGATTTCTACCGCCGATAGCTTCCGCCAGTTGATGGGAGAAGAGCCACGCGTCGCCATGCTCTCCCTGTCGACCAAGGGTAGTGCCACACATGCGCGCATCGACAAGGTCCTCGGAGCACTTGCCCACGTGAAGCAACGCGCGCCCGGGCTGGAAGTCGACGGAGAGTTGCAACTAGACGCAGCTCTCGTGCCACACGTGGGGCAGAAGAAGGCGCCCGGATCTCCTGTGGCAGGTCGAGCGAACGTGCTCATCTTCCCCGATTTGGATGCGGGCAATATTGGCTACAAGCTCACCGAGCGGCTCGCGGGAGCTGAAGCGATCGGTCCTTTCCTCCAGGGCACGGCCAAGCCCTGCTGCGATCTGTCGCGGGGCTGCAAGACCGCCGACATCGTAAATTCGATCGCCGTTAACGTCGTCCGGTTCCAGCAGGTCAACTGAGAGGCATCTCATGAAGGTAATGGTCATCAACTGCGGAAGCTCGTCACTCAAGTTCAAGCTCTTCGACATGGCACAGGACAATCAGCTCCTGGCAGAAGGCGTAGTTGAGGCGATTGGCGCAGAACAGTCTATCTTTCACTACTGTACCTTCCGGATGAAGGCCAAGGGCGAGGGTGAGCTCAAGCTAAACGTCCAAGCAGCCGATCACACCGAAGCTGTGGAGACAGTCGCAAAGACACTCCTTGACCCGGAAATTGGCCTATTCACGGGCACCATCCAGGTCGACGCGGTGGGGCATCGTGTCGTGCACGGGGGTGAGATGTTCTCGAAGAGTGCACTTATCACCAAAGGCGTGAAGGAGGTCATCGAAGCCTGTTGTGACCTTGCTCCACTGCACAATCCGCCCAACCTTGCTGGTATCGCAGCTTGCGAGAAAATCTTCCCCGGCGTTCCCCAAGTGGCCGTGTTCGATACCGCATTTCACCAGACCATGCCCAAGCGAGCGTACATCTACGGTATCCCGTACGAGTACTACGAGCGATATCACATCCGAAAGTACGGTTTTCATGGCACTTCCCACGAATACGTGTCGCTACGCACAGCAGAGCTCTTGGGCAAGGACGTAAAACAACTCAAGATCGTGACTTGCCATTTGGGTAACGGCGCCAGCATCACCGCGGTTCGCCACGGCCAATCGGTGGAGACCTCCATGGGGTTCACTCCGCTACAAGGTTTGCTGATGGGAACCCGCACCGGGGATATCGATGCGGCCGTCGTGCTCTACCTGATGGACAAAGAGCACCTCGACTCGAAGGCCATGAACGATCTCTTGAACAAGAAGAGCGGCCTCAAGGGGATCTCCGGCGTGAGCAACGACCTGCGGGAGGTCATGGAGCAGGCCAAACACGGCAACGAGCGGTGCCAGCTTGCCGTTGACTCCATGACATATCGCATCAAGCGGTATATCGCCTCGTACGCCGCCGCTATGGGCGGAATAGACGCGATTTCCTTCACCGGTGGCATCGGCGAGAACGCGGCTGAGGTTCGGGAAAAGGTTCTAACACCACTCGAGTTCATGGGTGTGCAACTCGACCCTGGCAAAAACACGTCCAAGGAAAAGGAGAAGATCATCTCCAAGGATGGCTCTCCGGTGAAGGTGCTTGTTGTACCCACCAACGAGGAGCTCGTGATCGCTGTCAAGACCCGTGCCTTGGTGGAAGAGGAAGCGAGTCACCCGGTGGTCACTGCTCGGCATGACACTATTCGGCCGGAAATGAAGGCGGACTAGTCACGTTCGGATAAGGCGCGCGAGTCGTCGAATCGTACGCGTGTCGAGCTCTCCCAGCCCGCGCACTATGTCGAGCTGTGTCCGCGCGAGGCAGCGATAGAGCGCGTGCGTGGATGGCGATTCGCCTTGCAGTAGGGCCAGATGCTGCTGAATGGTGCCCACGTCTCCGCGCCGCACGGGTCCGGTCAGGGCCACCTCGAGCCCGAGCCTTCCTGCGTTGTGAAGGACGCTGTGTCCGAGTTCCAACAGCATCTTGCGTCCAGTGCCTGCTCGAACCCCAGCCTGCGTCAGTTGCTGTAATGCGACATGCAACAAAGCTGCCGAGCCGTTGGCGAGCAAAGCGGCGGCTAGGTGATATCGAGCGCGATCGATCCTTTCGCCATTGACGAACTGCCCCCCTATCAAGCGCACGAAGCGACGCAGCGTCGCCAACGCAAGCTTATTCCCATCGCCGAGGAAGTAGACTCCGACAAAATCGCGAGCGTGCCCAATCGACCGAATACTCACGAACGGATGCAGCTGCCCGACGGCCCGACAATGTCGTTCGAGAGGGGCCAGTGCCGAGGGCCCGAGCAGCCCCGATACATGCGCTACGACTGCACCTGACGCCAGCCGAGAGCCGGTCAACTCCCGTACGACCAAGGGGATCTGTCCGTCGCGAACACAAATCAGGATCAAGTCCGTTGCGTGTGCCCTCGAAGGCAGGCCACGACGCAACGGCAGTAGGCAATGTGCAATGCCGCGCGCGCCGAGCGCCCTGGCAAGCGCACGGCCAACTTGGCCTGCCCCAATCAACGATACGTGCGGCGGTACAGCCCCCATTGCCGAATGGCCTCCAATACGTTTGCGGGGAGTAGACGGGCCAAGTCTGCATCCTTATCGAAACCTTGGGCACACCAAGCACGGATCTGCGACGACGAGACATTGGGCAAGAGCGGTGGTGGGGCGGCAGAGTCGGAGACTCCCCACCTCCCCAATACGTAAAGTGGAGCAAGGCGCTGCAATTCGTCCGCTTCGTGCCAGCGTTCTATCTCGGGTAGGACATCTGCGCCGACGACGACACGGAGCCGCCAATCTGGGTGGCGCGTCAGCAACTGCTTGACCGTCGAGATGGTGTAGCTGGGTGCTGAGAGTTCGCTCTCAATCGTCGACACTTCGACATCCAAGAGGCGCGAAAAGGCCAAGTCGCACAGCTGAACGCGTTGATCGAACGTCGCCAGTTGCTTGTCGAATGCGTGTTCGAATACTGGCACGACCAGTACCCGATCGAACCCTGCAACGCTCGTCAGATACGCGGCAGCCAACACGTGACCCACATGAGGCGGATTGAAGCTGCCACCGTAGAACGCAACGTTCATTCGTCCACCAACAATCCGAAGAGAGTTAGCCCTCCAACCAAGAAAATGAAATCGAAGAGCCCCATCAGCAATAGGTAGTCTCCGAGTTCACTCATCGGTAGCCCACCGAGCAACTCGCGGGTCGCCACGACCGCCGCCAACAACGTTGGGGCGAGCAGCGGAAACAACACGATCGCAAGTACCAGATCGCGAGCCCGCGTCCGAACCGTCATCGAACCGAACAGCGTTCCCGTCGCGGCAATGCCTGGTGTTGCCGTAAACGCCACCAACGCGATCCCAGGCCCCACGACAGACAGTTCTAGCGCGAAGAAGAGCGCGACGATCGGAATGACCAAAAGCTCGACGATTCCGAGGAAGATCCAAAGCCCAATGAATTTCCCAAAGAACAGCGCGCTGCGAGAGAGCGGTAACGTCAAGAGGCCAAGAAAGGCAGCTTCTTCACGTTCGCGCTGCCAGGTTCGCGACAAGGCAAGAACGGCTGCAAATGCCACGGTGAGCCAGAGCGTGCCAGACGCGACGAGTCGCTGGCTGGTGGGCCCCCCATGAAAGGACAGTGACGCGAGCACGACTACCAACAGGGCAAAGAAGGCACTCGTCGTCGTGACCTCACCGCTGCGCGCCTCGATGCGCAAATCCTTGCCCGTCACCATGAGCGCCTGACGGATCCATCCGGGACGCTGCCGTTCTTGCTGATGGGATGCGGACGAAACCACAACCCCATGTTAGACGCGCTCCAACCCCTGGACCAGTGCCAAACGCAGAGTCGCACGGCGCTCACCGCGACGTCACGCGGCGTCCGCCGACAATCTCGAGCTTTTGGGACTCTGGCCGTCCCCTGTTGCGCATTGAGTTCGAACGAAATCACGCCCCAAAGGGGCCTCCGGCGCGCCCCTAGTCCGCTCGGCACTGTCTGTGGTATGCGTTTTGCTCATGGCTGACGCGCGCATCGTTCACGAACTTGCCTGCAGCGAATCCGTCTTCTGGGACAAGCTGTTCTTCAATGATGAATTCAACCGGCGCTTGTTCCTCGACGAACTGCGTTTTTCCAGTTGGCGCGTCTTGCGCACAGGCGACACGTTTGCCAATCTGGTCGAACAAGAAGTCGAAGCGACCCCTCCGCTTACCGATCTGCCGGGACCACTGCGTGCCATCATCGGCGAGGGGATCAGCTACCACGAGGTCGGCAAGTGTGACCGCAAGCGCCGTCGCTACACCGTACAGGCTAAATCCAAGCCGCTGGGCGACAAGCTGCTGGTCGACGGTGAACTCTTCACGGAAGCCATCGACGAAACGCATTGTCGGCGGATATTCACCGTGCGCGTAACCGCAAAGATCTTCGGCATCGGTGGCATGCTCGAGAAGCGTCTGCTCGCAGATCTGGAACAGAACTACGCAGTGAGCGCTCGCTTCATTGACCAATACGTGAAGAGCCTCACGTAGGCAGCGAGCGGTAGCGTCTGCCTAGTGAACGCAAATGAGCGTCCTTTAACCGGGGACGCTCATTGCTGCAATATCGCTTCGCCAAAGGACTGGCGATCAACGACTCACGCGGACTTCTTGGCCTGACGCGCTGCGGCTCGATAAATGTCGAGCAGGCGTGGCAGAGGGTAGCTTGCCAGCTTGGTGCGCAGCCCTGCGTCCTTCGCTCGGTTCAACGCTTCGAGCGTGGCTGACACGAGCTTATCGCGAGAGCCGAAACGCTCCTTTGCGTCCTTGAGCAGGGAGTGCAAGCGCAGCAGCTTGGCGTTGGAAATCCGGGCAAGGCCTTTGGCTCCAAGGCGGTCGACCCAGAAATCAGTCGTGGACAATCCCTGAACTGCCTCGATAAGCTTCTCTTTTGACTCGAATCCGTCTTTGACGGCCGCTAGGGGCGACTTCTTCATGACTAAATCTCCACTGCTGACGCCGATGCGGGCGCGAGGGGGCCGCTATCTAGCAGCGAGCGCCGTGCGATGCAACCGGTCGAGGACCCGGCCGCGCGACCAACATCGGTGGAAACCTCAACGCGTCGGCCAGGATGACGTAGAGAGGCACAACGTGCTAATCGCGCAGCAAAATGTCCGGTCCCCGCGTACGTTTCGCTCCCTCTCCCAGCGGCTACCTTCATATCGGCGGCGCGCGCACTGCCCTGTTCAATTGGCTCTGGGCGCGTAGCCAAGGCGGCAAATTCATCATCCGCATTGAGGACACCGATCAGGAGCGCAGCAGCATCGACAGCGTGCGCGTCATTCTGGACGCACTGCGCTGGCTGGGACTCGATTGGGACGAAGGCCCGGAAGTCGAAGGTCCCGTCGGCCCCTATTTTCAGAGCGACCGCAAGGCTCTCTACCGCGAGAGCGTCGAGAAACTGATCGCCGAAGGCAAAGCCTATCGTTGCTACTGCACCAAGGAAGAGTTGGATCAGGCGCGCGAAGCCTTGAAAGCCCAAGACCCCAAAGCCCAATTCGTGTACCCGGGTACTTGCCGCCACAAGCCCGACGATCCGAATTGCCCCCATGTCGTTCGCTTCGCCACTCCGAAGGAGGGCAGCGTCGATTTCGACGACAAGGTGTTCGGTGCCATCAGCACGCCCAACAAAGAGCAGCAGGATTTCGTCCTGGTTCGCCGCGACGGTTACCCCCTGTACAACCTTGCTGCCGTCGTCGACGACCACGCGATGGGCATCACCCTCGTTGCGCGCGGCCGCGACCATATCGGCAATACGCCGCAGCAGATCATGCTCTACCGCGCCTTTGGTTGGGAGCTCCCGGAGTTTGCCCATCTGCCCATGATGTTGAGCCCAAAGGGCGAGAAGCTGTCGAAGCGTCACGGAGCCGTCAGCGTGCATGAGTACCGCGATCGCGGCTATTCACCGATGAGCGTCCTGAACTACCTCGTTCGATTTGGCTGGTCCTTCGGGGATCAGGAGATATTCGGTCGCGACGAGTTGATTCGGGCTTTCTCCTGGGATCGCGTCAACAAGAGCGACGGCAAGTTCGACGAGAAGAAGTTCGCCGATGTGGCCTTCGAGCACCTTAAACGACCCGAATTGACCAACGACCTTGACTACACGGCTCGCACGCTACCCTTCCTTTCCGCCCGCGGGCTCGAGAACGCCACCGCTAGTACGGTGCGCGCCGCCCTGCCACTGATTCGCGAACGGGCACGCAATTTCGCCGACGCGGCGCAGCACCTCGACTACTTCTTCCGCTCACCTCCTACGCTAGATCCGGTAGCACAGAAGAAGTTCCTCTTGCCGGCGGTCGGGCCCCTACTAAGCGAGGTTCGAACTGCGCTCAGTGCGCTCTCGACGTGGCAATCTGCCGAGCTCGAGCAAGCGGTGACCCAATTGTGCGAACAACGGTCCATTTCCATGAAGGAGGTAGCCCAACCATTGCGCGTCGCAGTGACCGGGCGCAGCGCTAGTCCGCCTCTTTTCGATGTCCTAACGTTGCTCGGCAAGGATGCCACCTTGGAGCGCATCGAACACGCAGTCAGTCTCACCGAGACGAGTCCATGAATTTCGGCTCCGGCAGCGAACTCTGGTTTGGGCTCCAACAGTTGGGGCCAAGCCTTGCCCTCGCACCCAGCGTAATGCCAACACGAGGAGTACTAGCGACCCCTAGCGCGCTCGAGAGCTTGCTCGCCAATCCTGGGTTCAAGGCATTTCTGCCGGTTCCTATCCTATTTGCCATCGCGCCGGTCATCTGGTGGTTCTTTCGCGATACCTGGAAGGCCATGGACCGGGAAGCCGCATTCCGACGCATCGAGCTGGCCGAAGCAGGAGAATTCGACAAGCGGCCCTTGGTGGTGTTGGTCATCGTCGCCGTCGTCATGACGATGCAGGAATACTACGGCGGAAGATACCTGTACGACGAAGCCATCCGACCCTGGCTCGAGCAACAAGAGGCGAACGGAGCAGCCTTCATCCACCTGGCTCGATACGACGAACTGTACGGCTATGCCTGGTGGATCTTCGCTCGGGTGATAGGCTACGCTATAGTCCCCTTCCCCCTGTGGAAGCTGCTGTATCCGAAGGATAGCCTGCTGGACCTCGGATTGCGCATACGCGGCTTCAGCCAACATATTTGGATCTACGGCTTGTGCCTGCTGATCGTGATACCGACGATGCTGCTCGTGGCAAACCAGCCGGATTTTGGCGCGTACTATCCCTTCTACAAGCAGAGCTCACGCAGTTGGTTCGACTTTCTGGCTTGGGAAGCGATGTACTACGTCCAGTTCTTCGCTCTAGAGCTGTTTTTTCGCGGCTTTCTCATCGGGACCCTACGACGCAGCCTGGGCAGTGCCAGCATCTTCGTGATGGTGCTGCCCTACTGCATGATCCACTTTGGTAAGCCCTATCTCGAAGCCATCGGCGCCATTGTCGCAGGGATAGTGCTCGGCTCACTAGCGGCAAGAACCAAAAGCATCTATGCCGGGTTCCTCGTCCACGTCACGGTGGCCGCATCCATGGACATCCTGTCCCTTTGGCATCGTCACGCCATTCCGACCCGGCTGTGGCCGGGAGGTTGAGCACTGTAGTCTGTCCACTTGCATGGCTGTCAGCATGCACGGCCGTTCAGTTCGACCATCCAACACCGTAGCGCTGCTCGAGCGAGCTTCCAAGAGATCGGACTCGACCCGAAGCCCGTATTGGTCCCCAAAGGCAGCATTCGACCGCTGCCAACGCTGCGTCACCTTGCTACAATCCCGCCCGCGAAGAATATGGCACACTCGGCGACCAGGCTTGCCCACCGGAGATCCACCAACGTGAACGATTCGAACAGCTCCCGCGACTCTCGCGACTCCCTATGGGCCCCCGAGCGCAGCGCCCAGGTGTACCAGATCCCGGGATGGGGTAGCGACTACTTCTCGGTCAATGAAGCGGGGCACGTCGTCGTTCGACCGGATCCACGACAGGACCACGCAATCGACCTCTACGAATTGATCGGCGATCTCACGGTGCGTGGCCAAGATCTTCCGATCTTGATTCGCTTCTCCGATATCGTGGCCGACCGCATTCGTCGCATCAACGAATGCTTTCGTCGCGCCATCGGTGAGTACGAATACGGGGGAACCTACCGTGGCGTCTTCCCGGTTAAGGTCAACCAACAGCGCCATTTGATCGAAGAGGTAGTCGAAGCCGGGCGGCCCTGGCAATTCGGCTTGGAGGCAGGCTCGAAGCCTGAACTCCTCATTGCGTTGGCCACGATGCACGACGCGGGCGGGCTCATCATCTGCAATGGCTACAAAGACGTAAAGTACATCGAGACCGCGCTCGTCGCGCAGCAATTCGACAAGACGGTCATTGTCGTACTCGAGCGCATCGAGGAACTCGATATCGTGTTGCGCGCCTCCGAGCGCCTGGGGATAAAGCCCCTACTCGGGGTCCGCGCCAAACTGACCGCCAAGGGTGTCGGGCGCTGGGCAGAGTCGGCAGGGGATCGCGCCAAGTTCGGGCTTACCACGGCAGAAATCGTACATGTTGTCGATCGGCTCGGGTCGAAAGACATGCTCGACTGTTTGCAGCTCCTGCATTTTCACATTGGCAGCCAAATCTCCAGCATCATTCCGATCAAGAACGCGATGCAAGAGGCCTCCAACATCTACGTCGAAATGGCGAAGATGGGGGCAAAGATGGGCTACATCGACGTTGGCGGCGGCCTAGCCATCGACTACGACGGGTCAAAAACCGATTTTCACGCGTCGCGCAACTACACCATGCATGAGTATGCCGCGGACGTCGTTGGCCACATCCAAGCGGCGTGCACCAAGGCGGAGGTCGCTCCGCCCACGATTGTCAGCGAGAGTGGTCGCGCGATCGCTGCCCACCATTCCGTCCTCGTCTTCGAGGTCTTGGGGGTCAACGAGGTCCGATTCGGGGAGCCTCAAGAGCCGCCCCGTGAAGGGCATCGTTTGCTGCGCGAGCTCTACGATACCTACCAGGGCATCGTTCCAAAGAACGTCCAGGAATCCTGGCACGACGCGGGCCAAGCCAAAGAAGAGGCCCAGAGTCTGTTCAAGTTTGGCTACTTGAGCCTGCGCGAACGTGCCCAAGCAGAACGCCTGTATTGGCATTGCTGCGAGAAGCTGCAAAATACCCTGCGCCGCATGAAGAACGTGCCTGAAGAGCTGGAAGATCTCGAGAGCACATTAAGTGCCATCTACTTCTGCAACTTCAGCATCTTCCAGTCTGCCCCGGACATTTGGGCGATCGATCAGCTGTTTCCCATCATGCCCATCCATCGCTTGGACGAGGAACCCACGGTCAAGGCGCGTCTCGCCGACATCACCTGCGACAGCGACGGGATGATCGACCATTTCATTGATGTGGAAGACGAGAAGCGGACGCTCGATCTACACAGTTACGACGCCAACAGCCCCTACTATCTCGGGATGTTTCTCAACGGCGCGTACCAGGAAATCCTGGGCGACATGCACAACCTGTTCGGCGATACCAATGCGGTCCATGTCAAGTTGACAGAAGACGGCTACCAGGTTCGCCACGTCGTCAAGGGCGACAGCGTGTCCGAAGTACTTCGATACGTCGGCTACAATCCCGAGGCGATGGTGGAGGCCGTGCGCCATCAGGCCGAACGGGCAGTTTCGGTGGGAAAGCTCACGAACCAGCAGGTCAAGACGCTGATGCATCACTACGAGGAGTCGTTGCGTGGCTACACCTACCTCACCAGCGACGACTGAGTAGCTCGGTTCGCATCTGTCGCGATCGGCCGCGATCGGGTGAAGAATCGGTATAGTGTGCTCCGAGTCGGCGGTGGACCACCTCTGCTCTTTGCCAGCGCGAATTGGTCAATAGCCACGATGCGCGTGCAAGATTCGCGCGACATATGCAACTTGTGGTTCACTCTGTGCGAGCCTAGGATGGCTGCGGATTGTTTCGCATCTGTCTGAGTCATCGTCATGGAACAGCCTGTCTTACCGCCAATCAAGGGTCATCGACTCGGCTTCTTTCAGCGCACGGGACTCGACTCGTTGCTTTCTCCAAAGAGTGTTGCTGTCGTCGGGGCAACGGAGCGAGAGGGCAGTGTCGGTCGCACGGTGTTCTGGAACCTGATCAGTAACCCATTCGGCGGCACCGTCTACCCCATCAACGCCAAACGCTCCAACGTCTTCGGAGTTCGCGCCTATCCATCACTGGAAGCTCTTCCAGAACCGGTCGAGACAGTGGTTATGGCAGTCCCGGCCCCTACCATTCCAGACCTCGCCGAGTCAGCAGGCAAGCTTGGTGCGCGCGGACTCATTGTCATCTCCGCTGGGTTCAGGGAGATGGGTCCATTTGGCATAGAACTCGAACAACGCTTGCTCAATACCGCTCGTGCCTATGGCATGCGCGTCATCGGGCCCAACTGCCTCGGTGTCATGAATCCGCTGACTGGGTTCAATGCCACGTTCGGGGGTGTCATGGCGCGACCAGGGAGTATCGCGTTCATCTCGCAATCAGGAACTCTCTGCAGTGCGGTGCTCGACTGGAGCGTCCAAGAACGTGTGGGCTTCAGCGCCTTCATCTCCATCGGCTCAATGATCGACGTCGACTGGGGCGACCTCATTCAATACCTCGGTCACGATCCGCGAACGAAGAGCATCGTCCTATACATGGAGTCCGTCGGTGAGACACACTCCTTCCTGTCAGCGGCGCGCGAAATCGCTCTCAGCAAGCCGATCATCGTCATCAAAGCCGGCCGCACTGATGCAGCCGCCAAGGCCGCGGCATCCCACACCGGCTCGCTTACTGGTTCCGATGACGTCCTTGACGCGGCCTTCCGCCGCTGCGGCGTCGTTCGCGTGGCACACATCGAAGATCTATTCTACCTTTCGGAAGTCCTCGCAAAACAGCCGGCACCGCGCGGCAAGCGCCTGACCATCATCACGAACGCTGGCGGGCCCGGCGTTTTGGCCGTGGACGAGTTGGTCGGAAATGGTGGCGAGCTGGCGCCGCTTCCTCCCGCAACCTTCCAAGCGTTCAACGACTGTTTGCCTCCGCATTGGAGCCATGCCAATCCCGTCGACATCCTGAGCGATGCCGACGCTGACCGCTACGGTCGCGCACTGCAAATCGCTTCCCAGAACGACCAAGCCGACGGAACGCTGGTCATCCTGACGCCTCAGGACATGACGGATGCGACGGCCATTGCCGAAAAGCTGAAGTATTTTGCCGCAGGTTCCACGAAGCCAGTGCTCGCCAGCTGGATGGGCGGCATGGCGGTGACCGCCGGCAACGAGATCCTCTCACGCGCAGGGATCCCAACGTTTCCCTATCCAGACGTAGCCGTTCGCATGTTCAATCACATGTGGCAGTACGAGTCGAATCTGCGCGCCCTGTACGAGACACCTGAATTGTCCGACCAGGCCGACGAGGGAATTGGTGATACTAGTCGAGTCTCACAGCTGCTGGAAAGCGTTCGCACCGAAGGCCGAACCATCCTCACCGAGCTCGAGTCGAAGCAGGTGCTGGAGGCCTACGGGATCCCAACAGTCAAGACAGTACTGGCCTCAGATGCCAGCGCAGCGGCCAAAGCCGCAGGTAGGATCGGGTATCCCGTCGTCATCAAGATCAACTCGAAGAAGATCACCCAAAAGACCGACGTCGGCGGTGTCGTGCTGGATCTCCGAAGCGACAACGAAGTGCGTGCGGCCTACGACGACATGCAAGCCAGCGTCGTAGCGAAGTTCGGCGAAGCCGCCTTCGAAGGCGTTACGGTTCAGCCGATGGTCAAGCTGGACGGCTACGAGGTGATTCTGGGCGCATCGATCGATCCGCAGTTTGGTCCGGTGCTCTTGTTTGGCTCCGGAGGTCGACTCGTTGAAGTGTTCAAAGATTCTGCCGTGGCACTGCCTCCGCTCAACACGACCTTGGCCCGTCGCTTGATGGAACGCACCAAGATCTACAAGGCATTCGCGGGCGTACGTGGCAGAAAGCCCGTAAATATGTTCGAGCTCGAGACGCTGCTCGTCCACTTCAGCCAACTCGTGGTCGAACACCCTTGGATCAAGGAATGTGACATCAATCCACTATTGGTTGGCGAGGGTTCTAGCTTCCTAGCTCTCGATGCTCGCATCGTGCTATTCGACGCGAAAACCGAGACCGCTAATCTGCCCAAGCCTGCGATTCGCCCGTACCCACGGCAGTACGTCGATCACAGCATCCTCCGCGACAGTACGCCAGTCACGGTTCGCCCCATCCGCCCCGAGGATGAATCCTTGATGCCGGCGTTCCACGCCACACTTTCCGAAAAGAGCGTCCTTTATCGTTACTTTCAGGCAACCAGTTTGCAGGAACGTATCGATCACGAGCGCCTCCGCAAGATCTGCTTCATCGATTACGACCGCGAGATGGCGCTCGTGGCCGTCGTACGCAAGTCCGACGGGACTCGGTCCATCGCCGGGGTCATCCGCATGCAAAAGTCCTTCTTTACCAGCCGCGCGCGATTCACCATCATCGTGAACGATGAATGGCAGCGCCGCGGGATCGGTTCCAAACTAGTTCAGCGCTTGATCGAGGTCGCCAAAGCAGAAGGGCTCTCGTTGTTGCGAGCCGCATTCCTGCCCGAGAACATGGAGATGAAGACCCTGTGTGAGAAGCATGGGTTCGACATCATCCCAGCCAAGGAAGATGAACCCGCCTATGCCGAGCTCGAACTACGGCCAACGACGTTACTTCCGGGTGCGATGACCGCGCAGTAGCCTCCTAGTTTGCCCCAAGGATGGCGCACTAGTGCGGGTCCCGCCCACAGAAGCACCTGCGGCACCGAGGAGGCGCAGCCGAGTCCACTGAACACCAGTCCGGGTCTTAGAGCTCGTCAACGAGCGGCTGGAATAGCCGGCTCACCCCGGACGTTGGCATTGGCCAGCAGGTAGCGCTACATCATGGTTTGGATACCTCGCATGCCTCAGGGCTCCTCGATTTTGAAGCGTTGCTGCCTCGCCAGTTGCGTGGCGCTACTCGCGTCGCTTCCTCTGGTCGCATCCGCTCGTATCGAGCGCTCGGTGGATCAGTACGGAGTCGTGACTCTAGGTCAGTCGCGTACGCTTGCGCGTCCGAACAGGCTGGCCAAAGCCAGCGTGGTTCCCCAATCGTTGGATACTCCAAGCGGTGGCACGACGCCCAGCGGAGACCGCTTCGCTTCACCCATTCGCGACGCAGCGCAGCTCTATCAAATACCTGAAGAGCTGGTTCGCGCCGTCATTGCCGTCGAGAGCGGGTTCTCCCCACGAGCCGTCTCACCCGCGAATGCGAAGGGCCTCATGCAGCTGATGCCGGCCACTGCACAGCGTATGCAGGTCGAAGACATCTTCGATCCCCGACAAAACATCTATGGCGGCGTGCGCTACCTGCGCATTTTGGCCAACCTCTTCAACGGAGACTTGGCCTTGACCGTGGCCGCATACAATGCCGGAGAAGGCGCGGTCCTGCGCTATGGCGGGATCCCTCCGTACCGCGAAACCGAAGACTACGTAACGCGGGTCGTCGGTCTCTATCGTAAGTATCGAGCCGAGCGGCAATAGCCACCCTGCCCATTGCCTCGGGAATCGAGTATGCACGACTGGCGCGACCTAATCATCCGGCATTTCACCTCGCTCAAGGGACTCGACGACCTGGCGATCGCCGTGAGTCTGATTGCACTTGCGCTGTTCGTTCTCCCACGGTCGGAACGGCGTCAGCTGCGGCTTCCCACCCTTTTGCTGGGTGCGTACTTGGTGCTGGTCGTCGGCCATCGTCTCCTAATCGGCCCGATGTCGCCGAACAGCAAGCTGGCGATGCTCGCGCTGCTGCTGCTGTTGATTGCGGGCACGCGTATCGCCTTCCTCGTCGTCGTGGATTGGCTGTTGGTGCGCTGGCTACGCCACGATGTCCCGCGAATATTCCGCGATATTCTGCAAGCAGTCCTGTTCTTGGCCATGACGCTGGTGCTCTTCCGCTCCATGGGCGTCGAGCTTGGGAGTCTGCTCACCACATCGGCGATCTTGACTGCCGTCATCGGGTTGAGCCTCCAAGAGAGCCTGGGCAACCTCGTCGCAGGACTGGCGGTACGCGCAGAACGTCCCTTCGAGATCGGCGATTGGGTCGAAATCGCGGACGGGCAGAAGGCCGTCGGTCGAGTCGTGGAAATCAACTGGCGGGCAACCAAGCTACGCGGCAATGAACAGTTTGAAGTCGTCGTACCAAACGGTCTGATTGCCAAATCCACCTTCCGCAACTACAGTCGCCCCGATCCAGTAACGCGCAGGACAGTCGATTTCCAAGGCCCCTACGCGATCCCACCCAACCAGATCGGCGATGTCGTGATCAATGCTTTGCGCGGCACTGCCGGGGTCCTTGCCTCGCCGCCTCCGCGGTTGTGGCTGGCTGGTTTCGGAGACAGCGGCATCAACTACCAGGTCGTGTATTTTCTCACGGATTTCGCCGCGAGGAATGACATAGACTCCAGCATCCGCACGCGCATCTGGTACGCCCTGCATCGTGCGCAAATCAGCATGCCCTTCCCTGTGCGAGACGTGCATGTCCGTCAAGCCAGCGATCCGCCCTATCGAGACGTAGCCGCTCTCGACGTCGCGGCGCGACTCGAGGTGCTTGCGCGACTCTCATTGTTCCAAGACATGCCGGAACCCGAGCAGCGCGCGCTCGCTGAAACGGCTACGGCGCAGCTCTACTCGATGGGCGAAAACCTGATCTTCGAAGGGGACACGGGCAGTGATCTATTCGTCGTCGCCCGCGGCGAGGTGGTCGCCATCACCCAGAACCCAAATGGAGAGACCGTCGAACTAGCCCGCATTGGCGTCGGACATCTCTTCGGTGAGCTGAGTCTGCTCACAGGGGTCCGTGGTGCAACCATCGTGGCAGCGGAGGAAACTGTCGTACTGCGGATCGGGCATGACGAATTCCGTCACATCGTGTCGAACGTCGATGGCCTTGGCGAAGCGCTACTGACGAAGCTCGTCGAGCGTCAAGCGAAGCTCAGTCGCCCCGAAGAACTCGGGCTCGACCCATCGGTTTCTAACGGCGTGGTACGCACAGCTTTGTTCGATCGGATCCGACGCTTCTTCTCCGAATGAGCCCACTACGACCGGTTCGTTCGTCGCTCAACGCGGCAGACTGCTCGCTACCCTTCAACCGCCGGCAGCCCACGATACTCGACGCCGTACCGCCGGACTCGTCGTCACGACGAGCAAGACAAAAGCCAGCAGTACGACGCTCAGCTCGTAGGGCGTCCGCGCCGACATGCCGTACAACATCGTTCCCAGAATCGGCCCAAGCGTCCTAGCCAGTGCCTGTGACGCGCTGTTCAAACCTGCGACTTCTCCCTGTTCCGCGTCGCCTACTCCCAACGAAAGCGCGGCGGAGATCCCCGGCATTGCCAAGCCCTGACCGAAGCCCTGAAACACCAGCGCGACGGTTAGCCAAGCGAACTGATTCGAAATCACGAGTCCGACGTAGCCCAAGACCGAAAGCGGTAGGCCAAGCAACAGCAACTTGAATGGCGACAGCTTTAGCCGACGAACGACGAAGCCCTGGGAGACCACAGCAGCTATTCCATAGCAGACCAGCGCCACACCCACGGTACGCGCAGCTTCTCCCGCACTCAGGTGCAGCACGTCCTGAAACAGAAATGCCATTGTCTGTTCCATGGAAACGGCCGCCAAGGTGACGGCGAAACCAACGCCCAATACTGGCCAGACGCGCGCTAGCACTGCCGCGGAGGGGGCAAACTCGGACAGGTGGGCGTGACGCTTTGGCTCGGGCAGACGCCACCAAACGAATACACCATTGAGCAGAGCAACCAACGCGGAAGCATAGACTGGAACGAGTAAACCGAAATGCGAGAGCGCCGCCCCAATGCCCGGACCGAACACTATCCCCAATCCGAATGCAGCACCAACCAAGGCCATCCCAGCGGTGCGCTCCCTGCGCTCGGTGATGTCGGCAATGTATGCCTGAGCCGTGGGCATTGTCGCCGACGAAAGCAGTCCACCGATCAGCCGCGTGGCAATCAAGGCCGCAAACAAGGACCTGCCGGAAAGGCGTCCGGCTAAGCCGAGCTCCGCAACGACCGCGAATGCCCCAAACCCAATCCCAAACCCAAAGATCCCCATCAGCATGATGGGTTTTCTGCCTCGACGCTCGCTCAAGCGTCCCCAGATTGGACTCGCAATGAACTGCATCAACGAATAGGCAGTGGAAAGCCATCCCACTTGAACCTCCGTCAAGCGCAACTCTCGCCCGAGTGGTGCCAAGATGGGAAATAGGATCGAGAGCCCGAGAATGCTATTGAACAGACTGAGAAACAGGAGTGCCTGTGGGCTTTTCGAGCTCATTCGACCGCAAACATGGTGCCGGAACCCCAGCGATGTCGACCCCTGTTGGAGTGGAAATCTCCTTGGGCGCGATAGGGTCCCTCCACGTTCTGTGGCTAGGGGGCCGTCTCGAGGCTGCCCCCTTGCTCAGACCGACTCGCGACGCTTGGACCGCTTTGCTGACTTCTCCGCTGATTCTTGGGGCTTGTACTTTGCCAGAGCCTCTGACAACTCGCGCTGGACGCGCTCGACCAATTCGACCGGCTCAATGACCTTGGCTCTTGGCCCCCATTCCAGAATCCAGCTGACAACTGGCGTCAGATTGCCGACGGTCATCGTGGATCGGATCGCCCCCCCGGGGAGCAAGGCGAGACGCTGGGAAGGGTGGACGCGCCGCCCTCGAACATACTCAGCCGCTTCGGCATCGAACTCGACGACGACGCGATGCTTCTCGTCGGAACGCCAGATCCCAAGTTCTCCCTGAAAATAGTCGTCGATGTCGAAGTCCGCCGGAAGCTCGAATCGCTCGGTCGTACTACACTCGGTCGCCCGCATCCGATCGAGCAAGAACGTGCGGATCTCCTGGCGTTCGCAGTGATACCCAACCGAGTAGATGGCATCGCGATGCAGCACCAAGGCATATGGATGAATGGTAATTGTCTCTTCCTTACCGCGACCCTTGCTCCGGTACTGCATGGTCAAGGGGCGGAGGTCTGCCACGGCTTGGAATAGGTCGTCGAGTTCTTCCGTCCGATGCTGATAGATCTTCGGGGCAAACGGCAGATAGAGGAATCGCTTCTCGAGTTGCGTATCCGAAGGCCCAGCGTTGGGCCCTCGCCCGGGTCGGCGAGCTAACGCCATCAACTTGTTTACTGCCATGTCGATTTCGTCAAACAGCGCAGAGCCTCTCATCGGTTCGAACACGCGTCGCGCCGCAAGTAGTGCGAAAGCTTGAGTGCGTCGCAGCTCGACTTTGCGCGGAATATCGACGGAAGTAATGCGCCAAACGACTTTGCCACCACCCTGCAAGCGCACGGGCTCAAGGTCGTATTCGCGACCAACCTCCGTCAAGTAGCGACGCAACGTCCGCGGGCTGACGTGCAGCGACGCCGCCAGCTCATACAGCGTCATGCCCTTGGGTCTTCGCTCGAGCAACTCGCGCAGATGATCCAATCGCCGATGTTGCGTGAATCTTCCTTGGGGTCTTCCGCGCTCCAACAATGGCTGCATCCTCTCCGTGGCAAACCTTGCCCGAGCGTTGCTTCTTGTGGACCGTGACGCAACACCGACGGCAACGCGGACCGCCATGGACGATGCAGCGCAACGAAACGGGCCCGATCGGCCATTGAACCGACAGAGGTACCCACAATCGCCTACCCGGCCCGAGTTGCCGTCGGGGATCAATGCACGCCTATTCGTTGCATCAACAGCGGCAGCGACGCCAGGCGAACCATCTTGTAGACTCCAAGAACAGCCGTATAGGTCAACAAGGTCGTCGATGCCATCTCTGCCGCGGTTCCATATGAGTGGAGAAAAGCGTGACATCACTCGGGCAGATCTGAGCGTCCCGCTGCCAGCAGCGTCGTGGTCGGGCTATCCGCCCCACAACGACGACGAACTGATAGGCATGACGCTCAACGACACCTACGTTGTCGGGTCGGTCATCGGCGAAGGCGGGATGGGGCGCGTCTATCGTGCCAGCCACACGAGGATCTCCAACAAGCTTTTCGCGATCAAGGTCCTGCGCCCAGAATTTACTCGCAACACCGAAGTGGTTGCGAGATTTCGCCGCGAAGCCGAAGCCGCTGCCTGCATCGCACATCCCAACGTCGTCGAGGTGTACGACGTCGATGAAACACCTGACGGTTTCTCATATCTCGTTTGTGAATACCTAGCCGGCCTCGATCTGTCGGAGTACCTCCTCAAGCACGACAAGCTCGAGTACCTCCCTTCGATCAATCTGGCGCTTCAGCTATGCCGTGCGCTCGAAGCTGCTCACGCAGCAGGTGTGATTCACCGCGACGTCAAGCCTCACAACATCTTCTTGCTCGCAGACGATGACGGCGATTTGCCCGCGTACCCGGCGATCAAGGTCCTCGATTTCGGCCTGTCGCGTTTCATGGACGCCGAAGGCACGCAACTGACACGCGCCGGCGTGATCATGGGCACGCCTTCGTACATGTCTCCCGAACAAGCCGAGGGTAAGCCTGTCGACGCCCGAACCGACGTATACGGCGTAGGAGCCGTCCTATTCTCTTCCCTGACGGGGCGCCCGCCCTACGAAGCCGATACGCTGCAAGCGCTCGTCCTTGCTGTCATTAACCAGGAACCTGCCCGCCCGCGCAGCATCAATCCAGAGATCCCCGAGAACCTCGAGCTCATCGTGCAGCGAGCCATGGCGCGCGTCCCTGACGAACGCTACCAGACAATGGCGGAATTGCGCTTCGCTCTCGAGGCCTACTACGAACGGCTCATGGCAGATTCGAACTCAACTGCCGCGCCACCGCGCCCCATGGCGCCTTCCATCGTCCAAGAACCCTGCGCCGAGAACGTCGCCACCGCTCGCCCTCGCCTCCTCGGCTACGGTGCCATTCTAACGCTGCTCGCGGCAATCGGCCTTTTTACGTCACTCTCGAGCATCGAGCTTGTCACGGGACGTCTGCGGTTTTCAAAGCTAGAAGCCGTACTGCTGCTATTTGGCGTGATTGGTACACTAGCTACCCCCGCGCTGCTGCTGCTGCGCCGCGTGAGAAAGTCGATTTGGAGCAACCACTCCAAGGTACTCGCCCTGCTCGCCAACGTGAGAGCCGCGGTCTTCTGGGGAATATTTGCCTACGGCAGCGCGGCCCTACTGCTCCACGTGTTGGACGATGTGATCGGTCGCTTCGCGCCAAATCCGCTGCTAGGGCTGGCGAACGGTACCGGATTCCGTGGATTCAACCTGGTGCTATTCCTGGTTGGTGCATCATGGTCCAGCCTTAGTCTCATGCGGCATTGGGGTGAGCGCCGTCTGCCCACGCGCAGCAAAGACATCTGGGCCATCGCGCTCGGACTCTCACTGTCGGCTGGCTTGCTATACGCGGGCCTGTATTGGCGTTGGCGCGCCGCAACCACGGAAGCCACGGCGTTGGCGCTCGAACGGAAACGCCAACTGGACGAAGATACGGCGGACGAAGCCGCAGCTAAGCCCCCCTCTATTGACGCCGGGGGAGAGCCCAGCAAGAGATTGCGTGCCAGCATCGACGAGTTGGCTGCAGGAAACTCCAAAGGGATCCCCGGACTACTTCCATTGTCGGAGCGCTATCCTGAAGATCCAGAGGTGTTGCGTCCCCTATTCTTCGCCTTTGCCAGTAGAGCAACGGGTCTCGCCGACGCTATGTCCATTGCGGAGCGCCTACTCAAGGTCGCACCCGAGGACGCGCGCGATCCAGATCTGCGCTACCTCGTCAAACGAGGTGCCACGAGCCCGGGTGATGCTTCACGCATTGCCTTCGGGCTCATGACTGAACAGATGGGCACGACAGGTCCCGATCTATTGTACGACCTTTTCGTCACGGAGCCCAAGGTGGCACGCCAAGCCGAGCAACTCCTATCCGACGTGACGGTACGAGCGCGATTCTCTCCTGCATTGGCCGTCGCCTTCGATTTGCGGCGCGCCAATGGCTGCGCTGCGCGTTTGCCACTGCTCGCGCGCGCCGCTGCCTTGGGCGACCGTCGCAGCATTGCCATTCTTTCCCCCTTGAGCGCAGGTTCCAAGCGCGGTTGTGGGCGTTGGAAGCGTAGCCCCTGCTCGCCAGCCTGCCCCGAAGAAGCGCGAGCATACCTACAAACCATCACCAAGATACTGGAGCGGCAACCGGGTGCGCGCTGAAAGCGTCAAGCGCTAAGGCAGGATCGGTTGTCTAGTACGTGGCCACGGCGGACCATGGGTTCTCGCGATCCAGGGAGCGTGTCGGGCGCAGACTCGCCTTCAATGCAGCCTTCTCTTCGGCACTGATGTCGAGCCGTTCGATGGCTCGCATCATGGCACGGTAGGCGATTTTCAGCTCGGCTTCGGCCTGCATCGTGGTCGCCACACTCGATGGAGGCAAACGGTCGACCCCCGCGGCGCCGGGCGTCGTGCCCTGGCTCTCGAGCGCAACGATTCGTTCACGCTGCTCTTGCATTGCTTGGCGGGCACGCGCGGCATTGCGCTGCTCCATCTGCAACTGACTCTCGAGCACTGTCACCTTCGCCGATAGTCGCTGGACCTCCGCACTGAGCGGCGCATATCCCGCGGGCTGTCTCGCGACCGGCATGCTGGCTTCAGACGGCTCACAAGCGATCGACAGAAGGAGAACGAGCGCCCCAGTGCCGCCCCTCGCCAGAATCCGCATGCTGTTGCTTCGACGAGCCATCAGACGTGTCAATCCTAGCAGAAGGTACGGCTCGACGCGCCCAAGCTTTAGCTCAAGAACGCGCATTACAAGTAAACTATGGGCATTTCAACGCGCCGCACCACCATGGTCAGTTGCACCTTGACCTACTTCGCGAGATTCTACTGTTGCGCGATCCAAATCGACAGGCACGCTCGTTCACCAATGAAAGCAGACCTGATCGCAATGACCTGAGGCGCATTTTGGCGCACATTTGGCGGTTTTCGCGTTGTAGAGCAGTCGACCAAACCGCATTTCATCCGCAGTGCTCGCCCCGTCTCCGATACTTATCTGCTCCCAGACGCGACTGTTGTTTAGTCGACCCACTAGGGTGAAAGTCGGCAGCGCGCGAAGCTGTCTCGTTCGTCGACGCTAATTTTTGCAGCTCCGTCTTCAATGCTCCAGGCCCAGGTCGGATCACGAATCTCAACGCTGCTCGGAGGACGAATCGAGACCGAAACTGGCCGAGCTGGCCTACATTCGAAGGGCTCAGGAAACGGGAAGTAGATCGGCCGCCAATGCGTATGCGGGTGCTCAGGGCCCGTTCCGAGCGCAATTGCGTCGGTCAGATGAGCGTCGAACCACCCCACCATCCCAAAGCAATTCACTTTGCGCGGCACGATGCAAGAACCACGAAGAACCTCTGGCGTCTTGGCGATCCGGCGCATATCCAGCGTATCGAGAGCGATGTAAGGCGATAGGACTTGGTGTTCTTCGATGTCGATCAAGCGACTCTGTCGCAGCGGTAGATCCGCAATCGGGCCAAAATCAATCCCGTATGGGCTCTGCTCCAGAAACGCAGCGTCCTCGTAGAGCTCTTCGTCGATGACCAGTGCCGCATAGAGCGACATGCGCGCCGGCACCATGACCCCGGTAGGTTTGAGCCAGCGGTCGCGCAATGCAATCAATGGCTCAAGCATGGATTCGAAGAATAGAAAATGCCCCATCCACTCCGAAACGATGACGTCGGCCAGGCCTTCCCCCTGAAAGCTCTCGTGATCCGCACGATGGAAGACGATCTCGGGGTGAAGGTTTAGTTTGGCGATCGCTTTGGCATGCTCGACGATACAGGTCCGCTCGATCGCATCGACCCGAGCTGCTCCGGCACGCGCCGCAAAGATCGCCAGGGCACCGGTCCCGGTGCCAAAGTCGATCACGCGGCTGCTGGGCCCCACGACAGCCGCTATGGCGTCCGCATAGGCAGAGGTGCGTACGACATCCTGCAGCATGAGCTTGTGGGTCACGACGTCGCGGTAAGACCCACGCAGAGACTCGTCTTCTTCATTCGACATTCCCAAGGCATGTAGCTTAACCGTGGGCCGCGCGAAAGTTCCCTTCGTCTCCGCGCAGGAATTGTCGCTACTCGAGTTGGGACTAGGTCCCAAGGGAGCTCTTGCCTTACCCTGGGTCGGCATGAACCCCGTGACCTTGATTGCCAAGAAGCGCGATGGACTCGCTCACTCGCCTGAAGAGATTCAGTCTCTCGTCAAAGGACTGCTCGACGGTACCCTCGCTGACTACCAAATGGCGGCATGGCTGATGGCGGCTTGGCTGCGAGGCCTTCATCCCGAAGAGACCCTTGCGCTAACCAACGCAATGCTGCATTCCGGCGTGGTCCTGAACCTGCCCAGCGTCAAACGGCCGAAGGTGGACAAGCACTCGACTGGGGGCGTGGGCGACAAGATCAGCGTCTGCTTGGCACCCCTCGTGGCGGCCTGCGGCGTGGCCGTGCCGATGATTTCCGGACGCGGACTTGGTCACACTGGCGGTACCCTCGATAAGCTGGAGGCCATCAGCGGTTACGAGACGCGGCTCGACAACAAGCGCTTCGAGCGCATCGTACGCCAGGTCGGCACCTCGATGATCGGCCAGACCGATACGCTGGCCCCAGCCGATCGTCGGATATATGCGCTACGGGACGTGACGGCGACCGTCGAAAGCATTCCGCTGATCACTGCGAGCATTCTGTCGAAGAAACTCGCCGAGGGGATCGACGCTCTAGTACTCGACGTCAAGGTCGGCGAGGGAGCCTTCATGCAGGATCTTCCGTCCGCGCGAGCTCTGGCCGAAAGCCTAGTGCGCGTCGGCACGCTCGCCGGCAAAAAGGTTACTGCCCTGCTCACCGACATGAATGTGCCCATCGGACGCACTATCGGTAACGCGATGGAGACGCGTGAAGCAATTGACGTCTTGCGCGACAAGGGCCCTGCCGATACGCGTGAACTCACCCTGCTGCTCGGGGCAGAGATGTTGCAGAGCGCTGGTGTCGCCAAAAGTGAAGCCGCTGCGCGCCTGCAGTTGGAGCGCGCGCTTGCCTGCGGATCGGCTTTCGAATGTTTCGTCAAGATGGTCGCGGCTCACGGCGGTGATGTCCGTCAGGTCGAACACCCCGACAAGCTTCCTACGACCAAGCAACGCGTTGCGGTGCCTGCAGGAGCGTCGGGTTGGGTCAAAGCCTGCAACCCACGCGCGCTCGCCTGGGTTGCGGTCGAGATGGGTGCGGGGCGGACCCGCGCCGACCAAACCATCGATCCAGCCGTGGGGATCGAGCTCGTACGCGTCGTCGGAGAACGCGTCGAGCGCGGCGAGCCCCTAGCCTTTCTACATGTGCATCGCGCCGGACACGCCAAGCCATTCCTCGAGCGCGTCGCGCTGGCGTTTAGCGTCGGGACGAAGAAGCCCGCCCCGCGCCCACTCCTGCTTGAGCGCGTGGAGGTCGGCAAGCCACGCCGAACCAAAGGTTCAGCGTAGTTTCTCCGAAAAACAACCGATTGTCCCGCGGCGTGGTCGCGCCACACCGACAGCAAAATTCCCGCGAAATCCCTAACTTTTGTGCCAGTTCGACGGAGCCACGTTCGGGGACGGTCGCTACATGCCCCCGAATTCCGTCGCTCTTTCGTTGCCGACCCCCCCGGATCGGCGCCATTATCCCGGCCGCCATGAGACAAGCTGTCATTGCTACGACCCTATTGGCATTGGCCATGACCATCGGCTGCAAGCCGAAGCCCATGCCGGAACAATCCTCCCCAGCGCAGGCTGCGCCTGCAGCAACTCCTGCCCCAGTGGCAACGCAAACGGCAACGCCCGTTGACGCTGCAAAGCCACCGGAGCCGGCGGGGCTCCCTGCGCCAACGGATGTCGCGGAGGCCCCCAAGGACGCGCAGTCCACCGCATCTGGACTTGTCACGAAGGTGCTCACCAAGGGCACGGGTAAGGAGCACCCATCTGACCTCGCGCAGGTCAAGGTGCACTACACTGGCTGGACCAAGGACGGTAAGATGTTCGACTCGTCCGTGCAACGCGGCGAGCCAACGACCTTCGGAGTAACCCAGGTGATCCCGGGCTGGACCGAAGCCCTTAAGTTGATGGTGGTCGGTGAGAAGCGTCGGCTCTGGATCCCGGGCAAGCTCGCCTATGGTGACGTTGCTCGACAGCCCGGCGCGCCCTCGGGACAGCTCACGTTCGACGTGGAACTGCTCGAGATCATGTCGCCGCCCGAGACGCCAAAAGACGTGGCTGCACCTCCTGCGGGCGCAAAGAAGACCGCTACCGGCCTGTCCTACAAGGTGTTGAAGCCGGGCAAGGGCAAGACCCACCCAACGGCCACGAGCCGCGTCACCGTGCACTACACTGGCTGGTCGAAGGATGGCAAGATGTTCGATTCTTCGGTGCAGCGCGGCGCCCCGGCGAGCTTCTCGCTCAATGGTGTCATCCCAGGTTGGACCGAAGGCGTGCAGCTCATGGTCGAAGGAGAGAAGACGCGCTTCTGGATCCCGGGAAATCTCGCCTACGGCGACACCCCGAAGCGGCCCGGTGCGCCTTCGGGACAACTGACCTTCGATATCGAGTTGCTGCAAATCCAGCAGTGATTTCAAGGTGCGGTGCGTCGCCCTCCAGACGCACCGCACCAGTCACCAGCGAGCGCCGCCGCTTCACTGCAGGGTGAGCGGCGAAGATGCTCCCGATACCGACGTCTGCCAGCAGTCGCTCGCCAAGTAGATTCCGCATTGGTCGCCACGGTCACCCGCACCGGCTGGTAGCTGCGGTTGCTTGACACTCCAGGGACTCGATACTGGACTGGATGTGCACCAATGTCAGGTGATGCAACACAGAATTGCACTCCCGGCACAAATCCGCCCCGGTCCGATCGGCATGCGTAAACCCCGTTGAAATGCTGGATTGCCGGATCCCGCAGCCAATGAATTCATGGGGTTACGCGGAGCATCAACCACCTTCACTGAAGGTCGTTATGTGCTGCTCACCATTGCCGTACTGGCGCGGTTCACTCTAAACGTGTGTTCGAAGGCACATGAGAGACGTCGTGACTCGGGCCGAGCTTAGGAGCTGCAAGTTTGGCTTGGGCCAGCACAATCGACCCATTCGCGGATGACCATGACCATGACCAATCATCTCCTCAGTTCATCTCTGTTGGCTATGGCAGTCAGTCTCGTCGCCTCCGTCACCTTCGCGGAAGGGGCGGCTCAGGTGGGCGCCAATCAGAACCTTCAGGCAACCCAAGACCGCGCAGTCGGTACGGCGACCCTGCGTCTTGGACAGCTGGGCGCGGACATCTTGAACCATACGACCGAGACCATGCAATGGACGGGCAATGGGTCCATCGCCATCTGGCGCCCCAGCCAGAATCCCGCGACGGCAACCCCTGTCACCCTGAATAGCGGCCAAACCTACGATCCGAGCGAGAACGGCGCTCACGTGATCCGGGTCAACAGCAACCAGGGGAACGCGAATTGGAACATCACGGTTGTCGGCACTCGCGCCGGGTACGGTCGCGTCTTTTCCACTGCCTGGTACTTCTACACGGGGAGTTTTGGTGTTGGCGCCGCCATCGACGCCAGTTTCTATGCGCTGGTACCAGGAGGTGACTCTTCGCACACCGGTGTCATGGAACTGCGTGTGGCCGGCATGTCAGGCTACGAGTACTTCATCGGCGCCAACCAGACCGGCGTGACCGGCGCTTTGGCAGGTCGCAGCGTAGCGGTGAGCGGCAACGCGTTTGCCCCCAACTATCGCGTCTACCTGAATCCGCCCGAGGTCTCGACCTACGACCCGATCCTGCCGGTGGTCAACACGCTCGATTTCAGCGGAGGGCCTGCCGATTGCGGCCAAATTGCTGGCGGATACAGCACCGGAACCTTCACCTTCGATTCCAACATCATCGGGACCTATCATTTGGTCTGCGACCTCAATCGAGATGGCATTTTCAATCGCGTATCGACCGAGGACTACCTCTATGTCGGCAGTTCCATCGTAGGGACGAACACCGTCACTTGGAACGGGCGCGACAATACCGGTGCCGTCGTAGCTCCCGGCGTCTACGATTGCCGTGTCTTCGTGAACACCGGCGAGATGCACTATGTCGCTTGGGACATCGAGACTGCCTATCAAGGGCTGCGCATGTTCGAAGTCGGGCGAGATGGAGTCGGGGCGTTTCAACGCACTGGCCTATCCATGTTCTGGAATGATACTGCCGTCATAGGCGCGGACGTCAACATGCCCAACGGCCGCACGAGTGCCGTCACATCGGGCGCTTTGGGTGTCGCCTCGGGACTCTACGGCGACATAGTCACCGCCGCCTACACGAGCGGCGCGACGATTCTTGGCAATGCCCATGGTTGGGGGAACTACAACAATGGCGGCAACAGTCGCGGCAACGATACCTTCCTCGATACCTACGCGTATCTGCGAACCGTAGCCAGCGCTATCGTCAAGGTCAGCTCCGTCGATGGAACCATCGATACCGATGGCGACACCTTAACCGACATCGTTGAGAACTGTACGCTTGGAACCAATCCGAACGCACAAGACACTGACGGTGACGGCATCCGCGATGACCAAGAGGCTTCAGGCGGGAGCGGTATCGACAGTGATGGCGATGGCACCATCGACGCTCTCGACGCCGACAGCGACAATGACAGCATTACCGACGCCGTCGAGGGCGCCAGCGACACCGACGGAGACGGCATCAATGACGTGTTGGATCTCGATTCGGACAACGACGGGATCCCCGACCTAACCGAGCAGAAGCTCGACAATCTCGACGCCAACGGCGATGGACGCATCGACGACGTAACCGATACCGATGGCGATGGCCTCGTCAACCTGGTCGATAGCGCGCCCAATGACCGCAACGTGGCCACCTCAACGCGAGCTCCCGTCGATACCGACGGAACGGCGGGACCCGACCGCATCGATCTAGACTCTGATGGCGACGGTCTCTACGACGTCGTTGAAGCCGGCGGCGTAGACGCGAATAACGACGGCCGATACGACACGTTTGCCGATGCGAACCGGAACGGATTGGCCGACGTCCTCGAGCCTAGCGGTGCCGTGGGTCGATTGCCGGTACCCGACAGCAACAGCGATGGCGCGCGGGACTTCCAAGACAGTGACAGTGACAACGACGGAGTACCGGACGGTACCGACTCGAACCGCACGAATCCCAATGTCTGTCGGGACCTCGACAGCGATACCTGCAACGACTGCGCTCTTACCGGCGCCAACGGGTCGGGCGGAAGTATCACCAACGACGGTACGGACACCGACGCCGATGGCCTCTGCAATGCTGGCGATCTCGACGATGACAACGACGGCGTGGCGGATGGTCTTGACCTGAGTCCTCTAGTACCCACCATTTGTCGTGATCTCGATAACGATACCTGCGACGACTGCACATTGACCGGCGCCAATGCCTCCGGCGGAGCCGTCGCCAATGACGGCACGGATGTCGATGCTGATGGCCTCTGTGACGCAGGTGACCCCGACGACGACAACGACGGCGTACTCGACAACCTGGACGCCAATCCGACCAATGCCAACGTCTGTCGCGACCTCGATAACGATACCTGCGACGACTGCACATTGACCGGCGCCAATGCCTCCGGCGGAGCCGTC
>CAYVXY010000018.1:4080-43514 GCA_964454965.1 uncultured Polyangiaceae bacterium | reverse complement strand
CTGTGACGCAGGTGACCCCGACGACGACAACGACGGCGTACTCGACAACCTGGACATCAATCCGACCAATGCCAACGTCTGTCGCGACGTCGATAGCGATACCTGCGACGACTGCACATTGACCGGCGCCAATGCCTCCGGCGGAGCCGTCGCCAATGACGGCACGGATGTCGATGCTGATGGCCTCTGTGACGCAGGTGACCCCGACGACGACAACGACGGCGTACTCGACAACCTGGACATCAATCCGACCAATGCCAACGTCTGTCGCGACGTTGACAACGACGGCTGCGACGACTGCGCTCTCACAGGAGCAAATGCCTCGGGAGGCAGTGTCACCAACGATGGTCCGGACGTCGATCAAGACGGAAAATGCGATACTTCGGATCTCGACAGTGACAACGACGGCGTCACCGACGCCAACGATAGCCATCCGCGTGACCCGAATCGCTGCCGCGATGCCGACGCTGATCTATGCGACGACTGTTCCCT
Organism: uncultured Polyangiaceae bacterium; assembly: GCA_964454965.1. Taxonomy (GTDB): domain Bacteria; phylum Myxococcota_A; class Polyangia; order Polyangiales; family Polyangiaceae; genus FEN-1139. Next base: position 43,022 of record CAYVXY010000018.1, on the reverse strand, counting down.
CACAGGAGCAAACTCCTCGGGCGGCAATGTCGCCAGTGACGGGTTGGATACTGACCAGGACGGTCTGTGCAACACGGGTGATCCGGATGACGACAATGATGGCGTCCCTGACGCTGTCGATCAGAACCCCAACGATCCGAAACTCTGCGCCGACGCGGACAAGGACGGCTGCAACGACTGTAGCCAAGGCCCTGCCAACCCGCTCAATGACGGCCCTGACCAGGACAAGAACGGGATCTGTGACGGCGGCGAACCAGACACGGATGGCGACGGCCTGCCGGATCCACTCGACGCCGACGACGATGGCGACGGCCTCCCCGACAGCAAAGAAGGTCAAGCGGATAGCGATCGCGATGGCTTGGTCGACTCCCGAGATCTCGATTCCGACGGTGACGGCCTCACTGACAGCCTCGAGTCTGGTCTAGGGGCACTCGATCAAGACGGAGACGGTCGCATTGACGACGAGACCGACACAGACGACGATGGTCTGGTCGACGTTGTTGATACTACGCCGACGGACAATACCAAGAGCGATAGCAATGCCACCGATCCCGACAGCGATGCTGATGGGAAACCGGACCGGTTCGACCTCGACTCGGATGATGACTCGGTATTGGACGCAATAGAAAGCCGTGACGCGAACCACGATGGCCAGGCTGACGAGAAGGCCAGCGGCAAGGATGCCGATCTTGACGGACTCGACGATGCGTTTGATCCGGATCGCGGTGGCATTCGAGCCAAGTTGCCGGACACCGACGCCGATGGAAAGAGTGATTGGCTCGATCGGGACGACGATGGCGATGGTCTGTGGACGGACTTCGAGGATCTAGATGAAGACGGCAATCCGCAGAACGACGACACTGACGCTGACGGTCGTCCGGACTACCTAGATGTCGACGACGACGGCGACGGGATCCTGACCATATCCGAGCAACCCGATCCGAACGGCGACGGCGACCCCATCGACGCCGTGGCAACTGTGGACGCCAACATTGCCGACTACCTCAACCCGGAACAAGCCCCCAAGGACTCGGATGGCGACGGTCTAACTGACGACTTTGAATGCCCAAGCGGGACGCAACCAGACGCGGACGGCGACGGAAAACCGAACTGCTTCGATTCCGATGACGATGGTGATGGCGTGCTCACGCGCGAAGAGCCAACGACCGGCGACACCGACGGCGACGGCGATCCCAACTATCTAGATCCCGACGACGACGGCGACGGCATCGGAACGTCTGCAGAGCGTGCTGATCCAAATTCGGACGGGATCCCCGACGACGCACGCGACAGCGATAGCGATGGGATCCCGGACTACCTCGATCCGGACGACGACGGCGACGGCATCAACACGGGCGAAGAGAGTCCTGATCCCAATGCAGATGGCGCGCCCGTCGATGCTCAGGATTCCGACAGCGATGGCGTCCCAGACTACCTCGATACGGACGATGATGGCGACGGCACCCCGACCATCAAGGAGACCCCGGACAAGAATGGCGACGGGATCCCGGACGATGCCAAGGATACGGACAAAGATGGCATTCCGGACTACCTTGAGCGAACCAACCGTCAATTGGTTCTAGGGGGTGGTGGCCCAGGGTGCAGCCTGTCGCGAACAACGTCCAGGACGAGCGGGCTCGTGTGGTGTGTCATCGGACTCTTGTTGATTTCATCGAGAAAGAGCAGGCGTTCGCGCTGAAGCCGCCTTCAATCGATGGGTGGCAACCGTGTCTCACGGTTGCCACCTGCCGTTTGGCAGCTCGTCGGCTCATGCGCGTTAGCGTGACCTCGAACGAGCAAATAGCCTACTTCAATCGCATGCCGGGCGTGGCTCCGCTGTCCGGAGAAACGATGAACAGACCTGCCGTGTCGCCACCGCTGGCACAGACGATCATCCCCTCGCTTAGCCCGAATTTCATCTGACGCGGGGCCAGGTTTGCCACCATCACGACCAGACGCCCCACGAGCTTCTCGGGCTCGTAGGCGGACTTGATACCAGCAAAGACCTGACGCGTCTCACTGCCTCCAAGTGAGAGTTTGAGCTTCAGGAGCTTCTTTGCCTCGGGCACATGCTCTGCAGAGATCACGCGAGCGACACGCAGATCAATCTTGCCAAAGTCCTCAATGGAGCATTGTGCGGCAACGGCTTCGGCCTTGATTGCGGAATCGTCGTCGACGGTCGCTGCCGTCGCGACCGGCTCTGTTTTCTCGGCAAGGCTGGCTTTGAGATTCGTCTCCATCATGGCTTTGACTTTTGCTGGCTCGACGCGTGCCATCAGGTGACTAAATTTGCCCACGCTGCAACCGAGCAGCGGCGCCTCTGCATCTCGCCAGGCGGCAATGGGTGTCCCCAACAACTCTTCGGTCTGTTCTGCCATCTTCGGCAGTACGGGCGATAGATACACCATGATCTGACGGAAGAGATTCAGAGCAATGGTGCAGGTATCGCGCAGCTCGTCAGCGCGATTGGGATCGTTCTTGAACTTCCAAGGCTCGATGCGCCCTACGTATTCGTTGGCCCGATCGGCCAGCGCCATCACGAGTCGCATGGCGCGGGCAAGGTCGCATTGCTCGTAGGCCAGTGCGATCTCTTCGCTTGCAGCAGTCCCCGAGGCGAACAACCCGCCGTCGTCGGGATAGCTGGAACTGAGCGCCTTGCCTTCGACAAATCGCGCTGTACGGCTAGCAAGGTTTACCACCTTACCCACGAGATCGGAATTGACCTTCTTCTCGAACTCCTCGAGATTCAAGTCGAGATCATCGGGGCGTAGGCCGAGTTTGCTAGCGTAATAGTAGCGCAGATACGCTGGATCGAGATGCTCGAGGTAGGAGCGCGCCATCAGCTGCGTACCCTTGCTCTTGCTCATCTTCTCGCCCTCGACGGTCAGAAAGCCGTGAATATGCACCTTCTTCGGCAGTGAGAAGCCTGCCACGTCGAGCATGGCTGGCCAGAACAAGGTATGAAAATAGACGATGTCCTTGCCGATGAAGTGGTGGATCTCGGTCTCCGGGGAACGCCACCAACCGTCGAAGTCCTCGCCCGTTGCCGCGCACCACTCCCGTGTCGTGCCGATGTAGCCGATCGGCGCGTCGAACCAAACGTACCAGTAGTGGCCCGGTGCGTCTGGGATCTCGAATCCGAAGTAGGGTGCAGGCCGCGATATGTCCCAATCGCGCAACGGCTCCGAGAGGAAATGGCCCTTGAGGTAGTTGGCGTTGCTCTCGTCGAGATGCTCGCCACTCTGGGTGTACTGCTCGAGAAACGCGTGGCGCTTCTCAATCGTCACGAACAGGTGCTCGGCCGAGCGCAGCTCCGGCGTGGCACCGCTCAATGTGCTCTTCGCATCCTTGAGGTCCCCCGCAGCGTAGGTGGCACTGCACTTGTCGCAGTTGTCACCGTATTGGTCCAAAGCTCCGCATTTCGGACAGGTGCCCTTGACGAATCTGTCCGCCAAGAACGTTTGCGCGACCGGATCGTACAACTGCTGAACTGGACGCGACTCGATAAGACCCTCGCGTCGAAGTCCTGCCCAGATCTCATTGCAGACCGCACGATTATGTTCGGAATGGGTGCTACTGAAGTGGTCGAAAGAGATGCCGAATTCGGCAAAATCCTTCTGATGTGCCCCTGACATCCTGAAAATGATGGCTTCTTCGGTCGTACGCTCCTGGCGCGCACGCATCATGATCGCCGTTCCATGCGTGTCGTCGGCGCAAAAGTACACACACCGATTGCCGCGCAACCGCTGAAACCGCACCCAAATGTCCGTCTGAATATACTCAACCAAATGTCCGAGATGGATCGGACCATTGGCGTAGGGCAATGCACTAGTGACAAGAATACGTCGAGCCATCGTGGGGCCGAGACTAGCGCGTTTGGAACGCAACGGTACGACGTTGGCTTGGCCAACTGGCCAAGCTCTCCTCATTACTTCGACGACGCGCCCAAGTGCCCAGTGTGCCGCTGGAATCGCTGTTACTCGGCTGCGGCAGCCGTCGGCTGCGCCGCGCGGATCCGATCCTCGAACGCCGACAAGGCCGCCTTGGCACCCTCGCCCATCGCGATGACGATCTGCTTGAAGGGAACCGTGGTCACGTCGCCTGCCGCGTAGACTCCGGCAGCACTCGTGCGATTGTGCCCATCTACGACGATTTCACCGAAACGATTGGTATCGAGAACGTCCTTGACGATAGCGCTGTTAGGAACCAGGCCAATCTGAACGAAGACCCCGTCAATACTGACTTCCTGATGCTGCTCAATCGTGCGATCTTGATACTTAAGAGCCGTCACCTTAGTGCCGTCACCCACCACCTCGGTCGTGCGGGCGTTGGTGATTACGTCAACGTTAGGCAGCGCCATCATGTTCCGAACCAGAACATCGTCGGCCTTCAGACGTTCCATGAATTCGACGACCGTGACATGCGCACAAATCCCGGCCAAATCGATGGCTGCTTCAACGCCAGAATTGCCACCACCCACCACGGCAACGCGCTTGCCCTTGTAGAACGGGCCGTCGCAATGCGGACAGAAGGCCACGCCGCGGCCAATGTATTCCTTCTCGCCAGGGATCCCTAGCTCACGCCACTTGGCGCCGGTCGCGATGATGACGGCATCCGCCGTCAGGCGTTCGTTTCCCTTGAGTCGAATGGTCTTGTTCGTGCCCAACTCGAGCGACTCGACCTTGCGATGCTCCAGAAGGTCAATCGCGTAGCTGCGCAAATGCCTTTCCAGATCGGCTGCCAACTTGGGTCCCTCGGTGTGTACAACGGAGATAAGGTTCTCTATCCCCATGGTTTCTTGCACCTGACCCCCGAATTTCTGCGCCACAATCGCGGTCCTCAATCCCTTTCGTGCACTGTAGATGGCTGCCGATGCTCCTGCTGGGCCACCGCCAATTACCACCACATCGTAGTGCTTCTCTTCGACGGGAACCAGCGCGGCGGCAGAATCTTCTGCAATACCAAACCTGTCTTCGAGCGTTTCCAGGAGTTCCGCAAGCGTTGCCTTGCCGACATGAATCAACTTGTCGGCGGCAATGACGCTCGGTACGCCTTGAATCCCATGGCGCTCTACCTCTTCGACGGACAATTCACCATCGACTGTCTCGTGACGAAAATCTCCGTGCAGAAGCGCCATCATGTTCAGTGCCTGAACGACGTCGGGGCAATTCGTGCAGGACAGCGATACATAGGTCCTCACCTCGACAGGTCCGCGCAATGCCTTGATACGTTGCTTGATCCCGTCATCCGGAAGCTTACCCTTGCCGTCTCCATTGAGAATCGCCAAGACTAGGGAAGTGAATTCATGCCCCCCGGGAACGGCACGGAAGCGAATGCCCGTGGGCACTCCGTTCTTCAAGATGTCGAATCGGACATCCTTGACCTCGGTGCCGGTCTCCACGAAGTGGATCTTCGAACTCGTCGTAGCCAGAGCCTCGAGCATGGCCCGGAGTTCGGCTTGCTTCGGGTGTTGACTCGGCGAAAGAGCCAGAGTGAAATCCGCCTGAAGACTGCCGAAATGGGTGGTGAGCTGTTCGAGAATGGCTGCGTCCAACATGACTGATGCTCCAATAGAAGGTGCCATGAGCCGCCGGGGACCTGGTCCCCGGCGGCCTAGGCACAGTTACTACGAATGCTTACTCGACTGAAACCAGTATCAGATCTTGCCGACCAGATCGAGTCCGGGCTTCAACGTAGCAGCACCTGGTGTCCACTTGGCAGGGCAAACCTCACCAGGATGCGAGGCAACGAACTGCGCAGCTTGAACCTTGCGCACCAATTCCTCTGCGTTGCGGCCAATGGAATTGTCCTGCACCTCGGCGAGCTTGATCTTACCTTCGGGATCGACAAGGAATGTGCCGCGGTAGGCGAGACCGGCCTCCTCGATGTGAACGCCGAACGCGCGGCTCAGGTGTCCCGTGGGATCGGCAAGCATCGCGAACTTGATTTTCTTGATGGTCTCCGACGCGTCATGCCATGCCTTGTGGACGAAATGGGTATCCGTGCTGACGGAGTAAACCTCGACGCCCATCTTTTTCAGTTGGTCATGCTTGTCCGCCAAATCGCCGAGCTCGGTCGGACACACGAAAGTAAAATCTGCCGGATAGAAGAAGAATATGGCCCATTTCCCCTTGAAATCCGCATTGGTAACTTCCTTGAACTCACCATTGTGGTAGGCCTGGACTTTGAAGTCGACGACGTTGGTGTTGATGATCGTGCTCATGGGTAATGCTTTCCTACTTATTGATGGCTGCGACGCAATTGTCGCGTTGCGAACGTGGGAGCTCGGGATTGAAATACCTTGAAGGAATTGGCCTTAGGCGGACCCCCAAAGGACGAAGCCGCTCGCATGCTACTCCCAACTGCAGCGGGCGTTTCCGAAAATCCTAATCGGTCGATAGCTTCTGCGACGATTGAGCGCGACACCGCGCACAGATCCCGCGAACTTCCAGATGGGCTGAGTCGACCGAGCCCAGCGCCTTCAGTTTCTCTTCAATCTGTAGCTTGTCCAAATCGAGCGTCTCGACGTCCATCGCAACTCCGCACTTGACGCAGACATAGTGATGGTGCGGGGAAAGATTCGCGTCGAACCTGATTGCATCTCGTCGCGGCCCCAAGGTGGTTATCAGGCCCAAATCCGTCAAGAGCCATAGCGTGCGATAGACCGTGTCAATGGACACCATGGGGATACGTGACTTTACGCCTTCGAGAATCGCCTCCACGCTGGGATGGCCGTCACTTTTGGCCACTTCGCGCAAAACCTCCACGCGTTGATGAGTCAGCTTGATCCCTGCCGCATGACAGGCCTGCTCGAATCGGGAGATTCGGTCAGCAAGCTGGTTGTCGGTCAACATTCAATGAGTTCCTAGGTACGAATGATTCTTGTTTGATACCTGTGGCGCAGCCCCACGACGTCAAGCCCACAGCAGGAACTTTCGGCAGAATCGAAGAATTGAAGTCGACCGACAAGCCGTTCTGGTCTCGCCTGACGCCATCGCCGCGCTATGGTTGGGGTCGCGTGGCCACGTCGGAGTTCAATGACAATCACCGACGAAGGGGACCGACGTGGGACTCCGGGGTAATCCGCCGCTGGGAGAGCTGCGCGAACCTCGGTCTTTCCAGGGTCAAGGCGTAGAACCAAACCAATGACGCAGCTAGCGCCGAACCGAGCATGGAAGCAGCTAGCGCGTCGCGTTGCGGGGGGTTGGTATGACCTTACCACCGAGGACACGGGCAAAGTACCCGTGCGGCTCTTCTTAAGTGAAACACTGCTCCAAGAAGCCGAGCCCACCTTGTATCAGCAGATCGTCGCCGCAACGCGGTTCGAGGGAACACGCTGCGTGGTCATCACACCAGACGTTCACTTCGGCTACGGCGTTCCTGTTGGTTGCGTCATTGCGACGGATCGCCAAGCTGGCGCCATTGCGCTCGGGCCAGTCGGGTTCGACATCGGCTGCGGTATGGTAAGTGCCCGCAGCAGCGTGCCCGCCAATGCTGCAACGCGAACCCGTCGGCTCGAATTCAATCGCGAGGTCATGTCGCGGGTCTCGCTCGGCACGGGCGGCCAGAGCCTGCGTTTTGGTGAACTCTCCGAGAACGATTTCATGCGACTGGTACGCGGTGGCGCCCGGGCCTACGCAGAAGCCTACCAAACCGAGTTCGACCGCCAGCGCACCGAACGCGAGAGCTTCCCCGTCGATGAGGATTGGGTCCCGCCATGGGGCAACAAAGGCAGTCCCGAGAGGGGGATTTCGCAGCTGGGCTCCCTCGGCGGCGGCAACCATTTTATCGAACTGCAGCGCGGAGTGGGCCCGGACGCAGATCCGCGAACCGATCCGCATGGCACACTGTTCGTGCAGATCCACACCGGAAGCCGCGGTTTTGGCCACGGGCTAGCCACGAACTACTTCGAACTTGCCCGTTTGGAGCGCCCCGAACTTGGCAACAACATCGATCTCGGTTTCTTTCTACCTGACTCGCCGCACTACCGAGGCTATTTGAATGCTGTCGCGGCGGGTGCGAATTTCGCCATCATCAACCGCCTCGTCATCTACGAGCAAGTACGCGAGGCCTTCCGCAAGGTGTTCGGTGCGGAACTCGAGTTGGTCTATGAGCTGAGCCACAATCTGGTTCAACCCGAGCAGCATCCCGAATTTGGCGAACTTTGGGTGCATCGCAAGGGCGCAACGCGAGCGTTGCCGCAAGGACATCCCGAATTGTCTGCGACCGCATTTGCCGACACGGGCCACCCCGTGTTAGTCCCCGGCAGCAATCGTGACGAGAGCTACATCCTGCGCCCGCTGGCTGGCGCTGTCGCCTCACTCTACTCGGTCAATCATGGCTCCGGTCGCCGAATGTCACGCGGTGAAGCCTCGCGGGTCCTCGATCAACGGAAGGTCAACGAGACCTATCGGCAAGCAGGGATCCTGATCAACGACGATGGCCCAGTGCCACTCGACGAATCGAGCGCCTGCTACAAACGCTCAAGCGACGTCTTGGCTAGTATCGTCGAGGCGCGGCTAGCCGAGATCGAAGTGCGACTATGGCCGCTCTCATCGCTCAAGGGAGACGACAGTGCGCAGGCGCAGCGGCAGCGAGAGCGCCGTCAGCAAGACCGAGACCGCAAGCGCCAGCGCGTTGTCGATCGACGACGCAAGCGAGACTCGTCCAGTGACTGAATCGAGGTTGCGGAATGCCAGGTCGCGTCGTCCGTACCCTTCGGACAGGCCTCCAGACTGCCTCTACTTGCTTGTCCGCAGTCCGAAAGCAATCAAAGAAGCTTCGGCACGCTCTGTGCTTATGATGGAGTCCAACCTGGAGGAAGCCCCCATGCACCCATCCCGCGAACGGAAGAATTCGGAACTAGGCCCAGAGTATTCAGGGATCCCTCGTGTCATCATTGCAGAGGACGACGAGGTCTTCCGGTCTTTGCTCTGTGATTTGCTCCGGGAATGCGGCCTGCGCGTGTGCGAGGCCCGAAACGGGGTCGAACTCCTTGAAATACTTGCACAAAGTGTCAGTTCTGACGATCACGGAGACCGTGTCGATCTCATCGTCTCCGACGTATGCGTGCCCGAGTACAACAGCATCGAGCTTATTCTTGGAATGCACGCTGCAAAAATGGGGATCCCACTAATTGCGCTCACGGTCTTCGGGCAACGTCGCTCCCAGGTCCTCACCCATCACACGCAGACCATCACCCTCGAGGAAGAGTCCTTCGATCTCGACGGATTCCGCCAAATGGTGCTGGATCTCCTGCGCGACCGCAGCGTCCCAACCTCCATGCGCATCACGCTACGGCCGCCAAGCATCCCTAACCAACGACCATCCGGTCTGCCCGCAGTAGTTGGTGAATCCCATCTCGAGACTGCCTCAGTCTTCGATGGGTGCCTTCGTGCATCCAGTCCACCTCCACAGCTCGCATCAGTCTGTTGACAGCCGTAGCTCGCGTCAGTCGCTTGACACCATAGCTTGCGTCAGTCTCTTGACGCCGCAGCTTGCGTCAGTCTCTTGACGCTGCCAAGGTCTTGACGCCAATAGTCCCACGTTCGGTCCGCGGCCAACCGGCAGCTCCTACGAGAAGCCGCCAAGCGTGCCCCCCTCAGGCATCTAAATTGGACTACGGCTGTGACGAAATGGCAGCAGGTCGGGCCTCAGAATGTTCCTCCTCACGCAGTTGGTCCTTCGAGCCAAACACCCAGCTGCGAAATAGCGGGTAGGTCAGCCCCAGGAACACCAAGCAGCGCGCCAAGCCCCAAGCAGGACGCGCCGACATGCCTAGACCTGACGTGGAGATGGCAACGAGCAGCGCGTTTGCCATTGCACTCGTGCCAGAAACTGTGGCGTAGCGAAGCGCCGCCTTGAGCAAGGAGCCGCGACTGTCGAACGCCCAGAAGCGATTCACGGTGAAATTCACCACTGCCCCGACCACACATCCGCATAGCGTTGCAACAGGCGCAACCACTCCCGCGCTCACCAGAACCGAAAATGCACCGTAGTCGCAGACCGTCGCCCCAAAACTGCTCAGGGTGGCGCGACCAATCCCGCCGCGAGTGACACCCATGCCCCAGAACGTCATGCGGCTCCCCATGCGACGGTAGAGCGCGCTGTTCGAACAGCATCGATCTTTGTCACAATCCAGACGGATAATGCAGCCAGACAGAATCCAACTATGCCGTCGAGCACATAGTGATGATCGAGGTAAACGGACGCGCAGAACATCAGCGAGACATACCCAACGTGCACTGGGCGTGTCTTCCAGGTGACGTGGCGCCAAGCCGTCAGCAGGCCGATCATTGGATAGGTGCAATGCAAACTCGGCATGGCACCAAAGACATAGGTCGACTTTCCGTAGAAGGTCTGAAAATAGGGGATACCTAGCAACGCGTCGACACGAGCCAACCCCGCCGGTGAGGGCCGCGCAGCCAAATCGACGACGCAACCGTGGGCTCGCTGGTACCAGGGCGGTGCCACCGGAAACGCGAGCCAAATGCCAAACGCAATGACATTGGCCAGGAAAAACGCCCAGAGGAATCGACTCATCCGCGGCCTGTCGACGAAGTAGAGGAACAGCCCATAGCCCAAAACCACCATGGCGAAAACGAAGTACGGCGCGGCAAACAGAAGATCCAAGGGCGTCGATGCGTGCAGCTGCGCCCAGTCGCCCAATGTGCCGCCGGTGCCGAACCCCAGGAGCGACTCTTCCAAAGCCCGAATGCCGCAAACCGAGACTCGGTCTGCGGTCAGAAATGCGTCGCGTGCATAGCGAACAACGTCATACGCGAGCACAAATAGCAGATATGGTACGAATCGTTCGAACAGGTCCTTCAGCCGCGGACCCAAGCGCTGAAGCACAACGCAAGCCAGCGACATCGCTAAGAGTTCCAGTCGTAACCGATCGAAGATAGCCGTAGCTAGCAGGTAGGCAAGCGTGACCGACGTGATGAATCGCGCTGGCTGAAATTGCCAAACACTGGCTCGGCGAAGATATTCAAGTGGCATCGGCCTTCATCGCAACCCGCGCCGCCGCCAGGATCGAGATTGCCCCCACAACGTTCAACAGCCCGGAGAGCGCAACGCCAGCCAACATCAAGGGAGATGCCATGATGCCGTCGAACGAAACCGTTCCGAGCGCAAGACTACCGGCAACGAGCAAGACCCGCTCGGCTCGCCGCATGAACAGTGACGGCAGCTGTTGGCCCAATGCTTCGGCCCTTGCACGCACGTAGCTAATCACGAACCCTGCGACAATCGACAACAGCGGGGCTGCGGCAGCCCCGCGCCAGTTCGAGTAGTAGACGACCACCCCCGCCAATGGCGCGGCGTCGGCAACACGGTCCAAGGTGGAGTCCAGCAATGCTCCCCATCGGCTCGCCGAGCCGGTGGTGCGCGCCACCGCACCATCCAGCAGATCGAGACTGCCACTCAGCAGAACGAGCATTGCGGCCAGCCCGGGATGGCCCAGTCCCACGGCAACTCCCGATATGACCGCCAAGAACAGCGACGCGTAGGTGATTGCATCCGCGCTGATCCCCGCCCGGCCGAGAATTTGCGCAGCAAACTCGACGCATCGATAAAAGCCTCGCGCAAGAATCAACTTCGCCCAAGGTGTCCCATTGAGCCGAGCAATGCTCGCGGAAGCTGGAACCAAAGGCTCGAAAAGTTGGGAGGTATTCTGAATCGAGGACACAACAAACCTCCAATTCACAGTGTTGTTTCGTCTGCCGAAGCGAGTAGTGACATAGAGAGACGAGTCTGAACCCCGCGCCAGTGCGTTCCCGGGGTTCCCCTAGCCGTTCAAAGTGTCGCTGGCTTCTGCGGGCTCGCTTCTTCTATATGATCTGCTCGCGCGCATTCAGCAATAGGCAACGCACCATTTGTTGATTCCATTCCCGCACCGACGAACGATTCGTCGCCCCCCTTCCAGAGCGTTGAATCCAGACACCATTTGATTCAACACAACGAACGCGTCTGGATCGACTCGATTCTCAAGGGGAATCTGGCCTTTGGTCATTCTGAGCACAATTGAACTACAGACCCATTCGTCGGCGATAGCCTCGGGGGCAGACGACTCGGTTCATTGGCGTGAGCGCCTTCACTTGAACGAAACCAATTGGATATTCAACTCGAGATCGTTGGTAGGAGGGCATTCGCTTGAACGAGAATCATCGAATATTCACCGCTGCATCACAACTCATGAGAGCGTTCGCCAGTATTCGCACCAACCCAAGCGATGACAGCTCAAATCTCGTGTCTGTTCGAACTCGCCGTAATGGTGAACTTCGCACGCGGGTGCACGTGGCAGCGGGCTCCGGCTCATGCGTCAACAGGTCGAACCAGAGCTCCATGCATCCACGATTGGCGATTCGAATGGGTCAACGCCCTTGCAGCGTCACTGCAACCGAAGACCCTGCGCCAGGTTCAGGTGCCGATGGACAGCCCCGTACTGGGACGATTCTTGCCAATGTCGCAGCTCGAAACCGCTCGCTTTCGAGGTCGCCAACTGAGATCTACCCGATTCTCCTCTATCGACGCTAGTCTCGGCCGCTCAGAGGAGGACCTGCATGAATCCATTCACACGGACACGGTTCGGGGCGTCAACCTGGCTACTGGCGCTGGCGCTGTTGAGCGCAGGCTGCAGCAAGAAAGGTGCTGAATGCCAATCGCTCATCGGTTCGATGAACGAACTCGGGACCAAGCTTTCTGAAACACAGAAAGTCACGAGCAACAGCGACGCCAAGCCCGAGCAGGTTGCCGCTGCGCTGCGTCCATTTGCGCTTGCAGCCAAGACCACGGGAGAGAAACTCGCTGCAGGAGAGCTGACGGTCCCGGAAATCAAGAAACTTGCCGGCGAAGCATCACGCGCATCCCTCGCCTTGGCGTCGAGCTCAGCGAGCATGGCTGACGCTGCCGACAAGATGAAAGGGCTCGATGCTGCCGGCAAATCAGTCGAAGAGCAGAAGAAAGTAGTCGACAGCGCGGAGGCCGAAATCAAGAAGATCTGCGACGCAAATGCGAAACAATGCGTCAACTTGGCGAAGGTCTTGGTCACGTTCCCTCCTCCCCCCGACAAGACGGACAACCTTCCAGCTACGTCGGCTTGGACAGCCAAACTTAATGCTTGGGCTGCCGAACTTACCAAGGTTGAAGTAACGGATCCGCCACTCAAGATTCAGGTTTCCAATTTCGAGAAGGGCTGGAGGAATTTCGCTGCCGCGATGACGACACTCGTGGGGATCTCGGAAATGGCGAAGCAATACGATGAATTCGCCAAGACCTTCAACGCGCAGATTGACGTGGCCAACAAAGCCATCGGCGAAGCGAACAACCTCTGCAAGGGCTAGGACGTCGATTCGGTTCAATCAACGTTCCTAGCGATTCGCAAAGCGATCTGGGGTTTGATCGATCCGGAGTGGAATCGTGCGCGCAAGTGCAGGATTTTGAGACCCCCATTCCCGCAGTCTAGCGACCTGGATTGTACGCGGCGGACCAGTGGCCTCGTAAGCCGAAGTGAAAGATGTCCCGGCAATGGACCTTTTCACCGAAGGCGACGCCCGCAATGCAGGGAAGGTGCGCGTGGCGTGCGCAGTGAAGGGCGGCGGGGCGTGAACACTGGGACCCCCATTCCCCGGGGAGCGAGCCAAGCCCCTCCCCAGGCCCCCGGCAAAGTGAGGGAGTCATTGGCGAGTTGCGTGGGGCGTCCGCGCTCAAAATGCCCCATGAATTGGAGTGGCGGGCGAGTTACACTGCACGCTGAGTGGCCAGACTGGCTGGCCCAATTGCCAGCCCGAAGGCCAAGCGTCATGTTTCGGGCGGAGCCAATGGGCTCCAACGACGAGAGTAACCGTGCCGTCCCGCGAAATTCAGATCCCCCTGTTTCTCTGGATCGCGACGGCCATCATCGTGCACTTGCTCTGGGGCGGTGGCACGGCTCAGGTGGCAGTCGTAATCGAGGAGAAAGCGGCGTTGCGCGGATTCGCGGCACGCATAAAATCCGAAGTCCAGGCGGAGCTGCGACCAATCCAGATCTCGATGCTGGAGAGCGATCAGGTGGTGCCGCCCAAACCGGCGGAGCCCGAAGAGGCCCTGGTCCCCGACGAAGTAGAGAAGAAGACGCAAGCCGCCATAGAGACGGCAACCAAGAAGGACAAGACGCTACGCGACGAGGCGGAAAAGGAAAAGAAGAAGAAAGAACTGGCCAAGAAGGACGCCGAAAAGGTCGAACCCAAGCCCATCGAGGAGCCGAAGCCCGAGGCCAAGCCGGAAGAGAAGCAGGACATCGATCTCCTCGCCAAAAAGGCCGAGCAGCAGAAGGCCCAAGAGTTGGAGATCGAACGGCAGAAGCGCATCGCCGTGCGTCAGCACGTGGACGATCCGAATCAGCAAGACAACCCCGACGCCAGGTTTCTCGGGGAGAAGGCCAACCGCGTTCAGGAAGAGTCGCAGGCAAAGATCACCTCGACGGATCAAGATCATCCGAAACCGACACCAGGCAGCTCGCCCAGCAAGCAGCCGAGCAAGGAACCGGGCAACGCGGAAGAATCACGGGTGGCTAGTGCCTTCGGCGATCAGGAAGAGGGCTCTGCATTGCCACCGCCACCACCACCAGAAGCGGTCCCACCGAATCGACCACCGTCCGAGTCGACGCAACATCAAGACCTGACGGGACAAGCGGACAGCAGCCCCAAGCAGTCGAACCACCCCACAGTCGCCAAAGAGGGACAGAAAGCCGAAGCGGAGGATCCAGGCGCAAAACCATCACCCGACCTCATCGCCGGCAGCGACGGTTCCTTCTCCTTGGGTGGCTCGGCGCAACCACGTCCCAAACGCAAGCGACTGCCACCCGTCAAAGCCACCCAGCCTAGCGATTGGTTCGGCCTCGGAAGCGGTTCGACCACGGCATCGGGGATCAATCTCAATCTGTCGCATTCGGACGCGGTCGCGGTCGTCGGGCAGCAGCAGTTGCAGGCTGACCGCCGCATGGATCAACTCCGCCGACGCTCGAAACACGCAGGCACCTGGAAGCTCGGCGGCATCGAGCGCTACCGCTCTGCGATCGAGAACTACGTCCCCAGTGTCAAGGCGGGCAACACAACTGCGCTGAATACCGCGGCATCCCCATTTGCGACCTACCTCAACGATATCCACAACCGCATCCATCCAATCTTCGCCGATGATTTCCTCGGCTCGCTGAGCCGGTTGCCCGCGTCCGATCCTATGAATCGCTCGGACCTCAAAACAGAGGTAGAGATCGTCGTGAGCAAGATCGACGGAAGCCTCGTACGGCGGGGACTCACCAGAAGCAGCGGGATCCTCCAATTCGACGTGAGTGCGCTCGCATCGGTCGATCGCGCCGCACCCTTTGGGCCACCACCTTCAGCCATCGTGTCGCCGGACGGCAATGTGTACCTGCATTGGGAATTCTACCGAAATCCGGATTTTGCTTGCTCGACGTACTTCGCCCATCCGTTCTTGCTCAAGTCTGCCCCCAAGCCTTCGACGCCCGAGCAAGCCCCAACGGAGCCAGGGCCACGCGTCCAACCGGGGTCGCTCATCATGCCAACGTCGGGACAATTGCCCATAAAGCGCCAACCGCGAGCGATTCAATTGTAGCGCGGAGCGCTGAGCCCTTTCGACTTGGCCAAAGCTCGGCTATCTTCCCTTTGCCATGTCGTTGCCGCCACCCAGATCGGAGCCTACGGAGCAGGTCGCTTCAAGGCTCGCGTTTTGGCTAGTGCTCTGTGGTGTGCCCACGTTGCTGCTCAATCGCGCAATCATTCCCGCTCTACCTGGGTCGCGTTCTGGAATCGAGCAGATCCTGGATCGCGCCATGGTCGTCGGAAGCATCAGCTCCCAGCTGCTTGCACTGCTCATCACACTTTTGTTGATACGACTCATCGTATCAAGTATCGGGGCTGCAGCAATCGGCGCACTCGAAAGACTATTCGTGTTGCCAATCGGATCGGCCGTCGGGTTCCTCGTCGTAGCCGCGTCAGCTGGCACCCTCGATCCAGAACTGCACCTGCTGCTCGCAGGAGTTTCCTCTCTCGGTCTGATGATCTGCGCCCGTCCGGCACTCAAGCATCCCTCGACGCGGGCCGGAGGGATTCTGCTCTCTTGTATCATCGTGGCCAGCGTCTGTTTCGCAGCAGCGCGGCTCGTCGCGTTGCGCGCCAGTGTCGAAGCGCTCCCACGTCAGTATGTGGTCGCGCG
This sequence comes from uncultured Polyangiaceae bacterium, assembly GCA_964454965.1. Lineage (GTDB taxonomy): Bacteria > Myxococcota_A > Polyangia > Polyangiales > Polyangiaceae > FEN-1139. The sequence goes on along the minus strand of CAYVXY010000018.1, from coordinate 26,810 downwards.
GTGGCTTGCGACAGCAGGTCAGTTATTCGATTGGCTGGCGCTGCTTTGGATCATGGTTTGGGCCATGCGCTCCGCGCGCGTGCGTGGGATTGCTCGGGTGAGCATCGCCGTCATCCTCACCCTCCTGGCGCTCATCTTCGCCCGCCTTGGTCAACGCCCCGATCCTGACTTCCTGCAGGTAGTATCCGCTCGCGCCTTTGGCGCGCTCGCGCGTGAACCCAGTCCCTACGCGACGAGCCTCATCGGTCCCGCCAGCGATCTGTTGGCAATGCTACTCAGCCTTGCCATCTTGTCGTTGCGCAATCCGCGCAACGTGGTGGCGCGACGAGCCATGGCACTGTTACTGCTTGGCCGTTGTTCGCTCGATGTGCCAGCACTTGCCGGCATAACCACGGCTGGTGGGCTGCTGCTCGCCTGGTTCACGCCCCAGAACGGCCCGACTGGCACGCCTAGCCAACACGACTTGGCAGACTCCAAACCGATGCAAGCAGCGGCAAGCAAGAGCGATGCGTAGTTGGCTTTCCTACGTCAGCGGCTCTGCGCTTTCCGACGCGGGTTTGCCGGGCACATGCGCAGTCTCGCATTCCGCCATTTCGACCGTCGCCAGCGACAAGCTACTCGGCACATTCCCGAGTTCTTCCGAGCTCGCCACGCGGTCGACCTGTTGAAGCGGCGGCTCAGACGGCTTTCCCTTCGACCTGTCGCTTTCTTCCGACTCGCCCGCGATCCCGAGCTTGAACCCGCGGATCCCATCACCGATCCCCTTGCCAAGATCCCCCAAACGCCGCGCCCCAAACAACAAGAACACGACTAAGAGGATCAAGCCGATTTCACCGGGACCTACCGACATGACTGGATGACCTTTCGAGAATCGTCATTGCCACAATCTGCGAAGTCGCGCCAAGCGCGCGGGCCTCACCGACTCGCCTTACGCCCAGAAACGCGACTCTGCTGCCACCATCCGACACAGCGTGCGGCGACCCGAGTCACACTAGGATGCCAACGCAGCCACCAAACCACAATCGATGCCGCTGCTGCAGCAAGGGGTACCATCGCATAGCTGCCCACGCGCCAATTCGCATGTGAGTCGACGATACCGAGAACGATCCAGGCGGTAGCACTCCCGAACAACCCCGCGATTGGCGCTGCCCAGCGCGACTCACCGGTGCAGCGCAAAGCAAGGATCATAACGAATAGGCCAAGTGTCGAGCTAATGCCCGCCACATATACGGCACGCCAAAACCCCGGCATGCGCTTCGCCTTGGCCCATGGCCACGCGCCGTGGATTCTCGCTCCTTCCACCGCGAGATGCAGCGCCGGCCGTCCGAGCGCCGCCATCGCGAAAATCTCGAGTCCCACGAGGTCCACGTGGGCTAGATCCTCACTCACCACCAGATCACTTGCCGAGTACCGAGTGATCGAGCCGTTCTTCGACAGTTCTCCTACGATTCGGGACGCAGCGGTGGGCGAGCAGATCCATCGAGCACCGATGAGCGGAACGGGTTCGTCTCGCCGCGCTTCACCTCGCTCGCAAACGGCGCGTGCTCCCTGCACTACACCACGCGCAACTCGCCCGGGTGCACCCAACCGAAGGTTGGCGTAGGCGCCAAGTCCAGCGCTCACCCCGAACCACAGAATCGCAATCCAAACGCAGCGCCACCAATGCCGTGACGACACAGAACTGCCGGCCGATTTAGGCGAGTCAATCGAGGACACTCCCCCCATTGCCCAAGCAAGGCTCATCGGCGTACCCAAAACCAGTGCCGTTTCGAACATCGTCGTCATCGCTGCGGCCATCAGCGGCCACAGAGTCCCCCAAGCCACTCCACTGCGCAGACTGAGCGGAGCGAGCCGAATCCCGACGATACCCGTGCCAAGGAGCATTAAAAGCCCACAAGTGACCATGGTGTAGCGAAACGGACGGAAGACTTGCACGGCGCGCCCAAGGCTAGCGCAGGACCAGGACAGTTGCAGTTCGGTCGAGGTCGAGGGGTTGCGACGCTTGGCCCTTGTGGTGTTATGCTCGCCCCGTCCCCCGGATACGGCCTGGGTTGGTCGTAACGAGTGGATTTTCTGCGGAGGGAGCATGCATCTCGCACGGTCGATCGCGTTAGCCGCCACAACCCTTTTTACTCTTAGCCAAACGTCGGAAGCTTTTGCTCAGGCTGTTGAACCGTCTTCCACAGGCAAGGGGATCGTCGGCGGTACCCTCCTTGGGGCCGAAGTCGTCCTACTCACCGAAGCCGCCATCGACGTCTCACCGGACTGGCTCTACTACGTCGGCGGCGCCGCTGGCGCAGTCGGCGGTGGCGTGGCTGGATACTTCTTGGAAGACAGCCTTAGTTCGAAGGCTAACATGTTCCTTCTCGCTGGAGGAATGTTGCTCGTCATCCCCACAACCGTCGCCGTCCTTAGTGCGACGGCGTACGAGCAGACTGCCGAATACACCCAAGATCAACCACCCAAGGATGAGCCAACCGCCGATCCGGTCCTGCCTGCTACTCCTGCTAGCTCGTCGGGAGCGACACCTACCCCGGCAACGGATTCGGGACAACCCGCTACAACACCGAGCGATGCAGGTAGCCCGTCGAGTACGCCCGCAGCTACACCGACACCAGATACCACTGCTACTCCGAGCGGCAAGCAGAGTCGAAATCTGAATCGGCGACATCGCAGCGCTTTTTCTCCTCCCGCACTCGTCGGCGTAGACGCACAGAAGCGCGTACATTGGGGCATTCCTGCAGTTGAGGTACGAGACACATACTCGCGTGTCGAGGTGGCTCGCTACGGAGTGCAGCAACGCACGGAATTGCGCATCCCTCTGCTACGAGTGGTCTTCTGAACCTTGGGGGTTCGGCCGTTGCGATCGATAGGCAGCCCAATGCATACGAGGTCTTCCGCCGTCGGGCGAACTAACGTAGCATCGTCAAATCGGGGCTCTGCTCCTCGCTCCAACCCGAACCTCAACTGGCATAGCAGACAACATGCAGAAATCCGGGAACTCGCGCGGCCGCTCCAGTCATGACCCCTCGCTCGGAAAGGTCATCGCGGGCCGCTATCGACTAGAAGCTCGAGTTGGCGAGGGCGGCATGGGCGTCGTCTATCGCGCTCGCCATGTGCTCATAGACCGAGTTGTCGCCGTCAAACTCATTCGCCCTGACCTTCGTGGCGAGACCCACCTTCGCGCGTGGATGCTACGCGAAGCACGAGCGGCAAACCGCGTCGATCACGCACACATCATCGATATCCACGACATTGGAGAAACCGACGACGGCGAACTCTATCTGGTGATGGAGTACCTAATTGGTACGCCACTTTCAGCAGAGCTTGCCCGTGGGCCAATGGCAATACAGCGCGGCGTCGATATCCTCGAGCAGATGTGCGCGGCATTGGCGCGTGCACATGACCTGGGAGTCGTGCATCGCGACCTGAAGAGCGACAACATTCTTCTGACCACACGAGGAGGTCGCAAGGATTTCGTCAAGATCCTCGATTTCGGCTTGGCCGCACTGGCTCACGATCCTCGGCTCGCGCCAAAGGGCGCTGTGTTCGGAACTCCCGAATACATGTCACCGGAGCAGGCTCGCGGCGAGCAGGCTGGGCCCCAATCTGACTTGTACGCTCTTGGCGTGCTGTTGTTCGAGATGGTCACGGGTCAGCTGCCATATCGGTCGAACGATCGCGAGACTCTTCTCGAGATGCAGCGCACCGCCCAGGCACCCAAGCCAAGCAGTATCAAGAAGGACTGTCACCCCGTCGCTGAGCGCATTGTCCTGAAGCTCTTGGAGAAAGATGCGCGCAAGCGCTACCGTGACGGCCACCATCTGCTCGAAGAACTCAAGGCGTTGCAGCGTTCACTGCCGAGCAATTCCTGGGAACGCGAAGGTTCCGAAGCAGTAGCAGCACCACCACCGCCTCCTCCGCCTAGATCAACCAACGTCACCGAATGGGCGAGCCGCGCTGGTCTCTTCGCACGAATGGTATCCCGCGCCTATCCCTCGGGAGGAGCCCCAGATGAGGTGGCTCAAAGCATAGGTCAACTCTGGGAGGTTGCAGCCAAGGCCAACAGTCTCGAAGGTGAAGTCGCTAGTCACACCCGCAAGCTCGAAGCGCTGGAGCGCCGCGGGCGAGCGTTGCGTGCTGAAATTGGTCGAAAGGTCGAGGAGCTGGCACAGGAAGAGTCTCGAAGTCTGCGTGAGGCGGCCGCCTACGCCGAAGAGGAGGAGGCGGCAAGACTGGAACTCGCGCGCGCGCAACAGATAGCACGCGACCGTCAATACTCAGCCGATCAGGCCGAACGCGCTGGCACTGCCACGCGAGCTATCTACGAAGCGGCCGGTGCTGCCAAGGCACTCATCGACGCCAAGCGAGATTGGCTACGCACTCGAGAAGAACGGCGTGCTGCCCGCGAGACAACTGCTCGTGAGTTGCGCCGACAAATCGAAGAGCTCCGTGCTCAACTGGGGCGCTACGCTGAAGCTTTGGAAGAGGATCTCCAAGCCGGGCGCGAAAAGGTGGCCAATCGATCGCGCGAGGGCCTACGCTTCGAGAAGCTATTCCTCGACGCGTCCAGCCTACTGGTCGGACATCTGCGCGGCAAGCCTGAATGTCGCGAGCTGATGGCAGAACTGAACTCACCCAGCGTGCCCAGTAGCCAGGCTGCCTCATCCATGGCCGCTGCCTCAGGTGCAGCGGCTGCGCCCGCCGTCTCTCGGACGGCCTGAACCCCGCCATCGGACGAAGCTCAATCGAGCGAGCCGACCCGGATGCCCGTCACAAGCGACGAGACCGGGGCTACTCGCTCGATGGCTCTCTGGCGATGTCTGATCGCGCCGACGCGCTCGCAGCAGAGAGAGGCCAGAGCTCTACGTCGGAATGTTGCCGTTGCGATTCGGCCAGACTAGGTCTCGACGATGCTGCACCGATGACATGAGTCGACACAACTTGCGACGCGTCTCCGCCGGGTCGATGACTGCATCAATGAATCCTCGTTCGGCAGCCTGACGCGGCGAAAGGAACAGGTCTTCATACTCCTTGGTGCGCTTGGCCATTTCGGCCTTGGGATCCTCGGCCGCGGATATCTCGCGCTTGTATAGGACCTCGACAGCTCCCTTGGCACCCATGACGGCAATCTCCGCCGATGGCCAAGCGAGCACGATGTCGCCACCGATATGCTTCGAGCTCATCACGATGTATGCACCACCGTATGACTTGCGCAGAATGACGCTCAGCTTCGGGACGTTCGACTCACAGTAGGCATACAGAAGCTTCGCACCATGCACGATAACGCCATGGTGCTCTTGATCCTGCCCCGGCAAGAATCCAGGCACATCGACGAAGGACAAAATCGGAATGCGGAACGCATTGCAGGTTCGGATGAATCGACCAGCCTTGCGTGACGCGTTGATGTCGAGGACCCCCGCGAGCACGGCTGGTTGGTTTGCAACCACGCCAACGACTTTGCCAGCCAAACGCGCAAACCCGATGACGATGTTTCCAGCAAACCTCTCTTGGACCTCCATGAAGCTACCGTGATCGAGCACCGACTCGATCACTTTGCGCACATCGAATGCTGCCTGCATGTCCACGGGGACGATCTGACGCAATTCGGGACACAGACGATCTGGCGGATCCCGACTCTCGACATCTGGAGGCGCTTCACTGCAATTCTCGGGCAGAAAGCCCAGCAGTCGGCGCGCCTTCTCGATCGCATCGACATCCTGAACCGCCGTAAAATGTGCAAGTCCTGTCTTCGTCGCGTGCACGCTGGCGCCACCGAGCGCTTCAACACTGACGTCCTCGAAGGTAACGGTCTTGACTACCTTCGGTCCGGTCAGGAACATGTAGCTCCGACCCTCGGCCATGATCACGAAGTCCGTCAATGCAGGACTATACACAGCCCCGCCAGCGGCTGGCCCGAGAATGATGGAAATCTGTGGGATGACCCCAGAGCAGCGCACGTTGCGGAAGAAGATTTCGCCGTACCCGGAAAGGGAATTGACCCCTTCTTGGATTCGCGCACCGCCCGAATCGCAAATCCCGACCATGGGCGAACCATTGCGAACCGCCATGTCCATGACCTTGCAGATCTTGGCGGCATGAATCTCACCCAAAGAGCCACCGAGAACGGTCTTGTCTTGCGAGAAGGCAAACGCAGTGCGTCCGGCAATCTTGCCCGTCCCGGTAACGACCCCATCCCCTGCAGGACGTTTCTTTGCCATCCCAAAGTCAGTGGTACGGTGGATGACGTTGGAGTCGAACTCCTCGAAGGTGCCTGCGTCAAATAGCAGTTCCATCCGAGCGCGAGCCAGATTGATGGAAGGGGCATCCCCTGCCGCCGGCGGTTTCACAGCTGTAGAGCTCATCAGTTGCTGCCTTTTGCCACGATGGTGGCGAGAAGATCGCCAGACCGTACGATCTGCCCCACAGTTACTTTGTAGCTGACAACGCCCGCTGCTGGCGATGCGATCGTGTTCTGCATCTTCATCGCTTCAAGCACCAGCAACGCGTCGCCGATCTCGACCTCGGTGCCTTCTGCTACGGAAAACCCGAGAATGTTGCCCGCAATCGGAGCGGTAAGACGTCCAGAATGCTCGATCGGCGGAGGCGGAGGCTGACTCAACACCTTGGTTCGGAACTCGTGCGTCTCAGCGAGATAAACGCGCAAGCGTTGGCGAGTGCCGTCGGGTGTCTGCGCTACCAACTCACCATGTTCATAGCGAAGCTGGAGAGGCACGCGCTGCCCGTCCGGGGTAGCAACGACGAGCCCGCTCTGAGCTTCCTCGACTTTCAGGTCGCGAGCGACGCCGTCGACGAGCAATATATTCGGATCACTAGGATCGATTTGTACATCGATCCTAGACCCATTCTCGAGCTCCACGACATAGTGGAGCAGTTTCGATGTCATTTTCGGGACTTCCGCTACCCTACCGCAATATGGGTTCAGCCAGAGACGCGCAGCGGCAGGTGCTCACGCTCGGGCTCGGCAACGAGACCGCGGTGCAGCGCGAGAACAACAGCCGCTGCTAGACTGGAGGCAGTAAGTACCGGGGGAGTATCGAAGAAGCCTGAGGGCGTCCCGACGCTCTGACCAAGCGAGGCGGACTTCTCAAACGACGACTTCGGGAACAACGCGACGGCACTCTGCATGGGGTTTCCTCTTCCAGTGGGACTGAAGGCCCAGCTGCGGTTGCAGGCGCATCTGCAAGATTCGGTCCAATTGCTGCGGGTTACTAGCCGCGATTGAATGCGCGCACAAGCGCAGAAATGGCGCCAAAATCTGTACAAAAGCGCATTTATGCCGGAAGGTCGCGCGGCCTCATGTGTAGAATTGTTCGCACTGTGTAGTCGGGTGATGTCACCCCGATTGCGCGGTTTATCGGATTGCCTTGTTGGCCCCTTACTCAGGATTGATAGTCGGCCAGCGGACAAGTCCCCGATTCGACTCTGCCAGAATCCTACGTCGAAGGTCAGGCTCCTGTCGATTTGGGCGTCACGGCTCCGAACCGCGGACACGAACGGAAAGGCGGACACGAACGGCGGACATTCGAATGGCCGGATCCGTGGTTGGCCGTGGGGTCAGCACCCAAAACTGGACTCGATACTCGCCGAACTGGGCAAGGATGCGCAGTGGAATGTCGTGCCGAGGATAGTTCAACGCGGTGCCAATCGGCACGCGGCGTTGGCGCGACCTATTTGATGCCCGGCGCCTCGACGCAAAAAAGAGGGCCCAATCCAAAGCGTCCATCCGGCGGGAGCAGACGCGCCCGCAATGTGAGTGTGGGCCTTGTCGCGACTAGGAAGACTCAACAAAGTTGGGAGATCTTTGAAAACTTGGGGGCAGCCTGGCAAAGTCACGGCGCATGTCCACCCTGCGCATCCTATCCTGTCAGTCACCAGACTACCTGACCGAGGTCCGGTCCCTCCGTGAGCGGCTCAGAAGCGGCGGATTGACCGCGGCCGCCGAACGGTCCGACCTCGACGTACCAACCATCGTGCGTGAGCTGCTGGAGAAGGTGCGCGTTGGCAAAGACGTGGCCGTTGCGGATCTCACCTCCCAGCTCGATCGCGCAAGCATCACCCCCGACAGCCTGCGCGTCCCCGTCGAGCGCTTGGCCCAGGCGCATCAAGATGCCGACCCAGAGTTCTTGCGGCTGATTCGCGGGGCCATCGCCAACATCCGCGAGTACCAAGAGCATATTCGCCTCCGCGCCCCAGAGCCACTTGTCCGGGGCGGACGCGTGCTAGGGATTCGCTATACACCAATGGACCGCGTTGGTGTGTATGTGCCTGGCGGCCGTGCGCTCTACCCCTCGACCGTTCTGATGACAGTTGTGCCCGCCCAAGTTGCTGGGGTCAAGGATGTCGTCCTCGCGTCGCCGCCTTCCGGCGGTGACATCTCACCAATGGCAATGGCACTCGCGGCCGAGCTCGGCATCACCGAGGTCTATCGCATGGGAGGAGCCGTCGCATTGGCAGCCCTTGCCTATGGGACCGAAACCATCCGCAGCGTGCAGAAGATCGTCGGCCCGGGCAACGCGTTCGTTGCCGAGGCCAAACGGCAGCTATTCGGCAAAGTAGGCATCGATTCGATTGCTGGACCAAGCGAGGTGTTCATCGTCGCCGACCAAGCCTCGAACGCAAGCTATGTCGCAGCCGATCTGCTGGCGCAAGCGGAACACGATCCCGGTTCGGCGATCCTTGCCACTCCATCAGCCGAGCTAGCGCAAGCCGTCATAAGAGAGATCGACCTGCAGCTCGAGCCCTTGGAACGTCGGGACGCCATCCGCGCCGCGTTGGCAAACTACAGTGCCGTAGTCATCACTCGAGATTTGGACGAGGCCTGTGATTTGGCCAACGAATTTGCCACCGAACATCTGCAGATAATGACCCGCGCCGATGCGCGGTGTCTGCAGCGCATCCGTCACGCGGGAGCGATCTTCCTTGGCGACTATACCCCCGTACCCGTAGGCGATTACTACGCCGGGCCATCGCACGTGTTGCCAACGGGTGGCACTGCGCATCAGTTTGGCCCACTAAGCTGCAACGAGTTTCTCAAAGCTACGAGCCTTGTAAGCTACGACCAGCAAAGCCTGGAGCAGGACGGACCAAGCATCGAGGACTTTGCTCGTCGGGAAGGCCTGACGGCTCACGCCTCCGCTGTGGCAATTCGACGCAAATCCTAATGTTCTGCCAGCACTTCTGACTGCGCGCGCCAGCTACCTGTGCACTGATGGCGGCGGTGCCGATGACCAGGGCCCGTCGCTTTGAGCGCGGGTAGCATGGCGCGCCCAATCGACGGAATCGACGAACACCTGTGCCACTGCTCGAAGATCGACCTTAAGCGAATCGAGCAACTTGGTCACGTTCTCCCATTCGCCCCGTTCGTAGGCCGTGACAAGTTCGAGCACGTTACGCAACGGACTTGGGACGCCCAAGAGCGCAGCCTTCACTCTTGCCGGAACCCCGGCGTCACGCACTGCCTCTTCTAGCGAGACATCGAGCAAGGCATCCAGGACCGAAAACAGACCGACGAGAAACATCTCGTCCGCGGCCTCACGAGCATCGGGCCCCAGAACCCCCGAGAGGGTTTCACAAAACCTCGCACGCAGCAGCCCGGTTTCTAGTAGCTCGCTGGGCTTCTCTGGTGCCAATCCAGACAATGCCGCCAAGGTCGACCAACGACGCACATCGCGTTCACCAAGAAGCGTCAGCGCATGGCGAACGGAGCGGATCTCAGAGCGCATGCCGAACAGGGGGGAGTTGATGTACTTCAGTAATCGGTAGGAAAGCGATATGTCCTGCTTGATGATGTGTTCGAGACCGTCGACCGTCACCTCTGGCTTGCGCAATTCTCGCAGCAGTCGAAGATACTGTGCCCGATTGCCTGGCACATCGCGTTTGCGTATGATCTCGGGCTTTGCGAAGAAATAGCCCTGGAAAAGGGCGAACCCTTCATCGACGGCTTCGCGGAATTCCTGATAGGTTTCGACCTTCTCCGCCAGCAACCGCACCGTCGAACCCATGAGGCGCTTGGCCATCTCGCGGCGTTTGTCGGGGTGAGTGGCCCTAAAATCGACCTTTACGATGTCCGCAAGTCCCAGCAACTCGCCGTAGGGCTCAAGCGAGGTTACGTCGTCGAGGGCCAGCGTGTAGCCGGACTCCTTCATCCAGCGACAGGCCGCAATCACTTCCGCATCGGGCGCAATATCTTCCAGGATTTCGATGACGACGCCGTGCGGCGGAAACAGACGGATTAGATCATTGAACAGGTACTCGCGGGTAAAGTTGATGAATGCCGGTCGCCCGCCCGTCAGTCGCGATAGCCCAAACAGCACAAAAGTGTTGAGCAGCACCTGGCGGGTAGCCTCGTTTCCGTCCGTGCCGCCGAAACAGTTCGATAGACCATCTCTGAACAGCAACTCGTAGCCGACGACGTCGCGAGTGGCATCGAATATGGGTTGACGTGCGATAAATAGATCCACGTCATGCAGGACGGCCCGCGCAAGCGGCCGGATAAGTAATTCCGACTCAGCCGTCGCCGAGTTTCTTCACTATGACCGCTGTGGCACCGAGCACTGCTTCCGCTCCGAGCGGCATCAGGCAAGTCTCGACGAAATACCGCCGTATTTCTCTGGGTTCAGCATCCGCGCCCAAGGTTTTCTCGTCACTTAGGTCGGGCAGCCAACACAGGCGGACGACCCGTCCATGGGATCGCACTCGCACCTCTGCCCCATGAGACTCGAGCTGCAACGGGACCTGCAACAGGATCGAAAGCGACTGCGGCACATCGGAGCCGTGGCTCTCCTCGGAAGCCGCAGCATCTTGCATTGCGTTGGACGCGGTGGCTCGCACGAATTGGTAGTCATCCCAGGTGTTGACTCCCAACCGACGAAAGTAGCCCAACACCCTACCGCGAAACGGGCGCTTCGCCACGTGGGTTGGATCCAGGACATCGCTCGATTTTACGCGCTCCATCAATCCCTCCGGGTTAGGTCCTCATCCGCAGCCTTCTTCTCCCAGTTGCATGGGCCGCCGCTCAATCAATTGGAGTTAACCTCGATGCTTCGAGCAAAATGCGCTCGGTACTCGTCGTGCCCAGGCGAGCAGCACCGGCATGAATGTGGGCCAGGGCATCGTGCAAGGAGCGAATCCCCCCTGAGGCCTTGACTCGACAGTTGGGTCCGGCGTGTTCGACAAGCAGTTTCACGTCCTCTATCGTGGCGCCCAGAGACGTCATCGTTCCTTCCGCGTTGCTACCGAATGCAAATCCTGTCGAGGTCTTGACGAATGCCACGTTCAGCTCGCGACAAACTGAGCATAGTCTTGTCTTCTTCTCGCGGTCACGCATCAGTCCGGTCTCGAAAATCACCTTGAGCAGCCCGCCCTGACTGACGGTCGTGGTGTTAACGGCGTCAATCTGGGCTCTAACCGCAGTCCAATCATCGGACAGCACGCGTGCCAGGTTCACCACGACATCGATCTCGGTTGCCCCACACTCAAGCGCACGAGCGGTTTCGATGCAGATGACTTCAGTCGGAGCATTTGCGTGCGGAAAACCAACCACAGCGCACACCATAACGCCGCTGCTCCGCGTCCGATGCTCTGCGCGCCGAACGTCTGTCGACTTGACGCAAACCGTCGCAACCCCCCATCGCTTCGCCAGTTCGCAACCAGCGTCAAACTCCAGATCCGTCAGAGCGGGCTGCAGCAATGCGTGATCAATGTACTTGGCAAGGGCATTGACAGAGAGGGTCACTGGGCAAAATCTCCTAGTCTGGCAGAGACAGAACCAAACAGGCTGTCAGCTAAGATTCAGAGATTCTGACCGCTGACACCTGAATACTGGCGACAATGAAGAGCGCGTCACATCCAACCCTATCCTACACAACACAGGACGCCGTTCGGGCATGGGTCAGCGGCGACATCAATCAGGCGGGACTCGGGTGAATGGCCGCAGTTCAGGGAACGAGTTGCTCTCCCGTTTCTTCATCAACGACGACAATCGCGTCCGTCGGGCAGGCGCGGGCACTCTTCAGAATCGTCTCGACATCATCGCCGAGCATCGATTTGCAGCAGGCGATCCCATCGCCGTCAATTTCGAACGTACCGGGTGCCTCGTCAGCACACGCTCCGTCACCAATGCACTCCTCGCGAATGATCTTGATCTTGAGCTTCTGACCCGCCATGACAAACCTACCTTCTTTGTTCGGGGTACCACAACCCAAGCACCGCACCAAGGGGGCGTCACCACGCGCTCCGCACACGTGGCGGCAATCGGCCCCATTTGGCGAAATTTCTGCGTCATCCGTGGCCGAAAGTAGGGGCTGCGAGCCCGCGCAGTGGACTGCGGAGTGCCCCGCACACGCTAACGCTTGGTAACTAGAACGATGGCTTCACCGGGGCGTAGCTCATAATGAAACGGTTCGCTGATATGGTCCATCGGATTGTCCGGCGAAACACAGGTCAGCGCCTGGCCAGACTGGACGAATCGACGCAGGGTGTCGAACCACACGCTCTGACGATTGTATACATCCGTGTTGAGCAAGATGAGTGCTTCCTCGCGCGACCGCGTCGAGCCCTTCCAAAGTACTAGCACCTCTCGATTGTCGATCTCGATGCGCTGCATCGGACATTCTTCGCTGAAGATCTGATAGTCGCGTTTCAGCGCATTGATCCGCGTAATGAACTCGGTCAAATCGCAGCGCGATTCCTCCCAGTCACTGGGACGTGTCTCGACCACGTGCATTCGCTTGGTGAAACCAAACTCGAAGCCCATGGGCATCAAGGCACCAGAAGCAAAAAGAAACGTGAACAGCAGCCGCTGCCTGACGGCAGCTTCATTGAAGTGAGACTCAGCGTACAACCGCTCGGTATCGTGGCTCTCAGGGAACCCGATCGACGGAACAATCTCGCGGGTGAGGTTGTACTGCTCTAGCAGCCAGATCGCCCGATAATCCCACCATTTGGCACTATTGAACACGTAATGGAAACCACCAGTGGCGGTCTCCCTTGTCTGGTCTGCTGTACAACCCAAGGTCTCTGCAACGAATACCTGCTCGGGACGCTTCTTGTGAGTCTCAAAAATGAGGCGCTGCCAGAGCTTGACCGGAACCTGATACGCCGCATCACAGCGATAGCCATCACATCCGAGCGTGCTCATGAAATCGATTATTGACAACAGATAGGCAAAAAGACCCGAGTCGTCGAATGCTCGCCGATGATCGATCTGGGCAAGGTCTTTCCACACGATGCGCTCGCCATCCTCGATGCAGAAGGGATGGGCAATTGCCCCGCCTTCGTGGACGAACCATTCTGGGTGCGCCGCGGCCAACACACTGTCGACCGCAGCGTGATTGATCACCAGATCCATCATCACCTTGAGGCCCAGCGAGTGCGCCACCTCAACGACGTCCCGTGCCTGCTCCGGCGCAGACTTCGCGGAACGCGGATCGACGAATGCTGGATTTATCTCGAAGTAGTCAGCGATCGAGTAAAGGCTTCCCGACTTGCCAGTCCGCAAAATCGGATTGATGAATACCCAGTCGAACCCCATTTGGGCGGCACGCTCGAGATGCGGGCGCCAGGCATCAAACCGACCAGCAAGCAACGGAAACAGATTGTAGATGCGCATCGTCGGGTAGCGAACCAAACGCCAATCCGAAGCGCAAGCGGCCCGCGGGTTCGACACCTTGCCGTGGCGAGAGTCGTAAGGGGCGCCGCCAGCGACGGAGCCACGCAATTTGAATTTTATCTAACAAATACAGCTATATAAAACTCGTGCCCGAGCCGATGGCTGGCGGGCACCGTCTCGCTCCTAATCTGGTCAAACTGGAGGGAGCGCAGCGCCAGGCGCGGCTTCTCCGCGGCTGTTGCGCCATCGTCGGTACACGGAGTGCACCTGACACTTCGAGGTCCCACTTCGTCTCGCCACAGGCGAACCAGTGGCTCGGCACTTGGGGAGCGGCGCAGCAAGCGGAGCGACCGATTTCCGCGCGCACAAAAACGGGACAGCCCGACTCGCGACCGTATGGATCGCAAATGCCGGGCTGTCTCGTTAGCGCTGCGCGCTGTATAGCTCGATAACGATCAGGCGTGTCCAGCGGTACCAGCAGTGCCAGTGCCAGCGGTGCCGGCATTGCCAGCGGTGCTGGTTGCGCCAGCGGTGCTGGTTGCGCCAGCGACGCTCGTCGAGCCAGCGACGCTCGTCGAGCCAGCGACGCTCGTCGAGCCAGCGACGTTCGTCGAGCCAGCGACGTTCGTCGAGCCAGCAGCCGCTTTGCCAGCGACATTGCCCGTACCAGCTGTGCTCGTCGAGCCAGCAGCCGCTTTACCGGCAACATTGCCCGTGCCAGCCGTGCTCGTCGTGCCAGCGGTGACTGCGCCGCCAGTGCCAGTCGTGCCACCAGTTGTAGCTGCCTTGCCGGCGGTCCCTGCACCAGCGGTGCCCGTCGCACCACCAGTGGTGGTGCTCGTCGCACCAGCGGCAGCCTTGCCGCCAACGCCAGCCTTGCCGCCGACGGCAGCCTTGCCGCCAACGCCAACGTCTTCGCCGCCAGCGCCAGCAGTGGGGTTGACCGGAGTGTCTTCATCGGAGCATGCGGCTGCGAACACGAGCCCCAATGCGCAAAGCGTAATCGAAACAGTTCTTAGTGACAGTGACATATGACTCCCTTAGTGATTTGAAGTGCCGCCAGGTGCACCCGACACGCCCTCGCTATCCGCCCAGGCGCACCGTGGCGCTTGTACCGAGCGTGAGGCGAACGAGGAGTCATTCGACTCTGCCGTCTCGCGAGGGCGTTGGCGCGGAGAGGAAATCGCACGTGATCGCCGACAACGCAACACAATTCCGGACAAATAGGACATTTGGCCGGTAGTATTGTCCTATCGTACACCAGTATTGTCCGATGGTCCCATCGTGCCCCCAATCCGCTGGATTGGATTGGTATTTCTCGCCATCCTGGCGACACAATCGCGACACGAATGACAGACCCCAAACGGCATTCGTGGTTACCACGCAGCTGAAACCTAATCTGGCTGGAATTTCAGGAGCGTTCGGCCGTTCCGTCCACGACTCTCATCCGGCTGATTAGCCGCCCCAGCCAACGTTCGCCCTGAACGAGGGAAGGCCGAACCGAAACCTAGATGCAACTAAGTTGCAGTACTCTTCCGCCAATTGTGAGTCACGGTCTCGATTGAGGTGTCTCTCTTTGGTGCGTCGCAGTAGATGCTTCAGAGGATCTGAAGACACACTGCAACCGGCTAGCGCCCTTTGCGACGGTCGAGGGCCAAGGGCAAGGCGAAAGCGTAACCCGGAGCGGAATCGCACCCGCAGTGATTCCAGTGGATTGAAGTGCTAAGCAACGACGGAGCGAAGAACGAGGCCACTCGCAGTGCGGAATGAAGCCAGCCGCGATGCAGGTCTAGGCAAGGGGGCGTCGCCACAAATGCCCATCGCGGCGCCCCCAGGATGACCCGAGAGCGCCGCGATGTTCGTCAATCACTGTCACTGCCGTCGAGTCGCGCCGCACAGGGAGAAGGGCGCCGCGGCTCGAGCCACGTTAGTTCTGTCCGCGACCACCAACACCCTTGGTGTCGGCGGTGATCACGCGAGCAGGTTCCTTGGGACGCAGAGCGCGCGTCGCCTTGCCAGCACGCCAGATCTCGGAGTTGCCGAGCTCTGCAAGTTCCTTACCAAGTTCCTCCTGGTAGTTGGGGCCACCCGTCGACTCGAGTACGCGCTTGGTCTCTTCGCCGGAGGACACACGCCGATACAGCTCTTCGAACACGGGCGCCGTGGCATCACGAAACTTTGGTCGCCAGTCGAGCGCGCCGCGCTGGGCGGTGGCTGAGCAGTTGGAGTACATCCAGTCCATGCCGTTCTCGCTCACGAGACGGATAAGACTCTCAGTGAGTTCTTCCACGGTCTCGTTGAAGGCTTCGCTCGGCGAGTGGCCATTCTTGCGCAGTACGGCGTACTGCGCATCCATAATGCCGGCGAGTGCGCCCATGAGAACGCCGCGCTCACCGGTGAGGTCGCTAAACACTTCCTGCTTGAAAGTGGTGGGGAAGAGGTAGCCGGAGCCGACGGCGATGCCGAGCGCCATCGTGCGCTCCTTGGCGCGACCGGTGAAATCCTGCTCCACCGCGAAACTCGAGTTGATGCCCGCCCCGGAGAGGAAGTTGCGACGCACGCTGGTGCCCGAACCCTTGGGCGCAACGAGAATGACGTCGACGTTCTCGGGCGGGATAACGCCAGTCTGGTCCCGATACACGATGGAGAATCCGTGTGAGAAGTAGAGTGCGTCGCCGGGATTCAGGCAGGTCTTGATCAACGGCCAGATCGCTTTTTGAGCAGCGTCCGACACGAGCATCTGGATGACGGTGCCCTTCTTGGCTGCCTCTTCGATGTCGAAGAGAGTCTTGCCCGGAACCCAACCGTCGTTGACGGCGCGATCCCAGTCACGCTTGAACTTCTGCGACTGCCCGACGATCACGTTGAAACCGTTGTCGCGCATGTTGAGCGCTTGGGCGGGACCCTGCACGCCATAACCAATGACGGCAATCGTCTCGTTCTTCAGCACCTCGAGTGCCTTCTGAACCGGGAACTCATCCCTTGTCACCACTTCTTCTTTCACGCCGCCAAAGTCGATGATCGCCATCTGTGCGAGTCTCCTAAAATAGAATTTCCGTCGGGGTTCCCGCACGGCCCTGGCTCGATCCGCGGTGGGAAGTCTCCGGTCGGAATCGATACTCCGAGAGTCGGCTGACCTCCCCGTCCGGTCCTTGGGGGGCGCTCGGGGGCCGCAAGGATTGACCCGGATTTGCCTTCGAGCAAGGCCTAGGTCCTATCGAGACAAAAGCCTTTGGTTTTTGGGCCTATGCGACGCGGTCACGGCCGGGGGCCGAGCCCGTCGGAGCGAAAGGCGCGAGGAATTGACCCGACCATTATCCGCTCGGAGGCCGATTCAGTCCGCAGACAACTGCTCGATGAGAGCGACCGCCTCACGGCGACGATAGTCACCAAAGACACCTTGCGCAAAGGGCAGCAGTGCCTGCTTGGCCTCGGCATTGCGACCGAGACGCACCAGACACAAAGCGCGGTTGTAGGTTGCCTCGACAACAAACCGCCCACGCGGGCGCTGCCGCAGGTAGTCACTCCAGGCGGCCAGAGCGGCGCTCGGATCCTTGTCGACGAAATGGGCGCGATGGGCGAGCTCGTACGCGGCCAACTCTTGTTCGGTGAGACGGCTGTCGCGCGGCAAAGGTTTCGCATCCGAGTGCACTAGGGGAGAAGCTTGCGCCATCTCCTTCTTGGTAGAAGCTCGTGCGTCCGACTGCGGAGCGAGCTGCGGCTCGGTGTGACTGGACGGCGCTGCAGCAACTCCGTCAAAGGTCAGCTCTGACACTGCAAGCACTTCGGGCAATGATGATGCTTGCGTCGGAATCGATGCTGTGGCTTTCGCTCTGGGTTTGGTCGACGGCGAGATCATATCTGCCGACGGCGGTTCTCTCCAACCAAGCGCCGCGGTGACGCGCTGCACGAACAGTGGCAAGCGCTGCCCCGAGGCGGCCCAAGCCCCCGAACCGATCAGGATCGCTGCCAGCGGAATGCCGAAAGTGACGTTGAGCACGCGGCGACGCGCCTGCAATCGAACTACCGAAAGCACACGCGACCGGGTATAGCGACCTATCGCCTGTTCTTCGCCATTCGTAGTTTCACGCAAGGCCTTTGCAGCGTCGAGCAATGGATCGCTCATGAGGTCACCCCTTGCTGCGAAAGGTAGTTGCGAAGCTTCTTTCTTGCGTGAAACAGCCGCGTTCGCACCGTAGCCTCGGGAGCACCCACGATACTTGCCACCTCGGGCGAAGGGCGCTCCTCGACCTCGCACAGCACAAAGGCAATGCGTTGGTCTAGCGGTAGCTCATCGAGGGCACGTTGGAGCAACTCCGCCAATTGCTTGCGCCGCGCCAACTGCTCGGGGTCGTCACCCCGACCCGAGGCAGCATCCAGCGACCTATACTCGGCGAGGTTCTGCAGCGCACGCCGACGACGCACCGCCGAACGCACGTGGTGTCGCGAATGATTCACCGCTATCGACAATAGAAACGTCTTGAGCGATGACTCGCCGCGATAACGTCGAATCGCCGAGGGTAGTGTCACGAATACCTCCTGGACTAGGTCCTCGGTGGATGCTTCGTCCCCCACGAGACGACGAGCGAACGCTCGCACCTGGAGGTGGAAACGATCGTAGGCTTGCCCCACTGCCGACACCTCTCCTCGACACAGACGCTCGCGCAGCTCCTGCTCCGGATCGCTCGCGACCAACTCAACAACTCCATAGGCCGTCAATTCGAACTCGCCCATCGTCATAGCAGACCCCGACACTGACGGACCTTCGCATGGGGAGCCGAGAACGCCCTGGCCGTCGGGAGTTGCCGCAGCAGACAGCAGGAAGACTGTGTCACCGCGACTTCGTGCCCAGTGGGTGAATGGCCGTTCAATTCGAATGGCATCCAAGCTGCTTTTCGCTAAAAAAAACTGATTCCGGCTTGGAACAGGCCGCGCGGCTCAATCGCCACGAGCCCAGCAACGGGGACCGCGACGCCCCCTCCTCCAAAGATCGACAGCGCGTTCCTGACGACTTCCAGTGTGACTGTCCCAATGAGATCCAGCTCATGCGCTCGGTCGCTGGGTCCAGACGAGAAGCTCTCGAGCACCCACCCGTACCCCAATTCGAGTCCAGTCGCGAAGCGGTTTAGTTCCGCGCGCGCGCCAACAGCGAAATGCGTGCGCGCGATGTCCCGCAACGGGTCGTAGCCAAAACTGATGGCACCCAGTGAGTGCCCCGAGATGCTCCTATAGCCGATGCTATGCAGCCCCGGGGTTTGGAAGAAGTAGGTAGGTTGGAGACGCGCACGCTCTGACCAATTGAGCAACCCCAACGCCAAGCCGTGATTCTCCCTCGCCACGTTGACGATCCCCAACTGCAGCCCATAGATGTCACGGCCCCAATTCACGAACCCGAGCTGCATCCCGCGCACATCGTCGGCACGATTCAAGCCGCCCGTGAGCTGCAGGCCCGTCGCGTCACCAACGTGGTAGTTGACGCCCCCTGAAAGCTGAATGCCGCTCATCCGTCCTGCACTGACGCTACCAACCATCCCCAACTGCCCACCGCTGTAGCCCCCCTTAGCATAGGCTACACCACCAGCGATCTGCAGCCCCTCGTAGCGTTTGCTCGCGATGGTACTTGCGCCAGCCACCTGCACGCCGCGGAAGCCGCTTCCGACATGAGTAACCAGACCTGCCATCTGCAGGCCAAGCAACGCCATGCCATCTGGGTTGCCATCAAACGACTTGCAAGTGCTCCCTGCTGTCGCCCAAAGCCCGGTGAGCTGTGCCCCCATCACGCAACCATGACGCAGTGTCACCAGGCCTGACATCTCGGCGCCCACCAGGTTTGCATTCGCCTTGGTGCCGATTCCCGCAAGCATAAAGCCCACGCTGTCGTTCGTTTGACTCCAAATCCCCGAGATGAGAGCGCCCCTGGTGCGCTTTTCGACGTGGTCGACGAACCAAGTCAGTGCAAAGCCATCCAGTGCCCGAATGTGGCTATAGACCCCACCAAAACTGACGTAATAGCGACGCTGGGCAGCATCGCTATGCAGGGCCACGCCCGGGGAATAGAGCGAAAGATTGATGACACGCGCTGGCCCGAGATCAGCTGCTGCCGCTGGCGAATCGGCGGAAACGGAGGGCGGCGACGTCGCGGCTTGGGGCTGGGATGGCTGCGGCTTGGGAGCGGGCGCTGCTGCCGAAGGGGGCGGTCCTGCCGCAGGCTCGACTCCTTCTGCGTAATTTTGTGCATCCACGGGCGCAGTCTCGTTGGTCGCGTCCGCCAACGGACGCCTGGCGATGCCCGCCAGGATCTCGGCGGCTTCGTTGCGCACTAGATTCCCCACGACCCACGAGACGACGAGTGAGCGTCGCGTTGGATCGACAGGTAGCATAACGCGACGCTCCAGTTTGGTCGTCGCGTCCTCGGACTCGTAACGAATGCTCACCGCCGGACCAGCGAGCCCCTCGATGGTCACTTTGCCGGCGTAAGGACGTCCCGAGTCGGCGTGCGTGGACAGCCCCAATTCTCTCTCGACTGCCGCTCGAATTGCCTCGGGTTCCAGGTTGGCTGGGCCGGACAACACCTCGACCCACAGCGACGGAACGGCAGCGTCGGCGCGCGCTTCCACGATCATCGATTGGGGGACCGCTGCAGTGGCCGGTACCATCCCGAGCTCAAGGCCCAAAAGAACCAGGATTGGACCGGCGGGAGGGAAGGGTCGCATTGGCTTGGTCTAGGGTGCCCGAAAGCTCCGGTTTCGTTCAAGGTAACAGATAGACCCAACACCGGTTCGGTTTTGCTCCGGCACCAGCGCTGGCTGCGCTAGCCTGAGCCGCATGGTCGAACCTGGCTGCCCCGTCGCGACGACCTGCGGCGGCTGCCCACTCATCGGCAAGCCTGCCGTGGAGACGCGTGCCCTGCACGAGGGCCACCTACGCGATGCCCTGCGGATCCACCTGGGAGAATCGAAGGCTCATCTTGCTATCCAATGGGTCACCTTGACTCAGTCCAAGGGGTATCGACGGCGGATCCGCTTACGCATTCTAGACGACGCGAGTGTCGGATTCTTCAACGCAGGAAAATCCGACCAATGCGCGGTACTGACGGAACCGCTGCGAGAGGTCATGCATCGACTTCTCGAAACGGCCGCAGTATACAAGAAGACACTCTCGGCTCTGCATCACATCGAACTGCGCGAACCCGACGCCGATGCTGTGGCTTCGGCCTATTTCGTCAAGCGCGCAATCGAGAGACCGCTTGATTCGTACGCTTTCGAGCAGCTCGGCGCATGGCTCCATGGATTGCATT
Organism: uncultured Polyangiaceae bacterium; assembly: GCA_964454965.1. Taxonomy (GTDB): domain Bacteria; phylum Myxococcota_A; class Polyangia; order Polyangiales; family Polyangiaceae; genus FEN-1139. The sequence continues at coordinate 5,880 of CAYVXY010000018.1, read as the reverse complement.
GGGCCATCGCTGGCGAGACGGCAACCGTTCCGTGCCAACGGCTCTTGTTGCCGTCGGCGTCGCAATTGGTTCCAATTGGCAGCTTCCTGCAGATAAACCAGGCGATCAACGCTCTCCTTGTCAGTGACCTCCTGGCGGACGTAAAACAGCGAGAACTCTCGACCTTCTGCGATCTCTATGCCGGCTCCGGCAACTTCACCCTGCCGCTGCTGGCACGCGGCCTCCGCGGTCACGCCGTCGAACTCGATCCCGAAGCCGGGCGTGCCACACAGCTTGCAGCCAGGACCCAAGATCTGCCGCACGAAGGGTTCAGCGTCAGCGACGCTGGTTCATTCGCCGAGCTTGCCGCATCGTCGGGTAAGTCATTCGATCTAGTCATCGTCGATCCACCCCGCGCGGGAATACGCCAAGGAATCGCTAGTATGGCTGCTATCGCAAAGAAGCAACTCGTCTACTGCTCGTGCAATCTGGACACCTTGGCCAGAGACCTAGGACACTTATGCCGAGCCCAATTCGAGTTGGAATCCATCACGCTTTACGACATGTTTCCCAACACCTCACACGTTGAATCCGTCGTGTGGTTGCGCGCTCCGATTAGAACGACGCGATGAATCACCGCTCCATCCTCGCTAGTTCATGGCTTCTGCTCGTCTCCTTGTCGGACTGTGCACAGTCGCACGATGGCCCCTTTGCTCGTTCCCTTCAGGACATCGAGCTGTCCGAAACGAACGCCATCGCAACTGCTCGCACAGCGCACTCGGGATGCTCGAGAAAGCGAGCGAGTCTCATTGGCGGCACGATCACGGCTACGTACGATGTTTTTGGACCGACGCGGTCATGTCGTCGCAAGGATTGAGTCAAGCTCACCTCGACTGTACGACGCGCAGCAGAGCGTGCAGAGCTGTCCGCCACGGTGAACCAACGCCAATCGCTAAAGATGCACTATTTCGCAATCCCCGGCAGCGCAGCCTGAGATATCGCAATGTGCGCCAGGAGCGCAGTTTATCCTGCAACTACCGCCAGTGCAGCTACTGATGGTGCATTGGCCCTCAGCAGCAGTCGCAGCACAGTCAATCTCGCAACCGCCGCCGGCACAGCTACCAATAGTGCACTCAGCTCCCGCAGCCGAACAATCGACGGTGCATTGTCCTGCGCCACCACAGGTCTTGATCTCACAGGGGGCATCAGCCGCACAGGTCACATCACATAGGCCGAACATGCAATCGCCAAGGCTGCAGCCCGCCGCGTTCTCATGGCAATTGAGGTTGCAGTCCGTGCCTTGACAGATCGACAGGTTACAGGTGCCTCCCTGTGAGCAGTCCATGTCGCACCGGGAGCCGCAAGTTCCATACGAACAAGTCGCCCCCATGGAGCAAGATGTGGCGCAGTCGCCCCCAGTACAACTGCCCACGCAGTTGGAATTCTTGCAGGTAGTGCTGCAGCCACCTGAGGCACAAGACGTGTCGCAATGTGCCTTGCTCGAGCAGGTCAGATCGCACCCTTGCGCGCAGTCCAAACTGCAGGTCGAGCCGACGCAACCAATCCCACCGACGCATGGCTTATCAACGCATTCGAGCGCGCACGTAGAGTTCGATGTGCAAGCGACAGGGCAGCTTGCGTTGCTCGTTTCGCAACGGTAGTCGCAGGTGACGTTCGGCTCGCAAGCGCACTGACCGCCGGGGCAAGGGATCTGTTCCGCAGGGCCACCCGCCGCGCCCGCAGCCGCACTGCCGCCCGTTGCTACACCGCCCGTTGCTACACCGCCCGTTGCTACACCGCCCGTTGCTACACCGCCCGTTG
>CAYVXY010000018.1:2509-3980 GCA_964454965.1 uncultured Polyangiaceae bacterium | reverse complement strand
CCGCTCCCCCGGTCGCCACGCCACCCGTGTTGACGCCGCCCGTCGCGGTGACAATGATGGAAGTGCCGCCGGTTGTGACACCGCCAGTGGACACCGCACCACCCACCCCTTGAACACCGCCAGACGCTGTGCCGAGCCCAGTCGCGCCCGCTGCAGTAGTTGATGCACCAGCGACACCGATGGAACTGTTGCCGGATGCGCCTCCACTCCCAAGCGCCACACCACCGGAATTCACGCTTCCTGCCGCGTTGGCACCGCCGAGGGTCGCGGCTCTCCCCGCCGTGATCTGGGCGCCTCCAACCGTCGCGGCACCGCCCGTCAACGCTCGCCCACCACCAGCGACCACGGCCGTTGCTGTGCCACCCGATGGGGCGCCGCCAGATGACGAACCGCCCGCCGTTTTGCCCCCCAATGCAGCACTCCCGGACGCCGAACTTGGGCTCGTGCCAGTGGTGTCGAGACTGCATGCCCCGACGAACAACGAAGACCCCAATAGCAAGCCAGCGCCTAAGCAACGTGACATTATCTCACCCTATAACTGCGCACCACACCGTCCAAAACCTCAACCCGCGGGGCGTCCGCCTCGCGCGACGGCTGCCCATTGGGGTCGAGATGCACCTGGCTCGCATACCACGGCTCGACCGAGGACTCGAGCCCAAGTTACGGGGTAGCCGCGACTGACACGACAACCGGAATGTAGGGAGAGGCGGACCTATTGGCGCAGAACCCAAAATTCGTGCCGGCTCCAGCCGCAAGTTTTTGGTTGTAGCTCATCGGGTTGACAGTGATCCGCGTTCCACTGGCAGTGTAAGTCGCATTCCAGAGGTTCTGCAGCGCAGACTTCTGCAGCTCGACAACAACCGTCCAGTTGGTGATGGCCGATGACCTTTTGTTGGTTACGTCAACCTGGGCGCAGTAGCCAGTGGCCCATTCATTGTTGACTTTGACGGCCGCAGTCACGCTACCTGGAGTGCCACCTGCGCCACCAGTGCCTGGAACACCGCCCGTCCCTGGTGCGCCACCAGTGCCTGGTGCGCCGCCTGTCCCAGGATTCGGACCGACCACACCAACAAGTGACGTGATAACCGGGCGGTCCGTAGGCGAAGTCGCGTTGGCACAGAACCCGACGACCCGCGACGCTCCTGGCGCAATGGTGGTGGTGGATGCGGTTGGAGTAACGGTATAAAGCGACCCATCGCGAATCGCGGCGCCGCCCCAGAGACTCGTCACATTTCCTAGTTTTACATCAAATACCAAGGTCCAGGTGACAACGTAGGAACTCGAGACGTTCGTCATCGTGACGTCGGCACAATACGAGAAGTCGGGCAGCTCGTCCGTGTACGTGATCCTTCCTGTAAGCACGTTGGTGCCGCCAGCACCCGCCGTTCCGCCGGTGGCAACGCCTCCCGTCGAAACTCCGCCGGTGGCAACGCCTCCCGTCGAAACTCCGCCGGTGGCAACGCCTCCCGTC
>CAYVXY010000018.1:0-2409 GCA_964454965.1 uncultured Polyangiaceae bacterium | reverse complement strand
TGGCAACGCCTCCCGTCGAAACTCCGCCAGTGGCAACGCCTCCCGTCGAAACTCCGCCAGTGGCAACGCCTCCCGTCGAAACTCCACCGGTGGCAACGCCTCCCGTTGCAGTCGCACCCCCGGTACCAGCACCACCAGCACCGACCGTTCCGCCACCAATAACTGCTAGCGAAGCGACCGTTGCCAAGTACCCCGTCGAAGCCGTGTTGTTGGCGCAGAAGCCAACGGTCACCTTGCTGCCGACGTTGATCGTCGCATTCCAGCCAACCGGTTTCACGGTAACCAGACTGCCACTGGTTGTCGAGGTCACATTCCAGATCGAATAGATCGTAGACTTGTTGGTGTTGATCACCACAGTCCAATTGGTGATGGCGCTCGTGCCTCGATTGTATATGTCAAGGTTCGTGCAGTAGCCAGCATTGGCACCGGTCCACTCATTCACTTTGGTCAAGATGGCTTCGCCTGCGCCCGACACCAAGTAGGCGCGCGACTGAGCGACATCGGAGGGATCCTGTTCAGAGCAACCCCCGGACACGGCGCTTGCCAAAAACAGAAGACTGACAAATCTAGACCGGACGTTCATGGTTCCCTCTCTTACTGCCGTTCGAAGGTAAAGTAGTTTTGAGGCGCGTTGCAAGTGCAAAGGAAAGATTTCACGCCATTTCAAACATTTTGACGTTGAATCCTCACTATTGGTACCCAATAGGCTCGCGGTGCGCACAATTCGGCCGGGCCATAAGTGGAATGCCATCTCAAGCGAATCCCCTGTTTGAATCGGAGATCGGCCATAACCATTAGATTTGGTGGAAGCTCTACTACCGAGCGGTGACTTCTTCAGGCAGCGTCAGGATCGCCCCGCGGCTCGCGCTGGTAACCATTCGACAGTAGCGGCCCAACCATCCGCGTTGGATTTTGGCTGGCGGAGGGGTGAAATTTGCACGCCGTTGCGCAAGCGCGGTCTCGTCGACGAGCACATCGATTCGGCGAGCTGGAATGTCGATTCGTATGCGATCCCCGTCCGCTACGAGTGCAATAGGGCCCGCTTCCGTCGCCTCAGGACTGATGTGCCCCACACAAGTCCCGGCTGTGCCGCCCGAAAACCGCCCATCAGTAATGAGAGCCACCTGCTTGCCCAACCCCTGCCCCTTGATCATCGAAGTGGGCGACAACATCTCTGGCATTCCGGGACCACCTTTCGGTCCCTCGTACCGGATGACCACCACTTGACCGGCTTTGATTTCACGACGCGCTAGTGCCTCAAGACAAGCATCTTCCGAATCGAAGCAATGGGCTTCTCCTTCGAACACGAAACATTCTGGATCGACCCCGGCACTCTTGATAACAGCACCATCCGGCGCGAGGTTCCCAAAGAGTACTGCGAGGCCGCCATCCGGGGTAAACGCACTATCCAACGAACGAATGATCCTTGGATCTAGGATCTTGGCGTCCTCTACATTGGCAGCGAGGGTTTTGCCTGACACCGTAAGACAGTCCCCGGCGATGAGTCCAGGACGTCGGCCTACTTCAGCCAAGATGGCACTAACCCCGCCGGCACGATCGACATCCTCGATATGCACGTCGTTCTTCGATGGCGAAACCTTGCAGATGCAGGGCGTCCTCGCCGAAAGTTCGTTCAACCGCGAAAGTGGGTAGCTGACCCCAGCCTCTTCGGCAATGGCAATCCCATGCAACACGGTGTTGGTGGAGCCGCCCATCGCCATATCGAGCACGAACGCGTTGTCGATGGACGCCTGCCTCACCAATTGGCCCGGCCTGATCTGTTGCCCGACCAACGCCACACTGCGACGACCGGGCTCGGCTGCATCGCGTTCGCGCCGGCAGGCACGGGAGGCCCGGGAACGGGCCCAGGTCCCGGTCCGATGCCCGTGCCGAGGCCGTCACCGCCCGGCGGCGCCACCGCTCCCACGCTCGACGGCACCGTCGATCCGGGCACGTACTACCTCGTGATCGACGGCGCGCGAGCGGGTCAGTTCGGGGCCGTCCAGGTCAACGTGCTGCTCGAGGACATCGGCGCGCTCGATCGCATGTGCCGCCAGGCGCCGCTCTTGCGCGTGGGGCAGCCGGTCAGCGGCAGCACCGCGGCGAGCACGGATCGCTTCCAGGCGTCGTGCGCCGATGGCGCGCAGAGCGCCGACGAACTCTATCGCATCCAGCTCACGCGCCGTTCCCTCGTCAAGCTCTCGCTCTCGTCGGACTACGACGCGGCGCTGCATCTGCGGCGCGACTGCACGCAGCAGAGCAGCGAGCTCGCGTGCAACGACGACAGCAGCGACAACCGCCACTCGTACGTCGAGGCGACGCTCGATCGTGGCACGTACTACGTGATCGTCGACGGGTTCCGGAGCGGCAACCAGGGCACGTTCCGCCTCGACTACCAGGTGCAGAGCG
>CAYVXY010000017.1:168454-250314 GCA_964454965.1 uncultured Polyangiaceae bacterium | reverse complement strand
CATTTGCTAGCTGGTTGAACGATTGGCGCACCACAGCTTCCGCCGGCATCCACCGCCGCGACTACCGCATCATTTTAGGGATTTCACGGCGCAAAGTAACCGCCGAGCTCGGAGAGGACCTACCCGAGGCGACGCCCATTCCCGCAGCGACAACGGCGGCGGCTCACGCCTAACGCGCCATAACACTGGGATCCAATAGCCACAGGCTGAGCACAGCGAGCTGCGCTTCAGCCTGTGGCGTCTTGCTTAACGTATTGACGTTCGAGGCGAGTTGAGACTTAACTGCACCGCAGCACCGCAGCTTGATGGGCGTGGTGGTCAGCAAGAGGCAACCCTCGTTGCATTCCGCGATTCAGGCCGTCAGAACGTCAGTGCCTGCTTCGATTGCCTGTTTGTACGAAAAGGCAAATGGCGTCGAGCCGGAGGTGGTTCCGGCACTTGTTAGCCATACCTCGGACAAGCTGTTCAAGGTAGTCGTAACGATGACGGGTCAGGTGCCTGCTGCGCCAAGCAATGGCGCGTCGCACGAAGATAGCACTCTGCTTTGGCCACTGCAGCCGTGAGCCCAGGCCGAGTATTTCCGCAACGAATACCCGCACCGCGACAGATTGCTCCTCGGAGTACCTGCTGGCACGTTATGCTCCGTTCATGTTCGACCAGCTCATTTGGGACGAAACCCTGTGCCGTCGGTACACCGAGGCAATGCGGCGGCTTGCGCCGTACGACCACCGCGGGGTTGCGACGCGCCTTGCGCGGCACCTGACGGACCTGCCGCCCAAAGCGACGGTTGTCGAGATAGCCAGTGGGCCAGGATTTCTATCCTTCGAGGCCGCGCGCCTCTTGCGCGAGCCAAAATTGGTACTCGTCGATTCAGCTCTGCCAATGCTGGAGATTGCGACGGAGGAGGCCAAGCGCGCCGGACTCTCGGTGCGCACCATCGCGAGCCCCGCTGAACGAATTGCGCTCCCCGACGGATCGGCCGACGTCGTCCTGTGCAAGAACCTGATGAACTGCATCGACGCCAACGTTCGTGAACTGGTCGTGAAAGAAATGCTGCGCCTCCTCGCAGCGCAAGGCCGCGCCTTCGTCGTTGACTTCGATGCCAAGGGCTCCCACCTGGCAGCACTGCTCATTGGCATTTTTGCGCGAGTCTTGGCTGGACCAGAATTTCACCGCGACTTTCGCAGTGCGTTCGCGCGACGGCTCGATCCTGCGCCAATCGCGAACAACTTCACCGAGGCAGGGTACTCGGTATCCCTCGAGCGATTCGGCCCTTCGTTCATGTTGGCGGCAAAGCGAGGGGAGTAGGTTCGAGGTTGTCCAGCGATTGTTGCACAGGATGCTCAAACCGCACCCGATATCCACAGACGACAAGAAGGTTTTCGACTTCCTTCAAGTCCGCAGGGAAGCCAAGGCGGACGACCGGGGCCGTCCCAACGGTACGAATCGGGCCAACCTGAACCTGCGCAACGCCGTGATACAGGCCTCGCCGTTGAGTGCCTGCCAGGCATCGCATCAGCAGTGGCCTCTGGTCTGGAGCATGAGAGTGCTGACAGTCGTCGCCGGATGTTGTGAGCTCGACGACCCATTCGGCTGGCACGCACGACATGTGTTCTGGGTGACAGCGTCGAGCATCAGGGGCCTGGAGGATGAGAACTTCGAGCCGCGTCAACTCGAGATCGGGCTGGCCTGGCAGAAATGGAAATCGATCGCGCGTCAGCGCAAACTCGAACTGCTGTGGCCCTCTTGCCACGCCACCGCTCGTGAACCGGTGCCACTGGTCCGGAAACTCGATTCTTGGCTCGAACAACCTGCAACCTGCGTCGGGAAGGAGCATCTTTGCACATTCCGCAGCCGCGTGACGTAGCGGTTCCCCTCCTTCTCGCGCTGTGTAGCCAAGATTCATCACGACATCGGCGAGGCTAGAAACATCAAAATAATTGTTCTCCTGTGGCAATTCAATTCTCCAGCGACTGACTGCACCAGAAAACTCGAACGGGAGATAGCGCTCGTCGCGGAAATTGACTTCAAACAGACCCGCATCGTTCTGACCACTGGAAGTGGCAATGGCGTGCATTGCCCCATACAACTTGACCAACCGTGAGTCGCCAGGCAAGGCTAAGTACCCATTACCACCGTTCACGCGCTGCTTTGGCAGCTCTGTGCGCGACTTGATAGCAGAAGCGCCCCGCTCGTTTCTTGCGGTACCGGCGCTGGGCTCGGGGACGCCACAACATGCTACAGGGGGACCAGAGAGCCGAGGATCGATGCGAGTGGTGCTCGACAACAAGGTTAGGCGGCAATTGACACCGGAGAAGGGTCCCTGAACGCATGGGAGGGACAGCGATACAGTCTTGATGCGGCGCATGTATTGGCCTGGGTAGTCCAAATCGAACAACCACTCGGGCAATTCCAACTCGCAGCTACCCGAGGCCTTGAGCAGGAGGAACTCGACAGGAAACAACTGTCGCAGCGAGATATGCTTCGTAAGCTCATATTCACGTTGATTGTGACAAAGGTATTCCTTCTCCATGCAACGAAGCGCAAATTCGAGTCGCTCGCCAGCAAGCATTCCTGCGTGCAAGTTGTCCCAGAACTCAGTCGACAAGAAACTCTTCGTCTCATGCCCAAGTTCGAAGTTGAGCGACCGCTGCGCCTGCCGAGCAGCTTGGAACGCTAGGTCGTAGAGGCCTCGGTGGAGGGCAGCCGTCTCCTTCTGGTAGTACAGGTAGAGTTCATGCGCCGTGAACTTGTCACGCAAGAACCCCTCGGTTTCCATTGATTGTTCCATTTGCCGCTGGTGGTTGTTCAACTCACGCAGCGTGACGTCGCGGCGCCTCTCCGCCGCGAGGATCTGTCGTTCGACCTGCTCGAGCTCAATTAGCAGCACCGAGATCTGATGCTTCCATTCGGCTGCGCGACGCTCGAAACCTGCTTCAACAAGGTAACAACCGGCCTCCGTATTCAGTATGTCAGCACCAATCACAGCAGCTCGCGCGAGGGCAAAAACAGAGTCGCCCATCTTGCTCCCCGTTGGCTGCTTTGATGTACTGACTTGGCCCAGGTAGATATCCGGCAATAGGTGCTTCAGTTGAGTCAAGGTCTCAAGAGTAGCAGCAGAGGACCGCGTCGCCAAAGAACCCCATGTACAATCGAAGTACGCACTCTCATCGGCAATAAGTCCATCTTTGACGAGTTTCTGGTAGTACGCCAGCCTGGTTTGCACGATCTCCTTGGCCTTCACCAAGGCCTGAACTTGCCAATCCGCCTCGCGCCATTGGTCCTGCCGCACCTCGAGAGCAAGGGTCAGAAGCTGCAATTCATGTCCAGCACGAAGGGAAGCCAAGTACTCGGCGTCGCCCTTCTCGTATGCAGAGAGCAGCGCTCCACCCAAAGACCGTACCTCCCCTGCAAGCTCTCGCGCCTTTTGGACCAAGAACGAGAAGCGATAAGGACTAATGCAATGACACCAATTCGCCCTTTCCGCGCAATGCTGCGACGGCGAACTCTCGCGTTCGAACGGTTTCGGCGAGCCGAAGTGCGGGATATTGGCAACAGGGCTATCGTCTCGAAGCCGCTGCGCATTATTCGTTGCGTGAATGAGACTGAGACGCTCCTCGGTCCGCTCGTAGAGCGCCATCAGTCGCGGATTCAGCGGTGGCGAGGCTGGCTTGAATTCGCCCACAGGATTAGCCGTATCGTTATCCAACGCGAGCACGGTTCGCGGTGTCCGTCCGAGGATTCTTGCCGTCGTATCGTAGATCAAGCGCGCCTGCTGGACGGCCTCGCGAGTGTTCTTGTGCATCAACGCGTCACCCCAATCGAGGAGTGTCTCGGCATACTCGAGCGAAACAGCGCGATTTCGTACCAGATCGATGTCAGCTGCACCACCTTTGCAGCAGGTCATCCTATCAGCAGGACGGAGTTTTATGCTCTCCGACGCAGTCGAAGCCTTTGCATGTTTCTTTGAGCCATGCGCCTTGTCCTTCGTTTTTGCTGATGTGTCGGCGGCTACTCCAGTATGGAGGGCCGACAAGACGCCACCGTTTCCGAGCGATTCGCCACTGTCGAGACGAGAAAGAGGTTCTGGTCTACCACACCAGCTCGCGTCGCTTGCAAGCGGAGCGAAAACCTCATCGTACCACTTGAGCGCCGCTTCGAAATGGCAATGCGTCCGCAGTGCTGTCGCTGCCACCCAAGCCTGACTGAAGAACGTCGGCGGGATAAGGGGCGCACCGGGCGCAAAGTAGAGGAAGAAGGGATAGGTCGCAAGCTCGCTCAAGTACTGAGCGGATGCCTCTGGCGGAACAGCGACTCCGGGAACCACAACCGCCGAATCGGCTGCAAGATCATAGCGAAAACCCGGCTTTGGAGAGGCGGCATAACCGTCGGGGGCTACACCACCATCGATCTCGAACAGCAGCGAATCCACAGAACGACCAACGCATTTGAGAACGGGGATGGAACCGTCCGAAATACGGACACCCTCCGAAGAACGACGCACTTGCTTCAGCTCGCCCTGGTGCAATCGTGCCCAGAAAAGATGCACTTTCGGCGCATCCGCCCAACTTAGGAGTTTGGGCAAATGCATCGGATCGTGCCAGGCGCCGGATGCCTCGCTTCCGACGACTACGTTGGCATCTTGCACAACCGGATCGAAGTAGCGCGTATCCAACAGCCAGAAGTAATACTCATCAATGACCGGTGCATGCTCATCGCTGCAGCATGGGGAGCGCTGCATTGTGTCAAAAACGCCAGAACCCATTGGTAGGCCAGCCGCAGCAACCCGTACGAAGCGCGCGCCGAGACGAATCGCCGCTTCAATCCAGTAGGGCAACTTGCCCATGCCGCGTGGGACTATCACGTCACTGTCCGGCTGCCCGTCGCCAATATGGACATTGGGCAGCCCACCGAGCTGATCACTTCTGTCTACCGAGAGCCATGAGGGTCTGGCGTGCCTGTCAAGCGTGCCGAACAGCTTGAACCCTTCCGGTTGCGGTTTCGGAAGCTCCGCTATCACCGACGGCTCGCGCACCTGCAAGAATCCAATACCGGGATGTGGGGGGGGCTGCTGCCCGTTCCACTTGATGAGCCCAGCTGGCGTGGCAATGGTCAACTTGTGGCTGCGCAACTGGTCTTCAAAGAACCGGAACCCCTCTGACCTGCGGGCCGTCTCCAGCTCCTCCCAAGCAATGGTGTTTTCGTGGTAAAGCCCTCGCTTCGCGCTGCCCTGCCAAGTCTTGAAGCTCGAGAACCGGCTTTCCCAAAGCTCAATGAAGTCCGGACCCAACGACCATCCCTTCTCTAGCCCAAGCCGAGCACGCTGGATGAAGAGTTGAGCCGAGGTGATCGCCGCGTCGATGCGGCTCGAACGCTCGCGAATACCGCATTGCACATCAAGCAGCAGCAACTCGCTCAGATCTTTTGCCGTCACCGCGTGGCGATTGTCCCAAGGGAGTTTGACTCGAGACATCGCACAGAGGTACGCGACCAATGCGCTTCGCGCCCGCTCTCTGAGCCCGTTGTTGAGCCCCGCTAGCTGCTCGTACCGACGAGGTTCACCAATGTCGAGAATACCTGCCTGCACGAACTCCGTCAGGATCTGGTTGGCGCTCTTTGGTTGAAGCGTCGTTGCTACGTCTGGTTCATCCGTTGCCCAAAGGTCAGGTCGAGCATTCCGCACGTCTTTGCAGGCAAAGTGATGCTCCACACTTCTGAGCCATTGATCAGCGTGCCAGATCCGAATGGCCCAGAGTTCATCCTTCAACTGTGGAGTCGCGACCGCATAGGAAGGATAGAACTTGAGAGCAGCCTCGTCATGAGGCAGCGCGACGCCCATGTGCCGTAACAGATGGGCCGGGTCGTCAGGATGCTCCTCGCCTGCCTCGTGGAAAGCCAACCACACAGGCGCCTCCGACGAACCCCTTTGCGTCGCCCTCCGAAGCACTGAATAGTCGAAGAGGCGCTCCCACCAATCGAACAGTGCCTGCCTCCGCTGCACCGAGGGTGCAGCGCGCGAGTCCTCGCCGGCCGACGGCGAGTGGTAGTTGTCGCCTACTGGAAGCAGGTTGAAGTCGAACCAAGCCAGGTGCTGGATGTAGTTGGGATTCGATCCCTTCAGGTAGTAGGCGATCCCGGAGAATCCTTCGGCTTGGTCGAGCATGTACTCGAGTTCGGACTGACCCGAGTCTGAAATTGGTTTCGCCGAAAGCGATAAACGATGCGAGAACAGGAGTGCCTTGAATGCGCGTTGATACGTTCGACGCATGTCGCGCAGCGTGCTGACGTACAACGTGTCAGAGAAGTGGTCGGACTCGTCTTCAAGATCTTCGCACGTGAACAGGTTACGATCCTTGCTCACGATGAAAAGCTTCTGCACTGGGATCGTGACGACTTCGGATACGGTATCCGGCCCAGCATACTTCAACTGGAAGCCTGTCTTGGTTGGCGCGAGTTCCGGACGATCGTATTCCGGCGGTAGAGAGACATACTCAACCACTAGGTCGTAGACGCCGCGTCGCAACTGCAACGGCTTTTCGCTAACTTCGGAGCAGTCTGGCTCCTTCCAATGATGGCGCAGCACGATCCAGCTGCGTTGCCCCTGCGTCAGTGTGACTCTCCAACACTTGCTCTTGCATGCTTCGACGCTTGGCTTCTCGCCTTCAGCTGTAGGCGCACCCGCAAAGAACGAGTACGCGCCGGCCGCCTCAATGAGAAGTGCACCCTTCCAGGTCACTCGATAACCTTGAGCTCCGCCAAGCGGCTCAGCATCGTTGCCCTGAAGCGCAAAACCGTTGCGCACACCAACGAACTGCTCCGCAGCCATGTCGAGCTTGAGGTCCATCGCCGGAAGCACCGTTGGAATTGGAGCATTCCAGTCGTTGCGCACTGCACCAAACGCATCCAAGGGACCACGGAGTTCCGTCCATACGGGGCCCGAACCGCTCACTGGGAACGGCTCGAACTCACCGGCCAGGCCAGTTCCGAGGATCCCAAGTAACGCTGCAAAGGCACCGGCACTTGGCAGGTCAGACCCGTTTACGGGGGGCAAACGACCGTCGTCGTTTTCCGTCAGATGGAGTTCCCGATGCTCATCGGCATGAAGGCGCTTGAGGATTGTCCAAGCCCTGTGCCATTGTTCAGTATTTGGCGAGGCCGTGACTTGGGCAACATGTTCAGCAAGGTGTTGCGCAATGACACGACACCTTGCGTGAGCGTACGCGAATGAACGCTGGAAGTAGAGCCAACGCGCGAGTTCGTCCGTTCCCTGGATGAGTCGCTGATCGGCTTCGACCCAATTGGGGAATAGGAAGGCAAGTTTGGCGAGGTCGACACGCGGCGCAAAGTACAGGTTGCGCACATGCCGTTGCTCGTCAGGCGACAGCGGCCTGACGCGGCTGAGCTTCCGCAGGACGGTGTCGTCGGACAAGGGCAGTTCTGTCAAAAGTTGATGCGACGCGGCGTCGTAGCGGAACGGCCCATTGGGAGGCGTATTCCACATCAGCGGGGCAATGCTGACTAGGCCCTCACGGTACTGCCGTTGTGCAGACGTGACAGCAACTCCCGACTGTTCGACAATCGAAGGGAAGCAGTGACAGGCGAAGGACAGCGGGTCATCGCTTCCGTTTGACGACGCAAAACCAAACTCCCCGTGCAAGCTAGAATGGATCTGCGGCCAGCTCCACGCGTTGACTTCCTCGTCAGTCAAGCACACGTCCTGGAGCTTTCGGCGCAGCTGCCATAGGGAGTACGCTGGATCATCGTCAGGAAGATCTAGCGGCGAATCAAGGGTTTCGTTGTCGCTAGCCAGGGGGAGAGGATCATCACCCGTGAGATGCCGGTTGTTGGTGAAGAGGAACAGGATGTCACCGATCCCAAAGCTCGACGCGCAGAGTTTTGCCAGTATCTCGGCGAATCTAAGGGTGTGGGTGGGCTTGGCGTGCCAGGTTTTGGCAGCATCATCGGGATTGAACCCTGCCAGAACCGACAACGCTGTCAGGTTGTCCGCGAGCAGTTTCAAGAACTCGGGCGTGCGCTGTTCGTGGCCAAATCGAGCAACCGAGTAATGCTGCAGGTGATGAACGAAGTGCGGCGCAGCGGTAGCCCAGTCATCCTTCCAGAGCGGCAGCAGCTGCAACCAGCGCGGACCGATCGCGGCGCTGCCGTGGTGGTGATGTTGGCCCTGATCCCCCGGAAAGAAGTGGTCTCGCAAGAGCTGGAAGGCGACGAGCTGGCGGGCAAAGTCCGGGTTGGTCTTGCCGTCATCCTCAAACATGTGGAGTACCTTGGCGATCTCGTGCAGCTCAGCGAAGGAGTATGTGGCGTGCTCCACCTGTTGCAGTTTGCGCCAATAGCGAATGATGACAGCGAGTTGCCTGAGGAGATCCGCAAGCTCCTCTTGATCAACATCAACCGGAACCAGAACGTAATCAACAAGGCAACAGGGCTCACAGACTGGAAGATTTGGCCAATTCTTGTCCGGATTGTCCCTATATTTCACCTCTAGATTGATCCACTTGGTTTCGATCAGTGCGTAGAGGTCACAGTACGAGAGACCGGTTCTGGGCAAGAACTCAGAGACCACCAACACCTGCTGCATCCATTCCGTCCCTGACGAATAGCCGTAGAGAGTGGTCAGCCGCTCGCTCGAGATAGCTTGCGTGAAGACGTCCTCTTCCTCTGTATTGATGCCGAGGTACTCGCGTGCGATCTCCCAACACACAGGATACCGCCAGAGATGGGACCGAAAATCTGGGTGCTCTTGCGCCGGCTCGAGCACGAATTCGGTGATTTCGCGACGGAAGTGTCGCATGACCGAGTACCGGTTCGTGCCGAGCTCCCTCAGGTATGATCTGCAGATATCGAGCGGTTGCGAGTAGGGCAGGATCGGACTGCTGAAGTCGTAGCGCAGCCCGTCGTATCCTCCGGGATTCTTGACTGGAGTGGCCGGCGACGAATGCTCCGGCATTGCAGCAAAGAGAACTTCTGGCTCGTGCCTCCCAGGCCCTAGTTCACGCCGCGAAGGGCGCTGCAGGAGGTAGCCGTTGAGCTGTGTTTGCGCCGTGTCGTACGTCACGCCCGAGGGGGCGGACACATTCGTTACCACGGCTTCAAGACATTCAAGCACAAGGTCAATCAAGGGTATGGGCGTGTGCAGGTTGGCCCAGGTAACCTTCAAATCCTTGACCGCGCCACGACGAGACTGCAAAGCCGTGGCCAAGGTCGGCTGCGCGCCAGCTGGAGTCGGATCGCTGCAGGTGGAGGCGGCCGACAGCTTTAGCAGCTCGTGCAGGTAGGCAATAGGCCCCAGGGGAGACAGGTGGGGCGGCGGAACACAATTGACCAATGCTCCATCATTGATTGGCTTCGGTCCGGATCCTTCAGGCTGGTTGGTTGAGCCTTGGGACCCGCCTGCCTTCTGCCAGATTGCTTTCGCGAGGTCATAGGCAACCGTTCCAACCAGCGCGTTGCCAAAGTCGCTCTGGTGCATCCCAGCGATCAACGCCTTGCTGGTAAATCCCCGCGCGTACAGCGCCTCCATCAGCGCAAACTGCATTACCGGAACGGTCTCAACAGCCGAGGCGATCCCATAGAGCTCGTTGAGCGTGGTGACAGCACCGATCAGCCATGCTTGTGCCCGTAGGTTGTCTGGAAATACCTTGGCGGCAACGCCTTTCAGATCGGTAGCGTCGATGGGTTGCCCAAGAACCGGGTTGGACAGCATGCCGAACGCAGTTTGGATTGGATCGTCCGTAATCTTCCCAAAACTCGCCGGCTCACCAGGTTCCGGAGGATGGAACAGGACAGCGCCAGACGTAACATCAAAGTACTGCCGCAGCCTACGAATGAACGCATTGATCCGCTCATCCACTGTGCCGGGTTTGGTGAACTCTGGCAGGAGGTGGCCGTTGTTCGCCCGGAGGACCGAGATCCACTCGCTGGCGGTTACTTTGGTGAGGTCGTCGACATTCTCGAATGGTTTCGGAGTGCTCTTGCCAGCTAGCTCTGACGCAATTGCGTCGACAAGCGCTTGCGGGTTCGGCTCCTCGGTAATGGCCGCGAGCACCAGCTTGAGGTGAGCATGCGGGCCGTCGCCCGAGAGCGCTTGCCAAAACCCGTCAATGCTATCCGATGGGTAATCGAGCCAGTTCACGACCAAAGCGTGGAGCTCGTCGTTCGCACTGTTTGGAATACTGCATACGGGTAATCCATCCGTGGCGCCCAACGCAACCAGACGCCGCGCCGTTTGTGCTGGGTTCACATTGCCGGGCCCCGCGGTATCGGCGATCACGCCATGAGCAATGGCGCTGTCCAATTGCTCGTGGATAGTCCGCTCTCCCTGTAGACAGGCGAGCCGATAGCGCGTTTCCGCGGTGACTCCCGTGGGCAACTGCGCCGCTAGCGCATAGAAGTGTTCAGCTGGGACCGAGAAACTTGTGTCCGGTACAAGTATCAGTGCAACCGCGAGCTCGGTTGTTTCTCTTGGCGGAACCGTTGGGATGAGGGGAAACCTGAGCGCCGCGCTCTCAGCCGCGTTGCTCATCTTCTCGCAAGCCACTGCCGCGCACAATGTGAAGATGTACTTAGCCAGCCCCTCTGCACGCATTTCGTGGGTAACTTGGTATTGCGTGAGTGAGCCTTCGAACGAGGCACGGGCATTCGGATCGTAGCCGTCGGGCGGAGGGTACGTGTAGATCTTCTCGAAGTCTTCCTTGGTGAGGTACGGAATTTTCTCACCTTGACTATTCCAGACGAGCTCTTTGGCGATGTGACGGCACTGCGGCAGGGTCAGCATGTCGAGCTCTGGTACTTGGCCTGGACCAGGATCGGACTTAAGAACCTTCTCCACGGCGGACTTGAGCACTGCGAAGTTCGGCGGGTTACCGTCTGCGGGCAAATCAACGACAGCTTCGGGATCCCAATCGGGGTTTGGCGCTGGGATCGCGATGTAGGCGGCGATTTGGGACGGCTTTGCCGCATCCTTCCAGTCCATGCCATCTGGGACATCCACAAGTGGCACGTTGTGCCGTACCTGGAGCGTCAGGATCGTCTCGCCGTTGCGGGTGATCTTCAGTATGAGGTCTGTGGTTAGATACTCCGGTGGTAGCGGAGGCTGTAGCGGGGGCACCCCGAAGATTGACTGAGACAATAGGATCCGTGCAGACGCGACTGCCTTCGCCTCAAGGGGACCGAAGGGTAGTAGCGCCGCACCGTGTTGCTCGATTGTCGCATGCCCGAGGGATCTAGTCTCACCGTTGGCATGTTCGAAGGATGCATCGAAGGCTTCGATATCTAGGTTTGCCAGATACGTTGCGAAATCCGCGCCGGTTGTCGGTCTTTCGGGATGGAGACGTAAAACGATGACTCTTTCCACAATATACCTACCCTTCTACTTCCGGATTGTCGCCCGCGATTCACAGATTGCTCAATCTTGAAAGTCAAAGCCGCTACTGCGTGTTCCGTAGCTGCCGAGTTTGAGAACCGGCAATCCATCTGAGAGCTCGTCCTGGCGCACTCTGCCGTGGTACTGGTCCGCCGCGAAGGTTCTGCGCACCTTTCGAACCGAATTCCTGCAGTTCTCCCTTCGCGTGGACGCCGCCGATCCAGTCACTAGTTACGACGAAATCGGTGCCCGGTGTACCCATTCGACCGACGATGATCTGTATCTGTGCCGCAAAGGTGCGCATTGTGGCGGTCGGGTCGGGATGTCGGTCTAGGTCCCAGACGTCTACGAACGCGATCTCGCCCGAAAACTCGTACATGGCATTCGACGACACCTTGAGATTCCCACGATAGTGAACTTCAAACTGACCCAACCCGTAAAGCTCGAGTGCGCTGACGCCACTTCCGGAAAATTGGACGTTCATCACTGTATCATTGCCAGCCGCTTCCGACAGTTGCTTGCCAGTTTCGATTAGTGATTTCAGTTGATCGTTGAAGCGGCGGCGCGGTCTTTTGGGGTCACTCGTATCTGGCGGTCCCCAAGACGGATTAAAAAAGGCTTGCACCTCGGGCATGCGGTCTATTGAAATGTGAAACCGAGCACCCGAACCGCCAAGATAGTGGGCAATTATGTCGTATTCAAGTTGTGTCGGGGCGGGGCATGCCCAGAATCTTGCGGCGACGGGATCAGCCGACATTCCCCAGTAGTCTGGCAAATCGTGAGCGCGATTCCAAGCAAGCACATGATTCTCTATCAGAGCAGCACTACTGGCGACATTGCTGAATAGTTGTCCTGTAAGATAGTCTGCGCGCTCGCTGAACAACATCTGCTGTTTGGCCGCGTGGTCCCGCGCTCTACTCTCAGGGTCTGTGTATCCCGGCGGACGCCAGGATCGTAGCGCCATCTGATCGGCTTCCGCTTCATTCGCAGAGTCGTCGTATGAAGTCTCAGTTGGCACCGTCATTTGAAGCGCGGTGTCGGTGTTGTAACCGGTGTTCATCCCCCCCGGATCCACTGCGACAATGACACGCCCCCCAACATACGCGAACAGATTCAAATCCGGTCGTCCCGGTTGCGCCACTCCCAACGGATCCGCCGCAGTCCACCGTCCCAACCACGACGCGTAATACCGCGCCACGTGATAATACAGCCCCGTCTCTTCGTCTTTTTCCTTTCCGGTGTATCGATATCGCTTCTGCGAGAACCCGCCGTCCAGATTCCGCACACGCAACGCCGAAGTGCCGTACGGATGGTACTCCTCGTAGCTGATGACGTTGCCGGCTTCGTCCAATTCGAGCGTCGCGGAGCCGAGGTGATTATCGAGTTGGAACCGCCACCGGCTGCCCGACAATCCCTCGATGGTATCGACCAGCGTGTTCTCTATCATCGCAATTCGGCGTTGGTCGTCCATCACGTGCAGGGTTGCGCGATGCACGTCAAGCGTCGTTGCGGCTACACCGCGGCGGCGATAGATCTCGTAACCACCCAGATAGATCCGTTCCTCGACGATCCCCGAATGGACATACACCTTGCGCACGCGTTGCCCGGCGCCATCGTAGGTGAAGTGGACGTTGCCTGCGCCGGCACCGATGCCGATTTGGCAACGCTGCATTTGGTCGGCATAGTCCCATTGGATTGCCGAAAGATGCGGCATGCGCGTCATCGAGCCGTGGGGATCGTGGTCGTAGGTGGCGCTGAAGACGTCGCTCTGGTCGCCGGGGAGCGACGTGGCTAGGAGGCGGTTGCAGGGGGTGACGCGCGGATCGGCTTCCGCGGCTTGGTAGGCGTAGCGGTAGCGGCGCTCCCAGGCTTGGTGGCTGGAGTTCGAGAAGAGCGGTTGGTGGTGGATGCGGAGGATGTTGCCGACGGGATCGTAGTCGTAGGCTTCGCGGTACCGGACGAGTGCCGAGGTGTCGTTGGCGTGGGGGAGTTTGGCGGTGAGCTCACGATCGCCTTCGGTGACCTGTTGCCCGGGGTGCTCGCGGCCTTCGGCGCGGATCAAGCGGTAGAGGGCGTCGTATTCGTAGAGGCCGTGGGCTTCAGCGGCGACGGGATTGGCGAAGATGGGAAGCGCGCTGCTGTCGTCGGTGATCTCGACGATGTTCCCGGCTGGATCGTAGGTATAGAGGAGGTGTTGGAGAATTACGTCGTCGCGCTTGCGGCGCGTGACGAGTGATTTCAGACGGAAGGTCACCGGATCGTAGCTGTACTCGGTGGTGTAGACGGGGTCGTTCTGAGTCTGGTCATTGTATTCACAGCAGACGCGCTGGCCCTTTTCGTTGTAGGCCATGCTGTGCACAGCCGCGCGCGTTGTGCCGGCGGTTTCCACCAACATCCGCTCAAGGAAATTGGCGCGATTGTAGACAGGAGTCGCAACGCTTCCGTCCGGGGCCACTGAGCGGACGGCGCGGTTCAGGGCGTCGAACTCACTGTGGGTCGCAAAGCGGGTTGGCGCTTCTGACGGGTTGGCGTCAAGACCGTTGGCAAGCGCGGCCGCTTCTACGTCATCTGGGCTGATGGCGTCGCTGAGCTCGGGTAAGGCCTCCCAGGTTGGCGTTGATTCGTAGGCGGCCGCAAGGTGGCGCGACGCGGACAGTAGATTGCCCTTGAAGTCGAGCTCTTCGGTTTTGACCATGCCAGCGCCATCAAAAACGAGGTAGGTTTGACCACGGAGATTGCGGGCTTGGGAGTCCGGGACCGATTCGCCGTAGATGGTTCTCGTAACCACCTGCTCGGCGCTGCTGGCGCGACTGTGCGACAAGACGTGGGTGGGGCGTTGCAGGGCGTCAAAGCGGGCGCGCGTCGTGTGGCCGCGACTGTCCCAACTGCGCAATGGTTTGCCGGCGACGTCAGCAATCGTGAGACGCTTTCCGGCGTCAGGCGACGTGACCGCGATGCGCCGACCCAAAACATCATAGCGTTGCTCGATGGTGCGAATGCCTAGGGCATCGACGATCCCCAAGGGATTGCCCTCAATGTCGAGCTCCGTGCGCGTGTCGTAGAAATGCTGTGCTGCAATCGCGGCTTGGCCGAGAAACGGCCGCCCCAGTGAGTCAAGGTGCAGGAGGCTGGGCGTGTTGGCGTGCTTGGCAGCAAGCCTTGCTGCGCGCCGCTCGGCATCGGTCACGAATTTGCTTGGCTCTGTCCGCTCCTTGTACCAGGCGCTCTCAAGAACGGTATCGTTCGGATCCCAATTCTGCTGCCGCCAGGCGTCGAAGACCACCTTGGAAAAGGTTCCGTTCGGGAGATCTGTCCGTATGACCCGTCCTAGTGGATCGTAGTGAATGATCGGAGTGACACCCCGCTCGACGAGCTCTGCCTCGTCCTCGTAGTCGGAGGAGGCAGAGAAGAAGGGCTCATATTGCTTGACCGGATTGCCCTTGTTGTTGAAGACAGTCCTACCGTTGCCCACCCAACGATCTGTCACCATGCCCGCAGTACCTGGTACGGGGCCTGCCTCGGCCTGTACCTTATGCATGACAATGCGACCAAAGCCATCCGAGTAGGTAAGGCTTTCCTGCCAAGGAACGCCGTCAGTCTGATCAGGGAAGAAGTGGCGCTCCCGTGCATTGGTCCTGACGAATGCCGGACGATTCCGCTCTGCCCACTCGTGGAGGTGGTATTCGAAACGAGCTGTTGGGTGTTCTGGCGTGTCGCCTTCCTGATGGTCAGCCTTGCCCATCACGGCTGACCAGAGGACCATGCCCAGGGCGTCGAACCCGACAGCACCCCGGTTGAGGTTGGGATCGAGCACGGTCGTGGGGGCGAGCACGCGGTAGTCGTTGCTGGCAACGACGCAATTCCCTAAGGGATCGGTCGCTGCTTCCACGAGCAGCGAGAATTCATCGTATTTGACGTGATGGGTGGCGCCAAACGGATCGAGCGCTCGTACCGGTAGATAGAACTGCGCGGCATCGTATTCCACTCGCCCGCTTGGGGCCCAGTACCCGTCTGGGCGCGACTCGTATCTACCTTCGGCAACGAGTAGCTCGGAAGCAAAGGCAGTCCCAACAAGCTCCGCGGACGTATCGGCGATTTGCGCAACCAGGCCCGGAGTCAATGCGAAGTGATACGTGCGGTACGGGAGCGCGAGCGATTCGATGGCGCCGAGAGCCAGTTCGCAGCACAGGTCGTTGGAGTAGAAACGTTGCTGTTTACGCTCCACCAACCTGCGCGCCGGTACCTCTCCGGAGACGGGGGTTTCGTAGGGGATATGCGGCAATGATTCGATTTGCGACGCCAAGCTCTCAACGTCCCAAAGCCGGCTGCTAGCGCGAGGTGTGACGCCGGTCAGCTCCCAAGTCGCCTGCTCACACTGAATGCTTGCTCGATACCAATCTGGGTGACCTCCCTCGTTGATGAAATTGGTCTCGGTCAGGGTTGCGTAGACGCGGCGCTGCTCTGCGTGGCTCGTAGGTTGCAGGCGGCCGTAGACAACGCTGGCTTGACGGGTGACGTTACCGTAGTCATCGACTGCCAACACCAAATCATGGGCGATGCGCGGATCGCCTTGGTGGCGCTCAGTGTGAATCGTCAGGGTCTCGCAAGGAAACGCCAAAAACACACCGTGCTTGGAGCCCGTCGGCGCATGCCTGCTCGATTGGATGCAGTGAACACTATAGCTCGCCTCAGTAACCACGTAGGGTAATTGGGCGAGTTCAGTGCCGTCGTTGGCGTAGATCTCCGTGCGGAGCACGTGGCCACGCAGGGCACGAGCGGCTTCGCGCTCATCCTGCGTCGTCATGCCCTCGGGCAGGATAGTGTCGGGGAGAAAGAGAGCCTCCGGGGCTCGCTCGTCCTTGGGGCCCTCGGGGAAGTACTCGAGCTTCAGCGCCTGCTCCAGGCGTTCCTTCTCCAACCATGCACCCGTGTGAAACCACGTCTTCGTGTGCACGGGTGGCTGATCCAGTTCACCCTTGGTTCCGATCTCGAACTGTTCGGCATCCCACTGCTCGACACAAGCGAACCCACGAAACTCACGCTCTTCTCCGTCGAAGAAGCCGTGGTGATAGCGATACTCGGTGACCAGACGGCACTTGGAAACCAGGTCTTCATGCTCGATCCGTTCGACCACCTGCACGGGAAACGGAAGGCGCGTCAGCCAGGGGATGGCTTCGGCCTTGTCCTTCAGGTACTGAGCCGTTGAGGTGCTATAGGTGATCCGAGTCTGCGCGCCGAGGTTGTTGTTGACGGTCGACAGCAGGTGGGGCTTGACCCCGCCCATGAGATCAATGAAGAAGATCGGGCGGTTGTCGGTGTTAGGCAGCGACGAAGACCACACCAAGCAGCCGGTCCCCCTGCCCAGTAGATCGACCACGGTGATTTGCGCGATGCCATCCACTGGCGGCAGCGTGCGCAGCGTTTGCTTCACCCCCAGCCGATTGCCGCTCTCGTTGAGGTAGACGTCGATCCCCTGCTGGCCAAGGTATAGGAGGTCGGATGTGCCTGAACCGTCGATGTCAAAGAAACGCACGCGCTTTGCGTCGAATTGCCCGATAGGCGCAAAATTCGGGCTGGACTCGAGCGTGATCTTTGCCCCGAACCTGCCGTAACCAAGATTCGGCCAATAGCAGACCTCACCGTTTCTGACGCGAACGATGTCGACCAACCCGTCACCACTCATGTCTGCGAGTTGGATACTCTGAGTGCCATCGGCGAAGACGATTGCAGGTCCTTGCTCCTCATCTCGGGGCTGGAAGATTCGACTGGCATCGTCGAAGCCTGCCCTGCCCTTGGAACGGTACCAAACGAAGGCACTTTCTTCGGTGATCAGCAGATCAGCCAGACCATCGCCGTCGAGATCGATGAATCGAAGATTTGGATCGTTCCAATCGATATTCGGAAGCGACTGGAACGTCCGCAGCGTCTCGAAATCCCCGTCGGGCGTGCGAGCAAAATAGCCCTGCAGCGGCGGACCGTGTTGAACTAGCTCGAGCTGCCCATTGCCGTCGAGGTCCTCGAGCTTCTGTACCCCACCAGCAAGGCTCCCGGGCGAGGGAAGCGACGCTAAGCATTTCGGCGGAGAAAGACGACCTCCACCGAGATTCGATTTGTAGAACCAGGCGCCGTCGGCATCAATGAGTACGCCAGAGATCCCCTCTCCGTCGAGATCGACCCATTGCTTGCGATTGCCATCAATTCCTCCCCGCAATCCTTCAAGGCTTTGGCTTGGAAGTGCGGAAAGCTCATCGTTGAAGGTGACCGGCTGAAACTCGAACGAAAGCTCGGGGAGATGAGCTGACTCGACAATGGTGCCGCTTGAGTCAGTGATGTAACCCCAGTGGGATACACCAAGCAGGTAGGTGACTGTCGCGCTCGATTCGTAGCGAAACTCGGTCGATTTGACGAGCAGCGGTTGCCGGTCAGCGCCGGATCGGTGAAACATCATCACGCGCCAACACATCCGGTAGGTGCGCACCTCAAAACCAGCGCGGAAGCTCGAAAATGGATCCAACCGAACAGGCCAAGGCTGCAATTCGCTGTAGGTTGGCAGCTCGTGACCGTGCTCGCCGTAGTCGAAAACGACTTCGAAGAGATAGTCGTCCGGCGCCGAACTCTCGGTGTACGGCTGACGATTCCCGTACAGGATCCGCTTCAGGTACCGCTGCGCTGAGGCGACAAATCCCTGGTGACGATCGAACCGACTCTTCTCACTGAGGCAACAAGTGACGCCATCGCCGTCTTCGGACTTGTACTGATAGCGAACGACATTTCCCTTGTCGTCGCGACTCTCTTCGATCAGCCAACCGAAGATACGTCCTGGATCCGAAGGGTCGACAATCTGTGTCTCCGCGCCGGCTCGTCCGTAGACATGAACGACGTTCTCTTTGGTGGTGACGCGCCAATGTATCGCGCCGGTTTGGCCATGCACCCAGCGCTCGATGCGTGCGAACGCGCCTTCAACCCGCGGTCGGTAGCGGTATGCCGTAAAGGCACCGCGGACAAACCTGAGCTGCTCGTTGGACGTTGCGTCACGCTCCGGCACAAGATCTTCTGCGCCTGAGAGAACGAATACGTCGGAATCCTTGCCATCCCAGTAGCGGGGCAAGCCCCTGTCAGTCTTGCGCGTGATTGCCGGCGCAGATAGCGAGAAACCCAATCCGAAAGGCCCGTTGCCATTCCCGCTGTCGTAGGCGAGCGAGAGTTCCGGTCCAAAGCCACTTCGACCCGGTGACGTGGCGATCGGCACTGACAGCGAAGTGGTGCCTGTTGCAGCGTTGACAGTGAACTTCTCGCCAATTCCTCGAATAGCACCTCCACCCTTCGGGCTCGTGATGGCAGGGAGCAGCGAATCGGCCTTTCCTGGCCCGGTTCCGGCACCTCCGGACTGTGCAGAATCACGGTGAGATCCGCCAGCCTGCGCCGCGGCGCCACTAGGATTCTCTCTCGCTGCCTCGGGCGGCTTTGGAATCTCTGGCAGGCGTTGCCCCTCTCTTGTCGGATCCTGCTTCATGGTACGCTCGCCGATGGTAAGAGGGCTGTCTTGAGACAACCAGCGGATACACAAAGACACCCAGGCTTGATACTGTGCAAACCGCAGAATTCAATCCCCTGGCGCAACCGGACTGTACCCCATATCTGCAGTCCCAGTTCTGATGAATTTCTGATCTCTTCATGATCTGGTAGATGGAACAACTAACGAATTGTTGTTGGGTCCGCAGAAAGATTCACTATTCCGGGGGCTTACCGCCCGGGCCGTCCGAGCCAACGGATGGCGCGCCCGATTGGAAAAGAATCCCGAGTTCGACCCAAGCAATTGGGTCGTGTTGTTAACAGACTCACACGTTCATATTGACGCATCCAGTCGACGAAGTCCGAAGCGCTCACGTACGCGAACGACTGCGGGCGGAACCACGACCAGCGCGCAGTGATTGCAGTTGCTTCTGTGCCAAATCGACCTTCTCCGAGAGCTTACCAAGCTCCAAACGCCGCGCGACGTCACCGCTATCGCGCAAGCGTCGCTCGATTTCAACACGTTGATTTGGTGCACCGTCGCGAAGCAGCAGCCGCGCAATGGCGTAGTCTGACCAAGCCTGGTAGGTACGCGCCCCAACCCGATTTGCTTCAGCGTGGGCCTGCTCGAGGTACTGGTGCGCTTGCGTGAGGTCGCCAAAGGTGGCTGCTGCAATCCCGAGATAGTAGCTAATGGGCCCCCAGTAGGCTCCGAAACAGCAGGCCACCGTGTGCGTGCCGGCAAGTGGCAAGAGGCGGCGATAGACACTTCGAGCAATGTCTTGTTCTCCGAGAGACGCCGCAATGATCGCCATTTGGCAAGCACTTGGCACGAGCGTGTCATCCGCCGGCCAGTCCCAATTGCCGCGCGGCGCAAGCTCCTCGAGACGACACCGAACATCGCTTTCCAGGCCACGCTCCAGGTCACATCGGGTGAGAAAGACCGGAAACAGCGGATGCATCACCCCAACCGCCTTCAGGCCTTCTATGAGTGCTCGCACCTCCCGTTCCAAGTGTTCGGTGCCTTTTGGTCCGCGTTCCCAGATGGTCGTCAGTAGCTGAAGACCAAAGAAGAGGGTAGCGCCGACTCCAGCTGCCCGTTCGCCCTTTGGCGATGCCTGTCGGGCGAGCGTCTCAGCCTCGCGCAGCTCTCCGGCCATTTGGTGCCGACACACACGGAACAGGTCAATGGCATACAAGTGGAACGGATGGCGTACGCGCTGCGCCAAGCGTTCGTGCTCCGCCATTTCCAAGGCTAGCTCATCGGTTCTTCCCAGCTGTAGCTGGTGACAACCCCGCCACAAATGAGCGTGGAGGCGTGCGTGAGTATTGCGCGACGATTTTGCGTTGGCCACGACCTTGGCCGCGAGCTCACAGCCTCTGCGCGGGCTGTCCCAGAAGAAATTCGCCGTCATGCTGTAGGCCAAAGCAGACGCCACAGTGGCGGACGTGGGGACATCAGCGGCAAGTTCAAGTCCTTCTTCAAAAAGGCGTTGCCGCTCTGCGAGGGGCTTCGACAAGGCAGAGCAACATGCCAAGGCAACTGCCAGTTCCGCCCGCAGCGATTGGGAAGTGTCGGAACAGGCCAGGGCGTCGCTCAGGTGCTTCTCCAATTGTGGGTGTGACAGGTATCCACAGTCGACCGCTCGAAACCAACCGAGGGCGCCCCGTCCAACAAGCGCGAAGTCCTCGGATGCATCACCAGCGGCGATCACGCGCTGGAATGCGTCGATAGCGAGGCTCAGTTGTCCGGCCATGGCTTGCGCTTCCCCGAGCAAGAGAAGCGCTTCGGGCAATGCGCTAGGCGCTGCCGAGGTACTCTCCAATAGTCTCACCATCGTGGCAAACTGCTCAGCGGCTTGTTCGTAGGCAAGCTGTCGCATTGCATGGTTGCCGGCTTCGCACGCCCATCGGAGCGCCTGTGCCGTCCCGTGGAGGGGAACGGCTACAAGATTGTGATGGGCAATCTGAAAGACAACGTCTGTGTCGTGCAAGAGACGATGTTCCAGCACCTTTGCCGTGGCATCGTGCAATTCGAAGCGTCGCGTTGGCGCAATATCCCCGTAGATGGTGTCACGAACGAGTTGATGACTGAACCGAAACGCTCCAGGCGTCAGGGGATCGAGCTCGACCAAACCGTCCATCCAAGCCCGTTCGAGCAGCTCGAGTCCCTTGGACGCTTCCGAACCTTTGTTGGCGATGGCTACCAACTCCTCTAGCCAGAAACTTCTGCCGATGGCACTCGCAATCTCGAGGGTACCCTGAACTTCGTTGGAAAGCCGACTGACGCGCTCACGGATGCATTTGGCTGCGCGTTCCGGGATCGGCAAAGGAACAAGAGATAGGCGCCCCACTAGGTCGTCCAAGGAGGCAGCCGAACGTCCAAATTCTTGTATCAGGAACGGATTGCCAGCGGCCATCTCACAGACAGTGCTGGCTTGGCGTTCAGATACCCAAAAACCCAACAAACCACGCAGCAGTTCAGCCGACTCTTGGGGATCTAAGCCGCTCAATGTCACGTATTCTGCACTATTGTGCGGCCCGGTGATGAAGGTAGTGAGCGGCTTGTTGTCTTCGGCTTCGCGACTACGATACGCGCCAACGAGAAGCACTTGCCTTTGACCCAAAGTCTGGCTCATGAAGCGAGTAAGCAGGACCGTTGCTTCGTCGGCCGCGTGTAGATCATCGAGCATCAATACGACCGGCACTGTCTCGGCCGCTGCAAACACCAGTCGAGTCAACAAATCGAAAACCCGAAACCTCGTACTCGCGCCATCGTCCGGAGGTCGATCCGAGCTGTACGAATCAGCCGCGCGAAACCACCCCGGGAGTAGAGCTTGCAGATCCGCGCTTTCGTCACCCAGAAGAGTCTCCAGTGCATTCGAACCGCGCAAACGCAAGCCACAACGCATCGCCTCAGTCCATGGCCAGAAGGCTGGCGCACCTCCAGCCTCCCAGGCGCGACCAAGCCACACCTCACACCCCTCCGCGCGTGCGAGCTCCTCCGAGGCTTGAAGGAGGCGAGTTTTTCCTATTCCAGGTTCTCCCGCAAGAAGTACGATGCCGCCTCGTCCGCCTTTGGTTCTCGCCATGGCGCGCCGCAGCAGACTGAGTTCGCGCTTGCGACCGATGAATGGACTCGCCTCACGTCGGCGTGAGCTCGGTGGTGGCCCCGGCATCTCCTGCGTTGACAGGATCACGTGTTTGTCCTTCGTGGATATTGGACCCAGCTCCACCTCGCCCACGAACCGGTAACCCTTCCCATGCACGGTGCGAATTGGGGAT
Organism: uncultured Polyangiaceae bacterium; assembly: GCA_964454965.1. Taxonomy (GTDB): domain Bacteria; phylum Myxococcota_A; class Polyangia; order Polyangiales; family Polyangiaceae; genus FEN-1139. Next base: position 228,134 of record CAYVXY010000017.1, on the reverse strand, counting down.
CCTCTTGCCTCGGACAACAGCCGCCGCGCAACCATCATGACGCGATGCACAGCTGCGTCCGTGACTGCGGCGCCAGCCCAAACGTTTGCCTTCATTTCCTCTTTGGTAATCAGCCGATCACGCTCACGCACCAGGTAGAGGACCGCTTCCATCACCTTGCGCTGCACTGGCACAACTTGGCTTCCCCGACGCAATTCGAAGCGTTTCTCGTCGAGCTCGAAGGGGCCAAAGCGGAACATACTATATCGGCTCGCAGCATAGTGGGCGATGTCGAGCTTGCCAAACGGTCTTGCTCAAGCGGCGCCTCTTGTGTTCGAGTGGGAGGACGCAGCGAGACCTGCCGGAGAGCGACCCCCCCCAAGAATACGCGGTCCACGTCCAGGACCTGATCCTATGGACGCCTATGAACTAGCCTGCGCTGGCAACCTCACTGCCACACCTCGTAATCATAGGACAATTTCGAATCCGGAGATGAAACGCGCAGCACTGAGATTGGTTCGAAATGCACGAATGGTGGGTGCTGGATACAGGCCAACCGAGGGCCCGAATGCTCCTACGTTGAGGACAGAGATGTTCAGCCTCCCGCCGCGCTCTTCCTCCCTTTCCGCCTTCGCGTTCCGTTTCAGACAGTTTCGAAATGGGCGTGCATCGACAGCGCATTCCCTCCCCGCCCAGCGGCTCAAACCCCGTACCTCCATCCTCGCGCAGCACGCGTGCGTGCGAGCACGGATCGGGGCGAGGTCGGCGGCGCAGAGCGCCGACGGGTGGGTGCATCAGGAGGGCGTCAACCACTAAGGCTGGGTGTGCGGAGGGGCCAACGGCGCCGTACACCGAGAAATACCGGAGGCTAGGTTGGTGACCGAATTCACCAACTCAGTCGTCAGGGACATGGCGCCTACGCACGTGAACGATGGTTGACCGGACGCCTTGCGGACCCGGGTGCTGGATCCGCAGCGGGTCATCTCCGCGCACGAACATCCAAGTGATCCCCGTCGAGCGCAAGTCGTGGAACCCTAGGCGCTTCACTGGGAACAATCTTGCCTTCGCGCAGCGCTTCGACCTTGACCGGATAAGGGACAAGGCTCCGCTCGCTTGAATGAAATCCAAAGCAGCCTAACTGGCAATAGCGTGTTTGCTTCTGGATGTGCCAGCTCAGGGTTGGCGTTGAGCACTAAAGCGCCATCGCACAAGCACCGCGCAATACAGGCGGACCGCTAACCGAAGTCCGGCGAGCTGGATGGACATCGGCCACAATGCGGCGTTTTTGGATTCGCAGATGATCGGCAGTATTCAATCAGACTCTCGGAATGCCGCGACGAACATGCGCTCGTGCACTTCACGGTCATTTCGAAATGTTAGCGCTGCCTAGTTCACATAGTCCCGGACATAGAGCGAGAGTTTGCCTACTTGGCGCCTAGGCGCGACACTGGATCCGATGAGGTGGTTGCGCTGCAAACCATCGACATGGAGATCACTGGGATTTCTGCCTCTTCGAAGAGTGAACTTCTTGGCCCGCTCGAACGCGGTTCGACTTGTGGAACGTGAACAATTACGAACCGCACAGTTGCAAGGGCGGAGCCTCGCGTTACTGCCCGACGTAGCTAGTACTTGCTCCCCTCGAATTTGTCTCTTGCCAAGCAATTCTCGAAGTGATTGAGTCTCGGCCTAGGAGGTGTTTGGTGACCACCCAAATGGCGCTAGACGCAGTTCATCGCTGCGCCGCGCGACGGTGAGGTTAGTGTGCGAACTCGGTCGCGTGCAAGGAAGTGACCACTCGCAGGTTAGAGGCGCCGGTCGTTGGGTTATGGGGACGAGGGCGCTATTGAACTCGGATATTGGAACTGCTCGGCGGTTCTAATCCATTGCCTATGAAGATGTCACTTCAGCAACAGAATCTATGACCGACGCAGAGAAAACGTCGGGTGTGCGAAGTGCCACAAATTGAAGGGAATAGAAAACCATGAAACACGGAATGATTAGTCTTGCTCTCGTTGCTGCATCGCTCTGTTCTTTGCATACCAGCAGCGTCTCCGCTGCTTCACGTGCAGTATTTGCACCACAAAGGAATCATTCGGAGGTGTTCCTCAAGGGAAGCGATGGCTACCTGCACTACTATTACGTGCAGGATGGCGCCTGGAGACATGACGGCTCAAGCTTCACGGCTGCCGGTCAAGTAACAGGGGAGATTTCCGTGGTGTTTGCGCCACAGAGGAATCATTCGGAAGTGTTCCTCAAGGGCGGCGACGGCTATCTGCACTACTACTACGTGCAGGATGGCGCCTGGAGACATGACGGCTCGAGCTTCACGGCTGCCGGCAAGGTGGCAGGTGGGATCTCCGCACTGTTTGCTCCGCCGCGAAATCATTCGGAGGTATTCTTCAAGGGTCAAGACGGCTACCTTCATTACTTCTATGCTCCGAACGGCACATGGAATCACGATGGCTCTAGCTTTACGGTTGCCGGGCAAGTAACAGGAGAGATTTCCGCAGTATTTGCTCCGCAACGAAGTCATTCAGAGGTATTCCTCAAAGGAGGAGACGGCTATCTTCACTACTTTTATGTTACGAATGGCGCTTGGAATCACGACGGCTCTAGCTTCGCTGGCGCCGGAGCAGTGACGGGGGATATCTCCGCCGTGTTTGCGCCGCAACGAAGTCATTCAGAGGTGTTCCTCAAAGGAGCAGATGGCCACCTCCATTACTTCTATGTTGCGAACGGCGCTTGGAATCACGACGGCTCTAGCTTCGCTGGCGCCGGAGCAGTGACGGGGGATATCTCCGCCGTGTTTGCGCCGCAACGAAGTCATTCAGAGGTGTTCCTCAAAGGAGCGGATGGTTACCTCCATTACTTCTATGCTGCGAACGGCGCTTGGAATCACGACGGCTCTAGCTTCGCTGGCGCTGGAGCGGTGCCGTAACCAAGCGCGAAGCCATCCAATTGCCTCGTGTCCGTAACTAACGACGATGGGCAGAGCCGGCCGTCGGCTCTGCCCGTTTTTCGAGGCGATGGGTGTTGCAGATTCGTGATCTGGAGCCTCTCCTCAAGTGCCTTCTTGACTGGGAACAGTCGTGCCTTTCCACAGCGCTTCGCTCTTCAGCGGATAAGCGACAAGGCTGCGATTGCTCGGATGAATTCCAAAGGAACCTGACGATCGATGCGCAGCGGTCTTGGGCCACGCGTGCAAGATGGTAGTTCGTGGACCATCGTTCATCTCTGTCTGGACGCGCAAGGCAAGGCCGTGAGGTGGCTGATGGTCGCGTAAGACTAGACACATAATCATTTTGCACCTGCGAGCACGCTCCGTATCGTAACGGCGGCGGCCAAGGTAGCCTGGCATTCCCGCAAATTGCCGGGACCCAGCAATTCGAACCGTGCCCTGCGAGTTGCTGCTCACAACGACACAGGTCAAGAGTCAGGCAGCATTGCCAATCGACAGAAGTGACCACCATGTGGCATTCGGGATCGAACCGCGATAGCGGTCCGTGCCTGAGGGCAGCAATCAAGCGCTGGGACTTTCAGACTCAGCAGACGAGCTGACAATGTCTAACAAGTGGCTTCGAACAGTCATAGGTGCCATCGCAACAACGGCGACCTTGGTGTCCGGCTGCGGCGCAGAACTCGCGGAGAGCGAAACCAATGACATTGGAGTCGTTCGCGAAGCGCTCACCGGTTATACCTCTGTTGCCGCTAGCTCAGCGGTTAGCACAGCAGGCGAGAAGACCGCCGCTGCAACCTGTCTCGCAGGCACGAAGGCGCTCTTCTCTGGGTGGGAAGCATTTCTCCCTTGGTATGTTCCAGTCACGGTGCCAGGAATTCTGAATCTTCCCATGCTGACCTTCTTCTACCTGAGCGTGGCATTACCCACCGCCACCATCCTGATTACAACTGCAGTGAGCGTAGAGATGTTCGGGTACGGCTTCGGTTACGTAGGAGTCATCCTATTGATGATGCAGGAGATCGCCCCTGGGAGATATCGAACCGCCCACTATGCCTTCGCAAACTCGATCATGAGCCTTGGGCTCGTTCTTCGCGGTGCCGCGAGCGGATGGATTCAGACGAAGATTGGCTACCCGCACTTCTTCGTCTGGGTGATCATCGCGGCGGCTCCCGCGATGGCCCTGTCGCACTTCATGCCAATTAGCGGGACAGCTCTGCCAGCCAAGGGGAACCAAGACGGTTCTAGGTGATACTCCAAGAAATCGGCCAATTGCCGAATACCCAACGAATCAATTGGACACGACTCCGGAGTGTTGTCGGCGGGTCGATTCACCAAAGACGTGGGCCACGTTCCATCGTGATCCATGTCACGCTGACCTTGCTGCGCTGGTTGGCCTTACCCCGGACTGCTAGATGGTGGCGATTCGGTCATGGCGGTGCCGGTTCGCGAAAAACACCCAATGGCGAGTTGGTTGAGCCGACCGAGGATGTGCTGGATCATGGATGGAAGCGCGCTGCGCACGGCCAATGACAACCGTGTCTCCCCTGGCAAAAGCTCATTTGGCTCCACACCGAAGAGGATCCCAGGCGGCCGAGCCCCGACAAGCTCTGCCATGGCGAGCACCTGCGAGAGATCCGACTGGTGCAGTGAAACCATCGTGTTTCGTCGCTTCATCAATGCTTCCAAAGGCAGCATCGAAACGGTGCCTGGCTGCAGCCCGCTTCGATACGCGTCCAGCACGATGAGGTATCGCGCGGCGGAGACGACCGGCAGCATCTGTATACCAAGCGTGCCTCCATCGACCAATAGCACTTCCGGGTGGAAGTGATATTGCTCCGCGAGCAGTTGGATGAGAAAGGGTCCCACCCCGTCGTCACCAACGAGAGAGTTGCCGATGCCGAGAACGACGATGGGACTCTCTTCACTGTCCAAGGTCATCGCGTCTGCACATCGACGGTCGCCGATTGATCGCCATCCGCGACGTGGACCGCACAGGCGATACAGGGATCGAACGAGTGAACCGTCCGCAGCACTTCGATCGGTTGCGACACGTCCGCGATCGGGGTCCCGACCAACGCATTTTCCACAGGACCAGGGAGATTCGCGGCGCAGCGGGGCCCGAAGTTCCAGGTCGAAGGAACCACCATTTGATAGTTGGCCAGCTGTCCACCAGCGATGTCGGACCAATGCCCCAACGCACCTCGTGGCGCCTCGTTGAGCCCAACACCGCGAGCGGTAACCGCTGTCGACACGCTGCGATAGGCGACGGCGGTCGTGCTCAAGGCGTTGATCCAGGTCGTAGCCATGCGGTCGGCGATCGTTTGAGTCTCGATGGCGCGCGCCAAGATCCGTCCCATGGTGGAATTGAGTGCGTCCAGATTGAGCCCGGATCGCGCAAGAAACTCGTTGACGCTCGCGACCATTGGGCTCTGACCTTGGCCGTAGCCGATGAGCACACGAGCCAGTGGCCCCACTTCCATTGCCAAGCCGTTGTAGCGCGGAGCCTTGAGCCAGCTGTAGCGGTTAGCCTGGTCGTAGGTCGAGTAGGCAGGGTTGGTGACACCGACTGCCGGCGCGAGGGCAGCTGTGCCCTCGTACCAACTATGGGCCACATGCTCCGTGATCATGCTCACGTCGACTGAGCGCACATTGGCGTAGTCCCGATCCACGATCAATCCACGCGGAACGAAGAAGGAGCCAGGTTCGGACTGGGTCTCGGGAAACTCGCCGAAGCAGAGGAAATGGTTGCTTTTCCCCACAGAGAACCAACTCGAGTACTGCTGGCTGAGGTAGACCACGTCCGGCACGTAGACCGTATCGATGAAACTCTTGAGCTCGGCCAGGAGAGACCGGAATTCGCTAACGCGGGTGCTCGTGAGCTCTCGTTCGCAGGTGACGCCCCCGACCCGCAACGACTGCAGGTGCGGATTCTTGGCGCCCCAGATCGCGTGCATCCGACCTCCGAGGTTCTGTTTGACCAATGCGTCCAGGTAGTGAGCGATGAAGAGCAGGTTTGCCTCAGGGCTCAGCCTGTAGGCGGGGTGCCCCCAATAGCCATTGGCGAAAATCCCGAGCTTGCCGCTCTCGACCAGGGTTCTGAGGCGCGCCTGCACCGCAGCGAAATCAATCGCCGGAGCATTTGGACTGAGCGTCGTGGCTAGAGTCAGAGTCGCGACCGGACTGGCAGCGAGAGCAGAAACGACGTCCACCCAGTCGAGCAGGCAAAGATGGTAGAAGTGGACCACGTGATCGTGGAGGTACTGGGTGCCCATCAGGAGATTTCGCACGACTCGTGCGTTGTCGTAGATGGTCGTCTGTGTGGCGTGTTCCACGCTGCGCACCGAACAGACACCATGCACGTAGGTGCAGACCCCGCACACGCGTTGTGTAAACAACCAGGCGTCCTCTGGTTTGCGACCAACCAGAATCCTTTCTATGCCGCGGAACAGAGTGCCGCTGCTCCACGCGTTCGCGACCGAACCATTGCTAACATCCACCTGAAGCTTGAGGTGGCCTTCGATGCGAGTGATGGGGTCGATGGTAACGAGTGCCACGAATTGCCTCCGTCCTTAGAGCGCCTGGTAAAATGGCGTCATTTGGTCCCAGAAATCAGGCTCGGAGCATCCGATGCATGGGTGGCCTGCCAACATTGGGAAGCTCGTGCCCTGGTTGAACTTGATCGACGGGCAGTTGTTATGGGTGATTGTCCCCTTGCAGCCGATGGACCTAAGACAGAGTGAGGAGCCCTGCCGATACGGGCAGAAGGCATGGACGTACTTCTGATAGGCAAACGTCGGCCGCCCGAGGCTGTCGAGGGCCGGCAGCGTTCCCTTGAGCAGGTAGTTCACGATCACGCTCATCACGTTGATCGGGTTGGGCGGACATCCCGGAAGATTGACGACGGGGACCGTGAGATTCGAGAGGGCGCCCTTCAAACCTTTGGCACCAGTCGGATTGGGAGCTGCTGCGGGTAGTCCGCCGAACGCGGCGCAAGTGCCAACCGCTAGGATCGCCTTGGCCAAGGGACAGATCTCCTGAGCGATGGACAGCATGGTTCGATCGCCGATGCGGCCATAGTTGCCACTCTCGGCGGTCGGGATGGCTCCCTCCACGATGCAGAAGAACGAGCCCGCGTTTTCGGCAACCGTTGTGTTGAGCAGGGCGTCGGCCTGGGTCCCCGAGACTGCCAGCAGCGTCTCGTGGTAGTCGAGTGAAACTCGCTCGAGAATGAGATCGAGGAAGGTTGGGCTCGTCGAACGCAATGCAGCTTCGGTACACCCCGTGCATTCGGAGAAGTTCAGCCAAACCACCCGCGGTCGCGTGTCGACCAAAAGCTCGGCAATCCGTTCTGCCGGGCCCTCGACATCGCTGTCGCACGCTTCGAGGGAGCCTAAGCCGAGTGTCGCCGCCACGGCGCCGCACAGTTTTAGAAACTCGCGACGGGAATGAGGCTCCAACTCAAACGAAGGAATCCGATCAGGCTTTTTTGGGGACAAGCTGACCTCCGTGGTCAGATGGGGCTGGTTTGGCAAAGTCAGGCTGCGCCAGCCGGCACCTTGCAAGATCTTCGGGTTGCCTTGGTGTCGTGGAATGCACCATGGGCGCCAGTAGGACGAGCTAGCTATCGATTCAGTTCCCCCAAACCGAATAATAGATTCAACACATTACGGCGAATGGCCAGCAGGCCTGGTTGCCATGGCCCAGAGCGCCGCCAGCTCGAGCTCGACAGCCTTAGAGGGTTCGATGCGGACCGTCACTTCGCCTTCGTGGCTCGCGACGAAGCGATGGGTGACGCCACTAGATCCGGGAATTCCAACATCGGCGGAGGAATCAAGAACGAATCAGGAAGATTCAGTCAACCACGGAAAGTCTAGTCACCTGGCGCGGCATTGGTTCGCTTGGCCTCAACGGTCCAGGTTCTGCACGGTGCGGTGACTTCTCTCGAACAGTCATTGCAGGACGGCGGTCAAGAGCAGGCAAACAAGACAAAGATCCTTTCCGGATTGAATGCAGCGGTACAGGAATTGCTTACTCGGTTGAGGACGTTTGTGGAACGACAGGAGCCGGTTCGCAATCTAGGGATACTGGCTTGGCGACAGGATGCACGCACACATGGTCCGGCTGCGCAAAGGCAATGCGGGAAGAGCTCGAAGCATTGTTGCATGGGTCGGGGACCAAGGGGACGTCCATTCTCGACGATGCAGTTCAAGTCCGCACGAACGCACTTGAGTTCGCCAGTTTGGACGCCGGTAGCGGCGGGGAACGGAACGAGAGGCTCGTTCAGCACCTTTCCGACCTCGAGGATTCCGCAAGCCCAATGTCGAAGTGCGCTGATGTCGCGACCGCAGCGGCACGGCGCGCGGTCAAGTCGATTGCCGCGGTGGCAACGTCGATGTTGTCACAGACTACCGGTCTGAGGAGCGAACTGGATAGCCGCGTCGACTTGAACGAGGAATATCGCGCCATGTCAGCGCGCGGGGCGGATTTCATTGCACGCCACAGGAAAGCGGATTCGTCAAGCGTGCAGGTCCAAGAACGCCTGCGTGAACTGATCGACCGATTCACCACCTTGTCGCACAAGCAGATCGTGAGCGTCGGCGGCACCGCCGTGGAAGCGCCGACTGACGAAGAAGGCTCGAGCGCGCGCTTCTGAAGTTTTGCGGGTTCAACCACGCTATTTCGATAGGCGTTCAATCGACAAAGGCGCTCAGCGTCGAAGCACCGCGCCGAGAATTCCAAGAGGTCGTATCGGTGGGCGCGTGTGCGCTAGCCGAAGCAAAGCGGCTCTTCGGGTGGCGGCGCACCGCAGCGCTCAAGGTTGAAGTATTTCCGCCGTTCAAGGGGTGTTCGACGAATTCCCCCGACGAGCAAGCCCCGCCTGCGCATGTCTTGGAGAACCGATTCTGGTGACTCTGCACAGGGCGGCGTCGTTTGGCGCTGCCCCGAAGGTAGCCACCTCGACCCAATTCCTACTGAGACTCACCATGATCGACGCCAGACTCCCGCGTACCCTTAGCGCCCTATGGGCAGCACTTGTCGTCATATTGGCGGCGATGCCCGCAGCGGCCGCCACGATCAACGTACCGGCTGACCAGGCAACCATCCAAGCTGCCCTCACGGCTTCGAGCAATGGTGATGTCATCAACATTGCTGCCGGTACCTACACCGAGGTGTTGACCGTCACGACGAGCGTAACCATCCAAGGCCAGACCTCCAGCAACACCATCGTACAGGCGGCTGTGGCGGAGGACACTGCCGCTTCGAGTGCCGTCACGGTCGGGGTTGGCCTTACCGTCACCATAAGCAACTTGACGATTCGCTATGGCAAGGCCATTGGGGCCACGGCCACGGGTGGAGGCATCAAGAGCTCTGGCACCCTCACACTGGATCATGTCGCACTGCTCAACAACCGCGCAACAGCCACCGGTGGAGATTCCCACGGTGGAGGCCTGCATGTCGCCGCTGGCAGCGCGACTCTACAGGACTGCACTCTGGCGAACAACCGCGCAATTGCTACTGGCACTCCGTATGGAGGCGGCGCCTCACGTGCCGTGGGCACGGATCTCACGCTCATTCGCACGACGATCTCAGGCAATTTCTCGATTGGCTCATTCTTTTCATTCGGGGGAGGCGTAGCGGACGCGAACGCCTCAGGGGACCCTGGCCATATGCGGTTGGTCAACTGCACGGTTTCAGGAAACGACACTCAGGGTTCGCTTGCCTTTGGCGGAGGAATCTTCAACGGCCATGACTCGATTGTTCGAGTCGAGTTTTCAACCATATCAGGCAACCACAGCACGGCCATGGGTGGCGGCGTCTTTTCGGGCAGCACTACCGACAACGAAGGACCGCGTCTGCGCGGCTGTATTGTCGTAGGGAATACCGCCGACTCTTCGGGGCCCGATATCTACCAATACATCCAATCAAGCGGCTACAACATCTTCGGCACAACCAGCGGCGGAACTCTCGACCAGGCTGGTACCGGAACTCGTGACTCGTTCGTAAACACCAGCGCCGGCGACCAGATCGCGGCCAACCCGCAGCTCAGCGCGCTTGCCGCCAATGGTGGACCTGTCCAGACGATGGCAATTGCGTCGGGCAGTGCCGCGCGTGACCCCGCAGTGAACACTTGCACGGACGTTCTCGGCGCAACGGTGTCGACGGATGCCCGCGGCTACGGGCGCCCCTCGGGTGCAGCCTGTGACATTGGCGCCTACGAGTACGGGGCGACCGCTGCTGCCGTCAACGTTCCAGCAACTGACGCGGTTGGAACCATGATCATGTCCGTCCTGCTCATGGCCGGCGCGGCTTACATGCTTCGCAATCGATGGGCCTTGCCCGCCTGATCGCCCGCTGTCTGAGAACCCCCTCAGGTTTTCAAACGCTCACCAACCTATGGCGCCCAATCTCCAGTCCAATTCGCCGCGCGAGAATCCGTCGTTGCTCGAGCGGCGACAGTTGATGCGCGGGCTGGCTGTCTTCGCGGCAGTCTTCATTGGCGCAGAGTTGTTGCACTACTGGACGCGAAACGCGATCGCGCCCATCCTGATCGGAAAGTTGACCGTTGCGCCCGCGGGCTTCTTCATCGAGCAACTCTCGCCAGGTAGCACCGTGCGAGTCGTTGGGAACGTCATCACGACCGCCAGCATGCGGTTTCTCATCGCCCAGGGATGTGAGGGGCTCGAGAGCATGTTGCTCGTCGCCGCGGCGCTGGTTGCCATGCCGCTGCGTCCTGCGCACAAGCTACTTGGCATTACCGCTGGAACGTTCGTACTCTGGGTAACGAATCAGGCGCGCATCGTGGGGCTCTTCTTCGTCCAACTCCGCACACCGGAGTGGTTCGACACGGCGCACCTGCTCGTGGGCCAGACCCTCGTCATCCTTGTTGGAGTGGCGTTTTTTATGGTCTTTGCCAATGCATTCACGAGGCGAATCGATGCGTCTGCTCGGTGAGCCAGGATCGAGCTTTGGTCGAGCGTTCTTGGTCCGCCTTCCCCTCGCCTACCTGTGCGCGCTCGGGCTGGTCTATGCGTTGAGAGTCCCCGCAAGCGGGCTATTCCTGCCGATCCTCGAAGCGGAGCTGACGCAGCTCGTGCCAGGCTGTGACGTGGCGTCGGCCAAGCTCGGCGGGGAGCGAGTCTTGTTGAGTGTGCAAATCCGGGATCTGCCTGCTCCAGCGCCCAATCCAGCGCGGCTCAGAATGTCGCTGCCCTTGAGCCAGTTGCTAGTCGCGCCAGCGCTAGCTTTTACGCTCCTGCTTGCGTGGCCGCGACTGCGGCAGCGCGCGCGCCTCGCCGTGGCGCTCTGGTTGCTACTGTTCTTGTCGCTAGCCCAGATGCTCGACCAGCCCTTCGTGGCTGCCGATGCGCTCATGGCAAGAGCAGGACTGATCAACCGCGTCAGTCATGCGGCGTTCGGCTACTGGAGCTTCGTGCTCGACAACGGCGGAAGGCAGTTTCTTGCGATCCTAGCGTTCGGGAGCGCAGTGACAGTCCAGCGGCGTCGGGAGAACGGCGCCGTATCCGGTGTAGAAACACGATCGACTGCAGTTCAGGCTGCATCCCCATCGTAGCAGCCAAGCGACCCGTTCACTTGCATAGGGTCAGGCAAGAGGATCAGTCGAGCGAGAGTAGTGGTCCAGGACAGCGCAAATCCCGAAACAGAAGCGCCAGCATTGCAGCAACGTGAAGGGTCGCATTGGAGTCCCGAATCCGGTCACGATGGGCAAGAGGCTCAGGTCGATACGTCAGACATGGTAAGGGTAGCGAGCCGCGACAGTCCGAACGGCCTTCGGCTTCCCTTTGGTCTCGGACGTTCTCGACTTGGCTGTCGCGGCGGACTTGTTGGCTCCCGCAGTAACGGACGTCGTCGACTCAAGTACCGGCGCCTTCGGCAATGGCCGCTTCAACATGCGACCAACGGTGGTCTTGGACAGCTTCAGACCGGCACGGGCCAGAGTCTGCGCAATGCGTACTTTGCCCATCGCTGGCACCGTTGCACGCGGCTGTTGGACGACCATGGTCACGAAGTCGGGGAACTTGTTGACCGGCTCTCTCAACTGCACTAGCGCTGCTGGACCTTGCTCATCAATGCGCCGCATCCAATCACTGATGGTCTTGGCGTTGAGCAGAAATCTGCGGCCAATCTCGGCCAGGTTCCAGCCGGCAGCAGCGCGGGCGGTAAAGATCGCAAGGCGCTCAGCAGACGAATACTGTGGGCGTCAAGCCGCCGGCATGCAGGCCGTTCGAGCACGCAGGATGCGGCACTCGTCTAGCGTCGTTGGTCCTCCGGTCGTTGACGAGGTAGCGGTGCCAGGCGATAAACCTGATGACGCCCCAACGCGTTCAGCGACGCAGATGACTCGAGGGGCGTGAAGGCAGGACTGGACGACAAGCACACGCTAGGACTTTGCCGGGAGCGCAAAAAATCACTCGGGCGAATGACGAATCGTGCAAGCTTCGGCAATCAGTAGTCGTGGTTGGGATAACGAAAGGAAGAGCGACGAAAACGAAGCTGGCTTTGGGCCTTTTCAGTAGACTCACTCCGGCATTGGCAATGCTGTCAGCGGCTCCTATTGTGCCTCCCAGTTGTACCAGTGAGCCGGCCAAGCCCGTTGAGGCCTACGCGGACGTCCGCGTGTCGAGCGTTAGCTCAGGCAATCCAGATCCGAGCCGAGTTGCTCCGCTCGGCGAGGAGCTCATTCGGACGCTTTGGTTCAACACTGGGACAAGATGGACTGTGGACGACACGCCCATCGCCCAGCGTGTCATGGAAGCAGGCAAGAACCCAGGCCTTGGTGTGCGCTCTCTCCATGAACAGGACATCACTGGCCGAGGCGTCAACGTTGCCATCATTGATCAGAACCTGCAGCTCGACCATCCTGAGTTCGCAGGCAAGATCGTTGCCTATCACGACACGGGTTGTGAGCAACCTGCGGACAGAGGCAGCATGCACGCCCCTGCAGTTACGAGCCTCCTCGTGGGTGAGACCCTTGGGACGGCCCCGGACGCTCGTGTGTACTTTGCAGCGGCTCCGTCATGGAAAGCAGACGCTCAGTACTTCGCGGACGGGCTCAATTGGATCCTGGACGAGAACGAGCGCCTGCCGGCAGCGGAGAAAATCCGGGCGGTCTCCGTGTCAGGCGCGCCCTCGGGGACTGGGTCACCCTTCACGACGAACAACGCAGCGTGGGATACGGCTGCAACGCGAGCTGAACAAGCGGGAGTCCTGGTGCTGGATTGCACGAGCGATAACGGCTTCATTGCCCCTGGGTACTACGATTTCGATCGCCCAGACGACTTGAGCTTGTTTCACTTCGGCTTCCCGAACAATCCCAGCGCTAGTTGTGCGAACACGCAGCATGTCTATGCACCCACCTCGCTTCGTACTCAAGCCGAGGAGTACCAGAAGGGGCAATTCGCTTATCAATACACCGGACAAGGGGGCTTGAGCTGGGCCATCCCCTACGCGACAGGGGTCCTTGCCATGGGTTGGCAGTTGAGGCCGGAGCTCAGCGCCACCAAAATGAAGGACCTCCTGCTGGACACGGCCTATGTGGACGCTAACGGTTGCCGGATCATTGACCCTGTCGCGTTCATTGCGGGGGTAAAGAGTGCACAGTAGAGCGCTGGGTGTTGAGCGTTCGGGAGAGCCGCACCGCTCTCGTGCGCGCTGCGTGCATCATCGGAGAAGTGACGCGGCGTTATGACGGCTGCTATCGAATTGGCCTACGTGGTACGACGCGATACGGGCGGTCCAAGGGGTCCATGCGAGACGGCGCTTGAGCTGCGTAGTTGTTTGTTGCAAGAGGTGGACTCTGCGCAGTGCCAACCATGACCTGGTGAATCTCAAGCCACTCACCAGGTCATCGTCGACTCAATTGGGGTGAGTATTGGTGGGCCAGTTCTGAGGGCGACGCGAGCACGTCAAGATTGCGGGGTCACGCCACGTCGACGAGGCTCCTCCCCTGCGCCCGCAGCGCGCAGCGCGAGAATGCCCGATCCATTCTCTGCACCGCACGGGGGGCGGGAGCCGCGTTCTGTCCTTGCAGGCGCGGCCCTAGCGACGAGGGAGCGCCGTGAAGAAGGTCGGGGCTGGCGGACGCTTGGTAACCGTGGAGGCAATGCGTAGGCCTTTCAGTCCGAGGCACGGACCACCTGCGTCCACGCCCGTCTCTCCGTAGTCTTGCACGCCGTCCTTGCAGTGATTGGCAATGAAGTCGAGCGCCGGATCCCAATGGACCCCTAGAATGTGCGCATTGACGAGATCGTTGCCGCCACAATCGTCCAGACCGCAGCGCTCGAAGTCGGGATCCTCGTTGCATTGGTGTGAATCTGGGAACCAGGTGTGCCGATCGAGATCCCCCAGGCCACACGCGGGAAGCGACCAGCCATAACGATCGGCAAAGCCGGAGATGCTTTGGTACGCCCAGTGTACCTGGTGCAACCATTCGTGAGTAAATACAGGCTGTTCGGCGCACTCAAACCAAAAACTGGCTCGCGTCTTCGGTACCCAACTCCAGCCCGCGCCCGCCAAACCGAGGTCGGCGCCATACGTACCTCCACATCCACCGAGATCGTGGTGCAACTGTCGCATCGGATCTCGAATGGGCGGGATGACCAGATTGAAGTCGGGAACGAAGTCGAGTTGTGGTGTAGCCACTTCGCTCAGGTCCCATGGTCCAATCCAAACACCAATACCCCAACGACTCTCGTTGAGATTGGCGTGCGGAATGCGGATCTTTCGCAGATCGAGCTGGATGTTGCCATGGGACCATTCCGCAACCCGAGCGTGATAATTCGAGAGTTCACGATCGATCTCGTCCAGTGCCGTGCCATCGAGCGACATATTCAGGCATATCGACTTGAGTGCGCTGCTTACGGCTGGATCATCGGTGCGCACTGAACGAAAACTCCCATCGGTGAAAGCCTCGGTGAGAACGTTATCGTCGTTGCGCAAACCAACGCAGTTGTCGCCAGTGCAAGGATCACCAATGAAGCACGAGTCGATCACCTCGGGAACATAGACGGCGACCTTTAGCACCTTTGGCTGTGGCTTGGCGCTTTCGATCCAGAATGTGCCGTTAGCCAGGTTCACTGTGGCGGTGTAGCGTCCGAGTTCGGGATAGCGAACACCGAAGTGGTAGTCGTTTCCTGGGGGCGACACCAAGAGTTGGCCATAGCCTGCACCGGTCGGCGGTACTTCGAGGAGCTGGCTGCCGCCCTTGTCGAAGAATGTCTGCCTGGTGCCCCAAGCATCGAGCTGGTTCGTTGTCACGAAGGTGCAAGTGTCCGAACCCGTGATCATCCAGGGTAGACCTACCTCGTAGTCGATTGCGAGTAGCTCGGAGGCCGAACCCGGAACCATGCGGTTGCGGGAATCGACGCCCCAGCCGGTAGCGTTGCAGCGGAGGTAAAGATAGCTGCCTGAATCGACGAGTTTGGACTGTGCCGTAGCCATGGGCTCTTCGTCGAGTTCCGCCATACAGCCTACGGAGGTCAATGCCATGATGCCAAGGCATCCCGAGACAGTGCGTTTCATATTGGACTCCTTCCGTTTTCCGCGGTTGTCACGCTGCGCCACCCGTGCAGCGGACTGTGCTGCGACGCGGTGGTATTTACACGGAAAGGGCAGAGTATATCACTCGCAGTTAGTGTGTCATCATAAGTATTCAAGTAATTGGAACGATGACAGGTGTGAGCAAAACCTATGCCTAGTGTAGGTACCGTGGCATCTTCAACCTGACGTGGGTCGGGATCTCCCACGGAGCTAAGATCAGCCTGAGTTTGTTGGGCTGCCCCCACCCGCTTCGCTCGCGCCTTCACTGCGCCCTTCGGGCGCTCCTCGCTCAGCGAGGACCGTAGCCCTCCGCGCACTTCGTCCAGCTCGCTGGACTCCGTGCACTCCGGGTCGGCGCATTGTTCAGCTTGCCTCCCATCTGATCTTCGCTTCGCAAGCCCCCTCGCATCGAGCCCAAGACTCGCCGCTTGGAGCGAGTTCCCGAGGATGCGTGTGCGATCGTGATCGGAGTTGACCGCACCAGCGCACCTATGGAGGAGCCCAGCCACAAGCCAGCAAAGCCAAGGGAAAGGCCCTACATTCGTACGCCCCGAGCGCCAGTCGAGGTCAAATACAGAATGGCCTACGCCGCAACGGTAACACTCGTTGACAGTCTAGGCGAAGCATTGCTCACCAGACGCTGTGCCATCGAAGCCAGCGACTCCGAACAAGTTTTGGTCTCTCGTGCCAAAGCCGACGTGCGTCACCACCTGACCCAACGTCGGGACCTGCTGGCGGCAGTGGTGCAGGACGGTGCCCATGAGATGTGGAACCTGGTGCGCCCAGAACTCGGGAAGCTACGCAACGAGGGCTAACTTCAGTCTTGGAGCGAGGCGATAGACTTCTGCCACTTGCTGGAACGGCTCAACGAAGCGCTTGAGCTGTGTGGCGACACGGGGCGCCAATGGCGACTGCAGTCATGGCGAGCTGACCTCGAAAACAAGGACGGCGCGATCGATTCCATCGCGAGTTTCCTGCGATTCCATCGTGCCGACCCCTCAAGCGACGAAAAGCGCGAGCAGCTCGAATCCCACATCACCTACATCGAAAACAACAACGACCGGATGCGCTACCGCAAGATGCGCCTTCGAGGCCTGCCGATTGGCAGTGGTGTCACCGAAAGCGCCTGCAAGACACTGGTCAACATGCGAGCATAGGGCTCCGGTCAACGTTGGCACTGCCCGGGGCTACGCGGCGCATTCAACCTGCGCGCCATAAACGCAAGCGACCGATTCGACGCCTTCTGGTCCATATTCGCTCGCATGCATGTCGCCAATGTCAAAAACTGTGCTGCGGCTGCCTAGCTCAACAGCTCCATGGCTGGTCCAGACCCACCACCGAAGGGTTGCTTCACGGTCGGATGATGAGGGTGGCCAAGACACGAGCTGGGACGCGTCTTGCTTGACCGATGTCACTGATTGCAGTGCAGGCGCCAACCCGGTCGCGTTGGAGCCAGATCCTTCCGGCGCGTGTAATTCAACCCGAGCAAGCCTCAAAGTTCAAAACAAAGTCGACGCACCAGTCGAACTGGGTCGCCCGTTGGACGAAAACCATTCGGGTCTTGCAACATCTGGGCGGCGAAACGACAAGCTGGTCCATTTTTGATTCTGGATTGTCTGAGCACCCCAAGCACCGATGTACTCGGTGAAGCGTCGCAGAATTTGCGCTGGCTCTTGTCGCAATACCGACTATTGGCAGATTAGAGTCGCCAACTCATTACGGAAGGTTCGTTAATGCGCTTGTCACTTCGGATGGTCAGTTGTTCCATTGCCACACTAATCGGCGTTGCCTGTTCCGGAACGACGGTCACCCAGAGTGACATGAGGGGCTTCGGATCCGGTGGCGCAGCGGGGGCTGGTGGCCATAAAGCTCCAACTTCGGCGGCAGGTTATGGCGGACAGGCGGGCTCGCCTTCCGGCGGCGCGGCGAATGCCGGAGGCCAATTGACTTCCGCGACAACGACGGTCGCAATAGGTGGCTCAGGCGCGGTCGCGGGCGCGTCGACTGTTCCCGAAACGGCGATGGCCGGCAGCCCCACCGCCGCAGGGGCAGCGGCCAACGGAGGCAACAGCGCAACTGGGGGCAGTAGACCTGAAGGTGGGAATGCCACGGCAGGTCGATCCGTTGCTGCAGGCGGGAACGGCGCATTGGGCGGCGCGGGTGTCGGCGGCGGTAGTGTTACGTTGGGCGGTGCGGGTGTCGGCGGCGGCAGCATTGCGTTGGGTGGCGCAGCAACCAGCGCCGGTAGCCCAGCATTGGGTGGTTCGGGTGCCACAGGCGGTACCACGTTGCCCCCCACTGCCGCTCCGAGCATCTCTTCCGTTAGCCCCCCATCTGGGATTGTAACGACGACGCTGGTGGTCGCCGGGCACGATTTCGGGGCAACCCAGGGTACCAGCATCGTCACCATTGGAGGCAACACTGTCGTCCCAAGCTACTGGTCCAACACAGCGATTGAAGTGCCCGTTCCACGAACCGCCTATCCCGGTACGGTGAGTCTCAGCGTCAGCGTCAATGAAAAGCAATCGAATAGTATGACGTTCGACGTCATACTGCCTCGCACGATCTATATCAACAAGGCCGACAGATCCGCTGCGGGGAATGCCGTATCCGCGTTCTCGCTCACTGCGTTTGGCACTGTGCAGAAGCTGCAGAATTCCCCATTTCCTACTGGCGACAGCGGTTCGTCAGGCGGGTTAGACATGAGCTCGCTAGCCTTCAATCGTGCCACAAGGCGACTATTTGCGGTCAACGAGTACTCGCTGACTGCCTTTGACATCGATCCAGTTACTGGGCAATTGACGCGAACTGCCAACTCGCCGGTGAGCACCGGAGCTGCAGGCGGTGCCGGCGTAGCTGTCAATTCAGCCGGCACTTTGGCGTTTGTCTCGAACCAATGCGCGCTCGCCGACGGCTGCCGCTATTCGAGCGCGTCCATCAGTATCTTCAAGGTGTCTGCGGCTGGCACTTTGACTGCCGTAACGGGCACACCATTCGCGCAGGGAGTCAGTGGAGGCCTGCTCAATCCGGCACTAATCCGCAACGAACAGTTTCTCGTGTCCAACACAGACTTCACCAAGGGGCCCCCATTCAATGCCTTGGTCGTCAACAGCGTCAACCCTACTACCGGGTTGCTGACACCAATCACGGGCTCACCTTTCGGTCTGGGAACACAAAGCTTCAGTGGGCGCGCCGATCCAACCGGGACATGGTATTACCTTTCGGATAACGTTCCGCAATTGACCGGATATAGTTTTCTGAGTTCCGGGACACCAGTACTTTTGTCGGGTATGCCCATTGCGACCAAGACAACGTCGATCTTCGCCAATTGCATCACCATGTCGCCCAATGGGGCTTATCTCTACATGGGTCTCTATGACGGCAATGAACTGAGCGGCTTCTCCGTTGGTGCTGGAGGCAACGCGGCTCTGCTGCCCGGTTCACCCTATGGCCTCTACGGACTGTCAGCCGTGACTGCGCTTGGGGTATCGCGCAACAATCTGCATTTGGTCGTTGCGGACGCTATCACCAAGATGCTGATGGCTTATCCAATCAATGGCCAAGGGATCCCGAGCGGCAACGGCCAGGGTGAACCCTTCGACGACGTAGGCGGTGCCTCGGGTCTGGTCATCGCTGAGTAGTGCGCGGAGCCGTGGCGATTCTCGCATGATCCACCCCCAATGCACTTGTCCGGATCCTGTCGGGGGTCGAAGGCATCCTGCCGTTGGCGAGCGATGCATCCCCAGATTTCTGGCGACGTACCTGGACTAGCTCCGTCTTGCCTTGCGTCGGCGTGCGGCCTCGGGCCACACTTCACCATGAACTGTGCGGGGCGATGGATAGTAGGCAATTGGCTTGGGGTCCTTCCGGTACTGATCTGCACCGGCTCGCTAGGTGAAGGCTGCGGTGGCAAAAGCATCGGTGGATCGGGTCAGGCCGGGGCGGGCACCAGCATTAGCGTGGGTAGCGGAGCCACTGGCGGAGCAACGACTTTCGCAACGGGCGGCGTTGGGCCTGCAGCAACCGGCGGAACCACGAGCGGTGAGTGCTTCTCTCCAACGCAGAATCTATCCACCGCATATCAAGACGGCTCCAAGGGTTGCGCCTGCGACCCAACAACAATGGCCGATGCTTGCGTGCAAGGCGTGGCGCTGATCTGCGAGAGCAATCACTGGATCGCCGTTGAGGATGGACCCTGCATGCCGCAATACGCCGCGGGCGGGAGCGCTGGCACAGGCGGGAGTACGGCGATGACTACCGTCGGTGGCTCGTCGTCCACGGGAGGTACCAGCTCGACGACATGCTTTACTCCCAGTGCAAACGTGAGACCGGGAACATCGGGTGGTTGTCCTTGTGCGCTGGGCAGCACGTCGGTCTGTGTGAGCGGGACCGGATTCATCTGTTCGAGCGGCTATTGGATTGCCGTGTGGGACGGCCCCTGCATGCCCAAACCGCCCGGCACGGGCGGGACGAGCAGCCCTACCAGCCCTACCAGCCGTAGCACTGGCGGAATCGCTACCGCCAGTAGCGGCACGGGCGGCCGTGCCACGGGCGACACTGCGGCTTCGGGCAGCGCTGCGGCCACCAAATCCTGCGGAGCTCGTGCGGGAGCCACCTGCAGCTCGAGCGAGTACTGCGCCTACCGGCCCAGGCAATACTGTGGCCAAGCCGACGCCGAGGCGACCTGTCAAGCGCGTCCCGAGGCTTGCGGTGCCGTCTACTCTCCCGTATGCGGCTGCGACGGCAAGACTTATGGCAACTCCTGCGAGGCTGCGATTGCGGGCTCTGGAGTGTACGCAACGGGTGCCTGCACCAGGTGAGGCCACAGTCCAATTGGTGGTTCTCGGCTCGGTTGCGCGCGCAGACTGATGTGGTGGGAACAATCTTGCCTTTCTGCAGGGAATGCCGCACTCGGTATAGCCCTCGGTCGTGAGCAACCGTTCCCAGTAAATGCCGACCGACGGCCACCTGAGGACGGCGGATGCGGCAGGCTTGCGCTCGGGAGACGAAAAATCCAGCTACGCTGCCTCTTGGCCGTGGCGCTCGACTGGGCCCGGTGTTAGACGATGGGTGCGCTTGATCCGTACGCGTGAAGCCCGTTCGCCAAGCTATCGGACAGCGAATGCGTTGTCCACTGTGCAGTCCCCGCTCAAGGCTTAAGCAGGTAGGAGCAGATCATTATGAGGACGTTTTGGATCGTGTCCCCGGCGCTGGTCGCATTGGCGAGTCTACTCTCGGCGCGCGCGGCGCGCGCTGCCGACGTAATTATTGATTGGTCCGACACCAAACAAACCGTATCAGGATTTGGTGCTTCGTCGGCGTGGTTCGGTGTAAACCTCAGCGACGATGTCACCCGGTCGCTTTTCGACCCCAAGACTGGGATTGGCCTAAGCCTGTTGCGCATCCAGATCGGCTTGCCCGCAGACATCCAATCGGATGGCACGGAGCCGACGGATGCGGGCGCGCCGGTGGCCACCACGCCCGAGCTGACAACAGCGCAGCAGGCATTAAGTTACGGTTGCCGGATCTGGGCCACCGCATGGACACCTCCGCCAGCTTGGAAGACGACCAACAGCCAGAACGGGTCCGGACCAGGCTTCGACTCGAACAAGCTGCTGCCGGAGCACTATCAAGACTACGCGGAATACCTGGCGGATTTCGTGGCCGTGATGGCAGAAAACAATGTCCCGCTCGTTGGTGTGTCGCCAGCCAATGAACCCGACTACGTGGCGACCTGGGACAATGCTCAGTGGAGCGGCAGCGAGATGACCACGTTCGTCGCTGATTACTTGGGTCCCACGTTTGCTAGGCGTTGCCCCTCGGTCAAGATCATCGTGCCTGACACCGCGCACTGGGACAACTGCGACAGTTACGTTACCCCCATATCCGAGAACGCGACCGCATTGGGCTATACGTCCGTCTTCGCGACCCACCCGTATCCTACGGGCGCCGAAGCGCCCGATTGGACGTACAATAAGCCACAGCAGCTCGGTAAGGAGTTCTGGGAAACGGAATGGTCCCAGGAGAACATGGCAGGAGATACGCCCGATCCCACGATGACGAGCGCGATCGACATGGCCGAGCACATTCACACCAACATGGTGACTACCCAGATGAACGCCTGGAACTGGTGGGCCATCTACACCAGCGCCGACTCGCTGCTGACCCAAGATCCCAACGGCGTCCGGGAGAATCCAGCCCTCATCCAGCCCGACGAGTCGATGAACAAGCCCTACATGTTCCAGCGCGGCTACGCTCTCGGGAACTGGGCCAAGTTCGTGCGTCCGGGCTTCAAGCGCCTGGGGACCACAGACCCCTCGTCGAGCTTGCTCGTGGAAGCGTATCGCGACGAGTGCCACATCGCGCTCATCGCGATCAACCGGGATGCGAATGAGGTGAGTCAGAAATTCACCCTCAGCGGCGCACCTTTTGTCACCAGTCTCACGCCTTGGATCACTTCGGCCAACGACAAGCTCGCGGCCAAGTCAGAGGTCCCCGTTTCTGACGGTAGCTTCACCGCCACCGTACCTGGTAGGAGCGTTGTCACGTTCGTGAACTGGAACGCCAGCAACTACACTCCTGGTGGTAGCGAAGAAACCGCTGCAGGCACGGGCTGCCCAGCGGCCACGGGCGGCCAGAGCTCTGTCGATGCAGGAGCCCAAACTGCTGGCAGTGGTGGCGCAGGCAATGGCGGTGACTCAGCAACCACGAGTGTTACATCGAACGGCAACAAGGATTCAGGTTGCGGGTGCCGCGTGGGCGGCGTTCGCCGGACCTCCACGGCACTGGGGTTCACTGCGCTCTTTCTGACGGTCTTGTCCTTGCGCAGGCGAAGGTCTCGTAGCTAGGTTTGGAGCTGATGCCGACGTGACAAGCCTCGTCGAGCGGAAAGCGGTGTCGCTACAGCGGACACCGCTTTCCGGATCACGTCATGGTCTCACGGGACTGACGGTTTGAGCGGTATGACCTTGGTCAGGCAGAACTCGTACGCGCTTGCACTTGCGCCACCCGGAACCTGGACCTGCAGATCGTAACTGCTGGACGGAGTGGCGACCATGTTCGCGGGGCAACCTTGCCCGGGGGCTGAGCTCCAGTTGGGGCACGTGACATCAGCAAAGCACACTTGGCCCGTCCAGCCATTGGTGAACGCTTTGAGCGTCTTGAACGGCGCCACTGACTGGGTCTTGATGGATGGATCGGCATACTGCGTAAACCCAACGCGCAGTGTAAGTCCTCCTGTCGTGCCGGTAAACGTCAGCTCGAAACAAGTGGCCGGACCGCTGTACGTGCGCTTGTCCGCCGTTCCCGCATCGGCAGCTCCACCATCTGCTTCGGTTCCACCGTCTGCATCGGTGCTCACCTTTGGTGCTGCCGTGTTCAACGACAAGCCCATGCCGCAGCCCCAAGCTGCATAGGTGGAATCCACGATGGTTGCCCCGGATAGGCAGACTCCACCGGTTGTGCCGCCGTCCGTTGTTTGGCAGGCCTTGGTGCCGCTGGGCGGAAGGGTGCAGCTTTGACTATCCCCGAAAAGGTAGAAGCCTCCGACTACATCCATCACGCTCGCGCCGCCATCCAACTCACACTTGTCAGTCACTAGGTTTTCGCCGGCTATCATTGAAGCGCCAGCCGCCGAAACCGCACCGCCTGCAGCACTTGAAGACGTCGAGCCACCAACGTTCGCGCCAGCAGCGGGTTGGGTAGTTTCCGTCGAGGTCGTACCGCCGGATGAAGAGCCGCCACCCGCCGACGCGGTTGCGCCGCCAGCTCCGGTAGCTTTCTTGTCGTTGTCGCTACCGCAGCCAAAACCGATGAGCGTGAGCGCCGAAAGCGCCGCTACACCCAAATATGCCAGTTGTCTCATGTTCCTACCTCTTGCCAGA
This sequence comes from uncultured Polyangiaceae bacterium, assembly GCA_964454965.1. Lineage (GTDB taxonomy): Bacteria > Myxococcota_A > Polyangia > Polyangiales > Polyangiaceae > FEN-1139. The sequence continues at coordinate 204,755 of CAYVXY010000017.1, read as the reverse complement.
TGCTCGCTTGCCCCTGAATGCTCGAACAGCGACACCCTGTTTGGTCAATGTTGGCTCAATCCAGTTTACAGGCGTTGCTTGGTGGTTGCGTTTACAATAAGCGCTGTACGCGCGGGGCGCCCGGCAGCTCCAAGCCGACGTCGAGGCGGCAGTCTAGCGGCCAAAGTTCGAGACGACGACAAAAACAACCTGATGCCAAAGAGATTGCCGTCGAGCCCCGAGGAATTCACCAGGCGTGCCGAAATTCAGCTCCGGCAAACTTGAGCCGTTTGGCCAAATGGAAAAATGGCAGCCCCGAACTTCGCACGAAAATGTGAAGTGACCCGAAATGTCGCGCAGCGCAGTCCCGCAGCGCCCATTCATCCCAATACTGACCACACAAGAGATAATGAGACACAAACTCGCGGAGGTATGGCTGGTGACGTTTCCCGAAGAGCCCGAAGTGGCCGAGGCGCGCGGTGCAACCAAGAGGCATAACCAAGAACTTAGGTGACACTTTGGACCATCCGCTGGATCGTACCCTTTGGGCTGCTGAGCTCAGACGCGATGAGCTCGCCAGTAAAAGCGTTGCCCGTCATGTCGAGCTTGCGCCAATTCCTGTCTTTTGGCGGTTTTCGCGGGTTGCGGACATGGACCGGAAGGCCCGCGCTGTCGACCAGACTGTGGCCGGCCCAAAAGGCGGTCATCAGCATCACCAGGGTCCGAGAAGACAGTCATGTTGCACTTCGCGACAAGAGTCGTGCACCAAGTTAGCGCCACAGCCGAATGCCTACAACGAGGAACCCTGTTGCGGCATGTAGATCTTGTACTCGCCACTCAAGTGCAGCAGCGCAAACGTGTAGAGCAGCCCGTCGTAGTACCGGTACTTGCCAACGGGCAGCTGGACGTTCCAGAAGTCCTCCACGATCGCTCTGGCCTGTTCCGCGACGGCAGGCGTAGTGGCCAACGTCGCCACCGCATTCATGGCAACCAATCCAGGCGAGTGGTGGCCCTCGCCGCTTCCCGTCCCCGCGGGACGCCAGAGTGCCAGATATGCGTTCACCCCCTTGCCGTAGAAGAAGGATATCAGGGCGTCAGCGCGTGCTTGTAGCTCCGCTCCCGGCTGCATCATCCACGCCCAGTCCATGCCAACGTTACCCCCAACACGCCAAGAATCGAAGGCAAAGCGAGTGCTGTTGTTGTTCCAAGACGTTGCATGCGCAGAACCGTCGTAGTTCGCATATTCCGAGGTCAGACCCGTCTTCCCATTCATGGCTCGCGTGAGAAAACTCCGGCTGGTTGCGGCCGCACTGTTCCAGAACTCAACGTCCTTGGGCGGCCCCCAAAGCGCAAACAAGTTGTAGAACGCCGGCAGGTGGTACGAGGGATCCGTGAAGTTTTCACCCATGGTCGCATTGAATCGCACCTGCTTCTGAATGCCGTCGAACAGGGCGACGGAGGTCACTTGGTCCACCACGGTTGCACCGGCGCAAGACGCGCCCTCGGCATTGCCAGCGTGACGCGTTCGTGAGCCCGATATCGACGGGCGGTTCTTCATCACGTCGAGCAATTCGTCGGCCCAGTACCTGTAATTGTCATGCGCCGTGCCCGGTGCACTGCCCCAGCGATGATGCGCGAAGTACAAGGCGAGCGCGAAGTATTCTTCACCGTCCGGAGCTGAGTTCTCGTCGCAAATCTTCCCGGTCGAGTCGACTACCCAAGCGAAGCCTCGGTAGCTGGGGTGCTTGGGATCACTGATTCGCATTCGCGCAGTCGCAAACTTCCACAGTTTGTTGAACTTGGCCTGGTCGTTGCGCTGCAGCGCGAGCATCATTGCGTAAGATTGGCCCTCGCTGCGAATGTCATCGTGGGCGATGTCCTTGACGTAGGCTTCCCCTGGTGCGAGCTCAAAGTAGAGGCGATTCTCGTCAGTCAACGAGAAGTAGGTGTCGTAAGCTCGTCGAATCTTGTCGTCGATTTCGGCCTGAGATTTGCCAGTCTCGGCAAAGACATTGCGATACTTTCCGGTGAAAAACGCCCCGTTGCTCGCCACCAGTCCGGCGCTCTTCACGGACCAGTCCTTGCCTGCGTCCGCCCCCGTCGATGTCGAATCCAGCGGTGGATGCGCGACTCCAATGCAACTGGGTAGCATCACCAGAAGAGCAGTCGATAGCAGTTGGCGGAGTGGTGCACAACGCGTCAAGTCCGAACTCGAGCGGCACCAATCCGTCCGCGACTGCCCACCCCATCGACAGCGGGAAGAATCACTTGCGATGGCGCGCTCGACGCGATTGGCCTTGGTGGTGGGCTCTTGGTTCCGCAAGTTTTGATTCATTGAGTGTTACTCCCGCGTGCGCGACACTGGTGTTCACGATACTCGTTTCGAGGGCGAGCCTCCCAAAAAGGCGATGCCTGCGCAATGTGGATCTTGCACCAATTCCCGTCACTTGGCGGTTTTCGGAGGCTACCGACCTGAACCGGGAGGCCCGTGCAGTCGACCAGAATGTGGACGACAGGAAAGGCGCTCATTGGCATCATCGAAGCGCAAGAATACAGTCAGACTTCACTTCGCGACCAAGGTCATGGTCATGCCCCAAGGCACGCGAGTGGCGCAAAGTTGGCGAGTGAAATGGCCCGCGGCCCAACATCTGAGTGGGCCACTAACTCGATTTTCTGCGCCGGTATGCGTCAGCGGCGTTCCCTCGAGCTGCATCGCCGCAGACAGCGCAGCGTGTACTTATCTCGGGCTCGCGCTTTCAGCAGTGGTCATTCTCGGATCCGTTTACTACTTTCTACCCAAACCCGCGTGCCTCCCGCCGGTGTTGGCTACTCCGAGCACTCAACATCCACACCGCGGAGTCAGAAGTCATTATCACGACGCCAATGGACGGATCACGTTGGTCTGTTTCATTTGGTCTTCATTACTTTCGCTACTGGGAAATCAGCGGTTCCAACGCCACCCCCTACTTCTAGAAGAACCTTGACCTCAAGCAGGTTCCCCAGGTTATTTCCTGCGGCCTTCCACGCGTCAAAGTGCTTAGTAACGGATATTTCCCCGCATGTCCTATTGTCGTGCCGGATACTGTAGTACTGGTTCCAACTCCCGGGGTTGCCGCATCTATCACCACCTGTACCGGTTGTGTTGCGCTTGCACAAGGTATATGAACCGCCATCAACAGACAGTGGCGAATTGCTCATATTGGTACAATTGCCGGGATTGATTGGCATCGTACTGAAGGAGTCGTCGATGATGTACCATTCAATACAAGGGTTTGTCGACCACCCATACATGCCGACATACGACCAATTACCGCCCGAGTTTCCTGTCTTTTTGACGGCGAATTGCGCCGTAATCGTTCCGTAATTGTCGTATGTCTTGGCGCTGTTTCCCCATTCGAAGCCGAGACGACCCAGGTAATTGTTCGAGTTACTCCATTTTGCCCTAAACGCAGCAGTGTTGAAGGTGTAGAGTTCTCCCGTATTGTTGTTCGACCAGATTTGCCAGGCTAGGTTGTCCGTGCCGCCCATTCCACTCGTGTGCAGGGTGCCGCCCGTCGGCATGGCAGGAAGATTCGAGCAATCGATTTGTGGACCGTTTGATGCACCGGCCGTCGCGACTGCACCCCCAGTCGCGGCCCCGCCCGCCGCTTTGCCACCACTTGCCGCGCTGCCTCCAGTCGCAGCGCCTGCGGTCGCGGCCCCGCCCGCCGCCTTGCCACCGATTGCCGCGCTGCCTCCAGTCGCAGCCCCGCCCGCCGCTTTGCCACCACTTGCCGCGCTGCCTCCGGTCGCGGCGCCTCCGGTCGCGGCGCCTGCGGTCGCGGCGCCTCCAGCCGCGGTGTTGACATTGGTGCCCGCGCTACTCCCTCCGATGGTCTTGGTCCCGCCCGTCGAAGTTTCCGTACTACCCGTGCCCCCGTTGCCGTCACTGCTAGTGGCAGTCCTACCGCCCGCTGTAGAGTTGTTGCTCCCACCTAAACCCGCATGCGTGACATCCAGGCTCGCAGTGCCATTGGCACAACCCACCATCCCAAACGAAACGCCGAGAACACAAGTTTCTAGTAGTTTTGCACGCACGGCCACCTCCGATCAGGGATCCATCCAATGTGACATTCCCACGAGGTGGTGCATTGATCAAAATGCATCCAATAGCAGGCAGGTTGCGCTGAGACTCAACGTCTCCAACAAAGTTGTTGCTTCAGGACGACCACTTACGGGCTGGACCCGATCGGGCTTGCCAGAAAAGCTTTGGGACTGAACATACGGTTGCTCTTGCGCGTCGGATTGATCCCTCATCCTGCAATTTCGCAAGGCGGAGCACCGCCAATTTCGCGTGTTACGCTAGGTAATCATTAGTCTTCTGTTCGCAGCCTCGACGACCGCCTTCGCGTGTCCACGAATCGCCCTTACGCGAGACGGTCGTTCTTGAATGAGTAGGCAATAATCCTCGCGAAGCTGCCGCCGCCATGCGACTCACGCCGAACGACTCAACTGCCCAACAATCTCGCCTCGTCGCTTCGGCCCTTCCCGGCAACCCGACGCCTCCGCACCTGAACCTAGCGCAGCCGAACGCCCATGGATGGGCAAAACGCGACTTCGACACAAGGGATTTCGGCCGTCCGTCATCCCTTCGACGCGAGCTTCTCGGCGAGGCGTCTGCAAGTCGCGGTATTCGGCAGCGATGACGCCAGACACGGAAGCGGGATTTTTCGGAGTAACTTCCCATGCCTGCGGGGTCACTCTGCTGCTACCCGAATGTTGAGCTACGCCTCATCTCGACCACGGTCGCTCGGGTGGCGAATGCCATAGTTGCAGGGATTTCTTGTCTTGGTTTGCCCGGTCAAGCAACGCGCCGTTGACGTGCGTCCGATGCATGGACGTTGGCTTGTGTCGATTTCCATGCGACAGAGCCCGCAGCGCGCATCTATGGATATGGCGCATGAGGCACACGTAATAGGCTACGAACTGACCCGGTGGATCGAAGTCACTACTCGTGGTTCGAGCGCCAACATCAGGTCGTGAACTCTACACCAGTGCCATCCTCGATGGTGTGGAAGCCGATTGGCACACGAATGAGCGCCTTGGGCGTCTTGCCGCGCCTTTCGCGCGCAGCAAACCGAATATCGAAAGGGAAACGCGATGAACAGCAACAGCGGAAGACTAGACATAATCAGGGCGAGATGGGCATGCGGCGTCGTAGCGCTTGCCACAACCATGGCCTACGGGTGCACTGGAGGGCCGTCCGAAGGCGGGGCAACCGAGCCGGACCAAGACGAGGTGGAAACGAGCGAAGAACCTCTGCTTGGCAGCGTCACTTACGGCTCGGACTGCAGCGCGAGACAGAAGACGTTTCTCAACAATGCGATGAAATGGGGGCGCATAGCGGCCTCAAGCAAGCTCATGCAGGCGTGCCTGGCAAATCTCAATACAACCGTCACCAATTTTCACGCGCCGTACATGCCATGCATCGGGGCCGACCCAGGTTGGGACCAATCTTCAGCGGCGCAGTCGGCACTGGTAAGCTTCAAGGTCCTGAGCCCAAACCCATTGACGATCAATTGTACGGGCGGGGCTGGAAACGCGAGCACATTCCTCGGCACCTGGGACACTACGGCCGAGAGTTTCAGTTGGGGTGCCTGGTTCGTCGGCAAAGACACGGCGGCTGGGAGCAACCCTGCCAATCCCGCCTGGCCCTACTCCCAGGCGATTGCAATCATTTGGCACGAAGTGATGCACAACTATGGCTACAGCCATGGCGACAACGACGACAACGCCAGGGCGAAAACCGCATGCGGCTACACTCCCGATGTGACTTACGATTTCCAGCACAACTCGATGCCCTATCTGATCCAGGATTGCATGCAGTCCGTGATCAATTCGAGCGGCGTCAACAACGTTTGCGGAAACACGTCGACATGCGGCTCCAATGGCTTGGCCATACGGACAGGCTTTGATGAGAATTCGCCCTGTGAGTGCGTCCCAGATCCACGCGCCCCTGGGGCAAAGGTGACCTTCTACGGCGGCAACACCATGCGGAACGAGGGGAAGGTCGACTGGGATTGGGGCTACTGGAAGGGCGACTGCAAAAAGTCGGAGGCCGTGACAGGACTCTCGGTGGCTACAGGAGGCAACTTCACCCATGCAGGGTTGTGCAGGGAGGAGTTCATCAACGGCGTCTATCAGGCCACGCTCAGCCAGCCCGGCGACCAACAACGGGCCCGCCATTGGTTCGACTACGATTGGGATTACGGCAACTATAAGCTGGAATGTGGCTCGAACGAGTACATCTCCGGCCTTAGCCAGAACCCCTCGAGTCCCTACAAGTTCCACGGCATTCGTTGTTCGAGCGGAGCTGCCGCGACGAACATCTGTGAGACTAGGCAAGTTGGCGGCGGCAACTTCCGCGGCACCACGTTGGTCGGTGATTGGGATAGCGGCTACTACAAGACCGAATGCGACCTTGGGTTTGTGGCCGTCGGCGTGAGCGTCTCGCCATCCACAGGTCAGCCGAATAAGCTGATGTGCTGCCGCCGCTAGATGGGAGATGTCCCACACCGAAGCCTTAGCGAGTCACAGCGACCCCGAGCCATGCGCACGCACCCTCACGGGTGCGTGCGCGCCGGGCGAACGCCTCGGGAGATGCAACCGCATTGACTAAGCTCTCGCCTCACAGCAACCCACTGACGCGGGCATCCTTGTCCAAATCTCCGATCTCGATGTCCATACGCAGCTGGCGGTTCTTGGCGACGTATTGCGGGTAAGCCTCCGGCAGCCATGCTTCTCCATATTCGGCTCGAAACCAGGCCAGTCGATGCGCACTCTAACTTGCCCATGGCGCTACGAAAGCCGACACTAGCGTCAGATGGCTGGCGCCCTCCGTGTTGTTCGTGCATGGCTTTCGCATTCGTACCAGGCTGCCCCATTCGGTGGTCAAGACGAAGCGCTTGCTGCACGAAACAACTCTTCCGTTACCGCCGCTCGTCGGGCTGTCTCAGGATTGGCCGAACTCTCGAGGTCAATTCATCGCGGAGAACGCCCCAATGGGCCAATAGCTGATCGTGACAACCTGAAGAGTCAGATGTCCAGTGTCCAGGCCCCGTGAACGTGGTTTGATGGTTTTGCTTTCGCGAATCGTTCTCGGCTGGCAGAACGTCGTGCTGCGGGCGAAGCCGAAGACCATTCTTCGTTGGCATCGTGAAGGGTCAAGCACTGGATCTTCCTCGGCAAGACTTGCCAAGTCCGCTACCTGCCAGAAGGAATTGAACGTTCCGGTTCGCGCAGGCAACACAGGGGACTAGTCCAAGGGCACTGCGGCAGTGGCAATTCATTCCGGGCAACCGTCCACTCGCAGTTTGTCTACAAGGGAGGGTACCGATGAATCGATTGTTCCAAGGATTCCGAGTCTTCACGTTCGCTTTCGGGCTCACACCCCTAGTCTCGGTCAGTTGTCAGCTCAACGGCCCACCTTCCGCTGAAACGCACCAGCAAATGGGAACGGTTCAGCTGTCCTTGACTGGACTTGGAAGTAGTGGCGTCGAGTACCGACTTCGGCATGCCACCTTTGACATTTCAGGGGCTTCGGAGGTTAGCTTTTCATCCGAGGACTACCTAACGACACCAACAGTTCAGCTGGGTCTTCGGACCGGTGCTTACGCGATAGAACTCGCCCGTGGTTGGGTTCTCGAGCGAACCACCGCCGCCGGTATCCAAGCCGTAGAGTCCACGCTCGTTTCTAGCAATCCCGTCGCGTTCAATATCGAAAATCGAAAAACTTCGGCCGTCTCCTTCCGATTCCAGACAGCGGACGGTGTCGTCAACGTCGGACAGGGCACCTTGGAGGTGTCCATCGAAGTGGTCGAGCCCGAGCTCACGCTCGAGCCTGGAATCGCTATGCTGGTCGGCGGACCGCAGAATCATGGTTTCGCTTATCTGAGCAGTGGGGATTTGAACGGAGATGGGTGGCCTGATATCGCCATTGCCCACTTCTTGGGACCGGGCGGGGTAGTCCTCAATCAGCAGCAGGAAACGTTTGGTCCTGAAGAACGCTTCTCAGAAAGCTGGTGGAGCAATGCAGCCACCAGCGTCACCCTGGCCGATCTCGATCTTGACGGAGCTCTCGATTACGTCTTTGGAGTCTATGGGGACGACTACACAGGGATGGACATTCAAATTTACAAGGGGGATGGGAACGGCAATCGCGCAATCCCTGCCCTGATCCCCAACGGCATCGTCCACTCATTGTCGGGAGCAAACCCTATGGCCAATCGAGTTGCTGACTTCGACCACAATGGCTTGCCGGATATTGCCACAGGCAGCAACAACGGCGAACAGACGGTTGATATCATCCTCCAAACGAACCCTTGGGTCTTTGCTCCGACCTACGCCTATAACCAAGACTTTAACGCCAACGCCCAGTGGATCGAGATTGGCGACTTCAACCACGATGGTTGGATGGATCTTCTGGTCCCATTCCTTTACGGTCCGGTCGAAGTCTACCTGAACACAGCGAACGGAACTGGAGCCATGACCTACGCCGGTGGATACTTCTCGGCACGTCACCACGAAGTAACGGTTGCAGACTTCAACGCTGACGGCTATCAAGATTTCGCGGTCCGCAGCGAGAACGAGCCCATTGTCAGTGTCATCTACAACGACGGGAATGCGGCATTCTCAGGCGCGGCGTCCTTCGCTGTCAGCGGCACCAGCGGGACAATACGGTCCGGAGACATCAACGGTGACGGCCTGAGCGATCTTGTGGTGTGCAGCCCGAGCGCGTCGACCGTCGACGTTCTGCTCAACGCCGGTGACGGATCATTTCAAGCAACAATCCCGATAGTTCTTGAGGAACCCGCTTTGACCACTGCACTGGACGACTTCGACCACGATGGCGACCTAGACGTCGCAGTTTACACGTCGACAGCCAACGCGAGCGAACACCTGCGTATCTTGTGGAACCGACGTCGCTAACCCAAGGACCGAACCAATCTGTCAACGAAGGATTCTTCGAATCGTGTCGCGCTGCCCAATGCTACTGTCCCGGCAGTCCGAGATGGTCGTGGCCCATCCGCGCACGATAGACGACAGGCAACGGAATAGGCCTCGGCGGGCGCGGTGCCGGCGCAAGTAGTCAGCGGCACAGCATCAGAACGATGGCTCGACGCAGTATCGCCGTTTAGAGCTGCGCTATCGACGCTGGCCCTTGGTTCACACAAAATCGCCGAGAAGGCTGGTGTTACTTAGTTGGGGTCTAGACTTCTCTCAGTGACAGGCGCGTGTCGCATTGTCTGCCTACCCCATGGGAATTCCCTGGGGCAACTAAGACTAATTGACACGAACTGGTCAAGAGTGTTTGCAATTGTGTTGCGCATTCTACAGTCGACGTCGCAGCCGCCTTCGCGGTCTTGCGCGTATTGAGAGGAAGGGGTGAGAGAACATGTACGAGCAATTGGGTGCCAATGTCACAGGCGACAAGGTCGAATTTTGTCTGTTCTTTCCCGACAAATCGCGGGATCCGAGCCAGTACGAAAGCGGTGGCCTGCCGTGCATCGACAAGATCGCCGTCGTTGGGGATTTCCAGAGCCAGCTGGGACAGAAGAACTGGGACATGAACGTGGCTCAATTGATGCAGAAGGAGGCCCATCCCAAGGGGTGGCTCTATCGTTGTCAGCTGCCAAAGAAGCTTGCCGAAGGCTTCTACCAGTACAAGTACTACGTGACCTTCGAGAATACGACCACACGCTGGTGCACCGATCCCTGTTCAAAGTACGGCGGCGATCCGGCTACCGGCAACTCAGCGTTTGTCGTCGGCGGCAATGTGGCAACGGTCAAACCAATTGCGCCGCGACTGGCGCCAAAGGATCTCATTGTCTACGAGTGCATGCTGGACGACTTCACGGCTGAGTTTCTGGGCGCGCGTGCGCCGGTAGATGCGTTCTGGGACAAGCTCGACTACCTGCAGAGTCTAGGCGTCAATGCGATCGAGTTCATGCCCTGGACTGCCTGGGCCGGCAGCGGGTTCAGCTGGGGCTACGATCCAGTACAATTCTTCTCGGTAGAATGCCGCTATATCAACGATTCTGCTGCACCAGCCGACAAGCTGGTGAGGCTCAAGAACCTGATCAATGAACTGCATCGTCGGGGTATTCACGTGATCATGGATGGGGTATTCAATCACGTGGTTGGAGCGACCGACCCAAGCCGCGGTTTCGGCTATCGCTCGCTCTACCAAGATCCCGGCGAGTCACCATACATTGGCAACTTCGGGCGCGGTGGTTTCTTCGACGAAATCGACTACGACAACTGCTGTGCCGAGGAGTTCATTCTCGACGTCTGCAAGTACTGGATAGACGTGTTCCAAATTGACGGGATTCGATTCGACTATACGCTGGGGTTCGACGACGAAAGCCAGCCCAACAAAGGGATTGGTCGCTTGATCACTGAGCTTAGGACCCACCTGGGGGCTGTCGGCAAGCAGAATGTCGCGCTGATTCTCGAACACCTCACCGACAATCGCTACGACGCAATTGACGACGTCAACCGTATCGGGGCCACGGGATGCTGGTTCGATCCGATCATGTGGTGCATGCAACGCTGCACCAACAATGGCGCGCTAGATGCCGAGGTCCTGCGTGTTCTCAACGCGTCTTACCAATTCGGGCAAGACAAGGTGCCGGTCACTTATGTCGAGAACCACGACCACTCGACCATTGTGCAACAAGTTGGGGGTCGCCACCGCTGGTACAAGACACAACCCGCGGCGATCGCGCTGATGACTGTACCCGGCATCCCAATGCTCCACAACGGGCAGGAATTCGGCGAGCAGTGCTGGATGCCGGAAGCGGGTGACGGACGTGTCATGTCACGACCATTGCACTGGAGTTCCTTCGGATCTGACGCGATAGGCCGGCAATTGTGTTGGTTGTATGGCTGGCTTGCGAAGCTTCGCAAAGACCACCCGAGTCTTCGCACAGCAAACTTCTATCCATTCCCAAGTAACGCCCACGGCTACGGTGCCTTCCTGGACTCGGGGATTGTCATCTACCATCGCTGGGGTACGGATAGCGGCGGCAAGTTCGAACGCTTCACCATCGCACTGAACTTTTCGGACTCTGACCGATACTGCGACGTGCCGCTGTATGCGGTCAGCGATTGGTGCGATCTGCTCAATGGCGTCAATGTGCACGTCACTGACGGCTTCGCCCGCAACCATCGCATCAACTCGAATTGGGGCTGCGTCTTCTACTCAGCTGTGTAGTCGCACGATTGGCTCCGACCGGCCTGTCCGATCCCCGCTAGGACACTAACGGGGATCGGGGACTCTCCGAACTCGCTGGGTCTCTCATCCCCAATGGACCCAGCTGATGAAGGCGTTGTGCGGTTGGGACTACGCATCAGGTCCTCGAGGTTACTTTCTCGGGTTTCAAAACCTGAGTCTATCCAATGGTCAGTCGGATCAATCGCTCTTGCGCGACAAGATTGGGGCGGAGCTGTTCGCTCGTGCCAACCTGCCGTCATCCGCTAGTTCGTTCTACAGTGTCTTCATCGATCACGGCGATGGCACGACCTATTTCGGACTGTACGTTGGGTTGGAATTGCCTCAGGAAAAGCCGTTTCTTCAACGGCCATTTGGCAGCCACGTCGGCAATCTCTATAAGCCGGATGGCGTCGGCGCACGCTTTCAGACCTACGACCAGGCAACGCTGAGCAAGGAGAATAACGAGGAAGCTGCGGACTATACCGATGTGCGCGGTCTATTCGACGCGCTGCAAGCGGATCGCAGCGACGCAGCAACGTGGCGCCAAGGACTCGAAGCGCATCTCAACGTCAGTGGCTTCCTGCATTGGCTGGCCCTAAATACCGTCGCACGGGATTGGGACAGCTACGGCCAGATGCCGCACAATGACTACCTCTATGCCAATCCGAATACCGCCGGCGCGTTGATGTATATCGCCTGGGACCACAGCTACGCATTTAGCGCCGACCGTCAAACGCTTTCGCTTGGCCTCTCCGAAGTCACCGACAGCTGGCCGCTGATTCGCTACCTCTTGGACGACCCAATCTACACCGAGACATACCGCAACTTCGTCGCTCAATCCGCGGCCGAAGAGTATGACCCAACTTGGGCGACGGCGCGTTTTCAAGCAGCGCATGACTTGATCAGGTCGTTTGTCATCGGTGAGAGCGGTGAGAACCCCAACTACGGTTTCGTGACTTCCGAAGCGACCTTCGATGCATCCCTTTCAGCACTCGTCGCCCACGTGCAACAGCGGCAAAGTGACGTGGCTCAGTTCTTGAGCGAATAGGCTAGTTGCGCCATGCGCAAGCAATCAACGCGAAGTCGCTCTGATTGGCGCCAAGAAGCCCGGTTTTGGGGGGGATTCACCGGCAATACTGGCCGCAAAGCAGGTGATTTGTGCGAACCGCACCTCAGCTCCTTGACAAAATCCAGCCAAGAAGGAAAGAACTATGCTCAACCATGAGAATTTCCGCAGTGAAGGTCGACCGCCCTTCGATGGTGCCCAAGTACTCATCGGTGCGGCTTGACGAGGTCGTTGAGCTTGAGCGCTCAGACTCGTACGTTGTGGTAGAGTGGCGACGGCTCATCCTGCTTATCTGGCGCGACAAGGCAAACCCAACTGGAGTCGAGCGATCGCGGGCGCTCTTCGACCGATGGGCTGCGCAAAATCCGGGTGGCGGCGCGTTCCTTGTCGTGACACCCGCACACCGCACGCGAGCCCCAGACGCGCGCACGTTCGAAGCGATGGCGTGCACGGCAAATGCCCCCATTTCGCAGTGCAAAGGCATGGCGGTGCTCCTTGAGTCCGAAGGATCTATTGCCGCCTCGGTTCGCGCGATCATGATGCGTATTCATTCGATCGCTGCGCGGGAAGATCCGCCACTCGTCTTTGGATCGACGGACAAAGCCGCGCGTTGGTCCGCCAAGCTATTGAACGATCCAGAGATCACCGCGATATCGCTTGCGGAGGCGATGAGCATCGCGCGTGAGGGCGCCTAGAGCGCGGACCGGGTTTCTCATGCCCCTGTTGGTTCTAGATCGGGAACGCAAAGCAAGTCCGATACGGAGTTGTTACTCCGACTAGTGCGCTCTTGGTGGCTTCTACTGTTGCGGTGGAGCGTATCGCTGGCTTGACAGCTGACCCAACGTGCCTGAATGTTGGGCACAATGTCTTGCCGAGTCACCAAGCTTACCTTTGCGTCGTTCTGCGTGCTTGCTCAGATAGGCTGTCGAGCACCAAAAGCCACGAAGGAAACGGATGCGGGACCAGCGTCGTCCATTAGCGTGGCAGAAGGTTCGGCCAAACCTGCAGCTCTGCTTTCGATTTTGGCTCCGTTCGCCAGTGCTGCCCCGAGTTCAAGTATCACCGTAGATGCACCCAAGGCGCCCAAGGCGCCCAAGGTCGAAGCCGTTAGCGGCAAGACCCGCATCCACTGCGTGACTGCCACTTGTGAAGTGGGCAAAGAGACCTGCTGCCACGGCTCGGAGGAGGGTGTCTGCGTGTCAACGGTCAAACCTGGTCCCGACGACGAGACGCAGCTTTTGGCGTCGCAAATCGACGCCTGCAATCCTCGAAAACTGCCGCTGGAACTGGATACGATCGCGCGCTGCGACGAATCCATCGACTGCAGTGACACCGAGGCATGCTGCGCTCAATTTCTCTACGGCGGGACGGAAGCCATCCTTTGCGTGCCGATCGAGCAGCAATACCAGTCACCTTGCGAATGGCACGAGGTCTGCGTCGAAGGCAGCACTTGCCGTGCTCCTGGCTCCGTTTGTGTCAACGGCGCCTGCCAGAAACAGGTTACGAGCCTCCCCTGCGGTGGCACCAACTGCACATTGCCAAAGAACGTGTGTTGCTTGGATGAAATGCGGTGCGGACTGGCGTCGGACTGCCCCGTTGGCGGACTGCATTGCGCCCACAATTCTGATTGCCTGAAGGGCCAATTCTGCGAAATGAGCGTCCTTGGGACCCAGTGTACGGGGGGTGTCGCTTGGGGCAATGCAACCATTGTCTGTGAAAGGGACAAGGATTGCCGCGACGTCGACTCCTGCAAGAAGCCCCGCTGCGTGCCGTCGAAGTACCCAGGCATCAAGAACTGCGATTGCGAATCGAACAGCGCGGCGAAATGAACCGCCCAAGGCAGGGGACCCAATTGCGCTTGCTGCGGATCCGACTCGGGCTCTGGCGTCGGGTCGCTCCTCAAGGGATTTTGGAGTCAAGAGGCTCAGAAGCGGGGGCCGCGAGGATCTCGGAACGCGAAACATTGGGTACAGCGCACAGCAAGCGAGGCGAGGAGCCCGGCACTTGCACCGCGATGCTTTCGACGAGACGCATGCCTTGCTCGAAGTCAGTGGGCACTAGCGCCACCGCGGCAAGTGTTTGCATCGAGGGCCTGACAGATCCGACAGCTCTACCAGCAATGTGTCTATACGCTACCTTGCCGGGGGAAGTCCCGACGACGTGGAACAAGTGGTGCGCAACGGCGTCCGGAAATTCAGCGAGCGTGGCGCGAAGCTCGGGCGTCGCGATCTTGCCCAGGTAGACCACGAGCGACGAGCATGCTCGCGTCCCTGGACCAGCAGGGGCATCGGACACGCTCGGTACATCCACGCTATCAAGGTCTAGGCCCGAGATCCCTTCGAAGTCCAACGTCGGCACCTGGAGCTCGCCCACCTCCATCGGATTGACTACCGCGACGTTCGAGTAAAGTTCGAACCGATTCCTTGCGCCGCCACGGGCCGGAACTTCCGCGTGCTCGGCGGACACCCAGACGCGGTTTCCGCGTGCCCAAATCAACTGGGGCGAAACGTTTGGGGGCATGTCAACCGTGTCCCAGACACCGCTCGGAGTGAACCGAAGCAGCGAGAGCCGCCGAGTTTGGGTGGTATTCGCGACCACCCAGAGGGAGCCATCGGCGGTCGCGGCACAGGACTCGGGCGTTGCACCAGGTAGATCGATAGACGTCCATGTTCCGTCGAGGAACCGCTGGATGCTGTGGGGGATCGCGCAGATAAACGCTAAGGTTGGCGTCGCTATCGCGAGCGAGAGGCGATAGCTCCGATCTCCCTCTCCTCGTGGCAACGAATACTTGGCTGGCTTCATCGATTTGGGGCCAAACACATAGGCGTTCCGAACCAGCGCGTTGTCCGTCCCGTTCTCGTCACGTACAATAAACAGATCCCCCGTCGCCAATGCGGCAGAAGCTTCGAGACCCGGCGCGTCACGCAAGGCAAGCACGCGTGGGTCACTAGGCACGTACGCGTCGCTCGCCTTAACCCATCGCCGGCCCTCCCACCGCTGAATGCGGCTCGGGCCCCGGAGGTTTCCGGCCGAAACGCTCAAGACGGTTCCCTTTGGCAAGTCCAGTCCGCCGGCTTGGAGTGACGGAAGCAACAATATGGTTCTCGCGTCCCAATTGACGAATTCGGGAAGTCCGCCAAGCCACAGCGGGTCCTGACGAACCGTGTCTTTTGCTACGACTGCGATGAGCGAACGCTGGACCACCACCGCACCTCCCTCAAATGGATGCGCCTCGATCGGCCCCGTCCAATCACAAGTTCTTAGAACCAGACTCAATGGACTGTCAGTGACACGCCCTTCCGCCGGTGCGGACGTCAGTGGCGCAAGTGTGGCCGAGGCGAACGGTGCGGGCTGCTTCGCAATCGACGAGGGATGGGTTCCCGCCGTGAACGGCAGGCACGGCGTCGCGGGTTGAGCGGGAGCGCGTGTGCAGCCCGCAAAGGCGAGTAAAGTCGCGCCTGCCTTGAGTACCCAGAAGCCGATTTGCATATCGCTAGGTTACTCCATTCCAGTGTCGACTCTAGGTGCGAACCGACGCTAGATGTTTTGGAGTTCTTGGTCGCACTGGCCTCAGTTAGCAACCCTGGCGATGGCGGCTGCATGAAAGATTGCCAATTGGGTCCGCGCTGTGAAGGTTGCATCCTTCAGAATCCACCAGAGCCACGCGACGACGGCGAATACAAAGGCAATTATTCGTCGTGCCGGAGTGACTGCCACATTCTACTGCCGTGATCACGGACGAGTCCGGAGCCGCATCGAGCCGATGTCCGCTCGCCATCGGCATCCCCCCCAACTGCGAGGCAACTCAGTCGTCTCTGCTTGGCCTATGACTTGCAAGGGGTGCAATTTGTTTCTTGGACTGTTCCGGACACAATAGGTTGGAGGAGGTGTGCTGATGCGCTCAGAGATGCAGGTTCTACGCGTGATTGGGTGGATTTCCTTGCTCATGGGCTGCGGCGGACAAGGAGATGGGATCTGTGAGAAAGACCATTGTGCCGCTGGCAAGTCAAATTCAGGCGGCACAACTGGCACAACGGCTGGCACATCTCAGGCGAGCCCAGGTTCGGGCGTCACGGGTGGCAACAGGGCGAGCCTTGCCGGTGGCACTGGCGGCGCTCTGACCAACACGCAGCAGACCACTTCCGCTGCCGCCGTCACGGGTGGCACCACCGCGAACCCTACCGCTACCTTTTCCACGGGCGGTACCCAATCCACTTGCTTCTTAAGCCATGACAACGTGTGCAATTTCGCAGCGGTAGGGAAACTCTATGCCCCGTTGCCCGACGACACGTCCCTGTACGCGGAAATGACATTTGAACTCTGCTTCAATGGGAGCTGCGGGACATTTGTGCCCGCTACGCTTTCTGAGTTCAAATTTGGCGCGGGAGGCTACGGCGCGGGCATTGCCGAGCCAGCCAGGGACATCAAGATCTCGGCGTATTTCTGGTTTAACCAGCTACCGTGCAAGTCCAATTGCGCAACCCCCAAGTACCAGCTGCTCGTAGAGATTGAGACTTCCAACAACTCACGACTGAACGACGGCGACGTTTGGTCGCTCACTGTGCGCAACGCAGACAGCAGTACCTTTTACACCAGCACAACCGTGTCGAGCTACCAATCAGTGACCACCTGGGGTAGCGGTGACTTCACGTCTTGCAGCGCCAGTTGTAAGATTCTTCCTGTCCCGATAGCCGCATAACAAATCGGATGGCAGCACACCGCCCAACTGCCTACTGAATCTGCCCCCCAGAATCCAAACCGTCTGGGGTGGCTCCGACATGGGAGCACGCTAACTGGATGAGCCGGTGTCCGCTAGCACTAGGCCTCCCCGATCGGGACGTCAATCACGCCGCTGCCGTGCTTCGGTGGCACCCAGAAAGCGGAAGTCTCCCCGCCGATGGTCAAGACGTGAAGCGCCCAGCTAGTGCCATTGGGTAGGTCCAGCCGGACGTGGGTGGCTTTGGTGTCGTCAAACAGGGAACGGTCAGTGTTTTCCATTTTTGTCAGCGCTTCAGTCGCGCGCCGGTTCAGTTGCTTGGGAATCGACGTGGCCTTTCACTTTTCTATCGAGACAATTCGGCCCGGCGCAAGGAACGCGTTGACGCAATTCGACCTTGGTTTGTGGCGTCACGCAAACGGTGTCGTTTGGGCGCCCGCTCGTCCGCATGCAATCGTCATCATGTACATGGCAATTTGGCCGGGCAACGACCCGATCCTAGGCTCAGCCGCCGCCTGGAACTAAGGTTGTTGGTGCATGCGCTTGGCCAGCCCCACCATCCTCGTCGTCGCTCTCTGGGGTTGTCGGTCCACGTCGTCGGCGCCAACGATTGCAAGTGCTTCCGCAGAGCGCCCTCGGGCGGAGACAGTTGAAACCGCTAACGCGGTTCCCCGCAGTTCACGCGCTCCGCTCGCGCTGGTGGCTTCAGGTAGGGATCTCACGCTGAGGGTATTTCGGTCCGCACAGACAGAGAAGGATTTGGGCATTCGGGTGTCGGGACGAGGCTTCTCGGCCCACGCGGACGGCGACGGCGCGCTTGTCGCAGACGCGGTCCCCGAGCCGTCGACCGACGCGCCGTATAATCCAAAAAAAGAGGTGTTGATCTATGCGGGTGTAGAGCCGAACCTGTTCGCGTTCCGGCGCAAGGACGTGCCACCTCTAGCGCCTGACGCTGCCGCTGTGCTCGTGCTGCAAGGGAAAAAGTGGCATGCCCACCGGCTGCCCGCGCGCGGCGTTTTTCCTCATGCGTTCCTCGCGTGGGAGGGCGGTGCAATGCTCGTCGATTCGCCAGTTCAAGCTTTCGGCTGGGCATCCAGTAGTATACTCGAACAACTCGACGAGCCGACAGGGACGGTCTTTACCCAAGTCGACCCGACGGGTGCGCTCCATCATCCGACACTCGGGCTCGATCCAGATTTCATGACCTGGGGCGGAAGTAGTGCAGAGCAGACGCTCGCTCTGGTCGGAACCTACGGCGATCGCGCGAATGGGGGGATACCGGCGTTCGGTTCGCACGATATCGTTGTCATGCGCCGCCATGGGCAAGAGCCGTTTAGGGCCACCGTCATCGTGAAAGCGAATGGGCCCCAAACACAGTCCTCGAGAACATCAATCCGTGAATTTGGGTCTGCCGCGCTACTCTGGCCGCCGCCAGTTCGCGATGATGGGACACCGGTCTCAGGGGCGCTCGCCGAAGGCGGGGACGAAATCGCCTGGAAGGGGCGCGCTTCGACCGTATTCCGAATCACCGACGCGGCAACCACCGAATATACGTTTCGCTCAGCGTCTGAGCAAAACTCTAGTGTAAGTGATGCTGTGCTGGTTGGACAAGACGTCTATGCGATTGTCCAATGCCCCAACGCGCTCGCTCGGCTCGTTCGAGCTACTGCCGACGGTGAACCGGAGCGCGTCGAGCTGCCCAATGTGCCAACGTTCCCAACCTGTTGGCCCACCCAGATCACAGTACGAGCGCCCGACGACCTGTGGGTCCGCACCGATTGCGGTCCGGCAGGAAAGCAGACGGGTAGCGCGATATTTCGGCGCGGACACCTGCAAAAGCCGTTGCTCGTCCCGTGAAGGCCCATCGTGAGCAGCTTGGCGAGACGGCAGGAGCCAGCTCGGGCGGCAAGTACGGCAGGTGCTGCGGGTGTCGACGTGGCAAGTTGCTACGACACTGCGACCGATACCTGTCCGCCTTGTTCGCAATGGCGGCGTTCACAGTTGCCAGTCAGGTCACTGGAGCGGGGATCCAATTCCAATCGCCGGCAATCGAGAAGCGCGCCTGGAGAGGAACCGGTTGTGCTGTCGATGCGCCGCGGACAAGCAAACCATTTTGAAAGACCGGCTACTTCACTTTGATTGAATCGGCCAGGATCCCGGAATGGCTTATGCTGTAAGGGACCGAACTTACTGACCTCAAAGCGGTGGCATCAGTGTTGCCATGGGTGAGTTTGAAGATGTGGGGCACGGCGCGCCCGCAGAAAACCCTCATGCAACTAGCCGACGCTGTTACCAAGACGACGGATTCGTATCGGCACCGTACAACGACCAAGCCACCGCACCGAAGAGTTCACCACGTGCCAACTTGAATCCATGGTGTCAATCCACATACCCCAGTGATCCTGAAGATCAACCTTTCGACGCTGCGTTCATGGGAACGCAAGAATGGTTGAAGCGGCATGGCTTGGAACGGCGCTGTTTGCAAGTACGTCGTCAATGGTCGATGCCAAAAAGGCCCGGAAGGCGCGCACGGGTGTCTCCCGCTTGAGCGCTCATGTCTCGCATAACAATCCCAAGGTGTACCCAATGAATCGAATGATCCGTCTCCCCCAACCTTCTTCTCAACTCACCCTCATCGCCCCGCTCGCGGGGCTCATCCTTGCGGGGTGCGGGATCCAGTCTAACCCGCCCGATATGTCCACGGACTCGGTTTCGAACAGCCTCACGAGCGCCGCAACATCCGCGACTTCGCTGGTCTCAGCGTCGCCGTTCGCTGTCCTGGGTGCCTCCACGGTTACCTGCGCCAACTTGTCCGGCGTCACCGGTGAGCTTGGGGTCAGCCCCGGCACAGCGATCACGGGCTTCAATCCGGATTGCACAACCACCGGGACTATTCACGCGGGAGACACCGTCGCCGCTCAGGCGCAAAGCGGTCTGCTCACCGCATACGACGCCATCGCGGGCACTGGATGCGAGCACAACCTGACGGGTCAGGACCTTGGAAGCATGACTCTCGTGCCGGGTGTCTACTGTTTCGACTCGTCGGTTGGGTTGACGGGTCAGTTGATGCTCGATGCGGGCGGCAACAGCGATGCAATCTGGGTCTTTCAGATTGGCAGCACGATAACGACCGCGTCCAACTCTTCCGTGGTAATGGCTGGCGGCGGGCAGCCTTGTAACGTGTTCTGGCAGGTCGGTAGCTCCGCTACACTCGGAACAGGGACGGCATTCCAGGGCAACATCCTCGCTTTGGCAAGCATCACAATGACCACCGGTGCCAACTTGGTCGGTCGTGCCCTGGCACTAACAGCCGCGGTGACCCTGGATCACAACAATGTCTCACTTGGTATTTGTTCGAAGCCGGACGGCGCAGGCGGTTCGTCGGGCAACGCAGGCAGTTCGTCGGGCAACGCTGGCAGTTCGTCGGGCAACGCTGGCAGTTCGTCGGGCAACGCTGGTGGTTCGTCGGGCAACGCGGGTGGTTCGTCGGGCGGCTCGACCTGCCCGGGCAATGACCAAGTGAACGGCAGCGGCTGGATCAAGGGCACCTCGCCATGGGCATTGCACAACTTCTCCGTGGCGGCCGGCATCAAGCAAGGCGCGCTCTCGGGTCGCCTCACGTATAAGGACCATGGCTGCAAGGGTCCAAACGTGACGAGCCAAAGCGTGACTTCGTACACTGTGTTGGACGCCACCACCCGCCGTATCAAGGGAACCGCAAGAGTAAACGGTCGTCTGGGCTTCACTTATCAGGTGGATGTGAGCGACCAAGGCGGTCCTGGCGCGACTGACACGTTTGCGTTGCTGCTCTCGAATGGCTACAGCGCTTCGGGCGTGCTTCGCCGCGGAGACATCAAGCTCCAAACCAGCCAGGGACACGAAGGCGCATGCGATGACAGTGACGGTCTTGGTGCTGCTGGCAAAGGCGGCAACAGCAGCTGCGGTAAAGTTCACGAGAACTGAGAGAATTTGCCGCACGCGAGTCCCCATTGTGCGGCGGGCGCGTCACGCGCCAATGCGATCCCACGCCGGCCATCCCCCCGGAGCAGCGCCAACACGCCGTTCCGAGGGGCAACGCTCGCAGGCTGCACGACAAAACCTAGCTATTCCATGCTATGGGGCATCGCGCGTGGTACCGACTACGCCAACGATCTGAATGCATTCGATTGCATGACAGCCGCTGGCCGGTGATGGCACCCAATTAGCGGTGATGTCGTGGAGTGCCAGAACCCAAGAATGACTCTTTTGGGTCGAGGGAGAATTGTCCTTGAAGGTGAATCACCGTGCGGCTGCAGCGCTAGCAGCAGTTTTGGTTTTGACGGCGCTGGTGGTACTGCCATCGGTCGTGGCTTTCCGCCAAATAGCCGCAGCTGCCGAAGCACGCAAACAATCCTTCGGCACTATCATGCGCGCCGACGCTTTGCTCTCTGCGTTGAGAGACGCTGAGACGGGCCAACGCGGCTACTCAATCACCGGTGACGAGTCCTTTCTCGAACCGTACCTGGCCGTGCGCGACGGCATCCCAGGCAAACTTGCCGCATTGCGCGAACGCCCCATGGCCCCGGCTTCAAGGGCGCATCTGGACGCGCTAGCGCCATTGGTGACGGCTAGACTGGCGGAGATGGCGCGAGTCGTCGCAATGCGCCGCAGCCAGGACATGGGTGGCGTAAAGTCGGCGGTCAGCAGTGGTCGAGGTAATCGGTTGATGAATGCGATCCGCGCCGAGGTCGCTGGCTTCGTCGAGCTCGAGCAGAGCGCGTTGGAGAAGCACGACGCCGATTTTCAGTCGGACATGCGCTTCATGTTGGCCACGATCGTCGTCGCTTGCATCACCACGTTGGTGTTCGCGCTGCTGTTCGCCTACTTGGTCTATCGCCAGACGCAGCAACGGCTCGAGGCGCGCACCCATTCCGAAACCAAGCGCATACTCACGATTCAGCAGGAGACCAATCTAGGCTTGGCTCTGGCTAACAGCGCCCTCGTCAAGAGCGAGGAGAGTCTCGCGGTCACCCTCCGTTCTATCGGTGATGCCGTGATCGCCACCGACACAGAAGCCAGGGTGACCAGGCTCAACCCTACAGCTGAACGTCTCACCGGTTGGACGCTTGCGGAGGCCACCGGACGCCCCGTAGGTGATGTCTTCACCGTCGTCAGCAAGCTGACGCGGCATCCCGCCACTATCCCGATCATGGAATCCTTGGCGCATGGGACGGTGCAAGGCCTAGCCAACCACACGGTGCTGATTGCCCGCAACGGCCGCGAGTGTGACATCGCCGACAGCTGCGCGCCGATCCGTGACCCCAGCGGTGCGGTGGTCGGCGCTGTCCTGGTGTTCCGCGATGTCACCGAAGAGTACGCCCTGCAGCAAGCCGTACGTGACAGCGGCATGCTGACACAAACCATTCTCAATACTGTAGCCGACGGCATCATCACCCTGCGAGCCGAGGGCCATATCATCGAGACGGCGAATCCGGCGGCTGTGGCGATGTTTGGCTACACTGCAGCGGAGATCGTCGGAAAGAGTCTCGCCTGCCTTGTCCCTGAAATCGCTCAAGCCGCGCTCCCGGGCACGCTTCCCGATGGCCGTGAGAGCCGCGATGCCCGCGCGCATGTCCTCGACCGCGCGTTGGTCGGCCACCACAAGGATGGCACGACTTTCCCAGTCGAAATCGCGTTGGGTCAAATGTCCATAGGTGGCATTCACTACTTCACAGGGATCCTGCGGGACATCAGCGAGCGCCAACTCGCCCGACACACGCTCGAGCAGTCCAAGCTGGAGGCAGAGCAGTCCAAGCTGGAGGCAGAGCGAGCCAACCGGGAAAAGTCGGACTTCCTCGCGAGAATGAGCCATGAGCTGCGCAGCCCGCTCAACGCGATCCTCGGGTTTGCCCAATTGATGGAGTCCGACACCCCAGCGCCGACACCATCGCAGCTGCAGAGCCTGACGCATATCCTAAAAGCGGGGTGGCATTTGCTCGCATTGATCAACGAAGTCTTGGACCTCGCGGTGATTGAATCGGGCAAGGTCTCGCTGTCGACCGAGCCCGTCTCGCTCGATGAAGTATGCGCCGAGTGCGCAGCGATGCTCGATACCGAAGCGCAGCAGCGCGGGGTCACGCTGACGCTTCCTCGCTTTGAACGAGCGCTCTACGTTAGTGCGGACAGGACGCGGTTGAAGCAGGTACTCATCAACCTCCTCTCCAACGCGATCAAGTACAATCGACAGCAAGGTACGGTGCAGGTCGAAGTGGCCGAGGTTGAGCGGGCGGACATACCAGTTGCGGCGCCGGGCGGGACCAAGAACCTTCAGCGAACGCGAATCAGCGTGACCGACAGCGGCGTAGGTATGTCGAAGGAGAACCTCGTCCAACTGTTTCAACCATTCAATCGTTTGGGACAGGAGGCGGCGGGTGGCGTGGCTGGCACCGGGATTGGCTTGGTGGTGACGGAACGGCTCGTAAAGCTCATGGGGGGCAGCATTGCCGTAACCAGCAAACCTGGCGTAGGCACAGTGTTTTCTGTCGAGCTGCTCTCAATCGCTGCGCCGCAGCTTGCGTTCGGCAGTCCCGATGTTGCGGCTGAAGGGGTGGAGCCCGAACCCCGATCGCAGGAGGGTCCGCGACACACCTTGCTCTACGTTGAAGACAACCCCGCCAATATGAAACTGGTGGAGCAGCTCATCGCGCGGCGCCCGGACATGCAGCTCCTCACCGCCGTGAACGGCGTCCTCGGGCTCGAACTGGCACGCCGGGCCCAACCGACGCTGATCCTCATGGACATCAATTTGCCCGGGATCAGCGGTGTGGCCACCATGAGACTCCTGCGTGAAGACCCAAGCACGGCGCATATCCCCGTGGTTGCCCTGAGCGCAAACGCCAGTCCCCGCGATATCGAGTTGGGTCTTGAACACGGCTTCTTTCGCTACCTGACCAAGCCAATCAACATCAAGGAATTCATGGACACGCTCAACTTGGTCTTGCAGATGTGAGACTTGACGAAACCCGTCGAGCCGATGTCGCCGGGCCGGGTTCGGGAGTGTTGGCAACGACCACGCCAAGCAGGACCTCATGAATCTCGATTACCGCGCCAACCTGCTTCAATCGCGCTTTGATCTCGCCACCCGCGCTCCGACTGGCGAAACGGAAACGCTCCAGGACGCAACTGAGACGAGCATCGCACTCTGTAAGAGGAGCCCGGATGAAGTCGTGCGTGTTGGTGGGGGCGCGTCGGCGTTTTGGGTTGATCGCTACGAGGCCAGCGTCTGGACAACATCCAACGGGCAAGCGGGCACACAGGTTGGCAACGACGCTGGGGATACCGTCACTGCTGGTCTTCCACAGAACGGGCAACATACTGGGCGAATTGCGCCGGTCTACGCGTTGTCAGTCAGCGGTGTTCTGCCCCCGCGCTATGTGACTGAGTTCCAGCCCATGGAGGCTTGCGCAGCCTCCGGAAAGCAGTTGCCAGATGCTCAGCAGTGGATGCGTGCGGCGCGGGGAACGTCGGACGGCTCTGGATGCATTATCAACGGCAGTGCTCCCCGCCGGACTGGCCAAGGTACAGCCTGCGCATCTGCCTCGGACGCGCAGGGCAAGCCACGACTTGGGTTTCCGGTGCATCATTGCTCGATGTGCCACCACGGCATTCGTCCGTTCTTCGGAGTGGATCCGGTTTCCTAGAACAGAATGGAGTCACCTCGAGCAACTGCTGGGCAGTCCACTGCTCCGTCAGTGATTGCGCGACACCCGACGTGCACTGCGCGCTTGGAGTTCACATCGGATTCGCTCCGTTCCACAAAACCGGTCCTCTCTGGACAGCCGCTCGATGCACTCGACGGATTCTTTGGCCGGCGGAACTATCCAAGCTCTTCCAGAAGTGGATTGGCTGCTTCAGAAAAGCCGAACAACTTCGCGGCGCCAGAGCACGCTCGTCTCCGGCTTCACGGGGAGAACCGCTTGCAGACGATGCCTATTGATTGAGCGTCACATGGCGTAGTAGCGAAGCGACAGATTGCCGTTTCCACTGCCCTTGAGTTGAATCAAGGTCGTGCAACTCTGACTGATACTGTCGAAATAGAAGCTCTGCCAATCAGCACTAATGGTGCCAGCCCCTCTGGCTACGCCGCAATTGGACACGTCAAACGGGACCGGATAGACGCCACTCGAGTTCTGTAGCTGCATCCGACGGGTCCCCCACCAGCTTGGATACTGGGTGATCTTCAGGCAGCCGTTGTTGACCACCATGGTGCTGGTGCCCGGGGTACCAAGGTCGACTGCAGTCGCTTCGGTGCAGGCGCTACTGCCGTTCTCGAGCTCCAACGCATACTGAAGGGTGTCACCGCGCAACAGTCTGCCAGGGATAGCTTCTGTATAGCCCGGGTAAAGCTCGAGCGGGTCCGGCTCGGTGTTGAAGACGATGACGTAAGAGTCGCCGGGAGGTAGCTCGGCTGTCTGCGTTGGGTTGGGGCACATCTCTGGAGCCAAGGGCGGCGCGACGGAAGCTGGAAAAACACATACGGCCGGAATCAAGGTCGTTCCAGCCGCAGGCAATGTTCGCACCCGAACGAACGCGGCACCGCTTGCTTCTTTGTTGACTCGATAGGCGTCTTTCTCACCGAACCCGATCCATCCGGTGACGCCACTTGAAGTCAACCAATACTCGCGAGCCGTGTAGTAGGCATCGGCCACGGAAAGTACCCCTTGCTCGGGCACGGTTTGTGAGAACAACGGATCCCAGTCGAGTTTTGTCGTGATGGTGCTGGAGACGTGGTCCGACGGATTCATAGTAAGAACGCGCGCTCGGCCGTACTGCGCCCGCGGGGCGATGGATTCGCCATAATATGGCCAGTAGAGCGTCCCCATCGCCATCTCTGGATCCGTCGCGTCGAACACGTACCAGTGATCCGTGTCGCTATCCGCCCCACCGGCTGGACTCGTCCTGCCGCCGTGGTGAGGAAGGTTGGGTGTATACGCCTCGGTGAAGAAGTGAGGGCCCCATCCGCCAAGTCCGGAGTGATCCGAGACCACACGAGAGACGATCCCACTCGTACGCCCGAGAGCTGCCAAGATTGAGCCATAGTCTTGGCACTGGCCGCCTACGGTCGCCAAGAGCTCGTTACGAACCGTGCTTACCCGACCAGCGTCCCCTGGGGTAAAATTGGCATCATCACCATATCCGAAGAACGTTTCTGACGAGTCGTTTTGAATGTCATAGTGGTTGTAACGAAGTCGCTGGCTTACCACGCGATAGAGTCGTCGCATCGACTCGAATTCCGTCGTTGTACCATGGGTCGCCGCCATGGCGTAATCCAGCATCGAAAAGGACGTGTTCGCATGAGTTCTGCGGAACGCGGCGGTCAGCTTCGTCACCGGAGTAAAACCGGTTTCTGCCGAACCGTCGTAAAGTGCCGTGAAGTGATCGCGGCCAGCATCTTGGTCGGGACCATAATTGCCAAGCAGCGCCATACCGTCTTCGTCCTCGTCGTAGGCAAACGTCTCGAGCTCCTGCTTCGAGATACTGCCGTTTGCAAGGACCAAATACGGGTTGTGGATGACGTAGAACAGCACGTCCTGACCGATTTGGTACCCGTTCGGTGAGAAGGCCCGCACTACGTACCTTCCGACAGCGGCATCGCTCGGCACCTGAATGCCCCAAAGTTCGCGATGGCGTGCTGAGAAACCGCCTGCAGTCCAGAGTCCGCCAGTATAGTCCCCATTTGCGCTCTGAGCGGCGCTCCAAGGGACTTGAGTGTTGCTGCCGAACGGATAGATCCGCAAACTGGCGTTCAAGGACGAGCCGTTCAGGCTCGCGTCCTCGAGAGCGAGGGCGAAGTTAGTGCCGCGACGAACTGGCGGTGGACGAACCCCGGCAACGAGAGTAGGCCCCTGGGCAAAGGCAACGCCCTCGTTCCAAGCGTCGTAGTCACCAGTGTGCATCGTCCCGCGATACAGAATCTGAGCAGCTGCCCACTCAGTCTTGTTGCCGATGCGGTCATAGCTCCGATCGTTGATACCGAACCAAAGGTAGGACGGATTGATTCCGCTCGCTGCGAACGAGAATTCGACGCTGTGATCGGCGACCGAAAGTCGCCCTAGCGGATAGTTGAACTGACCCTGATCGAACCCACGACGATAGAGCAGGCTTCCATCCACCTTGATGTTGTCGATATAGGCATACTCATCGCCGGCCGCGTTGCGGTAGGCTCCGCCCTTGAGAAATGCTGGGGAGGCTTGATCCGCGCGGACTGTGGCGCGAACCAGCACGTTGGCTCCCGAGGGATCGCTCCAGTACGTCTTCAAGAAATTCCCCTGGGCATCGGTCGCACGGAACGTAAGCGTTCGGTTCGGGTTCGGCGCGATATACTGGAACGTAATCCGGTACCACCCAGCTCGGGATGTCGTAATGACGTAGTTGCGCTGTCCCACAGCATTAGCCAGTGTCTGCTGGCTCTGGTCGAGTTGCCCGGGATGTGAGGTCAACACCACCGACTGGAATGCGTGGTTCGTGTCTGTGGCACCGGCGGAAGTCGTAGCGCTCAGCTCGAATGCGATTTGCTCACCGCTGGCGTCCGGTTGATACACGTGCAGTGCCTGCGCAAACGTCCCGGTCCCGGGAAATGTTTCCTTGAGAGTCTTGATGTAGATAGGCCCCGGCGTTTCGAGCTGCCGGACGGGCGCCAACGTCATGGCAATGGTCTCGTCCGGGAGGCTCAACGCGCTCGCGGCAACAGCAACGTCGGATTCCTGCGTCGCCGTCAGTTCGCCCCCACAACCCGCCAAGCCTCCCGCGCCAAACAACGTCCATAGCGCTGCGAGGGAGAGGCAATTTAGCTCGTTTCCATATTGTCTCATCGTCGGGTTTCCTTGTTCTCACGCTTTGCACTGTACGAACGACCGCCACACTTCCCGGGTCGATGTCTTCGCTGTCGGCAGACCAAGCGGTGCTCTAGCTCGAGCCTCGTTGCTGTCGCCTGCTTAGTTCAGCGAGATCGCGAAGTGATTCGGCGAGTCGTTGGTGTTCCGCATCTGCACGGCGCGTTTCGGCATCGGCGCGTTCATGTTCCCTGTCCGCGCGAGACTGAGCCACGTTGGCGCGTTCGCGTTCCTCGGCAAGCTGGCGATAGGTAGCTGCCAATTCGCGCCGCACCTCGAGACACTGCTGTTGCTCATGCGTCACTCGTTCGCGCTCGGCTTCTGCACGAGCTCGTTGCGCATCGGCACGTTTGGATTCCCCCTCGGCGCGTAGACGTTCGCCCTCAGCACGTTGATGTGCGTCCTCGGCTCGTTGGTGCGCCTGTTCCAGTCGGAGCTGAAATACTGAAAGCTTGTCATTGAGTTCGGCTACGCGCGCAAGCGCCGCCGCTGCCCGGCCTCGTTCGGCTTCGGCTTGCTCGGAAGCGCGATTGGCCCGCTCGCATTCGGCGTTGGCACGTTGGCTCTCCCGCTCCGCGTGCCGCCACGCCTGGATCGCGCGCTCCCGCTCAATTTCTGCAAGCCGATGCTCTTCCTCGGCTCGTTGGTGTTCTTGCTCTGCACGCTCGCGTTCCGTTTCGGCGCGCTGAACCTCGGCGTGAGCTTGACATCGGGCGTCTTCGGCTCGTTGGCGTTCCTGGTCAGCCCGCGCTCTGTCCTCGCTAGCAAGAGTCTGTGCCTCTGCGAGACGTAGCTGGAGGTTTGCAACGTCAGCTGCACGTTCCTGCCATGCGCGGTGGCGCTCGGCTGCTTGACCATGCTCTTCTTCGGCTCTTTGGTGTTCGGTGGTTGCTCGCTGTTGCTCCCAATCGGCGCGCTGTCGCTCGTGCTCCACGCGTTGCCATGCTTCGGCGACCCTGGCTGCAATTTGCTCGTCCTCGGCACGTTGGCGTTCAGCGTTTTCGAGGTCGCGCCTGGCGCGTTCACGGTTGACTTCAGTCTGGTCGCAGACCTGCGCTGCGCGTTGGCGTTCCTCGTTTGCACGCTCTCGTTCGGAGTCGGCGCGTTGACGCTCTGCCTCGGCACGGACATGGTTCTGTTCCGCGCGTTCCCGTTCGATTTGGAGCGTCCGTTCCAATGCTGCTAGTCGCTCGGTGCTGAGGAGCAGAGGCTCGTGCTGTGAATCAAACCAGCGCAACCAACTCCCTGTCGCCCCCCACAACACAATCGAGTCGACGCCCAACCAGAGGTCGAGACTCGCGAGGAAGATCCGACCATTCGGGCCCAGTTCCCGTTGCAGATAGCAATGAGTCTTGGGGCAGAGCTCGAACGCGTCGAGCTGCCCTGTCGCTGGATCGAAGATGATGTAGTCGGGAACCTTGAGCACAGTCGCGTAGACTTGCCTCTTGATGACCCGATCCGCCGTTTCCGTATTGGGTGCCACGAGTTCGATGATGACATCTGGCGGCTTTCCTTCCTGGGAGACAATCCAGGAACGACGCTCACGTCGCTCGGTCGCTACAGCAACTACCACGTCCGGCTCACGAATGTCGCCGCTCCAGCAATGGCCCGCGTAGGGTAGGACACGCAGCTTACCGGCCACGTGGAAATCATTGCGATGCTCCCAAGCTTGCTCCAACGTGGCAACCAGCGAAAGCATCTGGTTCCAGTGTTGAGGGGCCTCTGCAAGTGGTTCGTGATCCATGGACTGAGTTGGCATAACGGGCGCGGGCTTGGTCAAGTTGTCGGCGACCTCTACCATCGTGACTGCTCCTGACGTTGAAGGCATTTCGCTTGCTCAGTGGACTGGGCTTGAGGAGACGGGGAAGAACTGAGTTCGAGCAAGTTGCGGTTGGCGAGAGACTACACCGAATCAGCCCGGCCGAGGGCAAACTATGTCATCCCGACTAGCCCTGTCGACGGACGATCAAGTAGTTGGACGGTGCGACTGAGGGCCGGAACCTCGTTCTGGCGGGATCCGGGGGATCGGATTCACTCCAGGCAATCCCCGGTCCACTACAACGCGCACTCGGGTCAGTTGACTCGAACAGGGTAGGTCTTTTCTACTTTCCCATTGACCAGAATCTGCACTGTCCAGTTTCCGGTGGGGGCGCTCGAATCGATGATCCAGTTATAGTACCACATAGTGTGGCGGGCAGCCTCGGGCATGGCGATGTCCGCAGTTTGGTACACCGCGCCATTAGCCGCGGTCACGTTGATGACGAGATGGTCGCCGAACCCGCCGCCTGCAGCGTTCAGCCCCACGGCGATCCACCCGCCGCGACTTATGGCGGTAACGCTTGGCGATGGATCAGCGATCTGATCCGTACTCAGGATCTCGTGATCCGCGACAAAAGCAGCCATGATCGTGAGCGGAGGATTGTAGGTTGGTGGGCTAGCCCAGAGTCCGACAAGGAAGGGATCCACCAGGTCTCCGCTGTCGTTGCGGAATACCTCGAAGTGCAAGTGAGGCCATGTCGAACAGCCCGAACTGCCGACCATTGCGAGAGTGGCGCCCGCCTCGACTCGGTCTCCGACATTTACGACAACCGAATCCTTCTTGAGATGGCCGTAGGTCGTTTGGTATCCGTCGTCCGTGAGCACGGCCACGTCGTTCCACATGCCGTCGCAATGCGTGTTGCGATCGAAGTTGCTGTCGTCAAAGCCTGTTACCATCCCCGCGCTGGCGGCCACAACCGGCATGCCTAGGTCCATCTCGCGGAATGACGTGATATCAATGTCAGTTCCAAGATGACCATCATAGCTCTTCGCCCCGCCTCGATAGTCCTCGATGGCAGGGGAATTGTCGAGATCGACGTAGTTGTTGATAACCCATTCCTTGCCGTCCTGCCCGGCAACGGGCCAGAGCCAACCTTTGGGATGGGTCACGTCAGCGCGAGCGATCGAAAAGGTCTTGTCCTTCCAGTTGACGGTCAATCTATACTTGCCGAGCGCCGGGTACTTTACATTGAAATGATAGTCCAGACCAGGGCGAGCCAAGATGTATTGTCCATTCCCCGGGGCTAATGCGGGCACTGTGAGCTGTTGACTGCCGCTCTTGTCGTAGAAGTGCTGCTGGGTACCCCAACCATCAAGCTTGTTGGTCTCGACGAGGGTGCAAGTATCCCAACCTGTTGTCATCCAGGCCTGGGCGACGTCGTAGGTAATGGTCCAAACCCCCGGAGACGTCGCTTGCACGAGACGAGTCCGTGCGTTTGCGTCCCATCCAGTTGCGTTGCAGTTGAAGTACAAGTAGGTTTGTTGACCGGCAATCGCCTGGCTCGTGGAGGCGTAGCTTTCGCCGTCCTGTGTGTCCATGGCGCCGCAACCTGAGGTAGCAATCCCGACAAGCAGCAGCGCAACGGGAAACGTTACTCGACTCATAACTGTGTGCTCCTCTGTGACCAGAAATAGAACCGCGGCAGCCTAGCTCGTCTAGACGGGTGCGGCAACCGCCGCACCCGCGCCCAAATGACAAGGGGGTGTGAGCTTCCCCACACTTCTCAGACAGCATCGCCAGCAGACGACACGGCCCCTGTGACTGCGGCCGTGCTGCTGGACCAGCGTCACGATGTTGGTAATTCTGCCATTGGCGTCGGCAAGGACTTCGGCCGGAGCGAATTCGAAAAGGGCCCGCGTAAAGTTGTTGCTGCGAGAGCACTTCAGCGAGGTTCAGCCGGTCGAAAGAACCGGCGCAATGCAATCCCGGTGGAATTGATTGAGTGTCCCTTGCTACAGGGCGTAGACCGGGAATCAGTCCTGTTACGGGTCGCAGACCGAGAATCGGCGCTCGATCACCTGCGCGTAAGCCGGCCAGACCCGAATCCGACTTCGACGACTGGCTGAATGAACCTGCCGCAGGAGACAGGTAGTGGCATCTCTGGGATCAGAAGACGCCTGTGTGGGCCGGAACGAGGAAGTAGACGTCGCGCGTGTCCAGCACGGTGACGCCATCACCGATGACACTGATCAGGGCCTTGAATGTCTGTGGGGCGGACGTGGGCAAAACGGTCGAATTCGACTTCGGTATAACGTCGAAGCAGACGCGTTTGCCCGACTGAACCTTGACGAAAGTGTCAAGCGAGCCGTCGCCGTCACGGTCGACGGCAGTCAGCCCGGAATCACAGGGGGCACCCGCAGCAGGGTTCGCTACCACGCGCTGCACGAACGCCGCCACGGCATCCACGGAATCACTCGTGTCGTCGACGGGTTTGGCGCTGATGTCCATGGTCCCAAAGGAAGTCAGTGCCTCGATCGCGGCAACAACTGCTGTGCCGAGACCAGAACCGCTCGAGTTTACCAGGAACGACAGCGGACAGGTGCCCGCACTGCTGGGTGACTCGCCTGCGCCGGACAGACCTGTACAGCATTGGGTGGCATTACATCCCGTCGGTCGCGCGGTGCCAGTACCCCAGGCCGTGGGCGGAACGATGGCACCGGTAGCGTTGACGGCCGCTAGTTGATCGGTTCGCGTCTCGGCGGTGGAAGAAGTGGCGACACCGATCACGCGCGCCGACATGGACTTGAGTTCGGTGATGACTTGGGTACTGCGAGGGGAAACGATCGGTGAAGTATAGCTGGTCGATGACGACACCCCGGCCGTGTCCGAGTTGTGCCCCGGAGCGTCGGTAAGGTAGACAACGACAGGCAAAGCGCCCGTGCGGAAACCAACGCCCGGGATTGTGCCCAGCGTCTCGCCAGCAACCGGTGTGGACGGGTACGCGGTGGCGGCATTGAATGCCGGCACCGTCATGCCACCCGTCGCGTTGCCCAACCCCGTAGCCACTTGGTGCAATGCCTCCCAAGCCGATTCGGGTCCGTCATTGCCACCGCCAAGGGACACTGCACTCAGTGCCGCCTGGACAGAAGCGATGCCCACGGCCGTGGAAACGGTCATGATGCGATGATCCAGATGGAAGGGCCAGTCACCCGAACTGCCAAAGGGGCTCGTCGGGAAATCACGATAGTTGCCGATCCCAACGCCAACGGACGCGATCCTGGCGGCAAGTGAGGGAATAATCGTGGTGCTCAACGCGGACTTCAGGCCATCGAGTGTACCGCCCATCGAGCCTGTCGTATCGATGAGAAAGAAGACATCTGCCTTCGAGACTCGCGTAGCAAAATCAAGCGTCCCTTTGGTCGGGCTGGGCGTATCGAAGTATGGTTCGGTGAAGAAGAAGTCACCGTGCACCGCGGGATTGTCCGAAGGATTGAGCGGATCAGTGCCAGCTATCGATTCTACCAGGTCGCTTGCCCCATCACCGTCCGTGTCTGCCTTGGTTAAGCTAGTCTCGCCCGGATCCGTGATGCCGTCGCCGTCCTTGTCTTCGACCACGTCGAGCAAGCCATCGTTGTCACTGTCCAAGTCACGGAAATCAGGAACGCCATCACCGTCCGTATCGCGCGGAAGCGTGTTGGCGTTACTATCACCAGCCTCGATGCGGTCGGAGACGCCATCGGCATCGGCATCGAGATCGCGGTGGTTTGGCAGGCCGTCGTGGTCCGTATCACCGTTCGACTCGTCGTAGTCGGAGATGGTGTCACCGTCCGAGTCGATGTCGACGAAATCGGGCTTTCCATCGCCGTCCGTATCGCGGGGATGCGCTGGATCAGCGCCGATCTCGTCCTTGTCTAGAATCAAGTCACCGTCGTCGTCGATATCGGCGTAGTCAACTCGACCATCGCCATCCGCGTCCGCTCGCGATTCGTTGCGATCGAGAATGCCATTGCCATCTGAATCGACATCACGAAAGTCCGGGATCCCGTCGCCATCAGTATCCCGAGGCGACAGGCACTTCTCGCCCACCTCAACCAAATCGGTAATTGAATCACCGTCGGAGTCCAAGTCCAAGTAGTTGGGCGAGCCATCACCGTCCGTGTCGAGTGGGGCAGACAGATTCGGGCCAATCTCGATGCTGTCGTGAATGCCATCACAGTCGGAATCCATTTCCGGCGAACCGCTCGCAGTACAGAGGATCCCAGCGCTCGGTGGGCACACAACCACTGCGCTGGTGCCGCCTGTACTCGAAGTCCCGCCCGCGCCTGGCATCCCGCCTGTACTCGAAGTCCCGCCCGCGCCTGGCGTCCCGCCAGCGGTCGGAGCCCCTGCGGTGCTTGGCGTCCCGCCAGCGGTCGGAGCCCCTGCGGTGCTTGGTGTTGTCCCACCAGTGGTTGGGGCCCCTCCAGTACTTGGGGTCCCACCAGCTGTCGGAACCCCACCTGTGCTTGTGCTCCCCCCGGAGGTCGTAGCACCACCAGCACTTGGCATCCCAGCGGTAGACGGAACCGCACCGGTGCTGGGAACGCCGGCAAAATTGGTGCTACCGCCGTTGCTCGGAAGCCCGCCCGAGCCTGCATTTCCACCTTCACTAGGGCTTGAACTCCCGCCACTGTCCGTCGAGTTGCCGCCTGCAGCATCGTTCCCGCCCATCGCCGAGGAGCCGGCAATAGCAGCTATGTCTCTGGAGCCGGCCACGCTGCTAGCGGCGCTCTCACCTCCGGTGCCACCTACCGTCGCATTGGAGCCAGTCGAGGTCGCGCCACCAGTTACTCCAACCCCACCCGTCGGATTGTCGTCGGCGTTGTCATCGTGTGATGAAGAACAGCCCGTGAGCTGCCCGCCCAGAACTCCAATCAAGCAAAGCACAACTGATCGCGTGGCTCGCATAGCTTACTCCTAACCGATGCACTGAACGTCTCCGCACACCCGCCATCTCGAATTCCGTCACAGCCCGGCAAACATAACAGAGATATCACGCATTCCAGGGACGACTCCAAAACACCCATTTTCGATATGATATCAAAAATGACACGCTCGCACCCGAGCCCGGTACTTTACCAGCCGACCGGGTCAAGTCAACCGGAGGTATCGAGAATGCTCCGAGCGGCCAATGGCGTTGCCGATCCTGCGCTACCCACACATAAAGCGGCGATTTTTGGTTGGAATCGGCGGTGTTCCCGGCATACCCCGAACCAATAAGGTCTGGGACGATGACAGGTGGCGGCTCACCTGATGGGTGACTGGGGCTTGAGCGCTTTGATTTCGCACAGGAACTCCAGTGGCGAGCCTCGCGCCCACGCGGACCTCTGGAGCGACAATAGGATTCTGCGCGAGTGCCACCACGTCCGTACCTTTCAAGGCCTTGCTGCCGACCAACCACGACGCTGCAAAGACAGTTCAGCAAGCCTGAAGTTCGTGTCCAGGACGCGCGAGCAATTGGCCATCGACAACCCGCTGAGGAGTCCATCGCATCCGCCTAGCCGCTTGGGCCCAAGCCGAGGTTCAGCGCAATGCTCGGAATCACAATTTACTGCAGGTTCTCCCACGAACCGATGTACGTTCAGAGCTGGAAATGACTACTCTACGGTGACAGCCAGCGCGTCGAGGGCAATCTGGTAGTAGCCGTGACTATCCCAAGGGATCTCGACACCATTTTGCTTCACCGTACCGCCGCTGGTCGTGATGCGCACGCACATGTTCGGTGGGAAATGGCTCGGCAGGGTCCAGGTCGCGCTCGTCGTGGCGGAAGCCGAGATGGCCTTCTGCCCGAGCCAATAGGCACCTACATTCATCAAGTTCTCGGCCCACAATCCGTTCGTCACTGCGTTCGACATCGTGGCCGTCATGGACGCAATGAGAATCGGGTTGTACGCGCTGTCGCTGCCGCCAGTGAAGCCGTGAACACAGAAGATCTTCCACTTGTTTGCGGTCTTAGCGGCATTGACCTCGACATCCATCGCGCTTGAGCTCGCACCTGAAATCGGGATATATGCAGGCAAATTGAACGCGTTGGTACTGTCTCTTGGTCCAACCAACCCGTTGGAAACGCCGCGATTGAGAAACAGAAGTTGCGGCGCTACCGACACCCAGGAACTATCGCCATTCGGAGCTGCCATCGTGTATGCCGTTGAACCAAATGTCGATTTTATGAAATTCTCGGCTGTCTGCAAATCAGCAATCGATGCGGAGCTGTTGTGGGTATTGGTGTGGTTGCCGATCTCGTGACCGTTGTTGATGGCAGTCTGCCAGATGGCGTTCGAGGCATTGGACCAGCTGGTGACGAGGAAGAAGGTCGCGTGAGCACCTGTGGCATTGAGCGCCGCGTAGTTGGAGATCTGCGACGTGTTGCCGTCATCGAACGTGAACGAGACGGCGCCGCTAAACCCCGCCCAATCAAGCACTCTGAGTCCACCCACGGCACCCGAAGGCTTTGCCTTGCCGGTCGTACCCACGGCCATGGAAAGATTGTTGCATTGGACGGCAACGGGCGGCGCACCACCGGTTGCGGCGCCACCGGTTGCGGCGCCACCGGTTGCTACACCACCGGTTGCTACACCACCGGTTGCTACACCACCGGTTGCTACACCACCGGTTG
>CAYVXY010000017.1:36914-168354 GCA_964454965.1 uncultured Polyangiaceae bacterium | reverse complement strand
CTACACCACCGGTCGCGGCGCCTCCCGTCGTCGAGCTTCCGCCATTGCTGGCTATTCCGCCCTGGGCATTCCCACCTGTAGCTTTACCGCCTGTTGACGCACCACCTGCTCCACCATTCGAGGCGCCAGCGCTGCCCCCGCTCAGGTTGTTCGTGGTTCCACCGATTGTCATTGCCCCACCGAGCGTCGACAATGTGCCCCCATTGCTCACTGCAGTTCCGCCGTTGCCTCCCCCAAGCGCACTCGAGCCAGCTTCACCGCCCATGGGTTGCGCCGTTTGCCCGCCCGCTGCGCCAAGGGTCGAGCCACCGAGCGCGGCTGAGCCTGAAACACCGCCAACGATGCCTCCGCTGCCGCCAGCGATGGTCGCGCTCCCACTCAAGCCGCCACTCAATGTAGCGTTGTTGCCAGTGCCAGCGTGACTGCTGCTGATGGCTCCGCCGGAATTCCCACTCGCAGACCCAGTGGAACTGCCGCCCGCCGCGCCCGTGGCCGCATCGCCAAAGGACTCAACGCGATCGTAGCTTGGCATCACGCAAGCCGCGAGCGCCGTAGAGACGGCAAACGCGCCGATACTGCGCACGCCTCGGTGTTGCTTCAAGCGTGCCATTAGAACCTCCCCGTGAGTCCAACCGAGCCAATTCCCAGCCAAGCGGCGACTGCAGCTTCTTTTGGTTTGGGCGTCGTGAGCAACAACGTAGTGCCGGCTCCGATCCCCACCGCACCCACGATAAAACTCACGGTGGCTGCCGAACGCAAGTGATTGTAGCTTGAACGCATGTCATCTACCACTGGCAGACAGTTCGTCCCGCGACAGCTGCCACTGTTGTCGAGCTGATCGCGCTTGGACTTTGCCATGAGTCCCGTCACGACACCTGCAACCGTAGCCGCACCGCCCAAACCCAGACTAATCCAACCGATGGTCTTCTGCGTCCTACCCCTTGGTTCCTCCGGCACCGGAGCCGTCTTGGAAGCGGCTCCGGATGTCGCGGCTGGATGTTCCCGAACAGGTCCAGCAGTACCAAGCTTGGTCGCCCCAGCACCAGCGGGATTCAACCTCAGTTCGACGGACTTGCTCTCGCTCTCGCTCAAGGTCACCACCTGCTCGACCAATTGCGCGCCCTGCTTGGCTTGGATGCGGTGCACGCCGGGATTGGCTGGTGTAGCCAGCCCAAAGAGCTTGCTCGGTATCGGACTTCCGTCGAGCAAGACCTCACTGTCGTCGGCAGCATCGACGACGGTAATGGTCAACGCTGGGATCTTTGGCTTCAAGGCTTCAAGCTCCTCGGCTGCTTCCGCCTGGGCCTGCTTCTGCTCCTTGACCTTGCCTTCGGTGATTTCGAGACGAATGACTTCTCCATATCGTTCCGAAGCTTCAACGAGCTTGCCGGTTTTCACCAAGGCCCTTGCGTACCATAGTCCAAGGGTTGGGACCTTCACCACTCCGAAGGCGCGATCGAGCTTGTCGACCGCGACGGTGAATCTACCACTTTCATAGGCGCGAATACCCTCGTAGCCAGCCGCGCGAGCTGCAGCGCGAGCGGCATCGTTGGTGGGGCTAGCCGCAAGAGCTGGCATCGAACAGACAAGGATCAGCCACGCTGTTCCGAGAAGAGTGAAGCAGGGATGGCGATGTTGATGCACTGCGGATCTCCAGGGGACCGGTTGATCAGGTGGGCTTTGCCAGCAAGTCGCGACCAAAGAATACTCTGCCGTCCACTGTCCGTTCTTTATCAGGCAAAGGCGCGACGAACGAGGGGAGCGAAAAGTGGCCACGGAGCGCCGGACCTTTGCACTCCGGACGGCCAAAGCTGAATGGACCTGAAATTTAGCCCACTGCAGTGCGCAAATGTCTATAATCATTGCAAATTGTGAGAGTCCGCAGCGGCGCAATCATCAGGTCGGCCAACAAGTACACTGGCATATCTCTGGCAACGCATGGCTCCACCCGAGCCCGCAATTCTACTGGTACCAAACGCCAGGCTGCGCTGCATGGCTGCGCCCGCCAAGGCCCGCGTTCCCGCACCACGACAAGTTGCCCCCGCTCAAGCAACCTTGCGAGACCCAGGTTGCCTTGCTCCTGGTCGAAGTTCTTGTCGACGCCAATTGCCGAATCACCACCGTCCGCCACTCGGGATGATCCCAAGGCCCACGAGCAGCTCCACTACGCGCCGGTGTGAGGCGAATTCAGGTTCCAAGCGTGCACATCATTTTGAGGAAAGTAGTACTCCTTTGCAGGCAAGCATTTCGCACCCGCAGCAAATCGGCGCAGCCTGCTGAATCGCGAAGGTTGGTCCACTGAATGTGCTACGGACCGCCGATAGCGGCGGCTCGCACGATCTGGCAAGCCCGCGACGTTCCAATGACCAACCCACCTCTTGTCGAAAGCACGTTGGAAGTCTTTGATCTTGGTTCGCGCACGCGAAGGGTTGTGTATCGTGCAAGCGAGCATTTCGAGGCGCCCAACTGGTCGCGCGACGGCCAAAGCCTGCTCTTTAACCGAGGCGGCCGGCTGTACTCGATACCGGTTGCTGGCGGTATCCCGCTGCTCGTCGACAGCGGATTTGCCACTCACTGCAATAACGACCATGGGTATTCACCCGATGGGAGCTGGATCGCTATCAGTGACGAAACACGCGGGCCATCCATCATTTATGTCTTACCGGCAACAGGTGGCGTCCCGCGCCAAGTGACACCGCGCGGCCCCTCGTATTGGCACGGCTGGTCTCCAGCTGGTCGGAATTTGGCGTACTGTGCGGAGCGCGGTGGCCAGTACGACATCTACAGCATCGCTATCGACGGTGGGACGGAATCTCGGTTGACCTCTGGACCGGGTCTCGATGACGGTCCCGACTACTCTCCAGACGGACAATACATCTACTTCAACTCCGATCGCAGCGGTAACATGCACATCTACCGCATGCGCCCGGATGGATCGGAACAAACGCAAATCACCCTCGACGCCGCCTATGGTGATTGGTTTCCCCACCCATCTCCCGATGGAAAGCATCTCATCTTTCTATCCTACGACAGTTTGGTCAAGGGGCATCCGCCGAACAAGCAAGTCGCCATTCGGCTGATCACGCTACCAGAGACACACCCCGAGGTTCTGATCGAACTATTCGGCGGCCAAGGGACGCTCAATGTTCCGTGCTGGTCACCCGACGGCAGCGCTTTTGCGTTCGTTAGCTACGCCATTGTTGAACCATCAGTGACACAAGCAAACTAGGGGAATGGTCTGGCCAACCGCGCGTCGACCCAGGGTGAGCCTGGGCCTGTTGGGTTGCGCAATCGCCCCTAATCCCAAATTTCTTTGGCGATGAACCTAAATGGCACACGACCACGGCAATAGACTCATCGGACGGTGCTGCCCGACACCGAGTACGCGCCACAGCCGCAAGAACGAGTAAAGACTGAGCAACTCGTCACATGCTGTCACTGCTACCGGGATTGGCCAGAATCCACAAAGTGCGTCCAGTGCGGCATGGCTGTTGGGCTTCTTTGGGAAATGGAGGAAGCATGAGGCGATGACCATTGCTCGGCAGTTGCTCTGAGTGGACGCAGGCGCGCCGTTCTGCTCCGGACGGGTTGCTCAGTCCATTGCTGCGCGAACGCTCGGTGAGCTTCTGAGACACACTCGCCTGGTAACGCCGGATTGGCTGATCCATCCGTTCAATGGGCGCTTCGGTCTCGCGTCGCTACCGCTCAGACCGCAGATCATTGAGCCGTCTTCAATTGAAGTGGATTCCGCCATTTCGGTTCGGCCCAGGTATTGCATTGACCATCCTGCCTCCGCGCCGCGTCCGAGCACGCCCCCTTCGTTAGCTCCCTCACTAGCGCTCGCCTCAGCCCCCTGATGTGGAATCAGCGAATTGCGCGCAGGATTCCACTCAGGGGGAGCGCAGCGCATTTCGTGCCCGGACGTAAACGTTGTAATACGTGTCGAGTGTCACAACCCATTGGGGCCTTGAGCAGTTTGGGCTCACGGCCTGACCGCATCCGATCGGTAATGGCAGCTTCCAGGCACATCGGACGAATCGCGCAGCACTAATGCACGGCTCCAGTCTTGGGCTTCTGTCGACATCCAAATGTAAAGTGTTGGTGTTGCTGCGCTTGCCCACGCAATACACGATCGATGGTGCGGGAACGGGCAGGTGGACCCACTTGACAACTAGCGCCCAGCACACGCGCAACTAACCCTGATGCCCGGTCAATTCCTTAGACCAATCGTCCTCCGAATTGACTCACGCTTCGACCAGTAGCTGACTGGGAGGTTACCAAACCGACTAACAGTGGTATCATGCGCTGCGAGGAACAGGTCCCATGCACTGGACATCCGAAGGGACGGTATGAACGAAGCACTCGCCACTGGTTCACAGGCGGTCGTGTCTGGCAACAACGCCATTCGAGAGTTTCTCCAGCGTGAGGACGTCAAGCAAGCACTTGCGGGAATGGCTGCGCTAGGCAATCAACTGCGAAACAGTCGCCTTGCGGCGATAACCGTTTCGGTTTATGTGTCACTTGCGGCCGTTGCGCATGCAAAGGAAGTCGCCGCTCTGGCTCTCGAAACGGAGCAGGCAGAGAAGAGCTTCGTGACCAACAGAGGCGCCTTGGAGCAGTGTGATCTCAGTGAACCCAAAGCACTGCAGGAGGTCACTGAAGCACAGGAACGTGAGATTGCGGCTCAGCGGGAGGTAGCAACTTGCGAGGTCAGGCTCGAGCAAGCCAAGCGACTCGAGACAAAGCAGCTACAGGCAAGTGCCGTCGCGAGGCACATCGACGACACTTTCAAGAGGGGTGAGGACGAGCTTCGGGTCGCCCAGCAGACGTTGGACGACACAGAGAAGGAATTGAAAGATGCACAGAACGAACTGGCAGCTGCCAGGCACGAGTTCTTGAACTATCGCCCGCCCGAGTCCAGACGGCCCGAAGACAGCCTCCTTCACAGCCCCGAGCAACTTGTCTTGAAGGAGAGGGTTCGCTCAGCAGGTGCTCGCGTTGTCTCCGTCGAGACCAGAAGAGATGCGCTCGTTTCGCAAATGACTTCCCTGCGAGATAGCGTCTCGCAGAGACCCCACAATGCTGTGCGTCATCCTGGCAAAGATACGCCCTCCGCAGAGACGGTCGATACCAAGAGAGAAGCCTATGTCAAGACATTGTATGAAGCGAGGGGTAACACCGTCAAGGCTCAGGGAGGGCTGGCGGCGCTCCAACGGCAGTGCCAACTCGATCGGGCCAAGTTCCCCGAGGTCTCGGCAAGGCGCGCAGGCATTCTCGAGAGGCAATCGAGACCGAGCATGATCACTTTGCCGATTGTTGGTATCCCACTCAATCCAAAGCTATTTTTCGATGCGGCGCCATTCCTCATCTGTCTAGTGCTCATTGAAATGTCGCTCAAATCCGACGCGTCACAACGACCAGCGGCATGGCTACGGGGGTCTGCTTCGCGTGCGGGCCTTCCGATGAGAGATGTTCTGCCACTGATACCCGAGTTGCGCCTCGACTTGGCGTCGGCACTACCGACCTTGATTCTCCATTGCGTTCCACTTGTTTCACTTGGTGTGCTTGCCGTCGGGAGTCGCTCCTGGATTCCAGAGGCTGTGCTGCTGCTCGCCTGCACTTACCAAGTCGCTTTCCTAATAGGATATTTGAGGGGACTTCGGATGACGCGGTCAGAGGTAGTGGCGACTACAACGTAGACGAACTGACGAGAGCTGACGAGAACTGTCAAATGCCCAATGTCCCATCGAGTTGCCGTCCATTTTTCGTTCTGGCTCTCCTATCTGGACCTGCGGTGCCCGGGACCGCTTTGGGACAGGAAGCTAGTGCATTGTCGGCCAGGTCGTTCTGGGACGAAGCCCAGGCCCTGGCACGGGCTTGCCATACGAATGGGAAGATGAGAAAGGGTTGTGACTGGGCATCGATATGCCCAAAGTTCCTCGAGGGCTACAAAAGGTCGCCGGAGAAATCCAGGCTAATGCGCGTGGCACAGTGCTACAGGGACGCGGGAAAGCACGCGACGGCATGGGGACTATATGAGCAATACGCTAGTCCGCTGCGGGCGAGCATTCGGGCGCTTAATACCGAGCACAAAACTGACGACGATGATCGCAGGTTGGCAGAAAACTTGGCACGGGATGCCCAAAATGAGCTCAAACCGATTGAGTCCGCGGCGAATGCCGAAAAGGCGCTCTGTTCATTTGTCTCAATGAGCGTTCCCGTCGAAGTCGCCAGCATTCCCGGCCTGAAGATCTCGCTAGACGGGTTGCCCATGACCAGGGCTACTTGGAATGGCGAGCATCCGGTTGACGGAGGGACGCATCAAGTCCTTGCGGAAGCTCCGGGTCGTGACGCTTGGCATCAGACATTTCACCTGGGAGACAATAGCGACAGGATTGCGATCTCCGTGCCAGTACTGCAACTCAGGCAACCTCCGCCTCTTGGCGGTTATGAGCGACCGTGGGGTGTGTACGAGTGGACTGGACTCGCGAGTGGTGCGGGCGGGCTAGCTGCTTTGGGAGCATCGGCCTACTTTCTCTGGGGAGCTCTAAGCAGAAAGAAGGAATCAGAGACAGATTGCACAGGTGACTACTGCGGGCCTCGCGGTCTCATCCTACGCGATGAGGCCGTTGCTCGAGGCAGCGTAGCCACGGGGTTTGCGGCGCCTGGTTTGGCCATGTTGGCGACCGGAGCCGTCCTTTTCATATGGGGTCGGGTGCGCCCAGCACGAGAACAACCAACTCATGTCGGACTGGATATCAGCATTGAGCATCAGCAAGGTTTCGTGAACGTCGAGAGGAGGTTCTGATGTGTCGGCGAGCAAAACACCGCCAAGGTGATGCAAGTACCCTGTTGATGGGTGCCATGCTTCTCGGTGGCTGCAATGACCTGTTCGAAATCACCAAGGGCATTCCCACCCCCGAGGTTTGCGTGCTCAATTCGGATTGCACTTCGGGATTCCGCTGTATTAATCAGCATTGCAGTCCTCCGTGCAAAACGAATCGTGATTGCCCGATAGGTGACACA
Organism: uncultured Polyangiaceae bacterium; assembly: GCA_964454965.1. Lineage (GTDB taxonomy): Bacteria > Myxococcota_A > Polyangia > Polyangiales > Polyangiaceae > FEN-1139. The sequence goes on along the minus strand of CAYVXY010000017.1, from coordinate 161,328 downwards.
TGCGTAGAGGATGCCAAAAGCAAGGAGCATGGCTGCGTTTCGCCAGCACTTGGCACCGGCGGTGCGATTGGGGAAGCGCCTGGAGGCCAGACTGGATCCGTCGGGGGTGCTTTGGCTGTTTCTGGCGCTTCTGGTGGCACTGCATCCGTGGACCAGATCCTCTCGAGTGGCATCGGGAACAAGTCCGCTGGCGGGGAAGATGGCGCGAACTTCAGCTTGGGTGGTTCCAGGTTCGGTGATGGTTCTGGCGGCAACCGCCCTAGCAGTATGGGCCTCGACGCCGGATCGGGATTCGTGAGCACGTCGATCGGTGGACTCGATGTCAAAGCACAAGAAAGTGTTGGGGCGTCGGCACCCGAGACCTATTCGAGCGGCGCTGATGGTGGCAACGGAAACGTTGCCACCCAAGTCGACATGACTCATGGTGGGAGTGTAGGAGGCATACCAAGTTCAATACTGCCAACAACGGGTGGCGACAGCTCTTCGTCATCGTCGTTGTCGACCGGCGGAAGCGCGGGCACTGCAACAACTGCCGCGACGACCGCGGGGGCAGCAGGACAGTCATCGGTACCTGCTCTGAATGTCACAGGAATTGCCCCATTTGCAACGGACGAACACGAACGATCGGTGATTTTGGATATCGAGCTGACAGCCACGCCTTCCTCAGATGTCAGCGTATCAATCGCTTCGAGCGATACCACTGAAGGGACGGTGGACAGGGCGGCTCTGACATTCACCAAAGACGCATGGACGGTACGTCAACGAGTTACAGTGACCGGCGTCGGGGATTGGGAGGCTGACGGTGATGTCAGCTATCAAGTCACGCTTCGCTCGACATCCCTGGATACTCGCTATGCGCAATTGTCGCCGACCGTGCTTCAATTCATAAACCACGAACGCGGCGTATTTCATGGCATCGGCGACCTCCCAGGCGGCGCCTATTCCAGCGCTGCCAACGACGTGAGCGCAGATGGGAATGTCGTGGTTGGTCGGGGAAGCGACGAGGGCGGAGACCGGGCAATTCGCTGGACTCCAGCGGGCGATTTGGTGGGACTCGAAGGTACGGACAGTTACGCAATGGCGGTGAGCCCCAACGGAAAGCTGGTTGTCGGATCTGCGACCTACTCTGGCAAAGCCACGGCAGCCATTTGGCGCGAAGGGGTTTGGTCTCCTGTGCTGAACGGTGCCGTCGCCTGCGATAACGATCCGTCGACAATGGCGCCCGCCTATTGGCCTACTTCGGCAAACGATGTCAATGACGATGAGTTCATCGTCGGCGGAGCGTCCCTCTTCAATGCCGGCGTGTGTGCTACTGCAATTCCACTTGGTTACTACACTCATGGAGGCACGGGCTCATTTCCACCGGCACACCTGTCTGCGGTCAGTTCGCTAGCTCCCGTCAGCATCGTAGGCACTCTATGGAAGAAGAGAGGCACCAATTGCGACAGTGCCTACATCAATGACACAGAAGTAACGCTTCCAAACCCCTCCTGTGTCGCAGGTTGTTCCCCGTATTGCAGCACCCAAGCGAATGGAGTCTCATCGGACGGCACGTTGGTGGTCGGCAGCGCTACGTTCTACCCTGAAACCATCCTGAGGGGAGTGCTGTGGAGTTCAACCAGCGGCGCATATTTGCCGGACCTCGAAGGAGGCACGGTGCAAGGCGCAGCATACGGAATCAACGGTGACGCGAGTTTGAGCCGCTACGTGGCCGTTGGACGTGGCACAGACGACGTTCGCACTCGCGCCGTCGTATGGGTCAATGGAAAAGTCTTGTCCATCGAGGACGCCTTGCTCCGGGAAGAGGTGACCGTTCCTGCAGGATGGACGCTTGGCGTTGCACGAGCCGTTTCGGTCGACGGGAGAGTCATCGTCGGACAAGGTGTGAACCCCAACGGCCAAGTGGAGGGATGGAGGGCAATATTGCCGAACATCTCGACATTCAGTGGGTGACGGCGCTTGACGGAATCCCGGCAAGCGACCTGAAGGAGACACTGGACGAACTGGCACGGGCCCCGATTCCGATGACATTCACGCCAATTTCTCTAGGCGCCAACGTATGCCGATGCTCCGCAGTTCAACCCCGTAAGGCGCAGGAACTGGATCCGGCGACTGGCTCATGGCATGGATCGTCACGTTCGGCCTGCGGCGGTCGAGCGAGTTCGGCTAACCCGAGCTTGGCTGACTTTAATCGCGACTTCGATTCGGGAGAATGCGCAATACAATGTCAGCGGATGTGCCCGAAGGTCCACAATACGCGCCACAATTTGCGCACGCCTGAGCTGAGACAGCCCCACCTCTTTCCCCTCACCGAGGCCGTTGTCCCAATCGAGTCGGTCGGACAGTAAGAGGCTGCCCATTGACGGCCAGCTCGAGCAGTGATGGGCTGGTGGGGCTATGCCAATCATAGATGGTTACGTTGTTTGCGTTTCTCGCCAGGACGGCAATACCGATGGTGCTATCGAAGGGCTCGGCGTACTGGGCGCAGACGAGAGCTCCGACTACCGTCAAGGTAAGTTCGTAATGACACTCGACGAAATAATCGACATCATCGAGGTGGACAAGAAGCGTCTTGTTACACGCCCCAATGATCTCGACGTACTTGGCGCCAGCTTGACTGCCATCCGGGACGGTACAGTCAGAAGCGAGGCCGACAAGCTTCTTGAGGATAGTCTTCGAGAATTGCCGCTGCGTGATGCCTATGCGCAAAAGCGACCCTCGATGCCACCCACCCTGCGAAACCTAATCAAAGGACTGGTTACGATGACGCAGGATGAGAAGTGAAGTGCTTTCTCGGGTAGGACCGGCTCGGCGCACTTCACTTCGCCTTTGAGAGCAATGATTCGGCGCACCTATCGGCGCTCCCGGCGCCGATTCAATTCTTGGGAACGATCGACACGACGCAGACATTGATGTTGCCACCCGAACCACCTGCAAGAGCCTGGATCTGGATCCCGGCAATGCCGCTCTCGAGGTTCTTTGGATCAGCGCAGTCGCCTGGCTTGTGACTGGCAGCAGTGCACCAGCTGGGGGAAGTCACGTTGTTGACGCAAACATCCGTGCTTTGGCCAGCTTTGAGCGTGATACTGGGTGCCTCCTGGGGCACTGTGGCGTCCGCGGTAGTGCCCGGCATAGGATTCGCCTCGAGCAGCTTGCCAAGTATGCCGCCTGGTGAGCTCGAATCCGCGGAAAGAGTGACTGTGAAGCACTTCGGATAGGGATTCAGTTTCTGCGGTGCAGTACCGCCGTCTTCTTCGGTGCCCTGGTTGAGGTTCAGACCTATGCCAGCACCCCAGGTCACGTAGTTGTCACTCGCGCCTCCTGGCGTGGTGCCGACGATGCACATGCCCTTGCCCTCCATGAAGGGCGGCGTGTTGTCTTTTACGTCAGGAAGTTTGGTCAAGCCGGCGTGACCGTCGGAGTAGTCTGCATACCAGTACCAGGACCCCTGGATGTTGAAACTATTCGATGCTTTGTCTACCCTGCCGGTGCTGTCCAGGGTCAGGCCGTCGGAGGACTGACTCGAACCGCCGCCGCTGTTCGAGGTGCCGCCCTGGGAAATAACGCTACCTGCGCCGCCTGTTGCATTCGTTCCGCCAGCGCCGGCAAGGGTTCCCGACGTGCCGTTGTCACACCCGGGCAGAGCAAGCACGCCGAAAAGCAGAATTGCCAAATCTACTGCCGCTGTGATGAGCTTCATGGAAAACGAAACCTTTCTCGCTGCTGATGTTCCAGCGATTCTTTCAACCACGCCTCGAGCGCGTCTCCGCACGCACCAACCCACTGGCCATCTTGCGGGCCAGCTACGGGGATCCATCAACGATCGATACATGGGGTGGATCCGAAGAACCGATCACGCCAAATCACCTGGCCATTCTGCCTCCGGGCGACGAATCAAGTTGGCCTAGGCGAGATTCCGTGTACCGCGGATGTTTCCCCCAGTCGGCGAGGCAGTGGGATGGCGAAACAGCCCTCCTCACTGGCCAAACCCAACACCAAATCGTGCCTTGACAGGTCAAACTAAAACGTTTAAGTCAGGGACATTATGCTACGGTCACCCATTTTGCTTGGCGTCGTCCTCGTTGGCGTCGCGCTCGCCACCGGTTGCCTTCGGCTGAAGGCAACCAACAGTAGCCAGGCTGCAACGACTGCCAAGCCGAGTGGGCCTGCAACGACAGGGCTCTTGCCGGCCAAGAGTCGTGGGACCGCCCCTGCACCAGGAACCACGCCCGCGGCTCGCTACGGGCAGCTTGGTGTTCGGGGAGCGCAACTGGTAGACGCGGGCGGTCAACCTGTCGCGCTTCACGGGCAGGCGTTTGGCTGGGACAATTGGTGGCCCCAATACTACAACGCGGACGTCGTTCGATGGCTTCGGGACGATTGGTGCGTGGACGTCGTACGTCCAGCCATGGGGATCGAACCGAACGGGGCTTACCTGTCCAATCCAGCAGCATCGAAGCAGCACATCACGGCCGTCGTCGATGCAGCCATCGAGGCCGGAATCTACGTCATCATCGATTGGCACGCCCATGACCTGCACCAGGAAGAGGCCGTCGCCTTCTTTGCGGAGGTGGCCCAGAAGTACGGCCATCAGCCACACGTCATCTACGAGGTATTCAACGAACCGGAGCAGGATGAGACGTGGCCGCAGGTGAAAGAATACGCGACTGCAGTGATCGGGGCAATACGCCAGCACGATCCGGACAACTTGGTAATCGTTGGTTGCCCTGAGTGGGATCAGCGCATTGACTTGGTTGCAGCCGATCCTCTCAAGGGGCAAGTCAACGTTATGTACTCGGTGCACTTCTACGCCAGTACTCACCGCCAGGAGCTTCGCGACGCCACCCAGTCGGCCATCAACGCCGGGATCCCCGTCTTTGTCACGGAGTCCAGCGGCGCACAGGCCTCGGGTCAGGGCAAGAACAACTATTCCGAGTGGAATGCTTGGATCGATTTCATGGAGAAGAATCGGGTAAGTTGGCTCAACTACTCCGTGTCCGACAAGGCGGGCGAGACCATCTCTGTCCTGCAACCGCACGCCAATGCGGCTGGCAAGTGGACCGACGCAGAGCTCACCGAGTCAGGCCAACAAGTGCGTGGCTTGTTGCGTTCCTATTGCAGGTAACACGAGTGCACGCCGGACGCCGTGCCTGCGACCAGAGTCGTCGCTCGCGACGCACAAGCCAAAGTAGCCGGCGCCCAGACCGGAAGAATCGTTAGAGATTTCATTATCCGTGGTTGCTCGGTAGCGACTCAGAACCCAACCACTCCGCCCAAGGACGGTTCGAGTACAAGCCCTGTCTTTGGCAGCATGAACATCGCGTTGACGTTCAGCTGGACGCCGAAAGTCTTGTTGATGTTGTGGAGTGCGCCAAAGCCACCGCCAACAAAGGCTGGCCCCATCTTGCGCCAGGCATCGAGCAGTCGAGTATTGCCGCCAAGTTTGGCCTTGATCGGGGTACTAGCGTCCACTTCTGCCATCCCTGCAGACAGATGCACGTAGGGGTGTAGGCCTGGTTTGCCCAGCGACCGGAGCCAAAGCGTTCCTCGGGCCTCAGCATGAACCGGGATAAACCTACTCTTCAGGGAAGGGTAGCCTGTGTCGCTGTAATGGATCGCTCGGGGGCCGCCATTGAACGCCCAGCCAACTCGGACGCCGACGCTCAAGTATGTCTTCAGGACGTAGTCGACCGATGCCAGGGCGCGCACCGTTGCCATACGGAACCCGGGGTCGATAGCGCCCGCGGCGTTCCCATCCGTCATTGGGATTCTGTTGGTCGTCCCGGTCGTGCCGCGGTCGAGGCTGTCTGAGCCTCGATTGTAGCAAGCGAAGTCGCCCGCACGAAGGCTAGCGTCGCCGCACACCTTGCTCCAAGTCGAAGCCAACCACAGGTCGAGGCCACCATGCAAGCCTACCATCCACTTATTCGGCTTGGTTTCTACATCCGGGGTTTCCTGTTCCTGCTTCATGTCGCAGTAGCCGTTGTTGCAATGCACGCTTTCGCAATCTGAATCCGTTTCACAAGCAGGCGCCTTCTGACAGATCCCCTCTGCACAGTAGAGACCAAACTTGCATGGCTGCGCTGAGGTACAGGACTCCCCTTGCGAGCCAACGCCTACCAACAGCTCGTCACAACGCTTCGGCGGAGCTTGCCCAGGGTAACTTGGCACTGGCTCCTTGGTGCTACTGACGATCCTATATTGCGCGGGAGAACTGACGCTACCAAAATTGTCGATCTTCTCTTTGTTGAAGTCTTGCGCAACGATGTACACATTGAGTTTTCCGGGCTTCGTCAGGGGCTCACAGGGGATGTTGGCGCGCAATGTGCCATCTTGAACCGACATCAATACTGCAGTGTAGTCGGAGTCACCCGAGAGGCGGTAGTGGAGTTCCGCGCGAGAGACGCCCTCGAGCGGGTCGCACACGACGGCAATGGGTTGCGCGGTTTGGATCTCGTAGTCGGTGGCAGGGGTACAATGCAGATTGCCAACTGGAGCACCACTGCCGTAAGTCTTGGCCAGATCCGGCGGCAGCGGTCGCCCCATGGCCTTGTAGAACTCAGCGCGCACCGCAGGTTCAGCGAGCTTCGCGTCGAGATCGGCGTGCGGATCCGCCCTCTTAGCAGCCTCGAACGCCTTGCGAGCACCCGCGAGATCGTTGCTGGCCTTGCCGCGAACGACACCAAGGGCAACGTGGCCCTTGGCAAGCACTTCGCCACTGCAAAACTTAGCACCGCAGGCCTGGATGGCGGCTCGCAGTACCTTCTCCGCCTTGTCGTACTTGGCCGCCGGATAATGCACCTTGAGCGCCTCATCGATCTTCTTTAGGGTCGCAGCGTCCTTGGCCGCGGCAAATGCGGACGAACCAATGCATGCGCTCAAGAGGGGTACGACGATGCGAAGCAATTGTCTGGGCGTCACGGCAGCATCTCCGGCGAGGCAGTGTCTGAAAGCGGCTGTCGACGGCCAACAACTCGCTGCCAACCATTGGGCAATATCTAGTCAAATACAACGATTCCGACGGGAAGGGAATCCACTCAGCGCACTATCGTCGAGCGACGCTCGGATGTATGTGTCTCCTTGGCGGCTCTTGCATCCACCTTCCGGCGCTCGTTTGGATCAAAATGCCCGAGGATTGGGGCTGCTTTGCCTGCATTCAGAATCGGTTGACTGGTCGCGCGCGTCGAGTGACACGGTACTCTTTGCCGTGACAGACCTACAATGAGTGCGGCTGGAGGGACGGAGCATACTAGCGGCAATAGCCACCCGCAGTCCGATCACTGCGGGAATTTTCTGCTTCAGCAGTGCTAACGCGCGACTGGATCCGACGTCCAGAGACGTCGCCTTGATTGCCGGGCTCGTCCGCAGGCTGGGCATGCACGTCCGCGATGGTTGGCTGTCACTTGGTGGCTTCCCCCGAAATTGAGGAACGGATCATGTACCTACTTCGCAGAAATCAGGCCCGATGTCTGCGCGCGACGCCTAGCATGCTGCGCCGGCCCATGACCCTATTGCTTCGTTTTTTCTCGATGCAGTCGCGTGACTTTGACGAACCTCACCGCCAACGCTAAGGGCGGCCTTCTCTCGAACGGTGCGTCGAAACCCGATTCACGACCGTCGGAAAGTCTGCTCCGCGCCCACTCTGACCCAACCAAGGAAACGGAAAGCCTATCATGGATGCATGTGAGTCCAAACCAACGACGGGAAATGCCCTTGGGCAACTCTTGACTGAAGGTAAAACCAAGTGGGTTCATCAAAGCGCCGAGCATGCCGACCTCGTGGTGGTCGTCTCGAAAGACGACATCACCGCCGGGGACGGAGCCAAGCACGACGTGATCGCAAGTAAGGGTCAGCTCGCGACCAAGACTACTTGCAATGTCTTCCGGTTGCTTATCGCCTGCGACATCCCGGTCGCATTCGCCGAGCAGTCTGGGGCAATCTCGTTCGTCGCCCCCAAGTGTCGAATGCTACCGTATGAGGTGGTCGTCCGACGCGCAGCACATGGCTCATTTCTCAAGCGCAATCCGCACCTTTCTAAGGGCCAACTCTTTAGTCAACTCCTCGTCGAGTTCTACCTCAAGACCAAAGGTCGGCGCTGGAAGCAGCACGAACTCACCTGCGACGATCCCCTCATGACGTACGTTGAGGAAAGTCAACAGATCCAGCTGTTCCATCCCGCAACCCCGCTCACTGAGCCATTCCTCACCCTATCGGCAGCCGAGGTCTTTGCCGAGAACGACGAATGGAAGCGGTTCGACGAGATGCGCAGAATCGCGCGTCGCGCCTTTCTCGTGCTCGAGAAGGCGTGGCAGCTCGAAGGCCAGAAGCTCGTTGACTACAAGGTCGAATTCGGCGTGGACACCAAGGGCCGTCTCTTGCTCGCCGATGTCATCGACAATGACTCCTGGCGTGTCGTCGAGAACGACCGCTACATCGACAAGCAGTTGTATCGGGATGGAGGTTCGCTCGACGACGTGGCCGCAACCTACCAACGCGTCGCCGAGATCACGAGCCGATTTCGCCTGCCGCATCAGCGCATCATCGTGTGGCGCGGCTCGGAAAACGACAACCTGGACCCGTTCGCCGCGGCGCTCGGGAGACTCGCTCATCTCATGCTGCCAGTAACCTGTTCGGCCCACAAGGAGCCCATCCTTGCGGCCCTGCAACTCCAGGAGTTGCTGCACGAAGTCCCCGATTCAGTCGTGGTTGCCTACATTGGAAGAAGCAATGGAGCTGGTCCCACACTCTCGGCAATGTCAACCGCACCCGTTATTACGGTGCCTGCCAATGCCAAAGAGTTTCCAGAAGACGTTTGGTCTTCGCTGCGTGCGCCGAGCAACGTTCCCGTCATGACGGTGTTGGAACCGTCCAATGCCGTTCTCGCGGCGCTGCAAATCCTCTCGAGCCGAAACCCGCTAGTCTATGCGGAACTTCGCACGAAGCTCGAGACGCGCATGCTCAATACGATTCGCCTCTAGGCTTCGAGCCTCAGCCCCTCTGCCCGCAACCACACTGTTCGAGAGACCCCTCATTTAGCAGCTCATTCAACAGCAGATCCGCAAACACGAAGCCGTCTCTCTCGACGATTTCACCCGTTCGAATTGGAACCGCTTGTCGAAACATCGGGCCATCATAGGCAAAGCTGTGAAATTCACCGCGTTCGCCGCAGGGGTCGACATTTTCCGGTAGCTCACTTAGCAACTCGCTGTCGAACTCGCGACCGGCAAATCCGGCAGAAAGCTGCTTCGGATCGATACAGGTCAATCTTGCTTTCAGGCCGCCTTCGAGCATCTGTCGTGCCAATGTCGAAGTGGAGCTTCCCCAGAGCGGAAAGACGGGTCGTATCCCGGTTCCCTCGAGCTTCTGCTCGCGGTACTCTCTAATGTCCTCCAGGAACAGGTCCCCGAACGCCATGACCGAGATCCCGTCTTGCCTCAGCCGGGCCACCGCCGTCGCCATGGCGGCCTCGTAGGCTTCGTTGCTGCAGGGCCAAGGAATGGGCACGCATTGCAACGGCAGCCCCACTGCCGTTGCCTGCGCTCGCAAGAGCTCCGATCGGACTGCGTGCATGGCCACCCGATCGAAATGCTCGTTGATGGTAGTCAGTAACCCGACGACCTCGACCCCTTGCTGCTGTTGAAGCACGTGAAGTGCCCACGCACAGTCTTTCCCGCTGCTCCAAGCAAGAATCGCTCGCGGACGCGTCATGCAGACCTTCTACCACAACGAAAACGCCCCAGCCGCCGCGATTGCTCGCTCTACTGCCCCGATGGTCACATGGCCGATGACGCGCGAAACGTCACTTCCCGTCCTTGTCCTTGGGGCTCGCCGGGGTATCGTTCTGCACCATGCCCATCGCGAACGCCGTCAAACAGTCCATTGGCGCCTCTTCCTGGATCCGCAAGATGTTCGAGGAGGGCTTGCGGCTTAAGGCACTCTACGGTGAGCGAGAAGTATTCGATTTTAGTCTCGGCAATCCCGATCTGGAACCTCCGCTTCAGTTTCTGAAGAAGATGCTCGAGTTGGCACAGGACAAGCAGCCAGGGACGCACGGCTACATGCTCAATGCTGGCTACCCCGAAACGCGTGCTGCCATGGCACGCAAAGTCGCGCGGGAGCATCGGATCGACATTGCCGCCGAACACGTCGTGATGTGTGTCGGTGCCGCCGGTGGACTCAACGTGGTTCTGAAGACCATCTTGGATCCTGGCGACGATGTGTTGGTAGTTCGACCCTATTTCGTTGAGTATGGCGCCTACGTGGGCAATCACGGCGGGGTGTTGCGCGTCGTCGATCCGAGCGCCGACTTCGGGCTCTCTACCGAAAACATCGCGGCGGCGCTCGGCCCCAAGACGGCCGCCGTCATCATCAATTCCCCAAACAACCCAACCGGAAAGCTCTACCCCGAAGCTAGCATCCAGGCTCTCGGTGCTGTCCTTTCGGCCCACGCTGCAAAGTCTGGGCGGCGCGTGACCTTGCTGGTGGACGAGCCTTACCGGGATCTGGTTTATGGCGGCAAGGTTACGCCGCCCGTCGCGTGTCACTACAGTGACACGATCGTGGTCAACTCCTTCTCCAAGAGCCTCAGCCTTGCTGGCGAACGCATTGGCTACATTGCCGTGGCGCCGACGTGCGACCAAGTCCAAGATCTCTTGGCTGGACTCATCATGTGCAATCGCACTCTGGGTTTTGTCAATGCCCCAGCGCTGATGCAGCGCGCCGTTGCTTCCCTGGAGCAGATCACCATCGACATTGCCCCGTACGAATGGCGCCGAAACGTTCTGACACAGGGGTTGCGCGCTGCCGGCATTGAGTTCTGCGAGCCAGATGGGGCCTTCTATCTCTTCTGCAAGGCGCCCAATTCTGATGACGTGCTGTTCGTTGCCCATTTGAAGGAACACCGAATTTTGGCCGTGCCTGGCCAGGGATTTGGCTACCCGGGCTGGTTCCGCCTGTCCTATGCCGTGCCGGACTGGGTGGTCGAAGGTGCATTGGAACGCTTTGCCTCGGCAATGCAGACCCTCTAACCACACCTGCCTGCCTGAGTCGACATGGACTTCAGAAGGACAACCGCGCGGATTGGGCCCCCCCGCGCGCAGGGGGCCATCCCACCCCTGACAACAGGCAACGACATCCGCGTTGCGCGGAGCAGACTGCCCACACACGCGTTGTGGCGGGGACACCGCGGTTCAAGCCCCAGCAATTGGAGCTTTGAGCGCAAGGCGTTATCCGGACCAGCTTTTCCGCCGTATCATCGGTATGGTTTTGAGAGATCTGGTGCGAGTGGCGATGTTCGGTGTACTTGGCGTTGGAGTCTTTGGAGCCTGCAGCTGCAGCAATCCGCAGGCCACACAAACTCGACAGTCCATGGTCCAGGGCGAGGCGCCCACCAAGGCTGCAGCGACGCCGCTCGCGCCGACCGGAAGCGTCTTCGTCAAGACCTATAGCGTCGCCAACATGAAGCACGACGCGCTCGACGACTGCATCGATTTCACAGTCCGTGTCGAGCAACCCCATGGGGTTGCTCTCGATTGGGCGACCAAGGACGCGCCTGAACTTCGCGCCCAGCTGACCAAGTTCGGAACCGAGATACGCAAGCCCTGCTCCGAGCAGTTCGCTGATCGATTGGTGTTAGCCACTTGCATCGCTATCACCAAACGCGACGGGCAAGAACTCCAATTGGTCGAGCGCTTCTACAACCCTGCCACGGTCGGGATGGAAGACCTCTACATGCAGGAGTGCTTGCGCCTGGGCGGCACCTGGGAGGCAATTGCCAAGGACTCGCCCGAGTTCCGCAAAGCCGAAGCGAGGGCCAAGCTCCATGAACTCGAGAGCTTGGCCGCAGGCTCGGGGTAGTTGGTCCTCGCGCCCGCTCGCCATCGAGACGGGTCCTGCGCACAAACTGAGACCCTGTACGCCGTTGGCTCGCCCGGCAGCGCGAGGAAGTTCGGCTACAGCTTGTGCCCGAGATCTGCATTTCACGAGCCTTCGTGATGCAATCTGCCCCGCTACCGCAACTATGGTTGTGTTACGCTTAGATTGACTCAGCGCCTCCGTGCCGCTGCAGGAAAGTACATGACGCTCAACCGCCGCCTTCGGGCATCGAAGCTCCTACCGCTGCTCGTCGTGATGGGACTCGGCCAGCCGCTGGGTGCCTGCAATTCGGGGGATCCAGAGCCCAGTGGCTCCCCGAACGCCAGCACCGGAGGAAGTTCGAACACCAGAGCCGGCGCCGGCGGAACCGTCGCCTCGTCAACCGGTGCTGGCGGCGCCATCTGGGTTGGCAATGGCGGCTCGGGGATCGCTGGCCAGAGTCGGAACTCTGGAGGCGTCAGTAGCTCCAATGGTGGTGGAGCGAACACCAGTGCTGCCACGGGAGGGCTTGTTGGCGGCGGAGCCACCAACGGCGGGGCTGCCATTACTGGAAGCGCCAACGGCGGGACTCCCAACGGGGCGGCCCCCAGTGGAGGGACTGCCAACGGCGGAACCTCAACCGGTGGTGTTGCCCACGCCGGAACGACAAGTACTGTAGCGGGCGGTCTTGGTGCGGGCGGTGTTGGTACCGGCTCGAGTACTGGTGGTGCTGGCGTTGGCAGCGCAGCCACGGGTGGAACCTCGAGTGCAACGGCCGGCGCAGTTGGAACTTCTCCCCTGCAGGGGCTTCCAACGGCGTCGAGCGTTCTCGAGGCTATGCAACGGGCCAACAGCTACTTTGTCGGGCGTTGGCCCGACCCCACCAAAGACATCGAGACGGACAAGACGCGCCCGAGCAATCTGTGGACGCGCGCCATCTACTACGAGGGGCTGATGGGCCTCTATTCAGTCGAGCCCGATCTGGCCAAGAAGACCACGTACTACGACTATGCCGTGACTTGGGCGTCAACACCGGCGCACCCCTATGCGATGACCTACATGACCGCGACAACGCTGACGAACAATGCGGACAACCAAGCTTGTGGCCAGACGTACATCGACCTATACCGGATCGATCCCCAATCGCAACGCATTGCCATCATCAAGGCGAACATCGACGACATGATCGCCAAGAACACGATCAATGTTTGGACCTGGATCGATGCGATCCAGATGGCGATGCCCGTGTTCGCGAAGCTCGGCAAGACCCTAGGTGACACCAGATACTTCGACGCGATGTGGTCGCTCTACGCCTATTCGCGCAATACGCAGGGTGGCGGGCTTTTCAATACGGCGGAGGGTCTTTGGTGGCGAGACTATCACTACACGCCGGGCGGCGGCACGAAGCAAGTCATGACCAGCTCGCTGAACAACTCCATGCCAGCCACCGGCACAGACGCGTATATCGTGGCACCCAACGGCAGAAATCTCTATTGGTCGCGCGGCAACGGTTGGGTCATAGCTGCGCTGGTTCGCGTCCTCGACGAACTGCCGACCACCGACAGTCACCGCCCTCAGTACATCTCGGACTTCAAGGCCATGGCTCAAGCCCTACTGCCCATCCAGCGCAGCGACGGTTTCTGGACCGAGAGTCTCGTCGATCCAACCCACTGCGCAACGATCGGTGTCCCAAACCAAGACGGGCCGGAAACCAGTGGCACAGCCCTGTTTGCCTATGGTCTGGCCTGGGGTATACGCAATGGACACCTCGACGCAGCGACCTTTGGCCCCGCCCTCGTTGGTGCGTGGAGCGGGCTGGCAACGAAGGCGCTCCAATCCAACGGACTGCTGGGCTACGTGCAGAATACCGGTGATCGCCCCTGCACGGGCCCCACACCACTTGCCGCCACGACCTTGGCGAATTTCGATGACTACGGCGTCGGATGCTTCCTGCTTGCTGGCACCGAGGTCTATCGGTTGACGTCGAATTAGCGTTCGAACCAGCCTGAGTCACCGAACGAGCGGCGGCGTATGACTTGACGCCAACCCGTGTGTCGGTCGCGGACAATCGAAAGACGCCGTTGCGTAGTGATCCTCGGTTGAGGGCGTGATGTCGACCTGATGTCGACCGGTCATACTGGGGCAATACTCGAGATGCACCCGCGTGGCTGGGGCCAGCTCCGCCATCGACTTGCCGGTAGGGGATGTGAGCTTCACCGCCAGTGACGCGTCTGCGAAGTGACTCACTGCGAGCAGGTTGAAGCAGGGTCCACCCTTGGTCGATTCCACGTCGATGACCTGTGGGCCCTTCCCTACGGCAGGTTCCGCAATCATGGGGAGGCAGCCCTTGGTGCGGAACTCGTCAGCCCAATCACGCAGTTCAGTCAGTCCCGTCGTAATCGGATCGCCCTCGGACGACCGAACCAGTCCGTCTGCCACGGTGCGCGGGCAGGCAATGGCCGCGATGGTAAATGGCGCATTGGTGCTGCTCCGAACCGAGAACTCGTAGCCAGCGCTAACGGTGGGACAAAGGCGATAGTCGAAGGTCGGTGCCAAGACCGGAAGTGTGCCACGAAGCGGATGTTGGCTCGTTTGCGCGATGGAAAGCTGGGCAGACTCTGCAGTGGTCGCACCCAGGAGATGAATGCATGGGCCATTTTCGTCCAAGGTCAGCCGAAGTGTGCCGCCACCGCCAAAGTGGCTTTCGGGTGCAATCATCACGCGCTGGCAACCTTGAGCTTGCTTTGACCGTATCTCACCCACGATTGCCGGCTTGCCATTGCGCTTAGGATCCTGCGCCTCCTCTATCGAATGCATGGCCTTCTTTCCAAAGACAATTCCAAGCGCGAACAGACTGCCAATGCCCAGCACTGGCAACAATAGAAACGCCCCAATGACGACTACTAGAGTGACGGTAGTCCGACGTGAAGCCGCTCGTTTGGCATTCACCACTCGTTGCTGCATCAACCGTTGTCGTTCGACCTGCCTCGCCCGCTCGACAGCGAGTAGCTGCAAATCGTAATGGCGCTGGCGTGCCTGAATGAGCTCCGGCGGAAGCACGTTGTCGACGTCGCAACTGGAGCATTTGATGTAAACAGCAGTCAGGTCAACGGGCAGTTCCAAGAAACGGCCGCATCCCTTGCAGCAAAGCCCATTGACGGGCAGTCTTCGATCCATATCCGACAAGTAACTAGCTCCAACGGTTCGAACCGCCGGAGCGTACCACGAGCGTCCCGAGACAACGCTCGACAGGATGGGATGTAGTAAGACTGTACCAGGGTCGCTAGCGTAGCCCGGCAGTGTAGCCGGCTAGCTGCGCGTCACCGAGACGTCGGCTCGGCATTCGCAAGCGCCCGGTTCGTTGGGGCATCAGCCGCCAAGAACGTTGCCCCTACTTGCGCCGCCAGTGCCGGAGCTCGATCCACCAGTGCCCGTAGAACTGACGCTCGTGCAGAGCCAGGCATTCGTCGACTGACAGACGCAGGTCCGTGGAAAGCCCGAAGCCGAATTGAGCCGCGAACAGGTCGTGTCCTGTCCGTATTTGCAGGCGCTGTTCGTAAAAACGCCGACGTCGCAAACCGCCTCGGCAGTCGCGCCACCGGTGCCGCTGGTACCTCCCCGATTCGAACTCGCTCCACCGGCCGCGCTTACGCCCCCAGTGTCGGCAGCACTGCTGCCTCCGGTCGCGCTTACGCCCCCAGTGTCGGCAGCACTGCTGCCTCCGGTCGCGCTTACGCCCCCAGTGTCGGCAGCACCGCTGCCTCCGGTCGCGCTTACGCCCCCGGTGTCGGTAGCACCGCTGCCTCCGGTCGCGCTCACGCCCCCAGTGTCGGTAGCACCGCTGCCTCCCGTCACACTGCTGCCACCTTGTCCAAGACTGCCCCCAGCCGATGGTGCGCCGCCAGTGCTTGCGCTTCCACCAATTCCGGACGTCGGAGCCGCTGTGCATGTCCAAGATCCCGAGGCAGGACACACGCAGAGCCGTGAGGCGTTACCCTCGACCAAAACACAGCTGGTGTCCGCTCCAACCACGCAGGCACTGGCTTCCACCGTACCCAATACACACGGGAGCGCGCCCGTGGTCCCGTCGATTGTCGCGCTTGTTCCACCGAAAGCACGGCCACCATTCGCATCCGTTACTCCGCCTAGTCCCAACGTTTCCCCGCCCTGTACTGATGTGCCGCCCGTCGATACGCCTCCTGCGCCACCGCTACTAGTCACAGTGGTCCCGCTCGAAGAAGCGCCAACGCCATCGGCACTCGCGCCACCCAGCGTGGTTGCAGAGGTACCGGTGCCGTTGATCGGCGCGCCCCCCGTTTCCAGAGACCCGTTCACGTCGATCGAGTTCCCCGTCCCACTGCCATCGAATCCACAGGCAGCGAGCATGATGAGCGCAACCAGCGACGACGCGAATGCAGGCTTGGTGCTCTTTTTGCGAGTCGACAACGTGGTCATCAGAGCCAAGCGTCCCTGCCGAGTGGACTCCTGTCAATGTACGAGCCGACCTTACTCCGCGCACATGCCATTGCTAGTCTGGCACCGAACGCTCACCTCAGATGTGAAAAAGTGGCGCAGACCGCAAGGTGTGCGGCTTGCCCAATTTTGGCCCTATTGCACTATTTTCGGGCAACTGTAGCTACATAGATCTGTTCGTCACCATCGCGGGTGGACGCAAACCAGATTGCGCTCTGATCCGCGGCCATGGACGGAGCCATGTCGGCCGCCGCGGAATTGACCTCGGCCAGCGGCAAGGGTGCACTGAAGGCACTATCGAGATTGAAGCGCCTCGCCCAGAAGATGTCGTCGTTGCCCAAGCGATTGGAATGGAACAGCAGCAACAGACCGTCTGAACTGAGGTATGGGTCGTAGTCGTCTTCCTCGCTGTTGAGCACCGCAATCAGTGCTGGCGCCTCGAACGTGACGGAGGACGAGCCACGCCGCGCCTCGAACAGGTCGTATTTCTCTGTGCCACTCCGAAGCGACGAAAACACGGCTATCAGTCGTGGCTCGTCCAATGCCACAGATATGTCACTGGCACCCGTGGCGCAAAGCCCGGGTATCACTGTCGGGTCAGCCCAGACCGCCCAAGTCGTCGCGCGCTGAGCCTCCCACAGCGTTCCCTTGACGCGATCCCGATCGGAAAAGAACCAAAGCGATAGACCGTCGGGAGAAACCCTGCAATTCGATTCGACAACGACACCGGCCATGTTGAGTTCTGTGACGGGCGTAGGCTCTGGCCATTCCACACTGACGTTCGCGCGTTTCGACACCCACAGGTCTTTGCTGCCGCTGCGCGTCGACATCATGTACATCTCGAGGCCATCTCCGGTGACGGTCGGATCGGTCGTTACCATCCCAGCAGTCGCCAATGCCGGAATCGCTCTCGGTGTTCCGAACGCGTCGAGCGCTACCCCGGAACCGCCCTTTGCCACTGGACTCACCGCAGGCGCGCCAGCGCTTCCCGCGGCACTGTTCCACTGGCCGGACGCGCCGGCAGCCCCCCCGCCAATGGTCGTCAGGCTTCCGAGCAACGAGGACTGCGGAGCGCAAGCCGCGCTCGTCGCCACGAGGACAAGCCCAATCAAACCTTCACGTCTCTGCCTAGCAAGGTTGGACAACTCGAAACCTAAAGTAGCAGCTCGCGCGGCAAGCCACTCCACGTTCTTCACCAATCTTTTCGGAAATATGTAACGCCCGAAGTCTACTTGACCAACAGTCATCTGGCTCCCAACGTAAGTTGAGCGCATGGACCGCCGCCTGTCTTCCCCTCTTTCGACTGATCCCTCGGCGGAGCCGGCGCAGGCGGTGCCCCAACGACACGATGAGCTGCTGCTCGTCGCTCGAGAGGCTTCGGCCGGTTCGAAAGCGGCCGTGCGCACGTTGCTGATGCATGTTGGACCGGCTCTGCTCGCCACCGTGCGTAAGGTCTTGGGTCCGCATCATCCTGATGTAGACGACGTCGTCCAGGACTCGGTGATAGCTCTACTGGATGCCTTGTCTGGTTTTCGCGGCGACAGCAGTGTCATGACCTTCGCTCACCGTGTGGCTATGCTCACGGCTCTTGCCGCTAGACGACGCTTCGCTACTCGACTCAAGCACGTCAATAGCGCGGCGGCACAGTTGGATCCCGCAACGGAACGCGCGACGCCACAAAGCGTACTCTTCGCCAAACGGCGCCGCGACGTACTGCTGCAACTTCTCGACGAACTACCGCCACCGACGGCCGAAGCGCTGGCTCTGCATTTCGTTCTCGGCATGACTGTCGACGAGATCGCTGCGGCCTGCTCGGCGCGAGAAAACACCGTGTGGAGTCGACTGCGCCTCGGAAAGCAGGCGCTACGCCGCAAACTGGCCGAAAGTGGGACGATTGCCGATATTCTCGCGGGGGCCGAATGAACAGGGACGATTGCCGCAATGAGTTGGTTCAGCTCGCCCGTCGTACTAGGTTGTCGAGTAACGAACAGTTGGCCCTCGATGCCCATGTCAGGGCCTGCGAGTCTTGTCGACTGACTCAGCTATTTGGCCATGATTTCGACGCCGGGATTACGATCGACAGCGCAGATGGCCAACAACTCGAACGGATGATGCTGGTGTCACAACACTGGGTGGACAAGCCACGACGACTCGTCAAGCCGTCCGGTTCTCGATGGTTGTTGGCAGCCACGGCGACGACCATGGCCGCGGCTGCAACGACCATTGCGGTGAGCGGGCTGCACCAGAATCGTCCGCCGCCTGCTGATGGCGCCTTAGCTTCGGCCGAAGTCGTCGCCCAACGAGTTCAGCGCACCCAACCTGCATTGGTCGCTGAAACACCCAAGCCTACCGCAACCAGCCTGACACACGCGACAACGCCCGAGCCTACCGCGACCAGCCTGACACAAGCATCGGCGGCCGAGTCGACCAGTCCCGCTGCCCCCATGACTGCCGCGTCGCTAACGCGAGTTGCCTCCTGGACAACCGTAGCCCCCCTCTCGGCGGAACAGCTGCTGCAGAAGGCGAACTTGGCGCGTCGCAACGGCGACACCAAGGAAGCAATTCGCCTGTTCCGTCGCCTGCAACGTGAGTACTCGGGGTCCCGAGAGGCAGGTCTTTCACTCGTGGCACTTGGCACGCTATTGCTCGAACAAGGCCAGACAACGCTCGCGCTCGAGCAATTCAACCGTTACCTGGCGGCTGGCGCCGGCGCCGCGCTGACAGCAGAAGCCTTGTACGGCAAGGGCCGGACGCTTGCTCAGCTCGGCCTCGCCGACCAAGAACGAGGAACCTGGCACCGGCTATTGGCCGAGTATCCCAAGAGTCCCTACGTGACACACGCCAATCGGCGACTCGCTGTCGCAAAGTAGAGCCGTCGTGTCGAAGTCAGTGGCATGAGCAGCCGAACCGCTTGCAGTACCGTTGGGTGTGGTTGCGCTCTCGCGTTAACGTTGCTGTTCGTGCTGCGCGCAGTTGCTGACGAGGCATGGCCCAGCCCGAGTGCTGCCGGTGCAGGTCCACGAGCGGAATCAGTGTCCGTCGAGTTCCATGTCGTGGGATCTGAAGCCGCGCTCTTGTCGTTGATGGAGGCGCTTGGCACCCGCCGGCTTGGCACAGCAACGCTCAGGTGGTCCCGCGCGGACAGCTTCCATCCAGGAGAACTCCTTCGCATCATGCGCGTGCAGAAGCAACTGCCCCGCGGCCGAACCATTCGCTGCTGGATTGACCTAAATGATCAAAACACGGCACGGCTCTACTTCGTCGATCCAGTCCACGACAGGTTCATGTTGCGAGAACTCGAGCTCAAACATGAATTCGGTTCCTTCGATGCGGAGACCGTCGCACAAATCGTCGAGCTATCGGTTTCCGCACTCGCCAGCGACGCTGCCGCGGGCATGAATCGAAAGGAAGCTCAACAGGCGCTCGCCGTGAGGAGTCCTGAAGTCTCTCTTTCTTCCGTCAGTACGACCGAGGTGCCAACGGTTCGAGCCCCACCTGAAACAGCGAAGTACGCAGCCGAGGTTGCAGCGGGCTACGGGATCCGTCGCTACTCGATCGAAGTCCCTTGGGTTATGGGCCCTTCGGTTGCTATCGCTGCAACTCGCACAGCTTGGACCCACCTCAGTCGCCTTGAGCTTGCCGTCGGATACGAGCTCCCCAGATCCTTCGAGACCAAGTTTGGAGGGGTAACAATATCGGCTTGGGCCTTGCGACTGCGCGCGGAATGCCTCTTGCCGATGAGTCACGCGCCCCGACTTTGGCTCGGTGCAAACTTGGCAGCCGGTGTCGACGTCGTTCGCGCCACGCCTTCGGAGAGCTTGGCGTCGGGCAACTACCAGCACTCCACCCCACGTATCGACACTCCACTCGTGCTTTCGCCTGGAGGCGTCTGGTTGGCTGAGTTGTCCGGCGACGTGACATTTCGCCTCTTGATTGCCCTCGAAGTTACTCCAAAGCCTATCCAACACACTCTGAACGTCGATGGCACGACGCAAGTGCTCACCGAAGCGCAACACCTGCGACCGTCTGCCACGTTGGGTCTGGTCTTTCGCTAACGTAGAACGTGTTCCTTGCCGCCCCGCTTGATGTCACCATGCAGGTGATTACTATGTGCGGTATCGTAGTTGGGTGTCAGCAGGTAGTGAAAGGCTCGCGCTCGAGCCAGCGCGCACACAATATTGCGCAGTTCGATACTCTCTTTTGACTCTGTCTCGAAGAACGCTCCCTCCCCGCATACCGGCGACCCAACCCTGCCGGCGAAATCCCGTTCGACTAGCAGACTGCGTCCGTCCTTGGTTCCGAATCCGTGAATGTCTATCGCGAGCCCAAAGGCATGCTGGCTGGGTGACTTCTTGCCCGCAAGATGCGCCTTGGGACGATAGAAGCCATCCACGTACACGACCGCCACTCCCTGCTCGGAAAGCAATGCCGACACTTCGTCCAGCAGCAACACCAAGCGGCAATCCATCTTCCCATGTACGCTCTTCGGCCCCGGCGCGACGATTCGAACGTTTCCGAGTGGACCAACGAGACGCATCGGAGTCGCAATACCCAACGCCAAGCCCGCGGCCGGCACTGCTGCAATGTGACGCCGATGCACTTCGGCTCGACAAGCCGCGGGCTGCAGGCTGGCGTACCTTGTCGCCAGAGCCTTGCCATGTGTACCGATGTCGCTGAACGGCAGTAGGTAACTCCGTTCAACCCCAATTGCACTGTCGAGTGATGAAGGCGAGGTCGACGACTCAAGCAATTGGTGCGTTTCGTCTTGGTCGGAAGCAGGTTCGTTGGAGGGCTTTTCAACTGCAGGCTGATGCGCCGCCTTCGTCATCAGCGGCAGCGCGAATTGCTCTTTCGAGCTGGCAATCGCAGGACCAGACGAGTCCCTGGGAGCCGCCGTGGGATGCATTTGCTCCGAATAGCCCCGGTCACGCCCGTCCAACGTAGAACAACCGAGGATAATCGCCGACACCGTTACGCACCCCGATGCAACCCACCAAAGCCAGCCTTGTTTGCTTGCGCTATCGGACATCTTCAAACTAGAGGAAAAAGCTGAGGGCCATTCGGTCGACAAGCGCCTAGCGCCGAAGCGTCGCGCTGTCGAGCGACCTGCGACGAACGGCCCCACCATCGCACAATGCATCGATCAAGTGCGGCACAATGCCTACCTTGACATGTCGATCCGAATAGCTAACAAATAGCTATAGTCGGCGGACGAATCTGCCGTTTGTTGGTTGGACCTGTCTCACCGTCAATCGAGGTAGCCGATGTTCCGATCCCTTACTCTCCTAGCCTGCTCGATTCTGGCCGCTTGCGCCGCGACCCGAGAGGTTGCCCCGATCCGCAACCCCGAGGCAGTCAGGCAATTCAACGAAACGGTGGCTCAGCGCGACAAGATCCGAGCCCAGTGGGAGGCTGCCAAACCGGAGGATCGACAGTTCTGCGAGACCAAGACTGGGGAATGCCGGATCGAGGTCACCGACCAGCGTGATGAGCTAATCTCGTCACATGCGCTGCCTCAATGCAAGGCCAAGCCTGACTCTGACGAGGAAGCCATTTGTATCGCAGACGAATTGGCAAAACAGGGAGCCCCCGAACCTGCAACCAAGTTCTACAAGGCCGATGTCTGGTGCTTGGAAAAGATGACGCGTTGTCTCGCCAAGCACCAGGAAGAGGTGGCGGAAGAAGCCCGCGTGGTTCGTCTCACCCAACGCCGCAACAGCCTCGAAGTGTCTCCACAGGCCGTAGCTTGGCGTTCTCGCGTTGCCGCGGCCTCCGAGAAGATTAAGTACATCCGGGCAACGCTACCCCCCGACGCCGACGGCGAGTGCGCACAAGTCACAGAGAATCCCGAATGTGAGGTCTCAATCAAGCAGCGCAATTCCGAATTGGAGATCGAATTGACCAAAGCCGAAGGGGCGTTCGACGAGAAGAAGGCGGCAAAACTCTACGAGCAGCTGACCAAGATCGAAGCATCCTGCTACGAACCCGAGCTCAAATGCCTTGCGAAAAGCGTCGGAAAGTACGGCGAGACCAACGAATCGCGTCGCTGGCTGCAGCGTAACTTCGATCTACTGGACAAGCGCCAGCGCCTGATCGAAAAGGCGGGCGACAATGCATCCACTCCATGTCTCGAGAAGGAGGTCGCCGCCCACCAGGCAGAGATCATTCAGAGCTACCGCGCCTATGTCCGCGAACCGGTCTTGTTCTTCAGGACGCAGCTGCATCGTTCGTTCTTCGCTTTGCACAAGTCACAAATCGATTGCCTCGGTGGGGCTACGGCCCCCGAGGCAAAGGGCTGAACTCTCGAGCACTGAAAGAGCGTAAACGCCGAAGTAAGACCGCTAGATTCCGTTGCAGCCGCGGCCTTCGAGCTCGGCATAATAGTCGACCGCGGCAGTCCCATTGCGCTTGGCAATGGATTCGGCTTCGTCAATCAGTGCGGTGAAGTCGCTCACCGGGTAGGCGCCTGGAAGCGCGGAACCATTGATGAAGAATGTCGGCGTTCCGACGACTCCGATGGCCAACCCAAGATTGTAGTCTTCCCGAATTGGCACGATGGCCTCGTCCGAGGCGCGGCAGGTGTTCCAGGCGTCGATGTCTAGGCCCAACTCCTCGGCGTAGCTGACGAGTGCCGACTCAACGAGCGCCGATTGATTCGCGAAAAGCAGGTCATGCATCTGCCAAAACTGACCCTGTTCTTTGGCGCATTCGGCCGCTATTGCTGCGGGAAGCGCATGAGAATGGATCGACGTAATGGGAAAGTGCTTGAAGACCCAGCGCAGACCTGGCCGCTCAGCATCCACTTCGCGAACGATCGACTCAGCTACACCACAGTAGTAGCACTGGAAGTCGGCAAACTCGACGATGGTCACCAGGGCATCGGAGGGACCTCGTTCTGGAGACTCGCCCACGGGCACCACGCAGGGCAAGGTCGCTGGATCGTCGTCACTCGTGCACCCAACACAACAGCAGAAGATCGGTGCCAGGACACTTACGACGAAAGGTCGAACGAACGGGTGCATGGCCGTGGACCTAACATCGATTGCTCGAAACGTCCCGCGCGATGTGGCAAAAATGCTTTTCTTGAGCTGTCTGGCAGAGCGAAAAGGCTACGCAGTCGCTCCCCCGAAGAGCTGCCTGGCCGCGGCTATGTCCAGCCCAATTTGTCGCTTGAGCCCGTCCAAATCAGAGAACCTCTGTAGCCCCCGCAACTTTTGAAGTACGGAAACGCGCAGTTGTTTCCCGTACAAGTCGAGATTTCGGTCAATGACGTGCACCTCGATGGAATCGCCGCGCTCGACCGTGGGTCGGGGGCCGAGATGGACAACTGCCCCCCCGACGTCGGTGGTCCCACTGCCTTCGATGGCTTCGACGCGACAGGCGTAGACTCCTTGCTGGGGTCTAACCTCCGCGACAGCTTCGAGATTCGCCGTGGGAAACCCGAGGGTGCGACCGCGCCCATCTCCTGCGACCACGGTGCCGATCAATGCGTGGGGTCGCCCCAATAGCGCGTTGGCAGCACCCAGCTCGCCCTCGATGATGAGGCGTCGAATTCGACTGCTGGAGATGACGCCCGCCGTGTCTGCCTCCAGCGCAAATGCGTGCGCCGAGAAGCCGAAGGTCTGACCGAACCTTTGGAGTTCTTCGAAGTTGCCCTCACGATCGCGTCCGAAACGGAAATTGTGGCCCACGACAAGCTCCCGCACTTGGAAACCGCCGACTAGAATGCGCTCGACGAACTCCAACGGCGAAAGCTGCGCAAACTCACGATCGAAACGCTGGACTATCACCTGGAGGTTCGGAGCCATGGCACAGAGCAGCTCGACCTTGCGCTCCAATATCGTCAAGACGGGCGGCAGAGTGCCGCCGAGTGCGACCGCGGGGTGCGGATCGAACGTCATGACCAAAGGTCTCAAACCTCGCTCACTTGCTAGAGCGAGGACCTTTCCAACGAGTGCCCGATGGCCGCGATGCACTCCGTCGAAATTACCGATCACCAGCGCGGCCTCGCCAGCGTTCGGCTCGAAGGACAACGTGCGGTTGGCGACCATACGAGGCCGACCCTCTACTACGGACGCTCGCACGAGGCCACTCGAAGCGGCACCGCCACCACCCGCGTACGCGGCGCTGCCGTGGCCGCGTGCCCAAAGCCCCAAAAAAACGGTCATCAATTCACGATTGTAGAGCGGGGCCGGCGGTGACAGAGTGTTCGCGATCCCATGCATGAATACTCACTGGTGATGTCGCTCATCGAACGCGTGGAGGCTGAGGCGAAGCAACGCTCGGCGAAAGCCATTCGTCGCATCTCGATTCGGGTCGGCGAGCTCAGCGGCGTAGAAGCCGAGCTTCTGTCCTCAGCATTCGAGATTGCGCGAACCGGAACTGCCTGCGAATCCGCTCACCTCGACGTCACGCGTGAACCCGCTCGCTGGGCCTGTCCCCAATGTGAAGTCACGTTGGATCACTCGAAGAGCCTGCGCTGCCCAACGTGCGACGCGGCTGGCAAACTGGTCGCCGGTGGCGAGTTGCTGTTCGAGCAGATGGAAATTGAGGTCTAGCCAACTGGTCGCTCACCCGACCTACACCACTCAGCTCGCCGCTTCATGTTGCTTGTCCTGAAAGGGCAGTCAGACTGCGCTGCAGCTTGACCCCAGAGGATCTCATCAAGCGCGCGGCGGCCTCGGACGTGCCACCCTTTTTGCTCGTCGTCGGCGAGGAAGCCCATTCGCGTGATCGCGTCGTGCAAGTGCTGCGTGAAGCGGTGCTCGCCGGCGGCATGGCGGCAATGAACGAGGACGTCTTCGTCGCGGGTGAAGTTGGTGTCGATTCAGTACTGTCTGCAGCGCGCACCTTGCCGATGTTTGGCAAAAAGCGCTTCGTTCTCGTCAAGCACCTCGACCGCTGGGAAACCGACAAGAAGAGCGACAGCGATCCGTTCGATCGTCTGCTCGAATACGCCAAAGCACCGTCAACTACCACGTTGCTGCTGCTGGTCGCGACCAAACTCGACGGTCGGCGACGCTTGGTGACGGAAGGCAAGAAGCGCGATTTTTTGGTCAACTGCGCGCCATTGCCGCGCGCGGCGCTGCCGAAGTGGGTGGAACAACGCGTCCGCGACCGCGGAGCGACCATCAGCCACAGCATGGCGGAGTTGATCGTCGAAGTCACCGGCACCGAGTTACCGGCGCTCGCCGACGCGGTGGAGCGCTTGGTGCTCTACGTCGGCCCCGGCAAAGAGATCGACGAGCGCGCCGTCGACACGAACTTAACCAAACTGTCGACAGCCACCGTATGGGAGTTGGTAGGTGCCGTTGGGCGCAGGGATCTCGGCGCCGCCTTGCGCGCCGTCGATGCCGTCTTCGATCCTCAGGATCGTGGCCTTCCCCTCCTGGGTGTTTTGGCTTGGTCGACGCGACAACTGGTGCGGTTCGAAGCGGCCACCCGTTCGGGGTGCAATCCCACTGAAGCCGCACAACGCGCGGGAGCACCTCCGTTCAAAGCTCGGGAGCTGGCAGAGCAGACGAAACTGCTGACCCGGACGGAATTGGAGCGTTGGCTGGAGACGCTCGCTCGCGTCGATCTCGCCCTGAAAGGCGGTTCCAAGCGTCCAGCAAAGGCGATCATCGAGCAGGCAGTCATCACGTTGGCACGACCGCAAGGGATAGCCAAATCGGTAAAAGCTGCGGGGAACTCCCGGGCTTGACCAAGCACTATGGCAGCTCCATACCCCTGTTCGTGGCAGTCTAAGGGGTTTTAGCAGTGACCCGACTCCCACCCGGATCTGAAATGACGGTATCCTTCGACGTTCGAAACTCGACCCCAAACCGGTTGCTCCATTTGGCCAATGCGCCACTACCAACCCGTTATGGCGTGTTCGACACGCATGTCTTTCGCTGGGAATCTCCCGAAATCGAGCAAAATCTTGGTCTCAGCAACGAACATGTCGCCCTCGTCATGGGTGACATCGAGGGCCGTCATCACGTCCCGGTACGTGTGCATTCCGAATGCATGACGAGCGAGGTCTTTGGCTCGTTGAAGTGCGATTGCCGAGATCAACTCGAACGCGCGCAAGCCGAAATCGCGCGGCGCGGCCATGGTGTCATCCTATATCTGCGCCAGGAGGGTCGAGGGATCGGCCTCGCCAACAAGATCAAGGCCTACGCTCTTCAGGCCATGGGAGCCGACACCATCGAAGCCAACGAGATGCTTCACCTACCTGTGGATGCTCGGCAGTACGACGTGGCCCAAGCGATGCTTGAGCATTTTAGCGTCGAGTCGATCGAGCTTCTCACGAACAATCCAGACAAAGTCGAGCAGATGCGCAACCTCGGCGTCAAGGTCGAGAAACGCATCCCCGTACTGGTCGCGGCAAATCCGTTTTCAGCCGGCTATCTTGACGTCAAACGTCGACGCATGGCCCACGAAATCCCGGCAAACGTAGTCAGTACCGCCAATCAGACCAGCGACGACTCAGCGCGCCCCGCCCTGCACGTGATAAGCTCTGTGCCTCGTCACAGGTAGTCGGCAAGGCCTGCGGCGGCAAGAAAAGGCCGGTGCAATGCACCCACTGGCTCTTGGCACCGCAAGCTGAGGATTTCAGCCTGCGGCGCAGGCTAATGGGCGCGGCATCAGGGAGTCTTTCCGGCCAGCGCGGCTAACCGCCGGCGCAGTCGTGCTGCGTAACCAGCCTTGTTCACTTGCCGCACGCGCCCGATGGCTACGGCGTCATCTGGCACATCGCTCGTCACGGTAGTGCCCGTCGCCACGTACGCCCCCTTGCCGACGACCACGGGCGCAACCAACTGCGAGTCGCTGCCAATAAACGCACCGGCCAGAATCGTTGTCGGGTGCTTGCGATAGCCGTCGTAGTTGCAGAATATCGTGCCCGCACCGATATTGGCATTCTCCCCAACGTCGCCGTCGCCCAGGTAAGACAAGTGATTGGCTTTGGCGCCGCGCCGCACGCGAGTCTTCTTCGTCTCGACGAAGTTACCGATGTGCGCCTCTTCATCGATGACGCTGGCCGGACGCAAATGGGAAAATGGTCCTATCTGCGCCGAGCTGCCCACCGTACTATCGGTCATGACTGTGTAGGGACGGACTTCGACGTTTTCCCCGACCAAAGCGTTGACGAGGACCGAGCCCACGTCGACATGTGTGCCCGAGCCGATGCGCGTTTGCCCCCGAAGCTGCACCCCTGACTCGATGACGCAATCGGGTTCCAGTTCCACGCCGTCCTCGATCCGCGCATCGCCGCGAATCGTGACACCGTTGCGACGATGGCGAGTGCGGATCCGTGCTAGCATCCTCTGCTCCGCCACCTCTAGTTGTTCACGATCGTTGATGCCCAGCAACGTGTCGGCCGAACCGAGGCACCCCTCGACTCGATGGTTGCGCGCCAAGATGGCCACGACGTCGGTCAGGTAGTACTCATTTTGGTCGTTGTCGGGGCGTAGCGCCGCTAGCGCTTGGCGTAAGGCAGCGGCGTCGCCGAAGTAGATCCCGGCGTTGACCTCCGAAACCCGGCGTTCCTCGGCACTTGCGTCGCGATGTTCTCGAATCATCACGACTTCACCCCGAGCGTCGCGCAAGATTCGACCATAGCCAGTGGGGTCGTCGAGGTGGCAGCTCATCACGGCAAGACACCGTTTGGAACTGCTCTCCGCCATGAGCGACGCGAGCTCGCTAGATTCGACGAGCGGTGTGTCCCCGCAAAGGATGCAAAGATGCTCGCTTTGGCACGCATCCATCCCAACACGCGCGGCGTCGCCCGTTCCGCGTTGCTCTGTCTGGACGACGCAGACAATGCGCTCGCGACCGAAGGCGTCGCTCAAGTAGGCATCCAATGCGTCTCGGTTCTCAGCGCTGCACACGACAATGACGCGTGTCGCCCCAGAGGCAATCGCGGCTCGCACGGGGAAGTACACGATCTTTCGGCCAGCAAAGTCGTGCAATACCTTGCTGACCTTGCTCTTCATGCGAGTGCCTTTCCCCGCCGCAAGAACGATGCATTCGAAACTCATTGGTGCGCCTTCGGTTCTATCGAATCCGGACGTCCGGATCCACTGCGTGTGACATATTCCAACCGTCCACGATTGGCAACTCGCTTCGCCTTGCTCCCAGCCGCGATCGGTAGTCACAGCAACCTGGAGTGAAGTTCAGGACAAATACCGGGCCTTTTGGTCGGTTCGACGTAACCACGAAGACAAGTGGCACCCGTAGGCAATTCTCCCTGGCTATCGAGCAGCCGCAACGCGCGATGGGCCGCCCTTGCGCTTGGTGTATACAACGATGCTGTCGCCAGCAATCAGCACGTCACGTCGGGAGCGCCGATTGATACGTTCCATCATCCCAATGCTAACGCCATATTTGGCGCCAATCGTCGCCAACGTATCTTTGTCCTTCACCTGCACGACAATCCGCTCGTTGCCGCGCAGCCCCTCGAAGTACTCGCTGAACTCTGGACTCCCGGCGACCAGAAGCGTGACGTCCTTCTCGTCGAGGTAACTGCGACCATCCAACCGCGCGTCGCGTGGTACGTACAACTGTAGAAGCATGCGTGGTTGAAGGCGCGCGGAAGTGTCGATAGCGTTATGGCTGAGCAAATCGATGCGCCTGATGCCAAAAGCGTCCGCAATCGAAGTCAGCGTATCGCCGCTGCGCACGCGATAGAAGATGCGGCGCTGGCCCGCTTTTGCCTCCGAATTCGGCGGGATGACGGCGATGCGCTCTTCATCGGCAGATACAGATTCCACAGGTTCGTTCGATTGGCGCGGCAACAAGAGCACGGTCCCCGAGTCGATGCGCTCGTCGCTCGTCGCGTGGTTGATGTTGCGCAGTGCATCGACCGAAACCCCTCGAGCATTGGCAAGCACCTCGAACGTTTCACCAGCCTTGACGGCGTAGGCTACCAGATCGGCCTCCAAACCCGAGAGCCGGCCCAAGCGCGTACGCACCAAGTCTGCCGTGCCTTTGGGTACGAAGATACGCCCGGGCGACTTGTCCGCTGCCATGGCAGGCGGGATGCGTTGCGCCAATAGGTGCGGATTCAGGCGCCCCAAGTCCTCAACATTGGCCCCGATCACCCGGGCAACGCTGCTCAGCAGTTGCCCCGAGGCAACCGTCACGGTGTCGAAATCGACGGGGTCGTCCGGAACGATCCCCTCGATACCAAACACTCGCGGGTTCTGCATGACGATGGTCAAAGCCACGATCCGCGGAACGTACAGAGCCGTCTCCATGGGCAGCCCGGCTTCGTAGTGACTCAGCGCCCAGAAGTCGTTGGTGTTGTACTTGCGGATGGCCCGCAGTAGGCCAGCTTCGCCCATGTTGTAGGCAGCCAAGGCCAATTCCCAGTTACCAAAATGCTGGAAGAGATCGCCCATCAATTGGGCGGCTGCCATCGTGCAGCGCTCGGGATCCAGGCGCTCGTCGAGCCATCGGTCCACAGTGAGACCGTAAAGACGTGCCGTCTCTGGCATGAACTGCCACAACCCCGCCGCCCCCGCAGGCGATTTGATACTGGGGTTATGGCCGCTCTCAACCAGGCTCTGCCAAACCAATTCAGTGGGCACACCGGCCTTTGCCAAGGTCGCGGTAATGGCGACTTGGTAGCGGCCACGCTTCTTGGCCCAGGTGCGCAGCAGGGATTTGCCTTCCGGACTCGAACGAAAGAAATCAAGGTAGGTTAGGATTCGCCCATCCACATTGGGAAATACCGCAGGCAGACTCAAGTCCTTCACCCATTGCGGTGGCGCCACTGCGGGTTCACTCACCTGACCGAACAGCGCCTCGTCGAAAGAGAAGGTCGAACGTACACCGCGCAAAGCCCAGGGAAACAGCGCCTTCTCCGCCTGCGCGAGAGCAACCAACTCTGGATCGGTCTGGGTGCTATCACTTGTGGCGCTGTCCTTGCCGTTCTTGCGTGACTCGGTTGCTGAAGATGAATTGTTGGACTTGGCAGCATTGGCGCGACCGGGCTTCGCGCTCTTGGCGTTGCTCGCTTTGCCGTTGCTAGTCGTGCTAGCTGGTTTGGTCTGGGTGGGTTTGGCGGACTGACTGCCACTCGGTTGAGGGGTTGTTGGCTTGGACGCCGTGGTCGACGTCGCGCTGGCGCTGGCAGCGGAGCTCGACGGCTTTGCGGAAGCGGGAGCAGGGCTCTTGGCGTCAACGCTTGCGCCCCCAGTAGCCTTGTCGGAGGCCGGCGCTGTGGCTTTCGGCTTAGGCGAACTGGCCTTGGTCGAATCGGCACCACTCGGCGCCGCCGAGCCCGAGGATCCGACCGGCGTCTGAGCCGCGCTCTCCCGCACGCCCAGCGCGGAGCAGAGGCTAAGGACGGCACAGAGGGCACCTTTGGCGAGTCTCACCCGGAGATTGGTAGCGGTTGCGCGGCGCCGGGTCAAAATTTGGGGGGAACCGACGAGGCGCCATCAAGTATTGCGGCGGATTTGGCGCAGCACAGGGGCGGCGGGCTAGTGCCTCAGAACCTCGCCGAGAACAATGGTTCCCGGACAGATGCGGTGCAAGGGCCGGGCAAAGGCCGGGCACCCACCCATCGAACATCCGAATTACGCCGACTTCTCGATTCGGGGTTCGATCACCGGATGTAGCAGCAGTAACTCACTTCTGGTCAAGCACTTCACGAACGCGGCGAACCAGCATGTCCACTGTGTAAGGCTTGGGTAAAAATTCAATCCCCTCGTCAAGGATGCCATGGTGGGCGATGACGTTCTGTGTATAACCCGACGTGAAGATGACCTTCGTAGCCGGATGCAAAGCCCTCGCTCGCTCGGCAAACACGCGCCCGTTGATTCCGGGCATGACGACATCGGTAATGATCAGTTGGAACCCGTCAACCAAACTAGGCAGATCCGCCAAGGCAGCGTCCCCGCTCGAGAAGCTGTGAACGCGATACCCCTGGCGAATGAGCACCCGTCGCGCCAAGGCTCTTACCATCGGCTCGTCCTCCACGAGGATGATCGTCTCGCGTCCAGGAGCCAGGCTCCCAGCGATTTTCGGTCGAGCTTGTTCAACAGGAGCATCGACGCACGGAAGATAGATCTTGAAGGTAGTTCCGTGCCCCAATTCCGAATAGACATCGACGAGGCCTTCATTTTGGCGAACTGCGCCATAGACCATGGCAAGCCCTAGGCCCGTCCCTTTGCCTTGCTCCTTGGTCGTAAAGAATGGCTCAAATATGTGCGCTCTTATCTCCCCTGTCATCCCCGTGCCATTGTCTGACACAGCCAACATGACGTACTGTCCTGGCATCGCTTGCCCGTGCTCACGGCAGTAGTCCTCATCGAGCTCGACATTGCCTGTCCCAATCGTGAGGCGTCCGCCATCCGGCATGGCGTCCCGAGCGTTGACCGCAAGATTTATCAGGATCTGTTCCGCCTGACTCATATCGATGCGTACGTGGCCCAAATCCGGAGCGAGCCGCGTAGCCAGCTCCAGATCTTCGCCCAACAACCGCCGCAGCATGTTCCTGATATGCATAACGACGTCGTTGAGATTCAGCACTCGCGGCGAGATGATTTGCTGCCGCGAAAACGTCAACAGCTGCCGGGTGAGATTGGCGGCTGAGTCGACCGCTTTGGTGATCTCTGTTAGGAGCGTGTAAAGTGGTGCATCAGGTTCGGCGTCCGTGAGAGCCAACGACGCATTGCCGCCGATTGCTGTCAGCAGGTTGTTGAAGTCATGGGCAATTCCGCCAGCAAGATGCCCAATGGCCTCCATTTTCTGGGCTCGGTGCAGTTGCGTCTCCAATTGTGCGCGTTCAGCCTCTGCCCGTTTGATGCTGGATACGTCCTGAAGAATGCCCGTCATTCGTAGCGGCTGACCCGCGACCATCTGCTCCCGACGACCGATCGCGCGAATGAACTTGACCTGACCACTCGGGAGTTGCAGGCGCAATACGACATCGTAGGCGGTACCATGCTCGACAGCCTCCTGATGCGCAACCACGAAAGCGCTTCGGTCGTCGGGATGTATGAGCAACGCAAACAGCTCCCATGTTGTCAGAGGCGATTCGGTACCGATCTCGAGCAGGCGCTCGATGTCTTCTCCCCAGCACAGCGTACCGTCCGCGATATCAAAGGACCAGTGAGCCAATTGGGCCACGTCGTGGGCCTCGCGCAATTGGCGCTCGCTCTCCACGAGCGCATCTTCTGCCCGCTTGCGCTCCGAGATATCGAGAATGTGCGCCACCGCCATGTGCAGTGCACCCGCCTGATCCCGAATCCATTGCGCACGCACCTGACCCCAGACAACATGCCCATCCTTGTGAATGAAGCGTTTTTCGAAGTCTTCTTCACAGGGTTCGTTCCGAATCTTCTTTCCGATCCAGTCGTTGCTACGCGCGACGTCGTCGGGGTGAGTGACCACTGCAATCGTACCACTCAACAACTCGTCCGGCGTATGACCGAACATGCGACACAAGCGCGGATTGACTGCCAGGTACGCGCCGTTAGGCGCAATAATGCTCATACCTGTCGGCGCATTGTCGAACGCGATGCGAAACCGTTCTTCACTTTCTCGAAGCGCTGCTTCAGCTCGCTTCCGTTCGGTGATGTCTTGGACGTGAGTGATGAAGAAGCGCGGTTGTTCGTCGGCACCTCGCAATAGCTGGACACTGACCAGGCCGCATACGATCTGGCCCTGCCGATGCAGGTAGCGCTTCTCGAACTCGGTTCTGCCATCAGGACGCTTCACCAGTTCACGCAGCCAACTCTCGGTGAGGTTCACGTCCTCTGGGACCGTGAAGGCAGTGATTGGCCGCCCAACCAACTCCGACTCTGCATACCCGAGCGTTTGGCATAGCGCGCGATTCGCCGACAGGAACCTGCCGTCCAACGAGACGAGACACATGCCCAAGGGGGCATGTTGGAGGGCAATCCGATACTGCTCGGGTCCAAGCTCGAAATCGTCTGCAGACGAGACGAGAGCGGAACTGGGTGCGTCGCGCTTCATACCGTTGGTCAAGAAACACCTTCAGGGAACTCGGAGCTGAAATCCTACGACGACTGATTGGCCAATCCAAGCGAATAGTCCAAGCGAGCAATGCTCGACCAGCGCTTCTATTGGTTGTCGCTCTGACGTGTAGGGCGTTGCGCGGAAAATCTCTGGCCTTCTGGCTCCTCCGGTAATATCGTCGACGACGCAACGGCGGTGTATCGCTATTCGCAGAACGCGTGACGCTGGTGCTGCGAGCGCGACGACTGCGGCAGCGCTGGGGAGCATGCAGCTACCGAGACCACGGCGCTTCTGAGCCCGTTGCCCGCGGCCGGTACGCGCGCAAATCTTCTCCTCCTTTGGTGCATAAGTGGCACAATCTCTGTGCCACTGTCTGTGCCATCCCCGTGGGCGCAGTCAATTCATTGACATTTCGAAGTGGGTGCCAGTGGCACACAAGTTGCTTCGCCCGCTGGATCCCAGCGTTCAGAAAGGTATTGCCATGCGCGTCGTACTCATTGGTGCCGACAACGAAGAGAACCTTGGTTTGGGAATGATTGCGGCCAGTCTCGGCGCTGCACGCCACCAGATCCACATCGTGCCATTCACGGATTACTGTGAGCTCGGTGGAGCGGTCAACGCCACACTTCGGCATCGACCCCAGGTGGTGGGCCTCGGCATGCAGTTCCAGCACCGAGGATGGGAGTTCGTCGAGTTGGCAGCAAAGCTGCGGGCTGCGGGCTTCGCTGGGCATCTTACGGCAGGGGGACAGTTTGCCACGATGGCCTGCGAACCGTTGCTGCGTGACACGCCCAGCATCGACAGTGTGGTGTTATTCGACGGTGAGGAGACCATTGTCGATTTGGTCAACGCGCTGCGCGACGGGCGCGCCATTGCGGAGGTTCCGGGCCTTGCGGTCCGACTCGACGACGGCTGTGTCCGACGCACTTGCGCGCGTCAACTCCCACAGGACCTAGACCGACTTCCCTCGCCCCTGCGCTACCGCGCTGCGACGCGGCACTTTGGTGTTCCATTCGTACCAATCAGCGGTGGACGCGGGTGCTGGGGCCAATGCGCATTTTGTTCGATCACCAGCTATTTTCGCGAGGCCAGAAGGTCAGCGGGGGGCCTCGGATTGCGACTTCGGTCGCCCGAAGTGATTGCCCGCGAAATGGCGCTAAGGACCCATGCAGAGCAGTCGGCGTGCATCTTCTGTTTTCATGACGAAACCCTGTTGCTGCCACGCGCGGCGGACACCATGGCCCGAATCACGAAGCTTACGCTCGAACTCGACCGGCTTGGTGTCGAGGATTATGCGTTCATTGGCAAGTGCCGCCCCGATTGCCTCACCCCAGAACTCGCGCGGGACCTGGCCGAACAGCATGTCGTCCGTCTCTACGTAGGAATCGAAAACGCTTCCCAAACAGGGCAGGATCATCTGAACCGCCGCACGCGTACGGAGCAACTCGACCGTGCCCTAGCGGCGGTCAACGCTGCGGGGATCTTTGCCTGCTACAACCTGCTCGTGTTCGAACCCGAGACCACGCTGGATGACGTGCGCGAGAACATAGCGTTCATCCGCAATCACCCGGACAATCCGCTGAACTTCTGTCGCGCCGAGCCCTATCATGGTACGCCGCTTTGGCACCGACTGAGGGCGTCCGACAAACTCGAGGGAAGTTGGCTTGGCTGGGACTATCACCTCCAGGATCCCAAAGCGGAACTGCTGAGTCGCATTACTTCTGTGGTGTTTCGTCAGCGCAACTTCGATCCCGTGGGCATCGCGAATCGTTCGATGTCACTGGGATATCTGGCACGGATCCTCAAACACTTTCACAACGGCAACCCGGCGCGTGTGGCGCGCTTTGGCGCGCGAGCGAAAGAGCTTACGCGACAGGTGTCCATCGATACTGCCGATTTCTTCGAGCAATGCGTCGAGCTGGTGGAACGACTCGGCACGACGAATCGCGAGCGCGTCGAGCGTGAGACGGTGAGGCTGGGAATGCGCTTAGCAGAGCGCGACGGCGAACTGCATATGTTCATGGACCAGTTCGTCACGGACGCCGAACAGTACGCAGCCGAGCAACAATCGGTCGAACGTCGGATGCCGCTGCCCGCGCGGCTGTACGAGGCGCTGACGGGGCTAGCATTGGCTGGGTGCGTAGCGACTGTTCACCCTGGTTGTGGTGGAGAAGCCGACTCGAACGACCAAGGGCCGCTCGCTGGTGGGGCTGGGCTCGCCAATGGCGGCAGCTCGAGCGGTGGCAGGCAGATAACCGGGGACGCCTTGCCTGCTACAGGTGGACGCCTCGTGAACCCGAGCGGCGGCATGGTCTATGACGCTTTACCCATGACAGGTGGCCGCAGCACGGGCGGGTCAGGTGTAGGCGGCATGGTCGATGACCCGTTGCCCACGACTGGTGGCCGCAGCATGGGCGGGTCGTCTGGCTACAGTGGCGCCGACACGGTACCTTTCACAGGAGGGCGAGCAACGGGCGGGAGCGCAACGGGTGGCCGCACGGCAACGGGTGGAGTCGGCGTGGGCGGCATGGTCTATGACGCATTGCCGATCACAGGTGGGCGCACTGCAACTGGCGGAGCCGGCGTGGGCGGCATGGTCTATGACGCATTGCCGATCACAGGTGGGCGCACTGCAACGGGTGGAGCCGGCGGGGCGGATACAGTGCCACAGACGGGTGGTCGCGCCGCCGGGGGTACCTTGGCGAGCAACGAGGTGCAAACCGGCCACTTTCGCGACACGCAGACGCGTCGAACCATCCGCACGAGGGATCTCCCACTCTATGATCCGCCCGAGGCAAGTCTCCGCGCAGTCCGCGATGGCGAAAGCATCCGCGTGAGTGTGTTCGGGGTCACTGAGCCCGCCAACACGCTTTGGGAGTCCGAAGGCGACACGCAGGGCGAGGGCCTCGATGTGCTGTGGGTGCCGAAGAACATGGACGACCAACTGCGCGTAGCGATTCGAACCCACGGCGGGGTAACGATCGCGGCGATTCGAGCCAAAGACGTCATGGGGTAGGCGCCGCGCGGGATCTTGACGGATCCGGCGCGACGCACACCGAGCGACTTCATCGAGTCACCATCACAACACGATCAATGCCTTGCAGGCAGGCGTGCAGACACTGTTGCTGCTGCCATTGCCAGACCCCTCGTCGCATTCCTCGGGGCCGTTGACGGTGCCATCGCCACAGTAAGCGCCCAGCCTGCAACCCCGGGCGCAGCTACCGTAGCCGCTATCGTTGACGCCGTCGTCGCATTGCTCGCCGAAGGCGGCGTCGACTATACCGTCGCCGCAGTAGGGTCCGAACGTGCAAGTTGGGGCACAGCCACCGTAAGCGCCGTTGTTGATGCCGTCGTCGCATTGCTCACCAGCAGTGACGAGCCCGTCGCCACAGACAATTGCGATGCAGAGCTGCCCCGGTTGCGGGCAGGCCCAGCCCGGCTCTACGACGCAGGCGGCGCCGCAGCCATCACTGCTCAGGGTGTTGCCATCGTCGCATTGCTCCCCAGTAGTGATTCTACCGTCGCCACAGACTGCAGTGAACTTACACTGTGCCGTGCAAAGCCCGTTGGCACGGTTGTTGGTCCCGTCGTCGCACTCCTCGCCGCTGGTCACGATCCCATCGCCACAAACCGACGCGCAGACCAATCCCGTTGCGCCCACCAAGCATGTCCAGCCTGGCTCTAGGGCGCAGTTGGCGCTGCAGCCATCTCCGCCCAGGGTGTTGCCATCGTCGCATTGCTCGCCGCTAGTCACGATCCCGTCGCCACAGGCAGCATTCGTGGCGGGTTGGCCGCCAACGGCCGTAGTCCCGCCCTTGCCGAGATTGCCGCCGATAACAGGCTCGAAAGTGCTACTGCCGCTGCTGCCGCCCAATCCGCCTCGATGACCGAGATCGACATTGGCGTCGCAGCCCAAGGTGATAAGACCAAGGAAGAAGAAGTGTGCAAGGTTCGTCGATTGCATATGTCTCAGTGACGTGAAGGCTCGTAGCTGATCAGTCAATCGTCGTTCGAGTTGCCGCTCGGTGTCGATTCAGCAATGCGTCTGACTTCTTTGACACGCGCGCTGTTGGGGTACGTTTGGAGGAAACGCTGGGCGGCACGCTCGGCCTCCGAGGCGCGCCCGAGGGAGACCAACACCTGAATGATCCGCAGATCGACCTCGTGCAGGAGCGCGCTCTGCGGCCATTTCCGTCGAAATGCCCTCAGTCTCTCGAGGGTGGCAGTTGGGCTCTCTCCCATTTGTGCCACTGCCTCTCGATAGTCCGCCACTTGCTGGCTCAGTTCGGAGGGCAGGAGTGGCGCTTTGGCGGGCGGCCCGGAGACTACGACAGGCGAGTGACTTGAGGGCGGACGGACCATGCCTGGCGTGGCCTTATTCTCAGGTGCAATCCCTTCAACGGTCTTCGCGTTAGCAGCTGGAAAGGCCGGCGCTTGCGCCCCCCGCGGCGCTTGCCGCGGGGGGCCTGGCTTCGGTGCCGCCTTTGCCGTCAATCTCACTGGAGCTCGAACTGGCTGCTCGAAGCGAGACGCCAGACCAAAACCAAGGGCTGCAGATGCAGAAAGCATCAGGCCTACCGTCACGGCCGAAAATCTCAGGCCCAACAGGCCGCGAGTCTTCGGTGGCGCGGTGATACGCCGGTAGATCCGCTCCTCGGCTCCCGGCCGTGCGACGACTTCGCGCAAGAGCTCGCGCGCCCGTACGACTTCCGGTGGCAGGCTAGTCATCGCATCGCTCCTTTCGTTGTTGCATGCGGTCCCATAGCCGCTTGAATTCCTCGCGCGCCAGTTGGCGCCGTGAGCGCAGAGTATTGAATGGCACGCCGAGCAGCAGCGCGGCCTCGCGCGGAGATAGGCCTTCGACGTCGAGCAACACCAGCGCGTCGCGCAGTTTGCCGCTCATCTGACACAGAACGCTCCGCACTTGCCGCAAGGACTCCCCTGCTGCCGCTTCGCGCTCCGGGCTCAAATCGTCCTCGGTACGCCCGGCCCAACTGTGCTCGACCAACCAACTTGCAGCGCGCCGCACCTTCCACCAACGAAAATGTTCACGAATGATGCGAATGGCAACGGCGCGTAGCCAGGCCTCGGGGCACTCGATGGCTTGTGCTTCGGAGCATTGGCGGAAGGCGACCATGAACACGCGTTGGGTCAGGTCTTCCGCGTCATGCCTTTCAACACCAAAGCGCAGGACGAGACGCATCACTGCATCGAAATGCTCTCGGTAGAGGCGGCGAAACTCGAGGTTTCGCTCTTCGCTCACCGGTCGGACGCAGGGCGGCTCTCCTAGAACCACCGTTTCCGACTCAGCACAAGAAATCACGCTCTATCGTGACCCGACGCGAGCAAAGTGATCACTCGTTTCGCCCACGAGGTTCACTTTCTGACTCTGGGTCACTGTTCGAGCGGCACGCCGCCCCAGGCA
This sequence comes from uncultured Polyangiaceae bacterium, assembly GCA_964454965.1. Classification (GTDB taxonomy): domain Bacteria; phylum Myxococcota_A; class Polyangia; order Polyangiales; family Polyangiaceae; genus FEN-1139. Next base: position 122,603 of record CAYVXY010000017.1, on the reverse strand, counting down.
ATCCCGAGTGTCGAGGTGCAAGCGACCCTCGGGCCGCGACCGATTTCTCCTTCCGGTTCGACGCGATAGACCTCTCGGATCGTCACCAACACGCAGCCGACATTCAGTCGCGCAAACCAACCCCTGGCCATCGGCCAGGCCGTTTCGAACCCGGCTGCCGCAAGCGGCGCCGCGGTCGTCCGAAGCGGATTATCAGGCAGATCCTGCCCCTGAGCCCTAGCAACCATCACACCTAGCCCAACCCAAGGGCGATAGCGCAACCTTCTGCCCCAAGGTACCCCGATGCGAAGGAGCCCATGATTGGCCCAACGCCAGACGCGGTCGGGCCGAGTACCGAAGGTGCCCCAACTCGTAGTGAGGGCTAGCTCTGCTGACAGGGGTAAAGTAGCGGCTTCGATGCCGCCACCCAGTTCGACTTCGGGTGCCATACTGGGCTGTGGCAGAGCCAACGCTGGCCCCAGTCCGACGAAGGCCCTAGCAGAGTACTCTGGCGGAGGGCCAGGGATGAGTATTACTCGTCCCTTTACTAGCAGCCCTGTCGTCGCCCTTGTCGGCATTTCTTTGGCTGGTTTCGGCGCAGGGATTGCGCCGGCGTTCGAAGTCCGGTCGACAAGAATCGCGGCGCCGGCGCTCGAACTTGGTTCGGTCAAGTTTGCCGGTTCTGCCCGAACTGGGGCCGCGCTTCTACCTTCACTTTCACGTTCGCCTTCTTCGCGTGCTCGCTCGCGCTCCCGCCGACGCTGGAGTACCCCAACCTCGACGAAGTAAGCCTCAATGACGACCGCCATCGCGTCAGCTAGAGCGCGACAGTCGCTGCTAGCGAAGTGTCTCTCGAGGACTTGCTCGCCGTCGCCGCGAATCAAGAACAGAACGGCGCCTGATGGTTCTGAACGCGTGACAACGGAGAATTGCGAAGGATCCTTCGGCCCGGTGGGATTGTCAGCCTTGGTTGCCAGTGCAGCGGCAAGCTCGGCCTTGCTCGGACAGGAACCTTGTGCCAAAACGGAGAAGACTGGTGTGGCTTCCGCACGCCCGGCCATCGCTATGACTCCGGACACCAGCAGCAAGGTCCGGCCAGGCTCCGAAAAGAACGACCCGCGCTTCACTTCGGCGCGCTCCAAGCCATACAGCACATCGCCTCGACCTTTTCGCACTTTGGCGAAGCGCTGGCAACCGATTCCGCATCAGATACAGACCGCCGCAAGCCAATCCGCGATCTCGTGAATTGCCATCGAGCGCGACACGACGCCGGCACGCACAGCCGCACCCGGCATGCCATACACGACAGCGGTTGCCGCACTCTCGGCGACGACCGTACCGCCCACTTGTGCAATGGCGCGAGCTCCCTGAACGCCGTCATCGCCCATCCCAGTCAACACCACCCCGATCGCTTTGGCAGCGGCGACGCGCGCGACACTGAAAAACAGGCGGTCCGCACTTGGTGAGTAGCGATCCGACGGATCGGGAACCAGAACCTTCAGTCTCAACTCACCGTTGCGAGCCCGTTCGAGCTCGACGCAGCGCTTCCCCGGACACACAAACGCCCGCCCTGCGGTCACGACGTCGCCCTCTTGTGCCTCGGAGACTCGCATCGGGCTACGTCGGTCCAAGCGCTCGGCAAAAGTCCGGGTAAACTTCTCGGGCATGTGTTGGGCGATGATGATGGCTGAGCGCGGTCGCTCCGGGATCTTCGAGAAAGCTTCCATCAGCGCACTCGGTCCCCCCGTAGATGACGCAATGGCAATGACATAGCGTGGCTCGACGAACGCAGCGGGCGCGGCCACGGCCGGACGTGGCGCAGCCATCTCTGCAACACGCCGCATTGCCAGAACTCCAGGGCGCATGTTCTTGGCAACGCGGATCTTCTGCAGGAGCTCGCCGCGAATGCGATGCATCTCCGAATCGGCAAATCGGTCCGGCTTCGCGACAAAATCGAGCGCACCCAACTCCAATGCCTTGAACACGTTTTCCTTCTGGCTGTACGACGAGACAATGATGACTGGCGTTGGGTTGACGCTCATCAGAATGCGCAGGAAGGTGAAGCCATCCATACGCGGCATCTCAAGATCGAGCGTGATGGCGTCGGGCTTCAGCATAGATACGAGGCGCAACGCTTCGTCACCGTCGGCAGCTTTGCCCACGACCTCCACCTCTGGATCCGAGCAGAGAATGTCGGAAATGCTACGTCGATTGAAGGCCGAATCGTCCACAACCAACACGCGAAAGCGACTCTCGTTAGTCACAGGTTCCCTCCCAAGTTAGCCATGGACAGCGGTCGACGGTAGACGAGATCCTCGGATAGATGCACGAGTTCGAACGCAGTCGTGACATTGAGCAGCGATTCCGAATGACCCAACAATAGATACCCCCCGGGGAACAGCCGTTCGTGAAGATTCTCGATCACGGTCTTGCGCGAACGCATGTCGAAGTAGATGAGAACGTTGCGACAGAAGACCACGTCAACTCGCCCAACAATCGATGCGCGTCCGGCGTCGATCAGATTGAGTTGACCAAAGTGACAGAACCGTCGAATGTGGTCACGGACACGTGCCCCTTCGGGAACTTCTTCGAAGTAGGAGCGCCGCGCCTCGGGGCTAGTGGTGCGAAAGGAAGTGGGCCGGTAGACCCCACGTCGCGCAAATGCGACGTTGTGTCGCGAAATATCGCTACCGAAAAGCCTTACCTCCCAACCGTCAAACAGACCCGACTCATGAACGAGAATGGCTAGGGTGTAGACTTCTTCGCCTGTGGCGCAGCCTGCGCTCCAAATCGACAAACGTCTGGAACTTTGGTTCGACTCAGCCAGACGCGGCAACAATTCTCGACTGAACGCCCGCAACTGGTATTCCTGCCTGAAAAAGTAGGTCTCGGTCGTGATCAGTCGTTCGACGACCTCCTCCAGCTCGGCCGGCCCACGCACATTGAACCTCAGATACTTGTAGTATTCGTCGAACCCAGACAACTGCAACTCGGCCACTCGCTCACTCAGTCGACGATCGAATATCACCAGCGCATCATCGCCGAAGTGTAGCCCGGCATAGGTGTTGACCAAATCCCGCAACATCCGAAACTCTTCGGGCCTTAGGCGCAGCAGCTTACCGCTGGGGTTGGCTCGCATCATCTGGGCCGCCAACTCCCTTGACCCGGGGCGGGCGAACTGCGGCGGGTTGGTAATGTACCCTCCACCGCACCAAGTGCGCGCTCCAAAGCCTCCTTGACCAATGGCTCGCGTTCGGTGGTGCGCTTCGCGCGAAGCAGCGCCACCGCGACGTCCCCACCTCTTTGCCCCAGAAGGTCAGCAGCCAAACGCCGAACCCCCCAAGCATCATGGTCGAGACATGCACCAAGATGTGCTTCGACGCGTGCATCCTTTTCTCGAGCCAGCATCCGCATTGCCGATTTTACGACGTCGACATCCAAGTGCGACAGCCCGTCGATGAGTGCCTCGAGCCGCCGCTCGTCCTTCACGAGGGCTATTGCTTCGACTGCTGCCACCGCAACACTTGGTTCGGAGGCTCTGACCAAGGGCCGGAGGACGGATAGGACGCGAGGATCGCTCGTTTCACCGATGGCTTGCACGGCTACGACGAGCATCTCACGGTCGTCCGTTCGCTGGGCTACGTCAATCAACCTGCCGATCACCGGCGCTGAGTCGCCATCTCTCCGAAGTCTGCCGAGAGCTCGAACTGCCGCGACTCGCACCTCGAACTCTTCGTCAGTCAGCGAGAAAGCGATGGCGTCCTCTGCGGCAACATCCTCGGTTTCCGCCAATGCTTCCAGAGCAGCACAGCGAACGGATGCACAATCGGCAAGCAGGCACCGCGTCAGAAGCTCCAAGTCTCCTTGACTCGTCGGGTAGCCATTCCTGGCTAAGGCAGCCAAGAGCACCGTCACAGGTATCCATTCCTCACCACCGAAGGTCCCCTCGTCGATGATGTTGCGTGCCGCCTCGGGATGACGGAGCGCCATCTCCCCTAAGACGACCATTGCCGTCCGACGCACGGCAATGGGCAACGCGACGAACCGCTTCACCAGAAGTCGAAGGCATCGCTCACTGCTAGTTGACGCGAGCACCTCGAGCGCAGCCGAAAGCACCGGATCCGCATCCGATTCGATGGCTCTCTCCACTTCGTCGAGAACTGTGTCGCGCGAAAGCGTCAGCGGATAGCGCGCCGCCATGCGCAGAATCAGCGCCCGCTGAGACGGCTCTGCCCCACGCAGTCGCGCCTGCAGAACTCCGACATCCAGCCCAGCAATCGCCCCTATCAGCTGGTCTGCTACCCCCGTGAGTTCGTCGCGTTCGGCAGCGTCGAGCACCCAGCGTGAAGCCTCATCGTCCCCGAGCGCGGACAACACGACAAGAGCGGCGCCTCGCACGTCGAGTTCGTCGGAATCCGTCACCCTAAACAGGAATTCCCGAGCGTTCTTGGGCAACGTAGCTAGCGCTTCTCTCGCCGCGTACATGGCGTGCGCAGAACCCGCAACGTATTCGGCAAGCGCTTGGACCGGCCAAATCTCACCAAAGGCTGCCTGGCGCGCCATCGCCTGCACCAAGAGCTCGGCAGCATCGACAGCATCCGAACGTGCGGCAGCAACCATCACGGCTCTCTCAAGCACAGGCACGCTCGCGCTGGTCGCCAAGTCACGCCAATTCAGAATGATTCCAAGAGCATTGATGGCATCGAGCGCGGCGAGCCGTTCGAGGATTTCCGAACTGCAAAGTGCCGCTGACAACAAGACACCGACCTCATCGGTCTGCGTACCACCAACAACACCCAAGGCTTCGATTGCGGCAACCCGAACGTTTGCATCCGGATCCAGCAACAGGCTACTTAGCACCGCAATGGCACTCGGATGTCCCGTCCGGCCGAGAGCTTCCGCAGCGAGTTTGCGCCCATCGGCGTCCAGTACCGGCATCTCATCGGCAATGCGTACAATCGCTGGTCGACCAAACCCCGCTAACGCCTCGCTCACCGCATTGCGCAAGCCCACGTCGTCACTTGTCGAGAATGTGCCGATAAGGGCATCCATTAGCTCGGAGGATGGGCCCATCTCGACAACGACCCCGATAGCCTCCTTGCGCACGCGCCAATCATCGTCGCCCAAAGCCCGAATCACCGATTTTACGGCGCTCGGCCCCGGCACTTGCAACAGAGTGGCAACCACCAACCTCCGTTGTTCCGGATCGGCCGAATCTAGCCCTGATTCCCAGCTGGTTTCGCTCATCGCATCATCGATGGCGCGGATTCTTGGACATGGACTTGCCCAAGCCCCGCCGCAATCGCCTCAAAGCAGGCCAAATCCAAAACGAATACCATGTTTCCCTCATGCGAGGTCACTCCGACGATGCCCCGCTCATCCTCTCCGCCACCGAGAGAAGGCGCTGGACGAAGACCGGCGCCACCCGTGCCAAACACCTCCGTAACCCGATCCACCACCAAGCCGATGGTCATGCCGCCGACATCAACCAGAATCCATTTGATGCGTCGCGCGTCCTCGGTCAACGATACGCCAAAGCGAACTCTGAGATCGATGACAGGAACGACCTCCCCGCGATGGTCTGCGACCCCCACTACCACAGGCGGCGCGTGCGGTAGGCGAGTGATTTCCGCGGGGTTAATGATCTCGCGAACACAGCCAATTGGGACCGCATAGTTAACGTTTCCGACGCTGAAGCCAACTAGGCTCTTTTCGGGGTCGGGACGCTGTTTTGAACCATGCATGATGATATACTCTCGAGAGTCTTACTTCCGGGACAGTGTCCGTTCGAGATCCAGCAGAATCAGCACTTCGTCCCCGGGGCGACCGATTCCGATCACGTGCTCGGGAGCCTCTCCCCCCAACGCAGCGCCCGCGGATTCGATCTCTCCCTCCGAGAGTCGTATTACCTGCCGTACCTCATCGACGAAGAAACCGACGATTTCCCCCGTGCATTCGCTGAGCAGAATACGTGCCCGACGCGTGGGTCCCCCCTCCGGTAGGCTCAAAACTTGCTTGAGTTCGACTACCGTCACCAACTGCCCGCGTACGCTACACACCCCCATGATGCAACTTGAAGCACGCGGCACCATGGTCAGTGGCGGAGGGCTGAGAATTTCTCGGATCTGCGTCAGTTCTACGCCGTACAGCTGCCCCGCCAACGAAATCGCCAAGAATTCCCGAACCGGACCGCGCTCGGAGGGCGAGCGTGCCATGACGTGACGAGATGACAATGCCAGAGCGTTAGCCATAACCCAACCTCGCTCCCCGCAGGGCGGACTCGGCTCCCGCCAAAACCTCTTCGATGATTGCCGCCGCATCCAAGACGAGCCCAACGCGCTGGTCACCCAATTCCGTTGCGCCGGCGAACCCACGCACGTCACTCAACGATGGGCCCAGCGGCTTGATGACGATATCTTGCTCGCCCACCAGCTGATCGACGACCAAACCAAGTCTGCGTGCCCCGAGCGATGCAACCACGGCGAACTGGCGTCTTGGCGGACTCCCGCTGCGTGTTAGGCCAAACAACTCGTCCAATCGGCAGATTGGCAGCGTGGTGCCGCGCAACGTCATCACGGCTCGACCATCGATGTTGCGTACGACACTTCCGTCGAACGGAATTGCCTCAGAAACGCTAGCAAGCGGCATCGCGAAGGTCTGATCTGCTGCCCGCATCAGCAAAGCGCTGACGATGGCCAAAGTGATGGGCAATGTAATGGCGATCTTGGTGCCAATCCCAGACTCACTGTGCACGTCGATGACGCCGCCGAGCTTGCTTATGTTGTTCTTGACGACATCCATGCCGACGCCACGCCCGCTGAGATCATCGACCGAATCGCGCGTGCTCAATCCGGGTAGGAAGATCAGTCCAAGCACTTCGGCTCGCGTCAGTTCGCGGGCCTCCTCCGGCGAGACTTTCCCCAGACGAATTGCGCGTTCAAGGATCGCCACTTCGTCGATACCTCGACCGTCATCCTCGACCTCGAGCATGACGTGATTGCCTTTCTGGAACGCATTCAAGGCGATTGTCCCCGTCGCGGGCTTGCCGACCTCTGCGCGCTTCTGCGCCGACTCGATTCCGTGATCGATTGAATTGCGAATCATGTGCATGAGCGGATCGCTCAATTCTTCCACGATGAGCTTGTCGATTTCCGTCTCAGACCCGGTGATAACTAGGCGAATCTCCTTCTTGACGTCTCGACTGATCTGCCGAACCACACGTGCCAGTCGCTCGAATACCTGTCCGAGCGGCACCATGCGGACCTCTAGGATCCCTGCCTGCATTTCGGCCAAGCGGCGCTCGAAGCTGCGGTGAAGACGCAGCAGATCCATCGCCAAGGAACGCTGCCCCTCACCACGCACGCGTTCCGCCGTCCGGGACAACGCACCGCGAACGATGGCCAGTTCGCCAACGATGTTCATCAGATGATCGAGTCGACGAATGTCGACGCGCACGGTCTGGCTGACCGAGCGCAGCGAAACGTTGTCCTTCTCGCGACCAACCACGACGTCGCGACCCGCGGGAGGAGCAACGGAGAGACTCTTGTCCGGGTCAACCAGGCGCGAAACGACCGCACCAGCCGCTACCGCATTGGGTTGAACCTGCGCTACGTCATCGAGACGAGGAACCTCTTCGACCAGGACGTTTTCTGCACCGAGCTCACGGACGAGCGTCAGCTGATCCGTCGTCGATGCCATCAGCAAATCAAGCTCTATCGTGTCAGTACTGCTTGCGTCACCGGTGGGAAGGTAGGTGATGATCTCACCGAACTTCTTCGCCCGTTCCTTGATGTCCTCGAGTGCTTTGTCGATGGTAACGAGGTCGAACCTCACTCGCATTCGATAGAGGCGTCGCCCCTCTTCGATGTTGGCGCGCAAGCGGTGCTCTTCGTACTCGGTAAGTACCGCAAGCATCCCCACGTCCAGATCGTACTTGATAGGTCCACTAGCTAGCGGTCCAGGGGGTGCGCCAATCTGGCGAATCTTCGCCAACAGTTCTTCGACGGCTTCGATTGGTGCCGGAGCTCCCGACTTCTCGTTGGCCAGAAGCTCGTTGAACACCTCGACGGCACGAAAAAGGATGTCAAATACCGCGTCGTCAAGCGGGACGCGACCAAGCCGCAAATCATCCAGAATGTCTTCCAGATGGTGCGCCGCATTGCCCATGGTGGAGGCCCCAAACAGACTCGAGAGTCCTTTCAGGGTATGCACGGCCCGGAATGCTTCGTTCACCAAACCCGGATCGGAGCGAGATTGTCGGTGAAGATCGTCGAGCACGAGGAGGTTCCTGGAGAGACCTTCGATGATCTCCTGCGCCTCGGAGAAGAAATCCTCCCGCACCTTGTCGCCGGATTCAGCCATGGTGATTCGATGCGCTCGCAATCTGCAAAATAGCCTCGCGCGCCAAGTCTTCTGCCGCGAACGGCTTCACCAAGTAGGCGTTCGCGCCCAGCCCAAGACCGCGGTCGCGATCCTTATCCGACGATTGAGTTGAGATAAGCACGATAGGTACTGACCTGTGGACAGGGCTTTGACGTATGAATCGCACCAATTCGAGCCCGTTGACATCGGGCATGTTGATGTCGGTCACCACGAGATCGTATCGGCCGCGCGGAAGCCACCGAAGGGCGTCAAAGCCACTCGTCGCCTCGACGACCTCGATATCGCCCAATTCGGCGCGTACGGCCTCGAGTGCGGTCCGCGCAAACCGGCGCATGCTTGGAGAATCCTCCACAAGCAGAATTCTAAGCATGGTCAGCACTCCCTTTCGGCCGAACCAAGGTCGACATCTGAAGAACTTCGCCCCTCAGCCTCTATCAGCAGGGCGAGGCCTAACCGGTGGAACGAGACGACGGCGCCGCGGCTGCCAACTGGCAGCACCTGGACCGGGTTCTGTCCGCAATGACTTGAGTCCTGCCGCGAGCGCATCGGTACCATCCTAATACTGGCCACAGGAAACCGTGACACTGATTCGAGACGCCCCGCCGTGACACCTGACGACCGTCCGGCTGGCCCGCCTCTTGTCACGAGTAGTGCCTCACCACCGCAAGCTGTTACCGTCCTCACCGAAGCACTATATCTAAGCCGAGCAAGCGCAGCTAACTATGAAGCCTTTCGCACTGCCACTACACCACTTGCCCGCTGTCACCTTCTTTGGCGCGACAGGCGACGTGAGTCACAAGCGACAGTTCGCCAACGCCCCGACCAACCACTCGATGTGCAGGTGGTAGCATGTCGGAGCAATCGAACGACAACCCGAAGTCAGAGGCTCGACCGACACCGTCGGAGTCTCCTGCTCGTCGAGATTTCGCTGGGGTCGACTGCTCGGGATTGGCTCGAGCCGTCGAACTGCTCGCCACTGGCCATCTCGAGGGAGAAGCTGCAGTAGCATTGTTGCGGCACGAGCTTGCCACCGTGCAACGCCAAGCAGAATCCAACTGCGACCTCCTGCAGCGGTCCTCCGTCGAGTTGCGCCAGTTGCGTGAATCCGCACAACGTGAGCAAGTGCAGAAAGAGGATGATCAGCGCCAACTGCAGGATCAAAACGATCGCTTTGTGGCCAATCTCATCCACGAGCACGACGCGGAGAAGACGACGATTCGACGCGAGCGCGACGCCGCAATCGACCGAATTCGCGAGCTGTCACGGGGAATCACTCGTGCGGGCTCGACTTCATCCGCCAGCATGCAGCGTGTTTCGGTCAATACAGCGATTCGGTCGGCACCTCCCGCCCAAGACGTGGTCGAACTCAAGGCACGGATCGATGAACTCCTGTATGAACGCGACCGATCGCTCCGGCTCCTCAGGCAGCTTGCAGAACAACGGGATCAGGCCGAGAGCAGGCTGCAAGCAACCCTGGCGTCGATCGGCGCGGGCAGCGAAGGGCGGTCGGCCCCAATCCTCGAGCGCCAACAACTCGCAACGAGTGCACACGACGGCTCACGTCGCTCCGCAGTCGCACCGACCGAACCAGGTGTCACCCTAAGCCATAGCGCCGCCGCACCATTGCCGCCGGGTTCCGTCAGAACACCGACTCTGCCCAACGGACCACACTCGAACGCTGCAGAGCTGGCTTCGCTTGAGGATCCAGACAACTGGGAGATCGGGCCACCGGCAGTCGTAGGAGGCGCAGTGCGAAGCGACCAAGCGTACCGGACGGAACTGACGGGCGCGACGAAGTCCAACTCGAGCCCCCACACCCCATCCGCACACCACCTCGCGAAGGACGAAAATGAGCGTTCGGGTGCTTATTCCATGGTTGCCGGGGAGCTCGCGAGCGATGAAGTGTACGTGTCACGGACACCGAAACATGTCCCCAAGAACACGTAGGTACACCGCGTCGTCAACACCACCCATGACTGCACACAAGCAATCACCGGAACACGACACACCCGTCGTCGCCTGTCGACTCCAGGACTCATGATGGAAAGCAGCGAGACTCCGCAGGCGCGCCAGGTGGGAGCCGCGGCTCCCGGCGAGTTCTCCCCACTTCGTTTGGGCGAGATGTCGATTTGGCCACCAGTCATTCTTGCACCCATGGCAGGAGTCACCAACAGCTGCTTCCGTCAGCTCTGCAGGCAGTACGGCGCAGGACTTTGCGTGAGTGAGATGATTGCTGCACGGCCGCTCGTCGATGACAATTCAAAGACATGGAGCTTGGCCGCATTCGGCGAAGACGAACGACCGCGAAGCATTCAACTCTACGGCGTGGATCCCGACTACGTTGGGCGAGCGATCGAGCGCCTCGTTACTGAAAATTGGGTCGAACACGTCGATCTGAACTTCGGCTGTTCAGTGCCAAAAGTGACGCGCCAAGGCGGTGGCGCCGCGTTGCCACATCGACCGAAACTTCTCGAACGGCTCTTGAATCGCGCCGTTCGAGCGGCGGGACGCGTCCCCGTCACCGTCAAGTTCAGAATGGGGCTGACCGAAGCTCATATCAACTACATTGAGACCGGACTCATCGCAGAAGCCTGTGGCTGCAGCGCCGTCACGCTGCACGCCCGCACGGCAGAGCAGTACTACGACGGCGAAGCGCATTGGGAGGCCATCGCCGAACTCAAGGACCGCCTGCATGTGCCGGTCATAGGCAATGGAGACATCTGGGAGGCTGCAGATGCGCTCAGAATGATGCGCTCAACCCGTTGCGATGCAGTCGCCATCGGCCGAGGATGCCTCGGTCGACCTTGGCTGTTTGAGGACTTGGCTCGCATGTTCTCTGGTGCAAGACCCAACAAGCCACCCTGCCTTGGAGAAGTGGTCGACTTAATGGGCAGGCATCTCTCGCTGCTGGTCGCAGCCATCGGCGAAGCGCGTGCGATCCCGTCTTTTCGACGTCAGGCAACCTGGTATACGAAAGGGTTCCACGGCAGCACTCACCTGCGCGATGCCCTGGTCATCGCAAGGTCCTTCGATGAAGTCATCACCGTCCTGTCGAAGGTAGATCGAGCGCTCGAGTTTCCGACGAGTGTTCTTCGGGTGCCGCGCGGCAAGAGCTCGGGACAGAAGGCGCTGAGTCTTCCGGATGGATACCTAGAGAACCCAGAGTGCGCTGCTCTGCCACAAGAGGGGGTTTGGGCGGACGGTGGCTGAGTCAGACGACTCAGCGCCTAGTTTCAGATAGGTCCGGCCGAAACTCGCAGCGGCACCAGCAGCCGCCACAATGGGCCCCGAGGACCGAACTAGCCTTTTTCCCGCGGTTGTCGATTGACGGACCGTCAGAACGTTGTAGCTTCTCGACAAGTCACATGGCCCTGTTTGTCAAGGTGCGTCACACGTTCGGACATCGGTGGATGCCCTTCTTTGTACCGGTCGCGGCGAGTCTTCTGTACGTGCTCGTCGTGGTCTTGCTCGTTCCGGACAGTTTCACGGGAAAATCGAAAGGCAGTGGCGCGAACGACGATGAACCATCCGAAAGCCCCGCGGCATCGGCAAGTGCCGGGACCGATCCCGCGGCGCGCGCAGCAGCGCGGCGTCGTTCCCGAGTTGGGGCCCGAGCGGCCGGTGCCGTGGTCCCGCAACCTGGACCGCCTGCCGCCGCACCGCCAGCGCCCCCCGCCTCTCCCGACGGCAACGACTGACTTAGCTGTCCGAATCGACACCCGTCAACCGCGCAATGGCGCGGCGCTCTGATTTTGTCGGTCGCCCTGCGCCTCGAGCCCGAACGCCCAAATGCGTGGCTCGGTCGGCTACTGGCGGTGAGTGGTCTTCGTAAAGCGCCTTCGCTCGAACGTTACCTTGTCGCTTCTCTTCTATCGCGAGCACGACGAGCACGACCAGACCTCGTGGGGCTCTTGCGGAAACCTTGTCTCCAACCTGAAGGACCCGACTTGGCTTGACCGTCACTCCATTGACCGTCACGTGCCCGGCTTCGCAAGCATGTTGCGCTTGGCTTCGAGACTTGAACAGCCGAGCCGCGGTAAGCCACCGGTCGACCCTAGTACTTCTTGCCTCGGCGTCACCGCAGTTGGCATGGGAGTCTACGTCTGAAACTTCATCGTCCTCTGTCACACTCTTGCCTCCTCGCTCAGGCTTCGCGCTCAGCCACCAACCCGGTCCTCTCGACTAGGATGCCCGCGCATGGCACATGACATCGGTAGTCTAGGCCAGATTCTTGTCCCAGCAAAGTCGCGTTCTTCGTGAATTTCTACTCGCATATTGCAATTGCATCGCTATTCAGCGAGGAAGTGGGCGTCGCGTTGGGCGCCATGCTTCCAGACCTGGCGAGCCTCGTCGGCGCCAAGCCCCCGGAGGCGCGCTGTATGCACATCAACCGCGGCTACTCACTGCACCACGCAACCGATCGGGCCTTTCACGAGCTCGAACTATTTCGACGAGCTTCCAGGATAGAAAGCCAGAGGCTTCAGTCCCTTGGTCTCCGTCGCGGCAGCGCGATAGCTGCCGCACATGTGGGATTGGAGCTCGTTCTCGACGACGCCTTGGCGCAAGACGAACCCACTCAAGCGCTCTTTCGCGCGACGCTCGCTGCAGCTGTGCCACAAGCTCTCTGTCAGTCGCTCGAATGGGGCTCCGCTACCCATGCCGCCCGGTTCGAGACGCTCAGACAACGGCTTTGGACCCTAGCAACAGAGCGGCCCGTTGATGCGACAGTGCTCGCCGAACGCCTATGCCGGACTTTGGCAAACCGCCCAAGGCTTGCAGTACGGGCCAGCGACCGGGGATCTCTTCAAGACTGGGCGGCAGAGTTGCCACTGCGCTGCAGCCCCATCTGGCCGAGCGTGATCGCGGGGGTCCTCTGTGCCTTGGAAGGTGCCAATTGGCACCCCAGCCCTAGCCTGTCCCGGCCGCTGCGATTCCGACGGGCATCGAGCAGCGAGGTGTAGTATCTCCGCGAACGTCATGGCTGCCCATCCGATAGAAATCTGCACCGCCTCAACCCGCGTCACCGCCGAGCAACGTGAAGCCTTGCTGGTCGATCCATCGTTTGGGCGCATCTTCACCGAGCACATGATCTGCGTCCAATACCGTGAAGGTCAGGGTTGGATGCCAGGCAGGCTTGAGCCCTATGGCCCAATGCAGATCTCACCGGCAGCGTCAGTCCTGCACTATGGCCAAGCCATCTTCGAAGGGTTCAAGGCATTCCGGCAGCCCGACGGCAGCATCGCCACCTTTCGTCCAGAAGCCAATGCCAAGCGGTTCCAGACATCCGCCAGGCGCCTCGCCATGCCAGAGCTTCCGGTCGATCTTTTCGTTCAAGCTGCAGATATTCTCATTGCTCATGAACGAGACTGGGTTCCAAGTGGCCGCGGACGCAGCCTCTACCTGCGACCGCTGTTGATTGCCACCGAACCCGCCTTGGGGGTGCGTCCTGCCAACGAGTACCTGTTTCTGCTGCTCGGTTCTCCAGTAGGCAATTATTTCAAGGGCGGCGTTCATCCGGTAACGGTCTGGATCTGTGAGGACTACGTGCGAGCAGCCCCTGGGGGTACTGGCGCAGCAAAAACCGCAGGAAACTACGCCGCTAGCTTGCCAGCTCAGGCTCAGGCCGCGCAGGAAGGCTGCGACCAAGTCGTTTGGCTCGACGCCGTCACGCGTCGAAATGTCGAAGAGATGGGGGGAATGAACATCTTTTTCGTCTACGACGAACCCGGCAAGACCACGCTGGTCACACCAAAATTGACGGGATCGTTGCTGCCCGGTATCACCCGAGACAGTCTGCTCACGCTTGGCAAAGAGCTGGGCTACGCCGTCGAGGAACGCACGGTCACCATCGACGAGTGGTTGACGGATGCAGCATCAGGCAAGATGACGGAGGCGTTTGCTTGTGGCACCGCGGCCGTAATTACGCCAATCGGTGCATTGAAGAACCCGAAAGGGGTCTGTCCAATCAATGGCGGCGCAACAGGCCCAGTCTCGATGAAGTTGCGCGAACACCTCATGGACATCCAATACGGAGTCATTGCCGATAGCCGTGGTTGGATGCATCGCGTGGTCTGAGCGTCCAACTCCCGCGCCTTGCGGCTCGTCCAGAGATCTACAACAAACAACACCCCGCCGGCCTCAGCCGCACGGGGTGTACGTTTTTGGGAGGGAGTGAGGGGTCTAGCGCTCGTTCTTCGGAGGTGCCGAAACACGTGCAGCCGGAATGCTCGACGCGCTACGCCCCATGGGTAGCGGCGGTGGCCGAACTGATGAGCGGCGCATGCCGCCGTCGCCATCCTTGCGCTTGCGCTCCTCGAACACCACGAGCTTGACGAGCGCATCGGTATCCGCATCACAGATAGGCGGCCGGGACACGTCGATGCTCGGCTCGAGCAGCTCCGCCAAGGCAAACATGGCCGTGCGCAGATGCGCGTCATTGGGGAACGATTCGCGAATGCACTCGGCTCGCTGGTCGTCGCTGGCCGCCTGGAGCAAGTCCTCGTACATGGACTCGATCGACAGGATGATGGGCGTCGAGAGTTCCTCGTGTCGCGGCGGTAGGCGCTCCACCTCCTTGAGGCGCTGCAATGCGCGCCCACGAGCTTCGTCTTGCGCACCCGCTCCAACCTCAGAGCGAGGCTCGGAAGGCTCCGCGACTCGATCCGATTTCGGCGCGGCCGCCGCCTCGTCGCCACGTTTGCTGCTGCGGGGCGACGAACCACTACCCTCACTCGACTCCGTGGTTGTAACTGGCGCGCCATCTGTCCAGCCCTGGGCCTTGGCAATTCGGTCGAGGACGACGTGCTGCCAGGTGACTTCCAACGGGACAAGTCCGAGCAACTTGGGTAGCGCGACCACATCGAGCAGTTCAGATTCGGTCAGCGGCTCTTTCTGTCGACCATGCCGCAGCGCGCTGACCAGAAGCTTGCGCAGCTGATCTGGCGGAAGGTTTTCCGCGATGCATTCGAAACCCAGCCCGTCGACAAGCTGCTCGAGATTGAGGATCCCCTCGTCCAAGGCGCACTCGATCAAGAACGTCATCCGCCGCACGGCGCGCGAATGCGCGACGTCACCATCGGCATGCGTCGTTTTGTGAAATGGGTCTTCGAAGACGAAGCCCCATAGTGCAGCCCCCTTGAGGTACTTCACCTGGTCGTCAGAGGTGTACTGCTCGAGTATTGCCTCAGGGGTCGTGATCCCTTCTTCGAGGACCAAGCGCAGATCTTCAACTGCACTTTCGATTGACTTCTTGACTGCAATCTTCTCGTGAACGTTGGCGAGCTTTACCAGAAGCTTCGCGCGCAGCGCATCAGCCTTCGCGAGCGATTGCATGATCTCGCTTGGTCCGAAGTGCTGCAGGAAGTCATCGGGTGTCTGCCAATCATTCTGCAACGTGTGCTGAATGATCCGCGAGAGGAAGCGAGCTGGTGCTTGGTCCAACCCGGAGGAGAAGCTCGAGAGTGGTTCGTTGTCGGTCGACTGCGACATAGTCGCGGGATGCTACCCGCCGAGGCCCCTTGTCCCAAGGTTTACCGAGAGGAAAATGTCGCCAAAACATCATCGGCCCGTGGGCTGTTTTGCGGCGATGGTCAATTATTCTCTGGTGGTTGAATTTTGTGACCGGAACGGCTTGGGCGGGCCCAAGCGCCCGCACCCAGGCCAATGCCGAACGGAGGGCGCCCAGCAGACACCTCATGTCGGCTCGCGGCAGGAACGCCCCGGTCGCGAGACAAACCTATACCGGTGTCGCAGACAAAATATTACGAACGAGGCCCTGGCGTCTGCCTGTGACGACCCTACCGGCCAAGACACGCCGCATGGAAACCCGTGACCCGCCGCCTGCATCAGGGTAGAAGTCATTGATTCGTGACGCATCTACTCCCGAGGCTTTCATGACGATGATCGACTTCTTGCGCCGCTCCGCCGCAAAACCGCTCGTTTCGCTGTTCGCAGCCACCTCAACCTGGCTCGGTCTGGCATCCGTAGCCCAGGCAGAAACGACCATCCGTCACCCCGGTCAACATACGCAATACTCCTTCGAGCTCGAGCCTCATTTGGCGCTCGACTGGTTTGACTCGTACTGGGCAGGCCAAGGTATTGGTCCGGGGGTCCATGTCGCCATCCCGCTCATGCACCAGGGGCCAATCTCCACGATCAACAACAACATGGCGATCAAGTTCGGTGCCGATCTGACCTTTGGCAATGGCTGCTACTATTGGAACGGCAACAATAGGGGCTACTACTACAACAACGATAATTGCAGCACCACCTCGCTGTTGCTGCCAATCGCCTTGCAGTGGAACTTCTACGTGACGGATATCATCGTTCCCTTCGGTGAGGTGGGCATGGCTATTCGCCACACCTGGTGGTCCTACGACGGTCCTTGCGTCACAGGCGGCTATTGTCCGGCGAGCAACTCGAGAACCTATCCAATCTTCTACCCAGCCGTCGGTGCGAAATTCATGTTTGGTCGTAACGCCGGGCTCACCGTACGCATGGGCTATCCCCACTTCACGGTCGGTGCCTCCATTCTGTTCTGAGAACCGCAATGACACGAGAGCAGATGCATGAGGAGGACGCCCAGAGCTCCAATCTGACGAACCGCATATTCGTCGAGTTGCGGCGCCAGATCCTCAAGGGGGAACTCGCTCCGGGCGAGCGGCTTCCCGGTGAGCGAGAGCTGGCGCAAAAATACGACACCAATCGCAACACCCTGCGCGAAGCCGTGCGCCGCCTCGAGCAACTACATTTGGTCACGGTACGCCACGGTCAGGGCGTCACTGTGGCCGATTTCCGGCGCTCGGGCACGCTTGAGCTCCTGGCGCCCTTTATCGAGTCGGGCGCGGACTTGGGCGAGGTCACCCAGATCGCCGAAGACATGTTGCCGGCGCGCCTCGTGGTCATGGAATACATGACGCGCTTGGCCGTGCGCCGTGCCACCGACGCCGACCAGGAGCGACTGCAAGACATCACCGAGCTCTTGATTGCCGCCTACGGGCGCGGCGACCGCATCGTCATTGCCCATGGTTTTCACCGTTGGGTCGATACACTCGTCGACGCAAGCCACTCACTGGCGATTCGCTGGGTAGCAAATCCATTTCTAGAACTGTATCGAAAGCTGCTCGATCGGTTTCCGACACTTTGGCTACTCGATCCCGCATTCCCCGACCACCTACGCACGTTGATGGCGGCAATGCGAGAAGGCAACGAGGAAGCGGCCATCAGCGCCACGCGCGAGTACTACGAGCGCATCGACAGCGAACTCATTCGCGTGCTCGATGCCTTGTTGTCACTGCGGCGCCGAGCGGCGCTACGCGACCACGAGGCCGACACCGACACCGGAAGTCCCCAGGCAGAACTCGCCGAGGACGTGCCGAACGAGACGTATTAGCCACGCTCCGTCGGTCTAGCCGATGCGCTGGTTTCTCTTGCGAGCTTGCCCGAGTCGCGCGTCGCACCCGTGCACCATCCGTGCGCCGATCTCTAGCCCCTGCTCCAATTGGGCCGTCCAGGAGCCAGTCTGAGCCTCACGCGTCCCATTCCGTGGACCCGGCCGCGTCCGCCTCAAGCCAATGCGGCAAAAGTTGGCATCTAACAAGCTGAATATACTTGATAACTTACAGACCCTGGTCGAGCCATCCATTGAGCGAATTGGCTCGCAGTTTGCAGCGCCACCAGCGGCGCCAATACTGAACACTTAACCAGTACTGACCAGCTGTTGTCTGATTTTTCGTTCCCCAATGGCCCGGTCGGTGGTAGCCGAAGATAACAGGCACCTGCGGGAAGACGTCACGGCCGATCATCGCTTCCCAATGCGCAGGCTGCTGCCAGCCAATCATGACCTCTCGCACTCGCTCAACACGTCGTACGTCGACCAAACCCGCGCCCCCTGCCTCGAAGTCGCAGCGCTCGAAGGCGTCGGTAAAAACCTCCAAGATCCCAAACAAGAAGCCCGCAAAATCCAAGCGGACCGTCGCGCCCGCTCCGAAGGCACGCACGAAGAGCAAACCGCCGATCGTATCGAAGGGCAAGAGCGCAAAGCCGCAGAAATCGCTGCGTCCCGCCAAGCCAACAGCCAAGTCGTCGGCAAGCAGTTCCCTCAGACCGACCAAAGCGCAACCGAGCGCTCGCCCTACCCTCAGCCAGCGGCCATCCAAAGGTCGGGCTGGGATGTCGAAGTCGTTGCCCGCGAAGAGCAAAGCAAGCAAGCCGCCATCAAGTGTAGCGATTCGTGCATCCAAGGCACCCAAAGGCACGAAGTCGCATGCCGGCAAGGTGAAGGCCCAACCAGGTAAACGCGGCCGCGGTGCAGCCGTCAATTCCGTAGCTATCGATCCTCGCCAACTACCCCTTCCATTTGCTGGCCAGTCATCGAAACGACTCGCCTCCAAAATCCCGGCGCGTACCGAAACCAAACGAGCGATGCTGAGCGCAGTTCCTGCTGCGAAGAGCATCAAACCGAAGAAGCTCCAGCCAAGCGCAGTTCCTGCTGCGAAGAGCATCAAACCGAAGAAGCTCCAGCCAAGCGCAGTTCCTGCTGCGAAGAGCATCAAACCGAAGAAGCTCCAGCCGAGCGGGCCGCCCCTCACTTCGTCAAGTCCGGTGCCCTTCTCGATGGCACGGCTCAAAGAACGCATCGAGCAGGAGCAAGCACGACGCAAGCAAGCGGCAGAGGACCCAGGTCCGGATTCCACGGTGCGGGCACTGCCGGTTGGCGTGCGCCGCGGCCGACTCAGCCCACGCGGAGAGCGCGCCGAAGTGACGCCTCCGTCGAGTCACGCGCACGATTTCGATGCACTCGACCGCTACCTGGCGGGTGCCGGAGTCGTAGTCGAGTCGGAAGCACTGCGTAGCTACCTCCTGCCCTGGCTGAACGGCAGCGACGTGCTGGCGTTCGTGCCAGCAGATAGGTCGGCTCTCATCGGTTGCTGCGCAGTCGCGCTGGCCAATCGAAAGAAGGGTCTCATCGTCCTGTCGTCCGAGGAGTCGGTCACCGACCAAGTCTTCATGCTGAGGTCGGCCGGACTCGATGTCTCGACGCTGCCCTCGCCCCCGGAGGAGAGGCTCATTGAACTGAATCGACTGCGCAGCGAGCCAACCTATGTTCTGGTCGTATCCCTCGACCGACTCTTGAGCGACGACGTGCTGGACGACTGCCGGCAACTGTCACTCGATCTCTTGGCAATCGATGAGACGCAGCGCGTCTCGGAGCTGGCTCCGGATTTCGATCCAGGCCTCGAACGCCTTGCTGATTTGGCACCGCGGCTCGGGCGACCGCCGACCTTGGCGCTTCTGCGTGCCGTGCCGCCCAGCGTGCGCGGCGATCTGCCCCATCGTCTCGGTCTTCGCAACCCGCTGCGCATCGATCTGCCACCGGTACATGACACCCTAGGCCTCGAGGTCATTGCCACGGACCAACAGCGGCGAACGACTCAGGTCGTCGAACTACTGCGCAACACACTGCTCCCTGCCGTCGTGCTCGGCTACAGCATGGCAGACGTCAACGACATCATGACGGCGCTCACCAACGCGGGAATGGATGCGCGCCGCTTCGAGACTGGAGTTCGCCTTACGACACAGGATCTCACCGCACAAGCGGTTTGGGTAGTCTCGACCGGACGCGTTTCGACGCCCGTACAGTTTGCCCACACCCTGGTGCATTTCCGTTCGCCGCCGTCCTTGGAACAATACTGTCGCGATCTTGGTTGGGTCGTTCACACGTCCGGGCATGCCAGAAGCATCATGTTCGTCTCCTCGGACGACGAGTCCATGGTCAAGGGCACTCTCGAACGGCAGCGACCGCGCGCCGAGGATCTCATCGGCATTGCTGGGGTACTCGTGCGTCATGGAAGCAACGCAAGCACTGTGCTACTCGACTCACTGTGCCCGGCTGTGGGAATGAACCGCGCGCGAGTGGAATCACTCGTTGGAATCCTTGGTCGCACTGGATGGGTCGACCACGCCCAGGACTGGATTCGATTGCGCCCCGATTGCCCAGATCTGGTCGAACGCGCACGCGGACTTGGTGCGAGGTTAAAGACCGCCAAGGAACGTGACGCGCAGCGACTGCGTAGCGTCTCGGCGTATGTCGTATCGCGTGGTTGTCGGCAGGAGTCATTGCGTCGCCACTTCGGCACTGCCGGGTCGCGCCCCTGTGGGCACTGCGATGCTTGCTTGTCCGGGCGCAACGCAGCACCTCCTCCAACCTCCGGGCGTTCCGTCGATGAAGGGAACTCGCCAGTCTCGCGTGCGATACATTCGGAGCCAAAGCCCGCGAGCCCAACGAGCGATGACCCCGGCTGGATCCGTCAACGCCGCTTCATCCATTTCTAGCGAATGGTGCCTGCCAGGGCAGCAAATCGGCCACCTGGTTCATGCCCTGGGATTGCTCCCACCTAAATCAGGGAGCGCCTGCGGCCGTTCATTCCTTCAAATGCGAACCTGGCTAAGCTGGCTCGGCGCAGTCCTTTTGCTGGAGGCCGTCGCCTGTGCGCGGCGTCCATCCGATTCGGACGCTTCCGATGCGTCCACCGACATTGCTGATGCCGGGCCCAAGGATGCCGGAGTAAAGGACGCTACCGTGCCGCGCGATCGCTCGATTGGTGACGTGACGTTCACCTACAACGGACCGAGCGACGATGGTTCCATCCCTCCTGATGCTGCCTGCGCCGCTGCTGCCGTGCCCGCACAACCCGTGGCGCTCGACATGTACATCGTGTTGGACCGTTCGGCGACAATGCGACAACCTCTCGAGTTCGTGCCCACATGCCGCGTAGGCGACGCAACGAAATCCCGTTGGTGCTACGCCATCAACGCGCTCGGAGGATTCTTCTCTGCGCCCACTTCCAACGGCATGGGCGTCGCCCTCGAGTTCTTCCCGCATGGCGCTTGTGGTTGGGTCACCTATCCAACGGAACAGAATTGCTGCACGCTTGGCGACTGTTGCGCCGGCTCGGACGAAGCCGTGCCCGAAGTTGCTCTTGGAGAACTGCCCGGCCACCTGCCCGCCCTGGTAGCTGCCCTGAACGCCCAAGATCCACTCGGAACGACGACCCCACTCGAGGCGGCGCTGCGTGGAATGACGCGTTACGCTGCCAGTGCCAAACGTCCAGATCGTCAAATGGTGGGCCTTATCACAACAGACGGCAGCTCGAATGGCTGCGAACGCGATGCCGCGAATCTGGCCGCTATCCTGCGCCAGCATCGCGACGCGACGGGCCAGCTCACGTTCGTTGTGGGCATGACCGGAGCCAACTACACCGTGCTCGAGACTCTCGCCCAAGCCGGTGGCGCGCCGCCCCACGAGACGCATTGCGCCGGCAGCATCAGTCCTTGCTCCTTCTACGATGTCGGCGACGGCAACCCAGAGGCATTCGTCGATGCGTTGCAGCAGATCCAGCGGAGCGTGGTGGGATGCCGCTTCGGGATGCCAACCACGGACAGCGGGCTCGTCGATCCAAACACCATGATGGTCGAATGGAATTCTTCCAGCCAGACCGTCGACCAACTTCTGCCTCACGTCACGTCAATGTCCGACTGCGGCAAGGGCTGGTACGCGGATCCAACGAAACCAGGCGAGTTCTCGCTTTGTCCAGAAACTTGCAACCAGCTTCAAGCTGAACCACTCGTGCACGTCAACGTTCTGGCGGGCTGTCTCGGCTCCTGACAACTCGTTGGAATAGCAAACGGCGACTCGACCATAATCGAGCCGCCGCCAATTCCCACATCAGACGGGAACGCGCCGAACGCGGCTAGATTTTCGTGTTCTGCATCGATCCGGACCGGGCCAACTCCTGGTGCAGGGCATAGGCCGACCCGAGGCCCTGCGGCGTATGCGTGAACCCTTGCTTGCCCAGGTTGTCGCGCAAGAGATCGCGAAATGCCGGGTGTGCACAACGATCGATGATGAGCCGAGCGCGTTCTGCTGGGGCGCGGCCGCGCAGATCCGCCACCCCCCATTCGGTGACGATCACCTGCACCGAGTGCTCGTTGTGATCGACGTGCGTCACTTGCGGCACGATGGTGGAGATGTTGTTGTTCTTCTGCGTCGAGGCGCAAATGAACATGGAGACGTACGCATTGCGCGTGAAATCGCCGGAACCGCCGATACCGTTCATCATCTTCTGGCCCAGAAGATGGGTCGAATTGACGTTGCCGAACACGTCGACTTCTAGCGCAGTGTTGCAGGAAATGATGCCCATGCGCCGCACCACCTCAGGGTGATTGGTGATTTCCTGTGGACGCAACACGATCCGCGACCGGAAAAACTCGAGCTCGTCGTAAATTGCAGCGCGCGCTTCGGGACTCACGGTCAGCGACGAGCCACTGGCAAACTTGACGCGTCCCTCGCGCATCAGCGCGATGACTGCATCCTGAATGACTTCGGTGTACATCTCGAAAGCCGGAATGTCCTTGCAAGCACCCAGTGCCTGCAACACGGCGTTCGCGGTCTCACCGACACCGGACTGGATCGGTAAGAAAGAACTCGGGATTCGACCCGCCTTCATTTCACCCGCGAGGAAAGCCGCCACGTTGGCACCGATCTGCAAGGTCGTCGGATCACTATCGCGGAACTTGCCAGTCTCGTCGTCACGATTGCATTCGATGACACCGACAATCTTCTTCGGATCAATCTTGAGAACTTCAGTCCCGATGCGATCCGACGGGGAGTAGACCGGGATCTCGCGTCGATGCGGCGGATCGGCAGGCTCATACAGGTCGTGAAAGCCGCGCAGAGTCTTCGGATGACGCGTGTTCAGCTCGATGTACACGCGCTCGGCAAGCCTCGCGTAGGTGGGAGCACAACCTACGCCCGTGGTTAGAACGACCTCACCATCGTCGTTGATATCGCAGGCTTCGATGACGGCGTGATGCACCGGGCCCAGAAATCCGTAGCGCGTGTTCTGCGCCACCATCGAAAGATGCATGTCGAAAAACTTGGCACGACCGCTGTTGATGGCCTTGCGCATCTCGCCGTCGGATTGGTAGGGCGTACGCCAGGCAACGGCGTCGGCCTTGGCCATCACTCCGTCCAATGACGGACCGGTGGAGGCACCAGTTAAGATGCCAACCTGAAAGTCCCGACCAGCTCGATGCTCTGCTTCAGCGCGGATAGCGAGCGCTTCGGTCACGACCTTGGGGGTGCCCGCCGGAGTAAAGCCGGAAAATGCGCAGGTTTGCCCATGGTGAATATTCGATGCCGCTTCGTCAGCGGTAATTCGGGGTAGACTCATAAACTCTATGTCCGTCCATGTTGGGCCGACGCTTCTCGTCGGCGGTTCGTGCAAGACCCGATGATTGGCTAGTGATCGCCACCCGAGCAGAGCTCGGTCAAGACTCCCCGCATGCTCTTGGGGTGGAGAAACGCCACCTGCTTACCGCCAGCACCCGGCACCGGAGTCTCATTGATCAGCCTGACGCCTGCATCCTTGGCGACCTTCAGCTGTACTGATACGTCGTCAGTGGCAAATGCGATGTGATGAATTCCCTCACCGCGCGACGCGATCGACTTGGCGATGGAACTCTCCGGCGACGTGGGTTCAAGCAGCTCGATGTGTACTCCACCGACGTTGAAGAACGCGGTCTTCACCTGCTGGCTCGGCACTTCTTCGATGCGCTCGCAGGCAACGCCTAAAACCTTCTCCCAAAGAGGTAGGGCCTCTGCCAAGGACGACACGGCAATTCCCAAGTGATCGATTCGATTTATCATGTGGGGCTCCAACGCTATGGCTTTGGGTGCAGGCTGTCTGAGCCTAGGCACGAGTCCTAGCGCGACGGGCGAATTTGTAGCGCGTCGCGCTAGCCCGTGCGGACGAAACCTTTGCGCGGTTTGGCCGGGATTGCGCCGTACAGTGTGGTTGTGTGGCTTTCCGCCCCGCCCGGTCCAACACCGACGGACGAGCGCAACGTTTGCGCAGATTCTCCCTGGACGGCCAAATTGGTGAGGGAATTCCACCCAACAGGCGAATGGTGCCCAAATGCGCGACAGTTGCATTGGACGTGGCTGCTTGAATTGGGTACATCGACAGCAGCCGCGAGATCTGCGACCTAAAACCCGTCACTCCTCTCGATGCAGCTGCCCGTTCGATTGTGGTGTGCTGCCCCGAGAGGATGTCGATTCCTGCCCGTCAATGAGGTCCCTGGGATCCCGCGCAAGACCAAGCCATGACACAGCACCTCCCGATTCCCGCTGCCTTTGCGCCACCAACACGAGAACAATGGTTGGCCCTCGTCGAAAAGGACTTGAAGGGCGCCCCCTTCGAGAAGCGCCTCGTTACGCAACTCATCGAAGGGCTCACCGTTCAGCCGCTCTATACCGCTGACGACGCACCGAAACCCGAGGCCATGGGCCTACCGGGCCAAGCCCCATTTGCCCGTGGCGCGTCGCAGTTGCGACTGCAAAGCAGCGGGTGGTTCATCCTCCCCGAGCATCGACATCCCCTCCCAGCGCAAGCCAATCTCGCGATCCTTTCGGATATCGAACATGGCGCTCATGGTGTCGTGGTCCGACTGTCACCGCGCCTCTTGAGTGAGACTAGTCCGGTGGCGGGCTGTGGCTGTGGCGGAGGCGTGCTCGTCGACAGCGTCGACGACCTCGAGCAACTTCTTTGCAACGTTGACCTCTCGAGGATCACACTGTGTCTCGCAGCGGGACCCGCGTTCTCCGCGGCGGCCGCCCAGTTGATCGCGCTCATCGAGCGTCGTCAACTGGCACCGGAACTCGTCCGCTTAGAATTTGGGGCCGATCCCCTCGGTACGTTTGCAGCCCGTGGCGCATTGCCGCGCCCTGCCGAAGCGATGCTCGACGAGATGGCAGCGCTAGCCCAAAAGGCGAGCGCCCAGTTCCCGAACAGCCGTGCCGTCACCGTCTCGACGGCCCCGTACGATAATGCCGGAGCATCCGCAGTCCAGGAACTGGCAGCAGCAATTGCGACGGGCGTTGCGTATTTGCGCAGCATGGAAAGCTCTTCGCTTTCGGTCGTGCAGGCTTGCCAACAGGTGCAATTTTCCCTCGCAGTCGGAGCTGACCAGTTCCTCGAGATCGCCAAATTCCGTGCGCTGCGCATGCTGTGGAATCGCGTCCTCGATGCCGCCGATGTCCCCGAGAATCGGCGCGGCATGTTGATCCTTGCGCGGACCTCACGACGTGTGCTGACCCAACGCGACCCTTGGGTCAACGCCCTGCGTACCACGATCGGATGTTTTGCCGCCGCGGTTGGCGGGGCCGATCAGATCACGGTGTTGCCCTACGACGACGTGATTGGTCCGTCCGACACGGTCGCGCAGCGCCTGGCACGGAATGCTCAGATTATCTTGCAAGAAGAGGGCCAGCTCGGACAAGTGCTCGACGCCGCCGGAGGCTCCTACTACGTGGAACACTTGACCCAATCATTGGCCGAAGCCAGTTGGCTGCAATTCCAGGAGCTTGAGCGCCGTGGGGGCATGCTGAGCGTGCTGCGCGACGGCTCGTTCGCCAAGGAGATCAGTGACGTTTGGCAGAAGCGAGCCAAGGATCTGGCGCGTCGCAAATCCCCAATTACCGGGGTTAGCGAATACCCGAACCTCGGGGAGAAACCGATCCAACGCACTAAGGTCGATACCCACGAGTACGAATCGGCGTTGCTGACGCGACGGGCCGAGCGCACCACTGACGACGGTCTGCGCGCTTCCCTCGCTGCCATCGCGCAAACTCCCTCGACCACTCGCGTCGATGCCCTCGTTGCGGCAGCCAAGAACGGCGCCTCCCTGTTCGCCATGCATGAAGCGTTGGGCCAGGGAGGGGAATCGACGCAGCCATTGCCGCTGCGACGATTCGCGGCCGGCTACGAACAACTGCGCGACAAGAGCGACCAACTTCTGGCTAGAAGCGGTCAGCGCCCGCGGATCTTCTCGGCCAACATGGGACCAATTGCAGTGCATACCGCGCGCGCCGCCTTTGCTCAGAACTTCTTCGAAGCCGGCGGATTCGAGATGCTCACCAACGACGGATTCTCCGACGTCGCCGCGGCCGGAAAAGCCTTCGCAGCAAGCGGAATCAAGATAGCCGTCATCTGCTCCTCCGACGCTTGGTACGACGCTTCCGCCTGTGAGCTCGGTCAAGCATTGAAGCAGCAAGGTGCCCAGCGCATCATCCTTGCCGGCAACCCGGGCCAGAACGAAGCGCGGTATCGCGCCGCTGGGATCGACCAGTTCATTTTCATTGGATGTGATGTGTTAGGCACGCTGAACGAGCTTGCCCAAAACGAAAAGGTTGCGTCATGACGAGTCGCGTCGATTTCTCCAAGATCCCGTTTGCCACCAACCATCGACACGATGTTGCCGACTGGCGCAGCCAGGCGAGTGCCCAATTGGGAGCCTCCCTCGATACATTGACGTGGATGACCCCCGAACAGATCCCGGTTGCGCCGCTATATACGCCCGAGGATCTCGCCAATGTCGGCCACCTGGCGACTCTACCTGGCATCGCGCCCTTCGTACGCGGGCCATACCCCACAATGTACGTGAACAAGCCCTGGACGATTCGGCAATACGCCGGATTCTCCACGGCGGAGGCATCAAACGCATTCTATCGGCGCAACCTTGCAGCGGGACAGAAGGGGCTCTCAATTGCCTTCGATCTCGCCACCCATCGTGGCTACGACAGCGATCACCCGCGCGTGGTCGGCGACGTCGGTATGGCTGGCGTTGCCATCGACTCGATCCTCGACATGCGCATCCTGTTCGACGGCATTCCGCTCGACCAGATGAGCGTGTCGATGACGATGAACGGGGCCGTCCTGCCCATCATGGCGCTTTACATCGTGGCCGCCGAAGAGCAAGGCATTAGCCCCGAGAAGCTCACTGGAACGATTCAGAACGACATTCTGAAAGAGTTCATGGTGCGCAATACGTACATCTACCCGCCACTGCCTTCTATGCGCATCATTGCGGACATCTTCGCCTATACCTCGCAGAAGATGCCCAAGTTCAACAGTATCAGCATCTCCGGCTACCATATGCAGGAAGCCGGCGCGACCGCCGATCTGGAACTAGCGTACACGCTCGCCGACGGCGTCGAGTACATTCGCGCCGGCATCCAGGCGGGACTCGGGGTGGACGCGTTTGCGCCACGGCTGTCGTTCTTCTGGGCGATCGGCATGAACTTCTTTATGGAAGTGGCCAAGATGCGTGCAGCCCGCTTGCTCTGGGCACGGCTCGTCAAGCAATTCGATCCAAAGAGCGAGAAGTCGATGTCACTGCGCACCCACAGCCAGACTTCCGGCTGGAGCTTGACCGCGCAAGACGTCTACAACAACGTGGTCCGAACCTGCCTCGAAGCCATGGCAGCAACCCAGGGCCATACCCAATCGCTGCACACCAATGCACTCGACGAGGCCCTCGCACTGCCCACCGATTTCAGCGCGCGCATTGCCCGCAACACCCAGATATTCTTGCAGCAAGAGTCGGGGACCTGCCGCGTCATCGATCCCTGGGCTGGGAGCTACTACGTTGAAAAGTTGACTCACGAACTCGCACAACGCGCTTGGGCCCATATCGAGGAGGTTGAGAGCCTAGGCGGCATGGCCAAGGCGATCGAAGCCGGGATCCCGAAACTGCGCATCGAAGAGGCTGCCGCGCGCACACAAGCGCGTATTGACTCCGGACGCCAGACCGTAGTCGGTGTGAACAAGTGGGTCATCGAGAACGAAGCCGCGGTCGATGTGCTCAGAGTTGACAACGCTGCCGTGCGCCGCTCGCAGATCGAGCGTTTGGAGAAACTACGTGCCGAACGCGATCCGAAAGCCGTCGAGCAAGCGTTGAGCGCCATGACCGAGGCCGCCAGAACAGGCAGCGGCAATCTACTCGACCTTTGCGTGCAGGCGGCACGCGTACGCGCCAGCATCGGTGAGATGAGCTTCGCCTTGGAGAAGGTCTACGGTAGACACCAAGCGACGATCAAGACCGTCTCCGGCGTGTATGGCGGCGAAATGGGAGACAAAAGCGCCGACGTGTCGCGCATCACCGCTTGGATGAAGCACTTCAGCAAGCACGAAGGTCGGCGACCACGCATTCTGCTCGCCAAGATGGGTCAAGACGGACACGACCGCGGCCAGAAGGTCATTGCCACGGCCTATGCCGATCTCGGTTTCGACGTGGACGTCGGACCCCTTTTCCAGACCCCCGATGAGACTGCGCGACAAGCAGTCGAGAACGACGTCCATGTCGTTGGAGTGAGTTCACTCGCCGCCGGACATTTGACTCTCGTCCCGGCACTGCGCGACGAACTGCGCAAGCTGGGCCGTGAGGACATCATGATCGTCGTCGGTGGAGTGATTCCATCGCAGGACTTCGAGGCCGTTATCGCCGCAGGCGCTGCTGCGATCTATCCACCCGGCACGGTAATCCCCGAGGCGGCCGCAGACATGTTGAAGAAACTGTCGGCTCGACTAGGGTTCGACATCGAGTCCCGCGGCTAGCCCACCATGCCCCACCCGAGCATTCCCTCCACCAAGTTCCCGCGACGCCGCGAGTTGGGCGTAGAGAATTACGTGCAAGGAGTGCTCGCGGGTGATCGGGCCACATTGGGCCGCGCCATCACGCTCATCGAAAGCGTCAACCCACAACACGAGAAGCTCGCAGAGCAAGTGCTCGTTCAGTTGCTCCCGCACAGCGGGCGAGCCATGCGCATCGGTATTACGGGGATCCCTGGCGCCGGCAAGAGCACCTTCATCGAGGCCATGGGGCGGCGGCTCACTGCCATCGGACGGAAGGTCGCAGTACTCGCCGTCGATCCGTCGAGCAGCAAGACGGGCGGCAGCATTCTCGGGGACAAGACGCGCATGGTGGAGCTGTCGTCAGACCCACACGCGTTCATTCGGCCTTCACCGAGTTCGGGCACGCTCGGAGGCGTGACGCGCAAGACGCGCGAAACGATGGTGGTTTGCGAAGCCGGTGGGTTCGATGTCGTTATCATCGAGACGGTTGGCGTTGGTCAATCCGAGACGATGGTCGACGACATGGTGGACTTCTTCTTGGTGCTCATGGTCGCAGGCGCGGGCGACGAACTGCAGGGCATCAAACGCGGAGTGCTAGAGCTGGCCGATCTCATTGCCGTGAACAAGTGTGATGGCGACAACACCACGCGAGCAGACCTCGCACGGCGCGAATACGCCACTGCTTTACATTTTATGCGACCCAAGCACTCCAGTTGGACGCCGATATCTCAGACCTGTAGCGCAATAACGGGCGCCGGGCTCAGTGAGATTTGGTCCGCCATCCTCTCGCATCGCGAGGCACTCGTAGCATCTGGCTCGTTCGAGCGGCGGCGCCAACAGCAACTCGTGCGTTGGATGTGGAATATGATCGACGAACGGCTAAAGAGTGCGTTTCAGAAGCATGAGGCAGTTGTTGCATTGGCGCCGGCGTTGGAGCAGGCATTGACCCAGGGCGAGATCACCGCCGCACGGGCGGCAACCACGTTGCTGGAAGCCTTTGGAATAGGGGCCGTATAGTGAATGATTCGGGGGGGATTCGGGTTCGCCTGCAGCTGAAGGGTCAAGTGCAGGGGGTCGGGTTTCGCCCCTTCGTCTATCGCTTGGCACATGAGCTTGGCCTCGTGGGCTGGGTGCAAAACGACAATCGCGGGGTCGTGGCCGAAGTCCAAGGGTCCCCTGATAACGTACTCGCGTTCGAGCAACGCTTGCAACGCGACGTTCGACCGCCAGCGCGTATCGACGAACTCTTAAGTCACCCGCTCCCTTGCGAAGAGACACTCTCTTTCACCATCTTGCCCAGCAGCCAGTCCGGCGCAATAGAAGCAACGCTACTCGCCGACATCGCGCCATGTACAGACTGCCGCAAGGAGTTCACCGATCCCAACAATCGGCGCTACCACTACCCATTTACCAACTGCACGCATTGTGGACCGAGGTTCACGATCATTTGCGCCGTCCCTTACGACCGTCCGAATACGACGATGGTCGGGTTCGTGCAGTGCAGCAACTGCCAGAACGAGTACGACGACCCCTCGAATCGTCGCTTTCACGCTCAACCCAATGCGTGTCCGGATTGTGGTCCCAAGGTCACACTGACGGCGCCTAGCGGAGATCCGCTTTATCAAGGCGAGGCGGCGTTGCGCGCCTCGGCGGATGCCATTCTGCAAGGGCAAGTGATCGCATTGCAGGGGATCGGCGGTTTTCAACTCCTGGTCGATGCGCGGAGCGCCAAGGCGGTCGGGCGGCTGCGCGAGCGGAAGCACCGTTGGGAGAAGCCTCTTGCCGTCATGGTGGCAACGCTGGGCGATGCGCAGCAGCTCGGCTACATCGAACCCGACGAAGCGGCATTGCTGGTCTCTCCCGAGGCACCCATCGTGCTAGTGAGGCGACAACCGAATGTCGGCTTGGCCGACGACGTTTCCCCTAGCAATCCATACCTTGGATTGATGCTGCCCTCTTCACCCCTGCATCATCTGTTGATGGCAATGCTAGGAATCCCGGTTGTAGCCACCAGCGGAAACCTGAGTGAAGAACCGATCTGCATCGATCCACGCGAAGCAACAGAGCGGTTGGGCTCTATTGCCGATCTGCTTCTGGTTCATGATCGCCCCATTCAACGGCACGCCGACGATAGCATCGCAGCGGTCGTTGCCGGCGAAGCCCAGCTGTTTCGGCGCGCCCGCGGCTATGCCCCGCTCGGGATCCCGCTTCCCACTCGGGGACCAACGGTTCTCGCTGTTGGCGGGCACTTGAAGAACACCGTTGCTTTGTCGGTGGGCGATCGCTGTTTTGTCAGTCAGCACATCGGGGATCTTGAAAGCGTCGAGACCCGTGCCGCCTTTCTGCGGGTCATCTCGGACTTTTTGCGACTCTACGGCACGCGCCCTGTCGTCGTCGCACATGACTTACACCCAGACTACGCGTCCACTCAGATAGCCGAGGAGCTCACGGCTCCCGGTGGCATGCTCGAGGGGATCCCGCGGCTCCAGGTTCAACACCACCACGCCCATCTCGCCTCCTGCCTTGCCGATGCGGGCACCACAGAACCCGTGCTTGGGATCTTGTGGGATGGCGCGGGGCTCGGAACGGACCGGACCATCTGGGGCGGCGAATTCCTCTATGGTAATGCGTCTCGATTCGAACGCGTTGCCTGCCTGCAGCCGTTCTTGCTGCCTGGCGGCGACAGTTCCGCACGCAGCCCGCGACGCGTTGCGGCTGCACTGCTGTATCAAATGTTCGGTGTCGGTGTCCTTGAGCGCCGCGAGCTTCTGCCCATCGCGGCCACTACCGACCACGAGCTCCGATTGATGCAGGCACAACTCGACAAACGCATTCTGTCCCCCTACAGCTCGAGCATCGGTCGCCTCTTCGATGCGGTCGCCAGTCTGCTTGGGTTGCACCACGACGTGGCCTTCGAGGGACAAGCCGCCATGGCACTCGAATTTCTCGCCGATTGCGACGATCAGGGAGCGTATCCACTGGTGCTGATCGAGCGCACTTTGGTGTCGACCGAATCTAATCCGCCTCAAGCGCGTGAATCTGCGGTGTGGCACCCGACTGCGACTTTGGAAGCTACGGGGCCAGCAACCCCCGGTCTCTCACCGAGATTCTACTTGGATCCAGCGCCCTTGTTCGAGGCCCTGTTGACCGAACTGGCACGAGGAGTGGACAAGAGCCTGATCGCAGCAAGATTTCACGGCGGACTCGTCGAAGCCACCGTCGAGGTCGCGCGCCGCGTCGGTGTTGGAACGGTCGCACTTTCGGGCGGTTGCTTCCAGAACCGGCGGCTCGTGGAGCGCTGCCGCAGCGCGCTTACATTGCAGGGCCACCGAGTCCTCGTCCATCACCAAGTGCCGACTAATGATGGAGGCCTGGCACTCGGGCAGGTCGCCGTGGCATTGTCTCGACTCTAGAAGCATTCGAGGTCCTAGCTATGTGTCTTGGTATCCCAGGAATGGTGACGTCAATCGGCGAACCCGAGAACGGGCTCGTCATGGGTCGGGTCAACTTCGGCGGCATTGATCGCGAGGTGTGTCTCGGGTACACCCCCGAAGCCAAGGTCGGCGACTACGTGCTCGTTCACGTCGGCTTTGCGCTGAGCGTCCTCGATCCGGAATCGGCACATCAACTCCTGGCAGATCTCGCGGAGATTGAACGCCTCGGTGCCGCCGAACCGTCGCCGAATGAAGGGTCGGAACCGAGATGAAATTCGTCGATGAATTTCGCGATCCAGCTCGAACTAGGGTGGTGGTGGAAGCACTGCGCAAAGTCGTAACGCGCCCCTGGACAATCATGGAGATCTGTGGAGGGCAAACGCACACCATCATGAAGCATGGCATCGACCAGCTTCTGCCCGAAAGCGTCCGTTTGGTACATGGCCCAGGCTGCCCGGTCTGCGTGACGCCGCTTGAGCTCATCGATCAGGCGCTTGAAATCGCCAAGCAACCGGGCGTCATCATGACCTCTTTCGGGGATATGTTGCGCGTTCCGGGCAGCTCTGACGACCTGCTGCGCGCCAAGAGTCGGGGTGCGGACGTGCGCATGGTCTACTCGCCGCTCGATGCGGTCCGCTTGGCGCAAACTGAGTCAGACCGTCAGGTCGTGTTCTTCGCGGTCGGGTTCGAGACCACGGCGCCTCCGAACGCGATGGCTGTCGCACAAGCCAAACGACTAGGCCTGTCGAACTTCACTATCCTCAGTTCCCACGTGCTCGTTCCCCCGGCCATCGCTGCCTTGATGAGCGCCCCCGACAACATCGTGCAGGGGTTCTTGGCAGCGGGCCACGTGTGCACCGTAATGGGAACGGCCGAATACATCCCACTCGCCGCGAAGTACCACATTCCGATTGTGGTCACGGGATTCGAGCCCCTCGATCTGCTCGAAGGGATCTATCTTACCGTGCTGGCACTGGAGCAGAACAAGCACGGAGTCGACATCCAATACGGTCGCGCTGTCAGTCGTGACGGCAATCCTACGGCGCGCGCCGTCATGTACGACGTGTTCGAGCTTTGCGATCGTCCCTGGCGCGGATTGGGCGTGATCCCCAAGAGTGGTCTGCGCCTTACGCCGCGGTACGCCGAATACGACGCAGCAGTGCGATTCGGAGTGACCGATCTGATCTCGCCCGAATCGGACCGCTGCCGCGCTGGAGAAGTGCTGCGGGGCGTGCTGCGCCCCAATCAATGCGCGGCCTTTGGGCGTGACTGTACCCCCGAGCATCCACTGGGAGCACCCATGGTCTCCTCCGAAGGAGCCTGCGCCGCGTATTTCCGCTATGGTCGCACCGCCAAGGCCGCAAGCTAACGCCCCGAGAAACGCATCGCCATGACCAAGTCCGTCGAGCCGGGTACCCCGTCCATTTCGTCGTACAGTTGCCCCCTGCCCGTCACGAGCCACGCAACCATTCAAATGGCCCATGGGGGCGGAGGCAGACTCACGCAGCGTCTGTTGGAGCAGGTGTTTCTGCCCGCCTTCGACAATCCGACCCTCGCGGTAGGGCACGACGGAGCATTGCTCGCCCCATGTGCGGAGCGCCTCGCCTTCACGACGGACGCGCACGTCATTCGCCCACTGTTCTTTCCTGGCGGAAACATCGGGTCGCTCTCGGTCCACGGCACGGTCAACGATTTGCTTGTCTGCGGCGCAATCCCCTGGGTCATGAGTGCCTCCTTCATTCTCGAGGAGGGTTTCGCCATCGACCAACTCAAGGCCATCGTCGAATCGATGCGCGTGGCAGCCCTTGAATCCAACGTCCAGATCGTAACTGGGGATACCAAAGTGGTCGATCGCGGTAAGGGCGATGGCGTCTTCATCAGCACCTCCGCGGTTGGCAAAATTCATCCCAACGTCGATATCCGTCCCCAGCGCGCCAAAGCGGGTGACGTCGTCCTCGTGAGCGGACCGATTGCTTCTCACGGGATCGCTGTTCTCTCGGCCCGCGAGGATCTCGGGTTGGGCGACGCGGTCATCAGCGACACGGCGGCGCTCGATCGCCTGCTGCTGCCTGCCTTCGAACGATTCGGCTCGGCGCTGCACGTCCTTCGGGATCCGACGCGTGGCGGGGTGGCCTCGGCGCTGAACGAGCTCGCTTCGGCCTCCGGAACGCACATCGAGTTATTTGAGGCTCGGATCCCAATCGACGAACCCGTTCACGGCGCCTGCGAACTCCTAGGACTGGATCCTCTCTACGTTGCCAACGAGGGTAAGGTCCTCGCCATCGTGTCGAGTGAAGTCGCCGAAGCCCTACTTGAGCTCTGGCGTGGTCTCCCACAGGGGGCCGCTGCCGCAATCATTGGCACGGTCAGTGATGCGCCCAAGGGTTTGGTCACGCTCAAGACTCGGATCGGCGGCACGCGCGTCGTCGACATGATGACTGGCGAACAGCTGCCGCGGATTTGCTGAAGACCTGTCTAGTGCGAAAATCGACGGTCTTGCGGCGCAGCACGTCACGACTTGGTGGGCTTTCTTGCTTGGTGATTCGATTGCCTTAAGATGGAGGCAGCAGCTGACCAAGGTGGACGTTCGGAGCTCTTGGCCTCCGAAAAAGCTTGAGACTACTGGCCGTGCATCTCGCCGACTCAATCCGCAGATTCGGGTTTGTCCGTCGCAATCACGGCACGGGACGTCTTCTATGGGCGTCATGCCATGGGCAACCGAGCTACCGCGCACCAGCCGCTGGCACACGATTCGATGCTGCAAGTGTAGCTCGTGGAAATCCGTTCGAACACAGGCGGCGACGCGCCACGCGCGCCACGCTACCACTCCGTTACCGAGAGAAGTATTCGTCGCTAATTGGGTGCCTGCGTCGCCTCAGCGGCCACAGCAGCGAAACCCGTAGTAGTCACACGCGAGGTAGCGTTTGGCGCTCATGCCGTACGCGCACGAAATGCGGAAGTCATTGCCACCGAAGGAGCCTCCGCGCTGGCGGCAGGTGTCGTCAGTTGAGTCGCAGCTATCTTCCCACTCTCGCACGTTGCCACTCAAGTCGTAGACACCGGTCGCAGTCACGCAATCCTCCAAGAACCCAACCACGACCGTCTTGTAGTCTTGTGAGCGGTCAAATACGTTGCAGTTCGCGCTATTGTACTCGCCTGAATAGGGGTAGTCGTTTGCCCCTGCCGCGCTACATGCCCGGAACCATTGGCTTTTATCTGGATTCACGAAGTCGTCGAATGGGTTCGCCCCGCTGCCAATGGCGCCGCATAGCCGCTTGCCGACTGCTGCGCAGTAGGCGTATGCATCACACCAGTCCACGCACACCTGCGGGTGGAGTTCGCAATTGGTCTTACATACTTTGTGGGGAGTCGTACCGCAATCGCTACTGCCTGCTCCGGTCATACAGCGAGCATCAGCCGCATAGCCCTGCTTCTTGCCACAAATTGGATCGTCGCTCGCCGGCAATGGAGGATTCGTGGCTACCCACGCTTCATATTGCCCACGCGTAACCTCGGTCACATCAATGGTGTAGTCGGCGACGCTCGCGTCGTTGGTACTCGACACGGGACCAGGTATCGTTACCATTTTTGCTATGCAGAGACCCCCGCTGCCGCCGCTTTGAATCTCTTCAAAAGCGCCCGTGCAAGCGGTATACGGGGTGCCGCCGGTGTTGGGCAACGAACCCGCAACGCCCAGCGCGCCCGACGCAGCGCCACCCGAATGGTCAGTGCCGCTGCCACCACCGGTAGCGTCATATGCGTACATCGGCTCGACCGCGCATCCAACGGCGATCAGACTAAAGTAGCTGACCTTACGCCAGCCCACCAACCACGTCACTGCAGCTCTCCCCGAATGCTAAGAAAACCAGGCCCGATCGCCAGAGCCACCGGTTCTGACGATTCACGCTTCGACGGCCAAAGAAGCAACGTCACACCAGCGGCGGACAGGATACCGCCAGCGACAAAACCAACGGTCGAAATCCTGCGCCGTGCCATTAGGCTGTCGACCTCTGGCGCCAGGCTCACGTCACAATGCTGCTGGTCGGGGCATTTCCCACTGTTGAGCAAGGCTGTCCGTTTCGACTGCGCCGACAAGCCTTCGATGGTACCAAAGACGATCCCGACGCCGCCGAGACCCAATGCGCACCAACCGGCTAGGGACTGAATACTCGTGAGATTGGACGGTGACGAGATTGGTGGCAAGGTCGGTAAGACCATACCCTTGGCACCCTTGTTCTCTCGCGGGGCGACTGTGGAGAAGCGCAACGTCACTTGCAGCTGGGCAGCCTCCTTGGCTGACACGCTGGCGCGCACTTCTTGATCACCACGCCGCCCGATAACACGATATTCGCCCGGATCGATCCGTTGCTCAGCGGCCAACAGAGCGGAGGAGACTGGGGTTTCGCCAATAGTTATAGCTACTTGCGCTGGTTCTGCGCCTTCAATCAGTATCTTTAGACGCGGGATGCGCGGCAGTAATTCGCTGAGTTCCCGTTCGGCATTGCGCTGTGCCTCGTACTGGACCTCTTGCCAAGATTCTTCAGTAGGATTCAACCGCGATGCTTCCGAATACAATTCGGCAGCTTGCACCAGTTTGCCAAGCTTTTCGAGCGAGCGAGCGGAGTTCACTGCGAGCGTTGGCATGCGCACCAGCCGATATGCCTGGAGCGATTTCTCCGCCGCTTCTTCGTAGCGACCGTCGTGGTATGCACGAAACCCTTGCCTCGCAAGCTCGCGTGCAGTCAACACCAAGTCTTGATCCTCGGCGCGCGCCGCTCGACTGAATACCAACGACCCAAGCAACAGCAAGACGGCGAGCAGCCGATTCATCATGGTCTAGAATCCCACTTCCTTGTCGATATCCGTGTCACGTGTTCGATCTGAGCCTGACGCCAAGGGTTCCGCGTGTAACGGTACAACCACCGTACTCGACTTGGTGTTGGATTTCTTCGTTTTGCCTTCCGTCGTCCGTGTCCACGACGACGCCAGCTGAAGCTTCTTTCTTGGTGCCGGCAGCTGCTTGCTCGCAATCGTATCGAGACCGGGCAAAGCTAGCTCCACCGTCGGGCCGCCTCCGGATTGGTGCACCGCTAGCGCATTGGGCACCAGTGCTTCTGCTGGAACTGCCGCGGGTGTCGCTGCCAACGTGACTCGAATCGGCTTAGAAGCTGAAGACGCACTCGACATGACAAATGGCTGCGAGTGCCCTTGGCTGCCGGCCAGGACGAAGCCAATCGTGCAGAACGAACATGCGCCGACCACCGCGAGCACGCCCCCGCGGACGCGCATCTTCCTTGAAGTCCCATCCGCATCGCCCAGCTCCGTAGGAGTCAACGCGGTAGCCGCAGTAATAACCGACCCACCTCGACCGGTGACCATCGTATCCCGCCGCAGCATGGGAAGGCTCGGCCGGCCACTGCTGGTCGTGCCACAGATCGCTCTGAGCGCAGCGGCAGCCGCTGCCGCCGACTCGAAGCGTTCCGCAGGGTTGCGCGCAGCGGCGCGAGCAAACCAAGCGTCGAACCCAGTCGGAACCGCGGCCAGCTCCGACGGCGTGGGAATGGGGTCACAACAGATGGCCATCAACGCCGCACCCGGTGTCTCCCGGTCAAATGGACGTTGCCCCGTCAGGCACTGAAAGGCGATAACGCCGAGCGACCAGATGTCTGTGCGGTGATCAATCGTCGTCTCACCTAACGCCTGCTCGGGACTCATGTAGTACGGCGAACCGAGGATCTCGCCCACCTTGGTCTTGACGCCGACGCTGTCAGTGAGCGCACAAAGATGCTTTGCGATCCCAAAGTCGAGCACCTTTGTGATGTCGTCATCGACCTCGGGAACGAGGAAGATGTTCGCCGGCTTCAGGTCGCGATGTACGATCCCGGCAGCATGCGCGCGTGTCAGCGCCCGAGCCACCTGCGAAAGGATGATAGCGGTACTAGAGGGTGGCAGACTGTAAACGCGCTCCAAGCGTGCCGCGAGGGTTTCGCCCTCGAGCAGTTCCATGGCGATGAATGGAATCCCACCATCGGTACCGTAATCGATGATTTGAACCACATGTGCGCTGCGGAGTTCGGCGGTCGCTTGCGCTTCTCGCTTGAAGCGGGCCATCGCTTCGGCAGATTGCGCAATGCTTGGATCAATCAACTTGACAGCAAGCGGCGTTCCGAGCGTCAGATGCTGCGCACGCCACACTGCGCCCATGCCACCCTCACCCAGTTTGGCAATCAGCTGATAACGGCCTCCAAGAATGCGTTGTTCCATCGATAGGTTCGACCTCTGCCTGTGCGCAAAGGTTAACCCAAAAAGCATGGCTTGCTAGGACGAATTCAGCATCATCCGTAATCACCAATACTTGTGGGTGCACCTGGGTTATCTTCGGGCTATTTGGCCGGCTCTGGTGAATCGCGTCACTTCGTTACAATGAATCAGTTCACCTTTGTAGAGTGCACAACATATCCTTCAGGTCATTTGCCAATACGCAGACTCAGCTCACGGTCGCTAACTGCACCCGGTGCTGGTAGCTGGGCCGAGATCCATCCACGCGGCAAAGAGCCCGGCATGCAAGCAACCGTTGTATTTCATGCATTCCGCTCGCACTTGTTTGGTAGCACGGCCCGTGAGCGCACACACGGCTGACGCGGTCGGCAATTTCGGACAAGGCCCAGCAGATCCCGACGGAAATGTGCAATCCTTGGGCTCTGACGCTTCGCTCATGCTCCACCCCCCTCATCAATCCGTCGTTGCTACGCCTGTCGCAAGTGCGGTCAAGTGCATACTGAACCAACTCATTGCGCTGGCAGGTATCGCTGTTTGCTGTGCGCCCCAAGCGGATCGGTCGTCGATCGGTGCAGGCAGCTCGAATTCTCAAGCCGGGCAGGCGGGTTCTGCCAACACAAGTACACTTGCGTCCGGTGGTGTGGCGGGTGACCGCGCTGCAAACGATGCGGGCCTGGCTTCAGGTGGGGTAGCGGGACGAGTTGCGCTTGGAGGAGCTGGGTCGTCGGGTGCGACGGATGCGCTCCGTATTCTGGTGTTTACGCGTACTGCCGGCTATCGCCACACGTCCATCGAAGCGGGCATTAGCGCTCTGCAAAATCTCGCCGAGCAACGAAACTGGCAACTCGTCGCGACCGAAGACCCTACGCTGTTTACCGATTCAGGTCTCGAAGCGTTCGAGGTTGTGCTGTTTCTAAGCACCACAGGGGAAATATTGGATCCCCCGCAACAAGCAGCGCTGGAGCGCTTCATTCGTGCAGGCCACGGGTTTGTTGGCGTGCATGCGGCGTCAGACACCGAATATGAATGGCCGTGGTATGGGGCGCTGGTCGGCGCGTATTTCAAGGGTCATCCTGCAATTCAGGATGCGTCGCTCGTGGTCGAACCCGTCATCCATCCCGCCACCTCTCATCTTGCCTCTCCATGGCGACGAACAGATGAGTGGTACGCTTTCCAGTCCAACCCCCGCGATCGAGTTCATGTCCTGCTCAGGTTGGACGAGACCAGCTACGATGCTGGCGACCTGGCCATGGGAGAAGACCACCCGATAGCTTGGTATCACGAGTACGATGGCGGCCGGGCTTTCTACACGGCGCTTGGCCACACTGAAGCGAGTTACCAAGAAGGCGACTTTCTGACGCACTTGACTGGCGGAATCGAGTGGGCCGGCGGCAGGCGGTAGCGTCCGCAGCTCTCCTGCAATCGACCGACAGGTGGAATGTCAACCGGAGGCCAAGCCGACCGCAACCTCCGGACCAGGGGACCGACATTTTGGTCAGGAATGACCTGTGGTCGGCAACGCTCATCCCGTTTTTGGGACCATGGGCAGCGCCCCGTGGACTCCCACGACAGGGCCGGCGTATAAGTACGTGACCCAGATGGGCGACCACAAAACCCTCGGAACTACGGTACCTGGCGCGAGTACACACCGCCATTCCGGTGCGTGTACGCAAATCGGGGTCGTCTGGGTTTTCCCGTTCCCGAGCGCGCTCATCACCCTATTCGAGGGCACACGCATTCTGCTCGGGCGCAGTGCCGATTGCGATGTCGTGCTGCAAGGCGCCGAAGCTTCGCGGCACCACGCTGAGTTCCTGCGCATTGGCTCCGAATGGGTCATCCACGACCTTGGCAGTCGCAACGGCGTACATGTGGACGGTCAGTGCGTTGAGCACGCAATCCTGCGCGTCGGGAACGTATTGCGCCTGGGCGAATGGATTGGGATTGTACGACCCTTCGAGTCTGACGCCGAGGACCAACAGTCGCGTTTTCGGCAGTTGGCTCCTGGGCTTCTCGGTGGGGCACGACTCCAAGCCGCCGTGGTCGACGCCGAACGCGTAGCCAAGAGCAACGTTCGCATCGTGGTTCAGGGAGAAACCGGAACCGGTAAGGAGCGAGTCGCACAGGCCATTCATCACTGGAGCGGTCGGGGTGGCGAATTCGTAGGCGTCAATTGCTCCGCCTTGCCAGCGGGTCTCGTGGAAGGTGAGCTATTTGGCTACAGAAAAGGCGCCTTCACAGGTGCCGATCGGGCCAGCCTTGGCCATTTTAGGGCAGCGCATGGTGGCACGCTACTTCTGGACGAAGTGACTGAAATGCCGATGTCGGTCCAGCCCAAACTATTGCGCGCTTTGGAGGAACGCGCGGTCGTGCCATTGGGGGAATCGATCCCCGTCCCTGTCGACGTTCGGGTCATCGCTGCAACCCAAGAGCCGCTGCAGCGAGCGGTCGAGGCGAAACGTTTTCGCGCCGACCTCTGCGCAAGATTGGCGGGACTCACTATCGTTTTGCCCCCGCTGCGCGAGCGCAGGGAAGACATCCCGGGACTGTTTGCCCACTTGCTGCAACGCCATTTGGCAGGCCCGTTGCCGGCAGTTGATCCGCGACTGGTCGAGCACCTTTGCCGTTACGGCTGGCCGTACAATGTCAGAGAGATAGACCAACTGGCAAGCTATATCGCTGGAGCCCATCGACAGGAGAAGATTCTTCGCTGCGCGCAACTACCAAACTCCATGCAGACCGTTGGCCCGAGTGAGCCTCCGTCCGAAGACAACTTGACGGCTGATGAGGTTTCAGTTCGCCAATCATTGGTGCGTCAGGATCTCGAAAAGCGACTCCAGCGTGACAAGGAATTGGAAAGCCTACGAAGGGCACTGCACCTGTGTCGTGGCAACATGACGCGGGCAGCTGGCGCTCTCGGGATCTCGCGCCAGAAGGCCTATCGCATCATGGAGAGCGCGTCGCCATCTGAACTCGAAGAGATTCGTCAGCTCACCGAATCCGGCAGCGCCGTTCGCAATCCGGCCAAATCCGAATGACCAGTTTGTTCCCTGATCAAATCTCACGGATTGGCGCGCGCGCGGGCGGCTACCGCATCATCCGCTTCATTGGCTCTGGCGGCATGGGCGAGGTGTACGAGGCTCTGCACGCCACGCTGAATACTCGGCACGCGATCAAATTCCTGCGCCGAGAGCTCGTGCGTCGGCCTGACCTCTACGCGAGATTCGAGCAGGAAGCTCGCATCGCCGGCACACTTTCGAATCGTCACATCGTTAAGGTGCGCGACTTTGGACTTACCGACGACGGGCTGCCCTTCATGGTGATGGACCTGGCTGATGGGCGCAGCCTCGCGAGCATCCTCAGCGAGCAGCGGCGACTCAAGGTGGACCGAGCAGTCGACTTGATCCATCAAGCCTGTGTTGGTTTGAGCGTCGCGCATGCGGCCAAGATCGTTCATCGGGACTTGAAGCCCGAGAACCTGTTTGTTTGTGCGCAACACGACGGGACTGAACTGCTCAAGATCCTCGACTTTGGCATCGCCAAGCACTTCGGTGCCGGCGCATCCGGGCCGACTACGGAAACCGGTAGCAATCTCGGGACCGCACACTACATGTCGCCTGAGCAAGCGCAAGGCGCCAGACATGCCATTGACCATCGGACGGACATCTATGCTCTAGGAGTCATCCTATACGAGCTGCTTTCGGGCAAAAAGCCACATGATGGTGATTCGTACAACGAGATCCTCATCCGTATCGTCACGCAGAAGCCTGTACCCCTTGATGAGTTTTGCCCAAATCTTCCGCGAGAGCTGGTGAACATCGTGCACCAGGCCATGGCCCGAGATCCCTCGAATCGATTTCAGGCGGCTCGCGAGTTTGCCAGTTCGCTTGCCAGGCTTCGGACTAGCGGCAATGCGCTAACGGGCTTCGGGATATCGCTGCAGCCTGCCTCTCGACCTCGAAGTCCAGATTGGGTTACTCTGGCGGCGGGTTCAGACGGCCGTCCAAATGCAACGGCGTCCACCGCGCGCGACTCGAGCGAGCCAAAGTTGACACCTCGGCTGGCATCGACGATGCCTTGGCCGCGAGAAACCCGCTGGACAAGTCTAGGACTGCAGTTCTTCTATGCCCTGGTTGGCGCTGCTGCGGTCACAGCTGCCGGGCTTTGGCTGATGCGGGGGCGGACGGTACACAGGTCGGCGTCTCCAATGGTCCATCGTGCGCCGAATACTGCCGATTTGCCTACTGTTCGCCCGGCGAGTGTTAACGTAACAACGAGTCGAGCCGCGACTGCGATGGCAGCAATTCCGCCGAACAGTCCCCAAGCGCCTACCAAACTGTCCACGAAACCGTCCGGTGCGACGTCCACCCCTGGACAACCTCCTGGACAGTCTCGAGCGCGTCGGTCGACCGCACACGGTACCGTCGAGCAAAACCAAGCGGTGCCAACGAAGTCTGAAGGAAACTCGGTGCCCACGCGGCCCACAATCGACGATCCGTTGCCGTCAAGTCCTCACGCCCCTGGGGTATCCCCCGTCATGGAATGACATTCACTTTCTTGGCTGATATCTGGCATAGTGGTGGCTCGTGAAAGCGAGCAATTGACCGCAATGATCCGGCGATTCGAGTCTCTTCTCATTCCGCTGGCTACCTATGTGTTTGCCGCGAGGGTGCTTGCTGCGACGCCCAATCCAATTTCGGAAGCAGCCGTCAAGGAAGGCAAGCACAACTACAACGCGGGGGACTACGCAGCGGCGATCCATGCGTTCAAGCGAGCATACTCCGTGCAGTCGGACAACGAAGTTCTTTATCAACTCGGCAAAGCTTACGCGATGGGAGATTGGCCAGTGGAGTCAATCGAGGCAT
The DNA here is from genome assembly GCA_964454965.1 of uncultured Polyangiaceae bacterium. Taxonomy (GTDB): domain Bacteria; phylum Myxococcota_A; class Polyangia; order Polyangiales; family Polyangiaceae; genus FEN-1139. Next base: position 79,193 of record CAYVXY010000017.1, on the reverse strand, counting down.
TCGAGCGATACCTCAGCGCGGCGGGACCAAGCCTTCCCTCCAAGCGCAGGCTCGAGATTGTCGAGGCAATCGAGGGCCAGCAGCGGCGCGTCGGCTCGCTCATCTTCGAGATTACACCAAGAGACGCAAAGGTCGTACTGGACGAAACCATCCTCGAGCGACCGCTACGCGCCAAGCCATTGCCGGTGCGACAAGGTGGACATGTGGTTGCGGTGTCTCTCGACGGCTACCATGCGCAGACCCAATCAATACAAGTGCACGGAAGGAAGACAGAAACCGTCAAGATTGCACTCGCTGCGGTAGAGCCTCCCGTGTACGATGGTTTGCTTGGAATTCGTTGTCAACTGCCCAGCGTTTCGGTACTCCTCGATGATCGGCAGGTCGCCCTGACCCCAGTGGCGGAACCCCTCTTGATCCCAGAAGGGCATCATCGCCTACGATTGGAGCGGGCCGGATACCAAGCGCAAGCTGCCGCGGTGCATATAACGCGGGCCAAGACCACGGAGATTGAATGTGACCTTCGCCTTTCACAACCGCTCGAATCGTCGGGGCGACTCGAGCTCGAGTTTCCGGAAACCGGCGCTTTGGTACTCATTGATGGCACTCCCGCCGCCAAGTCCAACCTGCTCCCGCCGGGTCCGCATTCAGTAGAGATCCGGCACTATGGATTCGAGTCTTGGACTCACGAGCTGCATGTGAACGCTGGAGGCGCCAATCGTGTGAACGTTGTTCTTACGCCAACACCAGCGTACCAGCAAGACATCGAACAGCGCGCCCAATATCGCCGCACCTGGTCCTATGTGTTGGGCGCTACAGGCATTGCCGTCGTCGGAACTGCACTCGGCATTGGGTTGTGGAATGATGGACGCTTCGGAGATTGGAAGCAGAAGCGCTCCGCACTCGAGGATGCATACCAAGCTTCAGGGCCCGGCACGCCAACTGCCGCCGAGCTCGAGTCCAGGAGAAACGATGCCAACAGCCAGCTGCACTCGATTCACGCGGTCGACATCGTGACTGCGATTCTGGGAGCCACCGGCGCAATGCTGCTCGGCTCAAGCACCGTGCTCTACTTCACCACTGAGAGTCCCCGTCGCCAACGCGGGACTGGCTTTGCCGTCCGAAACGCCTCGCAAGGCGTTGGCATGAACGTTGCTTGGTAGTCGCCCCATGGCCACCCATCGCTTCATCACTTTGAAATGGGCGAACGTGGCTTTGTCTCTGCTGTTCGCTGATGCAATAGGGGGATGCCACGGTGGTGAGACCATCTATGGCAAACGGAGTGACTCTGCGCAAGCAGGGCGTACCAGTGAAATGGGCACGGGCGGGGTCCAAAGCAGCGGCCACGGCGGGACAACAATCGGGGGTGCCGGCAAGGGTGGTGACACAAACCAATCCTACGGCGGCACCGGTGGGTATACGACGGGATTGCCCGAAACTACTAGCACTGGCGGCCTTACCGCCGCTGGCGGCCTTCCTGCCACGGGCGGCCTTCCTGCCACCGGCGGCCTTACCGCCGCTGGCGGCCTTCCTGCCACCGGCGGCCTTCCTGCCACCGGCGGCCTTACCGCCGCTGGCGGCCTTACCGCCGCTGGCGGCTCAAGCATAACCACCCAAGGGGGAAGCGGTATCGGTGCCGGCGGCGCGCCAGCAGGAGGCTCGAGCGGAGCAGGCACCGCTGGGGCGAGTACCGCTGGAGCGCCCCCCTTCCCACCTCTGATTGAGTTGGTCACGTCGGCGCAGGGTGCCTATTGGAAAACGGACGGCACGTTGACCGAAGTGACGAGCGAGACCGCGGACGTAACCGTCAACGACAGCGCCACCGCTCAAACCTGGGACGGCTTTGGTGGTGCCTTCAACGAGTTCGGCTGGTCTTACTTGACCTCGCAGGCGCTGCAGGATCAGGCCATGCAGTTGCTCTTCGGAGCCGATGGAGCGCATTTCGCATGGGGACGCATTCCAATCGGTGCCAACGACTTCGCCATAAGCCGCTACACGCCCGACGACACGGCGACCCCCGATCCGGTGGCCACCAGTGAGTCTGCTCGGCCTGTCGGGGATGTAACGCTCAGCAAGTTCTCGCTCAAGCGGGATGAGGAAAAGCTTATCCCCTACATCAAGGCAGCGCAGGCGGTCAGGTCTGACCTCAGATTCTGGGCCAGCCCCTGGACACCTCCAGTGTGGATTAAGACTGGATACAAGACGGAAGATGGCACCAGGAGGCCATCGTTCTTCGATGGCGGCAACATGACAAGCGACGCTTCGATCCTGGCGGCGTACGCTCAGTACTTTGCGAAATTCGTTCAAGGCTACAGGGAACGGGGGATCAACATCGAGCTCGTTTCGCCGCAGAACGAGCCGGGATATGAGCAGAACTACCCGTCGTGCCTGTGGGACAAGGCAACTTACACGACCTTCATTGGCAGAAACCTTGGGCCTGCCATGTTGGACCTCGGCGTCAAGCTCATGCTCGGCACGCTATCGAATCCCGGCAACGTGGTTGCCGGCCAGCTCAGGCAAGACACGGACATGGCGGACGCGGTGTTAGCCGATTCGACCGCCAGAAGCTTCCTCTCGGTCGTCGGAGTGCAATGGGGCGTGCTCGACTTGGTGAACAGCGGCACGACGTTCGGCGATCTTCCCATCTGGGCCTCTGAGCACAAGTGCGGCAACTACCCGTGGAATCCAGCGCGCTATCCGACGTACAACAGTTCGCAGGCTCCCAATGATCATGCCTATGGCGTGGAGAGTTGGGGCTACATCCGAGACGCGATCACTAGGGGCAAGGTGACGGCCTACAACGCCTGGAACATGGTCCTCGACAGGTCTGGATTAGGTATCGACACGACTCGCGACTGGAAACAGAATGCGCTGTTGGTTGTGAATGGCGAGACCATTACCAAGACGCCGGCCTACTGGGTCTTCCGGCACGTGTCCCAATTCGCCGCTCCAGGAGGCAAAGTTGTTGCGACGACCGCCAGCGGCGCTGACTCTATGGGTTTCAAGAATCCTGACGGCAGCCTCGTCGCGGTCATCTACAATTCCGGACCAGCCAAGTCGACGTTCACCGTCTCGATTGGCGGCAAGAAGCTGCAATTTGGCATGCCTAGCAACGGGTGGGCAACCGTCTACTGGCACAGCTGAGCGCTCAGCTCGGAAAGCCTCGTCATGCGAAATCCAACGACAATCGCCTCGTTTCTCCTTGGTGTCGGACTCGGTTCGCTTCTCATCGTGGCCTGTGGCGATTCGAGTGGCAGCAACGCTCAACCAAACGGAATCTACGACGCGGGGGTGGCGGGGAGCCCATCCGATGCTGGTGATGCCGTCATCCCAACGGTCACCAAGGATAAGATCGGCGACAACGTATTCAGTGAGGACGAGGTGAAGTCTTACTACCTCACGTTCTCGGACGCCGAATATGCGAAGCTGATGGACATGTCGACACTCCTGTTGGACCAGTGGACCGTCAACGAGGATCGGTATGTCGAAGCTTCGCTCCGAATCGGCGAGACTAACCTTGCTTCGATCGGAGTCAGATTCAAGGGACAATTCTCGATTTGGGGCTGTGTTGACGATGCCACTGGAAAGCGCCGAGTTAGGGTTGAGCCGTACTTTGGCAACATCGACGTTTGTCAGCGTTTCTCGATGAAGCTCGACTTCGATCGGTACGATGAAGGCTCGCGATTGGATGGCTTGAAGAAGCTGAACCTACACGCAATGTCAGCGGATTTGAGCAAGATGCGCGAGCGGCTTGGCTACTCGCTTTTCCGGGATATGGATCTTTTGGCACCGCGAGCGGTACACGCACGCGTATACGTAAACGGGGAGTACAGCGGCCTCTACGCTGCAGTCGAGGAGGTTGACGGAAGGTTTACGGCCAACCGGTTCCCCGGCTCTGGTGACGGCAATCTCTACAAGGAAATATGGCCGTCCAAGTACATCACCGGCACAGATGCCAAAGCTGCCCTCCGGACCAACGACGATCCAAGAATCATGGACGTTTCGGACTTCTTGGCCTTCAGGGATGCGGTTGTCGCATCCTCCGAAACTGACTTTGCGACGAAGATCGAGCCCTATGTCGACCTCGATTACCTTGCCCGCTACATCGTCGTCAATCGATCGATCAACGACTTCGATGGTGTCTTGGCATTCTACTTCGGCTGGGGGCCACCTCCCGCCAACCACAACCTATACTGGTACCACGATACCGAGAGCGGGCGATTTGTGCTCATACCCTGGGACTTCGACAAGACTTTCTGGTACCCGGAACCAAATTTCTGGTCCGACAACACGCCCAACGGATTGAACATTACCCCGAACTGGAACGTTGTCACCAAGAGCTGCAACGGCTACACAGTTTGGTTCGACAACCTGGGAGAGTCGTACAAGATGATGGCAATCGACTGCGATCCGTTGATGAAACTTCTTCGCGGGCAGGTCTACGCCAGCCAGAAAGCCATTACCGACGCCTTCATCGCCGGGCCCTTCTCCGAGACGAACGTACGGGCAAAACTTTATGCCTGGCAAGCCCAAATCGCCAGCGCCATCGCGGACGACCCGCTGATTGATAGTGCCCAATGGCAGAGCTCGGTCGACGCCCTGATCGCCGATCTGCCAAAGCTCCAGGGCAACGTGAACTTGATGATGAGCGGACTAATCGCGGAGTAGCATTCATTACTGAGCCAGAGCGCACTCAATCAAAGTTGGCCAGCCGTGGACCAGACAATTGGCGCTCTCGATGCAGCTGGACCCAAGTCCGCAACCCAACTCGTCGACCTCAGAAAATGACTGTTTCCCGCAGGCAATTTGAGCTGCAGCCGTCACAGGTTATCGAGTTTCCGTCGTCGCATTCCTCGCCGTCGGCATCAACCAAGCCATTGCCACAATAGGCGCCGCTCACGACCGTGCAATTCGCTGCGCATTGGCCATTGCTGCCATTGCCGGCTCCATCGTCACACGCCTCGTGCTCGGGTTGGATGATGCCGTCGCCGCAATACGCACTGAGCGCTCGGCAATTCGAGAACGGAGAGACGACGCAGCTAGCATTGCACCCGCCATAGTCCCCGCCATTTACACCGTCGTCGCATGCTTCACCACGTTGCGGTTGCACCAGACCGTCACCGCAGAATGACAGCCTGCAATCTGCAGTGCAGACGCCACCATCGTTCACACCGTCGTCACATTCTTCACCGTACTCAACCTCTGTCATGCCGTTGCCGCAGTGAGGATGCTTGGCGGCGACCCATTCACACGGAGCACCCCGAGTCCGGCAGACATACCCGCGCTCCACAGTCCGACAATCGGCGGCACAGCCATCGCCGCCTAGGACATTGCCGTCGTCACAAATCTCCTGTCCGTAAGGAGAACTCTTGCCGTCACCACATTCGCCGATCCACAAGCAGAGGCCCCCGTCGTCGGCAAAACCACACCGGTACCCGGGCTCCACTTCACATTGCTGCGAGCAGCCGTCCCCGTTCGCGCTGTTCCCATCGTCGCACTGCTCACGCGCGTCGAGCATGCCGTTGCCACAGACAGTGCATGGGTGACCGATTTTCGGACAGAGCCAGGTTACCTCGATGCGGCATTTCCCATCACAGCCATCGCCGGCCAAGGTGTTTGCATCGTCGCACTTCTCCCCTGGGGAAAGCTGCCCGTCCCCACACGCGGGACCCGACACGGCAACGAGTTTGCCCTGCGGGCAACGGAGAATCACGCTAACCTCGACACCACCCGTAGACAAACCCGTTTGACCTGCAGTGCTGGATGCAGCGGTGTTCCCGCCTACGACAATTGCTACGGACCTCTCCCCGGCAAGACCGGGCTGACCAGCGCTCGCCGTGGTTGTACCTCCTGCTGGATTGGGCCCTGCACTGGCCTCCGCCACGTGACCACCACAAGCTGAGGCGGAAAGTGCGCCGGCCACCAGCGCAAGAGAACAAATTGAGCCGAAGATATTCATGCTGTGCCGCATATGGCGGTCTTATCTGCAAAGCTTTGAGGAAAGTTATGGGTTATTGCGCACGAATCTCGTTCGTCCATTGACGTTGAATTCCTGGATGTCATTGCGATAGCTTGCCGTCAGTCATCCTGTGGTTAGCCAATCGGGCCGCAAATACCCGTGGCCGAAATGTATGAACCACAGCTCAAGCCAGAAGCACAAGCGCTTTGACAGGGCGTGACGCAGGAAGTGCAACTGGCATCTCCGGACCAGCAGCTCGCTGGAGTTGAGTCACGAAAGGTAGTGGAGGTCGTGCAGGACGTACATTTGCAGGTGCAATTGCATTGGTAATGCTTGTTGCCGCCGCCGCCAGTGTGAGGTACCCCGCCATTGGGACGGTTATCCGCGCTTCCAGCAACACCAGCGGTGCCACTCACGGTTCCACCTGAACTAGGATTTCCTCCCGTGGTCGCAGCTCCACCAGCGAGTCGGGCACCAGCGCTTCCTGCGATGCCGGCTGTTCCACCCGCGGCTCCACCGGATCCTGGCTTGCCTCCGCTTGCAGCGCCGGCAGACACAACGGGAGTGCCGCCGGACAACAGTAGAACGCCTCCCTCACCACTGACGGCTCCGCCGACGGCACCAGAGGCACCCGCGAATCCACCGGCCTTGCCCCCCAGCGAAATATCGCCGCCCTTGCCACCTGTGTAGGTTCCGCCATTGGCCATGGAGCCGCCGCGGCCGCCTTGGGAGGCGCTCGATTCTGGGTTGCGCCCAGCCATCGACTGCTCCGCAGCATGGCCTCCGCTGCTGCCGACGCTTGAATTGTCAGATTTGGCGCTGTCAGTGGCACAGCTTTGGCACAACAGAAGCAACGCTGCAGCGACCATGGCCTTCGTAGAAATCGTCTTCATTTCGGCAACCTAGCTGCGATGGTGGATCCCCCGGTGCCCGAGCGGACAGGAGGATCCACCATCGCCTATGCTCCTTTCGTGCCAGTCCAGGGACGGCTCCCAACGGCGAATCAGGACGTCCCAAAGCCACGGCGCTTAGATTCCAAGGTTGGTCTGCAGCCCGGCATCGCAAGAATTCGCCTACTACCATCGGGATGGATCCTGAATTGAGGCCGTTCTACATTTTGCACTCTGCGCGGCTCGATGACGCTTGGGTTCTGCCGGCTACGTGCCGGCATCGCGGGGCGTGCCTTTCGCTCTGCATTTGAACGGCGCGTCGTGACACCATGCGCCGCGCCAAGTCACGGACACTCGGTCAAGGTACAACTCTCGCGACTGGCGGCGGTACCACAGGTGTCCTCAAGCACGTAGGGCGTGACACCGCAATCGATGATCGCCTGCCCACTCTGATCGAAAGTACCTCGGGCTATCTGGCTGGTGCCGGCAGCAACCGTGACCGTTCGCGCCTCGTTGCCCAACTCCGTATGAATGCTGTAGCAAGCGCTCCCATCCCTGGTGGTCCTCAAGTCCTCGGTGCGGAGGATGCCGTCATCGGTAATCACCCGTTCAACCCTGACTCCGTTCTCAAAGCAGGTATCCGAGAAGGAAGTCCACATGGAGCTGCCAGCGAAGGTGTTACAATCGCCGACCGAGGGGCAAGCCGCAATCGCGTCAGCAATGCAAGGCGGACAGCCACCCGCAGCGAGTTGAGCAGCAGAACTGACGAAGGTCGTAACGGTCTTGCCGTCGAGCGTTGCAGCGAAGGAACCACTGCTCACCGGAACTGCAGCCTTCGGGTGCAGGTCGTCAAGCGCCGACGTCACCCACGGCTTCATCGAGGCTGGCGCAGTGCCGCCGACAATCGAGATCCGCACAGGCGCCGGAGCATCACTCTTGTTGATGGCCACAACGACGACAGTGCCATCCGTGCCCTTGTAAGCCGAGAGCAGGACGTCCGTGGGAGTGCTTCCCCCAACGTCCACCCGCGTGTAGCCCGGCCGGATAAACCTGCTGTAGTTGCCAAGCGTGTAGTGGCGTTTGGTATCGGCGCCGCCAAATAGAATCAAACTCTCGTTGTCATCGTTGTTGAGCGCCTTATACCACCACCAAATCCAAGCCGACGCATTGCCATTCACGAGCGCGTCGTGAATCCATCCCGCGACCGCGATGCCGTTTTGGATGTCACCGCTTGGTCCCTGTTCCGGCCACCACTTCAGGCCGGACATTTCGGTCACCCACAGGGGCTTTATCTCTGGAACGTCGCTTGGCCACGGCTCGGCAACCTGCGTGTCGTACTGGTGCGTTCCAATGATGTCGACCTGAGCCCACGCGTCCTTGTCGTTGTACAAGGAGTGGCCATAGTCGTATCCCTTCCCTGGGGCGCAATTGGTCGCTGGGAAGCCGCATTTCAGCGGATCTGTGCTGTTCTTGTGTCCCGGATCTGTACCCGTGGCACTCTCGTTGCTCCAGAGGTGGAGCCATTCTGCTGGTTCAGGTGCGATGACCTTGACCCCCGCTGCTTTGAGCTTCGGTCCGACTGCTTTGACGAGTGCCATCATCTCGTCAGCCGTGTAGAGCGCCGTAGGGTAGTTGCCATTACACGGCTCGGCGAAGCCACACGACGCAAAGTCAGGCTCGTTTTGCGGCGACATGGCGTAAAGACCATTGTCCTTCGCAAACTTCGCGATCGTCGTGGTAAAGGATTCGTAGCAGCTCTCGAGCAAGTGCCCACCGTCGTTCTCGCTCGCGTTGGACTTGCAATTGGCGGGTGGGCTCCAGAGCGTCCCAATGATGGTATTGACACCGCGCGCTTTCGCCTTCGTGATATCGGCTGGGACGTTGCTGCCTATCGGGCCCCCATCCGAAGCCATGCTGACACGCAGAATGGAGAGTCCGATGCCACGGGTCGTACTGAACAGCGCGTCCGCCTCCGAGTCCGACATGGCTGGTGCCCAAGTATCACTGATACCAAACCCAGCCATCGTTTGCTTTGGCTGATCGAGGTTCACCTTTACGCCAGTCGAGGTCCCACCGAAACCGCCATTTGCCGGTGCGCCGCCGGTGACAGTCGCGCCTCCGCCAATCCCAGACCCGCCACCCTCAATTGGAGCTCCGGCAGATCCACCTGTTGCGGAACTACCTCCTACGTTCACCATTCCACCACTCGACGAGCCTCCCACGGTAGTCCCATTCCCGCCGAATGGACCGACGTGCCCTGCGCCGCCGGTTGCGGCGCCGCCGTTGGTCGCGGTCCCGCTGATGCCTGACACGCCACCCATGGCTATCGCACTACCGCCGCTCGTGGTGTTGACAATGGTCGTTGCTCCGCCCGTTGCCGTCGGGTGAACAGTGGTTGAAACGCCTCCAACCGCGACCGTGGCACCGGAAGTATTCCATCCTGTGCTGTTCGACGTTCCCCCAAGATTCGCCGCAGTAGCGCCCTGCCCTGACGGACTATCACCCTGCGTGTTCGCGCCAGCGCTGCCACCAACTCCAGAAGAGTTGCGTTCACCGATGACGGTTATTCCGCTACATCCGACCAAGCATAAGCCTAGACTGAACAAGCCTATCTTTCGCATGATGCTTCTCCGATCCTCGTTCACTTTCCCCAGGCACCCTATCCTCAGGTTCCCTATCCCCAGGCTCACTGTTTTCGATCATCGAAATGCTAATCGACCTCGCTTGGATGCTCGGTTGACCGTCGCGCGCTCGCATCGAGCAACTCTCTAGCTTTGGCAGCGTGAGGACTGTCCGGAAAGCGCGCCCAGATCTCTCTCGCGATTCCCAAAGCGTTGGACAATTCGCCTTGACGAACGGCAGCCTGCAGCCCGAGCAGCAGTGCCTCTGGCATCAACCGCTCCGCCGGGAAGTTCCGTCGATACTCGCGCAGCCAGCGCATGGCGTTGGTTGCTTGACCGCTGAGCATCAGAGCGCGTGCTCGATCCAAGAAGCGCATCTCTTCCAACAGCTGCGCGTCGCTGGCGGCGTGGCTGCTTGCCGGAGTATTTGGGTTTTGTGCCGACGCAGTCACGGCTGCGTCTGCCCTCACGGTAGCCGGCACAGTTACCGCGAGAGCTCGTCCCAACGCAGCTACTCGATGTGACTGGCCGGCGACGCGCAGTAGGGGTGCGCTTGCAGATGCGTCCGGCGTGCCTGGATCACTGCGAGTGGAGCCGTTGAGCAAGTCATCGGCGCGAGACGATTCGGTCGACGATTGCTCCGTTCGCTCGCTGGTCCCCCCGGATGCCGCATGCGCGCTCCCGCCGGGCGCCAGCACAACCGCGTGTCGCACCGTTGCCTCGGACCTGGCCCCACCAAGAGACCTTGTCGCAGCCGCGCTCATCGTCGGCGCTGCCGTAAGCGCGTAGTGCCGCACCGTGGCAGTGGTCGCAGTTGCGACACCCAAACCAAATACGGCTGCTGCGCCCCATTTGGCCACGGCCAAGCCCAAACTCGACGAGGCAACTTTCGCGGCTGCACCACTGGCAGTGGTAGTGGCAACGCCGAGTGCACCCGCTGAGCCAACCACGACTACAGCGCGATCCACGGCTCGACGCGGAGGCACTTCACGGCGCGCAGCATTGAGCAAGCGTCTGATCTCGGGGGGCGCGTCGTCATCGAGCCAGCGTCTGGAATTGACCATCACTTGACTCCCTGCTTGGGCGGCAATACGCCGTGGCGAACGGCGATTCGAGTGAATCTCTCGCGGGCGCGACGCAGACGCGATGCCGCCGTGCCCTCGGGAAGTCCGAGAGCGATAGCGATCTCGCGCTGTCCAAAGCCTTCGATTTCGAACAAAACGAAGGGTTCCCGTAAGTCGTCGGGGAGATCGGCCAAGATGGCATCGAGTTGTTGTCGAGCACGACGCTGCTCGAGCAGCTGTTCCGGGTCCTCGTTGGTCGCACTATCGGAACCGACTTCGCTCATGAGCTCCTCGCGACGCCGCTGGCGTGTACGCTTGGCCCTTGCAACCTCGAAGCTTACCACGCGAAATAGAAACGCCCGCTCCTTGCCAGGCACTAGGTCGTCCAGACGCTTGGATGCCGTCATCAAGACGCGTTGCGTTGCATCCTCAGCATCGACCTCAGCCAGACCGAGCCGCCGCGCCACGCGCCACACGAACGAGAATTGCTCGCGCACCATCGCTTCAATTCGATGGCCGCGATTCGGCCCTTCCCCAAGCGTCCGGGGAGGCGGGTCATCTGACCGAATCGCCACGGAGATCGTCATTCGTGCACCTATCCCCGTCTGGCCGAGACTCGATCACTCAAACAGCAGCCCCAGACTCGAAAACCCGCCGAATGCCAGAACCGGCGTCCTATGGGCCAATTCCAGTCCTCCAGGATTTGCGCGAGTATCAGAGCTAACCGCGAATTCTCGTCGCGTGACTGGAACGAAGAGCTCGGGCTCGAGTTCGGCGAAGATGCGTTTCCAGCGATAGCCCAGCTTTGGCGTGAGACCCGCCATGAACCACAGAGCCTGATCCGACCTGGCGTCGACATGAATTCCAGGCTCCGCTCGCCCATCGGTGAACAGAATCCCCGTTTCGACGCCGATACAGGCAAAGCCACGCAGGCCGCGCGCCAAGGATATCGACCAAGGGCAATGTTCGATCTTGGCTGCCAAGAGGCGAACGCGAAGGCGCACACCATCCACGTCGGTGGCGGCAAAGTCACTCTGGTGGACCGCAAGGCCCAAGCGCGACAGCGTCAACTCCGTCGAGAATCCACCGAACAATGTCGCGCTATGGGCGACATCCGACCCGATTCCAGTGAGGATCCCGACGCTTCCGCCCAATTCGGTTCGATGGTTGTCGTGCGGGTTGGATGGCAGCTCTGGGATTGGATGTGCGGCACTGCGATTCGGTGGACGCAGGAGAGCTGCGTCTGGATGTGCTTGATATTGGCGCGACGCAGTCGAGGCCGATGCCATTGTCGCGGGTGCGCCTTGGGACGACACGGAATCGTTCGGCGCCGGTGCGCCTTGGGACGACACGGTGTCGCCCGGCGCCGGTGCGCCTTGGGACGACACGGTGTCGCCCGGCGCCGGTGCGCCTTGGGACGACACGGTGTCGCCCGGCGCCGGTGCGCCTTTGGAAGCCGTGGCTTCTCTCGGTGCGACGGCGCGAGCATTCGCTGGCGCAAACGATGACTCGAGCAAGAGCGCCGTCACCAAGGCGATCGCCTCCACGGACGCCTCACAGCTGTTCGCGGTAACCGAGCGCGAGAGAACGCGGCCGGATTGGTCTTCGAGCTCCAGACTCGCTTGCCAAGTGCCGTTGTTCGATTCGACGGTGACTCGCAGTAGGCGAGACGACTCGCCGTCAGGCGCGAGCCAAGGCGCGATGACACGTGACGACACACGAGTCTCGAAGTCCGCTTGAACGGGACAACTCGACGGCGCGGCGTAGCTGAGGTGCAGCCTGTCGCGAGATGGCGGCGAAGCTGCGACGACCGGGGCCGTCAACGTGAAGAGGCTGGCTACCAAGACCAGACGCGCGAGCTGTGGCGGCTGACGATTCATGCGCGGCAGTACAGAGAGCAGGATTTCGTGGGGAAGTCAACTCGAACGCGAATTGCTGACACCCCAAGCGCTCCACTCCCCCGAACTACCAAAACATGATCGGATTCTCGCTCTTGGTCGAAATGCAGACCGCATGATTTCAACCGGATAGGATGGACACTGGGGCAACGGGAGCCAGCACCTAGGTGCGCATTTGGCGGCACGGCCTGCGAACGTACAGAGCGGACTGACCCATCGCGCAAGGTGTTCATCGGGAAGTGATGCCCGATGGCGTGCCTCAGCCATGCAGTTGGCCGCAGAAGCCTTGCGCAGATTTGCAGCGGCTGACGGTAGCGCAATGCGCGGCGATTGTTCGTACGCATATCCCAACGGGTACAACTGGTGGCGCCCCGCCAAGGTACCCGCGTAACATCAGCAATGTGAGCTCCCGCCGGAGTCTTGCACCGAATCTGTCAAGCTGGCTCAGCGACAACTGCGCATCGCGCCCAGCACACCGCCATGATCGAGAATCGCGCCCAGCAAGTCGCGACTCCGGGACTACGGCAACGCTAGCCCCTCAAATGCACGCCATCGATTGCGCATGGACAGATTTGAGCCACCCCGCAATGCTACGCGACGACCCCTTGGACCTTCCAGACCACCGAGCATGCAAAGGAGTCGGGGTGGGACGCTACCTCTGCACACCACTACTTGACTACCACTGTCATGGGTAGCGCACGGCCTTGGTCTCCTTCCAGTAGCGTCTCACCATCCATTGGTCGCCAAGCGTCAATACTCCCGCCGATCCGGGAAACATGATGGAACCGCCCGTCGGAGTTGAGCCGGTCCAAGAGTAATAGTCAGAAAGGCCGAAGCCGTGACCCATCTCGTGCAGCATCACGCCGAAGTTGTCGGTGTTGATGTCCTTCAGGAAGGACGCAACTGGTATGCGCACGCCCCAATCCGAACCTTCTGCGGCCGCGCCACTCGGAACCTTGTCGTTCAGCCACAGGGCGTAGTCGAAATGGTTGACGACACCGCCAGGACAGTTCGTAAAGACATGGTCAGAATGGAAGAAGAATCCGCAAGCATCTGGACACTTCGGTTCGCCTTTGGCCTGGTCGGTTCCGTCTGACACTTCAGTGTAGACCGGTATGGTGCGATCGGACCATTCGAGCAACGACTCTTGGCCGGGCTTGACCGCCCAACCGCTAACATTGACCGTGACTGAAGGATGCGGAAAGCAAGCATACGGGAATAGCTGAGCAAACCATTTGTTGAACCATCGCTGCATGGAAGGCGCGATCAGATCACGGGTGGCTGTGGTGATGGTCTGAGTGGCTCCGTAGCGCACGCAAATCTTGATCTCGCCCTGTCCCTTCATTGCCGCGTCGTGCAGCCATGTCTTGTGCGACAGCATGTTGTTTCGTCCTTCCGCGCCCCAGCTTTCATCAATCCAGGCAGCAACGTTGGCTGGCGGCGCGGATACGTCGCAGGCAAATGTCCCAGCCACGTTGGCACCAGCCACTGCGCCACTGCTCCTGCCACCCATTGCGCCTCCCGCACTCCTGCCACCCGTCGTGGCAGCGACTCCGCCAGTTGCGACTCCACCCGTCGCTGCGCCACCGGTCACGGCTCCGCCATTCGCGCGGCCAGCCGTCGCCGCAGTGCCTCCACCGCCTGACGTGCCGCCCGTGAGGGACCCGCCAATCGCCCTGCCACCGGTCGCAGTCGGGCTTGTTTCCCTGCCACCTGTCGCTGTTCCACCATTTGTCGTGGCAGCTCCCCCAGAGTTCGCGCTGAGCCCACCCGTCGTCGCACTGGCACCGCCAGTGGCACGCGCTGTATCGAACGGCGACGCAGAATCACCGCCCGACATCGCCATGCCGCCTCCGATGCCAGTCAGGCCTCCACCCGCCTCCGTTCTGCTGTTGGATGAAGGCCCAATGGATGCATGTTCCGGATCCGAGCCGCAGGCAACCACCAGGGCTGCCAAGAGAACGAATCGCGAAATGCTGGTTCCAGCGGGACGAATGCTCATGACGCTCCTTGGATTCGAGCGAATCCTAGCCCATAATCTTGTCGGTCTTGCAGTTTTGTCGCACGGGACGAGCCCAAACAGGAGCCATTTCCGCGACCGGAGCTCGCTCGTGGCGCTGCCGCCCAAAGATTGTCGAACTCACTCACCCGCGAGCAGCGCCTTGGACCAGTTCCCTTTGCCCCAATGCGTGTGAGCCCCAAATGACATAGTCGCCCCAGCACTTTCGGAAGCGCTTCCCCAAAGACCACCCGCAGTGAAGTTGCTGGCTTCCGACGAAAGGTCCGTTTCGGACCAGCCCGGGCAATTGCAGCGAATGACGCTGCCGTTCCGACGACTGCGCATTGCACGCGCCGCCCACAATCAAAGTGGTCGGTTCCCGGAAACAGAAGCTCTGTGGCGATGATGACGCCTACGGCTATTGACGGACGGAGATGCCACGGGATTTCACGCAACCAGCGGCCACGGGCATTCGGCCTCTTCAACCCTGCGGCAGAACTGGCGTGCAACGCGATAATTGAAGCGGGAATTCAAATCGTTCCTCGCCAGTCGGAATTTCTAATAAGCGCGCGCAGGAGAGGAGATTACTGACTGTCGGCAGGAGAGCCGCCAACGTTCAGTCCATTCCCATTCTCGTGCCACTTCGAGCCTGGATTACGGTCCCAGCTCAATCAGCCTGGGTAGGGCGGAAGCGTCGTGGTTCTGGCGCGAAGCGCGGCGAACGATGGAACCACTCGCTTGCTGGCAACGAAGAGGAGGAAAGACATGGGCAAAAAGAACGCACTGATCTACTGGTTTACCCTACTTGGCTTGTCTGCTTGCGCGAGTGGTGGTCCGAACGCCAACGACTCGCAAGATACGTCGCCCGCTGCGGTTGCCACTATGGACCTCTCGCAGAGTACATCGACGTTCGGGTTCGCTCCAAGTGGTCATGGAAAGGTCGGACGCTCCGCTGGCGCTCATCACCAGCGCCACCACACTCGACTCGGCCACGGTCATGGGATTGTTCCCCCAAGAGTCGACAAATCCTGCATGGACGAGTGTGAATCCGGTACTGAGTGCCAACACGGGCGCTGTGTTCCGGTCAAGTGTCCCAAGGGTCAACTTCGCTGCTCCGGAGAATGCATAGATCCAAAGAGCGATATGATGAACTGCGGCGGTTGTGGCTATCCGTCATCCGTTACTGGCTATGCCAAGCCCACACCGTGCCGAAAGGATCCCATCAGCGGCGTCTGCGGGTGCGACCCGAATCTTCTCGACCTCGCCACGGTCTGCGGAAGCCGCTGCGTGGACATCAACGCCGATGCGGAAAACTGCGGCACCTGCGGACATCAATGCAAAGGCAATGAGCGCTGCGACGCAGGGACCTGCGTGCGTGCGTGTCCGCATGGAAAGACACTGGTGGAAAGCGACTTTGGTACCTTCGTATCGTTCGACTGCTACGACGGTCCGCGCATTGGTGACCACTGCGCAGGATCTGGCGATGGCGCTGAAGGGCTCTGCGTATCAGGGCAATGCCAGTGCGCGGCCGGTCTCCAACTATGCTCGGATCCGGACGGTGGATCATTCAAATACTGCGCCGATTTGGCAAATGATCGGGAGCATTGCGGACATTGTGACCACAATTGTGGCGTCGGCACCCAGTGCGTTCATGGCGTCTGCAAACCGCTGCCCTGCGCGACGGGCCAGACACTCTGTCGCGACACCTGTGTCGATCTGAGGTCCGACGAGCAGGCCTGCGGTGGCTGCACGGACTACTTCCCAGTCCCACGCGACGTCGGCGGCGAAGCACGTGTTTGGAGCGACGACACGGGAACCGTGGCGGCGGACTGCAGCAGTGGCCATTGCGTGTGCGACGTCTGGTCAGGCCCGCCTGACCTATGTGGCACTGGGAATCGTACATTCTGCGCGAACTTCCAGAAGGATCGCGACAATTGCGGGGGATGCGGACAGACTTGCGCACGCGAGGAGCATTGCGTGGCTGGCTCTTGCGAGCCTGAATGCGGACCTGGGCTCGCCTTCTCACGCGCCGACCAGTACTTGGAGAGCATAGGGCTTCGTGGATCCTGTGTTAACGGCATGGTTGTCGGTGAGGCCTGCGCCGAAGAGGCAACGTGTCAAGCGGGTAGCTGCGCCTGTCCAGACGGGCAGACAGCCTGTCGCAATCCGCTCGCTCCGGTGCAACTTCCTGCTGAAACGCACTGTGCCAATCTGAACGACAGCAACGACCACTGCGGGGGATGTGGCAAGCCTTGCGACCAAGGCACGGCCTGTACGCAGGGCACTTGTCAGCCGCTAGCCTGTCCATCAGGCAAGACACCCTGCGGTCACGAGTGCGTTGACACGGCGAACGATCCCAACAATTGCGGTGGCTGCAACTGGATGTCAGGCAATTACGCCTTCTTCGATGGTGGAGGTGACGACGCGTCTCCGTATTGTAATACTCCCTGGTCTTGTAGTTGTTCGTGGCCTGGCACACCGGACGTGTGCGACAGCCAATGCACGAATCTACTGCGAGATCAGAACAATTGCGGAATGTGCGGCGTCGCCTGCGCTGAAGGAGAAGCGTGTAGACGGGGAAAGTGTGGCGCACCATGCCCGGCAGGACAGACCTTCTGCGACGGGTATTGCGTCATGGGTGACAGCTGCGGTACGGCTTGCGGGGGCGCTGACCAGCAATGCTTCGCTGGCGGTTGCGTATCCGCACCGTAGGGCGCGCTCGCGTCTTGGTCTGCAGTGTAGCGCAAGCGTGGGCGGTTGCGTTCCACTGCAGACACTCGATACTCCAAAGGATCCATCAACTCCACAATCATGCACTGCTGGGCATAACTGACCACTTGCTACCCACTTCCAACCGTGGCAAAGATGGCATCAACCCGTATGATACGCACCGCTGGAGGAGACATGTGGAAGGTGGCTGTCCTTGTCCTGATACCCGCACTCGCCGGCTGTGCTGCAAGTAGCACCAGGGGAACGACCACCGAGCTTTCCAAGCGCGCAGAAAGGCGTTATGCGCAAATTGCCCCTGATGCAGTCAAGAACCGTGCAGCCTTTGACTTTGGCTGCGCGAAGGAGAGCATCTCGGTGACAAGCGTTGGAGCGAAGAAGTGGGGTGCAGTTGGCTGTAGCGAACGACACCTGTACGCGGTGAACTGCCACAACCGACAGGTGGAAGATCCCGCGGAGCTGCAACAGAATGACTGCCAGGCAGTCCTGATCGGTCCAACTACCAACGCGCATTAGACTTGGCAAGCAACGCTGACAGCGCGAACGATGGCTGCTGACGGCGAAGGGATAGCTTTGCTGCATCGCCGTCAGAGAGCGTTCGCTAGCTCTCGCGTACGGTCATATCTCGAACTCCTCGCGCACACACAACGGCTGCATCCGCTGGCTACCGAGGCCGCCAGTTACGCAGCGCACTTCGTGGTACCGCTGACCGTACGCGTGGATGTAGCACAGAAGCGTGCCGAGTCCGTCCCCGCTGCCACGCCTAGGAGGTGCCGATCAGGATTGATTCACTATGCGGACGCTCGCGGCGCAGCAGACCGTTCAGCCGCCGCCCCGCAGGTGGTCGAGACCGGCTCTCCAGCATCGAACGCTACCCGTCTTCTTCAGCGCGCAGGTAATTGCCACCTGCTGCGATGGCCTGTACTTTGACGTCGTCCGCAACGTTTCCTGCAAAACACCTGAACCGGTTTGACAAGGAATCGGTGATGCTCGTCGCGCCACCGGTGGCTATGCTACCACCAGTGCTGGTTGCGGAAGTACTGGTCGCTCCACCTGCGGCGATAGTAACACCCGTCGCCGTAGTTTCGACGATACTCGTCACGCCGCCAATGGCAGCAGACGCCCCTCCAGTTGACTGAGCGCCCCCAACCGCTCCCAAAGCCCCACCACTGCTTCCCACAACGCCGCTTTCGTTGGAATTGAAGCGACCGCGACAGGCCAACATGATAGGCCAAGCAGGTACAGAACGAGCAACTTCCAACGCGGCGATTGCAGCGTCGGACCCGATCGAACTTTGCCAAGCGTCGTTTTCAACACCATTGATTTCGCGTTCTTTATGGCTTTGGCCCAGCGCTGTATCTTGCCAAAGCTGCCGCGTGCCTACCAGTGTTGAATGCGCCTTCGGTCCGGTTAGCGGCAGAGACTGTGAGAATGTAGACGAAAGCCCGACGCTGCTAGGTAGCATCAGAGACAAGACAACGATGACCAGGCGCTCCATTGTGGGCTCCTGGCTATGAGCAAAGGTCTTCAAAGCTGACCGCCGATCGCGGACAAGAAAGCCAGGACCCATCAGCGCAGTACGGTCTCCGGAAGTCGGCTGCTGGACATAGCACCCATGCCCCTAAGTCAGAAATGTTCATCACGACAACAGCGAACGGCTCTCGCTGCATCGAACGATCTCCGACCATCTGCAAGCCAGCCCTTGCTGTCACTCGTTGGCTACGGCTCAGGGGCATAGGGACCAGCCCAAGTCGCTCGCGGTCACGGACTTCTAAGGCAATCACCGCCGAGTCTCGCCGATTTCCTTCTTGATTTCCGCATCCTCGAGCCGTCGCGCCGAAAAGTGAAAGGGTCGTGACGCGCAGCATGGCTATGAAAACATTCGATCGATGGATATGCGACTAGGCAACGCCATTGCGGGGGCGTATGCTGCCCATCGAAGTCATCGCGGTAATCGGCATGGGTCGCAATTGGTAGGCCCTGGGAAGCGAGCTCTCGTCTACGGTTGTGCCGAATCGCCCAACTGGGGAGTGGCTCAGCGCTGTCGACGGCAAATCGACATCGACGAGACGATGACTTAATGGAAAGGGCTCGCTCTTACCACTAACGTTGTGGAGGTCTATCATGAAGGGATTGGGAATCGTTGGCTTGCCTTCTTTGCTGGTCGCGCTGTCCTGGGCGGGTTGCACGCCCCTGCCCCCAGGCGAAGGCATGTTCGTCTGCCGCGATGGCGCGGTCGTTCAAACTCACGAGGTTTGTAACGGTCAGAAGGACTGCAGAGACGGTAGCGACGAGATTGGCTGCAACCAACCGGTGGAGCAATTCTCCTGCCAGAACGGTCAACTCGTCGATTTGAAGCTTCTGTGTGACGGCAAGAAGGACTGCAAGGACGGGAGCGACGAATCGCCGTCGCAATGCTCACCGCCATTCATTTGCACCGATGGAACAAAGATCGCGTCCGACCTCGTTTGCAATCAGAAGTGGGACTGCAAGGACGGCAGCGATGAACTCAAGTGTCCTGGAGCCCAGCAATACACTTGCGCCGATCACCACAAGCTACCCTTGAGCCAGCTGTGCGATGGCAAGGTGGACTGCAAGGACGGCACCGACGAGGTCTGCGGAAGTCCTGGCTACTTCAAGTGCAACGACGGCAATACGGTCGTGTCGACTAAGCTAGAGTGTGACGGTGTCCGCGACTGCAGCGACGGCAGTGACGAATCCGTCTCGCGTTGTCAACCAGACATGTTCCAGTGCAAAGACGGCTCGCTCATTCCGGCGAGTTTGCGCTGCAACGGCAAGGTGGACTGCAAAGACGGCCTCGACGAGGTGAGCTGCCCCGTGCCGCCGCAATTCACCTGCGCCGACCGCACCAAGCTGTCTTTGAGTGTCCTGTGCAACGGCAAGGCCGAGTGTAAAGACGGTAGCGACGAATGGTGTAGCAGCACATCGGCAAGCTACTTCAAGTGCTACGACGGCAGCGGCGCAGTTTCGAGCAAATTGCAGTGCGACGGAGTAACTGACTGTGCCGACGGCAGCGAGGAGTCTGTCTCCTTCTGTCATCCAGATTCGTTCCAATGCAAGGACGGTTCACTCATTCCGCTGAGCCTGCGCTGCGACGGCAAGGTGGACTGCAAGGACGGCCTCGATGAAATGAGTTGCCCTGTTCGCCCCACGTTCGTGTGCGCCGACGGAACACACCTTCTGCTTGACGTGCTTTGCAATGGCAAGGCCGAGTGCAAGGACGGCAGCGATGAAGCATGTGACGGTAGCTCCCCAGGCTATTTCAAGTGCTACGACGGCAGTGGCGCCACGTCGATCAAACTCAAGTGCGACGGAGCCAGTGACTGTGCCGACGGCAGTGACGAGTCCATCTCGGTTTGCCACCCGGATATGTTCCAATGCAAAGACGGCTCGCTCATTCCGATAAGCCTGCGTTGTGATGGCAAGGTGGACTGCAAGGACGGCCTCGATGAGATGAGTTGTCCCGTTCCTCCCGAATTCGTGTGTGCGGACCGAACGCGCCTCTTACTCAGCGTACTTTGCAACGGCAAGGTGGACTGCAAAGACGGCAGCGACGAAGCGTGCAGCAGCTCGCTTAGCTACTTCAAATGCTACGACGGCAGTGGTGCGATCTCGACCAAGCTAGAGTGCGATGGTGCCAAGGACTGTCCTGATGGCAGTGACGAGGTGGACTGCCCTCCCGCCATGCAGTTCACATGCACGGACCGCACCAAGCTTCCCTTGAAGGCGTTATGCAACAGCGTTGCGGAGTGCAAGGACGGTAGCGATGAGCGGTGTGGAACCTCTCATCCCTACTTCAAATGCAACGATGGTAGCGGTGCGATCTCGACCGACATACAATGCGATGGGATCAAGGACTGCCCCGACGGCAGCGATGAATACCAAGGTTGTGACAAGCTGCCCGTTTGATGGGCTGATTTTCGGCTAGTTCCGCTCGACAGAAGGTCGACCATGACGCAAGTGGCGAGCGGAACCCGGCGCACTCGAAGTGCGCCAGCACTACTCGCTGCGCCGCTCCCCGCGTAGCTCGCCGAGATACGGGGAGCCTCGCGTGAGGCTCCCCGCGACTCAGGCGAATCCTCAGCTCTTCGGCAAATAGACTGTCGCCCATGCCGTGGCAGGCATGGCGAACTGCAGCTTCTTGCCGCCAATCGAAACGGTAAACGTCGACTTGGCGCCCCCTGGATTGTAGATGACCGCGACGAGGCTGCCGTCAGGATTCTTGAAACCTATAGAGTCGACGCCGCTGCCGGTCGTCCCAACGACCTTGCCTCCTGGGGCGGCGAATTGCGACACGTGTCGGAAGACCCAGTAAGTCGGCGTCTTCGTGATCTTGCCTCCACTTACAGTCAGAAGTGAGTTCTGGGCCCAATCGCGTGACGTATCGATGCCCTTGCCCACGGGATCCAGCACCATGTTCCAGGCGTTGTACGCTGTCACCCCGGCCTTGATAGCGTCTCGGATGTAGCCCCAGCTTTCCACAGCGTAGGGAATATCATTCGGTGCTTTTGCGCTTACGTAGGTCGGGTAGTTCGCGGGATTCCAAGGATAGTTGCCGCACTTGTGCTCGCTCACCCAGACGGGCACGCTACCGAGCGACGACTTATAGCTCGATAACGTTTCCATCATGCTCCACTGCACGCCGACGACCGAGATGAACGACTTGGCGGTGGAATCAGCCATAACCGCTCTGACAACGGCCTGGTCTCTATCGGCGGCGTCACCGTTCGACATAGCGCCGAGCATGATCTTGGTGCTAAGGCCTGCGTCTTTGATCGCCGGCCCCAGGTACTTGCCAACGAAGCTGGTATAGTTGGCGCTGCTCCACAGGCAGGAGGGGTAGTTCTGTTCGAAATTCGGTTCGTTCTGAGGGGCGACTGTTTCGACCGTGATGCCCTGGTCCTTGTAGGCCTGAATGAATTTGATCAGGTACTGGGCATGTGCCTTCAGAATCGCATCATCGGTCTTCATGCTGCCGCCATCGAAGTAGGACGGCTTCCTGACGGTTCCCCCCGAACCATCGCCTTTCGCGTATCCGGTCTTCATCCAGACGGGAGGCGTCCAGGGGCTGGCCCAGAAGCGAATGCCGGACTTAACGGCCATTGCCGCTTTAATGTAGGGGATGAGCTTCTGGCCATCCCGAGCAATCGAGAACTTCGACAACGAGGTGTCCGCCGCGGGTCGATTCGACTCGGTGCTGTCGGGGGTAACATCGGTTCCGGTGTCGTCGAGGGTATAGCGGTCCATGGCGTAGTCACTGGCGCCGATGGGGATTCGACCCAGGGCGAAGTTCGCGCCATCCGTGCCATAAAGCAGGCCTATCGCCTCGGTCTGCAAGGCCGAAGATGCGAGTTGGTTCCATCCCATCTCGTTGAAGCATCCACCGAAGCCTTCCCAGTCCTGTAGAGAGGAAGTGTCATTGACGGTGACGTCGGCTGTGCCACTCGCCACCTCAATAACCGTTGCAGACTTCCCGTTGCTTGCATCTCCTTTGCCATCCGAAGTGAACACCGTCTTGGCAATTGTTGTGCTGCCACCGCTGGGACTTGTTCCACCCGTCGCCGATCCGGAGGAGCCTCCCGTCGTACCGCTGTGGCCTCCAACTTCCGAGCTGCCTCCGCTGCCAGAGCTGGTCCCACCTACAGGGCTCTTCCCGCCAGCGGGGCTGGTGGTCGATGACTTCCCGCCCACGGGACCGGTGCTGCTTCCACCAGCGCCCGTGTTGCCGCCAGCGCCCGTGTTGCCGCCAGCAGCGGTGTTGCCGCCAGCGCCGGTGTTGCCGCCAGCGCCGGTGTTGCCGCCAGCAGCGGTGTTGCCGCCAGCGCCGGTGTTGCCGCCAGCACCGGTGTTGCCGCCAGCGCCGGTGTTGCCACTGCTGCTAGTAGCGCTGCTCCCGCCAACTGGGCCTGACGAGCTCGTGGTGGTTCCCGATTGGCCGCCTCTTGAGCTTGACGTAGTGGAAGTGCTGCCCCCACTAACACTCGTTGGGGCGTTGGGTTCCGACGCAGTGCAGCCCGCGAGCAAGAACGCGAGGCAAACGCTCGAGGTTGATACTAGTGCTTTGTTCATTGCCACAATCCTCTTGTCGTACTTTCCGTTGACTCGTGTCGGCGCGCCATGCACCTACCTGGTGGTCCTCATTCGGTAGTCTGCGAAGGCGGGTCCGGCCGTGCTCGGGTAGATCCGTTCTCTTTGGCTTGCGACGTCGTGTAGACACTGCTTGCTAGACGAGAGAGTGATCGACGATTCAAGGGCTCATCGCCATTCGCTGACGCCAATCGAGTGGCAAGCATAGAAAACTCTTGGTCCAAACGTGAGTCCGGGCACTGACTGCGCTTGTTTGCACGTATCGCGCCAACCGCCAACCATATGAGGAAGCGATACCATCAGACAGGGCTCACCTGACTTGAATGTCCGACGTTTCGCTCATCAGAGATGCATCAACCAACGGTTGGGCGAGTCGCGCTTTCGCGGCATTGGCTCGTGTTCAAGGGGCGTCAGCTGCGAATTCTAGGCAATTTCCCGCCCAACTCCGACTCGACTCATTGTGAAGCCGCGTAGATGCAAGACTCGCGGCAGACGCAGGAAGCACCATCGGCGGCGAGCGCGCGTCAGCCGTCCGCAACTTTGACCGTCCGGTGTCCAGCCCTGGACAGCAAAGTGGACGGTCACGCGAGACAAGACGCTGGGGGGTGAGGGCTGCAAGCCTAGACCAGTGCTGTAAGGTCGATGATGACCGCCGTCACCGGATTCACTGCAAGCAGGTGCTGGATCGGGTTAAGTGCCGAGTAGAGCACGACCACTCGTCGCCAATGCATCCCGGTGCACAAGAGCACGCGGCAATCGCCACGCGACACACCACGGCTGAAACCAGACGGACAAGAATTCCAAGACCTGCCGGCTCAAAGCAGACTGCGAACGTCGTCGAGTGGACATAGCTCCCCTACCCCAAAGTCGCAGAAGTGTTCGTCACGACGGCAG
This sequence comes from uncultured Polyangiaceae bacterium, assembly GCA_964454965.1. Classification (GTDB taxonomy): domain Bacteria; phylum Myxococcota_A; class Polyangia; order Polyangiales; family Polyangiaceae; genus FEN-1139. Next base: position 55,036 of record CAYVXY010000017.1, on the reverse strand, counting down.
CGGACGGAGCTCGTGACCGAATCCAAAGCCCAACGCATCTGCCCGTTCCTCATGCGACAGGTCGATGACCGGTCGTTTCGTCAACACCGCCTAGCTTTGGCTTTGTGCCTGCGCCATGCATCGAGATCACAGTTCACATCGCTTCTCAGCCGTGATAGGTTGGTCGCGAATGCGACCGCCATCGCTCGTGCAAGTTGCCCTTCAACTACTCGTCGCCGTGCTCGTTATCGGCTGTAACAGTCACGTGACCCAGCCGCGCACCGCAACACCGGAAGAGGAGCGCCGTCTCTATCCACAACTACATCCCGAGCTCAAGCCACACGCGACAGTAGCCGTGAGTCAACAGAACCCCGGAGCGCAATGCACGCTCATTGGAGAGGTCGGCGCAGACGAGGGGAGTACGGATGACCCCTACTCGGAGTTGAAGGCGCGTGCACAGGAACTTGGTGGCAACTATCTGGTTCCCTTGGGCAGCCGCCCGTCGGGTCTTGGCTGGGGTTACCGCGTGAAGTACGAAGCACGCGGGCGCGTATATCGGTGTGCGGTCGTGCCTCAATTGACCACTTCCGCAGCTTCGACAATGGCAAGCCCAGCGGCGCACTGCGAGCCTGCTTGCAGCCCTGGGTTCACCTGCTTGAGAGCCACTTGCGTTTCTGCGTGCAACCCGTCCTGCCCCAGCGGTATGAGGTGCAATCAGGAACGAATCTGCGTGCCTCTCCAATGACGCCAACTCTGCCGTTCGGGACCGCAAGGTCGCTCCTCGCGGCTTCATGCCTTGCATCAACCAGTATCCCCTACGGCGGGGGATCGTGGGCCCAAATGCGACGTGTGTAGGGACACTCCGCTTGTGCAACGCAGAGTGTCGTGTTCGCGTTGGGACTATCGACCGAGCAATCGATGTCGGTGGGACAGGTCAGCGGTTGTTCGCAGCCGCAACCGCAGCTATTGCCGAACATGGTCGTGTGCGCTGGGCAAACGAAGCCGACGTCCGCACATTGCTCGGGGCTCGAACCCAAGTACTTGCGGTTGTTCTCCTTCTCTGGATTGCACGTGACATTGGCAAAGCGACAGGCGATGCTGCGACCGCAGGAGGTTCGCGAGTAGCAGGATCCGCCGCTTGGACAAACGCCCGTGAGCTCGCTGTCGCAGCTATTGTCGCAAACCGGCTTGACGTCGCACTCTGCCAACGTCGTCGTTCGTTCTGTGTACGGGCATTGGTCGAGAGCAACGCAGAGCGGATGTGGATCGTATGTCCCGACCGTCCCGCAATAGACAGACGCGGGGCATGTCGAGGATTGCTCGCAGCCGCAGCCGCAAGCATTGCTGAATACCGTCGTATTGGCGACGCAAGAAAAGCGAATTGCCTGACATTGGGCAGGGCTCACACCAACGTAGTTGCGTTGCCGTTCCGCGGTCGGATTGCAGCAGTTGGCCGCGGATTCACAGGTTATAGTTACGTTGCACAGGCTCTTCGTGTAGCAGGCCGCGTCAGATGAACAAGTGTCGACTACGCGGTGTCCTGCTTCGCACTCGGGGCGTGCGTCACATTGAGGAATGGCTGGCGCACAATGCACTTCATGACAACACCGGGATACCGAGTAGCAAGAGAGTCCGGTCGGACAAGCTGCGTTCGTTCGAAGTTGCGTGTCTCCGGGTTTGCAGTTCGGGTATGAATCGCAGCACGAGGTCGCCGTTTCGCCGGCTGTGCTCGCTCCTCCCGAATTGCCAGTCGCACCGCCAGCAGAAGAACCTGTGCCACCCGCAACGCTACCCGCGGAAGCACCTGCGTGATTGGAGGAAGTACCGTTCGTCAAGGTACCGCCAACGACGTAGACACCGCCGTCGCCGGAAATACCACCATTGCCAAGGACTCCTGCCGGGTGGGACAACCCACCACTCGCTGTTGCGCCAGAAGGACTGGTCCAACTACCCGCTCCCGCGCTGCCCGCCATTTCTCTCGCACTATCCGAACTACTCTTGCCCCCGCAGTTGAGGAGACCCGTTGTCGCAAGACCGCAGACAAGACCCAAGGTTTGATTGTGCAGTCTCATTGTGGCTCTCTGGTAGAAATGAGAATTTCGACTTCCATCGACTGACAAGGATGAACTCCGTACCCAACCCAGCAAAGATAGCCCAACTTCGTGCGCTTGGCTGCGAATCGTTTCGTCTGGACGCAAGGAGAGCCGTCAACATTGGGAGCAGGTGGCGCCACGCATTTACGCTCTGGCCAAACCAGACCAGATCCAGGCACCAAGGACGAATTCGCGCTGATGGCAAGCCATCGTTCCTCGCATTCGCCATTGCGGGGTTCGGCTTTGGTACGAAGTGCCCCGTTAGTTGTGATCAACCAGCGAGCAACACACTCGTACCCCAAAGTGACTGAGATGTGCATCGCGACGGCGATAGGCGGATCTCTAGCCTGAACCGAACAGCAGGGGTTATCATCTGACTCGCGGTCAGTTGTCAGCCTGGAACCAGAGAACGGGCAGCCCGCTTGTCTAGTAGGCAACGGATCCACCGGTTACGCGCCGCGTCTGCTCGATTCAGGCTGGACAAGGCGCCTAGGGCCCATGATAGGTTTGGATGCTGGCGTGCTTGGGCCGTGGTGCATCTAGCTAGCGCAAGCCAACAGGAGATCCAAACAAAGGGGCAGAAGCAGCTATGAAGCGGACCGCAAGATGGATGTTCGTGGGTTCCATTGCACTGGTCGCTGCTGCCGTAACAGGTTGCGCCTCGACCTACTCGGAAGGCGACGAGACAGAATCACTCGCGACCGAGCAGACAAGCCTGATCCTTGCGAAGGACTGCCTCGCTGGGCCGCCTCGCGGCAGAGTGGGCATCTGTCATGCAACGGGAAAGCGGGCGAGACCCTACGTCTTCGAACGCGTGAAACCCAATGTCTGCGCTGGTATCCACGCCAGGCATCCCGGCGACTTCATCTCGAGCGATCCCACCTGCCCAGTCTGTGGCAATGGTATCGTCGAGAATGGCGAGACCTGCGATCCGCTCTCTTCCTGTCCAACGAGCTGCGACGATGGTAACGCCTGTACCGCTGATCAATTGTCGGGGAGTCCAACCACCTGCAATGCTACCTGCAGTCATACGCCGATCAGCGCTTGCGCCGCTGGTGATAGTTGCTGCCCGACTGGCTGCAGTTCCAGCAATGACTCGGATTGTGCGCCAACCTGCACACCGACGAGCCCAATTAGGAAGCTGACGTTCAATTGGCTCGGGCGCTCTTGCGGGGCGACCGAGCCACAAGACGTGGTGTTTACCCTCAACGAAACTGAAGTTGCGCGCGTCCCGCTGACGAATTCCTGCGACTGTACACCTGGTGTCGGTAGCGTCGAGGTAACGAATCCGGCACTGCTCGCCCTGGGTGTGAACGGCACGAACACCTTCCGCGTAACGACGACCGGAGAACTCTCCTGGGGAACAGTCGCCCTCGAGACACCAACCTTCGGAACCGAGATGCCGATCTGGGCAGCCTGGCCCTATCCAACATGGAACGATGCCACTGCCCACCCGCCGAATCTCTGCATGGTCGGGGTGCAAGCGGGTCTCTCGCTCTCAGGGGTGGCGACGAACCTCTACGGTGGCACGACCTGTCCGCCGCCGAACTGCACACCCACGAGCCCGATTAGGAAACTGAAGTTCAGTTGGCTTGGGCGATCCTGCGGGGCAACACAACCGCAAGATGTTGTCTTCACCCTCAACGAACATGAGGTTGCGCGCGTCCCTCTTGCCAATTCCTGCGATTGTGCGCCTGGTGTGGGCAACATCGAGATATCGGATCAAGCATTGCTCGCCTTCGGTGTGAATGGCACGAACACCTTCCGCGTCACCAGCGCAGGCGAACTCTCTTGGGGAACGGTCGCCCTCGGGACTCCGGAGTTCGGCGGTGAGTACACGATCTGGGCGGCCTGGCCCTTCGAGAATTGGAACGATGCCACCTCTCACCCGGCGGATCTCTGCACCGTTGGGGTGCAAGATGGTCTTGATCTCTCTGGCTTGGCGATGAACCTTGTCGGCGGTGTGAGCTGTAACTAAAAGCGTAGCGCGACGACCGTCAAACCTGACATCGACGGCAAGCGAACGGCGGCAGCCTCAATCTGCCGCCGTTTTGTGCTCAGCTGCGACTGCCGGTGTCAACCGGGCCAATTGACGGTCCCTCTGGACTCGACCACCAACGCACCAGTCGTGGTAGGGGATGCCGCAGTTCCATTCAACGCGTCACCATTTCCGACAATGCTCGCCCGCCGCGCCGAACCAACAATCCAAGAAGCAGTTGGCAGAACCTCTGGTTTCTTGTCGAGCCATCGCAATCACTTAGGTGAGCGAACGAACCCCCGACTCAAGCGGATAGGGAGGCCAAGACCTGTCGGCAATTCACAGACCGCAGAGGTTGGCCAATAGACATGGCAGTCATACCTCGAGGGTAGCAGTGTTCACCAGGACGGCGGCGGACGGATCCGGTGTCACTCCGCCTCGGTAATCGAGAATCTGGCTCGTGCAACTACTGAACCGTCAGCGTGTGGACGTACACCATTCCGTAGTCGAAGCCAATTCGTGACTTCAGGGAGGCGTCCTTCTTGAAGCGGAAGAGATGAGAATCCGAGCCGCCCAGATTCAAGAGCAAATCCACTGCTCCGAGGTCGGGATCGATGAGCACCTCCCTGGGTTGTGGCGCAAAGCCCTGGTCCGGGATCCCCACGCTGCAGCTTCCCCAGAGGTTGGTAGCGTCGTAGGTGTCTCTCAAGGGGGTGTCGAACGCTCCGAAGGAGCCGCCTTCCAAGCGGGCACAAGGATCTCCCCAGGGCACCTTCGTGTTTTTGTCTCCCCAGAAGGCGAAGTAAGCGCGAGCTGCAGCCTCCAGATCGGCACGGCTGATGCGATCGGCTTCGGGAATGACTGACCAGTCTTCCTGCTTCGAACGGGTAAGGTACTTGGCAGCGTCGAAGGACCAGTCACCGGCATCCGTCTCTACGACGTAGTACTTCGATATCTGACTATCTTTCACCGTTAGGACCACCATCAGCACGTACGGGTGAGACCAAGTGGAGCAAATCACCTCGGAGAACGAGCGACACGCCTCGACATCGAAGAAGTCGCGATGAAAATCTGGATCTTTTGCATATTGGAAGTGACCTTGTCCGGCTGCCAACGTGGTCGATTTGTCGTTGAGGACAAATTGCGTCGAACTGGAGGTCGGCATAAGCGTTGGGTCGCCGGCCTTCAGGGCAGCCAGGTAACTATTAACCGCGGCTTGAAGTCCATCGCGACTGCATCCCACCTGACTCGCGCCGCCGGCAGTACGGCCGCCAACCGGCGTGCTGCTGCTCATCCCGCCGGTACTCGCCGTTCCACCCGTGGTCGTCGATCCGCCTGCATTCGCCTTGCCGCCAGTATTGGTTGGAGACGTACCACCTGTGTTCGCATTCGATCCGCCGGTAGAAGGACCGCTACCACCGTTGGTCGAGTTGCCACCCGTCAGAGTAATGCCACCTACGCTCGGATTACTCGAACTGCCCCCATTGACGTTGGCTGTTCCGCCATTGCTCGAACTACCACTGCTGTTGGCGGCACCACCATTCGAAGTGGAGGTCGTGGTAGCGCCACCCGCGTTCACCTCTCCGCCTTTGGAGGCATTGCCACCGTTGCCATTCGCCCCACCGGACCCTGTCGTCGTGCTCGACGAGCCTCCATTGGCCGTTTGGGATGGACTCCACGTATTTTGGCTACAACTACACACCAGCGCCAACGTGATGCCTGCAGACAGGAGACAGTTGTCCATGGTTCCTCCAGTGTCCTCATCGAATCCGGACGGCTCCACCAAGCAACCCGAATGGCAAAGGGTCATCGGCCCCAAGCCAAGCCTTGAGCAATTATCCAAGCAAGTCTGCCGTGGGAACGTCCTTGCGTCTACCGACAGGAAGCACATGCGTTGAGCAACGATAAGCACACTTGAATCACCACTGAAGAATTGCAACGAGGCTATTGATTAATAGCGAGACAGCACGCCTACTGCCCCGCTAATCGCGCTGCCTCGACCCGACGCAAACCGTCGGGACAGCTCTTCAGGTATTCCTTGGCGACGAGCGCCGCACCAGGCGCATCACCGCGACGTGCTCGCGCATCGGCGCGCAGGCTACCCTCATCCCCCTTGGAGGAACTGCGCGGCCAGCACCTCCGATTCCGGCACCGCCAAGCGCCATACCACTTGCGCCACCATACGCCATAGGCGCGGCACCCGCCCCCACTGGGTCAAGAGCGCCCGAAGTGTCTTGTCGAGTGCCACAGCCAAAACCGAGGAACACCATCAACACCGACCCAGCAGTAGATCTCATCAGGCTTCCCATGATTGTCGCCTCGAAACGTCCAAACTCTTCACGCGACCATTGCGTCGCACAACGGCAGATCCTTCACAAATTGAAGCAACAATTGGCGCAATCCTGCGAATCACGATCAGTCGTGCCCGTGATCATGGCTATGTCCGTGATCGTGGCTATGCCCGTGATCATGGCTATGTCCGTGATCGTGGCTATGCCCGTGATCATGGCTATGTCCGTGCCCTGACGGAGGATGCTTGACAAGCCTTTCGTTGCGTTCTGCGACGAGCCATGCCGCAAGCTCGTCCATGCCCTGGCCAGTCGTCGCACTGACGGCAATCATCTTCGGATCCGGGCGAACGCGACCCAGATTTTCGAGAATGCGCTCCTCCCTTATCCCCGGCAAGTGCGGCAAAAGATCGATCTTACTCAAGATGACAAGATCGGCCACGCGAAACATCACCGGGTACTTCAGCGGCTTATCTTCCCCTTCAGTCACGCTCAAGACCACCACATTTTTGGCTTGACCGAGATCGTAGATTGCTGGGCAAACGAGGTTGCCCACATTCTCGATGAACAAATAATCGGCCGCATGCCAATCGAGGTCATGTAGCGAGTGATGCACGAGCCGCGCGTCGAGGTGACAGGCTTGCCCCGTCGTGATCGTCAAGGCACCGATCCCAGCGGCGCGCAAGCGCGCACCATCGTTGTCGGTGGCGAGGTCGCCGCTGACAGCGCGTAATCGTTCACCACCGAGCTGCTTGGCCATGGCTTCGAGCAGGGCGGTCTTGCCGGCCCCAGGTGAACCCATCAAGTTCACCGCATAGACACCAGCCGCATCGAAGTGTTCACGATTGTGCGCCGCGTCGCGATCGTTTGCCGACAGTAGGCTCTCACGTACGTGAACCGGAACCAGTTCGGAATCTCCGCAACCACAGTCCTGACACATCGGCCGTCTCCAATCTTTGCCACGCCGACCAGACCCAAAAAACTGCATCAAAAGTGGCGACGTGCGAGAGTAGCTTTACACAGCCCGGCCCAAGCGGGTACGACCTTTGAGACGAGCCCGAAAACCATGACCGAAGTCCACCATGTCTACCTGATCCCCGGCATGTTCGGGTTCGGCCGACTCGCAGGCGTGGACTACTTTCACCACGTCCGCAGAGCGCTCACCGAACGTTTTGCCGCCGCCGGCGCACACATCGTCACGGAAGTAGTCCCGACTCCCCCCACCTCGTCATTGCGACAGCGGGCAAAGATCCTTGCCAAGGCCGTAACGCACACGCTGCGCGATGACAGTAGTCCGATCCACCTCGTGGGTCATTCCACGGGAGGACTGGACGCGCGCCTCGTGCTCTCGCCATCGACGAACATTGGTCTCGACGCTTCTGAGTTGGCTTGGACAGCGCATGTACGTACCGCGGTCAGCATGAACACGCCCCACTACGGCACACCGCTAGCTGGCTACTTCTCGACAGTGTCGGGCACGCGGCTGCTCTATGCGCTCAGCTTGCTCACTGTCGTGACGCTCTCCGTCGGCGAACCGTCGCTGGCCATGTTCTCTAAGGTGCTGGCTGGTCTTGGCGGCTTAGACACGTTGTTGGGCGGCGATCTGCGACTAGTCCGGCGCGTCACCGACATGCTGTTGCGTGTGCTCGATCGACGAGGTCGCGCAGAGGTGCTGCGCTACCTGCACAAGGTGCGCATCGATCAGGGCGGCATCATCCAGATCATGCCCGAGGCCATCGATCTATTGAACGCCGCTACCGAAGACAACCCGCGGGTGCGCTACGGTTGCATGGTCTCGGCCGCGCCGGCACCCATGGAGATGAAGTTCGCCAAACGCCTCTTGTCCCCTTATGCCGCAGCCACGGCAGCGATCTACTCGACTGTGCACCATATCACCGCGAAGCGGCCTCGGGTCTACCCCTATGCTGAGCCCAACCCCAAACAGCTCGATCAGTTCCGCTGGGGCTTCGGATTTCCGATCGACGACCACGCCAACGACGGCATCGTCCCGACGCTGAGCATGCTCTGGGGCCAGCTAATCTGGTGCGGCCAGGGGGATCACCTCGATGTTTTGGGGCATTTCCACGATGACGAGAAGCCGGTCGTCCACGTCGATTGGATGAACAGCGGGGCTCACGTCACAAGGATCCGATTCGGCCAGGCAATGGACGCCCTCGTTGAATTCCTGCTCGCTCCTGGCCATGGCCCGGCTATCCTTCGCCCAACATGATCCTGCGCTTGTCCAACCCAATTCGCGACTACGCCTGGGGCTCACATGTTGCCATCGCGAAGTTTCTCGGACGCCCGGCACCCACCCCCAAGCCCCAAGCCGAGCTTTGGATTGGCGCTCATGCAGATGACTCTTCGATCGTCGCGGTTGATGGCGGCGCCACGCCGCTCGTCTGGCTGCTCGCGGAGGATCCAGAGAACCTGCTCGGTAAGTCCGCCATCAAACGATTCGGCATGCAGCTGCCCTACTTGATGAAGGTGCTCGCTGCCGCGTCGCCCCTGTCGCTGCAGGCGCACCCAACCATCGAACAGGCGCGCGCGGGCTATGACGACGAGGAGCGTCGTGGGATCCCCCACCATGCCAGTCATCGCAACTATCGCGATCGCAACCACAAGCCCGAACTGCTCTATGCCCTAACACCGTTCGAGGCGCTGTGTGGTTTCCGTCCCATCGCCGGAATCCTAGCCAGCATGCAACGACTCGGCACCCCGGAGCTCGAACAGCTTGCCGAGCGACTGCAACGGGATCCCGCACCGACACCACTGAAGGCCCTGGTCGAATACCTGCTGGTAGCGCCGCCCGGTCGACATCAGAAACTCGTCACAAGCACGCTCAGCGCCGCAGTGCGGAGGATCGACGCCGGAGATCCCGAATCCGATCACCTGCGCTGGATCGTCGAACTCGGTCGAGTCTACCCCGGCGACGTTGGTATCGTGACTGCCCTCCTTCTGAACTACATCAAGCTCGACGTGGGCGAGGCCATATTCTTGCCGGCGCGCTCGCTGCACACTTACCTCTCGGGCCTCGGCATCGAGATCATGGCCAGCTCGGACAACGTACTGCGCGGAGGCCTGACACCGAAGCATGTGGATTCTGCAGAGCTCCTGCGCGTGCTCACCTTCGAGCCGATCGCCCCACGGATGGTCACTGCCACCAAGCTGACTGATATCGAAGACGCGTACGTAACGCCAGCAGCAGACTTTCGGCTGTCGCGGATCGGCCTCGACGGCTCGGTCAAGCTCAATCCCTTCGGCCCCGAGCTACTGCTGTGTAGCGAGGGAAGTTGTAGCGTTTGCGACACGGAGTCCGAACCAGAGCCAATGAAGCAAGGTGAGTCCTTGTTCATCGCGGCTTCGACGAAAGTAGTCGTAATCTCGGGACAAGCGTCGTTGTTCCGCGCCACGGTCGGAACTGGCTGACAAGCAAAGCGGAACGGATCGTCTACTCTGCCGCCCTCGCTGCTGTCAGCAGCTTCGGCCCTGCATGCTTCTTGGCCTCACGCAGCGGCTTCGACAGTTCGAGCGTACGACCTGCATCGCGGCCTCTACCCCACGCATCAGGTCTCACCTTGGCTTCGCCGCGGATCCAACGGATATGCGGATGCCGGCATTTGAAGTAAGCGGCAAGCTCACCGTCCCCAACCCAAACCAACCCCTCGCGTTCGCTGCGTTTCTTGTCGGCAGCCAACTTGTCGCGCACACCTGTGAGCACGCCCGCCAAGAATTCTCGCCGATGGGCATTGCCTCGCAGGGTCTGCTCCTTCTTGTAGCTGGCCCATAACCGCTCGGCCGCCTCAAGCAGATAGCCGTAGACGAAGCTCGCTAGCTCAAGGTTCTCCGGTGTCCCGCAGATCTCGAGCACGCTGCCTCGCTTCTCGTCGAACGGGCGATACACCGAGATCCAGATCACCTGAACGAAGAAATGCTCACCGAGAATGCAGGCTAAGATCCGTTCCGCCTCAGTAACGCGCCCGGTGGGTTGCCCGAGGTGCCGGTGTGAATAGCCGTGACGGGGCCCAGATTCGAGCTCCGTCAAGTTGTATTTGAGCATCAGCCGCTGCGCTGCACTCGTGGCAGCTGCAGCCTCATGCGCATCACTGCTCTTGGCAAGCCGAAGCAACTTCGTGACCTGATCGATGCGCTTGGTACGTTCGCCATCTTGCTGAGCAGCCCGAGGTAGACCCGCAGCGCTGGCATCGATACCACGTGCCTCGCACACGCGACGGAAGGCTTGACCATGGGGGCCCTCGTCGGTGAGACGCAACACCTCGTCGACGTACTGATGTGCCATCTCGTGCTTTAGCACCTCGACGAGCACGCCCCAGCCATGCTCGAACAGTAGTACCTCGGCAAGCTCAAGCCGCCTCTCCGTGCTGTGCCACTGACCAAGGCGCTTGGCTCGATCGACGAAGGAAAGCACGGGGCGTTTCAACGACGACTTGAACAGGGAGCGATTGAAGTCGTCATAGCTATCGACCAACACACGCGTGGTGCTGCGCAGCAACTCGGCTGTCAATTGACCGGGGGTCGTCGGCCGCGGCATACCCGGGCAACGTAGCACGGCGGTATTGTCAGCCGAAAAGCGCTCACCCGCTGACCGCTACTCCGACGAGTGCTTCGGCAGTCGCCCCTGTCACGGTCCTTCGGCCGATGTCTCTGGCCATGCCGGATCACCCTATTCAGCTACCCCTTCGTCGACACCAAGGTCCGACTCCACCGCTTGGACAACGCGACGGCGGTCGGCTCTGCCAGCAGCATGCTAGCTACCCGACGATATCGACCTTCTTCGGTGCTGGCGCAGAGGCCGACGACACTTCCCGACGTTGCGCATGCACATCCTGAGAAGGTTTGAGCATGGACTGCATGATTTCGAATGCCACTTTCGCCATGCCTAGCTCGCCCAACGCAAGGCCCCTGCCCAACTCTTCGAATGCCGCCGATGCTGCGTCCGGAGCACCCGCCACCGGCGGTGCATACTGCTTGACTATAGCGTAGGACTGCTGGGCCAGTTCGAGATCACCCGAATCGAAAGCTTCCCTCAATTGCCGAAATGCCAAACTCGGTGACTGCGATACATTGCCTGTTTCGGGGTGTGTCATATCGAACCTCTGCAGTCGCGACGAGCCAACTTCGCTAGAAGGCGCGCATTGCAACAAACGGTTCCTCCGCTCGAAACATGAGCGGATTCCGAACCGAGTCCGCGATGTGCCTCACTTGCGCACTAGCATCATGTCGTTGACCTGGAATCACTTCAGTCTCGAGTACTTTCGCATCCTTGGAGCTGAGTTGATTCATTGGTTTGGCCCGCGAACCTACTTCGTCGTTGCCCCCAGACGACGAGCTGTTAGAACTGGCCGTGGAACAAAGCCCTCTCACGTCACCCGAGCTTTGGAACGAACTACACCAGGCATACGAGGAAACTCTCGTTCCGCTCTTTTCAATTGCAGCAAAGCGTGGCCTCGAATTGGTCTGTCCCGACCGAGACGCCGAGGTGCTCGACCTGGCTTGTGGTCCCGGCACGCTGACGTTGATGCTGGCAACACAGGTGCGCCGGGTGGTTGCTGTCGATTTCGCGGATTCGATGATTGAGCTGCTCGAAGAGAAATGTCGTAAACTTTGCCTTGACAATGTCGCGGCACAGGTTGCGGATGGCACGGCCCTGCCCTTCACAAACGCGCGTTTCGACGCGGCTTTCTCCTGCTTCGGCCTATTCCTGTTTGCCGATCGGGCAGCAGGTTTTTCCGAGTTGCTGCGCGTCGTCAAACCCGGCAAGAAGGTGATGGTGTCCAGCTGGGCACCGGCGGAAGGGCCCGTCGAAGCGACGTATCGAATCGTGCGGGAAATCCTAGCTGACCTGCCATTTCAACAGGGACGGGCGCCCCTCGGTACGGACCGAGAAATCATCGAAGAGATGACCCTTGCAGGGTTTGAGGATCTCTACGTCGAATCCGTCCGGGTTCCATTCGCATTCGATTCCGCAGAACACTTCTGGCAAAAGAACAGTCGGGCGTCTGCGCCGCTCGTCGCGTTGCGCAGACGCGTTGCAGACGCAGATTGGCCCGCCATTGAGGCGCGGATCCAGGACACGTTACGCAAAGCATTCCCCGGACGCGTCGATTTCGAGCGAGACGCCTGGGTCGCCGTGGGAAATCGTCCAAAGGCATAGTCTGCCAAAACCAGACGTGAAGTGACGAATCCACGGCGTAGCTGAGTCCACGCCCCGGAGTCTGCGAAGTCCCCCGCTCGACGATGTTGCCCATGGTTCGGGGCACCGCAGCAAGTCAGCGCATTGGTGACGGGCAAACCGACGCAGGAATCGTTTGCGGAGGCATCACGCCCAATCGGTATCATTCGCCAGGGCCCATCGGGCCGACCAGAGAGGTAACCGAATTGCACCTACATCAGCAACCAAAGGTGACTCGATTTCGTCGGTCACGCGATTCCCTTGTCGATGAAAACGCCGTTATCATGAAATAGTCGTTTCGTGGCCCCTATCGCCTCGTGGCCTGGAGAAGATTGATGAACAATGACCCCCAGGGCTCGCACCATCGTCCCAAACTGGCAATCCTCGTTGACTACTTCGAAGGCGAGTATCAGATGGGCCTCATCGAGGCAGCAGAGCGTACCGCTCAACGATTGGGCTATGACTTATGCATCGTCGTTGGACGCGCGCTTGGTGCGCCGGAAGCACCAAACCTCGCGCAAAACGACATATACAGTCACCTTGAATCCCCTGAGATCAACGGCATCGTCATCGGGGCCGGGTGCATGGGGATCTATAGGAATCCAGAATCTCTCGTCGAGTTCTGTCGGCGATTCGCCCAGATCCCACTTTGCAGTGTCTCGACGCAGCTGGCGGGCATTCCCAGCTTAGTGGTGAGCAATCGCCGTGGCATGCAGCTACCTGTCGATCACCTGATTGAAGAGCACGACTGCCAGCGGATCGCCTACATTCGTGGACCTCTGGCTTCCGAGGAGGCCGAGGAGCGCTTCGAGGGCTACCGCGACGCTCTGCTGAGCCATGGACTCGTATTTGACGAAGATCTGGTCGAAGTGGGCAACTTCTGGATCGACAGCGGAGCAGAAGCGATGCAGCGCTTGCTCGATCGCGGCGCTGCATTCGATGCATTGGTGGCCGCCAACGACTATATGGCACTTGGTGCCTTGAGTGTCCTCAAGGCAAAGGGGATCCGGGTACCGCACACGGTACGCGTAGCTGGATTCGACGACGTGCAATCGGCAATTATGGCATCGCCATCGCTCACGACGGTGCGACAGCCCCTGCAGAGCCTTGGGGCGCTGGCGATCGAGTGTCTTCACGAAAGCCTCAACGGGGGAACTCCACCATTGCGTAACGAACTCGACGTCGAGCTCGTTACGCGCCAATCCTGCGGCTGCGGCTATCGCGTGAAGGCCGTGCACAGCTCAATTGGCTTTCAACGCTTGACGAAACCAGTACTGGTCGAAGTCACAGAGTATCGGCGCAACCTCATCCAACGACTGAACCGCTACGCGGAGATTCAGGTCGGTGCACTGTCGGGTTGGGCCGAACGGATCATGAGTGCATTGACCGAGGAGCTCTTAGGCAAGTCGGGGCGATTTCTTCTAGAATTGGAGGATCTCCTGGACGAGGCGCAGCCCAACGCGCAACTGATTGAGCGGTTCTATGCCGTCATACTCATTCTTAGGACGGAGCTGGCGGGTCTCTCGACAGAGGGCTGTACGATCACCGTCTTGGACGATATCTGGCACGCCGCGCTGCTGCTGATCGGTGACGCCTCCAGACGCAGCCATTTGAGCGCAAAGCATGACGCCGATCGTGCGCTCGTATCGATTCGGGACACGGTGGAGCGCCTGTCCACTATGCTGAGCCAGTCTGCACTGACGCGTGCCATCGAAGAGGTCCTGCGTTTGGCCAAGATAAGCTCAGGCGCAGTGAGTATCTATACGAACGAGTCGCGCCAGGAACTCCAATCCCTCGTGGTTCACGGCCGATGCATTGGAAGCGATTCATCGAGCCTGGGGTTTGCCTCCGGTTGCCTGGCTCCACCAGGGTTCTTCAATGTGGAAGCCCCTCACTGCTATGTGGTGATGCCGATTGCCTTTGGCACCGAACACCAAGGGATCATGGTCCTCGAAAGTGGCGCCCATCACTCGATATACATGATGCTGCGTGAGCAAGTTGGGGCGTCGCTCAAGGCTGTAGCGCTGCATCGGAGTGTCCTGCACCAATCGGCTCTTCGCGAACGGGCCGAGCGAGAACAGCTCGAGAAGGAGACCGCCATAGCGCAGCAGATTCAGACGGCGATCGTGCCGCGCAACCCGCAGGCTCCCGGGTTCGAGATCTCGGCGATCATGCTGCCGGCTACTTCCGTGGGTGGCGATTACTACGATGTTATTCCGACTGCCGATGGCGCGTGGTTTGGGTTCGGTGACGTGACGGGCCACGGGCTTCTGTCTGGGCTCATCATGTTGATGATCCAGAGCATGGTCGTCTCCTCAATAGCCACGTCGCCAGGGGCAACTCCGCGTCAGATCGTTACGGCGATGAACCAAGCGCTATACGGGAACATTCGACATCGCCTCGAGCTCAATGAGCACGCGACATTCACATTGATCCGCTACGATCGCGGCGGACGGCTCACCCTGGCAGGGACCCATGAGGTGGTGCTGATATGGCGAGCCGCTTCCGGAACATGCGAGCAGTTGGATGTCCCGGGATTCTGGTTGGGTGCCATCGAGGACGTTGCGGGAATAACCGTTGATTTGGCGGCTCAGTTGGAACCCGGTGATCTGCTCATCCTTTACTCCGACGGCATTACCGAGTCCATGAATGCGACGATGGAGCAGTTCGGTGTGGAACGTGTGATAGATTTGGTCTCCAAGCATCATCATGAGTCGGCTCAAGTAATTTGCGAAACCGTGCAGCAGACCGCCAAACGGTGGGCAATGGAACAGATCGATGACATGACTATCTTCGTGGCTAGATATTTGGGCGAGACCAACACGTAACTAGCGACCGAAAGACACGCGCCACGTTAATTCCGTCGCGGTGGCTACTACATCACTCCCGGCAGGCTCAACCGATGGTGATCGGCCTTGAGCAAAAGCTTGAGCGCGCGTCGGCCGAGTTCGTTCAGCGGTTCGTAGCTGTCTGGGTAAGCCGTCACGGGCGCACCGAGGATCACGCGCTCACCTTCTTCGATGAGTTCGAGATCACTTAGCAAGGCAAGCATGGTCTGGTAGCGATTCTCTTTGGCCTTGCGCAAGGCCACCGCGATCAATGCATCGAGCGCCGGCTCGATGTCATTCGCCAGCCAAGACAAGGGCGGCGCCGGACTCGTCAGTTGGTGCACGAGCAGCTGCGTCCCAAGATGGGTGTCGAAGGGAAGCTCACCGGTGAGCCAGCGAAAGGCCACCACACCCAAAGAGTAGATGTCCGAACGCTCGTCGAGCGGATCGGCAACGGCCTGCTCGGGTGAAAGATACTCCAGCGTCCCCGCAATGGTCTCGCTCTCGTCGGCCAGTTCTTCGATGTCGGGACCCGCGGAACGGGCTAGACCAAAGTCGATGATCTTGAGCTCGTTCGGTGCATCGACGGGCCCAAGCAGGAAGACGTTCTTCGGCTTGATGTCACCATGAACGATACCGGCACTGTGGATTGCGACCAGCCCCTCGGCAAGTTGGCGTAGCAGGGGCAAAGCCATCGAGACGGGCATGGTCCGATTCCGGCTCAGATACTCATGCAGCGTCTCCCCCACCAAGGGCTCGAGAACGAGATACGGAGTGCCATCATCGAGTTGTCCTGCGTCAATCGTCTTTACCACGTTGGGATGCGAAACCGACTGGGCCAGCTGCGCCTCGCGAACCATACGCGCGCGATGGGGCAAGGAGCCACGCAGCTCCTTGGCGAGGAGCTTGAGGGCGACCATCTGAGCCGTCTCAACGTCCCGCGCCAAAAAAACGTCTGCCATCCCGCCCCGACCAATCCAATCCAGGACGACGTACCTGCCGCCGAGGAGCCTGCCGAGGTCTGTCCCAGCCCTTAGGACCTTGGGCGGGTGGGGAGTTTTTGGCGTTTCAGGCCATGAAATGCCCGAAACGCCGGTCAATTGCAGCCCTTCGCCACACTTCTCGGCCGGATCCCGGGGCAGGCTCGCTTCAAGGCTCGACATTTGCACCCCACCTCTATCTGCAGATCCGCAGCCGGAAGGCAAACTTTGTGTCAGTCTTGCGGCGCCATGAGCTCCCCCGACGATTTTGCATCCCTCTTCAACACTACTGGCCCCGATGGTGGAAACATCAAGCGGCTGCGCAAAGGCGAACTCGTCGAAGGCGTCGTCGTGCAGATCGCGTCCGACAGCGTCTATGTCGACGTGGGGACCCCCTCCGAAGCTCGTATCGACAAATCGTCCCTCGCCGACGAAACCGGCGAGCTGCGCGTCAAAGTGGGCGATCGCATCCAGGCGACCTGCATCGACGCGCGACCGAATGCCCTGCGGCTCTCGGTGGGTTTCGGCCGCGGCGCCGCGCTCGACACCTCGAGCCTACGGATGGCCATGGAAACCAAGACGAGCGTCACTGGCAAGGTGGCAAAGGTGCAAAAGGGCGGCCTCGAGGTGGATCTCGCCGGGATCCGCGGCTTCTGTCCTGCGTCCCAGGTGGAGCTGTCCTACGTACAAGACCTCAGTATTTACGAGGGCCAAGACCTCGAGTTCCTGGTGTCGGAGATCCGTGAGGGTGGTCGCGACGTCGTGTTGTCTCGACGCCAGCTGCTCGATATCCGCCGCCAACAGGCCTTTGCCGATGCACGCTCCAAATTGAGCCAGGGTGCCGAAGTCGACGGCATCGTTAAGAGCATCTCGCGCCACGGCGTGGTGGTCGATGTCGGGGGCATCGACGGCTTCGTGCATATCTCGGAGTTGGCGAATCACCGCGTCGAGCGCCCCGAAGACATTACCAGTCAGGGCGCCCAAGTCCGGGTGCTGGTCCTTGGCTTCGAAGCGACCGATCGCGGTGAACGATTGCGCCTCAGCATGCGACAGACCGCCGAAGCCTCGGAGGCTACAGCCGCGGCCGCTGCTGCCAAACCCGAACCGATCAAGGACGAGATCCTCGAGGGTACTGTCGCCAAGGCCATCAACGGTGGGCTCATCGTTCGCACGTCAAAGGGCGAAGGCTTCGTACCCCAACGTGAGCTCGAACTGGCGCCCGGCGCCGACCATCGGCGCGCCTATCCAGTCGGCGCGCCCCTCAAGGTTGTCGTCGTGTCCAAAGACGCCGCTCGCGGACGGTTCACCTTCAGCGTGCGCAACGTCGCCCATGTTGAAGAGCGCAAGAACTACGAGTCTTTCTCTGGCCAAGGCAAAGGCCCGGGTGGTGCTGGTTTCGGTAGCCTCGGCGAGCTGCTCAAGGGCCATCTCGACAAAGCCAAGGACCAACCGAAGACGAGTGCAGCGACAAAGCCGAAGTTGCGGTAGCCGCGGTTGAACGTGGCTAGCATTGTAACCAGATCTCATCAACGGCCGAGGGCCAGGGGGCTCTGGGTGGTCGTCTTGTTGCTTTCGTCGTCGGGGTGTGTGGTCACGTTTGAGAACTGGCCGGACCAGGGCGCCACCTCGACAGGTAGCCAGTCGTCAAGAGGAGGCACGACGACAACTGGTGGCGGTGCGGGCACGAATCCGTTGCTTTCCGGCGGCACAGCCAACGCTGGTACCGCCGGCACGAATCCGTTGCTTTCCGGCGGCACAGCCAACGCTGGTACCGCCGGCACGA
>CAYVXY010000017.1:0-36814 GCA_964454965.1 uncultured Polyangiaceae bacterium | reverse complement strand
GCTGCAACGGGAGGCAGTACGATAGGAGGCGTCGCCAACGGTGGCGCTGCAACGGGAGGCAGTACGATAGGAGGCGTCGCCAACGGTGGCGCTGCAACGGGAGGAGCAACGTTCGTTGCTAACAATGGCGAAGTCCTCTGGCTTTCCCTGAACGGCGATCGGGCAAGCCTGGGAGAACAACCAAACAGTCTCCTGAATATCGACGGACGCTTCTACGCCACCAAAGATAGTTGTTCGACGGTAGCGTTCGACACCGCGACGCGCTGTGTTGAAGGGACGCTGTGCTCCTACGCCGGAGTCAACTGGGGCATGGCGGTTCAGTTCGACTTTCGAACCATGGGTCCGCCGACGAATGGGAAATTGCTGTGGAATCCCGAGGAACATGGCGCGCTCGGCGTTGCCTGGAGCATCAGCGGCAATACGACCACTGCCCTGCAGCTCTGGGTCCTGGACATGGCGCCCGATTTAGGCACGAGCTGCACGTCGGATCCTTGCGAGATCTTGGGCCCCCCGTGGGGCAGAGCGGGCATAGGTTTGACTGGTGGGGTCTACTTCGATTCCATGGACAGGGACTACTGGAACGACACAGGGATCAACTACGAGTACGATCCGACAAGAGTCTTTGCGCTGCAGTTCAAGATCCCTGCAGTTCAAGTGCCGGGTGCTAGTTTCCGGTTCTGCATCGAACAGCTTGGGATCATCGTGCCGCGATAGTGATCGGGCTTCGGGTGACCACCGCAGCTGACTCGACTTTGCGTCACGCAAACAGCGGGGTGACGAGTGTATCAGCGGGATGAGCGAACAGAAAGCCCTGCATCAAATCGCATCCCAGGTCAGCCAACGCGTCGCGTTCCCCCGCGGTTTCTATCCCCTCGGCCACGACCTGCATCCCCAAATCGCCACACAGCCGCGTCATCGACGAGATGAGCCGCCGCTTGGTGGGTGAACCGTCCAAGTCGCGCACCAATACGGTGTCGAGCTTTACGATGTCAGGATCGAGCAGGGTAAACGAATTGAGCCCTGCGTAGCCAGCCCCGAGGTTGTCGAGCGCGATGCGGAACCCATGCTGTCGCAGCTCGGCCACCCGCAGCTGCATGTCGGGGATCTGATCGAGCGCTGCGCGTTCGGTCAGTTCGAGCACCACACGATCCGCAACGGACATGAGCGCCGAATCCCGCTCGAACGCAGAGAATCCGATCAGATCCTTGACGTGAAGATTGACGAACAAGAGCGCATAATCTGGCAAGCTTTCGAGTCGACTGCTGCACAGCTGATGAATCCGCGTCGTAAGCTCCCCGAGCCGGCCCAAGCGCTCAGCAGAGTCGAATAGCTCGCGGGGCGACAGCATTGAAGGCTCCCGTGACCTCACGAAAGCCTCGTAAGCAAACACCGACCGGGTGGTCCAGCTGACCACGGGCTGAAACACCATGTAGAGCTGCTGCAGTCCTCGTTCGAAACGCACCTCCAAGCCGGCGCGATCCGACAGACAGAGGCCAGAATTGCCAAGAGTAGCCAACATCTCGCGACGCAACAACGCCACCCGATGCAGGCTCACCGCGCGCTCGATGGTCTGGCAAAGCACAGCCGATTCCACGGGCTTCTGAAGGTAGCGCAACGCGCCATATTCCACGGCGTTGATGGCGGAGTCCATCGAAGGGGCGCCGGTAATGAGTACGACGGGCAAGTCGAGATCCCGAGCCCGTACGGCGCGCAGCAGCTCGATGCCGTCGAGCCCTGGCATGGAAATATCCGAAAGAACTACGTCGAATTCGCTTCGGTCCAAGTGGCCAAGCGCGGCGGAACCATCGAAACAAGCCTCGACTTGATGACCGGCACTCTGCAGCACTCTAGCCAGAACTCGCGCCACAATGCGTTCGTCATCGACGACGAGCACACGACCGGTGGTCCCCCTCCGCGCTCTCGGTCGCTCGCCGTCAGCCATGGTTCAACTAGAAAACGTACCACACCCCCGATGGTTTCGGCGACATTCGTGGCGCGACAAGATCCTTGGCGCGGGGGAGTGCTGCAATCCTCATGGAACTGACCCTGGGTCGGTTCTACGTGCATACAGTCACCAAACAGCGCCAAGGCTGCGACACTGCACGCTGTCTTCTGCCTAGCCGCCCGACGGAAGACTTCTCGCCATTCGCCGGTAGTCGCTCGGGGTCATGCCCTTGAGCAACCGAAACCGTCGGTTGAAGTTCGCGAGATTATTGAAGCCGGCCCGCACCGCAACCTCAGCAATTCCCAGTTCGTCCTCGAGCAACAATCGGCAGGCCTGACCAATACGCACCTCCGCGACGTAGGTGACGAACGGTTTGCCAAAATGACGGCTGAAGAACCGACTGAACCCGGCCGGAGAAAGGCCCGCCAGATCTGCCGCGGCACGCTGAGAGATGCTGTGGGGTGCGTTCTCATGGATGTAGGACAAGATGCGACGCATCGTTGCCGCGTGGCTAGGAGACTGCGGCCTGGTGGTGGTTCCGAGCGACAAGGGCGTGCACTTATCCCCTGGTGCAAGGGTGGCCAACAGCTCAAGCAGTAGCGACATGCGATGTAGCGGAGTCATCTGCGGAACGAACAACCGCTCCATCAGCGAAGCAACCTTGGTCTTGAACTCGCCCTGCACCCAAAGCCCGCGTTCCGCGCGCGCAAACAGTTCTCGGATGGGCCTTGCCACCTGCAGATCGAGGAATGCTCCCCCAAAGATTTCCGGTGGAAATTGGATGACCAAAGCACGCACTGGCCTCCCCGACACCGGTTCCGACAGCCAACAATGCGGCGTGTAGGAACCAACCAGGCACAGATCCCCGTCTTCGAACTCCTTGATTGAGTCGCCGACGTACCGCAAACCCCTCCCGCGCAGCACGAGCGTCAGCTCTAGCTCCGGATGATGGTGCCAAGGGTAGGTGAAACAAGCCGCGCGAACGTCAATGAGTGCGAACGGCAGGGTCGGATCCTTGGGGACGAGTTCGAGTGAGGCGCTGCGACGTCTGGCGTACATGCAATTGCTTCCAATAGTATCCTGCAATTGGCGGCATGTAGCAACGCATTTATGACCCGCACCAGACCATTTTTCACACAATTATGCAAACGTCGTACCATAGCTGGTTCACTGTTGCGAGCGCGGAACCCTGGGGCCCTGACCCATCGCCGCAACTTTCCCCGCAGCCTCGCCGCTATCCCAAGTACTCGTCGATGATGCGACGCACGCTCGCTACGTAGCCTCCACCAAAAAGGTTCACGTGAACCAGCAGTGGATAGAGTTGCATCAAGTGCAACCGCTCGCGGTGTCCCGGTGAGAGTGGATAATCCGCTGCGTAGGCATCGAAGACTCGCTCTGCGAAACCGCCAAAGAGTCGCATCATGGCCAGATCGATTTCGCGATGTCCACCGTACACCGCAGGATCGATCAGGCAAGGCACGCCTTCGGGACCAACCAGATAGTTACCAGACCACAAATCGCCATGCAATCGTGCCGGTGGTTCCTCGGCCCCAAGGAGCCTGTCCAGGCGCCCCAGCAATTGCTCGAACCGACATTGGGTCGCCGCATCGAAGTGCCCATTCCGTACCGCCAAGGTGAACTGCGCCAAGAGCCGCTGCTCGACGAAAAACTCCCGAAAGCGATCGTACCTACGATTGCATTGCGGTAAACGACCGATGAAATTGTCGCGCACGAAACCGAAACCCGCAGCCCCATACCGATGGAGGTTCGCCAACCCTTGCCCAAATCGTTCGTCAAAACGCGGACCAGGCCGACCAGGCTCAAGCCACTCGAGCACGAGGAAACCGCCGTCACCGCCCTGCCGCAACGCCCCCAATGCCAAGACCTCGGGCACACGAATGGCATTTGCGGCACGCAGCCAGTCGAGACCCTGCGCTTCGGTTTCGAACATCTCGAGTGGTGCGCGATGATTGGCTTTGACGAACACCTGACGTCGATCCGAGAGTTCGACGCGGTAGGCCTCGTTGATATCGCCACCTGTAACCGCTACGGCACGTTCGATGCGCAACTGGAAGGTACGCTCGATGGCGGCACCGAGCTCAGGCGTCATCGCCTGGGCTCTCCATGCCTGAGCTGTGAAAGTAGGCCGCGGCAGGCACGCTCGCAGATGTCTATTACGTCGTCGAACCCGCGCTCTCCACCGTAATAGGGATCCGGCACCTCGGCCCCACTGGGCGCCGTCGGATCGAAACTGCGCAGAAGCTTGACCTTCTTCTTTGCCTCCGGCGTGGGAGCGAGTTGCAACAGATTCTGAAGGTTAGCGGAGTCCATGGCGCAAACGAGGTCAAACACGCCAAAATCGTTGCACTGAAACTGTCGGGCGCGATGCCCAATCGAGTAGCCGCGGCGCTTTGCGGCGGCGCGTGACCGAGAATCAGCCGGTTCTCCAGCGTGGTAGCCGGCAGTACCCGCGCTGTCGATGACGAAATCGTCCTCAAGCGAGGCAACTTGTACGAGCTTGGCGAAGACCGCCTCCGCCGTCGGCGAGCGACAGATGTTGCCTAGGCACACGAAACAGACCCGATGCGGCACGGTCACGAGTCCTCGTAGCTTACGTTGACAATCTCGACATCAATGTCGCCGAGCGGGCGCTGGACCACGACGACAGCACCCACCTTCTTGTTCATCAGCGCCCGGCCCAAGGGCGACTGGAAGCTCAGCTTACCACTTCCTGGATCTGCCTCGTCTGGCCCAACGAGCAAGTAGTGACTCCGCTTGCCGTTCTCGTCACATAGCTCGACCTTGGCACCAAAGCGCACGATATCCCCAGCGATCTCACCCGGCTTAACGATGACGGCAGACTCGAGTCGCTTGGTGAGGAACCGCACCCGACGATCGATCTCGCGCAGCCGCTTCTTGCCGTAGATGTATTCGGCGTTCTCCGACCGATCCCCCTGTGCAGCGGCTTCAGCCACTTCTGCTACCACGCGCGGGCGCTCGACGCGCATGAGGTGGTCGAGTTCCGAAGAGAGTTTTTTGGCCCCTTCCGGGGTCAGGTAGTTTGGCACGACGGGGAAAGGTTAGTAAAAACCGTTGGGGAATGCACGGGCCGATT
This sequence comes from uncultured Polyangiaceae bacterium, assembly GCA_964454965.1. GTDB lineage: Bacteria > Myxococcota_A > Polyangia > Polyangiales > Polyangiaceae > FEN-1139. The sequence goes on along the minus strand of CAYVXY010000017.1, from coordinate 31,754 downwards.
GGCCTCTACCCGTTGCTTTCTGCCATGCTACATCCCACGGCGGAGATAACCCGTGGGGAATCCTGGTTCAAATACGGCCCGCGCCGTTCGCTTCGTCGTTGCCATGCTCGCCGTTGCCTGTTTCGTGATAGGCGGTGCACTGACGGGCGCATACCTTGCGATCCGGCATATCGTCACGACCACTGCCATCGACTACGCCAAGGCACTCGGTGTGGCGCTCACCCCAGCCGAGGTGCGATTCGGGCCGACCTTCATCCAGCTCCTCGACAGTCGGTTCGTAGCGCTGGAGGTACCTGGAGTCAGCGGCAGCGTCAGACGCATCGACGTCGAGCTCTCGGCGCTGCGGCCATCGCACCTGCTGCTTTCCGGCATTGCCGTCGAGGCCAAGGGTGATCCCCTGGTGCTCAAGGACTCAGCGCTCCGCTACTGGGAGAGGTTCCGCCCCAGCCTGCCCGCAGGGCAGGTCGATGCACGTTTGCCCACCGTCGCGTGGCGACACTTGGCGTTGAACCTGACGACGGGCAACGCCTTGCTCCCCACGGCATCGCTCACCGAATTGACGATTGCCACCAATGTCGGGCCGACCCATGACGAGACGACGATCCGCACGGCCACGACGAAGGCGGGAACCTTTGAGCTCGGGGCGCTGGAAATCGCCGTCCGCTATCAAGACAGCACTTTCGAGCTCGGTTGGGGCCCGACCCTGCTCGAATCGAAATGGCGCGTCGCCTACCGCGACCTGCCCAATCTCGCTCAGGTAAAGTTCTCATTCCAACCAGCCAACGCCAAGGAACTCTTGGGCAGGCTCGGCGTAGCAACGGTCCCCAAAGGCCTCGAGACGACCACGCTCGAGGGCCATATCGAAGCCTTGCGCAACCAGACAAGCGGTAGGACCGTTGGCACCGCCACGTTGAATCTCCTCGGATTCGTGCCGCCCTACCCGCCCGAACTCAAGGGCTACCGCTTCGCGAACAACACGAGCCTGCATTCTCAGTTCGAGATCGATCCCCTCGGGCTGGCCGCAGAGCTACGTGGCATCGCATTGAAGACCGGAGACCTATCACTCGTCGGGCACGGCCGCATCGAACGTGAGCTTCTCTCCGCGCGGTTGCGCGCCGAGCTCACAACTACGCTCGATTGCATCACCCTGGCCAAGGGCTACGCGACCGACGCGGTCGGCGGTGAGCTTGGGCAATGGGGAGCAAGAAACGCCCCTCAGGCCATCCGCGGCACAGTCTCCGTCAAGGTTCAGATCGACGCCGACAGCAGCCGACTGGCCGAAGCCAAGGTCATCAAGCAGCTCGGTATCGGCTGTGGTCTCCGACCCATGTCGATCGTGGACTTGCTCAACCTAGGGCTGCCACCGATGCCAGATCAGAAGACCCTCCATCGGCTCATGCAAACCGATCCGGCCACGGTACTCTCGAACCTTTCGACGATGCCCAATCTCTTGCCTAGTATGAATGAGCTGCTCGCAACGCCGCCGTTCGGTAGCGCCGCGAAATCCTCACCCACGACGAGCAAGCCCAAAAAGACGCAAACCAAAGCTACTTCGGCGAGCCCATAGGTTACGGCTCGAGCGTGAACCGCAACGATGCGCTTAGGACTGTTGGTCCCTTCGCGGGTCGCACGAATTCTAGCGCACGAAAGGCCTCCTCGACGCAACTTCTGAAGCCGTCGCCTTTCATGATCGTGCGCACGGCCTGCAGCGTCGGGTGACCGCCCGCGCGTTCCACGCGCAAATCCACACCGAAGGTCCCCCCCTTCTCGGGTTGTTCGACCTGCGCATAGCAAGCCCGCATGGTGTCAAATCCGCGTTCGAGTGTCTCGATGAAGGGGCGCTTCGTCTCAGCATCATTCGGTCCACCGCCGATGTGCAGTCCTGACAGCTGAAGCTTCAATTCCGGCAGCCCGCGCGGAACCTCCCCTGTCTTGGGATCGGGGCTCGGATTCGGCGGCGGCTCTTGCGCTGGCGAATCCGAACCTGGCGAGGTCGTTGCATTGGAAAGGGGCGACGTCACGGCTTGCGGCTGCGTGGACGCCAAGGCCAAGGCCTCGCTCGCAGGAGCCTTCGGGGTTGGCCGCGCCTCCGCGCTCGACGCACAGCCGACCAACGACAGGGCCACGATGAAAGAACAGCCGGTACCGATGCGAGATGCCATGCCCACTTTCTTAGGCGAATCGGGGCAGAAGCGGAAGTTTTCGCCATCGGAAACCCGGGATCCGGCTGACAAGCAGACCCAATCGATGCAAAAGTGCCTGCTCGAGAGTCACCCAGATGCACCGAACCGTGGCAGTTGCCGGGTCCCTGGTCCTCGTAGCCGGCGCCATCGGCTGCGATCAGGGCAGAACTCGCCCTCAGAGCTCCGAGTCCACCAAGGCGAGTATCCTGCGACCATCGCCAAACGTCGCAGCTTTGCTCACGGCAGGCCCCATCTCATCCGCTCCCGCTGCCTCCAAAGAACTGGAAGAGCCCAATGAGCAATTGGCCAGTTCGGAAAAGGAACGCAAGTCTAAGCCCAAGATTGGCTCGCATCGCCTGGTGCTCGATGAGTTAGTCGACGTTGCGCCGGCAGGGCCCTCCGCGGCAACGGCAGTCGGCGTCCTCTTGGTGACGCGCGCAGGCCGCGCGCTCGTCGCACCTCTTCAACCGAGCAAGTCCAGCCAAAAAACCCCCACCAGGACGCCACTTTCGACCCTCGACGTCGCCGCGACCGAGCTGATTGCGCTCGAGCGAGGACCGGCCGTAATGGCAGGTTTCGCCTACTTCGTCCATGGGGGACAGCTGGCACGCTATAAGCTTGCTAGTGGCGAAATCGAGAAGCTGGCCGATGATGCCCGTTCGTACACACGCGTGGCGCTGCCGGATCTCCCGCTAGCCAACGCCCCAACCGTGGTCGCGTACATTGCCCGTCACCCGACGAATCATTCGACGCTCATTGCGAGACTTTGGGTCGAAGGCCAAGGCAGCGTAACCTTGACCCCCGATGGTTCCGCGGGCAACTCGGTCGCGCTCGCGCGGACGAACAATGGCTACCTTGCCATGTCCCTCGAGAGCCGCACAGGTATGAGCCCACTACACGCACGACGCGTCGGATTCGATGGCAAACACGTAAGGTTGGGCAGCGACGTCGTGCCTTGGATCGCTGGTACAGCTCAATCCCTCTCCGAGGTCCACGCCATTGGCGATCCGACCTCGGTTTGGGCACTGATCCCCATCGAACGGGACGCAACCCATTTCGGTTTGGCGCGCATCGATCTGGGTTTGACCCCCCAGATGGGCGCTGAGGTTCATTGGCGCGAGTACCCGAACGGCATCGAACCCGCAGTCATCACGTCGGGCTACCTCTGCGACCGCCCTGTCGTGCTGTATGCCCGACCAGCCACCGCCGAGCCCCACGCAACCCAGGAGCTGCACCTCTCGAGCATCGGCCCGGACGGCCTCTCGCCCTCGACCATCGTGGCAACCAGCCGCGCTTTTGCCGATGCTTCCTTTGCCACACTGGACGGCGGGGCTCTCGTGGTCTACGTCGCGGACCGTCGCACCTGGGCGAGACGCCTACGTTGCCTGCCCTAAAGACAATCTCACTATGAAGAAGACCCGAGCCAAGACCACACCGAAGCGCCCCAACAGCCGCAAGAAGAAGAGCCGCGTCGACGTGCCCACCGCTAAAACCGCGGATCGTCACGTGCTCTATCAGAAGAGCGTGCAGGACGCAGCTGCAGAGATCAAGTTCGTCGAACGCGTTTTTCGTTCGCGAGCCCGAGTGCCGCTCAACTTGCGTGAGGATTTCTGTGGCACTGCTCTTTTGTGTTCCCGATGGGTCGAGAGCCAGGAAGATCGCTGCGCCACAGGGATCGATCTCGATCGGGATACCCTCGATTGGGGGATCGTGCACAATGTAACACCGCTTGGCGATGCCAAGAAGCGCGTCAAGCTGCTCCAACAAGATGTCCGCGCCAAGTTGAAGAAGACCTTTGACGTGACTCTGGCGCTGAACTTCAGCTACTGGGTCTTCAAGACTCGCGACCTGATGCGTGGCTATTTCGCCAATGTTCGCGCCAGCCTCGAGAAGGACGGTGCCTTCATTCTCGATGCGTACGGCGGTTGGGAAGCCCAGGAACCGATGCTCGAGCCACGCAAAATCCTGGGTGGATTCACCTACGTTTGGGATCAAGATGGCTTCGATCCGATCTCGCACGACGTCTTGAATCACATCCACTTCGAGTTCAAAGATGGCACGAAGCTCGATCGCGCCTTCTCGTACGATTGGCGCTTCTGGTCGCTGCCGGAAATCCAGGAACTGTTGCACGAGGCTGGCTTCGAGCATGTCGAGGTGTGGTGGGACGACACCGCGGACGAGGATGACGCCGACTACCGACCGCGAAAGCATGTCACCAACCAGCCAGGCTGGATCGCCTACATCGTTGCCACGCCCAAAGCCCCCAAGAAGCGCGCTCAGGCCGCGTCACTGCTCGCCAAAACGCGACGGAACAAGGGCGCCGCAACACGTGAACGACGGCGCGCCTAACGAGCGAACTAGCTAGCGAACGCGCGATGCATCCCTCGTCCAAAGTCGTTGGTCGCCTCGCCCCAAGCCCAACAGGCCTGTTGCATTTGGGGCACGCTCGAAGCTTCCTTCTGGCGTATTGGAGTGCTCGACAGCAGCAGGGCAGCCTGCTGCTGCGACTCGAGGATCTGGACAGAGAGCGTTCGACCGAGGACTACATCGATGCGACGCTGCGTAGCCTCGAATGGTTGGGTCTCGATTGGGACGGCGCGCCACGCCGCCAAAGCGCAGGGCTGGAATGCATCCGTAGCATCGCCCAGACGCTGCTCGACCAGGGCCTCGCTTATCCCTGCACCTGCACGCGGGCGGATCTTCGAGCGGCAGTTGCCGCCCCGCAGCAGGGAGCCACGGAACTGCGCTATTCGGGTCATTGCCGCGGGCGATATGCCAGCGTAGAAGTCGCCAGGACAGAGAGCGGCCTCGATCCGGCGCTGCGCTATCGCGTCCCCGAAGGCCTGGTCGCTGTCGATGACGCCTGCGCAGGCCCAAGTGCCTTCGATGTGGCGGCCGATTGTGGCGATTTTCTGATCCTTCGCCGCGACAGGATCCCGAGCTATCAACTGTCCGTCGTGGTGGACGATGCCGTCGACGGCATCACCGAGGTCGTGCGCGGGGACGACTTGCTTCCCAGCGCAGCCAGGCAACAGTTGCTGCAGCGCGACCTTTGCTATCGGACCCCGCAATGGCGACACGTGCCATTGGTCGTCGATGAGCACGGTCGCAGGTTCGCCAAACGCGCCGATGACTTGAGCCTCGAAAAGCTGCGTGGCCTGGGCATAGCTCCAGAGTCAATCGTCGGCTGGGTCGCGCGCCATTCGGGCTGGCCCGAACTCGACCGGGCTACAGCGGCAGAGCTGGTCAAGAGCTTCGATTGGTCCCGGGTTCCGCACACGCGCGTCGTCGTGACACCGGCAACCATCACAACGTTGCTGGCATAGTCGTCGCACCTGACGCTGCGCTTGGGTATGTCGTGATTGGCGCGGTCTGACTTCGTACGAGAGTTGAGCAATTGGAGTGAGGCATATTGTCAGTGAAAGCATAAAATGGTGATCTCACTGTCAGATATCCGGTTTGGCCATGGGGGTGTTGTCGGCACAACCATGTCAGCTGTGACAACCCCTGACCGCACGGTCAGGCGTGCTCAGCGTTTCCAGACCGCAAAGCCCTTTGCAACCCTGCAATATTGCGGCAGGTCCAGAAGTCGCAACCCAGCGTGAAGCAAAGGCATTGAATTGGCACACGATGTGCTTTAGGTTGAATTCGGCGGCGCCCTCGGTGTCCCCCCCCCCTCCGCGGGTGGCCGCCTTTATCCTTCTCAAGCGCCCAGCACCCTGATGCCGGGCGTTTGCTTTTTGTCGAGGCGCCGCGCGAGCGTCGCATCACCATCAAGCTTTTCGCGGACTTGCCGGCGCTTGGGCGAACGACGCTTCTTGCTTGGCCTGACTGACCTCTCGGATCGACCTGCTGGATGGCGTTGGACGTTCGACGGACGAATGTCTTTTTGCACGCCGACCACTTAGCGTTTCTCGAGGCCGACCGTTCTTACTATTGCGCGTCGCAGCGCCCCTCCCCCAAGTGGGCCGGGTCGGTAGCAATGCTCCTGACCCGGCCCGCACCTACGCGCAGTCGACGCAGCGAAGGCGTCATGGAATTGACGCTCGAGGAACGAACCCGCGCGGCTTCGACCAATACGAGATTGGCGCCTAGTCTTTCGTCGCGGGCTCGCTCCGTCGTGACAACGGTTCCAGCGGTGCAGGCAGCGGCTCGTTGTGCTGGGACCCTCCTGGTTCGAACAAGAGTGCAAGCCAGCCATAGTTTGGCGAATTCTCCAGCAGGATCTTCAGAACAACCATCAGCGGAACGCTCAGCAGCATACCCGCGGGTCCCCAGATCCAACCCCAAAGAATCAAGGCAAAAAACACGATGGAAGCGGAGAGCCCCAAACGCCGCCCAAGCAATTGCGGCTCGATGACGTTGCCTATCACCATGTAGACCGTCGAAAGCAACCCCAAGACGATTACCATTCGACCGGGGCCCACTTGAAGTAGCGCCAAGAGCACCGGTGGGGCGGTCGCAATGAAGGGTCCGATGTTGGGAACGTACCCGAGTAGGACAGCTACCAACGCCCAGAGTGGCGCAAAATCGATCCCCGTAGCGACCAATACGATCCAAGTGACCAAACCGGTAAAGAGGCATAGGTATGTCTTGAGAACCAAGTACCCCTTGACCTCATCAGCAATGCGGCTCCAACGCGACGCGTCCACGCTGGAGTAGTAGAGTGCCCCCTTCATGCGTTCGGGGAGATCGATTGCATCGAAAAGCAGAAAAACGACGAGCAGCAGCACGAGAATCGTATGTGACAACACGGCTGCCACCTGAGATAAGGTCCGCCCCACCAGCGGCAGCAGCGTATCGGGACTAAGTGCCGACATGAGTCTCTGCTGGCTAACCGCAACGCCGTGTTGACGCAACCACGCGTCGGCCGAGTGCGTCAACTCCACTAGCCGCTGGTGATATCGAGGAGCTGACTCCATCAGTGAATTTACGGACTGCCCAACAACGCCGCCAATCAGAACCAGCACGGCAACACAGGCCAAGACGACGAGTGGTACGCCAACGAACGGCGGAACGCGCCATCGGCGCAGCGAGCGTACCAATGGCCCCAACAACACGGTGAGAAATGTGGCGATGACCACCGGAACCAACAGCTCTGCAGCTGCACGCAACCCCGCGACGACAACAACGAGACAAGCTGCCACGATTAACCCGTGCAGAGGTTTGTTGGGTCTTGATTCGATGCTCGACATCGGGCCGAGTGTCCCATGTCTCCGTCCGCGTCGCCATTTCCAATAGGAGTCTTGCCCCAGGTAGCCTCGGCCAAGGACCCATCGTCTCGATGAAGGCCGAACTACTCGGCGATGGGCGGAAGCGGCACGATCGTCAAGCGTTGTCGCGCATTCTGATAGTACTGATCGAAGGCTTCCCGAAGCCTTTGCCCAATGACCCAACGCCGCAACAACGGCAGCGCTTTGTCGTACGAAAGGCCGCGATAGGGGTGGTTGTCGGTAGCGTAGACCTGACGAAGTTCGAGCGACGTAGGCGCGAGCATGGGGGCAACCATGCGATCCAAATAGATTCCGGCACGTGCCCGCCGACGAAATACGGTCGACACGTCGCCTTCACTCATGCCTTCAGCTCGCGCAGCACGCGCGAGCACTTCTTGTCCCCCAATGCGATCGAGCAGAATGCGACGGGCCACATCGGCTTGTTCTTCGAGTTCGCGTTCCGTAACAACCGGCTCGACGCGCAAGGCGGCCAGCAGCGTCTCGGCGATGTGGCGTTCGGATGCAGCGTGCAAGTGACGCGCCAGATAGGGGTGCTCAGTCTCAGTTGGAAACTCGACGTCCGAAAGTGCCTCCAGACGGGCCTCAAAGGCGAGCTCGCGAGCAAAAATGAACCTCGGCGACCGCAACCCACCGATCTCTGGTGCTGCAAATCGCAGCAGTACCCGATCGACGGGGACTGGTATGGCCGGTTGCAGAGCCTTTGGCTCCGCGTGCAGAGCCCCTGGCTCGGTAACAATGCCCACCAGGCAGAGAATCCGCAACCAGCCTGACATCAAGTACCGATCCCCCCGACCTCTTCGTTCATGGAGTCGTCGCGCTCGTTCGAAACATAGCTAGGGGATTCGCTGGTGGAAGCATCTTCCCGATTGGCGTAGGTGCGCGATGCTCGCCTCGCCTTGACGAACTCGGCAAAAACGAGAACCTTCTCGAGATCGCGACCACCTAGCGTATCGGTCACTTCCTTCAGTTGGCGCCGCAGCTGTTCCGGACCCCGACCCCTACGCCCGCAGGCCGTCGCCTCCGGACTGCTTCCCGGTGACTCAGGGGCCACCGGTGGGTCAGCCACGAAAACAGGCCGTGCAATCGGGCGTATCGCATGCGCGCCCAGCCATGCCTCCATGAATACCCTCAGGCGCTCGCTGCGAAATGCAAACCAGCGTTCGCGCTCTTGCACGTGTCCCATCAGGACATCCTTGAAGCGACGAAACGCACCCTTGCCGTCGATGGCGCCTAGAAGCTTCTGCCGCAGCTCCCCCTCTTCGACGAGCGGGATGAATCGCTCCATCCACCGATACTGTTCGCGGGAACTGACCGGCTCGACGCGCATGTACTCGGAGTCAGACGCGATCCTCGAGTGCATCTCCGGGTCGGCGATGCCATCAACGACTCGCAATACCTCACCCGTCTTTAGGTGCAGGTAACTATGCACTTCAGGTGCGTTGTTCTCGAACGCATCCTCGAGCGCCTCCCAATCTACCGGCACGTCGCGCGGTTCTGCCGCTTGGTTATCCGTCGTCGGATTCTCACCGTCCGTCATGAAGCCTCTAATCATTCCGAAGTCACGAAAAGGCCCCCCAGATCCCTTCACGAACTCGTCACCGAGCCGCGTTGGCATCCAGATGACCCTGGCAATTTGGCTCACTAGCCGGAGCCGCTACCTAAGAATAGAACGAAGGGCCCTCGGGGGTCATCCGTCACTTTCGAACAATCGACTTATTCATGGAAGGTTGTTCGAAGGGCCTACGAATTTCCCTCCTCGCCAGTCGCCAGCGGAGGCCTCAGGTAGAACGGCGGCAGGTCCGGCCACTGTACTGACCAAGCTCGGCCCCCAAAACACCTCTGACCGGTGTCCCGAGTCTTGTCCAGAGTAGCGAGGCCGAGTAGCTTAGGAAGCGCAATATGGCGCATCTGTTGCTCGCGACACCTGAAGGCCAACAAGTCGTCGAGCTCGTTGCCCATAATTCGCTTGGTCGGCACCCCGGCAACACAATTCAGCTGCTTGACCGAATCGTCTCAAAGGAACACTGCATCATCGAGCTGCGTGGCGAAACGTTCGTGCTGCGCGATCTTGGTAGTCTCAACGGCACCTACGTTAACGGTGATCGAGTCGTTGGCGAGCGGGCCTTGCATTCGGGTGATGAGATCGCGCTCGGCGCCACCCGCGCCCGCTATGAGCATGGCCCCGCGCCCCAACCCCAGCAGAAACTCCAACCCGAGGAGAGTGGCGGCTGGTCAGCGAACACTGCCGTTCCCGCCCTCCCCCCGCAAGTCGCGATGCAGCAGCAGGCTGCGATGCAGCAACACGTCGCCGTGCCTCAACCTACGGCTATGCAGCCCGCCGACGCTCCACCGACCCCGCCTGGCTTCGGCGTAGCTCGAGCACCGCTGACATTTGCATTTGGCTCAATACCTTCGATCGCGGACACGAGCCCCATCCCATTTGGGACCTCCATGCCGCCGATGAGTGCCCGACGTATCGACGTCACCGATCGCGCCCGCGCCATCGGCACGCAGATTGCGGCCGCCCAGAAGGGGTTTCTCCCGTATGACCAGCTCGCGAACAATCCAAATCAGCTGGCGGCAGACTACGAGCGATTACGCCTGACTCACGAATTGTCGCGCGAAATCGCCCTTGAGCGCGACCTACCTTCGCTCTTGGACAAGATCCTAATCACGATCTTCAAGTTCATCCGGGCCGATCGCGGGGCGATCTTCCTAATGGCCCCCACGGGCGAACTCGTACCAGCGGCAACGCGCCGTAGGGACGGCACGGATCAACCGATCACCGTTTCTTCCACGATTCTCAACCATGTCATCGAGGAGCGCGCCACGGTTCTGACCCACGATGCTGCGATGGATTTCGCGGCTTCGAAGGGCAAGAGCATGATCTTGAATCGCATTAGCTCCGCCATTGTTGCACCACTATTGCACAATGACGATGTCCTCGGCGTTCTCTGGCTGGACAGCGAGTCTCTGGCGCAGTTTCAACAGAAGGACATGGAAATTACGACCGCTATCGCGGCACAGGCTGCGATGTTCATCGAGATCAACATCCTGGGCAAGAAGGTCGAGCAGGAGATCGTCCACCGCGAACGGTTCAGTCGCCTGCTTTCGCCCAACCTCGCAGAGCGCGTACTTTCGGGAGAGCTCGAGGTAAAAAAGGGCGGCCAGCTCGTACCCGAATGCACGGTCTTCAATTCCGATATCCGCGGGTTCACGCGCATGAGTGAGGGTGCGCCCCCCGAGAGCATTGTCGAGATGCTCAACGAGTACTTCGAGTACATGGTCGAAACGGTGTTCAAGTTCGAAGGTACCCTCGACAAATTCATGGGGGACGGAATCATGGCGCTGTGGGGCGCACCCGTCGTCCACCCAGACGATCCAACCTTGAGCGTGGAATGCGCGTTGGAACAGCTGGAGGTGCTTACTCGCTTCAATCAGCGGCGACAGGATCGCGGTCTGTTGGCCCTGGGTATGGGGATTGGAATTCATACCGGCCCGCTCGTCGCTGGCTACATTGGTAGCTCGAAGGCATTGTCTTACACAGTAATCGGGGACACTGCGAACACGAGTGCGCGGCTTTGTGGAATTGCGCAATCGGGCCAAATCATCGTCAGTGAGCAGACCCTGGTTCGTCTCGGTAACAAATACCTAGTGGAAGAACTTCCTCCGGCGCTCCTCAAGGGAAAAGAGAAGCCTTTTCGCGTGTTCGACGTGCGCGGCCGCACTCCGTTGGTCCAAGTTCTCGAAGCGTTGGGACCAACCCTCGACGGTCGCTAGTCTACGCACCAAGCGTTTTGGGTGCTGGACGAACGCGTCAACTCGCGCAAGGCTTCGACTGGCCTATGTCGCATGTTTTGACGTTCGAACGCTCCGTGGTCAGCTTGCTCACCCGCATCGAGGAGCTACGACTATCTTCAGATACCGACCCCGGCATTCGCTCCGAGGTCGCGCGGCTCGAGACACATGCGTCCCAGTTGGTACGCGAGCTGTACACGAACCTGACCCCAATGCAGAAGGTGCTGCTATCGCGGCATCCCAATCGTCCGTACACGCTCGACTACGTAAGTCGCATCTTCAGTGAGTGGGTGGAACTGCATGGTGATCGGCGGTTCGCCGATGACCGCGCCATCGTTGGCGGACTCTGCAAGTTTCATGACCGCAGCGTCGTGTTGGTTGGCCAACAGAAGGGCCGCACTACCAAGGAGAATGTGCTGCGCAACTTTGGCATGTCGAATCCGGAAGGCTACCGCAAAGCCTTGCGCCTCTACGACATGGCCGATCGCTTCGGTCTGCCTATCATTACGTTGATTGACACACCGGGAGCCTATCCAGGCATCGGCGCCGAGGAACGCGGTCAGAGCGAAGCGATTGCTGCTTGCCTCGAGAAACTCGCGTCTGTTCGCGTCCCTGTCATCAGCGTCATTATCGGAGAAGGCGGCTCGGGCGGTGCGCTTGCCCTGGGAGTCGGAAATCGCGTGCTCATCCTCGAATACGCCTATTACTCTGTCATCACCCCCGAAGGCTGCGCCGCCATTCTATGGAAGGATGCGACGAAGACTGGTGAGGCAGCGGCGCGGCTCAAGGTGACCGCAACCGACCTCTTGGAGGCAGGTATCGTGGATGCCATCGTACCCGAACCGGCCGGGGGCAGTCACCGCGACCACGACGAAACGGCGCGCAACCTCGACGCCGCTTTGTCGAACGCACTGACTGAACTCGAGTCCCTCGACGGAAGGGCGTTGCGCGAGGATCGCTACGCGCGATTTCGTCGCCTGGGCGCATTTACGTCCTGAGCACGACACCGTTGGAGCGGGCGTGAAATGGCGTGAAATGGCTAGAAACCAGCGCAACTTCCACCATTCCATTCGTTCAAGCAAACCTCGTCGCGAGCCGTGCTAGCGTACCAGGGATGAGGTTCCGCGAAGCCTGTGGGTCAATCGGTCGTTGGCTTATGCCTGCCGCAAGCCTTGGTGCAATCTGCGCCTTCAGCGCGAAGCCGTTGGCAGCCGAGCCCAGGTCACCGGCCGCCCGTGACGTTGCCACCGAGGGGTTTAGCGCGTTCGAGGCCGGTCGCTACGAGGAGGCCAACGAGAAGCTATCGCGCGCCCTCGATCTCGTCGGAGTGCCCACCATGGCGCTGTACGCAGCGCGCACCAACGTCAAGCTCAAGCATTGGGTCAAGGCGTCCGAACTCTACCTGCTCGCCTCGCGCCTCAGCCCAAAAAGCGCGGCCGACATCAGCCAACTCCAGGCGCAACACGAAGCCGAAAAGGAACGTGCCAATCTGCTTTTGCGCGTCCCACGACTGACCATCGAGCTCAAGGGAGAGGATCTCGATTCGGTGCAGGTTTCTCTCGACTCGGAACCCGTCCCGAGCGCGCTGCTCGGAGCCAACCAGCTCGTCGATCCAGGACACCACGTGATCCGCGCCACACGAGACGGTCAAGCGGTCACGGGTGAACTCGATGTCGACGAGCGCCAGCACAAGACCACGACGCTCTTTTTCGCCCGCCGCGAGCCGCAAGCGTCCAACAATTGTACGCTGCCGAGTATCGCGACGAGCACCAGATCGATGGATGCTTTTGCGGATCCTTTTTCGGATCCCACCGAGTCGAGCAAACAATCGACGCCGGTCACTCCGAATTCTCCCACGGCGACGGGCACAGTGACCAGCGTCGTTGCTGGCTCGTCCGCGTCCCCCACAGGTCCCCGACATCCGACCGGCAACCTCGTCGAAGGTACGGATACGTCCGACGGAATCGACAACACGACGACAAGAACGCTCGGCTGGGTCGGAGTTGGTATAGGTGGAGTGGGCCTGCTCGTGGGCGTAACGACTGGACTCATGGCGACGTCAGCGCGCTCGAAGCTGCTGGGAAGCGGTGACTGCCGCGATTCACTCTGCCAGTTGGAAGCGCGAGGTGACGTCGATCGCTACAACAGCCTGCGCACCTGGTCCACGATTGGGTTCGTCGCGGGAGGACTCTTCGCCGCGGCGGGTGCGACCGTGCTGCTGGCGGTGCCCAAGGAAACGAATGACCTGCAGGCTCAGCTGGTGGTAGGCCCCGGCACGGCGGCGGTTGTAGGCAGCTTCTGACAACCAGCGGCGCTCACATCCCGAGTTCGCTGGCCTTCACCCAAAAATGTTTCTCGCCGAGCGGCACCACGTCGAGTTGCTTCGGCAGCACGTTGGCCCAACCAACCATGACGTCCAGCACGTAGAGTTCCGTGTCCTTGGTCACGGTTCCAATGGGCGGCAGCTTTGGATCGGCCTTGCCATAGAGAGGGATCTCGCTCTGCGCCTTGTACAGCTGCCCCTCCGCCTTCATCTTCAACCGCTTGTCTGTAGGCGGCGCATACTTCGATACAGATTGATCCATGACCTCGCCGCGCGGCAGAATTTCGAGATCCTTGACGCCCATCCAACCGTCGATACCGACGTCTCGTCGATACAACACGTGGACAAAATCGCCCTCACGACGATCGCCATAGAACAGGATACCGCGTGCATCGGAGGCCAAATGTATCGAGCCAATGTGCCTAGCGTCGGTGCCGGGCTTGTCGAACAGTGGAGCGACGGACTGCTTCATCAGGTACCCGCGCGCGTGGCCCGGAGGCGCCCACTTGTTCGGCTTCTGCGCTTCGACCGTCAACGCGTCGCAAGCCACGGTCGCATTGTAGGTTTCCGCAATTGCGTTGACGGTCTTGACGCTGATGCGGATCTGATCCCCAGCGCGCCCCGCATATTCGACGGCAGTACCCTTGAGCAGCGTCACGTGGCCTTTGACGATTGCCAGATCCTGCTTGAGGTAAATGGGAAGCGAACGCATCGGCACGAAGCCGGAGACGCGCAGGCGGCCAACGCCGCCAGTGGTGATTTGAGTCTTTCCGTCAGCACGCTCCGGCAGGTCACTTACCGTCAGCTGTACGGCAACACCACCGAAGCGAGCAACAGGGCGACCATCGGCGTCGACCACGGAAAGGTCGAGATCAGGCAGCGCCGTGCCCATGAGGGTGCACCCGGATTTGGCCCCGCCACTGACGGCAGCATTCGGAGCTGGCTTGCTCGCAAGATTGGCTGCGATGGGCGCGGTTGCGGTCGATGGTCCCGCCTTGACCGCAGGTGCGGCCGGCTTGGGCGATTCGGCGCGCAGGCTCGGGCAGAGGAGCAGTGAGGCGAGAACCGTGAGTATTCCGCTGGTACGCATGGCCATCCTATTTGCCTACAGTGTGCCGCAAAGTCCGCGTTGGACCACCTAGTTTCAACGGAGGACCTTGACCGCCGCCGACTCCAGGGCCTATACCGGCGCCGCGACCCCAGAGGAGCATGCGCTCCTGACCGCGGGGATCCCCTCCCCTCGGGGAGCAATAGCCCATCATGACGACGCTCCACGGCCTGCGCACCATCGACCAGCTCGAACTCGCCAATCAGAGAGTCATCGTTCGGATCGATCTCGACGCCCCTGCCGCGACCCCTGAAGAACGCGGGGATCTCGATCTGCGCCTCGGGGCAGTCCTTCCGAGCCTGCGCTACATCATGGAGCACGAGGGTAAGATTATTGCCCTAGCCCATCGCGGCCGCCCCAAAGGCCGCGCCACAACCGAGCTTAGCCTCGAGCCGGCGGCCGTGCGCCTGGCAGAGTTGAGCGGGTGGGACGTGCTGCTGCCTGACGACTGCGTGGGCGATGCCGCCAAGAAGGCCGTACTCGACCTTCGACCAGGACAGATGGTCCTCTTGGAAAATCTGCGCTTCTACCCTGAAGAGGAGGCAGGTGAAGAGAGCTTCGCGCATCGGTTGGCGCGCCATGGCGATCTGTTCGTCAATGACGCCATGGCAGCATCGAACCGGTCGCATTGCTCAGTCTTTCAATTGCCCAAGCTGTTCCAAGATCGAGCCATCGGATTTGCCGTACGCGACGAACTCACGGCGCTCGGTCGAATCATCGACAATAAGCAGCCACTGACCGCGTTGCTCGGTGGCACCAGACTCTCCGAACGAGCAAAGCTCATTGAGAGTCTCATCGTTAAGGGCAACCAGCTCTGTATTGGTGGCGCCCTCGGCTGCACGATGCTTGCTGCCAAGGGCCACCGCATCGGCATGACCCGGATCGATCTCTCGGAACTGGCGCGCGCACGCACCATCCTCGAACAGGCAAGGGATCGCGACGTGACGATCCACCTGCCCGTGGACGTCACCGTGACGGAAAGCGACGTCGGTGTCGAAGGGCGTAGCATCGAGCTCGCAGACATCGGTGAGCGTGATCGCATCGTCGACATCGGCCCACGCACGCTAGCCATGTTTCGCGAGTCGATCGACACGACCGCGACCTCGCTTTGGGTCGGCGCCATGGGTCTGATGGGCCAAGCCGCCTTCGCCGTCGGAACGAACGGCGTCGCCCAAGCGCTCGCGGACGCATCGCGGAGCTACGGGATTGTGCTCGGTTCGGCCGCTATCCAGGCGGCCCAAAGGCTCCCCGCAGAATTGGTGGCGCGGATCGGGCATATTTCGACCGGAGCCGGCGCGTCACTCGAAGTATTGGAGGGCAAGCGATTGCCAGGCATTGAAGTCTTGAGAACGGCTGAATAGCCGCGAAAGGAATGAACAGTGGCAAAGAAAGATCGAGTGCAACTAATCGCAGGAAACTGGAAGATGTACCAGGGCACCCAAGCGGGTGTCGAAGTTGCGAAACAGGTTGCCAAGTTGAGCGGCAACGAGTCCAAGGTCGAGGTCGTGATCGCTCCGCCCGCGATTATCCTTGCAGCAGCAGCAGCAGCAGTTGCGGGCAGCAAGGTCGAAGTGTCGGCGCAGAATATCTACCCGAAGGACGAAGGCGCTTTCACCGGCGAGCTCAGCGCTCCGATGATTCTCGGTGCCGGCTGCAGGTGGGTGATTATCGGCCACAGCGAACGCCGCCAGTACTTCGGCGAGACCGACAAGAGCGTCTGCGACAAGACCGCTGCCGCCATGGCAGCAGGACTCAAGCCGATTGTCTGCGTCGGCGAGACGCTCGCAGAGCGTGAAGCTGGCAAGACCCTCGAGGTCGTGTTCCGGCAGGTGGATGCCGTCGTTGCCGAGTTGAACAAGCAGCCCGGCTACGGCGTCATTGCCTACGAGCCCGTTTGGGCCATCGGAACCGGCAAGGTGGCCTCCGACGCACAGGCACAGGAAGTCCATGCGGCCATTCGCCAGCGGCTCACGGCGACCTCGGCCGAGCTCGCCAACCAGACGCGGATCCTCTATGGCGGCAGTGTCAAGCCCGACAATGCCAAGGGCCTGCTCGCCTGTGACGACATCGACGGCGCGCTCGTCGGCGGCGCAGCCCTCAAGGCCGAGAGCTTCGGCGCCATCGTCGCTGCGGCTTTCCGCGCCTAATTCGACCACAACAGGCATGCTGCCCCGGGGGTCACCTTGCGCCCGGGGCAGTTGTCTTCTAGGCTTGCGCCCGCCGTGAACGAGCTATTCGAGACCCCTCTCATCGTCATCCACTCGATCGTCAGCCTATTTTTGATCCTGGTCGTGCTGCTGCAACCAGGCAAAGGTGGCGGGCTTGGCGTTATCACCGGTGCCGCTGCGCAACAGGTGTTCGGCGGCCGTGGGGCAGGAAACTTTCTTACGAAGACCACTTGGGTCTCGGCAACCGTATTCTTTCTGACCTCGATGGCGCTGGCGTACCTGTCGACATCGACGGACGCTTCACTGGCCAAAAAATCGAGTCAGTACGACAAGAAATCGACACAGTACGATCCGAGCGGACGCGGCCATCTGCCGACTGCGCCTGCGCCTGCGAAGAAGTAGTGGTGAAGTGATTCGGCGATCCGCCGCCCCCTTCATCATCGCGACGGCCAAAACCGTCGTCTCGCTCGCTCTGCTCTGGTCGGGGTTTCGCTCGATCAGCGATGACGATTTTTCGCGCGTCGCCATCGCCCAACAATTCGCCATTCATCCGCACCTCGATCCCTCCGGGACCAGTTGGCTACCTTTGCCGTTTTGGGTCTATGGCGGCACAATGAAGGCGTTTGGCTTGAGCCTCGCAACGGCACAAATCACAGCGATATTGCTCGGGGTCTACGCTGCCGTCGGCGTCTGGCTCATCGCTCGCTCGCTCGACTTGTCGCCACGCGCAGCGCTCCTTGGCGGCCTGATTGCGGCGTGCTTTCCCCACGCGGCCCATTACGGCGTAGCCATGGTGCCTGACTATCCAACGGCCGTGCTCGCCCTCGCGGCCAGCGCGACACTGAGCCTCAGGCAAGGGCCGATACGCATCGTCGGTGCCCTCGCAGCCTGCATGGCGACACTTTGCCGGTATGAGACCTGGCCCGTCGCCATGGTTGTCACGGGCTATGCCGCGTTTGACGCGTGGCACGAACCGCGCGAACGGCGTTGGCTCGTCGGAGCCGTTGCTGTCGCGCCGGCAGGTGCCATCGCGTGGATGCTCCACGGCGTGTTTCGCCACCAAGATGCCTTGTTCTTCGTAAAGCGCGTGACGGCCTACCGCCAAGCGCTGGGCGGCACCTCGCTCCCGTGGGAACTGCGCCTGCTGAAACAACCCTGGGCGTTGTTCACCGGCGAACCCGAGCTGGCTTTACTCGCATTCGGACTGCCCGTCGTTGCGTGGCTGGCCCTCGGTCGCCAGGGCCTGCGCGGACAGGCCTGGGTAAGGCCCACGCTGGCTATTGGCAGCGTCATCGCTTTTCTAGTCGTCGGCGATCTGCTGGACGGCGCGCCAACCCACCACGAAGAACGCACTCTCCTTTTAGTATGGCTCGGCATGGCACTGCTGGTCGGCGAATTACTCGACCGCCTGCTGCAGCGGGCGCTCGCTCCCTCTGCACAGCGCGTAGCAAAGCAGGGCGTTGCCTTGCTGGTTGGCGTAGGTTCGCTCCTAGGAACTGGGTTCGTGCTTCGCCCCCTCGTGGCCAAGAGCGAACCCTTCGTCGACCGTTCTCGAGAAATCCACATCGGCCACGTGGCAAGCCTGCGCATTCCGAGGGGCGAGCGACTCGCCGTTGGTACCGAAGACTATGGCTATTTCGCCGTTCAAGCAGCGTTTGCGCGCCCCGAGGATTCGGAGCCACTGCTGCGACGCGATCCGCGTCGGCGTGAACTCGATCCAATGGCGAATCCCGAAGCGCTGGCGCAACGACTCGCTGCGCTGCAAGCTCGTTACCTCGTACTACCTGCCACCCATCGCGCAATACTCGGGCAAGAGGCTTGGATTGTCGCAGAATCCGAGGGCTTGCTCCTCGTCATGTGCAAGTAGGCACGGCGGCCTTCAAGCAGGGTGAACGAGGGGGACCTCCGAGGCTCCGTCTGTTGGGCCGACGAGGGAGTACCCGCACGGCTACGCCAAAGTCGACAGGATATTTCACTTGAGGTGGGCCCGACGGCTACCCTCGCCGGGTGTTTTTCCGCCTCGGTCGCCGCGCCATCGGCATGGTCACGGGATTTTTCGCGCTGCTCGGCTTCATTGCCGTGCCCATTGGGGAGCACACTGGCTACGAACACGTCAAGGCTGCGCTTGGAACTGCCGAAGGCCGTGAAGCGATTGCAGCGGTCGCACGCGCCTACGAGGCCACGCGAGACCGGTGCCTGGGATGGCTCGTCGACAGGATCGGTCGCGCCACTGCCGCAGGGACAGACGCAGCCACGAAGGCGCTCGCCCCCGAAACGCTATTGGACGGGCGGGATCGCGATCCGATGCACGGCCAAGGGCCGACGCGCGACACCCGCCGCGGGCTCGTCGGTCACGACGAAGATGGTCGAGCTGTCGCTCGGAGCGGGAGTCGTAAAGACACAGGAATCCCTCAACGTGCGGAACGGTGAGACGACGTTGACACCGACGGCATCGGCCGGCGCGCGGTTGTAGACTTGTGCGCCGCTGATAGCGCTCTCGCTCGTCACTTCGAGCAGGCGCGCGCTGGTCAAGAGTTGACTCATTTCCTTTACGCCCGTCGCACCGCTCAGCACGACGATGACCCCGCCAACATGCGAGAAACTCTCGAGGGTCTTGGCCCATTGAGTGCCATAGCTTGATAGCGTGCCCGCGGGTGCCAGCGGTTGGTCGTAGACGAGGAAGAGGTCATAGTCCGGCTTCTTCAGCTGAACGTTGACCGCCTCGGGCTGGCTAATGCTCGTAATCTGATAGGCGCGACCACGCGCGGCCGACGCCCAGGCAATCGTCAGATCAACCCTTGCCCGTGGGCTTGCCGCAGCGAATTCGTCGTACGCGAGGATCTTGACCGGATTGAAGAGCGGCAAGAACACCGCATTGCCCAGCATGTTTGTCGGTTGCGAATACTGGGTGGCCTCGGCGAAGTTCATGCAGATGGGAACGATATGCCCCGCCTGCGCACCGATGCAGACGCCACCCTGACAGATGGCCGAGGGACAAGCCCTGGCGCATTGCCCACAGTTGTCACTGTCGCTATTCAGATCGACGCAAGCACCGTTGCACTCGACCAGTGGCGCATCGCAGAATGGCACGCAGGCGTACTTGCCTTCGACGGGCGAGCATACCCGCGTCGGTTCGACGCATACGGTGTTGCAGGAGCCGCAATGCGCCGCTGTATCGTAGGGTGGCAGGCAGAGGTCACCACCGTCGCCCGTGTCACCACTGGCCCCACCGGCCCCACCGGCCCCACTGGCCCCACCGGCCCCACCGGCCCCACCGCTGTTAGCATCGCCGGGGTAGACGACATCGAACTCGCCAAAGGCACCAGCCCTACCGCCCCCATCCATCAATCTGTCACCACCGCCACCATCGCGCCCGTGATTGCCGCTACCGCCGTTCGGATTGTCTCCGCCCCAGCCCCCTTCACCACCGCCACCGCAGACGCCGCGAATGCAGTCGACACCGGTCTCGCAGCGATCGCCGCATTTGCCGCAGTTATTTGGGTCGTTCATCAGATCGACGCAATGATTGGCACAGTTGGAGAGGCCTTTGCCGCAAGTACCACCAACCAGCCCGTCGGCGCCGCAGGCCCCCGGAAGGACTGCCGCTGCCAACAGCGTGATCGCAGAGACAGTGAGTGAATGCCCAAGCTTCATGGGGCCTCCTTCGAGTCTGCTGGCTCTTCGGGTTCGGTTGGAGCAGCGTTCTGTTCCTTCGTCTTGTTGTCCGGCGCTGTTACCGGTTGAGCTAGCGGCGTCGAAGGCTCGTTTGCTTTCACGTTGGCATTGGTCACCGTAAACTTGGTCGTCTCGTTCTCGGTGGTCTTCTGCTTGACCTGACGAGTGATCTCGAACTCCACCCGTCGATTCATGTAGAAGGCATATTCCGTACGTTTCTCACTCAGAGGCTTGCTCTTGCCGAACCCTTTGGCGGTAAGGCGTTCTGCCGTGACGCCGTGCGATACCAAGAATGCCATCACTGAATCCGCACGTGTTTGGCTGAGGCGCTCGTTGAACCAATCCGGTCCGCGCTCGTCGGTGTGACCCTGGATCTCGATGTGCACGTATTCAGGATGCTCGTTGATCAGGGTCGCTAGCCGCTCCAACAGCGGGAAGCTGATATTGCGGATGATGTGGCTGTTGATCATGAAATGGACTCGATCGTCGAGCACGATCTTGTCTCCCACGACCCGGATTTGTTCGGCATCGGGGCAGCCGTCCTGATCCGCATAACCATTCTTGGTTTCCGGCTCGTTGGGACAGAGATCTTCGCGATCCGGGATCCCGTCTTGATCGTTGTCGGCGTCTGGACAGCCATCTTCGTCCTCGAAGTTGTCCTTGTCCTCAGGCTCGTTGGGACAGCGGTCGCTCGCATCGAGAATGCCGTCTTGATCGTTGTCGGCCTCCGGACAGCCATCGGCGTCTTGGAATTTGTCGTGGTCCTCGGCGACGAGCGGACATTGGTCATCGGGATCGAGAACTGCGTCCTGGTCGTTGTCTCGATCGGGGCAACCATCCTCATCCTCGAAGTTGTCCTTGTCTTCGGGAACGGCCGGACATTTGTCGAGCGAATCGCGAATGCCATCCTCGTCCTGGTCCCCGTCGACGGTCCCTTGAACGACGCCGATCTCGAGCATGCCGTGAATGCCGGCAAAGAGGATGTTGGCGTCGGCGGGCCGCAGCTGATCGTTGGGCTGAAAGATGTGCTCCCACCCGAGCATTGGTCCCAAACCGACCCGTGCCTTGTGGAACAAGAAGTCGAACCCCACGCCGGCGTCGACCATGGGGCGGCGTTCGTCGCCCGTCCAGGTGAAGCCGCCGCCGCCGCCCAGCCAGAGCCCAGCAGGGCTGGCAATTCGTCCGTAAGTCTGACGAGCAAACGGACGCAGATGAAGTCCCACTCCCGCAGATAGTCCCATGGCAGCATCAAGCGGACGTAGAGTCTTGTCGCTTGGCAGTTCCCCCGCCCCGAGGAATGTCCCACTTCCCTGCAGAACCACGCCGAATTCACGAACGATGACCCATTCTGCGCCGAGCCGGAAAGTTGACCCCCAACTTAGCTCGCGTTGCTGATGGCCACCCACTGCATGCGTAGCCGCAGCCGTGCCGTGCAGGCGAAGTTGCTGCGCAAAACCCGGAGATGAAACGGTCAGGGTAACGAGCAGCGAGAGCTGAAAGAGATGGCGTGTAGCAAACAATGTGCTGTCCTACTCGGGAGTTACGGGCAACTTAGACTCCGAGTTAACACCGGTTCACGAGCCGCGTATAGCCTTGAAATTCACAAAGCCAGGCCGCTTGGTCGATCTCGAGCGGGTTCCACCCTGCTCAGGTTCCCACCTACGCAGCAATGCCCACGACGCTCAGGGAGCCCTCACGCACGGGTGCTCTCGAAGCCAAGCATCGAGACTCTCGTCGGTGATCCTCACCACAATGTCGCCTGCAGACTCAATTCGCGCCTGACAACCCAGCCGCGAACTCGGCCGCACATCGAACACGCGGTCCAAACCATCCTCTTCGATGTCATTGGCATTCGAGAGATGGGACTCACCATGTTCGATACGCACATGACAAGAAGCACATGCGCCCACACCCCCGCAATGCGTACCGAGCGGTGCGCCGGCCATAGCGGCGGCCTCCAGCAGCGTGGTCCCCACGGGAACCTCGAGCTCAATGTGCGGATCTCGAAATGTGACTCTGGCTTTCACGGACTTCTCGCAACAACCATAGACCAACTCCGCTGCCGTGACCACCTTGTGTGCCGTCCGAGTACAGTCATGAGGCGACCCGAGCTACTGGCAAGACCCGACATCGCTTTCGAGCTGACAGATCCCGTAAGAACAGAATGCCGGCCACTCGCAATACGGTCCCAGACTATCATCGCAGGTCCCATGGTCTGCCGCCCGGGCCACGCAGAGTCCAGAATCGCCACAGGTACCGCGCGAACACAACGTAACGGACGCATTGCCTGTGGCTACACCACAGGTTTGCCCAGGCGACGTATACTGCGTGACTGGAAGGCAAGTTTGGGTGGTCGAGGCACAGACGTAGGACTGACCCAATTCGCAGTTCAGATTGACTGTGGTGTCACAAGCCGTGCCCGTCGTGGTGATGGGCGCAACGCATCGTCCCTGGTTGCAGTCGAACCGCGATTGACAAGGCAAGTCGTCCGAACAAATTTCGCGCAAGCCCCTTGGCACTTGGCAGACCCCATTGTTCGAACAACTGAGGCCGGTAGCGCAACCGCCCGAGATGCATGACTCGCCGGCGGCGGGAGCTTCCACGCAAGAACCACAGGTCGTGCCATCGGAGTCGCAGAAGAGCGACGCGCATTGGTAGCTCGTGTTGCAAGTGCCATGGTTTGGAACAGTGCCAGAAACGATACAGTCCGCTTGCGGTGCACTGTTCATGTAGTCTGCGCAGCTTGCTGTGGCCCAAGCAGTGCCACAAGCGAGGAAGTCGCTCGCCTTCCAGGCAACACCGGGAAGCGACGCAATCCACTGGTAGTAGACGTTCTCCCGTGCCACGCACTCAGCAACATTGCCGTAGGCCAAGGTCATCCAGCCTGGAGCACAGGCCTGGAATCTGTTGCAGTCCGCCTCGGCAAAGCGGGCAATTGCGGATACGAGCGCCGAACCGAGACCGCTCGTGCCGCCCACGCCACCGAGCGAGTTTCCTCCGCTTGCCGAGGCACCGCCCTGACCCGAGGCACCGCCTTCTCCCGTGTAGCTGCATTCACAAGGCAGAAGACAATCAGCCAACGCTACGTAGCTTGCAGCACCTGAAGGATACTTGGCGAGGCAACCCGACTCGCAGGCGCCATCAGTGCATTCGTCGACACAGCCCGCGAGGGCTGAACAGCCAGGGTTGTTCATGCAGGCAACGGCTTGACTACAACAGCTCTGGCTAATGCATTGTTGAGCGCAGCTATCGCCTACCTCGAAGCCACAATTTGTGGGCTCGACTTGGGCATCCTTCATCCCGAGCACTTTGGCGCAGGCGGTTGCCACGAACAGCATCAGGCCCATGGTGCCTATCAGGTACGCGCGCGGCATCAGAATACTCCTCGGACGGTGAGACTGCCGGCAGAGCCGGTGAACGCTGGCCCGAGGCGAAAGCGGGCCTGGTTCGGCGGCGTGGTCTTCGACGGCGCGGTGGCATAAAGCACGATCCCTGCAACCAACGCCACAGCGCCGACGCCAAAAGCCACGGTGGAATAGGTGGCGGCATCGAGGGCCTGCTGCCGCAAATCGTAGCCACCTTGACTGCAGAGCGTGTCAGTGCGGCATTGTGCCAAGGAATCGTCGTTCTTCGATTTTGCCTCGAGTCCGAAGATGGTGCCAACTCCCATCCCCACGACGCCAAACCCCATCACTACGTAGGACAGCGTCCGCTGAACCGATGCGGAGGAAGCGGCCTTGTCCGTCGCCGCTACCGGTGCAGGCGCCCTAGGTATTGCCGCATCGGGAGCGGCAGCCGGCAACGGTGCCGCTTGGGTGGCTGCTGCAGGCGCAGGCGCAGGCGCGGGTGCAGGCGTTTTTGTCGGTGGGGTCACGGGTGGCGCGGGTGCAACTGGCGCGGGTGCAACTGGCGCGGGTGCAACTGGCGCGGGTGCAACTGGCGCGGGTGCAACTGGCGCCGCTGCGACCGGTGCGGACGCCACTGAGGGCGGTGCGCTGACCTCGCGCTCAAGCGCCGGAACCGTAACCACGACGGGCAAGCCACCTGAAGTAACGTTTGCAGTCGTCTGCCAGCTGCGACGCCCAGGAGCGCTAGCAACGATGGTGTGAGTGCCCGGATCGACGGGCACCGGGATCCCCCAAGTTGCAGGGGCCGCAGCAGATCCGTCGCGCTTCAGGTCCAACCCTGTCACTCGGTTGGATTCGGGAACGATGAGCGTGATGCTCACGAGCGTCGGTTTCAGTTTGGCGGCACGTTCACGCGCCATTCGTTCGCGATCCGTCTGGCCCGCGTTATGGGTTGCGGCAGCCGCCTCGAGCCACGTTGCCCAGGCGCTCGCAGTCAGCCCCGATTTCTCGTAGCAGTCCGCCAGATTGAGCAATGTGCCGGGCGCTGGATCGAGCCGCTGACTCTCGGCGAGCTTCGGACAAGCCTCAGTGTATTTGCCGTCCTTGAGCAGGTTCTTGGCAGCATCGAACAGTGCTTGAGCCGTTGCCTTGTCGGTGGCGGTCTCGGCCCAACCCGTCAGCGTAACGGTCGTTAGCAGCAGGGCAATGACGATTGCAGCCTTTCGCATCGGCAGATCCTTGGGGCAACGCACGCCCCCACGATTCTTGTTTCAAGCCAGAGGAGATCCAGAGTCAAGAGTAGGCTAGGCCGCCTTCGGCTGTCTACTCTCCGAGTTCCTAGTTCCTAGTTCCGATCGCCGAACAGATCCTGGCGCGCTGGTTCTCGGGCAATCACAGGTTTAGCCTTGCCGGCTGGGGCAGAGGTGGAACTTCGGTCGGTCGGCCCTGCTCGCTTCGCGGACAGGGGCGCAACTGATGTTGCTGCGCGTGAAGCCGCTGCAACTGGACTGGTCGCTATCGGCGGAGCTGCCGAGGTGACGACGCTCACCGATGGGGTAGCTGTTGCGGCAACCTGCGCTGCCTCGGAAGCTAGCAATGCAGAAGCGGTGGGCCTGGCGTTGACCGCTGGCGCGTTGGCCGCTGGCGCTTCGGCGGCGCGCAGCCGCCAAACGACCGCCCCCGCTGCCACCGCCAAGAGCCCGAGGATCCCCACTGCGGTCGGCAACCAGAGGGAGTGTTTCGGGATATCCGCATCGTTGGTTTGGCCCCAGGAATTGACTGTGGGCCCTCCCATGGGAACACCTGGCGCTGTCTGCGCAGGTGCCGACTGGTCTTCGGTCATGCCAAGAGCTGCAAACTTGGCGGCCTCTGCCAACGAACGCTGACCCACACCGGTGGTGGACGCAGCAGCAAAGGGCAAGAGCGCTGCTGCCAATTCCACCGCCGAAGCGTAACGTTGCGCGGGCTCTTTGGCGAGGCAACGCATCACCACGGCCTCGAGCTTGAGCGGCAATTCCGGTCGCAATGCAACGAGCGGGGGAGCCGGTTGCGTCATGACCTTGGCGCAGAGTTCTGGCAGAGAATCGCCACCGAATGGCGGTTTTCCAGCCAAGGCTTCGTACAGGGTGACCCCGAGCGCCCAAATGTCGCTGCGCGGATCGACGTTGCGCGAGGCCACCAGCTGTTCCGGCGACATGTAGAGTGGCGATCCCATCACGCTCGTCGTGCGCGTCATGCTGAGTTCGGGACTCGAGCCATCGGTCGGCGAAAGCTTCGAGATCCCGAAATCGAGCATTTTGGTGACTTCGGTGCCATCGCGGCGCCGCGTCACGAATAGATTGGAGGGCTTCAGATCGCGATGGATGATACCGAGAGCATGCGCCTCGGTCAGCGCGTCGCAGGCCTGGAGGATCAATTGTACCGCTTCGCCGACGGGAAGGGGTCCGCGTTCGGCAATCCGATGCGACAGATCGACGCCCTCGAGATACTCCATGACGATGTAGGGGCAGCCGTTGTCGAGCTTACCGACGTCAAGGGTGCGCGCGACGTACTCGCTCTTGATCCGCGCGGCCGCACGCGCTTCACGCGCGAAACGTGCGACTACTTCTTGGTTGCCTCGCACCTCGGGCAACAGAAGTTTGATGGCTACGGAGGTCTCGAGCTCGAGATGCGTGGCCGCGACTACGATCCCCATGCCTCCCCGACCGAGGATCCGATCGACGCGGTACTTGCCTGCCAGAACGGTCCCGACCGCGACCTCGACGATGCTCGATGGAGATTCAGAGTAGCCCGTGTTCATGCTGAG
Source organism: uncultured Polyangiaceae bacterium (assembly GCA_964454965.1). Classification (GTDB taxonomy): domain Bacteria; phylum Myxococcota_A; class Polyangia; order Polyangiales; family Polyangiaceae; genus FEN-1139. The sequence goes on along the minus strand of CAYVXY010000017.1, from coordinate 5,112 downwards.
CGGCGCCTCTCGCGCTTTCGATCCTTCGTCCCAAGCTACAGCATTGCACCCGCGCTGGCCAGCCGAAGCGAGCCCCATAGGGAATGGCTCGCCATTTGGAGCCGGTTTTGCCGATGGCGCTCCGGGCCTACACTTACGTTAGAGCCTGCCCCGTCACCGCTTCGACGATAGCGCGATTCATGCGCCGCTCGTTGAAACCCTCGGTCAGGGCGTGCAGCTCCTCGACCAATAGCTCGAGAAGCAGCGAGCGGTCCGCCGTTGCGAGGCCACCCTTCAGCCGCTGCAGTGAGTCTTCGATCTCGGCACGCTCCTCGAGCGTAACCAAGTCGCTGTCCGCAGCGAGCGCCTTCTGGGTGGCAAGCGCGACGCTCTCGCCATGCACCCGCAGCTCGGCAAGTTTTTTGGCTTCGAGATCCTGCTTCTTGCTCTTGAGCGCCAAGAGGAGCATCTGGTCGATCTCTTCGGTACTGAGCCCCACGCTCGGCGCGACCTCGACGACCTGAACCAAACCGCTCGTGAGCTCGCGCGCCGTGACCGTGAGCAGGCCACTTTCGTCCACTTGAAAGCAGACTTCGAGGCGCGCCTGCCCAGCCGGCAACTGCGGGAGCTCGCGCAGCAAGAAATGGGCAAGCGAACGGCAGTCCTTCGCCAGTTCACGTTCACCTTGCAGGACATGGACGACAAATCCCGTTTGGTCGTCGCGGTGCGTCGTAAATACGGTCTTCGCCGCGGCCGGGACGGTGCTATTGCGCGGCAGCAGCTTCTCGACCGTGCCACCCATGGTCTCGAGCCCGAGCGACAGCGGCAAGACATCGAGCAGCAATACCGGGGACTCGTCGCGCGCGAGGAAATCGGCGCGCAACGCAGCCCCTTCGGCCACGATCAGGTCTGGATCGATGCCGCTCTCGGGTGGCTTCCCGAAGAGCTCCTCAACGTAGGCACGCACGGCAGGGATCCGTGTCATACCGCCGACGAGCACGATGCCATCGAGCTCCGAGGGCTCGACCCCAGCATCGCGTAGTGCACGCCGCGCCGCCCGCCCCGTGCGTTGGAGCAAGGGACGCGCGATACGTTCGAGCCCGCTGCGCTCGAGCGTGAACTCGAAGCTTCCTCGCGCCAACTCGACACGCGCGCAGGCATCGAGCTCGTCGGTCAACCGGTGCTTTAGTGTGCGAGCCGCATCACGCAAGGCGAAGAGCTCGCCGGCTGGCAGCCGTTCGCCCGCGTCGCCCAATTCCGCGAGCATCAGCTGCACGATCGAGCGATCGAAGTCGTCGCCACCGAGCAAGCTATCGCCGCCGGTGCTCTTGACCTGGAAGATCCCATCCTCAAGTCTAAGGATGGTAACGTCGAAGGTGCCTCCGCCCAGGTCGTAGACGGCAAATACGCCGTTGCTCTGGCGCTGGAGGCCGTAGGCAAGCAGTGCCGATGTCGGTTCGTTCAATAGGCGCCCGAGCGTGAGGCCCGCGAGTTTGGCGGCATCCCGCGTCGCTTGGCGCTGAGCATCGTCGAAATAGGCCGGAACGGTGATGACCGCAGGACCAAGTTCGCCCACCTGCCGCGCCGCTACTTGGGCGAGCTCGCGCAGGATCTCCGCACTGATCTCCACCGGAGTGACCCGTTGCCCTCCCAGCTCGAAGCGCACCGCTCGCGCCTCCTGCTCGTTATCGGGCTCGACGAGGTTCCAGCCCATGGGGCGACGCGCCTCGGGATCGGTCGCCATCCGCCCCATCAGACGTTTGATACTGGTAAACGTACGCTCGGGCGCGCTCGCCGAAAGCGCGCGAGCGCGAGCGCCGACCATAATCCGTCCATCCAGCGCATAATGCACGGCGCTCGGAACCAGGGCTAGCCCCTCAGGCCCAGACAGCACGCGGGCTTTGCCCGCCTCGGCGACGGCCACGAGCGAATAGGTGGTGCCCAGATCGATCCCGATCGGACGCGGGGCCCCTTCATTCTGGGTATTCTGGCTCATGCCTCAGGATTCCACGCCTTCTATCGCCGCGTCCTCGAGCGCCTCGAGCGCAGCATGCGCAGCCGTCAAGGCGCGCGACAGGTAGCGCAATTCCTCGAGCAAGAGTAGCGCCCGCTGAGCGTCGCTGCTTTCTCCGGGATCGCGCTCGGTGGGATAGATGGTCGCCGCCGGACCATCGAGGAGCAGGGTCAGCATGTCGATGAGCGCTTGTTGGCGTGGTATGGCGGCCTCAAGCCACGCTGAGATGCCGTTTTTGTCCTGCTTCTTGCGCGCCTGATCGATGAACTCGCGATCGGTGAAGATCCGTTCCAAGAGAACCGGATCCGGGGAACCCTTGAGCGGCCACCCGCGCAACCCAAAGAGCTGCTCAGCGCGGGTCGCTGGGTCTCTTAGGATCCGCACCGCTTCGTTGATGGTCTCGAGCACGCGCGGTCCCTCACCCTGCCGCTCGACAAAGAGCTCGCGCTGACGACGCTCGAGCTCCGCAGACTCCAGCGCGAAGCGCGGGGCCAACCCCAAGAAGGTGAAGAGATCCCGCGGCAATCTCACGTCGCTTTCTCTCCAATCGTCGACGATTCAGCGCTGTTTTCGCTTTTCTGGGCCTGCTTCTTCCGATAGTCCGCAATGGCCAAGCGGATGGCATCCTCTGCCAGGACCGAACAATGCAGCTTCACCGGCGGCAGATTGAGCTCCTCGGCAATGGCGCGATTTTGGATCTGGGCCGCGTCCTCGAGGGATCTGCCTTGGATCCATTCCGTAGCCAAGGACGAGGCGGCAATGGCAGAGCCACAACCGAAGGTCTTGAACCGGGCCGCTTCGATGACGCCCCCCTCGCCCACCTTGATCTGCAAGCGCATCACGTCGCCACAGGCGGGGGAACCGACGAGGCCAGTACCAACACTCGGATCGTTGCTGTCGAGCGTGCCGACGTTGCGAGGGTTGTCCGTATGGTCGATGACGTTCTTGCTATACAAGGTTCACCTATACATCTGTTACGGCCGCAGGCACGGTAAAGTTGAGGACACCCCAGATCACGGCACGCTCCAGGTGATTTGGCTCAAGTCGACGCCATTTTGCACCATCTCGTAGAGTGGCGAAAGCTCGCGCAGCCGCCGCACCTCGGCGATGACGCGCGTGGCCGCAAAATCGACTTGTTCGGCCGTAGTTGCGCGACCCAAACCAAAACGAATGGAGGAATGAGCCGCCCCAGCGTCGACCCCGAGGGCCGCGAGCACGTAGCTTGGCTCGAGCGAGGCACTGGTACAGGCCGAACCGCTCGATACAGCCAGCTCTTTTGCGGCGAGCATCAAGCTCTCGCCCTCGACGTAGTGAAAGCTGATGTTCAAGTTACCCGGCAGGCGATGCTGCCGCGAGCCATTGACAGTCACATGCTCGAGCTCGGCCAAAAAGCGCGCCTCGAGCCGATCGCGCAGCGCCGCGATGCGCGCATTCTCGGCCGCGCCTTCGCGCTGCAGCAACTCGACCGCGGTCGCAAACCCGACTATCCCCGGCACGTTGAGGGTGCCCGAGCGCATGCCGCGCTCATGCCCGCCGCCATCCATCTGCGCTACGAGCCTGACCCGTGGTTGCGCCGAACGCACGTAGAGCGCCCCCACGCCCTTCGGACCGTAGAGCTTATGCGCCGTGACCGAGCAGAGATCCACGTGGTCTTCAATCACGTGAAGTTGCGTGCGCAGGAACCCCTGGCAAGCATCCACGTGCAAGAGCACACCGCGGGCGTGCGTGATGCGCCCAATTTCGGCGATCGGCTGGATCGTGCCCACCTCGTTGTTCGCCAACATCACGCTGCAGAGAATAGTATCGGGCCGAATCGCCGCCTCGAGCGCCGCCGGCTCCACGCGCCCATCGCTACCTACCTCGACGTAGGTGACTTCGAAGCCCTGGGTCGTAAGCCGCTTCATCGTGTCAAGCACGCTCTTGTGCTCGATCCGCGTGGTTATCAAATGCCGCCCGCGCTCGCGCAGGTACTCTGCGACACCCTTGATAGCGAGGTTGTTGCTCTCGGTCGCCCCCGAGGTCCAAACGATCTCCTTCGGACCCCTGGCACCGAGCGCGTAGGCCAACTGCGTGCGCGCTGACTCCACCGCTGACTCGGCAGTCCAGCCCAAGGCATGCGACCGACTCGCCGCGTTGCCATACTGTTCGGTGAAATAGGGCAGCATCGCGTCGAGCACGCGCGGATCGAGCGGCGTGGTCGCGTGGTGATCGAGGTAGATAGGCAGCTTCATCAGACGAACGGAACTCTAGTGCTCGGGAGCAGCCAGAATCGGGTGCCGAATTACCATGGCTCCCCAATGGGGGCACGGCAGCCGAATGTTCCTAGGGGCGCAATGCCGCGTTAGGTAGCGAGATGCGGCGTTCGGACAACGTGACATGGGCGCGAAACGCTGCGGACGCATGGCCCGAGTCAGATTGGCCCTACGCCAGGTCAGAAGGCGCGAACGCAGCCGTCGAGCCGACAGCTATTCTGCCGCTCGGCGGCTGGGTTCGGTTATTGGGAGCACAGTTGGCCGGTAATTTGAGGGGACGAGCTTGCGCTGTTAGTGGAATCTGGTCGGACGGCAATGGGGGGTTGGCGCGCGGTCGATCGGTGGTGAAAGATCGGCCCGAAGGATTGGTGGCGAGGGCTCTTCCGAAATAGGTGGCGCGTGGTCGCCGCGGTGGGGGTCGTTTTGAGAACAAGAAGGTAAACTGTTCCCTGGCTAGGGAATATTTTGGGGTTCGGTATGCAGGAAAGGCGCAGCCATCCAATGCCCCGTGCGGGTTCCGGCGCGCTTCTCGCGGAATTCCCCTAGCTAGAGCAGGCTTTGGTTGGTGCGGCGCGGCTGACGCTGCAGAACGGACGCGGTCGGCGTCGCGACCAACGGTGCTGCACGGACGTCGAGTGTGCGTAGCTGGACGAGCGGACATGTCTGGCGTACGAATACGCCGAATCGAGTACCAACTCGCCTTGACAGATCGGGTTCTCCGACTACCCTGTCGCTCCCTGACGCGCGGTGGAGCAGCCTGGTAGCTCGTCGGGCTCATAACCCGAAGGTCGTAGGTTCAAATCCTACCCGCGCAACTAGTAGGCCCGATGCGAAAGCATCGGGCCTTAGCTTTTTGGGCAGGATTTG
>CAYVXY010000016.1:230665-269608 GCA_964454965.1 uncultured Polyangiaceae bacterium | reverse complement strand
CGAGTCCAATCGCCTCGAGCAAGCAGTTCATGGAGTTGGCGGTGAACATACCCGAACAAGAACCCGCACCTGGACAGCAGGTCTCCTCGAGCTTCAACAACTCGGGCTCGGCCATCTCTCCGCTTTGCACCTTGCCCACCGCCTCGAAGATGGTGATGAGGTCGCCCGCGACGCCACCCGCTGAGCGCCCCGCCATCATCGGACCGCCAGTCACGAAGATCGTCGGAATGTCCAGTCGAACCGCCGCAATCGCCATGCCGGGAGTGATCTTGTCGCAGTTGGAGATGCAGACGAGTCCATCGAACCCATGCGCGGCGACCATCGATTCAACGCTGTCGGCAATGAGTTCACGACTCGGCAGCGAGTAGCGCATGCCAATGTGGCCCATGGCAATACCGTCGCAGATCGCGATCGTGTTGAACTCGAAGGGAACGCCGCCTGCCTCGATGATCGCAGCCTTTACGCGCTCCGACAAAGAGCGCAAATGTCGATGGCCAGGCACGACATCGGTGTAGGAGTTCGCAATGCCGATAAATGGTTTGTCGATGTCGGCCCGTGCCACACCACAAGCCCTCAACAGTCCACGACTTCCGGCACGGGCAAGGCCCTTCTTGACGATATCCGAGCGCATTGTGAGTACTCCTAGTTCGAGGCGGAGCCGTCTACCATGAGGCGCACCCGCCCACCAGGCCGCCCCGAACCTTTGGCCCGTTTCCGCGATTGCGCGGCGATTTCGCTGCGCTTCAGCCGGCAGCTCCCGGCTTTGGAGCAGCCGCCGCGTCCGGTGTCGTATTGAAGGACTGTAGCGCGAGATAACTCAGTCCAAAGCGACGGATATTTTCGAGTTGCTTGTCGAATCCGTCGTAGTGACGTTCCTCGTCGGCGACAAGCGCTTCGAACATCTGCTTCGTTTGCGAATCCGCGTTTTTGGCACACTCGAGGGCGAAGTTGTTGTAGTCAACAATGCTCCCTTCCTCGAGCTTGCAGGCAAACTCGAGCATCACCGTAGGCTCTTGGATCCGTTCGACGGGCTGCGACGCAGCAAGCGTCACGTCCCCCTTCAGGAACAGGATGCGCTCCGAAAGCTTCGCGATGTGTCCCATCTCCTGGATCGCAGTCGTCCGAAACTGAATGGCAAGTGGACCGAGCCCCTGATCTTCCAAGTGGAAATGGAAGTAAAGGTACTGATGCACTGCCCGCAGCTCATCCGCGACCGACTGATTTAGCAACTTGATGCTTGATTCTCGATTCATGACCATCTCTCCCAACAAATAGAGACCCAAAGACTCGAAAGACTCGCCCGAACATGGCCCTTGCCAACGCCCCTGTACGGGCCGTCGAGCCTATTGGCTGCGCACTCAAGGGACTGCTCAATGCAGGGGCATCGTTTACCGGATTGCCACCCGGTTAGCCAACAACAATGCGCCGCATCGCCCCAGAGCCGTCGGTTTGCAGCGCAGCGGCGGCCGATGGGCGCGTTGCATGGTAACACCCGGACGCCCCCGCGGTGGCCGTTGCCGCGGAACCCAAAACCAAAAGCCCACGAGCCCATCACATGAAGCTGCAGCAGTCCTCTCGATTCAAGTCTTGTCCCGGTCCTGTCGTCACCATCATCCTTGATGGCGTTGGAATTTCCACTCGCGACGAAGGCGACGCCATAAAGACGGCGCGCATGCCATTCCTGAAGAACTTGATGGAAACGCATCCAATGACGCAGCTGCGCGCTCACGGCACTGCCGTTGGCATGCCCAGCGACGAGGACATGGGCAACAGTGAAGTTGGGCACAATGCCTTTGGTGCCGGGCGCGTCTTTGCCCAGGGCGCCAAGTTGGTTAGCGAATCGATTGCCACTGGCAACCTGTGGCAGGGTCAAGCGTGGCACGAGGTCGTCGCTGCGGCGAAGGCGGGCAAGACCCTGCATTTTATCGGTCTTTTCTCTGACGGCAACGTCCATTCGCACATTGACCATCTCAAGGCGATGCTGACGCAGGCCAAAGCGGAAGGCGTCGGTCGAGCTCGCATCCATGTCTTGCTCGATGGTCGTGACGTAGGCGAGACGTCGGCCCTCGAATATGTCGATCCATTCGAAGCCTTCCTCGGAACGCTGCGCGACGCCAAGTTCGACGTAGCGATTGCCTCGGGCGGCGGCCGCATGAACATCACGATGGACCGCTACGAGGCGGATTGGACCATGGTTGCTCGCGGATGGGCCATTCACGTCCGCGGTGAGGGGCGCCAATTCGCCTCGGCACGCGAAGCCATCGAAACCTACCGCGCGGAAGCCAAGGTCATCGATCAAGATCTCCCTGGCTTCGTTGTCGGCAAGGACGGCAAGGCCCTCGGCCCAATCGTCGACGGTGACGCCGTGGTGTTCTTCAACTTCCGAGGCGATCGCGCCATCGAGCTCTCTCGCGCGTTTACCGAAGAGACTCTCGACAAATTCGCTCGCGGTCCCAAGCCGAACGTCACGTACGCTGGCATGATGCAGTACGACGGCGACACCAAGATGCCGGCACGATTCCTCGTCGTGCCTCCGGCTATCGACCGCACCTTGGGCGAGTACTTGGCGAAAAATGGCGTCAGCCAGTACGCGATAAGTGAGACGCAGAAGTACGGACACGTCACCTACTTCTGGAACGGCAATCGTTCGGGCAAGTTCGACGAGAAGAGCGAAACCTACGTCGAGGTACCGAGCGACGTTGTGCCCTTCGAGCAGCGCCCCTGGATGAAGTGCGCAGAGATCACCGATACGCTAATTGCGGCGGTGAAGAGCGGCAAATTCCGCTACCTTCGGGTCAACTATGCCAATGGGGACATGGTCGGCCACACCGGCAATTTCGAGGCAGCCGTCACGGCGATGCAGGGCCTAGACCTGCAGCTAGCACGCCTCGTTCCCGTCATTCTCGCGGCCAAAGGCACGTTGATGATCACAGCCGATCACGGCAATGCTGACGAGATGTACGAGCTGGACAAGAAGGGCAATGTCAGACGCGACAAGACGGGTCAAACCAAGGCCAAAACATCGCACACGCTCAACCCAGTGCCCTTCGTTTTGGTCAGCAGCGAGGAGCAGCCTGGCTACAAGCTCAAGTCGGAGCTGAAGGTGCCCGGTCTCTCCAACGTAGCAGCAACCATCCTCAATCTGCTCGGTTTCGAGGCACCTGCGGACTACGACGCGAGTCTCATCGAGCCCGCTTAGTAGTCTCCATGGCGAAGAAACCCAAAGACAGCGCCCCGCCCCCCCCCACCAATCGCTTGGTGGGGGTTCAGCCGACAGGAGACGACGAGCGGTTCGATCGCGTCTTTCGCCCGCAATCACTGGATGATTTCGTCGGACAACCCAAACACAAGGACAACCTGCGCGTCTTTGTCGAGGCGGCTCGGCGTCGCAAGGAACCGCTCGACCACATCCTTCTGTGTGGGCCCCCCGGTCTCGGCAAGACCACCCTGGCACATATTCTGGCCAACGAACTGGGCGTCCATCTCCACATCACCAGTGGGCCCGCTGTCGAGCACAAGGGAGTCCTCACTGGGCTTCTGACGAAACTCGAGCGCAACGACATCTTGTTCATTGACGAAATCCACCGCATGACGGCAACGGTGGAGGAGGCCCTCTACCCAGCGATCGAGGATTTTCGCATCGACGTCATGATGGGAGACGGCGCCTTTGCGGAAAGCATTTCCCTCGATATTCGACCGTTCACACTCGTCGGTGCCACGACGCGCACCGGCATGCTCACCAAGCCATTGCAGGAACGCTTCGGTGTCACACTGCGGCTCGACTACTACCCGGTCGAAGACCTCAAGCTCATCGTGAGCCGCAGCGCGAAACTGCTCGGGATCCCCTGCGACGAAGCGGGTGCGTTGGCGCTCGCTGCACGTAGTCGCGGGACGCCCCGCGTCGCCAATCGGCTACTGCGCCGTGCCCGTGACTTTGCCGAGGTCGAAGGGCGAGGCATTATCGATCCAGAAATCGTCGAGCTTACAGGCATGCGCTTGGAAGTCGATCCCGAGGGCTTGGACGAAATGGACCGCCGCTTGTTGCGCTTGCTCATTGAGCACTACGAGGGAGGCCCCGCCGGGGTTGAGACTTTGGCGGCAGCCCTCTCGGAACCACGCGACACGATTGAAGACGTATACGAGCCCTACTTGCTACAGCAGGGCTATCTCGCTCGCACCCCCCGCGGTCGAGTTGCCACGCGCAAAGCCTACGAACACTTGGGCGTAACTGTGCCCGAATCTCGCGGACAGAAGGCGCTATTTTGACCAAGCTGGCGTGGGACAAGCGCGCCCTCGTTGCAGCGCTCCTCGAGCAAATCGACATCGAGTTGGCAACGATGACACGGATCGCTCGCGAAGCCGCCGAGGCTGCGTCGCACGAAGAGAACCGTGCCGAGGGCATCAAGGACATGCGCTCGACCGAGGCATCGTACGTGGCCCGCGGCCAGGCCGAACGCGCGCTCGAACTCGAACGTTCACGCGCGCGGCTTCAAGCCTTCGAATTGCGCAACTTCGCCCAGGGCGAAAGCATCGAGTCCGGCGCATTGGTGCAGGTGATGCATCAGCGCCAATCCAACTGGTACTTCGTGTTGCCCGTGGCCGGAGGCCGCCGCGTTCAACACGAGAACGGCGTCGTTCACACCATTACGCCAACCAGCCCGCTCGGCGGCGCACTTCTGAGTATGAGCGTCGGGGACGAAGTTGAGGTTCCAACGCCTGCAGCGCCGAAAATCTACGAGATTGTGGCGATTGGCTAGTTAGTCCCCGTGACGGCAAAGCAGTAGTAACCGCCGTAGCCGCCCGCGGAGCCAACGCGCCTGGTCCCGTCGAGGCCAGGGATTGCGTCGGTCGAAACACCTCCCGGAGCGCAACCGCCTTCGTTCCAGACCGAGATCCAGCCGACGCCACTGCCCTGGCGCGGCCAGGAATGCCCAACGCGCGGGCAACCCTTTCCAAGCTTGGTCGTCCATCCCCAGCAGGTGGCGGCGTCGACACTCCACGTCTCCTCGGCGTTGGGCCCACAGGAGGTCGAGCCTCCGGGCATGGTAGCGGACGTGGTCTGCTTGTAGACGTTGCCGTCAGTTCCTGTGCCCGTCAGGATCTCGTGGTTGTCCACTTGGGTACCGTTCGGAGCATGGTTTGGCACACCATCTTCATTTGGGAAATCGTTGATGATGGCTACATCAGCCCCCGTAGGTCGCTCGGTGAGCAGGTTGGTCATATTCGTGGCCAACAAACGCCCCACGCGGTCGTACCAAGGCCCCTTGCCAATGCGATCCTTGGCGTTTACCGAAGAGGTACTAAGAAATGCATGCCAAATCTTGTTCTTCTGGCACGGGGAAGACTTCTCGGCGACGCGTTGACAGATGGCATCCGCTCCAGTGATTCCGCCAAGGTCTCCACCGTAGCCATCTGTTTGACCTGAATCCTTCTGCAACGCAGCCTGGCTCACCAAGAAGAAACTGAACTTCTCTTCCGCAGGGGTTGGACAGCTGGTTGCGCTGCCGCCGCCCGTGGCACTTCCACCGCCCGTGGCACTTCCACCGCCCGTGGCACTTCCACCGCCCGTGGCGGAAGTGGCGCCACCCGTGGGCTTGGCGCCGCCCGTGGTTGTAGTCGCTCCACCCGCAGCCTTGGCACCACCCGTAGTGGTGGTTGCACCGCCCGCCGCCTTGGCGCCACCCGTGGCTACGGATCCCCCGTTGGCTACGCTGCCGCCGGTGGCGCTGCCGCCGGTGGCGCTGCCACCTGTTGCGCTTCCACCAGTACTTGCACCCCCGGTTGCAGCAGTGGTGGCACCGCCCGTTGCTTGTCCGGTATTGCCGCCCTGACTCGCGGCAGTAGTGCCACCGGTATTGGCGCTTGTGGCGCCGCCTGACACAGCAACGAATCCGCCAGTCGCAGAGGGCAGCAAGGGCGACTCTTCATTGCAGGCCGCTAGCAGCAAACTGGAGACGCCAATTGCGGAGAAGACGAAGGTGAGTGCGAAGCGGGAATCGCGTTGCATGAAGTGCTCCTGTATCAAAGGTCGAGTCCATACCGAGACGGCGGTGCCTGCACCGGACCCCCAGAAGCGTCAGCACCGATCGGCACGCTCGGTTGTCTCGAGTGCAGCGTACTCAATGTCACAGGTCCAACCGTTTCGCAATGCCACTGTCACGTGCGCGACGCGCAGTTGTCACGAGAAGCAAGTCTCAAATCTGCAAGCCAACAGCGCATGCAAACGCTGCCGCATCCCGACCAAACCGCGCAGCAGAACCACGGAACAATGTCGCGCGAATTCTACACGCTGCATGTGCATTCAATTGCACCATGTCCGGTGCTCAACCGCCAGTTACAGCAAAACAATAGAACCCGCCGTAGCCACCGGCAGAGCCAACGCGCCTCGTCCCGTCAAGGCCACCGGTTTCAGCCAGACTGCCTCCCGGCGCGCAACCGCCTTCGTTCCATACCGAGATCCAGCCAACACCGCTGCCAACGCGCGGCCAAGAATGCCCAACGCGCGGGCAACCCTTTGCCAACTTGGTCGTCCAACCCCAGCAGGTAGCGGCGTCAGCACCCCATGTCTCCTGGTTTTGGGGACCACAGGACGTCGCACCTCCGGGGAAGGTAGCGGACGTGGTCTGCTGCTTATACGCGTTGCCGTCAGTTCCGGTACCGGTCAAGATCTCGTGGTTGTCCACCTGGGTACCATTCGGGGAGTGGTTCGGGACGCCGTCTTCGTTTGGGAAATCATTGACGATGGCAACGTCCGCTCCTGTCGGTCGTTCTGTGAGCAGGTTGGTCATATTCGTGGCCAGCAGACGCCCCAGGCGATCGTACCAAGGTCCTTTCCCAATGCGATCCTTGGCGTTCACCGTGGAGGTACTAAGAAACGCGTGCCAAATCTTGTTCGTCTGGCACGCCGAAGACCGTTCTGCGACACGTTGACAGATGGCGTCCGCTCCAGTGATGCCGCCAAGGTCGCCGCCGTAGCCATCTACTTGACCTGAGTCCTTCTGCAACGCAGCCTGGCTCAGCAAGAAGAAACTGAACTTGTCTTCCGAGGGTGTCGGGCAGGCCGTTCCAGCCGCTGCACCGCCAGCCGCTGCACCGCCTGTCGCATTGCCTCCTACCTCGGTAGTCGACGCGCTCGAACCGCCTGACCCCGACACGCTGGCCTGCGTGTCGTCTCCGTTTTGTTCAGCGCAGGCTAAAGGCACCAGGGCCAACGAGCAGCCTGCGAGCAAAAAGCCGAAACCACTGCGAATAGGTAGTTCAGCGAGTGACATGCCCAGCTCCAAGCTTGACGGGGAAGCAGCCGAAAATGCGAAATGGCACTAAGGAGACAGGCGCACAATTGCCGGCAACCAGGAATATTGCAGTGATTGCCATGATCTATGCCTGCAGGAACCGTGTCTCGAGCGGGACCATTGAGCTCAAGGTCAGGTTTGAGACTTGCATGAGACGCCAGCTGACCCGTAAAACCTCAGAAGAACTCGATGTCATCGACTTCGATCCAGCCGTTATCCGTAGTGCCCGCGGGAAGTAGCCCCGTCGAACCACGGCCGTTGCACTGCGGTTGGTAGCTGATGGAGGCCGTCGTCGCCAAGATGTCGGTGAGCTTGTCTCCTGGGTCTTTGGCCCAGGTTGGGATCCGAGCATTGGCAAACAGCACCTCGAATGGCTGGGTCACTGTCGTCAGCGATAGATCCCAACCGAAGTGGACCCCATCGTTACTCAGGGTGTCTTTGGGGCTAACCAGGTCGAAGCGGAGGAATCGAGCCTGATTCGTGCGCGCCTTGAAGCGGATCCCGGTAAGGGCGTTGAGATCCACCAGGCCTTTCGCGAATGGAATGTGGTAAAGGGCCCACTGCTGCCAGGCCGTGAGCTCGTTGCCAAAGTCGAAGGAGAAGCGCAGCGATTGGCTACCGTCGATTGGATCGGTCTGATTGACTGCGACAGCTACGGTGCTGTTCGGATTGCACATCAGCATCGTACCCACCGTGAGTCCATAGTCGTCATTGGCCTCGAATCCCATGGTCTCTCCCGTGGCTAATTCGAGCGGGATGGTCGTCTTTCCGGTTTGGATGAACTCGAGTCGACTGCGCAGACGCGGGATGTCTGCACGCAAGAAGTTAACTGCCTTTTCGAAATTGACGGCCCCGGGACCATGGGGATCCGCTGATGCCTCGATGCGAATGGAATTGGCGTACTTGTCAATGGTGGCTAGCATCGTGGCCTCGGCAAAGGGCCCATCGAGCAAGCGCTTGGCCTCGGCGTGGTACACAGTGAGATCAGCTGCCAGTGCTTTGAACACCGGATCGCATCCCGGGGCAATAACGCGGAGATTGCCGTCCGCCCAAGCGCGGTAGGTCAAGGTGCAATCCGCCGGAGTCGTTTGCCAAGGGGGCACGTAGCCAAAGGTGCTCGCGGTGCTGAGCGTCGCCTCGAGATCCCACGGCACAATTGTATAATGGTCCGCGGCCTCTTCGTAGATGTAGAAGTTGTGGTTCCCTGCTTGGTCTGCCGCGCCGGTGGTATAGTAGGTGGTGATGCCGTCGAAGTTGGCGATGGCATCGTCAACAGCCATGTAGCGCGCCCAATACGCTAGATCGGTGAAGCTGCCGAGGGTCGCACGCTCCTGCCCCGGAGTCGCCGCCTTGATCGCTTCGGAGAATGCTTTGAAGGCGCTGATGTCGCCGGCGCTCTTGTTGGTTTGGAGCTGCGACTGGATCCGGCTATCGCTGGCCCCACCCGGCCATACCTCCTTGAACAGATTGCCGTCGCCATAGTCGGGCCAGCGATCGGCGGTGAAGCGACCATCGAGCTCCTCGACCATGCCAAAGAGCCCTTGAGGGTCACCATTGACGCGCAACAGCGCCCACGAAGCACGCGGAGCAATCACGTCCATCGCGGCGTATAGCTCATACGCGATGCGCTCCTTCATGTAGCTGTCGTCCCAGCGATAACTGTGGAAATTCAGCTTCTTCTCGCCGTAGAAACGCTGGGACGTCTCGTACTCGTCGAATTTTACTTTCATCCCGAGCTTGCGGCAGGTGTTCACACCAGTAGCGTTGAAGCAATTGAAGAGCGAACCATAGCTACCCTTGAAGCGAAGACCCACGCGACCAATGGCTTGTCCCTCGAAGCAGGCCTGCGCTTCGACGTACACCTCATCGCGTGCGTTGACCTTCAACGCCTCCCAGGTCGCCGCGGGCAAAGCAAAATCGAAGGTAGGGATCGTCGGCAACGCAAAGAGCTCGGCCGAACTCTTTTCAGCCAAGGTCGCATCCACCTCGCCGCAGGGGTTTGGCACCGTCGACTGTCCAGCGATCCCCGCCGTACCCGCGGTACCACCAACACCTGTGGAATGGCCATTGTTCGACGCCCCCGCCGAGTCACCATCTCCGCAGCCAAACGCAGCAAATAGCAGACCGAACAAAGCACCACTTCGTCCCAGGTTCGTCATGAATCGCTCCTATCGAACTGGCCGCGGCTCCCGGCGTCAGCGCCCAAGGATGCCTCCGAATCCGCAAAGTATCCCGGGAAACGGTTCTATCGCGGCACTTTTGTAGGATGGTGGGGTGATACGGGGTTGATCACGTTAGGACAAGAATTCCTGACCCTAACCCTAACTTCGTCCCGTCGCGGCCGGTCGGCAGGCTCCTCCTGTGTCTCGTCCCCCCAAACAGCTTGCCGCAGGCCGTCGACATGCCTGGCCATCAGACGTCATCCGAGCGGACACATTGTCGCAACATTCAGAGGGCTACGAATCGAACTGTCACATGGCAATTCGAGTCGCTCTCCGACACTTCACTCAGTATCGATACGATCGCCACGTGGCGTTGTCCCCACAAGTCGTGCGGCTTCGACCGGCGCCTCACGCTCGCACCTGTGTTGAATCCTATTCGCTCAAGGTTGCACCACACCCACACTTTATCAACTGGCAGCAGGATCCCTTTGGGAACTACCTCGCCCGCTTGGTCTTTCCCGAAGTGGTAAAGGACTTCACGGTCGAGGTTTCCATCGTAGCAAACCTCGTCACCGTCAACCCCTTCGACTTCTTCCTCGAGCCGGACGCAGAACAGTACCCCATCGCCTACGCTACCGAACAGGCGCGTGAAGTGCTGCCCTATTTGCAGACCGCCGAAATGGGCGCTGCATTCTCAGAATTGCTAGACTACGCGCTGCTGCATTACGCGAAGGCAGGACGACGCACCATCGATGTATTGGTCGACCTCAATCAACACGTCCAGCGCTTGCTCCGCTACGACATTCGGCTGGAACCCGGTGTGTTCTCACCAGAAGAAACGCTTGAGCGTGGCCACGGTTCGTGTCGGGATTTCGCCTGGTTATTGGTCAATTTGCTGCGTAGGCTCGGAATTGCGGCGCGGTTCGTGTCTGGCTACTCAATCCAGCTCGTCGCCGATCAGAAGCCTCTCGATGGCCCCGCAGGTGTCGAACGAGATTGTACGGATCTGCATGCCTGGGCCGAAGCCTATCTCCCTGGCGCGGGTTGGATCGGACTCGATGCGACCAGCGGCCTCTTCTGCGGCGAAGGCCACATTCCCTTGGCCTGCTCCGCCGAGCCTGCATCTGCCGCACCAATTTCCGGCGGTTTCGAGTTCACTCCGCGCCATGACAACGACGAGGTAAAATGCGACTTCTCGTTCGCCATGGAAGTGACGCGCATCGAAGATCGACCACGCCCTACCAAGTCCTATACGGATGAGCAATGGACGGCCATCGTCGAGTGCGGCGCCGCGGTAGATCACATCCTCTCGGACAACGATGTCCGACTGACACTTGGCGGCGAACCCACGTTCGTTTCCATTGATGACATGGAGGCCGAAGAATGGAATACGGCCGCCCTTGGCCCCACCAAGTCCATCCTTGCCGATCGACTGATTCGACGCCTCCATGAGCGTTTTGCCCCACAAGGTCTGCTCATGCACGGGCAGGGCAAATGGTATCCGGGGGAGCAATTGCCGCGCTGGGCCTACTCACTCTACTTCCGCAAGGACGGCGAACCAGTTTGGAAGGATCTCGCGCTCATCTCCGACGGCAGCAATCGCGGTCACGACAGCGCGGTTGCACACCGCTTCATTTTGCGACTCACGGAACTGCTCGGGCTGTCGCGAGAGTTCGTTCTGCCTGCCCATGAGGATGTCTATTACTACCTGTGGCGCGAGCGGCGATTGCCCAAGAACGTCGATCCCTTCGACTCACACCTGGATGACGAGCTCGAGCGCCAACGCCTTCGGCGCATTTTCGAAGGAGGACTCGACCAAATCGCTGGCTACGCCCTACCGCTGCGCGCCCTTTCCTTGATCAACGAGAACCACAAGTGGGGCTCTGGCAGCTGGTCCCTGCGCGACGAGCGGCTCTTTCTGCTTCCTGGTGACTCACCGATGGGCTATCGCTTGCCGCTCGATTCCCTGCCATGGTCCACCGAATCTGATCGACAGCAAATTCTTGAGCCGGACCCATTTGCCGATGCCGGCCGTCTCGATGGCCATGCTCGCTTGGTCGAACCGCGGCAACAGTCTCGAATCCCACACGAGCCGCCAGGTGCGGTAACACGTGGAGTTTCAGCCCAAGAGGTCGTCCGAACCGCCCTCTGTGTGGAGCCTCGGGGCGGTGTTCTGCACGTCTTCATGCCGCCTGTGGAGGGCCTGAACGCTTACCTCGAATTGGTTGCCAAGCTCGAAGCGACCGCGCAAGAACTCGGTACGCCCATTCGGTTGGAAGGCTACGCTCCCCCACATCATCCTCAATTCGAGCGCATCAGCGTAACGCCCGACCCGGGTGTCATCGAAGTCAATGTCCACCCCGCAGCCAATTGGTCGGAGATCGTCGAACGCACCACTGCGCTCTACGAAGCGGCACGCCTGACTCGACTCGGCACGGACAAGTTCATGCTCGATGGGCGCCACACTGGAACAGGCGGAGGCAATCACGTAGTCCTCGGTGGACCTGTGCCGTCGGATAGTCCGCTCTTGCGACGCCCGGACTTGTTGACGAGCCTAGTCGGCTTCTTCAACAATCACCCAGCGCTATCCTACATCTTTTCTGGCCTCTTCGTCGGCCCCACGAGCCAAGCTCCGCGCATCGATGAAGCGCGCAACGATAGCTTGTACGAGCTCGATATCGCACACCAAGTTTTGAAAGCAGCAGGAAGCAATCCCCCACCGTGGCTCGTGGATCGAGCTCTGCGGCATTTGCTGATTGACTTGACCGGAAATACGCATCGGGCGGAGTTTTGTATCGACAAGCTGTACAACCCGGACAGCCCGACGGGACGTTTGGGCTTGCTGGAATTGCGCGCTTTCGAAATGCCTCCCGATGCGCGAATGAGCTGCGCGCAACAGCTCTTGGTGCGCGCAATGGTGGCCCATTTCTGGCGGAATCCTTACCAACGCCGTCTCGTTCGTTGGGGCACGACTCTCCACGATCGATTCGCACTTCCACATTTCCTCTGGGAGGACTTAGCGGACGCGCTGCTCGAGCTTTCTCCGCTCGGATTCAGGCTCGATCCGAACTGGTTCCTGCCGCATTGGGAATTTCGCTTTCCTCGACTTGGCGTCGTCTCGGCGCAAGGCGTACAAATCGAGCTACGACAAGCCATCGAGCCGTGGCATGTGCTCGGAGAAGAACAATCCCTGGGTGGGACGGCTCGCTACGTCGACTCCTCGGTGGAACGGATCCAAGTCTTAGTCAGTAACATGACCGATTCGAGACATGCCGTTGGCGTTGCAGGGCGAGCGTTGCCGCTTGCACCTACGGGAAGATCTGGCCAGTTCGTGGCTGCAGTTCGCTTCAAAGCATGGAAACCGCCTTCGGCTCTGCATCCAACCATCGACGTGCACGCACCGCTGGTGTTCGATATCTACGACCGCTGGAATGGGCGGGCAGTCGGGGGCTGCACCTACCACGTCTCGCACCCAGGTGGCCTATCCCCAATTGACTTCCCTGCGAACGGCCTTGCCGCAGAGAGTCGAAGGGCCGCTAGATTCTTGCCCTTCGGTCACACGCCGGGTCAATTCGAACTCCGCTCGCCGACGCGAAATCTGGAACATCCATTGACACTCGATCTACGGCACGCAGACTGACATAACGTTCGACCCAACGTCGCTTTCGACTTATGCCTGACTCGAGTCCCCACAACCAACCGCAATCCTACCCATTGACGAACATCGAGTCATACGATGAACTGCGCAATTCCGCTGGCGAACTGCGTCCGCAGTGGAAGCGCTACTTCGAGTACTTGGACCGCCTGAGTCCCGAGGAAGCCAAGGCGCGCTGGACGAAAGCAAAGCAACTGCTGCAGGAGAACGGCGCCAGCTACAATGCCTACAACGAAACGTCGGGTACCGAGCGACCCTGGCGCCTTTCGCCCATTCCGCTCATGCTGGGTTCAGAAGATTGGCAGCTGCTCGCTTGCGGGATAGCGCAACGTGCCCGCCTCTTGAGTTGCATTTTGCAGGATCTCTACGGGCCGCAACGCACCCTTCTGGACGGCAATCTGCCGAGCGAATTGGTACTAAACAACCCACAATTTCTGCGCCCAATTCATGGTCTGTTGCCACAGAAGAACAACTGGCTTCCCACCTACGGCGTCGACCTTGTCCGTTCGCCCAACGGGTGCTTCCTCGTACTCGAGGATGCTACCCAAGCGCCTGCAGGCATGGGCTATGCCCTGGAAAACCGCATCGTTGTCGCCCAAGCGCTGCCGGATCTGTTGCGCCATTGTAATGTTGAGCGGCTCGCTTCTTTCTTTCGCCACTTGAGCGAGCAGCTACACGAAGCAGCACCCCACAACCGCGACGCACCGCGGCTTGCCTTGCTGACACCAGGCCCGTACAGCTCCACCTACTTCGAGCAGGCCTACCTCGCCAAGTACCTCGGCCTGCTGCTGGTGCAGGGAGAGGATCTTACTGTCCGCAATGACCGTGTCTATCTGAGGACGCTTGGCGGACTGCAACCCGTCGATGTCTTGCTTCGGCGCGTATTCGACGACTACTGCGATCCGCTGGAACTGCGGCAGGAGTCGGCGCTTGGGGTCCCCGGACTGGTTCAAGCCATTCGTTCGGGCAACGTCACGGCGGTCAATCCGCTGGGGACTGGCCTGCTCGAGACGCCAGCGCTCCTCGCCTACTTGCCGGGTCTATGCCGCAAATTGCTCGGAGAGGACCTGCTCCTTGCGTCGGTCCCCACCTACTACTGCGGCGACCCAAACCAGCTGCAGCAAGTGTTAGACGAACTCCCCTTCATGGTGGTGAAACCCACCTTCCCCAACGGCCACGCCGACTCCACTTTCGTGCACACACTCGACGCAACCGAGCGACTGAACCTGCGGCAGCGCATGCTAGCTTGCCCCGAGAACTTCGTCGCCCAGCGATTCGTAGCGAGTTCGAAGACTCCAGTCATCACCCAGGGAGAAATCCACTCACGCGCCTTCGTCCTACGCTGTTTTGCTTGCTGTAGCCATCCAAGCGACTATCACGTATTGCCAGGGGGGCTTGCGCTCGTTGCAACTTCGGACGCAGACCTCGCGGTATCTATGCATCATGGAGCGCGAAGCAAGGACGTTTGGATCGTCTCGGACGAACCGGTCCTCGAAGGCCCCGTCATGCGACCTCTCAACGCAGCCATCGAGCTCTCCCGCGGCGGAGGCGACTTGCAGAGTCGAGTGGCCGACAACCTGTACTGGCTCGGTCGGTACAGCGAACGTACAGAGGCAATTGGCCGGTTGACTCGCGTCATTGGCGCCCGATTGCTAGACTTCCCCAACGAATGGGACCTGCAGCGAAGCATTGAGCAGAGTCGCCTGTTCAACGCGTTGCGTATGCAGCTCCGCTTCCTTTACGCCGCTGACCTCCCCTTCGATACCTCCCTCAATCAGGCATCGAGCGAACAGGAACTCCTCGCCGCCATCGTCGACGAAAACTGCAGCGGCTCCGTTATCAGCACGATTCGTTCCACGCTGCGCGTGAGCCGAGTAGTTCGCGATCGCATGTCCCACGACACTTGGCGTATCCTCGCGTCGCTCGAAGACTCCGTCGCGCGCCTGTCCGCCGGAGACGGTCGGGACGGGCTTCCCAACTTGGTCAACGAACTCAATCAGGTCATCATTACTCTCGCTGGTTTCAGTGGTCTAGTGATGGAAAGCATGACCCGAGGATTCGCCTGGCGATTCCTCGACATGGGGCGGAGGCTCGAACGCGCCGCAACACTGACTACGCTGCTACGTGCCACCTTGGCCGATCCTTGTCACCGGGAAGCGCCCGTGATTGAGGCAGTGCTCGATATCGCGGACAGTGGGATGACCTATCGCCGTCGTTACCCCGCCAGCCTGCAGGCGGCGCCTACTGTAGATCTGCTCCTCGCCGACGATACTAATCCCCGCGGCGTCATCTTCCAACTCAAGACCCTCGCCGAACACATCGCCGCGCTACCTCCACTCTCGGCGTCGGGGGTGCGCTCCACCCAGCAGCGACTAATCCTGTCCGCGACGAGTCAAATCGATTTGTCAGACATCACGCAATTGTGCCAGGTTGACGATACGACGCTTCGCCGGGAGGGCCTGATTTCCATGCTCAATCAGCTGGGCAAGGCCTTGCCTGCGCTCAGCGATTCGCTGACGGACACCTATCTCTACCATGCCAACGTCGCTCGACACCTACGGCATCAACTGGCGGGTTCCGGTGACGCCGCGCATGAGGAAGGTACCAGATGAAGTTGCGCGTCGTCCATCGCACGACCTATCACTATGGCGATCCTGCCACAACCTCTCACCATGAGGCGCGGCTAACGCCACGCCAGAGCGAAGTCCAGCGCACCGTCACGCATGAGCTCGAACTGTCCCCCAATGCCACTACGCGCCGCGCCAGACTCGACTACTTCGGGAACCGCACCAACTACTTTGGCCTGGTCGAGCCTCATCGGACATTCGAAGTTACTGCCACTAGTCTCATCGCCACCAGCCCCACCTACCTCCCTGACTTCGAATTGACGCCGCCCTGGGAAATGGTTAGGGAAAGCCTCCGGCGCGACCTGAGGCGTGACGTTCTTTCGGCAGTCCAGATGCGCTTCGCCTCGCCATTGGTTCCACTTCTAGACCAAACGCGAGATTACGCGCTTAGCAGTTTCGCCGCGGGTTGCCCCCTGCTCGTCGGAGTATCCGACTTGATGGCACGCGTCCATCGAGATTTCACCTATGACACTGCAGCCACGGATCTCTCAACTCCGCTCACTACCATCATGGAATGCCGTCGCGGGGTGTGTCAGGATTTTGCACATGTGATGGTTGGGTGTTTGCGCAGCATCGGACTGGCTGCTCGATATACTAGCGGCTACCTGCGCACGCGCCCGCCACCTGGAAAACCACGCCTGGTAGGCGCCGATGCGTCCCATGCCTGGGTAGCAGTTTGGGTTCCCGAGCATGGGTGGGTCGACTTCGATCCAACCAACAACATCTGCCCTGGAGAGGAACACATTACCCTAGCGTTCGGTCGCGATTTCTCCGACGTGACGCCACTACGTGGCGTCATCCTCGGTGGTGGCCAGCATCGCCTCGAGGTCTCGGTAGACGTGGAAGAGATGGGCTAGTCTCGTCCCGACTATCCCCGACACCGCTACTGTTGCTGTTGACGTTGTTGCTGTACGAGCGACCCGACGGCGGTCGGATGCGCCAATTGCTGCTCGAGTCCAAGTACGATACCAAGCGGAACTGCCGGCGTGGACATCGTTGGTTGCTTTCTGGGCCGTTCGAGCGCCGTAGAATATGGTGTCAGGCGCGCCCGTTCCTCGATCGCTTCCATCGATACTGTGACGTCGATGGCCTCCTTGGCATTTCCGCGAAAGACCCCTCGGTTCGGCGGAACGTCGGCGTAGCTTCGCCCCACAGCAACGGTAACGTACTGCTCACCCACGAGCACCCCATTGGTCGGATCGAGACCAATCCAACCGACGCCCGGCACGAACGCCTCAACCCAGGCATGGGTCTCGATCTCTGGTGCACCATCCTTGTTCAGGTAGCCCGAGACATATCGACAGGGCACGCCCACCCGACGCAACAGGGCGAGACTCAAGTGCGCGAAATCCTGGCATACGCCTGCTCCGGCCTTGAGCACGTCACATACGGTCGAGTTACTGTCAGTGACGCCACGCCGATAGGTGATTATGTCCCGTGTGCGCTGTAGGACGATGTCTATGGCTTGGCCCACCCGCCTCACCTGGTCCAGGCCCAGTCGACCGCTCAGTGCCGGCAATGCTGGATCATCCATGACCGGTCCGTGGTGTTGCAGGAAGTCCCAAGATCGATGGTCCCGCGTGAGTCCGTCGAGCGGCGCCAGGAGTTCCTCCAATCGGTGGTCTGCCGCGCGTGTTTCGACAGTGCATCGTGAGGTAATGACGACTTGTTCATGAACGCCAAGCAAGGAGAACTGATGCACCGTGTTGCCGAGCCAATCCGAGTGGTAGCTAGCTTTGGCCTTGGGGCTCACGGAGATATCGAACTGCCGCAACACCTGTCGCTCATCAGTGCGTGGCATTGCCCTTACTTCCATGACCGACTCGGAGATGGGCTTCGAGTAGTCGAGACTGGTACGGTGAGCTATCGAATAGAGCATTTTGGTGACTCCTTACGAATTGAGCAACAGATCACTGCAGGAAGTACGAGCGCTGAAGCAAACTGCTAGCGCGGCCATTGTCAGCCAATACGTCGTTGATAAATGCCACCGCCCCCACGCCCATGACTTCATCGACATCATTGTGGTCGAGGCGAGAAGCCAACCGCCCAAAGGCGCGTCCGATTGCAGGATCCGCGCCATGGCAAATCTGTGCCAAGCGCAGGGTCAGCTCCGATGCTTCAAGGGCACAGAAGCGCAAACTGCGCGGGAAGTTGGGTTGAAACAGCAAGAAGTCAAGCACGCTGCGCTGATCGACTCGGGTGGGCGACAGTTTTCGGTACGCCTCGATGGCTCCCACACTCTTGAGCAAGACGATCGATACGATATTGTCCTGAGTTGAACTTTGTGTGCTGGCCCCTTGATTCAGGCGAGCGATGACCGTACGGCTAAGCCGGTCCAACCGCTCGAGCCACTTGCCGAGCTTCAAGAAAATGAAGGCCTCGCCACGATGCATCGAGGAATCGGTCAGGCCATCCCAGGTTGCGGTCATCACCATCGTTTCAGTGAGGATTTGAGTCATCGCGGTCTCGTCATGGTCCTGTCCGCGAGCCTCAATCAACGTCCAATGGGCTTGGTTGATTCGCTCCCACATTTCGTTTGCGATAACTTCACGTACCTGTCGAGCATTCTCTCGCGCTTGGCCAACACAACCCGCCAAACTGCTAAGCTCCGTTGCGTCGAAGATCAGTCGCTCCAAGGACAGATTGGGCACTACCAGCGAAGCGATCGTGGCCTGCCACTCTGCCTTCGCCCCTTCCGGGTCAGGCTCAGCCAAATCGACGAGAATATCCCGAGTCACTTCGAGTTGACGCGCGACCTGCTCGGCTCGCTCGAGGTAGCGACCCATCCAGAACAGCGAGTCAGCGACACGACTAAGCATGACCATGATCAGCTTCTCGCCTCTTCATTCGGAGTTTCGGCCGCCAACACCCAGGTATCCTTGTATCCACCACCCTGACTCGAGTTGACCACGAGTGAGCCCTTGCGCAATGCGACGCGCGTGAGTCCTCCTGGGATGACTCGAATTTGATCTCCATAGAGGATATACGGTCGCAGATCGACACATCGCCCCTCCAGCTGCCCGTCGCACAGCGTCGGGTGCCGTCCCAAACTGATGGTTGGCTGGGCGATGTAGTTACGCGGGTAGCGCTTGACGAGTTCGCGAAATTCGGCGTGCTTCTCCTTGGTGGCATGCGGACCAATCATCATGCCATAGCCACCCGAAGCATCCGTTTGCTTGACCACCAGTTCTTCGATGTGCTCGATGATGTACTTCTGATCGCTCGGGCGTGCCGCAATGTACGTCTTCACATTCGGCAGAATGGCATCCTCATTCAGGTAGTAACGGATCATGTCCGGGACGAATGGGTAGATCGCTTTGTCGTCGCAAATCCCTGTACCTGGCGCGTTTGCCAGCGTCACTCTGCCGCTGCGGTAGGCGGCAAATAGTCCAGGACAACCGAGGACGGTGTCGGGGCGAAATACGACCGGATCGAGAAAATCATCATCGATACGACGATAGATAACGTCCACGCGCTTGAGCCCTTCGATGGTGCGCATGCAGACGTTACCGTCTTCAATGACGAGGTCGCGGCCTTCGACCAGCGGGACACCCATTTGCCGCGCGAGAAAGCTATGCTCGAAGTACGCGCTGTTGTAGATGCCTGGCGTCATCACTACGACGTTCGGCTCTTCGACCCCCTCGGGGGCAACGAACTCCATCGTTTCACGCAGCCAATCGGCGTACTGTTCGACAGGACTAACCCCATACTGTTCGAACAGAACGCGGAATACGCGTTTTAGCACCTCGCGACATCCAAGCACGTAGCTCACGCCACTCGGATTTCGCGCATTGTCTTCGAGTACGAGGAAGGTTCCATCTGTGTCGCGGATCAGGTCAGTTCCTACAACGTGCGTATAGACACCGCTCGGCGGAGTGAAACCGACCATCTCACGGCGATAGAAGCCCGCTCCATACACGAGTTCGGGATCGATGATTTTGTCCTCGAGAATGCGTTGTGCCCCGTAGATATCGCGCAGAAACAGGTTTAATGCCTCAGTGCGTTGCACAAGCCCACGTTCAACCAACGACCACTCGTCAGCGGTGATCAGTCTCGGGATCGGATCGAACGGGAATACCTTCTCGATGCCGGCCGAGTCGGAGTACACCGTGAACGTGACGCCTTGGTTGCGTAGCAACAGATCCACCATGCGCTGCCGCGCCTGGAATTCACTTGGACTGAGCTCACTCATCCGTTGCGCCAGCGCACGGTACAGCGGCCGGATCTCGCCGTCTGCCGCGAACATCTCGTCGTAGCTCGAGTGATCCAAGGCGTAGGATTCGAATTCCACACCGCGATTAGGCGCCGCCCATTGCTTCCCTCAGGTTTCAGCGACTTGTCGCGAAACAATCCTCACGGATTGTTCCCCCCTCTATCGTGGGGCGGGGACCGCAATCTTACGCAACATGTCTTGTGTGTTTCGGGTTGCTCGAGACGGGGCGAACGGATCGGCCCAGTGCCCAGCGCCACCGACTGCCGCTCGGCTGCGCCCTGTGGTAGCAGCGAGCTCGCGGTGCCAATGGTCACCCCAAGCATCCCCAACGAACAGGCCAGAGAGGGCTCTTGGTCGCACCTCGAGTTCGTGTTTCGCTTGGCGTTCTTCGCCACGGCCCCCTTCGCCATCGTCCGCTTGGCGGCCTTGTTTCCAGTCGGCGGGGCACTGCTCAACGTCGCGCTGGCGCTATTGATCTTCGTGCTAGGTGATCGCGTCCGCCGCTTCACGTCTCGCTCGCGATTCTTGAAATGGTTGCTCGACGAGGCGCTCGCATTCGAGAGCTACTACCGCGCGCGCGCGCCTCGCCCCTTCTTCTACTACCTCTTTTACCCGTTGCTGTTTCCGTATTGGCTCTTCCACGATGACGCTCGGCGCGAGTTCCTCGTTTTTCGTGGCTACACCTTAGGCGGACTTCTCATCCTGCTCGGGACCTTCGCCTGGCAGTACTTCGCGCGGTTTGTCCCGGATCTTAGCTGGCGCCAGTTCTTGCCGCAGGTTTGGCTCACGCTCATCGTCGAGATGTGGCTCTCGCTGTCCCTCTTGATGCCGATCGCAACGAGCTTCGTCTGGTACCACAAGCGAGGCCAGCGTTGGCGGCTCGATATCCTCTTGGCCGTCGGCTTACTGGCGAGCACGATTGCTATCGTGCAGGTGGCTAAGCGCCGCGATCCCATTGTGTCTTATGCCACGAGTGAGCGGGTCACGCTGCGCACCAAGATCAACAAGCGAAAGGCGCACCGGACATTGGTTGCCGCTGTTCGCGCCGCCAGACGGTCGCTGCAAAAGAGCCGCGAAGTGGAAGGCGACGGCAAGGTGATGGGTGAACCGCTCGAGGCCATGCGCACTGAACTGCTCAAGTATTACAAGAGCGACGAAGTATTCGCCTTCGACCTCTGGGCAAGTCCGCGCAAGCGCCCGCGAGTAGTCATTCTATACTTCGAGGCACGACGTACCCAGCGCCCAATCTGGGTAGCCGTCGATGGCTATGGTGGCGAGATCCGTAGCCCGGACAGGCTGCCACGCGGCGCCTTCGCTGCCATGCGCGCTGCTTCCGACGGCACTGAACAGTTGCTCGAAGAATGGCCAGAGGCCCTCGACGTTTACGACCTACCCTTGCCCTAGCCAGAACCAAGATGCACGGCGTAGCATTTCTACTGATTGTCTTCGGCTTCGTGACTTCGGCCCGATCCGCTTCCGCCGAGGTGCCAAACCTCACAGGGCCGGCGGATCCACTAACCGTGGAGCTACTGACCATGGGCCCCGGCGAGCATCCGTTCTTCAAGTTCGGGCACAACGCCCTGCGCATCCGCGACGCACGCAAGGCGACCGACGTCGTTTACAACTACGGGACATTCTCCTTCGATTCCCCAACTCTGCTGCGAGATTTCTTCAAAGGCCGGCTGCGGTATTGGCTTTCGCGCGAAAGCATGTCCACCACGTTGGCGCACTATGCCGGCGAAAACCGTAGCCTAGTCGCTCAGCGTCTGTCTCTACTGCCGGCGCAAAAACTCGAGCTCAAGCGCCAGCTGGATCTCAATGCGCGCCCCGAGCACCGGGCGTACAAATACGACTACTTCTTCGACAATTGTTCGACGCGTTTGCGCGACGCGCTCGACCGCGTCACGGAAGGACAGCTGCACGAAGCGTTGCGACCACCGGCAACACAATCGCTGCGCGACCATGCGCTGCGCGTTACTGCCGATTACTTCCTCGAATACCTCGTCTTGTCGATCGGGCTCGGACCCCTCGTCGACAAACCGACCGATCGCTGGGCAGAGGCTTTTCTTCCCGAAATGCTCACCAACGGCGTTCGTCATGCTGTGCTGCGCTCCTTCGACGGCTCGCAACGCCCCTTCGTTCTGGCAGAAGAAACGCTACTTTTACATCGCGATACCAGGCCTGCAAGGCCACCGCGTTGGACGCTGCGTTTCTTCGTGGCTGGCATATTGGTCGGCCTCAGCTTCTTCGGGCTCACCCGAATGTCACGCAAGTGGCGAACAGCTAGAATCTCGTTTGGGCTCCTCCTTGCCTTGGTGGGCCTGCTTGTCGGCGTTCTGGGTCTGGCGCTCACCGCGCTCTGGACCATGACGGATCATGCTGTTGCCTACCGAAACCAGAACCTCCTTCTGCTCTCGCCACTGGCAATGGCTCTTCCCTGGTACGGCATTCGCATCGTGATCCGTGGATTCGAAGGCATCCAGGAGCTACGCCCACTCGCCACACTGTTGGCAGGCTCCGCCGCAGCGGCGCTGGTGCTCAAGATTACGCCCGTCGCGTTTCAAGACAACAACGCCTTGGTCGCGCTCTTCCTGCCCTGTTGGGCCGGTCTTCTGTTGGCAAGCCAGTTGGCGGTCCGCACCGCGGCAAATCACGGGGCCGCAAGCCCAATTCCACAGGATCTTCGGGGGATCCGCGCCGAATTGGCGAGCACCGAGACCGAACGGTAACTTCGGCCCCATGACGTTCGACGAGATCTGTGAGTTGACGCGAGCGCGAAAATCGGAGATGCCACCGGGCAAGTCCACGACCGCCCTGTTCGAAAAGGGCGCACATGGCATTGGCAAGAAGCTCGTCGAAGAAGCCGCCGAGAGCTGGATGGCAGCGCGCTACGAGGGAAAAGCGGCGACCGCCCTCGAGCTGTCACAGGTCCTGTACTACGTCGCTTGCATGATGGCCGAGACCGGTGTCACCAAGGAAGAGGTGTTCGCAAATCTATGATCAAGGTCGCATTACCCAATAAGGGCCAGCTCTTCGAACGCACGATGGAAGTCATGTTGGCCTGCGGCTATCGCGTCAACAAGACCTTGCGCAGCCTGAGTACGCTGGACCAAGAGAACGACGTCGAGTTCTTCTTCCTGCGGCCTTCAGATATCCCGCTCTACGTTGCCAACGGCATCCTAGACGCGGGCATCACCGGTCAAGATTTCGTCGCGGAGAAGGGGCTCTCCCCAACCTGCTTGTTCGCTCTCAACTACGGCCGATCCAAGCTCTGCGCCGCCGCACCTGCTCAGCTGAACATTTCGAGCCTTGCCGAGCTGCGCGGCATGCGCATTGCGACATCCTTTCCCAATCTAACCGCTCGCTACTTCCCCAATCGAAGCCTGCTCGTCGAACTCGAAGGAGCCGTAGAGATCTCCGTCAAGCTCGGGATCGCGGACGCCGTCGTCGACCTCGTCGAGACGGGCAGCACGTTGAAGCAGGCAGGGCTAGAGATCATCGGGGAACCGCTGTTCGAATCGCGCGCTGCGCTCTTTGCGCATCCTGGCCGCGAAGAGCAACTTGAGCTCGTTACGCTGCGCAATCGCCTTGAAGGCAAGGTTTTGGCCCAAGAGTACCTGATGGTCGAGTACGACTGTCCCGCCGAACTCCTTGCCGCCGCATGCGCAATTACACCCGGCATCGAATCGCCGACGGTCATGGCGCTCGCAAAACCCGGTTGGTCCTCGGTGAAATCGATGGTCAAGCGTCGCGAAGCTCAGCCTATCATGGACCAGCTCGCCTCCCTCGGCTGCCGAGGGATCCTGCTTTCCGCGCTCGAGAGCGTGAGAATTTGACGCAAGGCTTACGCCCTTACGCGTACTGAGCCACGAGATCCACGGCGATCGGATTGTCCGACGCCGCTGCAGCAGCGCGCAGGGCACGGCGGTCGAGCTCTAGGCGCTGCAACGTAACGGAGAGTTTGCCGCGAGTACTCTCGATGCTGGCCCATTCGGCATGCGCTAATATGGTGGGCGGCTTGCCGGACACGTATTGTTCGAACGCAAGTCCAACGCTACCGGGGTTCACCAGCAGCATGCCCTTGTGCTGACGCAGCATCTGGATATGCGTGTGTCCGCAGGCCATGACGGTCGCCGTATGGCCAGCTAGCATGGTGTCAACCACGTCCGGCGGAGTAGTGCAGAGCAGATCCTGCATGTGCGAGCGCGGAGTGCCGTGAAAGAGCATCAAGCTTGCGTCGCCCTCTAACGCAAGCTCGAGCGTGGGAACGAAGCCTGCAATGAATGCTAGGTCCCCGGCATCGAGTCGCTCGCGACACCACTCCACGGCCTGTACGATGATGGGCGCGTCGTTGTAGCTGTGAATAAGCTCGGCATCGAGCATGAACGCATCGTGATTGCCGAGTATGCAAGGGCACTCGAGGTCACGCAACCGCGCCAACACCTCTCGCGGGCGTGGGCCAAGGGTCGCGGTATCGCCCAAACAAACGATTCGATCCATCCCTTGTCGGGCAACATCTGCCAAAACGGCATCGAGGGCGATCTCGTTGCCGTGAAGGTCGGACAGAAGGGCTATGCGCATGCTTCTCAACATACCGCGAGCGCGGCCTCCGAATAGTCAAAATTGGCAACTGGAGTCGCTAGCCCGCACTTCACTGGGGAAATTTGGCTCGTTTGCACATTGGCGTGGGGGGTCGGGAGAGGTTCTCCTACACGGACAGTCTGCGCCAAGTCTGACTTAGTCGACTACTGCAGTCTATTCAGCTGGCAATGCCCATTGCTGCATGTGGGTACCGACGTCGTTGTCTTGTCAGGTGTGGCGCGATGGCAAGAGCTGGCCGACACTACTGCCATGGCGCCGTTTGCACGACGCCCGCACCCAACAGCGCTGGCGGGGGCGAGAGCTGAGCGCTCATGCGCGTGCCGCGACACGCGCATAAGCACGAATGGTTGAAAGTGAAGTGTTGCTAGTTACACGGCATGACGCGGGCAACCTTGGCCGTGCTGCTGTTCCCCGCCGCGTAGGCGTAGGCAGCACTGCCGTCGTCGTAGGCCTTCCAGGCCCCGAAATCGTGGTCGCCAATGGCAATCGTCAATTGCGACCCGGCCGTCGCGCCATCGGTGGCGCTGCGCACCTGTGCGGCCACACTCGTCCCAGACTTCCAGGCGAGGAGCATGTTGTTGGCCCCTAGCGACACGAGGTGCGGATGCTGGGAGCTTCCGGCACTGGCAATGGACGAGCTGTCTGCAGCGCCGGTGGTGAAATGCGCAAGGCGAATGGTTCCACCCTGACTCCAGGCATTCCAATAGCCCGCGGCGGTGGACTTTACGACATCGCCATTGAACAAGGTCCCTCCGTCACAGGTGCTAGCAGCAATCGTGACGGCCCCGACTGGGTTGGTGATCCGGCAATTGTTGTCCGTTGCATCGGTTGCCTGGAACTTGCTCGTGCGTGAATCCCAGAGAATACGCGAAGTCCAAGCATGGCTCATGCCCACTTCTAGACTACCGCTGCTCACCAACGCCCCGCTGGAGCTTACAATCTGCAAACGATCACCCTCGTGAATGTCCACGCAACTTCCGTTGTTGACCGTAATCGCGACTCCGAAAAAGGCCGCGTAGTTCGTGCCGCTGAACGCTAGCCGACCATGGTGCTGATACCACCAAATGAACCGGGCCCCATTCTGATAGCCGGCGAGGCTCGAGCTCAGGTTGGTGACCTGGGTCTCCCACTCGACAGTCCCAGCGCTGTTGAACCGCACCATCCACATCGTGCGACAGGGACTCGAGGTACCGCCGCACAAGGTTCCGGTGCCGCAATTGTCCGTTCCGCCGTTGGTCGCATTGCGGGTGACCAACACGACGCCGCCGTTGTCGTCGGCAATGACGTCTTGCAGATCGATGCCGGGGATCGTAAACGGCGTGCCGACGAGCTTGTCGTCACAACCGAGCTGCCCGATATGGACTGTCTTGTCCGTGCCTAGCCAGGCGAGGCGTGAACCACCCGATGGCATAGACGCAATCATGATGGGGAATACTGACGTGTCGCCTTGATCGTAGGTCGTAACTGCGCTTGCTAGCGCAACATCGGTAACCTGTACCGTCGGCGCCGTGCATGCTCCAACCGCTCGCGAGCAGCTTCCAACGACCGCGCCACCTGCGCTCGAACCGCCAGTGGTGCTACCTCCAGCCGTAGCGGTACCGCCAGTCGCAGGTGCGCCACCGGTCGTGGTCGTGGCCTTGCCGCCAGTCGCAGTTGACCCACCGTTGTTGGCGCCACCACCGGTTGCTTTACCGCCGGTCGCTGCACCCGCGCCACCGGTAGAAGTCACCCCGCCACGGGCTTGGCCGCCCGTACTCGTCGAGCCTCCGTTGGACGCATTGCCACCCGTTGCCACTGAACCGCCGGTACCGTTGGTGACGCTGCTACCACCAGTAGCCACACCACCAGTAGGCTGAACCGAGCCACCGTTGGAGACGATGCCGCCTTGTCCGGTGACGCTGCCGCCATTGCCAACAGCGCCGCCCGAAATGCTTGCTGTGCCCCCCGAACCTCCGCCAAGGGGACTGGGGTCACTCGAGCTGCAAGCCGAAACCGCTAGGATCAAAGAGGAAAGGACAAACCCTGTGTTTCGCATGATATTCTCCGTGACGAACCCATGGGGACCTGCGCCTTGAGCCAAGTGCACAGGCAAGCGATACGTGTAGGCAACGCGATTGGTGTGGTTGCAACAATTCGCTGTGAACAGAACCTGAACCTGCACGCTGCTCGCTGTATTGTCTTGATCCAGCGAAGATTCAGCAGATTCCGCAGACACTTTAGCTACTTGGTCGTACGGCGCGCACCGGACCAGGCAGTTTTGTTCTCCTATGGAAGCTGCACGAGCACCGGAATCGAACTGTTGGCGGTCAAGCCGTTGCCGAGTTGGCCGCGCTCATTGGCGCCCCAGCAGAGGGCGCTAGGTCCCCTCCAAGCGCAAGCGTGGAAATTGCCGACGGAAATCTGGTCTACGTTCCCCAAGACGGCCACGGGGACGAGGCTCTCTTCGTTGTGGCCATTGCCTAGCTGGCCATAGAAATTGTTCCCCCAGCAGTGCACGCTGCCATTGACCAAGGCACAGCCAAAGGCTGAGCCGGCGCCCACTGCCGTAGCGCCAACAGTCAGGCCCTGCACCTGTACCGGTACGGCGCTACTCATTTTCGTACCATCTCCGAAGGCGCCAAACTGATTGCTTCCCCAGCATTTGACGCTACCCCGAACAACGGCACAAGTGTGGTTGGTGCCAACGGCGATCGCAGAAACGCCGGCATCCAAACCGGACACCTGTACCGCGAGAGGGCTATCGTCGTGGCTGCCATCACCAAGCTGCCCGTCATGATTGCTGCCCCAGCATTTCGCTTTACCCTGGACTAGCGCACAGCTGTGACTAGTACCAACGGTGATAGCAGTGACCCCGGAGGCGAGCCCTGACGCAGCAATGGGAACGAGGCCTAGGTCTGCAATACTGCCACCCAACTGACCGGCGTCGTTGTTGCCCCAGCATCGCACGCCCCCATTGACTATCGCGCAGCTTTAGTTGGTACCGGCAGCAACGGCTGTAACCCCCGACGTCAACCCGCTCACGCGCACCGCAAAGAGACTGTCTTCCGTGCTGTTGTCACCCAACTGACCAAAGCCGTTGTAGCCGAGGCAGTATGCGGTTTCTGCGGCCACTACGCAGGTATGATAGCCTCCAACGGCAATGTCCGTTGTGTCCAAAGGCTGTCTTTGCCACAGAACCGGTTGCAGGCGAGCAGAAGTCGTGTCGTCACCGAGTTGCCCGAAGGCGTTGCTGCCCCAGCACAGAACCTCCCCGTCGCGCAACGCGCAGCTGTGCGTGCTGCCCGCAACGATGCGACGCGGCGCGACTTGTGCGTTCGACGTACCGCCAATACTCGTGGTTCCGCCGGTACTCGTAACGCCACCAACACCCGTAGAGCCTCCGTAGCTTGGCTGTCCAGCTGATGGTCGGTTGCCCGCGGGAATGACGCTGATCGAACTGCCAAACTTACCGCCGGTATTGAACCCCGCGGGTTCCGTTCTCGCCCCGCAGGCAGCGGCGCCAATAGCCGCGGCTGCAACCAGAAGGAGCAGGTGGGCCTTCAAGAGCTCCATCGGGCTCGCTGCTCTCCCCGTCCTGGTCGAAGGATCGTCATTGGCGACGCGTCGAGTCTATTCCGGCCCCCAAACGAGTGCAATCTTCGTCGCCCCTTGCCGTAGTCTGCGACCATGTGTCCTCGGGTGATGGTCTTCGGTCTGCTGGGTTTGACTGCCTTTGCCGCGCAACAGAGGTTCAATCCTACATCGTCAATCGACGTCCGCTCGGGAGCGCTCAGTAGCAGCTTCGAACAACGCGGCCAAAAACTCAATCGGGGTGACATGGTCAACAAGCTCGGTGAACAACCCGCCTCTGCGTCGGACATCAGCCGGGCAAAGACCTTGAGTGTCATTGCGACTATTGCAGCTGCCACGGGGGGGCGTTCTCATTGGGTGGCCTGTTGGCAGCGCTGCAGGCGCCAATCCGAATCCGCCGTGGGTACTGGCAGGAATCGGTGCGGGGTTCGCCGTGGTAGCGAATCCGTTTTCGGCGTGGGCAGGAAGTTCGGTGTCCAGCGCAGTCGACGCACATTTTCGCAGTTTGAAGGGCGGAGCGAAGTCGACTGCCAACCGCGATTGACCCAGTGGGCAAGCGCTCGTCGTCGCGGCTCTGGGCCAATGGCAGGCAGTCTGCGTAGTCTCGCCGCTAGTTGCAGGGCATGACGCGAGCGACTCTGATCGACGTATTGTTGCTCCCCAACGCGGCATAGGCGGCGCTGCCGTCCGCGTAAGACTTCCAAGCTCCGAAGTCGTGGTCACTCACCGCGATGGTGAACTGCGATCCGACGGTTTCGGCGTTGGCGCCAGAACTGAGTACTTGTGCGGCCACACTCGTCCCCGACTGCCAGGTAAGGAGCATGTTATTGGCCCCCAAGGACACGAGATGCGGATGCGACGAGCTGCCGGCGTTCGAGATGGTCTTGTCCGAAGCGCCCGTAGTGAAGTGTTCTAGCCTGATGGCTCCACCTTGGCTCCAGGCATTCCAGTAGCCACCGGTACTGGCCATCACGACATCGCCATTGAACAAGGTCCCATCGCACGCTCCGGCGGCAATGGTTACGGCTCCGTTCGGGATAGCAATTCGACAGTTATTGTCCGTTGCGTCCGTCGCCATGAACTTGTTCGAGCGTGAATCCCACAGGATGCGAGAGGTCCAAGCATGGCTCATGCCCACGGCTAGACTGCCGCTGCTCACAAGCGCTCCGCTGGAGCTCACAATCTGCAGACGATCACCCTCGTGGATGTCCACGCAGCTTCCGTTGTTGACGGTAATCGCGACTCCGAAGAAGGCCGCGTAGTTCGTGCCGCTGAAGGCAAGTCGCCCATGGTGCTGATACCACCATATGAATCGGGCCCCATTCTGATAACCTGCCAGACTATCGCTCAAATTGGTGACCTGCGTCTCCCACTCTACCGTGCCGGAACTGTTGAACCGCACCATCCACATGGTGCGGCAAGGACTCGAAGTACCGCCGCACAAGGTGCCGGTCCCGCAATTGTCAGTGCCACCGTTGGTCGCATCGCGCGTGAGCAAGACGACTCCGCCATTGTCGTCAGCAATGATGTCTTGGAGATCTACGGCGGGGAAGCTGAGCGGTGTTCCGACGAGCTTATCGTCACAGTCGAGCTGCGCGACGTTTACTCTCTTGTCTGTGCCCATCCAAGCAAGGCGCGAACCGCCGGACGGCATGGACGCAATCGCCATCGGGAATACTTCGGTGTCGCCCTCGCGTCCGTAGCCGGTGACTGCGATCCCAAGGCTCACGTCCGTAACCTTTGCGCTCGGCGCCGTGCAAGAGCCAGCCGCTCTGGAGCAGCTGGCAACGACCGCACCGCCTGCGCTCGACCCGCCGTTGTTCGCTACCACTGTCGTGCCGCCCGTGGCATTCGCCCCCCCCAGTTCCGTCTGACTGCCGTTGCCACCCGCACCACCATTGCCTACAGCACCGCCGTTCTGCGCACCGGCCCCACCCGCGCCTGCAGGAGCACCTGGATCGTTGCCGCCACAAGCCGATAATGCGGTGATGACGAGGCCAGCAATCGATAGATTCCTATATCCCATGATGCTCTCCATTCAGAATCGACAGCGCAACTGAAAGAATCGGGCACAGCCAGAACCGTTGCATCGAGAATTCCCCGGCGTCTGTGACCATGCAACGAAGATTCAAAGTGTCCGGACGCAATTCGCTAGCGTTGATTGTCGCCTGAGGTGCCCCAATTCAGGCAGCAAATCGCCGCCGGCAACCGAGCGCACTTCAATGAAACATCCTACCTCCTCGTTCCTGCTGACTCGATCCATCAGTCCGTACGGTCACAGTCGGTTAACACCTGACCCGCACAGACCCGGGGCCGCATCCTGATACGCCACTCTGCCCTCACGTTGCCCCAAGACCCATTGCACTGTCGCGCGGATTCCAAAGTGATTTTGCTGGTCCGCCGCGGCCACAACGCTCGGGAGCAACTCCATCAGGCAAGGGTTGGTTACCGAGACCCTAGACATCTCGATGCGGCGTGATAGGTTTGCCCTTGCGCGGCGCAATTGCGTCCGCGCTCTTATGGAAGTTCGCTCCTAACACGAATCGATTCAATCTACGTGGCCGCGGAATAGTCCGCGAGAAGGAGTGAGTGTGCCGTCAGTTTGCGCAGAGCGGCTCGGTTTTTCCTATTTGGACCGAGTGCTCATTTTGGACAACATAGATTTTCGTCTGTCCCCGGGTTGGTACGGATTAGTCGGTGCCAACGGTATGGGAAAGACCACCCTGGCAAAGCTCATTGCGGGCGAACTGCAGCCTACCCGAGGGCGTCTCCGGCTCGAACCAAGGCATGCTGAGGTCGTCATCTGTCGCCAAGAGCTGGATCACGTGGATCCAGATGTCGCTCGGTTTGCGGCAAGCAATGACCGAGAAAGCAGCCGACAGCGCGGCCTATTGGGACTTGAACTCGCAACGTTCGAACACTTCGACCAGCTCTCCGCCGGGGAACGCAAACGCTGGCAAATCGCGGCAGTTCTAGCCACCCGCCCCGACGTCCTCATCGTCGATGAACCCACCAATCACCTCGACCAGGAAGGCCGAGAACATCTCGTTCGTGCGTTGAGTCAGTTTCGCGGGGTCGGCATCATAATATCCCACGATCGCGCACTACTAGACACCTTGACTCGGGCGACGTTATGCATTCACGCTGGCAAGGTAGCAACGTTGCCCCTTCGCTACTCCGAAGCTCGTTCCCTTTGGCATGCCGAAGCCCAACGCGCAGAAGGGCTCCGTCAAGATTTACGCCAGCGCGAACAGGAGCTGGAGAAGCGCATCCGCGCTGCCAATCGCGACAGGCAAGCGGCCCATAAGCAACGCTCGGCACGCACACGCATGAAGAGCATCCATGATCACGACGGCAGCTCGTTTGCGCAGACCGGCCGCGCTGCCAACGGGGAGGCCAGCATCAGTCGACGCATCAGCGTCATGTCAACGGAACTGACACGGGTCAGCCAAATGGTTCCCGAGTTCGTTGTGGACAAGACCCTTGGTCGTAGCCTCTTCGTCGACTACCAGCCCGCACCAAAGCGACGTATTCTGTCGCTCACTGGCGAAGACGTCCAGGCGGGCGAGCGCATCATCCTGCGCAATACCTGTGTGGCACTCGAGCGCGATGCGCGTGTTCACCTCAAGGGAAGCAACGGTGCTGGCAAGACCACTTTGCTCAAGGCATTACTCTTGCGCTCGACGGCATCGCAAGAACAGATCCTCTATCTTCCACAGGAGTTGGATGCCGAACAGGTAGCCAGCCTTACGGCCAGCTCCCGCGAGCTGCCGCGAACCGAGCGCGGCCGCATCATGGCCATCCTGGCGGCCCTGGGCGTGGA
The DNA here is from genome assembly GCA_964454965.1 of uncultured Polyangiaceae bacterium. Lineage (GTDB taxonomy): Bacteria > Myxococcota_A > Polyangia > Polyangiales > Polyangiaceae > FEN-1139. The sequence continues at coordinate 237,664 of CAYVXY010000016.1, read as the reverse complement.
TCCGGACAGGCTCATCGGCTCGGCGACATGCTCCCCAGGAGAAGCGCGCAAACTCAAGTTGGCCTTTGGCCTGGCCACTCACGCATGGGCTCTCGTTCTGGACGAACCGACGAACCACTTGGATCTCGAATCCATCGAGCGATTGGAGCTTGCATTGGCTGCGTATCCAGGTGCGCTGCTGATTGTCAGCCATGATCCCGCATTCGCTCGTAGCTGCACGAACAGCGTCTGGGAGATCCGCGAGGGTCGCCTCGTGACGTGACGCTCCCTGTCAGGGGGACCGCGAGCTGCCGGCCTTGGGCTTTGCCGGGGGCTTCTTGAGCAGGGGCTCCCGATTGCTGTCCGGAGCCTTTAGCTTCTTGTGACCCTTCTCGTCCCGTTCGGGCTCTGCGCTTTCCTTGGGCTCCGCGTCGGACTGGCTAAAGGGATCCACGTCAGCTTTGTCGCGAGCCGCACGAACCTCCTCCTCGGTAGGTGGAGCCTCCTTCGCTTCAGTGTCAGCGTCAGATTCTGCCTCCTTCTCGTCGTCGGGATCTTCCGACCCCGCTTGAGCCGTTGCGGGACCTGCCGTCGCGGAAGCACGAGGCCCACAGGCAGTAACTGCGAAAGCAGGAAGACTTAGGACGACAACAAACGCGAGGGTGGCAAAGTGACTGTCTCGAGAGTTCATGAAGTAACGTTTCTGCCGAAGTCAGATGCCGCTGTCAAACTCATCGAACCTCCCCCCTCAAATCAACCGCCAGTTGACAATTGAACATGGGCTTGAATTTGCCGCAGCTAACGCGGCAAGGACATCCCCTGCCAGATCTGGCCGAGTGCGCGCAGCACCGGACGAAGTTGTGAGGCTTCGCTTCGCGCACCCTGCCACGCGAAAGCGAGCTCAATCTGGGTCTGGGTGCGGCGCACGATGTGCACGCCCTTCTCCCCTTCGACCATAGAGGCAGGCAGCAGTGCGATGCCGGCTTGGGCGCGAACCAAATCAAGCGTGGTTGCCTCATCGTCGGCAATAACACGGTCGCTGGGCCACCTGCCGAGTGGGAGCAGCAGCTCACGCGTCTTGCCGTAGAACGGGCACGTCTCGGGCGGCAGTACCCACGATTTTTCCATCAGGTCTTCCCACGAGGCGCGTGTCAGAGCGCGCTTCCATGCAGCTGGGCCGACAATGGCGAGCTCGACCTCGGCAAGTCTGGAGCTCGCAATACCTGCCTGAGCGCAACGACCGAAGAAGAAACCTGCGTCGAGTTCGCCACGGGCTACATCTTCGATGATCGTGTTCGTCTGGCCCTGGTGCAGCTCGAGGCTCAGTCGCGGAGCCGTCCCTGCCAGAATCGCGACCAGCTGAGGTAGACGCAATGCTGTTGCGGTGGTGTTCAGTCCCACTCGGCAGCGAGCCGGCGAGTCGTGAGCCAAAGACGCAGCCAAGACGGCCAGCTCGGTCGCGCGGTCGGTGACCTCCTGCGCCTTGTCGCGCAGCCGCTTCCCGGCCAGGCTCAATTCCATTCCACGTGGTGTGCGCACGAAGAGTGTCACGCTCAGTTCATCTTCGAGCGCCTTGAGCTGTCCACTGAGCGTGGGTTGGCTGGCGTGGAGCTCGGCAGCTGCACGCGTCAGATTCCCGGTTCGAGCAATGACCAGAAAGGTTTTGAGCTGATACAGCTCCATGGGCGCCAGAGGTTACTTCATCCACGCTCAGGCGGTCCATCATTGCGCCATCGGTGGTCTCGATGGCTGCCATCGGAAACCATCATTGGACGGGCGCACCCGCCGGCCTCAATAGTTACCCATGGATGCCTACTGCATCCGCGACTGGGAGAAGAACCGTGCAAATAGCAGGCGTGTGGGTTCCTTTGGTGACGCCATTTCGCCAGGGTCGAGTGGACGAGGCATCGCTTCGAAATTTGGTCGAGCATCTAGTCGCCCAAGGCGTCGCGGGCCTGGTGGCGCTCGGGACCACCGGCGAATGTCCAGTGGTGTCCCCCGAGGAGCATCTCGAGATCGCGCGAGTGGCCAAAGATGCCGCGGCAGGCCGGGTGCCGCTGTTGGTCGGTGCAGGGGGTCCAGATCCTCGCAAGGTGATCGCTCTAGCGCAGGCGCTCGAAGAGCTCGGCGTCGACGGCCTGCTCTCGGTATGTCCATACTACGTTCGCCCCAGTCAAGCCGGGATCCGTGCGCATTTCGAGGCGCTGGCAGACGCGACGTCGTTGCCGATCGTGCTTTACAACATTCCGTGCCGCACCGGGGTGAACATGGAAAACAGCACGATTCGCGCTCTCGCAGAGCGCCGCAACATCGTGGGGCTGAAGGACGCTTGCGGCAATCTTTCGCAATCCATGGACCTGCTCGCCGATCCCCCCCGAGACTTTGCCATTCTCACGGGTGAAGATGCGCTGTTCTACGTGATGCTGACGCTCGGAGCGCACGGCGGCTTCTTGGCCTCGGCTCATCACGCCACGGCCCAATTCGTGGAAGTGTGGAGACGGGTGCAGGCAAACGACCACTCTGCCGCACGTGTGCTGTGGCATCCGCTTGCCCGTGCCATATCTCTTCTGTTCGCCGAGCCCAATCCCGCACCGATCAAGTACCTCCTGTTCGCACATGGATTGATCGCAAGCTCCGAGGTGCGGCTGCCTCTCGTGCCAGTAAGCGAGGCGCTGGAGCATGCAATTGGCGAGCATCTCAGTTGCCGCTAGCAGTCTTGCCTACAGCAGGCGCATCGAATCCACATCTGCGGCAAGGCGGACTGTCGTTGTGAAAGGCACTAAGTTGCGCGCACTTTCGCGTTCCCAATAGGCTGCTTAGCTCCAGCCAATGGATCTCATGAACCGCCTTGCGGTAGGATGATCGTTCCCCAGGGAGGGGCTCCATGTCGGCGATCACCTGCTCTCGACTCTTGGTATCAGCGGCTGCTGTGTCCGTCTCCATCTCAGCTTGCGGCAGCGATTCAAAAGGCCCCGTCGTGAACGACCAGGGTCATGGCGGGACCGGCTCCGGGGGCAAAGAGGCCATTGGCGGCGCCACAAGCGGGGGTGGCGTCGCGGGCTCGAACGGTGTCACTGGGCCGATGCTCGGGTCGCTTGAGCTCTATGGAACCTTTCACGCCATGGGCGCAATCGCGACACTTCCTGCGGGCAGCGATGCCAACAGCAACGCCGTGGCGAACCTCGAGTATCGTGTCTCGGGAGTCGGTGAGTACGCACAGGGCTTCCCGCTGACGCGCGTTGACGCATCTAGGTTCGTGGGTAGCCTATTTTGGCTCACACCTGGGACCGATTACGACGTCCGAGTTCGCTACACCGATCCCGATGGCCTGCCACTCGACACTGGGTGGGTGGGAGCAACGGCATCAACCCGCGACGAAATTACTGTACCGCCGGCGACGCGCACACTTGCCGTCAGCCCCGATGGATCCGGCACGGCCTGCTCGACGGCGGCTCCCTGCGCGCTGTCGTATGCAATCGGCCAGGCACAGGCGGGCGATGAAGTGCAGCTTGGCGCTGGGACCTATTACGCAGGAGAGCTTACCATCTCGCGCTCGGGTACGCGTGCAGCCCCCATCGCGATCCGCGGCATGAAAGGCGCGATCCTTGACGGCGCCGATCCGGCCAATTTCACCTGGACCAGCCAAGGCAGCGGCGTCTTCAGCACTACCGTGAGCCGGCCCAACCCCCACCTCGTCACTGCGAACGGCGCTCGCCTGTACCCATATGCCGATCTTGCTTCATTGACGGCCCTATCTGCCACTAACACGCCGGGGCTCTTCGCCAACGCCACCGCGCTCAGTGTGCATCTCGCGGGTGGCGCCAATCCGACGTCTACCACAATGGCCGTCTCTCGCTACAACACCGCGTTTACTATCACCGGCAGTTTCGTCTACATCATCAACCTTACGATCCAGAACTATGGCCAAGGGGACTACGCGAAAGGGATCTACATCCGCGACGGCAGCGATAATCTGGTCCAAGGCTGCCGGTTCATCACCAACGACCTTAGCATTGGACTGAAGGGTGCCACCCATCGCAACGTGATAGAGGGCAATGAGTTCTCCGACACCATCTTCAATTGGACCTGGGAGGACGTCAAGGCCGAGGGGAACCTCGAGACCGGCGGCCTTCGATTCTTCAGCCCGGATGATGGCCGTGGAACGGTGATCCGTCGCAACAAGTTCCACGACAACTTCGATGGTCTCGGGATCTGTCCCAAGGAGTCGGCTGCCGTGACCAACGAAACCGACTTCTACGAAAATGAAAGCTACAACCTCGGCGACGACGGAGTCGAGACCGACGGCCGCTGCGCCAATGTTCGTCTGTGGGGCAACAGATTTCACGACACACTTTCCGGGATCTCGTTGGCACCTGTCGCTGGTGGCCCGGTCTACTGCCTGCGCAATCAAATCTACCTAACCGGGGCCGGACACAGTGAGGCCGCATACACCGGTCTGCCTTTCAAGTTCAATAGCGGGGACGGCGCCTCCGGAGCAATGTATCTATTCCACAACACTGCCGATGCACAACGCGCCGACAATGACGGTTTCCGAATCATGAGCCCCGGCACTTGGCAGCTCATCTACGGCCGCAACAACGTCTGGGCAGGGACGCTGCACGCCATGCAGAACGCGAACCCCACCCAACCCGTCGACATGGACTACGACGATCTGTGGCGTAGCGGCAGCGACTATCTAGTGTACTGGGACGGGCTAACCAACACCCACCTAACGACCATCCCCGACATCACCGCCGCCACGGCCCAAGAGATCCATGGTATCAGCGCCGCGCCAGCCTTCGTGGCGCCTTCCACGGCAGACTTCACGCCAAGCGCAGCGAGCCCCCTCGTCGACCGCGGCGTCCATGTGCCAGGCATCAACGACGACTACGCTGGCCAGGCCCCGGACATTGGTGCCTTGGAGCGGCGGTAGTGGGAAAGCTCAAGGCTTGAGAAGCGGGCCGATGTACGAGGTCGCGGCAACGACGTTGTCGTACCACTTCTTCGACTGACCGTTGGGGTTCGAGCCGATGTGAAACGAGAGCCCGAAGCGATCGATCTTTAGCTCTGCCACATCGCGCAGACGCAGCCCCGGGAAATCGGCGGTCAGCTTGCCATCGAGCCAGACCGCGATACGTCCGTCGCGTTGGTTCGGCGTGTTGGCCCTGAGCATGTACTCGTAACAGTACCAGCGATCGAGTTCAGGGATCACTTCGGGTCGACTGATGAAACCCGAACCAAAGGCGAACGCCGCACTCGTATTCGGCATCACCAAGCCCGTTGGGAACAGGTGGTCGCCCCATTGGCTGCGCTGCTCCGGGTGGTAGATGTAGATATTCAGCAGACCTGGCGAAGCGGTTGCGGCATCCCCACGCCAATTCTCGAGGTTCGCCAGGAATTTGTTCGTCCCGTTGGCGGGTACACCGGGCGTGGCCTGGCCGTTGATGAAGTAGTGGGCGGAAATACTCGAGCCATTGTGGCTGGAACCGACCACATCGTAAGGTGGCTGAAACTTCGCGTAGTAGCGCAAGAAGAGCAGGTCCTGCTCGGGGCTCACGACCTTGTCCGTTGCGTCGCTCAGCTCGGCCGTCTGTTGCGGGAGCGTAAACTCCAAAGCTTTCTTTCCTGCATAGACGTTGGCAGCCAGAACCGTAAGCCCCACGTACTGATTCTGATAGACCGCGTCCCAGCGTTGATTGAGCTCGGAGGCTTGGGTGTAGCGCTCGAAGTCATCGGCAAAGATGACTGCCGAATCGGTGTCGATACCAATGTCGCCCGGGTATCGAGCAGCAATTCCACTATTGCCCTCCGGCAATGCGCCACTGCTCGTCCCTCCACTAGCCATCGAACCACCGTCGACACCGCTTGCACCAGCGCTGGTTCCAACAGAGCCACCGTTCGATGTTTCGCGACCGTTAGCGCCGCTGATCGACGTGCCTGTGCCACCTTCCCCATTGCTCGAGGCGCCGCCGCTCGCCGCGACAGGCCCGTTCGATGCTGTCTCGTCAGAACCGCACGCGCTAAGCGTGCCTGCGAGCCCGAATACCAAAGCGCAGATCCCGATTCGTTTCATGCGATGGCCTCGAACTGCAAATCCTAAGCCGAATCGCGACTCCCGACTAGGGGGGATTCAGCGATCGGCGTTCGCAGAGACGTGCAGTGACGTCCGGAGAAATTCCCTGGCCGTTTTGGTCGGTTCGTCGCAACTACGGCGGTTTGTCGAAGCGACGTGGTCGCGCACCGAGAACAGATGACGACTCGATCAATCAGAACCGACACAGTGGACGCCACAGACGCGCCCACTGCCTAGAAGGCATGCCGACGAATCAAGTTCAAGCAGCCAATCTGCAAGAGGCGCCCTTGAAAACTGCCCACAACCGGGCTTTCCGGTTGATTGTTCGCCTGCTCAAACGTAATGGCTCCGTCGCTGATATGCCCAAGGAACTGTAGCGCTTGGCCCTGAAAGCTCATAACCATCCCCACCGTTTCCATGCTTTGGAATATCACGACTCTCGGCTTGAAAACCTTCGGCAGGAGTTCTTGCTGAACGATCAGAGCCCTGCCATCGGGGAGTACGTCGTTGAACCAACGGCCCGCGTTTCGACGATCAGCGACTGCTACTGGTCCGCGGCCGTGGGCGCGGGACACGATGAACTGCAAGTTGCAAACGACCCTGCACAAGTGTCACTTCTGGCGCAATCGGGGTGGTTGACAAAGTAGCGCGGGTAGCCCACAAGTTTTTCCGCGCAGACGAGACAACCGCTGGCACGGCAGCCGCTCCACCCTCCTACGGTCGCGCCAGCGCATTCCAATCCGCCGTAGCGATCGATTTCCGCGGGGGCGGGGCAGTTGGTGCTGCAGAGTGCATACCCTCCGCCACCACAAGTGGTATTGATGCTGCAGTTGCGGTTGTGTACGAAATAGAGTCCGTATTCGGCAACCAACTCAGCGCAGGCAGTGCAACCCGACCCACGACAGCCAGTCCAGCTGGCCGCGTTTCCGCTACAGTCAAGGGGTGCG
>CAYVXY010000016.1:0-230565 GCA_964454965.1 uncultured Polyangiaceae bacterium | reverse complement strand
CCTCCAGTGCCCGCGCCTCCAGTGCCCGCGCCTCCAGTGCCCGCGCCTCCAGTGCCCGCGCCTCCAGTGCTTGCGCCTCCAGTGCTTGCGCCTCCAGTGCTCCTGCCACCAGTCGTCACTCCACCAGTGCTGACGCCGCCGCCAGCAGTGGTGCCGCCATTGCTTGCAACGCCGCCAGCGCTCGCCCCACCGCTCGGAGTGGTGCCGCCGCTGCTGCTGCCACCAGACGCAACACCTGCGCTGCCGCCGTTGAGGGCTTTACCCGCACCACCCCCATTGGCAATGGCTGCGCTGCCTGCAGTTCCGGCGGCAACACCGATGGTCCCGCTTGAGCCACCCTCATGAACTGCGACAGTTGCACCCGCACTGCCAGTTTGGGTGTGTCCCGCCGAGCCCCCCATGTCAGACACATCGCCGGCCTTGCCCATGGAAGCGTTACCTCCAGCCCCGCTCCCGCCAAGCTTGCCTCCAGTGGCGACCGTCGAGGTTCTTCCGGCAGTGCCCCCTTGCTCGTCGTTGATGACGCTGGTGTAGCTCGACGAGCTGCAGCCAACTAGGCATAGCGTGGGGATCCAGAAGACGCGGAACGTCGGACAGCTTTGCATGAAATCGGCCTCGAGTAGTGCGAGCTATCGATAATATATGGTCGAACAGTTGCCGCAAGACCTGTAGTCTAGGCGTCCAATGCCAATCTCGTGAATTGCCTCGCAGCAGAACTGCGACTCCTTCACATTTGCATGAGTGAGGATGCCGCGCGCCTGGCCTTTAACACTGCCGCCGTCGTGATGCTCCTTCGAAGCCGCCGACTCCAGCAAGCTCGGGTCCTTCGACAACTCGAAACCGCAACCAGGACTCGGTTGAGACATGCTCGGCGCTGTTCGCTCGACTACACGAATTGCCGATCCCCAGCAGCAAGGTCTCGTTCCTTAGTTTGTAGCGTCGTGCAAACGGAAGAGCCGGAATCGACACTGGGGATATGCGGGCGAAAGTCGGGTGTCGGCAATACCGCCGCAGCCGGAACGGCTCCAGCCAGGCTCACGCCGAACCGGCCAAAAAGCCCACAATCATCCAAAACGCCGTCGCCATTTGCGCAAAGGTCACCCAATGCGTTCTCCGCGGTTTCCAATTGCGAACAATCGCCGGCTCCCTATAGTGATTGGCTCCGTTCGATTCGCGAGCGGAGGGCTCGCGAATCCAATTTCGAGTGTAGGGCGCCGAAGCCAATCGTGCCGCGGAAATCCATGCCGTCGTCTCTCAGACCTCTAGCCTTGGCACTTGTCTGTTTGCCGAGCCTCGTCGTGGCCTGCGGCGACGGCGAGCAGGGACTACCCAAGAATTCTCGAACCGAGATCTACTCGCTGGCAGGAAGAAGCGGCCTTGGAGTTGCCGGAAGTGGCACAGTCGCTAGCAACATCGCGGAGGGTGGCGCGGCTTCGACCGAAACGCCGGAGCTCCGGAACGACGGTTGCAATCCGAATCCTTGCGAGAATGGTGGGCAATGCAGCCCAAATGAGCTACCGCAGCCGACCTGCAACTGCGTTGGTGGATTCGTCGGCACGCAATGCGAAACTGAGGGTGGTCCCTGTGCCGTTGACAACGGCGGTTGCGATCCAATGGTTGCGTGCATAAGCAACGCCGAAACCTGGTCCTGCGGCCCTTGTCCGGCAGGATACGCGGGCGACGGCAAGACCGGTTGCTTCGATATCGATGAATGCGCAACCGATAACGGCGGCTGTGATTCATTGGTTCTCTGCAGCAACGAGCCCGGTGATTGGAGCTGTGGCCCCTGTCCTTTCGGTTTTACGGGCGACGCTGTGAATGGTTGCGTCGACATCGACGAGTGTCTAAGTTCAAGTGAACGCTGCGGAGCTGGCGGCGCTTGCGAGAACACCGCCGGGAGTTTTCTCTGCAACTGTGGGTTGGGTTTCCTCAGCGATGGTGTCACTTGCGCCGACGTGGACGAATGCGCCGAACTAACCCATGACTGCGACGCCAACGCCGACTGTACGAATGAGCCTGGGGGATTCGCCTGCGCGTGCAAGGCGGGGTTCGTCGGGGACGGGTGGATCTGCACCGACATCGACGAATGCGCCACCGGAGCACTGAGTTGCGATCCCAACGCGACCTGCGTCAACACCAGCGGGAGCGCCTATTGTGGGTGTCAGGCTGGTTGGGTCGGCAGTGGCACCAGCTGCAGCTCGCTCAATTCACTGGTAGCGAACGGCAACTATCATAGCTGTGCCCGCTCGAGCAACGGCGACGTGCGCTGTTGGGGAGCCAACTGGCGTGGCCAATGCGCTGCCCCCGCAGGTCCATTTCTGCAGGTAGTCTCCGGCATCGATTTTAGTTGCGGCCTGCTGACGGATCGCAGCGTTACCTGTTGGGGAGACAATTGGGCGCTTCAACAGGCAGTGCCACCCGAAGCATTCATGACCATCAGCGCCGGGGCGGACCACGTCTGCGGCATTCGTCCCGATTTGCTCGTCTTCTGCTGGGGTTCGGACTCCGATGGTCAAAGCACGCCGCCCACGGATCGCTTCGTGCAGATTTCCAGCGGCTACGCTCACACTTGCGCTCTCCGCGTGGACGGCACTGGGTTCTGTTGGGGTGACAATCAGGCTCGCCAAAACAACGTACCTAGCAGCACCTTTGTACAAATCGTTGCCGGACTCGACTTCAGTTGCGGGTTGCGCGCGAGCGGCTCTGCGGTCTGCTGGGGAGCCAGCGGAAGCCACCAGACTTCACCACCAAACAGTCAATTCGCGCAATTGACCGCCGGGGGTCGTCATGCCTGCGGCCTTACCCGAACCGGCTCAATCTCATGTTGGGGCGATACGACGCAGGGACAAGCATCACCGCCAGGCGGAAGATTCTTGGATGTGTCTGCGGGATATGAACACAGCTGCGGAATTATGGCAGACGGCAGCATCGAGTGCTGGGGCGATGACCAAAATGGCCAAAGCACACCTTAGAAGAGCGCACGGCGGGTGGCGCCGCGCGCTCGAACAACGCGGACTTGCAACGGCGGTACTTTGCACGTCGGTCGGTCTCGGCTTGCTCGGCATTGGTTCTCACGCCATCGGTGTGCCGGTACCGTTTCGCGAGATCCCGCTTGCTGGCAGTAGCTCATTCTCCACGTACAGCAACACGGTTCGCAGCATACTCATCCACGGCGATACGATCTACGTCGGTGGTAACTTTCGGGTGACCCAAGCCGGCTCGACTAGAAACAACCTAGCGGCCTTCGATCTGGCTGGGGATCTGAAACCGACATTTTCTGCCGAACCAAACGGTACAGTGCTGGCTCTTGCTACGGACGGGACGTCACTATTCGTCGGAGGTGAGTTCACTCGATTGGGCTTGAAGAAGCGGCTCGCAGCGCTCGACCTGACCACTGGCGCAGTCAAGCGACTGTTTGCCGCCCACGTTGAAGGGCAACTGGATCCGGAAACGAACTGCGGGGTGCGTGCGCTAGCAATCGTCACCGACATTGGCAGCGAGCCACCTTTGGTTCGCCTCTTGGTCGGTGGCAACTTCACCCAGATCAATAGCCCCCTCGACAATCGACTCGGAATGGCCGCACTTCTGCCCGACAGTGGTGATCTGGACGCTAGTCGCTTCGCGCAGGGAGTCTCGGGTGGGTACGTCGATGCCATCTTGGCTACGGCGAGCAGTGTGTATGTCGGCGGGACATTCACGACGATTCAGACCCGCACCTACAATCTAGCGTCTTTGACCTTGACGGGCACGCTGCGAACGCCGTACTCAACCGGAGGACAGCAGGTGATGGAGCTCGACATCGATCCGGTGTCCAATCGCCTTTTTGCGGCAGTGGGTGGCACATCCAACCGCGTGATGGCCTTTGACGCCAATGCGCGCACACGTGGCAGTGCGTTGTGGCAGGGCCCGCGTGTCGGCGGCAATGTCCAAGGTTTACACTTCCTTCGCGGCAACGTCTATTTCGGCTTCCACGACGGCATGTTCGCCGAGCCCGATCCGTATAAGGTCGCGGCCCTCGACGCAGCCACGGGAACTCTGGAAGTCGAATCGGCATATGCCGGATTGCCTTGCGAGAACACCGAAGCGAATCTGCAGAACTGTTGGCTTCCCACCTTGGACAGTACCAGTGGCCAAGGCTTCTTCGGCGTATGGCGCATCCGTGATTTCACCGATCCGATGACCGGCGCAGCCACGCTCGTGCTAGGGGGCGATTTTACACAGATTGGCGGCATTGCCAGCGTTCGGCGCCTAGCGTTCTTCACCGAGGCGGTTCCCGATCTGTGATGGTTCCCCCTCCTGGTGCTTTGTGCTTGTCCCGTCGGCACGATGACGAAGCACGAACACCGACGCCAAGGAACATCTTACCGAAGCCGTCGTGTCAAGCGTAAGGTTCTTGATCCGTTTGATTCGTGCAGTGCCAGGTCCTCCACTTCGCCTTCAGCCGCACGGTTAGCAACCATTGGAAGGCGTCCAGTCGAAGTTATTGCAGCGCCACAACCCATAGGACCCAAACACTTCTCGGACACCTTCGACCGCAGCCGACATGGCGTCAGTGACGGCGATTGTGCTGCCGCTGGCTTGCAGCCAGCCGCTGGATACTGCTAATTTGGCCATCAGCGCCAGCAAGGACTTCGGTCAGCGGCAAGGCAGAAGGGGGATCGTAAAGCTGTTTGATCGCGGGCACTTTGGCGACGTTCTGCAAGTGCTACACGTTTCGATATGGCTAAGGCTAGTCGCCATACAGTTGGCTAAGTCAGCCGCTTCCGCTCTGCAAACAGCGCCTGCGCCAAACTACATTTCCTAGGCATGGGATCCCGGGTCATCGACCAATGCGCACACCCAACTTCGGTTACGTCCGCTTTGTGTACGTTCACAGGCTGTGCCGCCAAACATGTACAAACTTCAGTGGTAATTGGCAAAAAACACGGAGCCAAGCCCCGCCGACCAATACTTCGCTAACCAGTCGAACCCGGAGCCACAGGCGAAGTTTCAGTGTGACCCGAACTAGTCCACCTCTGCTTAGATTCTCAGCGCACGCGGATGTTTGCTGGTGTGGGACGGCCGCCAATTGGACAACCGGAGCGCCGAGTGCGTTCAATGGGTACCTGCGGTCGAACCGTACGAAAAGGAACCGCACGTTGCGCCTCAAGCACCCAAAAACGGGATAGACGCCGGCTTGACGTGGGTGCAGGGGATTGCCCTCGCACCTGTTAGTTAGAAGCCTCGACAACAGAGCCCATCCAACGGGACCTGTGAGTGTAGTTGTGTATCCAGGAACCGAAGGAGTTTCGCTCCAGGCTGTGCCGCAGTTGGTACAAGTCTTGACCTATTGCTGCGATTCGATGGCACTCCAATTTGTGCTCTGAGCACACACCAAAGAAGAGAGGGTATCATGAAGCTGTCCCGGACTCATGCACGGGAGCTGGCGCACCACAGTTGCGCTCGCTCTGTATTTTATTCACTCCTGGCCTTGCAAGCGATCGGTTGCGGCGGGCAAGCTATCGACGAAGAAGTCGCGGGCGGAAGCCAAGCGTTGGTCGACACTTCGACTTGCCCTGCCGGCACGAACATCGTGCTCGGAACCGAGGGTAATGACCATCTGTTGGGCACTAACGAGGATGATTGTATCCTCGGGCTCGGAGGCAATGACGTCATCGAAGGCAGAAATGGCGAGAATTGGCTGTTCGGCGGTAGCGGTGACGATCAACTGAGCGGCGACAACGGTCGCGATAATCTTGACGGCGGACAGGGCAAGGATACGCCTGCAACGCGGAAACGCCAGCGACGAGCTCGACGGTGGGGATGGAGACGACAATCTTGCCGGCGACAACGGTGAAGACAATCTCCGCGGTGGCCTAGGAAACGACTCAATCGCTGGTGGCAACGGCGAGGATGTTCTCCAAGGTGGCGAGGGACACGACTTTCTCTCTGGTGACAACGGCAGCGATATCCTCCAAGGTGACGCCGGAAGCGACACCCTAATGGGCGGCGACGGCACAGATTGGCTAACTGCAGGAGAGGGTGACGACCTCCTAGTCGGAGAAAACGGCGCCGATACGGTGAACGGCGAGCAAGGCAACGACATTCTCATCGGCGGCAACGGCACTGACAGCCTCGTCGGTGGTGTGGGCAATGACGTGAGCGTGGGCGGCAGATCCAACGACCTGGTCGAAGGCGGGGACGGTCTCGACGTCTGTGATCAAGCGTGTTGCGAAGCCATCATCCCCGAACAGCCGAGCTGCTATGAAAGCGCGGATTATCCGTCAGGCCTTTTCTGCGCGCCTGAAGCAGGAATCAGCCTATCTTGTCGGGCCGATGCTGAATGTGCCGATGCTACCACCTGCACTACCGACGCGTGTCAGCCAGCTTTGGGGTGCGTCCACCTGCCGGTACCAAACGGGACCGTCTGCGATGACGGCAATGCCTGTATGCAGACGGACACCTGCGTCAACGGGGCATGTAGCGGAGCCAATCCGGTGCAATGCGACGCACAGGATCAGTGTCATGACGTGGGCGTCTGCGACGCCGCGACCGGCGCCTGCAGCAATCCGCCGAGCGTGGATGGAACCATCTGCAACGACGGCAACGCCTGCACGCAAACCGATGCCTGTGTGGCCGGGAGCTGTAACGGGTCGAATCCGGTGGTCTGCACTGCACAGGATCAGTGTCACGACCCCGGCGCTTGTGACCCCACCAACGGTGTCTGCAGCAATCCACCGAGCGTGGACGGAACCAGCTGCAACGACGGCGATGCCTGCAGCATCAGTGATGTCTGTGGCGGTGGCGTTTGCGCTGGGGCACCGCTCGATTGCGATGACCAAAACTCCTGCTCAGACGACTCTTGCCACGGCGGCACTTGCCAACATGTGGGCAATGGAAGCTGCTTGGTTCCCAAGACCTTCACCGAGGCCGGCGGATTGGTGATCATTGAGGCCGAGAACTTCAATCTGAATACCCCGAGAAGTGACCATAGCTGGGAGCTGACGGCAGATCCCCTGGCCTTGGCCGGCAACATGATGCGCGCCGTTCCGAACAGTGGTGTTACGCTCAACGAGACTGTCCTCAGTACTTGTCCTCAACTGGACTTCAACGTGCAGTTCAGCACCACGGGCAAATACTATGTGTGGGTGCGAGGCAAAGCGGATTCAGGCGCGGACGACACTTGCCACGTCGGACTTGACGGCGCAGTTGGTGCTGGAGCGAGCAGAATCTACGTTTCTGGCACTTCCTACGCTTGGGGCAGGACCAATACGTCGAACGCCTTAGCAAGCATCACGGTGGATACAGCGGGAATGCACACGGTCAATGTCTGGATGCGGGAGGATGGCTTCAAGTTCGACAAGATCCTGCTCACGAAGGACGCCAATTTCACTCCTAAGAACGCCGGACCTGCTCCAACGCCGGTCGCGGGCTGCGATGGAATGGACGGTAAGTTCCCCGGCAATCCGGAGATCTGCGACGGCCTCGACCAAAACTGCGATGGCGCGGCAGACTTCCCGGGTGAGACTGCAGATGCGGATCGCGATGGCTTCCTAGCCTGCGCGGAATGCGACGACGGCGATGCGCGGCGCTTCCCAGGCAACCCCGAGGTCTGTGACGGCAAAGATAACGATTGCGACGGCGTGGCCAGCTTCCCCAATGAGGCGACCGACGCCGACCAAGATGGAAGCCCGGCATGCGCGGACTGCAACGAGTATGATCCGAACAACTTCCCTGGAAACCGAGAGCTTTGCGACGGCCGGGACAACGACTGCAGCGGCCTAGCCGATGCCGATCCAACTGGTGAAGTCGACGCCGACAACGACTCGATTTTGTCCTGTATCGACTGCAACGACCACGACACGAACAATTCGGCCAAGGTGAAGTTCCTCGTCCATGGACCCACCGCCGAGGCCGCCACAGCAGCTGCCCAAGTCCGCCTGTTGGCCACGCAACCGCTCGGTACCGTTTGGCTGTCGGCAGCCGCTCCCCTCACCTGGGCGACCGAGGTTGCTCTTCCCCATCGTTCGAACGTAACCTACCAATACACGCGGGATGACAGCACCGAGAGTACGGAAGTCGGGCCTTGGGGAGAGCCCCTGGCGTCACGCAGTCTGAGGGTTGAGTGCAAGGATCTCGTGGTCGAAGATGCGATCTGGAACTGGGATGACCTCACCGCCACCGGCAGTCCAGCGCCGCTTTCGAAAGGTCCGACTGTCTCGACTGTGGGTGATGCCAGCAATCAAATCACGATCTCCGTTGATCTGAATACGCCCCTGGATGCCCCGCTAGATGCGACACTTGCACTAGCTTCACGACCAGCTCTGGATCAGACCAACGCTTCCGATTCGTTGCCTTCGGTGATAGTCAAGATCCGAACGGACACGCCGTGCACCGCGACATCGTCAGCCGTGCCTACTCCCACCACCCAGCAGTCGTAGTGCGAGTCGGCGATCTGGTGGATGCTGGCACCGCGCTGAACCACTGGCAGTCTTTCTTCGCCATCGAGCGACCATTGCTGAGCAGCGCCATCTATTTGCCAGCTCGAGGTAATCACGAGAGTATGAACGCGGACTTGAGCGCGGGCACTCCCACCAACTACTTCAACTTCTTTGCGGTGCCTTCAATTCCTGCAAATGAAGAGTACTATGCGGTTCGGTACGACAGCACACTATTCATCGGGCTTTCGACCGAAATTGCCATCCCCGGAGCACAAACCACTTGGCTGAGCAACACGTTGGACGAGGCCAACAACGATCCAAGCATTCGCTGGAAGGTCGCCTTCTTCCACCGGGCAGTCTACAGTTCTGGCAGAAATACCGGCTCGAGTGCCTCGGAGATAGCCAACTGGCATCCGCTCTTCCGAAACAAAGGTGTAGAGCTGGTCTTCAGCGGACATGACCACGACTATGAACGCTCGGTGGTCGAAGGCGTACAGTATCTAGTCATCGGCGGTGGCGGATCCCAAAATAACCCCGTCGGCTTTGACCCCACCCGAACCATCTATTCCGAATCGGTGCCTCACCTCGTGGTGATGGACGTGGACGGCCAGCAACTGACGGCGAATACCTATCGCGTCGACGGCAGTCGTATGGACGGTTTCACGCTCAGCGCACCGACTCCGTAGACTGAACTAGCGGCAACCGCAGACACCCGGGACGGCGTCTATGTCCCGGGTGGACACTACGCTTGAGCCGACGAACGAGCAGAAGATCAGTGGCTAGCCTTACGAAAACCTTGGTGCCATAAGGCTAGCGCTCAGCGAGGAGCGGCTCCGGAGTGTCAAGCGCCTTCGTCGATTCGCTCAGGGCGTCGTTGCAAAACAGTAGAATCCACCGTAGCCGCCTGCACATCCGACACCAGCAACGGTTGCGCCGGTGGAATTCGTGCAGTTACCGTTGCCCTGAGATGAGGTATTGATGCCGCGAGCGCACCCTGGTGCACTCATCGCATTCATCCAATGCTGCGACGGCCCCCCAGGCCATGAGTGTCCTACTCTTGGACCTCCAGTGGCAGTGGTACTAGTCCAGTCAGAACAGGTTGCGTTGGCGGCGTAGATTTGACCTTGGCTATTTGAGCCCGTCAAGGTGTCATGATTGTCAACGGTCGTACCATCTGGACTGTGATTGGGTGTACCGAGCTCATTTGGTAGATCGTTTATGATGGCAGCGTCTGCGTTGAGTGGTCGAGTATTTTGTAGATCCGTCGTGGTATTCGCGACCTTGCGCCCGTTGCGGTCGTACCAAGGTCCCGCGCCGATGCGCGTGATGGCGCCGGCCGTGCTCGTACTCAAGAACGCATGCCAGGTCTTCTGCCCCGCACAGGCCAAGGAAGAAGCGGCAATGCGGCGACAAATCTCGTCCGCGCCGGTGATGCCACCTAGATCGCCACCGAAGCCGTCGGTGTTGGCGGACTCACGCCGAATCGCTACCAGGCTCGTGACGAAGAAGCTGAAATTCGCGCAAGTGCTGGAAGCGCCAGAGGTGCCCGTCGCTCCGCCAACGCTCGCGGCGCCACCGGTACTCGTGACACCGCCTGTTGCTTTCGCGCCGCCAGTGGCCGTTGCACCACCCGCGTTGCTTGCGCCGCCCGTTGCTTTCGCGCCGCCAGTGGCCGTTGCACCACCCGCGTTGGTTGCGCCACCGGTTGCTTTCGCGCCACCCGTTGCTTTCGCGCCGCCGGTGTTCGAAGCGCCGCCAGCGCTGGTGGTACCACCCGCGTTGACTACTCCGCCCGTAGCGTTCGCGCCGCCGGTGTCCGAAGCGCCGCCAATACCGAAAGCGCCGCCGCTGCTCGTGACACCACCCGCGTTGGTTGAGCCGCCGGTTGCTTTTGCGCCGCCGGCATTCGAGGTGCCGCCGCTGGCCACGGCTCCGCCACTGTTCGTGGTGCCACCACTTCCAACCGCTCCACCATTGGCGGTAAAGCCACCGGCTCCGGTCGACTCGGGACCGGTCCCGGCATCGTTCGTGCCGCAACCAAGCAAGAACAGACCGAGACCTACGCTGGAAAGAGGAAGGAAAATTCTGGTTTTCACTGGAAATGCTCGCTTTGAATCATCTGGTGGAGGGACCGCACCCAGGGGCGCATTGCGTGTTAGTCGGTCGCTCCCGAGGCAACCTGAGCACCGAAGTTGCAGAATGGAGTCTTCCTTCGCCCTGATAGACAATCCCAACGCTACGGGAATCAGCTCCGTTAGCTCAAGCGAACCACCTCTCTTGGCCTTCCTGCACGAAAAAGAGTGAAGTAATCTGAACAGTCAAGCCCGTACCGCTGGACACTTTCCCGTGAGCAGTTGCGATTCGAAGTCTGCCAACGCAATCGAACTACGGCGACAGCGCGAAGCAATAGAATCCGCCGTAGCCGCCCATAGCTCCAACGGTCCCGCTTTCCCCACTTTGCCCGCTTCCTGTCGGCGAACCACCTGGCGCGCAACCGCCGCCCGTATGTCCAACCTGGATCCAGTTGGTTCCACTGTTGGCAGTCCAAGAGTGTCCGATCACGGGTTTGCCAGTTGCGCTCACCGCACTCGTCCAGTTGTTGCAGGTATTTGCGTAGGTACTGGCAAGCTGCCCTGAAGCGTTTGTGCCGGTTAGAGTGTCGTGATTGTCGACCTGTGTGCCGTTCGGGCTATGATTGGGATTACCGCCCTCGTTGGGCAAATCATTGATGATGGCAGTATCCGCCCCAGTAGGCCTATTGGCAGCGAGCCCTGCCTTGGTAAGCGACACGACACGCCCGAGTCGATCGTACCAGGGGCCACTGCCCACCCGATCGATCGCGTTGACGGCGGTTTCGCTACCATTGGCAGCAATGCTCAAGAAGGCTCGCCACTGTTTGACGCTGGAGCCAGGCATCGACCTCTCCGCGATAGCTGCGCAAATTTTGTCGGCACCTGCCAGCCCAGTTGTCGCACCGTAGCGAAGATCACCACCAAATCCCTTGGCGCTGCCCGACAATGAAATCAGTACGGCTTCACTGGCAACGAAGAAACTGAAATTGGCAAGTCCAGTGCTCGTGCCACCTCCCGTTGCAGCACCTCCCGTTACAGCACCTCCGATACTGGCGCCTCCATTCGCTGCGCCGCCACTGCTGGCTCCGCCCGCGACCCTACCGCCAGTTGCGGTGTTGCCGCCTGCGGCTTTGCCTCCAGTTGCCGTCAAACCTCCTGTGGCGCGGCCCCCAACGCTAGTCGAACCACCCGTCGTGGCCCCGCCCGCATTGGAACTCCCTCCCGTCGCCTTGCCGCCAGTCGCGACAGACGCACCACCCGTGGCCGAGCCCCCTTCAGCACTCGTCCCGCCCGCAATCACCCCACCAACACCGCTGATGGCTCCACCAGTATTGGTTGTGCCGCCGGTGGGGTTCACACCGCCAGTTTGCGCCGTGGGACTTGTCTGGCTCGTAGAACCCCCGGAGCCCGGCGGCGCCGCGCCGCCACCGCCACCACCAGCCGGAGCACTACCACCGACTGCCAATGGGCCAGGCGTATTCGCGTCGTTACCGCACGCAACTAGGAGTATCGAAGCCGCCGAACTGAAAGCGAAGGCAAATAGCTTGCTGGATTTCATATGATCGTCCCAGATCTGACACGAGTCCGACACTCATTGCGACATTCGGTCCAGTGTCGGAGACTTCGTGAGATGGTTCATCGTGCTGCGGGAGGCCCCGTAACGGCGTAGGCGAGCAATCGATGTGTATGTAGGCCAACGGCCCCATCGAACCCGGGGGTCCAGCAAGTGCGAAACAGTGCAGTCGAGGGTTGGGCCAGGTCCCAATGAGAACGGGCCCCGTTCCTATTGGAACGGAGCCCGCTCAGGCCAACCCAAGTCTCGAACTACGCCGCGTCGGACATATGGTAGCCACGTTCGCCATGGTCACTGAGATCGAGGCCAGTCTCTTCATCCTCACGCGAAGGCCGCAGGCCAATCGTCGCCTTCAGTGCGTAGCCCAGCACCACGGTGGCACCGATTGCCAGGGCCATCGTAAGTCCCATGGCTTTGAGTTGCTCAAGCCAAAGCGTCTTGCCGACGATGTCCTTCAGATTGGTGGCAAGGTTCGGGTTGACTTCTGCCGATGCAAAGATCCCCGTCACGAACGCGCCAAGCGTACCACCTACGGCATGCACGCCAAAGGTGTCGAGCGCGTCGTCGTAGCCGAGCCAGTTCTTGAGTTTGGTGCAAGCAAGGTACGGCACGGCGCCCGCCAGCACGCCGATGATAATCGCGCTCGTCGCCGAAACGAATCCTGCGGCGGGCGTAATTACGACCAAACCACCCACGACACCGGAGCAGAAACCGAGCACCGAGGGCTTGCCATGGGTCAGCCACTCGATGGCTGGCCAGGTGGCTCCAGCCACCGCTGCCGCGAGCGTAGTGGTCATGAAGGCATTGGCCGCAATGGCGTCCGCGGCCACCGCACTGCCGGCGTTGAATCCGTACCAACCGACCCAGAGCATGCCTGTGCCGACCATGGTGAGCACGAGACTGTGCGGCGCGAAGTTCTCGTGACCGAAGCCTTTGCGCTTGCCGACGATGAGGGCCAGCACGATGGCCGACCAGCCTGAAGACATATGCACCACAGTGCCACCAGCAAAGTCGATGGCCTTGATCTTGGCGTTGGCGTTCCATACGCCGTTCATCAATCCATCGATCCCCCAAACCATGTGGGCGAGCGGGAAGTAGACAATGAGCATCCAACCGACCATGAAAATCATCAACGATGAATACTTCATGCGTTCGGCAATCGCCCCAACGATGAGCGCCGGCGTGATGATGGCGAACATCAATTGGTACATCGAGAAGACGTTTTGCGAGACCCAAGCCGAGTAGTCGAGATTGGGCATCGCGTCGACACCCTTCAGAAACGCGAACTTTAGACTGCCGAGGATCGGGTTTCCAGATGCAAATGCCCAGCTGTAGCCAAAGGCCCACCAAAGGACGGTGACCAAGCCAGCCAAGCCCAAGCATTGAGCCATGACCGACAGGACGTTCTTGGTGCGGACGAGTCCGCCGTAGAAGAGGGCGAGCCCCGGCAAGGTCATGAAAAGCACCAGAGCTGAACAGACCATCATCCAACCATTGTGTCCGGGTCCGGCACCAGCCACTTTGGATTCCTTGGCAACCCTTACGCCATTGTTCACGTAGGCTTCGAGATCACCGATGCGCTCCTCGAGCGCCTTGATGGTCGCCTCAGGCGAAGCAGTTGCGATAGCTACCGCATCGGGCTCAGCTTGAGCCGTTTGCGTTCCCAGCCCAGGGATCAGGGCGAGAGCAAAGAGGAGGGTGAGAAGAAGACGTTTGAACATCGCGAACTCCTTCGAGAGGATCGGGTCGGCCAATGAACCAGGTGAGCTGGGGTCCGACGACGTGTCGGAATGATGCATGAGTAGCCCCTGGAATGTTTCGGAAAGAAGATGCTCTCGTTTCATCCGAAACACGACGGAATCCCCACGAAATATTCCGCTTCGGCCATAAATCCTGCAGATTTCGTCGCTATCGCCTCGAACACAGAACGTTTCGACGATGTTGCGACGCCTGACTTTCCACTGCCCTTTCAACGCAAACTCGCTACGCTCGGCCGCGTGAAGGTCCGCGCCATCGCCATTGCCACGGCACGCACCAACGTGATTGGCTCCGTTGAACTGTCCAGTGTGCCCGAAGGGCTGCGTCTCACCTATCTCGATGCGGCTCAATTGGGCAGCGATGGCGTCCCGATCGCCTTCGACCCCGGCACCGAGCGACTGGTCGCATGGTCCGAGGTGCGTGACGCCCGTGTCGTGGGCAGCGCCGTGTTGCTGGATCTCGAAGTGGGCCCGACACTGCGACATCGCATGATGCTCGTGCGTTTCTCCTTTGGTAATGACAAGAGTCCGCACGAAATTCGACAACGGCGCCTGCTGCTGCGTGCATTTGCATTGGCGGCTGGCATCATGTCGATCGCAGTCTCGGCAGTGGTCTTGCCCCGCTTGTCCCCCCAGCTGGGTCCATTCTTTGGCTTAGGACTTGGGCTCCTTGTAGCGGCCGTCATTACCATAGTCGGGCTCGCGGCAGATCGATTCATCACGACAGGCGGACAACCATCGGCATTGGTGCGCGAGATCTTCATCGGCGAGCTGATATCGACACTGCCCCGTCTCCCCCGTGAACCAGCCTCGATGGTACCGCTCGCAACGACAATGCGTATTCCGTCACTGGACGGCCTGCTGCCGCGCACGACACTGGCCGTCACGATCACGTTGGCGGGTGCACTGCTGGCGGCCATGGTCATGGCGAAATGGGTGTTCTGGGGTAACCACACGCAAGCACGTGATGTCCCTCCAAGAACGATGGCTAGAAGCGCTGACGATGCAGTCGCAACTCCTCGCGCCAGTCATGCAGATGCAGTTGCAGCCACCCCACCTGCACAGCCATCCGCGACAGCCAATTCGGCGACCAATGTGACAAGTGCGTCCACTTCCGTACCACCTGGCCCATCGGGCTCCACCGTGCGTGGCCCCTGTACCTGCAGCAGAGCGGACAGTCCACTCTGGCGCGAATCGCTCCCACGCCTCACTCCTTTGGTGTTGGCAACACGTCGAGCCCCCCACAAGAACCACGAGGACATCGAACTCGAGTTGGCCGTTGTCAACAACTCGGAGCGACCGCTCGGCAACATTTCCGTCCTCGTCGAGTTCTTCGAAGCCGACCAAGGCAACGTCACTCGATTGACCAGCGTGGAGAGCCGTACCGTCTTCTTTGAAGGGCCGTTGGGCGCAGGCAAAGCCATCAAGTGGCATGTCGAGGAGCGTGGCACTACCTTCAAGATCCACCCGCCAACTTCGAATGGGCTCATCATTGATGATGCCATTGGCCCGCTCGGTGAAGGCGCCGCTTCAGCAGCGGCCTTCGTGGAGCTCCTGCACGCCAACAATCGCCCAGTACGGCTGCATGCTGCCATGATGCTCGCGTATCTCGGTGATAGACGCTCCCGAGCTGGCGTTATCGAATTGGGTGAAGCCCTACGTGACAGTGAGACTGGGTACCTGCGTCGACTACTCGAAGCCACCAACGACCTGATTGCCTGCCAGGTCGATATTGCCGCGACAGGCAATCCGCGCAGCCTGCGCGCCTGCATCTTCAATGCCGGGGCCAATCCCGCGCCCGCTGCCACACTCACGCTGAATCTTCTCGATTCCGTCCTTTCGCCGAAGGATCCCGTCGCTCCTCCGCCTCAGATCGTCGCTGAACGGACCTTCGCGCTGACCAGCCCCATTTCCCCAAAGTCCGGCGTGCTTTTCGAGGGCTCCGTGGAATGGAACGACCTGCCGCAGAAGCCGGTCTCATACGAAGTGCTGGTGGCTCCAGCCGCCAAGTAGGCTTCGACGGCAACTCATTACTCGCTAGTCGAGCGGCCGATGGCACAGACCAGAGGACGGGCAGCCTAGAAGATTTCTGGAACAAAGGCGGAACGTTCCGCGTTGTCTTCCACGAGGAAAACATGAACGTCGATATCCGCTGGATGCGCGCAAGAGGTTCTGGTCGGATCGAAGAGCATACGAGGAGGCGAGCCAGATTCGCCTTGGATAGATTCGCGGACCGCATTGGAAGCGTCTCTGTGAAGTTCGAAGATGTCAATGGGCCCAAAGGCGGTATCGACAAGCGTTGTACGGTCGAGGCGCGCGGCCATTGGGGCCCCGTTATTGCCAGCGCAGAGGCAGACAACTACTTTGTTGCTGCCAATCGTGCATTGCAAACCCTGGAGCGCAATGTCGTCCGCGTCCTAGAGCGCCAGTAGAGTTAATCGCTCCGTCTAGTCCAAGTCACGACAGCAGCGAAAACCCAAGTGATAGTTGAAATGGCTGGTATCACTGTCGACAGCTGTCGCATGCCAGGCGGGCGCCCGCCAGCGGCAGTCGTCCGGATGGGGGTGATACTCGTCGAAGGCAAACCAGCTGCCCTTCATCTCGGTCTCCCCGCTACCACCGCGTGAGCCAAGTTGCGACTCGTTAAGGGGCAGATTCATGTGCTCGGCTACGTTTCCATGCAGATCGTAGACGCCAAACGGACTGACGCACCGCGGGAATGCACCGGCAGGATAGCTGTTGGTGCCACAACGCTCCCAGCTGGCATCCACGCAACCGGGGCTCTTCTGTGCACCGGTTGCGCAGCTGCGCGCATCAGGTTGGTAGCCCGTCGCCCAGAGACGTTCTCGGGACCGATTGTGGAACAGTTCGGCCTCAAAGCGTGGAATGTAGGATTCATACTCTTTCGCTGCAGGTCGCAGCTTGCCCGCACAGGCGCCCTCCCATTCATGCGCGTCACACAGGCGTTTGTCGAGCAATCTGCAGAGTCGCGCCGCTTCGGAGGACCGCACCCAAACCACCGGGTATTCGCAGGGTATGTTCGGGAACTCGAACTGATCGATGCAGAGCTTGGCCGAAGCCGGTTCCCCGTGCTCGGGGTCGAACAGCGCTACCATGTTCGGTGCCCCACAGATCCGTTGGTCGTCACCAACCGTCGTCGCCTTCGCTCGCGACGCCCGACATTGCTGCTGGGTGATGGAGTGGGAAGTCACGGTTGGATTGCCCTGACCCAAATACGGCGAAGCCTCGACGATTGCACGGATCTCGACTAGCTGGGACTCAGGAACGCCAAGTTCATACGACAACAGACGATAGAGCTCGTCACGTTGTTCGAGCAGCGTTCTCGGCGCATCGTCAGCCGGCAAACCAGCTTCAGAGACGGCACCTGCGTCCCCCATGAGGTCGTCGCCTAGTTCGTCTTCCGCCAAACGCAACAGACTGCGATCCACCCAATCTGCAACTTCTCCACCACGCCTAGCCATGGTCGGGGCGGACGATGCCGGTCTCGACTCGGCCAATTCGCCGCGTTGCCACGCGAGCATAATGGCTACGATCGCGCCCCCGACCGCCCCCAAGGCAAGCATGATTGCCGTTCGCTTCACGATTGGATGAGTGTTTCGACGAAGGTCACGAGTTCCGTATTGCCGAGTTTCGCTTCGAGTCCTGCGGGCAAATGTCGCAGCCACCAACGCACCGTCCAGTTACCGCCACTCGCGCCTGGTTCAATTGCAATCGCTGCCCCTTGTGGCTCGATCTCGACGTAGGTGTGCGACGGATCAGCGTAGAGCTCCACCTCCGCCTCACCTGCGGCTGCGCCGCCCATGGGAACATCGGGGAAAGCCTGAACCAGGATGATGTCCCCTTCGACATGGGCTAGCCACCCCTTCGCATCAGCGAAGGTCTTCTGCCCTTGCGCGATGACAGCCGCGGCGTCGTACTGATACCACTGAACGTCATCTCGAGTCACCGTGCCAAGCTTGTCGCCGCTGACACCACCCTCGCCGAGACGAAATAAGGTCAACCCACCTGCCCGGACCCGCGCAATCTGCCACGGAGCCAGCGTAACCGCCGTATCCCCGAGGTTGCTCATCGAGTAAGTAACATCAATTGCTGATGCAACTTCAACCGGAACGACGGATTTGGTCAGGATGAGTTTCGCATCGCCGCTCAGAGCGCCAATAGCGGACCTTAGCACCAGTCGCCCGTTCTCGCGTGAGACCGCGTAGGGCTCACAATCGATCGCGGCAATGGGCGGCCAGCCCCAAGCACTCTGCGGACTCGGCCAGAACGTGGCCCCAAAGTTATTGGCGTTCTCGGTCCCGGCCACCGCGGCTGCCTCGAGCAGTATGTTCTTCCCGTCGAGGGAAAAGCTCAAAATGCGAGCGCCCAGATCCGGCGCTATGGTCATAGTCACCGCACCGGCGGTAACGACCAAAGGCTGCGTTGGTGTTTTGGCAGTGGGTCCACTCATGTCTGCTCGGGCTCCAGGCTGGTGACACTCAGGTACGACGGAATTCGCCCCTCGTCGTATCACCAATCGCCGGTTGGCGGCAATAGTCTGCGAATTCGAGGCAGTTCTCCGCTGCACCTTGGCGCGTGCCATTGGTTGGCAACGCCGACTTCACCGGACGCCCACCTACTACGGCAATTTGCCCGGCATCGGGATCTCTCCACCGCGACGAACGAATCCGACCACGAGCGAGCTCAGCTCTTTGTCCGCCTTGACGCAGCCCTTGCTCACTTCACCTTGATTCTGACCTTTACACTCTTTGGTGCGCTGACGATAGACCTCACGGATCTTCTCGTCTTGCTTGAGTGCCTCCTGGATGCTGTCGTCGAGATAGCGCCAGGTCACGAAGGCTTGCTTTGGTGAGGGTGGCATGTTGGCTGTCACCTCTTCACCCGACAGCGTGACGCAAGAGCCGTCCCAGCGTAGAGCGTCGTAGGACTCGCTCGCGCCGGACACTTGCATGCCACCCGCAGGTGCTTTGCGCATCTTCAGGATCAGCACCTCTTCGTCGAACTCGAGCCAGCCCTCACGCGTCGCGCCGCCTGACGCATTGACTGCCTCGGTCTTGCGCGTCAGGTAGAGCTTCTGCCAGGGAAGACTCTTTTGGAATAGGTAGACCCCGAGCCCCGGATGAACGTCGTGACAAAGTTTGTCGACCCAAGTGGCGGGTGGGCGACAGGGATCCTTCAGGGAACAACTTGAGGGAAGCTTCCCGTCGTCGGCGCTAGCCTCGTCTTGCTCGGCGTCACCGCCCTTCTTGTCCGCTCCCGTCGCGTCGGCTCCGGACTTCGCTGCGTCTGCGGCGTCGGAGGATGCCGCGGGTTTTGGCGCGCCGCCACAGCCAAAACAAGCCAGCAAACCGAGGAGCCCTAGCTGATTACGAATCGACATGCGGCGCTAAGCTTTCCCGTCGGCACGCGGCACGTCAAGCAGCCTTCTTCACCGGAGGCAAAAAGCGCCGAGGAATACGCAACTGGAAAACTGCCTGGCCCGAATATTATGGCCCGTTCAGCGCAGCCAACACTGGCTTTAGCCCAACTGGACGACGAAGTTGCCCGCGGGCGCTTTGCTGTCACGCCCCGACTTTGGAGACACGCTCTTCGGGCCCGGAGGGATGCTGCCCGCGCGTTCCATGTAGTCGTCGTAGGTTCCCTGCCAATCGATCAGCCCCTCGTCGGTAAACGCAAAGATGCGCGTGGCAAACGAGCTTACCAGATCGCGGTCATGGGTAACGACGAAGGCCGTACCCTCGTATTTCTCAAGCGCGTCACCAAGCGCGATGATCGACTCAAGATCGAGATGATTGGTCGGCTCATCCAAAATGAGCACGTTGTCCTTCATCAGCATCAGCTTGGAGAAGATCAGGCGAACAGCCTCCCCGCCCGAGAGAGCTTCGGTGGGCTTCATGCCTTCCTCGCCCTTGAACAACATGCGACCGAGCAGGCCACGGATGTCCTGTATGTTGGCATTCGGATCGAAGGCGTGGAGCCACGCGGTGATGTTCGTGCCGTTCTCGATCCCATCGCGATGGTCCTGCGCCAGGTACCCGCGAAGCGTTTGCGTCCCCCATTCGATACTGCCTGCGTCGGGCTTGAGCTCGTCCATCAGCATCTTACACAGCGTGGTCTTGCCAACGCCGGTGCGACCAATGATAGCAATCTTCTCGCCCTTGGTAATGGTGGCGCGAAAGCGCTCGCACACCGTCACATCGGGCCATTTCTTGCTCAGGCCTTCAATCGCCAAGGTCTGCTTGCTCGAGGGCTTCTTTACCAAGAACTGGATGAAGGGGCGCTCGATGTTGGAGCGCTTTAGATCCGTCAAGGTCAGGCGATCAATCTGTTTTTTACGACTTTGCACCTGGGTGGCACGCGTTCCAGCTCCGAAGCGCGACACGAAGTCCTGCAATTGCTCGATCTTCTTCTGGCGATCGGCATTCTGTTGCTCGACTTTGTTCCGCACTTGGCCCTTGGCACGGACCATATCATCGTAGCCGCCGGGATAGACGATGATCGTCTCGTAGTCGATGTCAGCAATGTGCGTCGAGATTTCGTTGAGAAACCTACGGTCGTGCGACACAGTAAGCAGCACGCCACGGTAGTTGCACAGAAACTTCTCGAGCCAACGAATGCTTTCGATGTCGAGGTTGTTCGTTGGTTCGTCGAGCAGCAGCGCGTCTGGACTACCAAACAGCGCTTGAGCCAGCAAGACCCGCAACTTTAGTCCTCCGGGTAGTTCCCCCATACATTTTTCATGATGGCTGTCTGGAACACCTAGGCCCGTCAGCAACTCGGCGGCATCGGACTCGGCAGCATAGCCATTTTCCTCGGCGATGATGCACTCGAGCTCACCGAGCAGATTGCCCTCGGCTTCGGTCAGATCCGTCTTGGCAAGCAGTTCGGCCTTCTCTTCGAGTGTGGCCCAAAGCCGAGCGTTGCCCATGATGACGACATCGAGCACGCGCCAAGACTCGAAAGCGTATTGATCCTGCTTCAGGACGCTGGTCCGCTCAGGGATATTCACGCTACCGGTGTCTGGCTCGATCTCGCCGGACAAGATCTTCAGCAGCGTCGACTTGCCAGCACCATTCGGCCCCGTAATGCCGAAACGACGGCCGGAACCGAAGCTGACGGTCACCTCGCGAAACAGCTTTTTTAGACCGTAGATCTTCGTGACGTCGTTGAGCTGAATAGATGCCATGGGGGCCGCCTTCTAGCAGATTCTCGTTAAAAGGCCCTCGCCGAGTCCCGACGTCGCCGTCCCGAGCGAAAAGCCGCGTGGGATGAGTTGAACCTAGGGGCCGAATTGCGGCCGTTTCAGCCACACCAGAGCTACTCGCTCAAATCGCGCGAGACGAGCTTGTGGATGGCACCCGACCGGACGGATTGGATTGGGCCTGGGACAGGCCCGTCTTGGTGGGGCACCTGGATGAGGCTCAACCTCACCTAGTCTCCCTATACGGCCGCGCGCCAATCAAATTAACACCAAATCGGGGCGAAACCATCAATTCCTACGGAACCTTGAGCAACTGGAACGTCGGGGCCAACTGCCTTCGGTACTATTTGTGATCAAAACCTATCGATCCCTCCCATCTGGTTCGATGTCGGTTCGACGCTCTCCTGTAAGCCAATTCCAGCCCGCCAATCGCAGCCCGGAGCCACCATGCCAAGTCTTGCCGTTGCTTCGCCGTCCAATCTCATCGTCACCGCGCCCGCCAACACCGTCATTGCCGCGGTGAGCGATCCGGTCGAATCGCCCTCCCCTTCCGGTGTGTTCCACCGGCGACCTCGCACCACACTCGAAGTGGTTGCCTCGGACCCAGCCTGCCCCATGACGCTGCTGGACGTGCGCGCGGATGCCTTCACTTACCCGATGCATTACCACCCGGAGATCGAGCTTACACTCATCGTCCAAGGCCGAGGGCAACGCTTCATCGGCGATTCGATCCAGTCTTTCGAGCCCGGCGATTTGGTCTTGGTCGGCGCGCACACGCCTCACTGTTGGCAATCCGATCGGCGTTTTGGTCACACGGTACGCGCCCTAGTCGTTCAGTTCCCCGAGGATCTCTTCGGTTCCGATTTCCTCGAGCGCCCACTCGGACGGCCATTGCGTGAGCTATTCGAGCGCGCACAGCAGGGTCTCGCCTTCTCGGACAAGATCCGCGGACGCGCCGTGGAATACCTGAAATCGATGTTCCACCCGGCGCAATCCCACCTGGATCGGGTCGGTCTGCTGCTGCATGTCCTGTCGGACATGACGCAGAAGGAGCAACAGGTCGTCCTGGGTCTCGGGACCCACCCGGGACCTGTGTCGCAACAGTCCCACGGCACGCTGGAAAAGGTCCTAAGCTACATCGACCAACATCTTGACCGCGACATGTCACAACGCGAAGTGGCAAAGATGGCAAGTCTCTCGACGGCGGGTTTCAGCCGATTCTTCAGTCGCAACCTCGGCAAGACCTTCGTTACCTACGTCGCTGAACTGCGGATCAAGCGTGCTTGTCAGCTGCTGCTCGACAACGAGCACAGCATTGCGGACATTGCCCGACTGAGCGGCTTTCACAATCTGGCGAACTTCAATCGTCGATTCTTTCGCTTCAAGGGGATGACACCTTCGGAGTACCGCCGCCTGGCGCGCTCGGCCCCGCGGGCCATGTAGTTCTGCTGTAGGTACATGGCGGACGGGGTGACCGTCTCAAAACTGCTGACCGGTTGCGCTGAGTACGCTAAGATGACCGAATGTGCGAATCTCGGTGCTACGTGCTCGCGATGGCGTTGCTGGGCATGAGCGCTTGCAGCGCCAGCAGCGGCGGTGGTTCGAACGGTACTGGCTCCGTCGGAGGCCAAGGCGGCACGGGAGCCGAAACCTATCCCAAAGCCTGTTCCGATCTCTACGACCCAAAAACGGTACCGGTCTTCGAACTCGAGATTGCGCCAGACCAATTGGCATTAATCGAATCGGATTGTCGGGCGAAGGCAAAGCAATATCGCCCCGCAACCTTCAAGTATGGCAAGGAGACGCTGGACGTCATGGTTCGGTTGAAGGGCAACTGGTCGTGGCGCTGCGAGAAGAAGCAGTTTCTGATCTCCTTCAACGAGGTCGATCCAGCCGGGCGCTTTCATGGGTTGCGCAAGATCGTCCTCGACGCGCCCTGGTACGATCCGTCTACGCTTGCCGAGCGCCTCGGCTTCTCCTTCATGCAGCGCCACGGCGTCCCTTGGTCCTGTGCGAACAGCGCCAAGCTGATGCTTAATGGCGCTTACTACGGCGCATATACCAACATCGAACGCCTCGACAAGGAGTACCTGCAGCGGCATTTCCCCGGCACTGAAGCCGATGGCAACCTGTACGACGGCGGGGTCGAACTCAGGACGAACGAGACGGTCAACGACGTCAGTCGCAGAGATGCCTTAATGGCCGCAACCTCCATTGCCACCATCGAAAGCATGGTTGACTTGGACGAGGCGATTAAGGTCTGGGCCGGAAGCGCGATGCTCCCCGATCCAGATAGCTACTGGGCAGGCGTCGAAATCAACTATTACCTGTACGATCACCCCACGCGCGGCTTTCTCTGGCTGCCGTATGACATGGATCTGATGATGCGTCAGGGCGTCATGAACGCAACCGCCTCGACGGTACAGATCGGTGTCCAATCGGGCTTTGTTCGCGCCGATCCCTTCACGTACCAGAATCCAGACTGGGGCCGCGAAGCGCTATACAAAATCGTCATGTCCGACGTGACCTGGTGCAATCGCTTCCTCGAAGAACTCCGGTTGGCCCGCGACACCTATGACGTGGCCTCGATGACGAACAGCCTTGACACCTGGGCCGCACAGATTGCCGATGCCGTAGCGCAAGATCCGAACAAGCTTTACACGAACCAAGACCACCTGGACGGCATTGCCACCTTGAAGGCATTCATGCCGCAGCGGCTCGCGTTCGTGAACACTTGGCTCGAGACCGCAACTTGTCCGGTGGCGAACTGGCCGCGGTAGCGGTCGTGGTGGAGCCGCGCAGTTAGCCGCAGCAATGCAGTTTGCCGCAGCGGGCGCCCTGCCTCCGCGCTAAGGCGCGGCTATCGAATAGGAATGGGCTACACTGCGATTCACTCCGTCGCCCGGCAAGTAGGCCCTGACATAGGCCACGGTGACCTGCGCTGGCGAAACCGTTACACGCAGGTGACCGGAATTGTTGACGAGCACACCATCGGCATAGTCTTGCTGATTGGTAGCAAAGCCGGCACCGTAGCCCGAGTTGGCAGCGTGAGGGCACTCCTGATACACGATGCCATCGAGCGCCTCCTTGGCGAAGATATGGTCGTGCCCGTGGAAGAAGATGGTGACGCCGTTTTCGACCATCAGCTGGTGGATCGGTTGCTCCCAGGTGGGGCGCTTGGTACCGAACCCCCAGGTTCCGTCGGTGTTGTTGCCGCCCCATTCACCGTAGGCCGCGCCCAGCGCACCGCCACGTCCATAGTCGTCGAGCCCACCCGGCAACTGATGAGCAAAAACGAACTTGTACTTGGCGCTGCTTTGCTCGAGCGTCTGCCTTAGCCATTGATACTGCTGGTCCCCCAATGTCCAATCCCAGCGGTTGCCCACCACCTCATCGTCTTTCTCTCCACCCAACGTTCCAGCAAAGGGCTTCTTCATGGTGTACCAGAAGGGATCGATCGCGACGAACAGAGCGTCACCCCATTCGAATGCGTAGTAGTCCCCCTTGAGGTGATCGCCGGTGATTTCCGTCACGCTGGCATCCGTATTGCCGGAGTAGAAAGCGTCTGGGATCGGATTGACGAAATAGCGCTTGCGCGCGTTGGCACCTAGGACTGGCAGCGAGGCGGCACGGTTATTTCCCATGTCGTCGAGATTCCAGCCCTCTTCGTTCTCGTGATTGCCGAGAACCAGAAATACTGCTGCAGATTTGCCAACGATGTCCAGGTAGGTTCGCTGGTTGAGATACTTCTGGCGAACCGTCTGCATATTCTCGGTGATGCCGTCAAGACTCACCGTATCCCCGAGGTCGAAGAGGAAGTCGGGAGCGTCGGCAAGCTGGTTCTGCAGGGCAACGGTGTAGAGTGCGGCGTTGTAGAAGGACGCATACCCCTGGTGCGAGTCACTCTGGACAGTGAAGGTGAACGTGCTTTGTGCCGAACGCTTCGTTTGGAAGACCCCCTGCGTTCCTGCGAGCCAGGCACCTCCGATGCTCTTGTCACGGTAGCGCAGTCGGTAGTAGTAGCGAGTGTTGGCGGTCAATCCCGGAACCAGCGCATTTATCACCCCGTCGGTGAACGTCAAAGTGGCCGTGCTCTTCGAGTACGCCCCGGAGCTCGTCCCATACTCAACGTAGGCCTCCACGGCCTTGTTTGCCACGGCGTGGACGGTCACGGATTGATCCGTTGGGCGCCCGAGGAGCTCGTTCGCCAGGAAGCCAAGAGTCGCAGCCTGCGCCACTTTGCCATCGAGTGAGAGCGCCGCTACCAACAGACATTGGATCGTTAACCTATTGATTGTCATGTGTTCTCCATTCTGACGCCCCGAACAGATGGAATCTTGGAGACGTCAAACCGCCACGAAACCCCACTTGCATCGACGAAACCGATACGAAAGGTACAATCCTGTGCATCCAAGTGCAAGCAAGACTTGAACACAGATCGCCTATTGCGAAGTAAAACGTCGAAAATGAGCAACTAGGACGCCCTGTTGCTGTCCCTACCGCAGCGGCCGCCCAATCACGATCTTGGTGCCCAGTGCGAATTCGGCGTGACTGCCACCAAAATGAAAGCCCGAAGGCACTCCAGTGACGGGGTGGGTCTCGATGAGGATCGTTCCAATTCCGTAACCACCCTTACCGTGACGTGTGTCGTCGTCGTGCATCAGTCGACTCGCGTCGGCAACACGCAGCAGATACGCGGGCGCAGACTACGGAGGCGTCGGGCAACCACTCAATGAGTGTCGTGATGATGCCGCGACGGATCGTTGCGAGGGAGTCATCGAAGTGACGATTAGGCCGCAATAGCGAACGGGTAGTCTCTTTGCGCCTTTCGTGCCTCGGGGGGAAAATCTACGCGTTCAGCGACGGCGAACGCGTAGCAGGCAAGGACGATGCTGACGTGGCGCAGCCAGCCACGATAGGACCGGCCTTCGAAGTGGTCTAAGCCAAATTCGCCCTTCATATCTTCGTACGTACGTTCGATGCGCCAGCACTGCTTTGTCTGGCGCACCAACTGCTTACAACTTCTCAGTCACCGCTCGGCAAAGCGACGGTTCAGGACGCACCAACGCCGCAACGGGGTCGACGCTCTTAGGCTCAATGTCGCTGAAAAGCCCCACCGCGCACTGCTCAAACGCTTCCCGTCGGCACTTGTTTCCCAGGACTCGGCCGATTCGATCGAAGTTGACATTCAGGCGACCTTCGCGTTCCGGATTCGAAATGAGCGACATGCCCCCTCATCGGCACCGCAATGAGTTGGGCCAAATTCTGGGACAGTAGTATTAAGCAGCCAAGCCGAATCCCGCACTACATCCCTTCGGCGACGCGTGAAAGGGTCGCGATGGAGTGCGGGATGGCACATTCTAAAAGCAGTTCATTGACTTGCGAACTCAAACGCGGGTCGGCGCGATACCTCCCGACCGCCGTGAACTCACGCCATGCAACGCACTTTGAACATTTCCCACGGACCGATGTTGGTGCGATTGGCGTTCATCACGCCACCCCCTCCACCTTCTGCAGTAACGAAGTGGAGTCGGTCATTGGTCTGCAAGTAGTATCTATCCGTGTAGCCAGGAGCAAGTCCTACGGAGAAGCTCTCCCAGGCTCCAATTCCATTGCCAGTGTTCCAGATCCCGCCTCCGCCACCATTGGTCGCTGATACGAACCTACCGTTGTTGGTTTTGAGGGCAACTCTGTTGGGGCCGTCGTCCAATGCGTAGACCGTGAAGCCGCCAAATTCATCCTTGGTGTAGCAAGCCATCCAGCCGTCGCCTTTAATGGCTCCACAGTAGTAACCAGTGGCCGTCGTCAGTTCAATGTATTTGATGCCCGGCGGACATCCGAACCTCGATGCGCTAGCGGTAATTGCTTGGGACGTGGTTTCAACCTCACCGAGGTCGGTCTCAGGCGCGCCCACGCAGGCCATCATCGGACAGCTCACGGCGACGAGAATAAAACAGCTAGTGGCTCGACTCATTCCACGGCTCGTGACCTTGCTTGCTAGTCCTGCAATTGCTAATTTGTTCATTCTAGATCTCCTTTCATACAGCAGCGAAGTTCATGGACAATGGCGACATGCCTCACCCATGCTTACCAAGTAACTAGTAATCTTTGCCAATTCACAGCGGCAGCATCGGAATGCACGGTTTCTCGATCCAGCAACCGCATAGGACGGCCAGGTGAGGACATGCGACGTCGCCGCGGCGTGACGATTTTGCCTCCACGTGGTAATACCGTCGTTCATTTGAGGTATTTCAGTTGATAATCGGTTGTGCTGAATCTACATCTACCTAGATGGGTCACCGTGCCGATGTCGCACGCAAAAGCGACATCGGTCGATATTCAGTTGCCCGGTTGACGGAGGCCAAGCCGGCCAAACCTTTTCGCGGAGTCTATCGATCCAGTGCAGCGAAATTGCGTGCCCTTACGCTTCAGGTTACATCAGCGGCTGCAACAACCTCACCGACTGCCCGCTACCCCCGGCAACCCGATGCGGCAGCAATCGGTGCTTGCCGTGGTCGCAATTGCGGCGCACCAACTCGAATCACCGAGAGCCGCGCCCACGTCGGGTCTCGCTCGAAGCTGGCAGTCACAGGACCGCGAATCTGGATAAGACAGCCGGCTGGTCTGCGTCGACCAAGGACACTGGGAACACAAATCAGAAAAATTGCAGACACTTATGACATTGCCGGACTAACCAGCTAGCTGGTCGTAGCGTGATAATTGTAAGTTGTACTTACAATTCTTACGAATCCGGGGGTCAACACTGTCTTTCTCGACATCTGGTATTCGGCGGCCAAGAGAACCACACTCAAGCCGGCGTCTCGATCCACGGTTGGAAAGCCTTCGCGTCAGACCCATTGGTGACCACGAAAATAGCCTGACGCAATACTCCCATTTACCGCAACGGCCGTCCAATCACGATCTTGGTGCCCAGTGCGAACTCAGCGCGACTGCCACCAAAATGAAAACCCGACGGCACTCCAGTGACAGGGTGGGTCTCGATGAGGATCGTTCCAATCCCGTAACCACCCTTGCCGTGACGCGTGTCGTCCTCGTGCATCAGTCGACTCGCGTCGGCTACACGCACCAGATAGGCGGAATCACCCGCGGCGCGTGGCCGCGGCTCGAGCATGATGATAGCAACGTGTCCCGTGTTTGCGGAATGCACGATCTTCGGTTTGAGCCAGGCGATTACGTCCCCTGGGCGGGCGTCCGCGATCCTCGCGATACGCAGCCATCCCCCCCGCTCTTGCCCTGGCTCGATGACTGCCAAATGCTGAACGAAGTCTCGCGCCAATGGTCGCGACTCGAGGCCGCGCTGCAGGCTACGCCGGGCCACAGGAGTGGCTCCGCGCAACAGCCAGTCGACCATCCCCGAGCAGTCGAAGGCAAAGTACCCCTTTTTGACATGCACTTCGATGCCATGCACGTAGTGGGTTTCCTTCATCTGCTCGGTCATGCGTCGGATAGTGCGCATGACCTGGTTGTGTTCCCAATCGATCGATTCCTGCTCGAGAAGCTCAGCCGGTGCTGGCGGTACCGCTGCTTCGACTGCCGAAAGCTTCGGCGCGATGGTCCGCGTGTCAGGGGCGACGGCACTCGTGGGTTCGCTCCGACGCGCCGAGCAGGCGAGCGTCACGCTGGCTGTGAGTAAGACGAGAAGAACGCGAAGGGCCGAAGTCACGATGCAACAACCAACACATCAGACCGCTTCCACCTTGGTAGCTGGGTACGTGCAGGCTCCGGCATGGTGCTTGATACCGACCGAACTTGGGCGTCCTTCCCCACAATAGCGCTCTGCCATAGCCCCAAATTTCGCACAAAACTGCAAGCCTTACTCCGCTTCTGCTGCCACGTGGCGCTGAAATGCAGCACGAAGTGCCGATCGGGCGACTTTTTGCCGCTTGAGGCGTCGGGTTGCATCGGCCCCCCCACCAGCGTAACAATACTTACATGTCGAGAGAGGACGCAGAGAAGTCCGACGCGAGTCCAAGTGCCAGCCCCAGTCCGGTTGCGGAACGAGTGGCCTTGGAAAGCCCGCCTTCGCCGGGGTCGATCACTCAGAGTTCGCCCCCACCCGGTCTGTCGCGCAACTCAGGGCCTGCACCTTCGCGGCACAGCACGCCGTCCTTCCCCCCCGGTCCGAGTGACGAACTGAGGGATATCTTGGGGCAACGTACCCAGGACGACTTCTCACCCGAACACGCCATCGAATCCCAGCTCGACGAACTGGAGGCCTGGGCATTGGCGAACGTCGCAGCAGAACGCATCGACGCCTTGCGCTTCTGGGGCACGCGTGTTTTGGCATTCCTTGGCGCAGCAGCCGCCGCCGCGGGCGCAGCGCTACAACAGACTGAGCTTGCCGTGGGCAGTGGCCTACTTGCTGCGTTCGCCATCGTCGTCGACGCAGCGTGGCCATCAGTTGGCGACCGCGTTGCGCGCCGCCGCGCCATCCATGATCTTCGCGAATTGCAGCACAGCCTTCGGCTCAAGTGGGACAAGGTTCGGCTCTGTCACCCCAATCCAAACGCGCCCAAACGCATCGCGCATGCGCTGGTGCTACTCGATCAGATCCAGGCTAAGCGCGAGGAGATCGGTCGCTACCTGGGTGATGCGTCACCGGGCGTCGAGCGCTCTCGCCACTAGTACCACTAGATCCGAGAGCTAGAGCCGAGAACGCGGAGCCTGCTTCAGGCGCGGCAACGGGTATTCGCCGACCAGGTTGCGCAGCAGCTGTTCGAACCCAGGGTTCGTGTCGCCATAGACGTGGAGTTGTGCCGCCCCATCCTCGATTCGGCAGACAATTCGGAGGTCCAGGCAACGCTCTTGCCGAATAACATCGCCAATATCATTGAGCAGTCGCCGCGGCATTCGCCCCTTGACTGCAACCATATGGCCCTGCTCCACACGCAGAACGAACAGTGTCAAGTGTTGCTTGGCGCGCCAAGCAACGAAAGCCATGCCACAGATAAGAACAGCTAGGACCAGAAGGAACCCCGCAGGTGTCATCGGTGTTCCGGATTCTTCGTCCGCCCAAAGACTAACCATGGACATGCTGCCCAATGCGCCGGAACCGCTCCATTTCCTCGGCACTGCAGGGGCCTTCATCGAGCGCCGCGAGCGCCTCCTTCATCTGTGCCGCGTCTCTCGGTCCGGTCATACAAACGTCGAAGTCTTGGTTGGTCAGCACGAAGCGGTAACAGTCTCGGGCTCGCATCGGCGCTTCGCCCTTCGGCATGTGACTCGGCTTGAGCAACTTGCCCCAACAAGTGGCGGTAAACGCTACAATGCCCGGACGTTGCTCACGCGGCAACGTTGGGAAGATGTCGCGTTCCGCGCCGGGATGCGCCGCATTATAGCGGACATGCAGGATCGAAAAACGCGGATCGGCTGCGTACTCGAGAAAGCGTGGACGATTGTGACTAGAGATTGCCAAATGACGGACCAGGCCCCGCTCGCGCAACTGTTCCGCACGGTCCAAGAGCCTTGTCGACGGCCAGCCATTGAACATACCCAACAGCAGCACATCGGCATATTCCAACTTGAGCTGTCTCAGCCCGCGAACGAAGTTGCGTTCGAGTAGGCTTGCCCAACGTGAGTAACTCTGCAGCGCGAGCACGAGACGTTCGCGTTGACCGTTCGCAACGATCTCTTGAACGGCCTGCTGCATGCCCGAGCGTCGCAATGAGCCATGATAGAAGTAGTTGACGCCGCGGTCGAAGGCATCGCGCAGCGCGGCAGCGGGAACGCCGTAGCCCCCGGATACCGCCAAGGGTCCGACTCTTAGCCCTGTCCTACCGAGCGGCACCGGATTCGTGAATGCTGTCATGGCCGACGCAGCATAGCGCAGCGCGGCCGCCTGCCCTACTAGTGCACTGACGCGCCCCCACCCCGAAGCGCAGTTCCGTGGCTTTGCTCGGGCAGAATGCGACCAGTCCGGCGTCCGACCCTTGAAATTCCGCGAAACTGAGGGTAGGAGCCGGAGCCGCACCAGAGCAACCCATGCGCTATTTCAAGTATCACGGTCTCGGAAACGACTACCTCGTCCTCGATCCCAAAGAGGTAGGCCGCGACCTTACCAAGGTCGAGGTCGAACTCATCTGTCACCGCAACTACGGCGCAGGCTCTGATGGGATCCTTTGGGGGCCACTCGAGGCCAGCGGTGCAGACTTCGGCCTACGCATCTTCAACCCCGACGGGAGTGAAGCCGAGAAGAGCGGCAACGGCCTACGCATCTTCTCTCGGTACCTGTACGACCAAGGCCTGGTCAAGTCCGAGCCCTTCACGATTGCGACCCTTGGCGGTATCGTAAGGTCCAAGGTGCATCCCGGTGGGCAGCTTATCGATGTCGAGATGGGCAAGGTCAGCTTCGACTCCCAAAAGATCCCCGTGAATGGACTTTCGGGTGAGGTCATCAATCAGTCAATACGCATCCTCGACCGCGATTTCGTCTACTGTGCAGCAACCATTGGCAATCCGCATTGCGTGCTGCCCCTCGACGACATTTCCGCGGCTCTGGCCAAAACCTACGGGCCGCACCTCGAGGTCGAAGCTCGCTTCCCGAATCGCACCAACGTGCAGTTTCTCAAAGTCCTCGGTCGCAACGACATCCAGATCGAGATCTGGGAGCGCGGCGCGGGATATACCCTTGCCTCTGGCAGCAGCAGCAGCGCCGCCGCCGCCGTGGCAAGGCGGCTCGGCCTGTGTGACGAACGCATCACCGTGCATATGCCGGGAGGGCTGCTCGCCATTACCGTACATGACGACTACTCGATCGAAATGACCGGGCCGGTGACTCGAGTTGCTGAGGGCAGCATCGATCCCGAAGCCTTTACCGCAACGCTACCCAGAGGGTGAATCATGGCGAAACTCAACGCGAACTACGACAGGCTGGCGGCTGGCTACCTCTTCCCCGAGATCGGACGACGCGCCAAGGCCTTTGCGGCAGCTCACCCGGACAAGAAGATCCTGCGCATGGGGATCGGGGACACGACAGAAGCGCTGCCTCCCACGGTCGTCAAGTACATGCACGAGCGAGTCGAGCTCCTAGCGCATCGCGATACCTACACGGGCTATGGCGACACCAGTCTGGGCGAAGACGCGCTACGCGAAGCCATCGCTGCCGACTATGCCCGGCGCGGCGCCCAGGTCCATGCCGAAGAGGTGTTCGTCAGTGACGGGGCCAAGCCCGACACCGGCAATATTCAGGGGATCTTCAGCGACGATGCCATCGTGGCAGTCCAAGATCCGGCCTACCCAGTCTACGTCGACACGAATGTAGTCGCTGGACGCGGTGGCAGCTACGACCCGCAACGCTTGGCCTACGACCGCTTCGTGTACATGCCCTGCAACGAGCAGAATGGCTTCTTCCCGGCGTTGCCGAACGGCAAAGTAGACATCATCTATCTTTGCAGCCCGAACAATCCGACGGGCAATGTGGCAACACGAGCTCAGCTCGAGCAGTTCGTCGCGTATGCGCGTGCGAACCGCGCCGTCATCCTGTTCGATGCGGCCTATCGCGACTACATCCGCGACCCGGCGTTGCCGCGCAGCATCTTCGAACTCGAGGGCGCCCGTGAATGCGCGATTGAGTTCTACAGCCTTTCCAAGGGTGCCGGCTTCACCGGCGTGCGCTTGGGCTGGACCATCATTCCGAAGACCCTGGTCCTCGAAGATGGCGAAGCCGGCAAGGCCCATCGCCTCTGGACGCGCCGCCAGAATACCTACTTCAACGGAGCCTCCAACGTCGTACAATCTGGTGCCCTGGGCGCGCTGTCGGAACCAGGCCGCGCGGAGTGCCAGACCATCATCGACTACTACATGCAGAACGCGCAGCTCATCCGGGCGACTCTCACCGAGCTCGGAATTACCTGTTACGGCGGCGACAACGCGCCCTACGTATGGTTGAAAACGCCCAACGGCATGAAGAGCTGGGACTTCTTCGACAAATTGCTGACCGAGGCCAATGTCGTCGGAACGCCTGGATCTGGATTCGGCCCGAGTGGCGAAGGCTATTTCCGCCTGAGCTCCTTTGGTCATCGAGAAAACATCGAAGCAGCGCTGGCCAGCATCAAGCAGAACCTGCGCCTCGGCTAGGGCGATCCCACTATGGACTCGGAAAGAACTCCGTCATGAATCCGGATAAGGCAGGACTCATCGAACCCGGCACCGTCGTCGAGCTCGCTCGACAATTCGGCACCCCGCTCTACGTGTACGACGAGCGCACCATCCGCGCCAAGTGCCGAGCGGTGCTCGCCATGCCCAACGCCTATGGCTTGCACGCAGGCTTTGCCATGAAGGCCAATAGCAGCCGAGTGGTGCTGCAGATCGTCGCGAGTGAAGGGCTTGGCATTGATGCTAGCTCGTTGAACGAAGCACGCCGAGCGTTGCGTGCCGGCATTGCAGCCAACCGAGTCATGTTGACGACGCAAGATGTCCCACTCGGGCAAGATCGTGCAGACCTCGAACAGATGATCGCCGAGGGTCTGAAGTACAATGTCTGTTCAATGCGGCAGCTCGAGCTCATTGCCGACTGCGCCAAGAAGACGGGGCGCGCCGTGGCCATGCGTGTCAATCCAGGTGTAGGCAGCGGCGAGAGTGCGACCCGCAATACCGGTGACAAGTACTCGAGTTTTGGCATCCATCTCGCCAACCTCGAAGGGATGATGGCCTATGCCCGCGAACATGGCGTGGTGGTCAATCAGGTCCATTCCCACATTGGCTCGGGCGGTGATCCCGAGGCATGGCGCGAGAACATCGATAGAATCTTGAGCATCGCCGAGAGGTATTTCCCGGATGCGACCACGGTGAACCTCGGTGGAGGCTTCAAGGAGGCGCGCATGCCGGACGAAACCGCAGCAGACATCGAGGATCTCGGCAGATCTGCCAAGGCGCGATTCGAGGCCCTCGCCGCGCGAACCGGTCGAAAGCTACTGATGACGGTCGAACCCGGGACCTACATCGTGGCCAATGCCGGACATGTCGTAGCGTCCGTCGTTGACAAGAAGTCCTCTGGTCCAGATGGATTCGATTTTCTCGTGCTCGACGCGGGAATGGAAACTTGCACGCGACCATTGCTCTATGGTTCGCGCCATCCATTCTATGTCGTCGCCCAGGACGGGCGACTGCTCTCGAGCGAATTTGCCGCCTCGGTCACAACCGCGGACGAACGCGTGGTCGTCGGACGCTGCTGTGAGAGCGGCGATTCCCAAACCTTGGACGACCACGGAAAGATCGTTCCACGTAAAATGGCCAACCCCGAAGCCGGGGACTACGTGGTTATCGGCGGGGCCGGGGCCTACTGCTCGAGCATGTCGCTCGTCGGCTACAACTCCTACTGCCAGGCCGCTGAGTTGCTCTTGCGGGAAGATGGCTCATTTTTGCCCATTCGCGCACGCCAGACCCTCGACCAACTGACACAGAACGAGTCTTCTCTGTAGGCGGCGCCTCGCGCGGGCAAGCGCCGTCCCCCTGGCTGGCACTTGCCCCCTGAAATCGTCGAGCCATCACGCATTGGCTACCCGACAGGCATGGGGTTTTGTATGCTCCGGGCCCCATGACCGCCTACGGCAAATTCAACGACGCGAACCGAGAATACGTCATTACCCGCCCGGACACTCCGCGCTCCTGGAGTAACTACCTCGGCTCGACCGAGTACGGGGCGATCATCACCAACAATGCCGGCGGCTATAGCTTCTTCAAGTCAGCCGCACAGGGCCGTTACACACGGCTGCGCTTCAACTCTGTGCCGCTGGATCAGCCCGGTAGGTATTTCTATCTACGCGACCGCATCAGTGGTGACTACTGGTCCAGCTCCTGGCAACCCGTCGGCAAACCGCTCGGGCAATATGCCACGACCTGCCGCCATGGAACCGGCTACACTGTCATCGAATCGACCTATTCCGATATCCGCACCGAGGCGACTTACTTCGTACCACTTGGCGAGCATTTCGAGGTCTGGTTGCTCGAGGTCAAGAACCTGTCCAAGGAGCCCCGTGCCCTTGATGTCTTTACCTACGTCGAGTACGCGAGCGAGTGGCATGTATGGCACGACACCTTCAACATGCAGTACTCGCAATACATCGTCGATTGCGACGTGAAGGATGGCGTCCTAGAGCACGGGATCTCGGTGAACCTACCCGAAGTTCCCGAGCATTTCGAGTTCCGCGACCAAAGTCGACACAGCTTCATGACGCTCGTCGGAGCTACTGCGAGCGGCTTCG
This sequence comes from uncultured Polyangiaceae bacterium, assembly GCA_964454965.1. Taxonomy (GTDB): domain Bacteria; phylum Myxococcota_A; class Polyangia; order Polyangiales; family Polyangiaceae; genus FEN-1139. Next base: position 195,299 of record CAYVXY010000016.1, on the reverse strand, counting down.
AAACCGATCGCGAGGTGTTCCTCGGTGGTCCCTACCGCACCTATGCCAACCCGATTGCGGTCGAGACCGGTCGAACCCAGCAGAGCCGTGCCCACGGGGACAATGCCTGCGGTACCCTGAAGATCGGCGTTAAACTGGAACCGGGTGAGAGTCGCACCTTTGCCGTGCTCATGGGTGTCGGTCGCGGCAAACCGGCCGCCGACGCCGCGACCGCTAAGTTCCCTACCGTAGAGGCACTCCGCACTGCGCTCGCTGCCGTGCGTGAGTTCTGGCACAATAAGATTGGTAGCTTCTCCGCGGTGACGCCGGATCCCGACTTCGACCACATGATCAACGTGTGGAACGCGTACAATTGCTTGATCACGTACGCCTGGTCGCGTGCGGCGAGTCTGGTGTACTCGGGTGAACGCGATGGCCTCGGCTACCGCGACACGGTTCAAGACCTCTTAGGCGTGATGGCCGCGATCACGGATCAAGCCAAAGAACGCCTCGAGTTGATGCTCACCGGCCAAGTGTCGACCGGCGGCGCGATGCCCGTGGTCAAGCCCTTCGCGCATAACCCAGGTCACGAGCTACTCCCCCCCGACCATGAGTATCGCTCCGACGATAGCCTTTGGCTGTTCGACACGGTCCCGGCTTACGTGAAGGAGACCGGCGATCTCGAATTCTTCGACAGAGTATTGCCCTACGCAGATCAGGGCGAAGCAACAGTGCTCGGTCATTTGCGACGAGCCATCGAATTCAACCTCGAGCGCAGCGGAGCCCATGGTTTGCCTTGTGGTCTGTCTGCGGATTGGAACGACACGCTCAAACTCGGCTACCGCGGTGAGAGCGTGATGGTCACGTTCCAACTGCGCCACGCGCTACGAACCTACATCGAAATCTGTGGGCGCCTCGCACGAAACGCCGAGGTAACTTGGGCCGAAGGCGCGCTCAAGCAACTGGACGTGAGCATCCAGAAGCACACCTGGGACGGACAATGGTTCGTTCGCGCTTTCCGCGAGGATGGGAGCATCATCGGAAGCAAAGCCGAGAAGGAGGGTTCCATCTTCTTGAACAGCCAAACCTGGGCCGTCATCAGTGGCGCCGCGCAGGGGGAACAGGCAAAGGCCTGCATGGATGCCTGTCACGAGCATCTGGCGACGACCTACGGCTTGATGCTCTGTGACCCGCCCTTCGTGACCGTGCCTTGTCAGGAAATCCGCGCAGTACTGTTCAACCCTGGCATGAAGGAAAACAGTGGCATCTTCTGCCACCCGCAGGGCTGGGCGATCATTTCCGAGACGATGCTCGGGCGTGGCAATAGGGCCTACGAGTACTACCGGGCGTACATGCCGTCGGCGTACAACGATCGCGCCGAGATCCGTGAGATCGAACCCTACGTGCATTGCCAATCGACCCACGGTCGTTACAGCCGCAAGCACGGAGCGTCCCGCCTACCTTGGCTCAGCGGTACTGCAACTTGGTCCTACGTCGCGGGCACGCAGCATATTCTCGGCATCAAGCCCGACTGGGATGGGCTGCGCATCGATCCCGTGATCCCTTCGAGCTGGGACGGATTCAGCGTGGAACGCCGTTTCCGCGGCGCCACCTACAAGATCAGCGTCAAGAATCCAAGCCACGTCGAGCACGGCGTCAAGACCGTGACGATCGACGGAAAGCCGGCGGCCGCTAGCGCCGTCCTACCCATCGCCAAACCGGGTTCGACGGTCCTAGTCGTGGTCACTCTTGGCTAAGCTACGCTAGGCTTGGCAATGCTCGGCTCACTGGCGAAGCGGCCGCTTCGCCGGTGGGTGCTGGCGAAACTTCGCCGAAGGATGCATGCTTGGAGCGTGATTTCCAGCGCCAAAGCTCTCTTCGTCGTCGCAACCCTTCTGCTTGCCTTGCCCGCGAGCAATGGTTGTGCGAGCAGTCAGCCGCGCGTCAACGACGTTCAGCAAGTGAACCTGCGGCTCCAGGGTACTTGGCTGCTAAGGAGTTATCGACCCAACGTGGCACTCGAGGCTCCGTTGGCGGCCATGCTCGGCGTTCAGCTTGGACAGCTGCGCGTCACCATCAATGGGACACAACTCGAAGCGCAGGGCCCAGCGTTGCAAGTAGTCCGGAGCTATCAGATCCAGGAGGTGGTCGACCAAACTGCAACGTTAGTCGTGACCGAACCAACCGGAGTGTCGGTACGCGTCTGGATCGAATTTCGCGACAACCTCTTGACCTTCCGCCCCATGGACGCGCCTTGGAGTGGCGAAGGCACGCTGCAGCGGGCGCAGTAGTTCCTGCGAGAGACAGCATCCCGCTGGCATTTCCCCGCCTCGGCATCGCTATTTCTCACGCCAGAATACTGCTCAACCCCGCGACCAAGCACCTTCACATCCACGGAATAGCCCATCCGCTTCTTCTGGCCCCCAGGTGCCCGCTGGATAGCTAAGCAGCGGAACTCCGTCCCCGCGATTCCAGGCCCCCAGCATGGCGTCAGCAAAGTGCCAGCTGGCCTCGACCTCATCTGCGTGCAGAAACAGCGTCAAGTCTCCCTGGAGGGCATCGAGCAGCAACCGCTCGTAGGCTGGCGGCGTTGCCGAGCCAAAGTGGTCCTTGTAGTCGAAGGTGAAGTTGGCCGGCACCATCGCCATATCGCTGCCTGGCGCCTTCAACCCAAAGGAAAGAGCCAGCGCTTCACGCGGCTGGATGGAAAGCGTGAGCACGTTCGGGCGAAGTTGGCACTGTTCGCCACTGGGCAATACTGGCAAAATGGTGCCATTTTCTGGCAATGTTGCCGAGGTAAAGAGCTGCAGCGGCGGTACCTTGAACTGAACCTTGACCTCGGTGAACCGCTGCGGCAGACGCTTTCCGTGGCGAAGCAGAAACGGCACGCCGCTCCAACGCCAGGTTTCGAGCTCCGCACGCACTGCGACATAGGTTTCCGTGGTCGAGCCAGACGCTACGCCAGCCTCCTCCAAGTAGCCAGGAACTGCCGCGCCCCCCATGCTCCCCGCTGTGTATTGGGCACGGATGCAAGAACGCTGGGCTTCATGCTGTTTCGGGATCTTCAGGCTCCGCAGCACCGCGAGTTTCTGGGCGCGGATGGCTTCTGGTTGCAGTGAAGGCGGCGGCTCCATCGCGACCAAGGCCAAGATTTGCAACATGTGATTTTGCAACATGTCGCGCATCGCGCCGGTCGAATCGTAGTAGCCACCACGGCCGTGCTCCATGCCCAATTCTTCCGCAACGGTGATCTGGACCAATTCGACGTGTTGACGATTCCAAAGCGGTTCAAAGATGGCGTTGTGGAAGCGAAAGGCGAATAGATTCTGCACCGTCTCTTTGCCCAAGTAGTGGTCGATGCGCAGGATCTGTTCCTCACGCAACCACTGCTGCAGCGAGCGGTTCAAGGCCTGCGCCGAGGGCAGGTCGAAACCGAAGGGTTTTTCGACAACTACGCGCCGATAACCAGCGTCCTCATTTCTACTGACCAGGCCTGTTCGAGCGAGGTTTTCGACCGCTCGCGAGAACAGCTCCGGCTTGAGCGAGAGATAGAACAGTCGCCCCGCACCGGGTGTATTCTCGAGTGCGTTCAGGCGCGTGGCCAGGTTCTCTACGCTTTCGAGCAGGGAAACGTCTGCTGCCACGTAGGCGATCTTCGGGGCAAGAGCGTCAAAGTCAGCTCGCACTTCCTCAGGCAATTGGCCGCGCAATTCGCTGCGAAACTGCTCGTCGGTCTTGGGTTGACGCGCGACCCCAACCAGTGAGAAGCCCGAGGCAGGGCGCCCCTTTGCCGCAAGACTGACCAAGGCGGGCACGAGCTTTCGAGCCGTTAGATCACCATTGGCCCCCAAAATGATGACTTGAGCAGGCGGTTGGTGGATGGCTGGTCGAGCGAGATTCATTGCGATCGACATCGGGAAAGGCTCGTCCTTGGTGGGCATCGCCCCACTCTAGCAGGCTAGGGTGAGAGGCGGCAATTCGCCACGGCGAGGGGGCACACGACGGCGATTTCGAGTGCTTGTCCGGTCTACGCTTTCCACGATTGTCACATCGAGTCAATTCTGGAGAGAAGCCGAGCGAGAATAGTCACGTCGACGTCGTCGCACTCAGCCGTTGAGGCTCAACGCACCATTGCTCGATGTAGCCGCTCGATGCTTGGGTCGTGCCGGCCCAAGGACGCCAAACAGCAACACGTATGTCCCGCACGAGGTCGGCATGGGCGATCTCGACTCCACGTTGCGTGGTGAAGCCGGACCACTCAGTATTGTTCGGCTCAAGAAGATCCAATGGGGCGACCTCGATGGTGCCATCCTAGCCGCCTCCTCCGTGGCCGATCCGACTTGCCAATGGCATCTACGTTGCGTCTCGACAAGTCATAAGCCCGAAATAGCTCCGTCAATTCGCTCTCAGTCGCAACCTGAGTCGTTCCACCAAAGACGCGACAACGGGGTTGTACCCATAACCCGGGGTGTTGCGGTTTGCATAGGACAAGTCCTTTGGACAGATTGAACCCACCACGACGTTTTCGCTGGCAGTTGCTTCGTAGAACCCTCGCAACACCTGAAGCTGACGCAGACCGGGATAGGCCTTGGCAAAATACTGCTTGTTGCCATAGGAGCCATCTGCAGCCTGACAGAGCGGCGACTTCGACACCGTCGGATCTAGCGAATTCGTTACTGTCGCTGACGTTGCCGTCAGCGTGCAAGCACAACCATCGAACCGCCGAGCGCAGATCTTGTACCTATCAGACTCGTCGTCCATTCCGCATTCCTGGCTGAGGTCGCAAACACGCGCCCCATTCGTTCCCGCAGCAGCTTGCTGCGATTCGAGATTGAAGATGCAGGCGAACTGAACGTCTTTGTCTGAAGTAATCCATTCATGGCCGTTTATGGAGTTGGCGAGCCTCGCCGCATTGGGCGTTGCCAAGGCCTGCCCCGTAACTGGGTGCATACCAGAGCGTGGCGAAAACGACTCGACCATCAGAGGATCGCCTAATACTGCCGTCGAGTAGTCCTCGTTGACCATTGGCGCGAAGAGGCCCCAGTTCAGCTGGGACGCGCTCTTATACTCAAGCGCGGCATTGGTGGCGGTATCCAATGCAAGATCCTGCCAGGGAATGCCAACGACACCAGCCACGTAAACGCCCTGAGCATCCACGCGCAGGGGCCCCGTGGGGCTGGTTGCAAGGTTGAGATTTGTGAAAATGGGGTTCCTAACCTTCGTAGCGAGGTTCGGCTCACAGGCCACACCCTTCGCTCTGGCCTCCGTGCAGTTACAGTCGAGATCCCCGTAGGTCTGGTCAGGACATAGTTCTGTCTTGATGAGGGCATTGACGTAGCGCGACGGCGGAAACAGAAGATCAAATCCGAACCGCTTCTTCTGCTGGCGACAACGAACGTTTACGTCGTCACTTGCCGCCGGCAACTTCGCGGTACCAGTCGCGGTGCCAGCCTGGCGGCACGTCGTGTCTTGGTCCAAGCAAGCCTGGGATACGCCCAAAGTGGTGGAACCAAGCATACAACTATAGCAGCACGGGTCGTTGGGGTTCGTTGCGCAGATTGAAGAACCGCGCCACATCCGGAATCCCGCACCCGCGGACATGGCAACCCAGGCGTAACTTCCCGTATCACGCATGGAGCAGTCATTTTCGTCTGACAGCATGACCACCACAAGCAACGAGTCAGGTCGAAGGAACGCCTGCCTTTGAGCCAAGATGTTGGTATCCACCGCACTGCGGCTATTCTGTTGCTGGTCTATTGCGATTACGTCCAGCGGGGGTTTCGGATCAACGAGGAAGCGGTACCAAGCCTCAAGCCCCATCTCGTTGCCACAACCTATTTCCGTGGCGGCGTTGACGAAATTGGCAAATTCGATCTGCTTGTTGCCGATAGCTGTGCCGAAGTTCTGCGCGTCAGCAACTGTCCAAGAAAGAAACGGCGACCCCAATCCACTACGCGGCAAAGCGCCCAACAGCCACGCGTGATCGTTTTGGGCATTGTTCTGGGGGCTATTCGACGCCGCGGTCGGGTGGAAGCTATTTTGTGGCTCGGGACAGATGTCTCCGCCAAAATCTCCCAACGAACTAGTCACAACGCCCAGATGGATGTCGTTGACGGGCGCGAACTCACGCTTCGATCCCGCTGGGCATGCAGTCGTCGGTTCGGTCGGTGAAACGGATGCAGCACCGGCGCCCGTCGAATCGACGCAGTCCGGGTTGGCAAGACGCCGCAACATTTGCGAGACTGCAGTTGCAAGGATTGTCTGCTTCTCACCCATCCCGAGTGAGTTGTCGATCATAAGCAGAATGTCGATCTTGTCGAACCCTGTGACGCTGGGATTCGCCGCACCACCGACACCGCCGGCAGATGAACTCTGACCACTCGCACCAGCAGCCTGCTGTTGCCCGACGCCGCCCGTCGCTCCAACTGCGTAGGTCGCCGAAATATCCGGCAACGCGCATCCAACTACCATAACACTGCAACTGGCCAACCAGCAATACTTCCACCGACTGCGTTTCACTGCATCTCTCCCCGAATGCCTAGATAGGTTGGCCCCACCAGAAGTCCGACTTTTGGTTGCACATCTCGCTCTGTAGGCAAAACCAGCAAGGTAACGCCCACCGCAGCAACAATGCCGCCAGCCCACATCCCTACTGTGGAAATGGTCCGCGCCGTTCTATAGGAGTCGACATCGCTCGATAGGCTGGGAGCGCATTCTGTACCGCCCGGCGAGCACAGACCGGAATCGTACAGCGCCGTACGCTTCGACTTCGCGCTTAGCCCCTCAAGCGCACCAACGATGAGTCCCGCTCCACCAACACCCACGCTAGCCCAACCAATGACTTGCCGAGCGCCAATGGTCTTCTTCGCTTCGCTGGCTAATGGCTTTTGTTCTGTTTTCTCGCTGACAGGCGCTGGTTCTGTTCCGCGGATTGGAACGGCAGCCGGAACGGGAACGCCGGCCGGAACGGGAACGCCAGCGGCAGCGGGTGCAACAAACTTCAATGTGACTTGCATCTGCTGGCCTTCTCGGGGGACCACCGTCTGTCGCACTTCTTGCTGCTCCAGTCTGCCAATCACGATCCGTTCACCTGGATCCACGACTTGTTCAGTGTCGAGGAGCGCTGCGGGGATCTTCGTGCCGTCGATGCTTACCGCAACCTGAGCTGGTATGGCACCTTCAATGAGGATCTTCAGGCGAGGGATGCGGGGCAGAAGCTCGACACGCTCGCGTTCAGCGTTACGTTTGGCTTCGTCTTGCACTGCCTGCCACGACGCAACGCGCTCAAGGCGCATTGCTTCCAAATAGGTTTCCGAGGCAGCAAGCAATCTTCCCAGCTTAACCAGGGCACGTGCGCGGACCACAGCAATTGTCGGCACACGAGCCACCTGGTAGGCTTTGAGGGACTTCTCTGCGGCTTCTTCAAAGTGGCCCTCGTCATACGCCTGAAATGCTTGTTTGGCGAGTTCGCGAGTAGCGAACATGACTGCTTGATCCTCGGCGCGCGCGTGCGACGCAATGGCAGCGAGCCCCAATAGCGATGTGATGCAGAAGCGCTTGTACATGTTCCTTCAAATCCCTACGGCTTGCTCGTAGTTGGGTTTGGTAGTGCGAATTGGTGGCAGTGATGGCCTTGCGGAAGCTTCTGGTTTCGGCGCAGGCCTTCGTAGCGGAGCGACTGTCGACGAGACCATTCCCCTGGGAGGCGGTGCTGGCTTGTTGGTGCCAGTCAATAGCGATGACTTACTCGAAGCGATTGCCGGCACGGCCTCTCTGCGGATTGAAGCAGCAGGCGCAATCGCCATGCTTGCTGAAGTTGGCAGCGCTGCTGTGACAGAGCGATGCGCATCATCGGAGCTTGAATTGCGGGGAGCAATGGCACTTGCAGCCGAGCCTGCCTTGCCTTCCAACAGTGTCCGCGCGACGACGACGCCACCTATAAGTGCCACCAGGGCCGCACCGACCGCAACAGTTGCGCCACGCAGAGGACGCGTAGGGACTCTGGGAATTGTAACGGATGAGGGAATCGCAGTTTGGCCGAAGTCACCGATGGTGCCTACCTGCGGCACTCCTCGGTCGGCGTTAGTAACAGTCTCCTCATCGCTGGTTGAGGCGAAGCCCACTGAGAGTCGGTCGTTCGACTCATTGCAGATCGATTTTAAGGCAGAAGTTGCGTCCGCGACGGAGGCAAACCGGTCGCTTGGGTCGCGCGCTGCACATCGCGCAAACCACGAATCAAAGCCCGAAGGTACTGGGCCAATCGAACTTGGCGATGGCAGCGGGTCGTTGCAAATGGCCATCAAGAGCGCGCCTAAGGTCTGGCTATCGAAAGGGCGGAGGCCCGTCAAGCATTGGTAGGCGATGATGCCCAGCGACCAAATGTCGGTGCGATGGTCGATACTAGTCTTTCCCAGGACTTGCTCCGGACTCATGTAGTAGGGCGTACCCAGCATGACGCCCGTGCCTGTTCTTAGGCCGCTGCTTGTCGAAAGGCCATGCAACTTCTTCGCGATCCCGAAGTCGAGCACCTTCGCAAAGTCCTCGTCGCCTTCCAAAACCAGGAATATGTTCTCTGGCTTGAGGTCACGATGAACTATTCCTGCGGCATGTGCGCGAGTGAGCGCCTTTGCAACCTGCGCTAGGATCCCGGCGGTCGCGCACGGAGAAAGCAGTTTGACACGCTCGAGGCGCGCGGCCAGGCTCTCTCCTTCGAGAAGTTCCATTGCGATGTAGGGGACATTGCCATCGACACCATAGTCGATGATTTGCACGACGTGTACGCTTCGTAGTTCTGCCGCGGATTGCGCCTCACGCTTGAAACGCGCCAGAGCTTCGGCAGACTCTGCGATACTTGGATCGATCAACTTGATAGCGAGCGGCGTACCTAGCGACAGATGCTCGGCGCGCCACACCGCGCCCATGCCCCCCTCACCGAGCTTGGACAGTAGTCGATAGCGGCCTGCGAGAATTGTGCGTTCCATGCCGTAGACGACACCCTTCAAAGTGATGCGACGCTATCACAACCCCGTCGACATGGGGTGCCACCGCCGCACCCATGCAGAAACATTCCATGATTCTCCATGCTTACGGATATTCTGGTTCGCTGGTGCGATGGTTGACCCCAGATGGGCCAGCTCCGCGAGCTTCGCACGTGGTGCGCATCTTCTCGTGTCGGCGACATTCTGCGAGGATTCGTCGACGGGTACCCACAATCGGCTGAGGTGCGAAAACGCGCGTCCGAGCAGGCCGGAGTATACCGAGTCAGGTCCACGCTGGCGTACTTGGGAGTCTCACAAGTTTGATACACTTGCATGTCGCAGACGGCCTTCCCTGGCACGGTGGGTGACACGATGTCCAACCGAATGGGCCACTTCAGCTGGTCATCGCGAGCCATCACTGCGTAAAGTGTCGTCCAGGTTGGCAACGGAGGCGGAACCATCTCTGGTAATAGGTGCGTATTGCGGAACGCGAAGGTCTGCTCAAGCGCATCGCGCAGGCGATTCGCGTCGATAGTTTGCGCAGTTGCTAGCAGCGCAAGCTCGGGCAGATCCTTCACCCGTGAGTTGGGCGCTGCCGGGGCACGGTGTACGCGTGGAGTTTCTCAGCAATGTGCGTTTCGATTGGATAGACTCGCAACGTCCAATTTCGACCTCCGTAATATCTGCCTTCGCGACAAGACCACGGCGAATCGCCTGCTGTGCTGGATCATGCAGCAGCTCGGGCGAAACGCCTTCACTCGCACAATCCTTCAGCGACCATCTCGAATTGGTGGCAAGTACCGGCCCGAACCACGCACGTTCGTCGCGTAGAGTACCTGCGTGGTGCAGCACCACATCGGCTGGCACGCAGAATCGTCGCGCCTTCCACTCACTTGGCAGGGTCAGGTGCAGTTGCGAGGGAAGCGCGACCGATAGCCCGTTCAGGGAAAGCGCCGTCTGATGGGAGAAAACCCCTGCTTGCTCGGACCAGAGCCCGTAAAGGACGAGTTCTTCGTGCTCCGCCGGCGGAAAGTGAACCAGGCGGTCCAGCCCGCAACGCGCTCGATCAACGCGACCTGCGTTGGTGTGTTTGAGCAGTAACAGTGTTGAGTATCCGGCATGAGCCGCCTGCTGGGTGGCAAAGTAGCCACTCTGTGCCGCCGCCGTCTCCAAGAGATGGTCGCAATCCAGCTTGCTGGCTGCTTCTGGCACGCACGAAAAGTAACTGTAGGTTTCGTTCTGTGCAGTTCGGCAACCAATCTCACGCTTGAAGGGTAAAACTGGGATTGGTTAGGTGCCTGCGGACCCATCACGGAGCGCCAACGACTCAGGGCACGTCGTTGGCGGCTCACTTACCAGAACTTGGACAACTGGGATCGATGCGCCTCAAAACACTCCTCGAGAGCGTGATTCCGAGACAGAACCGCGCCCCGCGACCTCCACACGTGGAGCCCGCGAATCTCGATCGCGATCGACGATTCGTCGTCGTACGAACCCGCCCGCCCACGTCGGGATCGGCGATTCATCCCCGTACGCATTCGCGATCTCGCTCGAAATGTCGCAACTCCACAGGTCGGAATCGCCCCCAGGGCATGGGTTGAGGCATGACGCCTTGTGGAGTTGGCGATCAGCAACCTCTCGTGCTGGTTTCTGGTCTGCTGAAAATCCGAAAACCGCGAGAAAAACCCGAGCTCCAAAGCCTGGAATGGACCAAGGAGCTCAGGCTCAGCGATTCGAGACAGTGGAGGAGCCCTTCCGTGGACTGTTCTTGGCCGATTTTGCGCAAAGAGCCCCTCCGACGGCGGTCCGGTCAGGGTGTTGGGGCGATCGGATTTGGACTTGGCGGCGTGACCGCGGCGGCGGCCGCAGGTGCCGCCCTTTTCGCATGGGGCCGGTCCGGGATAACGCCGTGGATGTCTGCCTCAGAGAACCCTTCGGCCTTATACAAGCGCTTCAGGTGGGCCAGTTCCATCCGTGCGGATTGGGCAACCGCCGTCTTGGCCCGCTGCAGTTGCTGCACGCGCACCCTCGACTGAGACGCTGCCTCAACGACCTTGCGATAAGCGGCGGCTTCATCGCGCACACGCTTGACCGTCGCTACCAACAGGGTTGAATCGACCTTGCTTAGCAGCTTCATCTCGAGCAGTTCCGCCAACAGTTCCATCCGATCTGGTTGGTCTTCGTTCGCGCCCTGGGTGTAATGCGCAATACCGCCCGGAAACACTACATCGAAAGTGGGGTCAAATGCAGGACGTCCAATGGCGTTCCAGACTTCATCCGAGATCTGTCCGATCAACTGGTCACTGCGCTTGTCCTGGGCCTCAATCGTGTCCTTGACGGGCAGGAACTCCGCCTCAGCGACTTCGAAGTCGGTGTGACGATGCGACCCGTGCGGGTGCCGAAACTCGACTCGGATTACTTCGAGGAAGAGTAGGCACTGTGCCGGCGCAAACGCCCTCCACCCTGGCCGCGACGGACCAACAAAAATGATCTCTCCACGCCGCCGGCAGCATTAGTGGCCACCTGCAGTCTTTCGAACCTGTGAATCTGCAGTCCAGACGCAGGTAAGTGTCCGGAAATTGGGCTCAACTGCGAAGGGCAAGCAGAGCAGGTATAGCTTGCTGCGGATGCGTTAGTGCAAATGGTCAGTGGATCACAGGCGCTCAAGTTCGTAGCGCATTCGTCGCTTTCTACGCAACCGCTCGCTTGGCAACCCTCGTAACCCGCTTTGCAGGCTCCGCAGACATGGCCACCCGGCGTGTCCATGCACCCGGAATTCGCTACGCCTTCGCTGCGCAGCGCGCGAAACCCGGGCTTAATGGCCGGGGGGACGCCGCCGTACACAATGCTGTCACGTCCGGCCTCATCGCCTCGACCCTTCGCCAGGGCGCTCCAATCGAGTCTATCCCCCATGACGACCATCAACGTGAATTCCGACTTTCAACCGGTAAACATCGTAACCGTTGTGGGCGATATCAGGTGCCCAACTGAACACGATGCGGTCGTCCGATTCCTTGACGTACTGCATGCGTTTGCCGACAAGCGACAGATCTACGCAAATATTGTTGATCTGACCCAATGCGGGAGCCTGCTGCCTGTCGAGCGTCAATTCATTGGAGACAGCTTCAATGAGCACCGGGAGCTCTACCGGCAGTACCTGGCTGGTGTCGCCGTCATTCTACGCTCACCAGTAGTGCGCGGTGCTCTTACGGCCATTGGCTGGATTCATTCCTATCCATCGCCGATTGAGTTTGCCGCTGACTACGCTGTAGCAGAGCGTAAGACGAGCAAGCTCTTGTCCAACCGCGGGGTCGCATGGTCGGGGTTTGGTGACAGACTGGCTTTCGCCAGGTCCGTTGGGCGAGGGTAAATACTCCCCGACAACTATTCCTGCATGTCCAGCGCCAAGTCCGTCGGCGCACGGAAGATACACGGGTCTCCACGCGGGGCTCTACCGGCGCAATACCGCGACGAGTTGCTCCGCACACTCGGCGAAATGTCTCCGGTTCGCTAGGCAATGTGAGCGATGCACATACCTCATGGACTAATAAGTCCAGATGAATAACAGAATAGCGGCTCCGCAGCATTGTGCACAATCGCTCCCAAGCAGATGAGCGATCCCCACGCCACCAGTTGCCGGGCTCAGAAGGCCTGGTATGTTCCACCGATGAACACTGCGTTCCCGCCAAGGTTTGCAGGCATCTACGCAAGGCGTTCCAACTTGTCGACGCTCTTGCTGTTTTGTTCTGCACTGGCCTGCGGAAATTCGGGTAATGGCGTCGATTCGAGCCCTACTGGCGGCAACAGGACCGTATTGACGGGTGGTCACGCTGGGGCCGCGCTCACTGAAGCAGGCGGCTCTGGCAGCACTGCCGCCATTTCTGGCGGAGCGACCGCGAATGCAGCCGGTGGACGCATCTCCGGTATTGCCGGTTCTGCAACGGGCGGACGCGTCACTACGTTGGTGGTAGGCGGTGCGACCTCGACCGCGAACACCGGCGGATATCCCATTGATGACGGCAGCGGGGGAATGATCGCCACTTCCACGGGAGGCAACGTGGTTGCAATTGGCGGCAGTAGCTCTGGAACGGCTGGCAGCAATCCCGCAACCGGTGGCCATTCTGCGAACGGCGGCAATCCTGCGACTGGAGGTAGCCCCGTGAGCGGAGGCGCGTCCTCGGGTGGCAATGCTGGAAGCTCAGCTGGGGCGGGTACAGTGGGCAGCAGTGGCAACCTCACCGACGCGAACTTCTGCAAGGCGCAACTCGATCTCGCCGTGACCGAATACGATCAGCTCCGCAAAGCCTACACCAATCCAAGTCAGATCCCGCGTTCCTACAACGGCACCAAGATGACTCTCGTTGGCTCAGCTGACTGGACTAGCGGCTTTGTTGCGGGAAGTTTTTGGTACCTATTCGAGCATACGCGTGAGGCAAGCTGGCGCACCACCGCGGAAAGCTGGACCCAAGCACTCTACGCCGAGCGGCTGCACACCTCGGACCACGATATTGGGTTCATCATTCACAACAGCTACGGCAATGGCTACCGGCTGACTTCAAATGCAGCGTACGTCGAAGTGCTCAAGACCGCCGCCACGTCACTGATGTCGCGCTACAACACGACAGTGGGTGCCATTCGCTCTTGGGACTACTCGGGTTGGACCTACCCGGTCATTATCGACAACATGATGAATCTCGAGCTGCTCTGGCGCGCCACCGAACTTGGCGCCGAAGCACGCGCAGCGCAGATCGCCGTGAGCCACGCCCTTACCACTGACCGTGAGCATTTCCGCGCTGACTCGAGCTCGTTTCACGTCGTCGACTACAATCCAACCACGGGCGCGGTCATCGCCAAGAAGACGGCCCAGGGGATCGCCGACAGCTCCGACTGGGCACGTGGGCAAGCTTGGGGCCTCTACGGTTTTACGATGGCCTACCGCAAGACGCTGGATCAGCGCTTTCTCGACCGAGCCCTGGCGATTGCCGCTTTCTACACCAACCACGTCAACATGCCCGCGGACGGCGTGCCCTATTTCGATTTCGATGCCACCAATGACTCGACTGTCCCCGACTACCGCGACGCGTCGGCGGGCGCCATTGCAGCGAGCGGTCTGCTCGAATTGCAACAGTTTGCACCGCCATCGGTCGCATCGAAGTACTTGGACTTCGCCATCCTGGCACTGCGCTCGCTGTCATCAACACAGTTCCGGGCGGCACCCAACACCAATGGCCATTTGCTGCTCTTGCACAGCGTCGGCAACTATCCCCAGCGTAGCGAAATCGACGTTGGCATCAACTATGCCGATTACTATTACCTGGAAGCCCTGATCCGCTGCGCTAGGCTGCGCTAGGCCGATCCAATCCTTGCCCAGTTGTGATGGGATTGGTCTCTCCGTTGTTGTCGGTTCGACACAGGTACGGTGAGATCCGGTGGCGCGTCGGGGCAAGCGTCTCTAGGCTGCACCCTCGCGTCCAGCCTCCCTTTTACCGTCGCGGATTCAAGAATGGCAGAAAATCGCGGTCCATGACCGTCTTTCTCCCCTCTTCGTTGGCGTGCCGAATGGCTTCGCGGCAGATTGCCCGAAGGTGGTTGGAAAGTGGCGCGATGGCTCCATCGGACGTGTTCATCCCTGAGTGATCGCGAACGTATTTCTTCAGTTTCGATACCACGACGAGCACTTCGTCGTCGTCCGTATCCGAGCGGACCGTGTTGGTCGGACTGACGATTCCTGTGGCCCCCACGATCCGAGCATTGCGCGTGGGCTCGACGGCACCGCTCGTCGTCGGACTCGGAGCGCCGGCACTCGATTGCTGTTCGGCAAGGAAGGCGACCCGCGAGGGCGCCCGCTGCTCTTCGGCCCAAGCGTCACGGTGCCGTGCCTCGGGAACATGCGCCTCCCAACAGGGCAGACTGCAGAAATAGAGCGCCAATTTCGAGCGATTACAGGTCGAAACGCTGCACGACCAGTACTTCTGGTCAAACGCGATGGGGTCGCGGCAGGTCGAGCATTTTTTGAAGCTGTCGTCGTGGGACATCGTGCGAAGATACCGAGGGTAGCACCCATGGTCACGACCCGTCACGCGCGAGCTGCATTCTTCGGCATCTACCTCGTTACCTTCGCGATTTGCGCAGCGTGTGGTGGGCCGAGAACGTCCCGATCCTTGCAATCGTAGTCCTCGTGGCCCTGGCCAGCCGTTGGCACCCATTCTCGCCGACCGCGTACGCCTTGATGCTGGTTCTGCTCGTATTGCACACGGTAGGCGGGCACTACACCTTTGAGCGCGTCCCCTTCGACTGGGTGACCCATGCCATTGGCGCCCAACGCAATCACTACGACCGAATCGCCCATTTCTCGGTCGGATTCTATGCATACGCGATTGCAGAGATCCTGTACGAGCACCGGCTCGTCAATTCGCGCTTCGTGCTTCTCGCATTTCCAATCCTGACCATCTTCACGGTGGCGGCGATGTATGAGCTCTTCGAGTGGGTCTATGCGGTTTCGGCAGATCCAACCGCTGGGATCGCCGTGCTTGGTTCCCAAGGCGACGTTTGGGATGCCCAGAAGGACATGCTTGCCGATGGCCTCGGCTCCGTCGTTGCCACGCTCCTGTTCGCGCAGAACAGCAAGGGAGCACAGCCAGGGAGGTGAATCAAGACCGCCTCTAGCTACGACGTAGGCGCAGGCGTGGGCTCGACCGGCGGCGGCTCCACCGGCGGCTCCACCGGCGGCTCCACCGGCGGTGGTGGTGGCGGCGGCTCGGGTTGGGCAAAAATCGCCAAGCGCTTCGTGTTTGCCACGCCACCCACTTGAGTGAACTCGCCGCCAACAATCAAGCGCGCCATGCCAGTGACCGGATCGGTGTAGTCGCGTATCTCCCAAACCCCAAAGAATCCCTGTTGCGAGGCACTGGCTGCGTCCATGACTGGGAGCCAACAATTCTCTGCGGTGGTCGCGTCGCTTAGGCTGCAGGTGAGCCCAACGTGGTCGGAATCTATTTGGCCAATACCCGTGGCGGCGTCCACGACAGCCAACTTGGTGGTGTCCGGCTGCTTGAACATGCCATCGTGGAATCCGAAATACACGTTCCCGTCGAAGTAATGAACCGATTGAACGTCGCCGCCGACATACACGGTTTTCCACTTTTGTGGCAGGGCACTGCTGCGCACCCGATCCGGCACTTCGTAAGCGGCAGCACAGTTGGCAGCGCCCGATTTCCCACCAATCGCGGCATATAAGCGATTGGGTACCGGGTTGTAGTCGAGCTCGATGATTGGCAACGGTTCGGTGACGGTCTTGGGTACGCTCTCGGGCGTATCCCTCGGGTACGTGACGTTCTCGGTTCCAGTATTGTAGTAGGCCCGATAGACCCCCATCAGATCGAGAACGCCCAGGCTGGCCGTTTTGCCTTGGAACGAGTTGAAAGTCCCGCCGATAAAGACCTGGCTTGGGGTGAAGCGCACGGCATTGACGTAGCCGCCCACTACACCTTGAGTAAAGCGGGTCGAATCGAGCTCGCCGGTTTCGGGATCCAATGCAGCAATCCCCGCACGATTGTCGGTGGTGCTATTGACCTGAGTGAAGTTGCCACCAATCAGCAAGCGCACGATCGGCGGATTGACGCTCGAGTCTGTCATCACCGCCATAGAGCGCACTCCTGGTGGGAGTTGAGTCTCCTCCTCGGCTGGGGTGTGGAGGTTGCCCTCGACGTGAGCGGTGAAGCGCGGATTGATGGCGCCGGTAACCAAGTCGACAGCTACCAGCCGCTTCTTGAGACCCACTCTCGTGTATTCTCCGCCGACGAACAGCCATTTGCCGTCCGTTTCGAGGGCCCAAACAATACCATTGGGGTTCACGTTGAAGCCTGGCTTGAGGTTGCCTTGAAGGTCGAACGCGGCCAAGTTGGTCCGAGTGACTCCACTTTGGCTGACGCTGAAATTGCCCCCCACGTAAATGGTGTCGCCGTGAACGAGGATCGCTCGCACCCGTGACCCCATACTCTCTGCAAACGCTGCCTTGCCGGCCTGCGGAACTTCGGGAAACACGACAGGCCCAGCGAAGGCTGGGCATGCCTGAAGCAACAGCCCAAGCCCCAAGGGAGCGACACGAGTCATTATCAGCACAGCTCTAGGCGTCGAGGTGGTTGAGTTAGAAGCGGGATGCTTGGTGATCATAACTTGCCGCCGCAATTCAGGGTGAACTCTGGCCGTGAACGTTGTTGCCCCAGCACTCGACGCTGCCATCGGAACGCAGTCCGCAGGTGTGCTCGTAGCCTGCCGAGACATCGATGAATTGGCCGGATGGCGGCGTGGCTTGCCCATAGGAATTGTCGCCCCAACACGAAATAGCCGAACCGGTGACACGGATCCCGCAGGCGTGTCGCCCACCGGCCGAAACTTTGGTCATTCGATTGCTGGGGGCCGTAGCCTGCTTACTGCCGTTGGCCCCCCAACAGGTGACAGTCCCGCTGGTCTTGAGCCCGCAGCTGAAATCCAACCCCGCTACGATTTGGCTGTACGTGCCACTCGCAACGTTGGTCTGTTTCGATGCATTGTCACCCCAACACACACCGGCGCCGTCAGCGGTGACGCCGCACATGTGAGCATACCCGCCCGAGATCTGGACCAATGAAGCGGCCGGCGGAGTACTCTGACCATCAGCATTGAAGCCCCAGCAAACCACGCTCTCGTCTGTTCTGAGCGCGCAGACATTGTCGCCCCCGGCGGCGATGGCCATAAATGGGCCAGCGGGTGGTGTCTGTTGCCGAGCCCAGTTGTCCCCCCAGCAGACTGCGGATCTATCTACACGGAGCCCACAAGCGAAGTCGACTCCCGTGACAATCTGCAGGAACGCATCCGTAGGTACTTCGCACTGATGGCGCCAATTGGCACCCCAGCAACGAACAGTGCCGTCGGCGTTGCGTCGACAACTGTGATAGTTGCCGGCCGAAAACGTGGGCAGCCCCTGACACGTCGTGCTCCCGCTTCCGAAGTAGCCCGCATTGCACGAGCAATGGTAAGTGCCCGCCTTGTTCTCACAAGCCGAGTTTGGATCTTTGCAGGCGTAGAGCCCTTCGGCGCATTCGTCGATATCGATGCAGCTGTGTCCATCGCTAACGAAGCCACTCCTGCACTCACACGCAAATCCCCCTGGAGTATTGATGCAGGTCGCGTTCGCGTCGCAGTTGTGAGTTCCGGCAAGGCACTCGTCGATGTCCGGACAGGTCACGCCATCACCCGTGTAACCCGGCAGGCACTCACATGCAAAGCTACCGATCTTGTTGGTGCAGCGTGCTGCAGGGTGACAGTTATGGGTGTTGGTCGCGCATTCGTCGAGGTCAGGGCAATTGTGTCCGTCACCTGCGTATCCGCTATTGCACACGCAAGCGGGCCCCTGCGCCAAGTTGACGCAGCTGGCATTCGCGCCGCAAGTGAGATGAGCATTCGAACAATTGAGCTCCGTCTCACATCGACCACCGCTGAAGTTTGACGTGCAAGCGCATTGGAAAGTGTCGTTGTTGAGTTCGCACACTCCATGATTTGCACATGGATTTGGTTCACAAGGCGAGGCCCCGCCAACAGTCCCAGCGCTTCCAGCAACGAGCGCGGAAGTCCCAGCATTTCCGCCGCTAGACTCGGTAGCCCCCGCGCTTCCGCCGTTCGACTCGGTAGCCCCCGCGCTTCCGCCGTTCGACTCGGTGGCCCCCGCGCTTCCGCCATTGGACTCGGTGGCCCCCGCGCTTCCGCCATTGACGTCACTGCTGCCAGCTTGCCCCGAAGATCCACCGGGCTCTGGCCCCTGTGACGTCCCGGCGCTCGAGCCCACTGACACACCGCCCTCAGAAATTGCAGTGGTCAGTGGTGCTCCCCCATTCTGGCCTTGCCCGCCGCTCGAAGTTGTTCCGCCGGTGATAGCTGGAGTTCCTGAGTGACCTGCCGACGTCTTGGCTCCCGACACGCCGAATCCAGCTGTCGACTGGGTCGCAGTCGAACCGCCAGAGGTGGACCCCGCGCCACCGATATGAGCATTGGCACGCCCGCCCTCATGCTCAAAGCCAAGACCGGGTTCCCCATCGCCACATGCCCCAGTCAGGGAACCAAGTGAAATCAAAGCTATGAGCTTGGTCCTGTGCGATATCATGAGGCCGCTACCGAACTTCCTGGCGCAACCGCGCCACACAACCACGCTTCTTGTCGGCTCCAGCCCACCAACCCCGGTGGACCTGCAAAGACTAACGGAAGATCTGCTCCGAGTCCAACCGTACCTATGCTTACCCAATAGTTTTGTTGTCGCTGAATTGCGCGATCGGTAACCGTAAAGGGCTTGAACCAGAACCCTTCCGTCGACGCGACTGATCTGACACCAGGTAAGAATTCGTGAACTTTGGCAGCACGCTGCCTGCCGCGTTGGCCCTGGAAGTGGCACCGAAGAATGTGGGCAGGCGCCAGCATGGTCGGCTATAGGCAACTAGTGCCGCTGCAACTGCTGGGGCACGCCATGCTGCCGCTCTGGGTGTACGCTCTGGCCCATCCGACGTTGTCAACCAACCAGGTACGCAGCGCTTCAGGTTGACATACGCTCAGCTGTCCGTTCGCGGTGACGGTAAGACTGCCGGCAAGACTGCCCAAGCTACCCCCGGGTCCTATCAGGCCGAGTATGGATACCAACGCATCGTTGCTATTGATTTGCAGGTTGTCACTCGAGAGCGTTCCGACGTGCGTCAGGCTCATAAGGCCGTCAAGATTGGTCAGTTGGTCATTGTTGTTGATATTGAGGTAGCCGCCAACGCTCGTCAGGCTAGCGAGGCCACCCACGTTCGCAAGGGCTGCATTGGAGTTGACGGTGAAATACCCACCCACCTGGTGCAATGCAGCCAAGCCGTTGACGTTTGATAGGACGCCGTTCGCTTGAAGATTGAAGTATCCGTTGATGGTCTGGAGACCTGATAGACCATTCAGATCGATCAGCGCGCTGTTGTCAGCAATGCTGACATTGCCACCGATTCGCACCAGGTTCGCGAGGCCGTCTAGGCTCGTTAGGCTCGTCGAACCGACAGTCAGTGAACCGGTAATTTCGGTTACGCTCCTCATCCAAGCGAGATCAACAGCGTTCACGATCGCTACATCACCAGTGAACGTGCCGCTCTGACCATCGGTACCGCCGACTCCTTCCGAACATACGGCACCCGTGCAAGTGACGCAGCCGGAATTGGCGCCGCTCAGGTCACTGGTGGACGATACCCCAAGCGTGGACTTCAACAGGTTCACTTCACACCTGGACAGTGAGGGATTGCCACTGACCTGGTACTGGCCAAGAAGGTTACCGCTTGTCAGTGTGCCAGAGCGTAGACCCGCTAGGCTCACGAGCGAGGGATTGGCCACCACCACCAGGCTTTGTCCAATTGACGTCAGACCATCCATGCCATCGAACTGCTTCAACCGATCACTGTCGCGGACGACCAAGGATCCATCCAACCTGGCGAGGGAGCCAAAACCCGTCACGGTCTCCAGTGCCACATTGTTGACGATGCGCAGATCGCCATACACCCGCGTAACCGCACCAAATCCACTGATGGATGTCAGACCATTGTCGTGAATGTCGACGTAAGCTCGGACCGTGGAAAGGCTCGAGAATCCGCCTATGCTCGTTAGGAGCGGATTGTTCTGAACAATGAGCGCGCCGCCAAGGTCGCCAAGTCGTTCGAAACCGTTGCTCGCATCAAGTGCCGAAAGGCTGGCATTGTCACGGATTTCCAGCCCCTTGCCGATGGCCGCAAGCACGGAGAAGCCACCTATCGACGTGAGCGCTGCGTTGGCGTAAATGCCGACGCCTCCGGTTTCGACCTTTGTCAGGTTCTCGAAGCCATGGATGGTTGCAAGCTTGGGGTTACTATTGATCGTGGCATTGCCGCCCACGCGGGTTAGGCCTACAAATCCGTCGATTGACTCGAGTGCTGCATGGTTCGAAATCGTGAGATTCGTTCCGACATCCCTAAGGGCACTCAACCCGCCGAGAGCAGTCATCGCGGCATTGCTTCGAATTTCTAGGTAGCCAACAATGGTTTCGAGCTTGCTCATGCCCAGTGTTTGCAGCTTGCTGTTCGACCCGATCGACAGGTAGCTACCCACCGACTTGAGTGCCGAAATGCCGTCCAGCGACGGTAGTGCATCATTGGAGTATATGTTGAGGTATGAGCCAACCGATGCTAGTTGGGTCAATGTGGCGCTGCTCAACGCGTCGTTGTTACTGATCTGGAGGTAGCCGCCGATACTAGCAACCTGCTCAAGACCCGAGAGGTTCGTTAGTGCAGCGTTAGACTCGATATTCACGAATCCACCAACTGTCGTAAGTTGACTCAGCGCCAGCAGACTTGTGAGCGCCGGATTGCTCTTGATCGTGAGGTTGCCGGTGATGCGCTTGAGCTGGTTTAGACCCGTCAGCTCGGTAAGTCCGCTGGCCTCGACCGTCAGATTGCCGTCGATGGTTGCGATACTCCCCAACGTTCTAAGGTCTGCGGTCGTCTTGAGCGAGATACTGCCAACGTAGGTGTCGTTTTGCCCCGCCGCCCCGCCGCTCGTCCCCGTGCATACAGTCGAAGTACACGCAGTGCAGCCGAGGTTGCAGCAGCTGTTGTCGGTAACGATTTTCCCGCCATTGGCTACGATCGTCGCCTTCAATTGGTCGACCGCGCAGGACGACAATGCGGGGTTGTTCGATATCGTCAGAACGCTCCCGATACTTCGCAGCCCAGAATCCAATAGCGCATTCAGGTCCTTCAAAACGATATTGTTGCGTATCGAAAGATTGCCGCCAAGCGTTGTGAGCGCATGCATGCCGTTGAAGTCAACGAGTTTGCCATTGCCAACCACGTCGAGCGCACCGGAAATCTGACTCAACGAGCCAAATCCCGCAACGTTGGGCAATGCCGGGTTGTTCTCGATATCGATGCGGCCTTGAATCTTCTGCACCGTACCAAACCCGGTGAGTGACGTCAGGCGTGCGTTGTCGTGGACCTCGATATGTCGAGCCGTGGCGAGTCTGCCAAATCCCGAGACATCCGTGAGCGCGGCGTTACCGTAGATCAGAACGTCAGACCCGACGTACGCGAGCCCACCGAACCCATCGAGTCGTTTCAGTGCGGCATTGTCGCGAATCGTCACCGTCCCGGTGACCCTTTGTAGCGAGGCAAGGTTGTCGACTGCCGGTAGCGCGGCATTGGTATTGATGTCAATTCCGCCAGCCTCAGTGAGCTTGGAAAAGCCGCCTATGGTCGCCAGCTTTGCATTGTCACTGAGCGTGAGCGCCCCACTGAGGGAAGGAAGATTGGCAAAGCCATTCAGTGTCAGAAGACCGCCATTCGAGGACACGGATACGGCCGTCTTGACGGTGGTCAGCGCACCGAAACCAGAGATGCTTGCGAGTGCCGCATTGGACGACACGGTCACCGAACCGCCCACGCTGGTGAGTGCGGTGAACCCGTTGGCGCTAAGCAACGCGGTGTTATTGGTGGCGCTTAGACTACCACCCACCATCTGCAGGACCGGAAATCCGTCGAGGGTCTTTAGTTGATCGTTGGAATCGATAGTCAGATTTCCCGCTACCCGTTGGAGACCATTGAAGCCATTCAGGCTAAGAAGGACGTTATTGTCGCCAATGATGAGATTACCGCCAACCGTTCGGAGGTTCGCGAGTGCCGTGAGATCGGTCAATCGCGGGTTGCCTTGAATGGTGATATTCCCAACGACCGTAGTGAGGCCAGACAAGCCCTTCAGTGACTTCAGCGCTGCGGCATTGTTGATGGTGATGTTGCCACCTACCCATTGCAGCGTCTCGAGGCCGCTGAGGCTAGTGAAGTTATCTTCGTTCATGGTCAGACTGCCGGAAAGGCAAGTCGTACCCGCTTCCTTGAATGCGGTAAAATCGGCTCCGCTGATGATCCTGAGACTGCCCGAAGTCACGGTGCCTGCGCATGCGGTCGGCACGATGTCGGCTTTGCATGTCCCTGCGCTGCAAGTCGGGACATCGCTCTGACACTGAACGATATCGCTGCAACCGGTGCCACAGCTGCTGTTCTGATTGATCTGAGTCTCACAGGCATTGGACAATTGGCCATCGCAGTTGAGCGTTCCCGCACTGCACGGCATACAACGGTCGTAGCTGCAGGTTTGATTGGCGGCGCAAGGTACAGCCACCGCCCATTGCCCGTTGGTGCAGGTTTCAGTCGCACTGCCCGTGCCGGTGCAGCGCGTCTTACCGTCAACGCACACGGGTGGCAGGACAACTGCCGTGCCAGCAGTAGCTCCGGTTCCAGCGGCGGCGCCGGTTCCGCCGGAAGCGTCCGCTCCACCTGTCGCCAACGGTGCGCCCGCGTTGGAGTTCGCGCCAGCGATGGTCGGCGTTGTTCCGCCCTCGGGATTGGTCCCCCCAGATGCCGTTGGACCTCCCCCTGCGGCGATTGCTCCGCCAGCCTCGGCTCCACCGGTGGGCGTTGGAAGGGTGGTGGTCGACGTGGTGCTGCTCCCTGTCGTTCCCCCAGAGCCGATCGTTCCGCCCCCAGTCGGATTGACCACGATGTCCGTCGCGCCGGCCATCCCAGCGCTGCCCGCCGTCCCAGCGTTGCCCGCCGTCCCAGCGTTGCCCGCCGTCCCAGCGTTGCCCGCCGTCCCAGCGTTGCCCGAAGTACCTCCACCAACCACTCCGACGTTACCTGCGAAACCACCATCGCCAGCGAATGCAGCCTGCGCGGTAGAACCAGCAGTACCTGCGGCTCCCGCGGTATGGCCCCCGGATCCTTCGACTTCTGAGCCTTCGTCGTCAGAGCTGCAACCGCTAGCCACGGTTAGGCTCATCACGAGACACCAACAGGACCTAGAGATCCAACGCGCAACGATCGGTGACCTAGGCGACATCAGCATATGGGTACCTCTCGGGCTGCAATGGCTGCCGTGCGGAGGGAATTGGGCGAGTTCCAAGGAGAACCGCCCAGTCCTTGCATGCCGGCTTCAAAGCATGCCCAAGACTTGCCGCATACTACAAAAGATTGAGCCTGGTTCCCTCAAATAGGTTTGCTAGAGAAAATATCACACTCCGACCGGGAGTCTAAAGGACCCACCGACGCGGCTAAGGGTTGTGGACAACTGGAACCGCTGGCCGGCATCAGATGACTGGGCCAGAGCGCGCCGCCCGGTGATTCCGCCCAGGCCAATCAAACGGGAGTTTGGACCTTTCGACAGCTTGCAGCGCCAAACGCAGCAGGAGAAGCACTGGAGCTTGCATGGTAACCTAAATGATCGGCGTGATGGCGGTGATGCAGACGTCGAAGGCGCCGGCAACGTCTCCGCCTACCACATAGAGCTGCAGATCATAGGGTTTCTGTGTAGCGGCAATGCAGGCTGTCGAACAGCTCCAGGTGGGACAAGTTACGCTTCCAACAAAGGGAAGTGCGTAGGTGCCCACTGACCTGATTTCTACGAATGGCGGGCAGGCGTCCGAGGCAGACTGAGTGTACCCAACACGCAGAGCTTGCCCATTGAGGGTTCCAGAGATGGTCACGTTGAGCCCTTTGATTGAGCCCTCGTAGGCACGCTTAGTTTCCCCTGCCCCTGGATCGTTGAGCGAAACACCAAGCCCTCCACCCCACACGCTGGCGGTGTAGTCAGTGGTGCCGCCTGAGCCAGGCCACTTCGACGTGATGCCGGTAATGCAGCAGGCGTTCCTGCTGGCGGAGCAGGGAGAAAGGCGAGTTTCCCCTCCTGCCGCGGTGTCGAGCCCGGGCGACTGAACGCTGTCGTCCGCGTCGCCGACAACGCCATCGATCCCCCTGTCGCTATAGGCGTAAACGGATCCTTGAACGCCGCATGGATTGTCGAGGGTCGAGTCGCCATCCTCACCGATCCAGTCGCCGTAAGTGCTCGTCAAGGCCGCCTGGATAAGGTTCGCCGTCGGAGTGCAGGCGCCTGAAAATGGCCAACCTATCGCCGAGTTACCGGCTGAGGCAGAGGTGCCACCAGTGCTGTGGCTCCCACCGGTAGTGGCGCTGACGCCACCCGAAGTGAAAGTGCCACCGCTGGTCGCGTTGGCGCCACCGGCATTCGACGTTCCAGCCACGCCGGACAAGCCACCCGCAGAGGCACCAACGACTACTGTCGTGGACGGTCCAGAACCACCGGTAGCGAGCACGGACGCAGCTCCACCTAGGCCATTTGCGACCATTCCACCTTGGTTCAGTGGCAGACTCACAGCTCCGCCTGCCGCGGTGCTGGCGAACCTAACGCAGAGATCTGAGGCGCACGTGAGCCCGGCATTGCAGGCGCCATTGCCATAACACTCGCAACGCTCGGTGCCCGCCTCGCAGGTTGTCCCCGATGAGACGCCACCCGTTGCGGGCGTCCCCACTGCGGTGCCACCGGCTGCGGGCGCCCCCGTTGCGGTGCCACCCGTTGCGGTGCCACCCGTTGCGGGCGCCCCCACTGCCATTTTGCCGTCGCAAGCCGGCATGACCGAAACGCAGCCAATGACAACGAAGAGCGTGTATTCCAATTTGAATGCGTGCGTCATAGCGCCATCCCAACAAGAAAGCGGCTTCGAAGTCGAGCGTACAAGGCTACACCGAGACCGCTCATCTCAGCAACGAGGTCGGTCGCGCCGAGAGAGCAACATCGTCAGCCTAGCGCGAGCATTGGCATCCGTGATCTCGAAATGGGTAACGAACCACCGATTTTTTTCACGTTAGGGCGAAGGCCTGCCACTAGACTGGGTTCAAATGTACCGTCAGCGCGAACCATGCAACCATGACTGGATCATTGAGTGCCAATGTCAGACGCACCTCTCGGTTTCGAGTTGAACAGCGCCTCGTGCGAGTGCGTCGCCACGTCGCACTGACCAAAGTCCCAGGCAGACTCCCCCAGAATAGGTGATGCCCGAGTGAGTAACTCACTCGGGCATCTGTTGTTGCTTCACTCCAGCCCTAGCGCAATGCACGCAGCGCCACACCCAACCAGTCTCGGCCCAGCAACATCGCTCGAGTCCCCCGCCAGGGACAGGTGTGCGCGGAGCGCTCACCAGCGGAACGATGTGCTTTCTTCACGGGAGGGTTCATAAGCACAAGTCGTGCCAACGCCAACATGCCGATTTTCTCGGGATTTATACCGAGCACCTGGTGCCACTGTGCCAGTCCGCTGGCACAGTACAGGGCATATCGGCCTCGAAAGCGCGGCACGTTCAGTTCACCGCGACGCGCCACCGCGACCCCAGCCGCTCACAGTGGATAGTCGCGCAGAACCTCAGCCGGCAGCTCGCCTTCGTGCTTCTCACCCGCAATGAGGAAGGTCGGAGTCCCATCGAGGCCGCGACTCAACCCCAGTTCCACGTCACGTTTGAGCACCGCATCTGCCTGGGTCGAGAGGCATTCCTTCAGTGCTGCTGCCGGCATCTCAATCGCGCGAGCAAAGGCCTCGATGGCAACCGACGATTCGTCGCGACCATGGGCAAAGAGATAGTCGTTGCCTTGTGAAAACTTACCCAACGACGCCGCACAGATGGCTAGCCGCGCGTAGTAGCAGGCGTGCGTATGAAAGACGTGACCTATCTTTGGGTTGCAGTCGTTATCGAGGGGGAAGTGCCGGTGCACGACGCGAATGGCGTTCGGATAGGCGGCCACCAATGCGCGAAGCTGCTGGTTCGCCATTGCACAATGGGGACATTGATAGTCACTGAACGCGGTGATGACGAGCTTCGGCTTCTGGGCGCCCACGTAGTGATTACCTGTCTCGTCAACCCCTTCCAAGGGTTTGCCCGACGAACTCGGCACTCCACGCGACATCCCGGCAGCACTGGCCGTCTGCGACAGCGCATCCCTCGGGTGTCCATAGGCGCGATACGCAATGCCGAGGCCCAGCCCTCCCATGGCTGCCAGCGCCAGAGCCAGCTTGACGTTGTCGCGGAACCAATCCCAAAGGTCGAGCAATGCCGACGCTAGCCCGTCAACTCGGACGAGCCGCGTAGCCACGACGAACAGGCCAAGATCAACCACCCAAGTGCACAGGCAGAACAGGCACCAAACCTTCAGCACCAAGGCCGAGATGCCGGCCAGACCGAGCGCGCTGACGATACAGACTACGCTGAGCAGCCAAGCAACGGCGGCAGCTGCACGACTTTGCGTCCGTAGACCCCAAACCGAAGCACCAATCGCGGCAGAGTAGCCGAAGATCCCCCAAATGCTCAGCGGCAAACCTAAGAGCATGGAGTAGCTGCTGGCCGCCACGGCATCGCAGTTTACGCTGGCACTGATATTGCAGATGCTCTGATGGCTCGGTTCGTTCTGGAGGCGAAGATGGATGCGCGTAAGCTCGACAGCAAACCCCAGGCCTACCAGCGCAAGCAGTAGCGCCGCGTACCACAACCTCTGCAACCCCGCAGTGCTGTTGCTTTTCGCGCTAACGTGCATGAGAATCGGCCGACGTCGGGGGCACTCCGGATCCTGTTCGGATCGACATGGCAGAAGCTGGTTTGTCACGTTCTGCGCCGGCAGGCGACGGAATTGCGGCCGGGGACGCGACCGAAAGGGGTTGGACGACCGACTGGACTGAAGCGACGTCCGCACCTGCGCCCACGACAGCACGGGCATTGTCTTCGGTATAGCGGCGATACAGGCCAACAATGATGAGGAGCAGGATCCCTCCCAGCACCAGCTTCATCGACATCGACCAGCTCGACCAACCATACCCTTTTACCAAAGGGCTTGCAGGTGAGCTCGCGGCCACCGCGGGAGCCTCGCGCGACTCGGGGTAAGCACGACGGCTTGCAGCGCTGGGCCTGCCGACAGGTGCCGGTGCTATAGGCAACCCTAACGTCCCTGCGCGCCCGCGCTTCTCACTGAGATGCTTGCGCTGCCTACGCGATTGCTTACCCATGGGGACCTGTCTCAAGCGGATTGCGCGGCCGCGACAGGATATACCCGCCGCGCGCCAAGTATTCCTATCTACGACTCTTTCAGCGCGTTGGCACCACCAATGATTTCCATGAGCTCGGTGGTAATGGCAGCTTGTCTGGCCCGATTGTATTGCAGGGTCAATCGATCGATGAGTTCGGTGGCGTTCTTCGTGGCCGAATCCATCGCGGTCATCCGCGCACCAAGTTCCGAAGCCATCGATTCATACAGTGCACGCAAGATACTGACCTCGACATAGGTCGGCACCAACTGTTCGAGAACTGCCTCTTTGCTGGGCTCGAAGTCGAATTCCTCCTTCGAGGAGTCCGCGCCTGCATCAGCCGCGCTTACCTGTTCCGTATCGAGCGACAACGGGAACAGCGGCTCACAGACCACCTTCTGCGTCATCGCGCTCTTGAACTCATTGTACACGAGATGAATCGAGTCCACCTTAGCCGCGGCAAACGGCACCAGCAGCTTGCGCGCAATCACCTCTGCTTGCTCGGGCCCGAGCTTGTCCCACACGTGCGCGAACACGTGCCAAACCGGTGCGCCTCGCCGCGTGAGATAGTCACGCCCTTTGCGCCCCACGACGGCAAGCTGCACGGTCTTACCTTCCGCCTGCAGGTCCTTCAAACGACGTTCGGCAAAGCGGTTGATGTTGGTATTGAACGCCCCACATAGCCCGCGATCGCTAGTGATAACGACCAGCAGCACGTTCTTCTCTTCCCGCCGAGCCAGCAGCGGATGCTCGGGTTCGCCGCCAACGCCAGCGCGCTCGGAAGCGGCCGCAGTCACGTCAGCCAGCATGCGACCAATCTTTTTGGCATGCGGCCGCATCGCGGTGATGCGCTGCTGGGCGCGATTCAGTCGCGCGCCCGCCACCATTTTCATGGCGCGCGTGATCTTCTGCATCGATTTGAAGCTGCTGATGCGCTTACGAATGGTCTTGAGGTTGGCCACGTCGTCCTAGGCTCGGCTTTGGATGAACTTGGAGCTGAACTCGGTCAAAGCCTTCTTCAACTCGGCCTCGATTTCGCTCGTCAGCTCGCGCTTGTCGCGAATCGAAGTGAGCAGCGTCGGGTATTTCTCGTCGAGCATGCGGTAGAGTTCGCGCTCGAAGTCATGGAGACTATCGACGGGCAGCTTGTCCACGTAGCCCTTCGTGCCCGCGTAGACCAAAACCACCTGCTTCTCGATTGGAAGAGGCACGTATTGTCCTTGCTTGAGCAACTCCGTTAGTCGCGCACCGCGTTCGAGCTGGTTACGCGTGGCGGCATCGAGGTCGCTGGCAAACTGAGCAAAGGACGCCATTTCGCGGTATTGAGCCAGCTCAAGCCGCAACGGACCCGCGATCTTGCGCATGGCCTTGACCTGCGCGTTGCCACCGACTCGGCTCACCGAGATACCGACGTTGATGGCCGGGCGAACGCCAGAGTAGAAGAGGTCACTCTCGAGAAAGATCTGACCGTCCGTAATCGAAATGACGTTCGTCGGAATGTACGCCGATACGTCGCCTGCCTGCGTCTCGACGATGGGCAAGGCCGTCAACGAACCACCCGAGTACGGATCCTGCTTGGCCTCGAATGCGTCGCCAAGCTTCTTTGCCGCTTCGGTGGCCAGATGCCGCCCATCGAGACCGATATGCACCGCGCCATCCGCGCCTCGGAACTTGTGATCTCCGGGCGGAACCGCGTCGCCCTTCGGCACGACGAACCAGCGCTCGGCCATCTTGGCGGCGCGCTCGAGCAAACGCGAATGAATGTAAAACACGTCGCCTGGATAAGCTTCACGCCCCGGCGGGCGACGCAGCAGCAGTGACAGCTGACGATAGGCAACGGCTTGCTTCGACAGATCGTCATAAACGACGAGGGCATGCCGACCGGTATCGCGGAAGTACTCGCCCATCGTCACACCGGCGTAGGGCGCCAAGAACTGCAACGGCGCACTTTCCATGGCGGTCGCGACGACGACGGTCGTGTACTCCATGGCGCCGTGAGCCGCGAGCTTGTCGACGACCTGAGCCACGGTCGATGCCTTCTGGCCAATTGCGACGTAGAAACAGAAGACGCCTTTGCCCTTCTGGTTGATGATCGTATCCGTTGCAATGGCGGTCTTGCCGGTCTGGCGGTCGCCAATGATGAGCTCGCGCTGCCCACGTCCGATAGGGATCATCGAGTCGATAGCCTTCAAACCCGTCTGCAACGGCTCGCGCACCGACTGCCGCGCGATGATGCCCGGCGCCTTGAGCTCAATCTGCCGGCGCTGCTTGCTCTCGATTGGACCCTTGCCATCAATGGGCTGCCCCAGTGCGTTCACCACGCGACCGACAACGGCATCACCGACAGGCACGTCCGCGATGCGTCCCGTGCGTTTGACGGTGTCGCCCTCTTTGATGGTCGTAGAATCACCGAGAACCGTGACACCCACGTTGTCCTGCTCGAGATTGAGCACGAGGCCGTAGATGCCGCCGGCAAACTCGACGAGCTCGCCCGCCATGACGCCAGACAACCCGTGGATACGCGCAATGCCATCGCCACTCGTCAGGACGGTGCCCGTCTCGGTGACGAGCGCTGAGCGGTCATAGCTCGTAATCTGCTGCTTGATGATCTGAGAGATCTCGTCCGCGCTAAGCTGCATGAGTCATCGCTCCGAATGCGTTGGGCCGTTTTGACAGGTCGAAACTGAATCTAGGTTGATTGCGGGGGAGGTTCTAGTTGGGAGACTCGCTCAAACGGCGTTCGATTTCGTCGAACCGGCCACGCAAACTTGCGTCGACCACGTGATCACCGATTCGAGTTACGAGTCCACCGAGAAGACTTGGATCGCAAAGGCGCTCAAGCAAGATGCGCTTGCCCGTGAGCCGTTCGAGTTCCTCTGAGAGTTGTTGCGCTTGGGCATCCCCGAGCGGGGAAGCGCTGGTGACGCTGGCGCGCAGAACGCCCGTGCGCTCGTCCGTAAGGCTGACCAGCCTGGAAACGATATCCGGCAAGGCGCGGATCCGACGCCGACGCACCAAGACGAGCAAAGAATTCTTCGCTACTTGGCTCAAAGCCAAACGGCGGGCCAAAGCGTCGACGAGGCCGACGATCTGCTCCTCGACGATGCGCGGATCGTCGAACACGACGCGCAGTTCCTGGCTTTCGGCGTAGGTGCGAGCAACGCTACGCAACTGGTCGGTCAGCATGGCAAGCTGCCCGGACTCGATTCCCAACTCGAACAACGCCTTGGCGTATCGTTCGGCAACGACCGACTCGCTCATGCCTGTCCTCCCAAGCTCCGCGGGGGAAGTTTCTTCAAACTCGACATGGCTTCATCGAAGAGGCGCTGTTGATCGGTGGCTGCCATTTGGTTCTCGATGGATTTCTTGGCTGTCGACATCGCCGCTTGAACGACCTCGCGTCGCAGCGACTCCTTGATGGCTTCGAGTTCGGTGTCGATCAGGCGACGAGCATCCCGTTCCATGCGCGAACGTCGCTCGACGGCTTCCGCGAGAATACGCTCTCGTTCCTGCTCGCCCGCCTTCTGCATCTCGGTCTTGATCCGTTCGATATCGCTGTCGATCTTGGCGAGTTTTTCCTCGTAGCCGCGCAGTAGCGAAGCGGACTCATCCCGAAGCTTCTGCGCCTCTTGCATGCCTGCCACGATGGTGGCCTTGCGCTTGGCAAGCGCCGCGGGAAGCTGCTTTTTTGCCAGCATCACAATGAGGCCGACCAAGATCCCCCAATTGATGAGGGTAGCCAAGAACGGGACCGGCGTCCCTGTCGGGCGGTAGAGGAGATTGGGTTCGACCTCGTCGTTCTCACCCAGCAAGCCGTAAAACCAATTTACGTCATCAATGTATGGCGGTTCGGCGGATTCGTGAGCGGCGTGTCCCTCGGACGACGCCGACTCGTGACCCGAAGCCGCCTGGTCGTGCCCATGCGGTGTCGCCGGCGCATGATCGTGGTCGTGCGCGGGCGGAGGCACTGGCTGCGCCTGCCGAGCCGCTACCGGTTGTGCGGGCTGCGCTGGCACTACTTGTTGCGACTGAGGTGAAGGTGGCGCTTTTGCAGCGTTGACTACGGGTTCAGGCTTTGCCGGTGCGGCTTTTGGCGCTTCGCTTTTCTTTGCGATGGGTCGCATCCGAGGGCCACGGTCACCGTAGGGGTTGTCGCCCGCAGATTTCGGCGCGGGCTGTGCTGCGACCGGGGCTGCCGCGGGGGGAACAGCCGGGACTTCGCCCGCAGGCTGAGCAAACGCGCGAACGCTCAGCAACGTGACCGCGACAAAACAACCAATCAAGGGCGAACGACTCATGAGCGCACCTCACGGCCAAGAACGCTCGAAGCGATCTCTTGGCTGATCTGCCGGCTCTTGGACTCGAGCTCAGCTCGAATCTTCGTAGCCTCGACATTCAAACGTTGGCGCCCCTCTTCGACGATGGCAGCGGTAGCCTGACGTGCGTCCTCTAGGATCTTCGCCTCGACGCGCAGCGTCTCGTTTCGAAGCTTGTCGCGCTCGGCTAGAGCCACCTGTTGCACACGGCTGAGCTCATCCTCGTAGCGCGCGAGCAACTCGACAGCCTTCTCCTGCATCTGCCGCGCCTCGGCGCGAGCGCCTTCCGTTCGCTTCTCGCGCTCCTCGAACAGGCGCAGCAGCGGCTGGAACAGCAGCGGCCAAAGCACCAGCATGAGCAGGACAAACAACGCCATCTGGGCGAAGACGGTTCGATCGAAATCGATCGAGACTCCGCCAGAGGCGAGCATGAACAAGGTCGGTTGAAAAATGGCGTCGGTATACACGCGCAGCGTTCCCTACCTGAGGTTCCGTCGGAGCACTGGCCGGATAGCCAAAGTACACCCTTAGCGGACGGCCCGCTCGTACCATTGGCGGCTGTAAGTGTCTAGACCGATGGACAAACTCTCAACTTTGCCGAGCAATAGTACCCATTTTAGCGGGCCTGGGCGCCCCACCGTTCGACCACCGGCCACGAGATCGGTTCTTGTTCTGTGACCGGCAGTCACGTCCGCCGACGGTCGGTGCGTTCGCGAGGTTCCCTGCCCCACGTCTGTTTCGTTTGGCCCCCACAGTGCCAAGGCTGCGCGCACTGGGTCGATAGAACAGGCGATCGCCCTTCGTTCGTCGGGCTAACGGCGTGTCTTCTGCAGCCGCTCCTGCATGGCCAAGAGCAGCGGATCGGTCGCACAAGCTTCAACGACGAGCTGCCTGATGCGCTCGAGCCGACGACTCGATACATGCCCCCGAAGATGCGACGTTGCCTGAGCGACACGCAACTGGAGATACTCGCTCGCCGTCAGCTCACCGCGATGGAGGCGTTGTAGCTCGTCGCTGGGCAAACCGCTCGATGCAGGATCGATGCCTCGAGCCTGCACCGACACTTTGCCTTTGACGCGGAGCAGTGCTTTCGAGAATACCGCGACCGATGAGCCTTTCGCCTTCGCACGTGGGCGCTTCGAAATTGGGTTAGAAGGCATGGTTTCTACCCGAATCGATGCGATAGGGAATGTGCCTTTCCGGCTCCTCGCGCTTCTTTGCAACAACGACGTGACGCTTGACTGGCAGAGTACGCTCTACCGTGAAACTCTGGTCAAGAAGCAACACTGCGTCTTGACCGTCCAGCTCGAAAACGCGCGACGGATTCTGCGGACGAAGCATCGGCGTGGCGGTCGTGTCAAGGCTGACACTCATGCGACTCACCGTGCGGTCGAGCTGGAAACGGAAATGGGCCTGCCCATTTCCATCCGTACTTCCGACTGACTTTCCTGCGACTTCCACTTTTAGTACCGGGGCCTGGCTCGTGCGGACCACGAGCACCACGTCACGCACCTTGCGCGTGCAGACCGAGTCGAAACCGATGGCTGCGGGAGCTGTCGGATCAAGCTTGCGCACTTCCGCCAGCCGCAACTGTGCCGGCTGCTCGGGGGCTAGGTAGCCATCCGGACAGGTCGTCGTCACGGCCAGAATCTGTCCGTCGACACCGCGAAGCTGCATCGCGACTTTCCCCTTTGTGTCCGTAGTCCCCAGGGCCAATTCGGCGCAAGAGAATTGCACCCCTTCCACGGGTTGTCCTTCGTCACTCAAAGCATGCAGCACCACGTCGAAGGACTTGTCGACCGAGGGTGCATTGGGGCTGCCACAGCCTGTCACAACCAAGTGGAACTGGAACAGAACCCACCGAGACATCTTGCTTGGCTTCATGGTTTCACCGTGGGGCAGGCCTTCTGCATGGGGTTTCCAGGACGGCAATCTGGACCGTTGCGGCGCGCCAAAATGCGCGACAAGGCTTGGTACGTCGGGTCCTCGAGATGTCGCGCTGCGAGCTCACGGTACGCTTGCTCGGCTTCAAGGAGTCGCCCCGAAAACAGGTGACCCACTGCTAGCGGAACACTAGGATCGGGCTGGGTAGCCACGTTCGGTGCCATTGCTGGCGCAACCGGAGGATCTAGCGAAACGTTTGGCGCGCCAGGCGCGGTGGAGTCGAGCGCTGGTCGCGCAGGCGCGGCACTTCCAATGGCTTTGCCAAGGGACGGCTCCACTGGCTTTTTGATGACGTCCGCTGCTTGCAGAAACACATTGGCTACTGGGACGGCGACGGGTGTTCTGGAACGCAGCCCCAGGAGCTGCGCCGCACCGACTAGAAACACCCCCAACGTCATGGCACCGACCGCGACCCCACCGATGACGCCGACGGGATAGCGACGCGTCAGCATTCCCAGTTTCGCCACCGCCGAAGGTGCGCGCTCGGTGCTCCCCCGTCGTGCTGGCTGTACCTGGACTCCTCTTTCTGCCACCCTGACGAGGGGCGCGTCAAGGATGGTGGTCAGCGCCGGCGACTTCGGGCCGGCGATCGCGCGTGGCGCTGGCGCTGGCATGGGTTCGCATTTCGGGCTGGATGCCCGCCTCGACGACGCTGCTTCGGTTGGCGATAGGATCTGTCCCTGGTTAGGGGAAAACTCTGACGCTTTGGTCGGGGCGACCTCGGCGGTTGCCACCAGCTTGCAGCTCAACCGCTCGGGCACCAACACACGGGGCGCCGAGCTGCCCTGCTTCAATTCAACCTCGATGATGGCATTGGGTTGGATGGCTAGGCAGGATACGTCGATGACCTGCGTCGCGCCGGCGGCTGTTGGCTGCGACGCGAAGGGTTCGGCCTGCCGACGCTGCTTACCCAACGGTTCCAGCGAGATGACTTCGGTCACATTTCGCCTGGGCCAGGGACTGCTCGCAAGACGAGCCACATCCGTGGCAGTCGCCCCGAAGTCCACGTCTGCACCGATTCTCCTTGATTGGGATTCGGCAAGCGAAGCAAGCTTGTTCCCGTCCTGCCCCAATTCTTCTGGTTTCGAGCTCATCGCACTACCCCTACGTGGCTTGGGCGACGGAGGTTGGGCACCGCCGCGTAAACGCTCTGTGGCAAGTCAAATCCCTGCGCGCGCAGCAACGGCAAACAATCGGGCAAGACCCCTGTCGGTACGAGCCGAAACTCACCATCACGACCGCTGCCTGCCGTCGCTGGGTCGAGAGCAAATAGATCCTTGATGCGGTACCCTGAGGTGAGATCGACCCCCGTTACCTCAGTGATATGCGTCACCTTGCGCCGACCATCACGCAATCGCGCCGTCTGTACGATGATGTCGACCGCCGATGCCAGCTGTGCCCGAAGCGCCACCAACGGAAGGTCGACACCACCCATCAGCGCCATGGTCTCGAGTCGATTGAGCGTGTCAATCGGGTAGGTGGCGTGCACGGTGGTAAGGCAGCCTCCATGACCCGAAGTCATGGCTTGAATCAGATCGAGTGCCTCACCGCCGCGGATTTCTCCGAGCACGATACGATCTGGACGCATGCGCAGGCTGGCCTTGAACAAGTCGCGAATCGTGACCGCTCCCTGACCGCGAGCGTCTGGTGGGCGCGCCTCCAGCTGCACTACATGCTCGCGTTGCAGCTGCAGCTCCCGAGCGTCCTCCATGACCATAATGCGTTCACCTGCAGGGATGAGAGCGGACAGTGCGTTGAGCATCGAAGTCTTGCCACTCCCGGTACCGCCGGCGACTACGATGTTTTGCCTGCACTCGATCAAGGCGCGTAACATCTCGACGGTGTCCGGCGTCAGAACCTCGAACGCAAGTAGCTTTGCAAGGGTCAGCTTATCCTTCGAAAACCGACGAATCGCCAGCGATGGACCATCGGGTGCGATGGGGGGGATCAGTGCCTCGACCCGCGATCCGTCGGGCAACCGCCCCTCCAGAATGGGATGCTCCTTGTCAAGGGGCCTACCTACGTATTGCGCAATCACCCGCAACGCGCTCATCAAGGCGTCGCCCGAGGCAAACGTTGCAGCAAGCCGCGTCAAAGCCCCCTTGCGCTCGACGAAGATGTCGTTCGGACCATTGATGAGCAGTTCTGTAACGCTCGGGTCATCGAACTCGGCGATGACGGGCGCCAGAAACCCACGCAAAGTGCTCTCGAATACCTCGGCAGGAATCACGGTCGCCCTCCTGGACGTATTGCGGGCAATGGTAGCTCGTCGCGCAGTTGCTCTGTGCGCAGTTGCAATTCCGCCAATCGACTACGGATCTCCGTGCGCAGCCCCTCGTCCTTCGAGTGTAGGCTGGCCTGTTGGAAATGGGTTCGCGCCGTCTCAATGTCACCCGCAGCGTGCAGGATCCCGAGCAAGTAGTGAGCATCCGCGTTGCTGCCATCACGCTGAAGCAAGAGACCAAGTTCGCGCCTCGCTGCAGCCACTTGACCCAAACCCAAATGAATGGTCGCAACCAGGTAGCGCAGCGAGTCGTCCTCAGGGTGGTCAAGAAGGTACGGTTCGGCGTAATTCAATGCAGCCCGCAAGTGCGAGCTCAAGAGGCAAGCTCGCAACAAGATCGGCATGACCCGTCGTCGATCGGCACCCTGCTCGATGGCCAGCGCGAGGTACTGCTCCGCCCGAACGGCATCGCCACGCGCCGCGGCCTTACGCCCCATCTCCACAAGTTCAGCCGCGGACCGGCGATCTTTGTCCGCAGCAGCAGCTCCAGGTCCGGGCCGCAGCCCGGCAGCGCAGCCGCTGAGCACCAGCGCCATCAGCGTGAGGGTAAAAATTGGAGGTTTTGACATGGAAACAGTCGCTTTTCGTTGCTTCATTTCCTAATCGGCCAAACCCGAGCCCCCGTTGTCAGAAATCGACTGGGTATTGCAGAGACACCCGGTCGACCGCCTTCACCACCCGAGCCCCTGGACCATGAAAGGCCCCATCAGCAAGAGCAGGATGGCCCCCATCAGGAATATCATGGGGATTATCAACAGCACTCCGGCACGTGCAGCTGCTTCCTCGGCCGCCACGCTGCGCCGCATGTTGAGCATGCGGCCCTGCACTTGCAGCACACGCGCCAAGGGGTTCCCCTTCTGTTCAGCCTGGATCACCGCGTGAACGAAATCCCGAACGGCGCGGCACGGCACCCGGTCGGCGAAGATCTCAAGGGCATGCCTGCGCGTATGTCCGAAGTCCAGGTGCTCCAAGATGACGCTGAACTCGCGACCAAGCGGGGTTCTTTGCAGGGCATTACGTTCAGCCAACATGCGCAGGGCGCCAGGGAAATCCAGTCCAGCACTCATGCACATGGACGCGATCTCGATCGCAGGCGGCAGGGCACGAGTGATCGCTTTGGCCCGAGACCGGACGACCTTACGCACATGCAGACCGGGAAGTGCCCAACCAAAACCACTGACAAGTATCGCATAGCGGAGATCCACCTGCGCCACTTGCGCGATGGCGAAAACGGCCGCGCCAAGCACTGTTGCCGCGAGCAGCGACAACGCTGTGAGCTCCTCCGCGGAAAGCCCAAGCACATCGTCTGCGCGCTGCAACTCAGCGCCGAGACGCACACGCCGCCGCGACGACATCATCGGGGTGACTACAGCGGCAGCGAAGCGGATCGCTGGCTCGAACGACGCGAATAGCCCTCCGGCATCGAGCGACCGCTGACGCTCTGCCCCTCGATGGCCGTATTTCGGACGCTCCAACGGAGTGACAGTGCACAGATACCCCACCACAACGACCGCACTGAATGCGCCCGATCCTACGAAGCTCCAACGCAGTAGCTCGCTCATGCGCGTCACCTCAAATATCGACAGCCAAGATCTTTTTGGTTAGCAGGATCGCCGTCACCCACAGCACCAAGGCGGCTCCGATCACCAGGTGCCCGGTGTAGACAGCCAACAATGGCCTAAAGAACTGCTCGTCAATCATGTAAATTCCGGCGACCATGGGCACTGGAATCACCCCGATCACGAACGCCTGCGCCTTGCCCTCGGCCGTCTTGGTCCGAACGACGCCTTCAAGCCGTGCCAGCTCACGTAGCGCGGACGCGGCATTTTCCAGGGTTTCTGGCAGGTTGCCACCGCTGTTGCGCGCGACCTGTAGCGCCATCACCGCGCCGAACAGGGTTCTCGAACCGATGCGTTCCGCGAACTGCTCGAGCGCGCGATCGAGCGAGGTGCCAAGTTCGTATTCCTTGACCATGAGATCGATCTCTTGGCTCATCGGAACCGGCAGAAGTGACGCCGAGCAGGCAATGGCCTCACCCAACGAAGGCCCTGCCTTCAAGGCATTTGCGATCGCGTTCAACCAAGGCTCGATCAGCTCCTCGAGCGCCGCAACCCGCCTGGCCACCATGCGCTCAATCTGGAACTTGGGCCCAAGAAAAACCAGCGGGATCGGCGCCAATGGAATCATACTGTTGTTCAACAAGGCAAAGGCTACACTAACAAGGCAGGCGGCTAGCTGAAACCACACGATTTGGGCCGCTGGGTAACGCACGCGCAAAAACCGCAGTCGCCGATCGAGGTTGTCTCGATAGCGCCGGATGGCCCGCATTCCGGATTGCTCTTCGTTCGCAAAGAAGAACCCCACCACAAACAACCAGGTGAGAGTCCCGGCCGCCACCACGCCATACCCCAGCATGGCCGTGTTCTGCGTCACAACACCGCTCCCTGCTCGACGAGGCCACGTGCCAAGAACTGGTCGAGAAACGACGGCAGGTAGCCGGTAGCCAGATGCTCCCCCTCGACCTTCTTGCCAACCACCGCCGACCTGATGCGGTACTCGAAGATCTCCCGGAGTTCTACCTCACCCTCGTCACTCAACCCCACGACCTCAGCAATGCTCGTCACCCGCCGTGAACCGTCCATGATCCGCGACTGCTGCACGATCAAGTGAATGCTCGAAGCGATCTGTTGCCGAATCGCGCGCACAGGCAGCTCCAATCCGGCCATGAGACAAAGCGTTTCGATACGTGCGACGGCTTCCTTGGGGCTATTGGCATGGGTGGTGGTCAATGAGCCCTCGTGCCCAGTGTTCATGGCTTGCAGCATGTCGATGGCTTCGCCGCCACGGCACTCGCCGACCACGATCCGATCCGGACGCATGCGCAGGGCATTCTTTACCAGGTCGCGGATCGTGTATTCACCTTTGCCCTCGAGATTAGGCGGTCGCGATTCGAGCGAAACGACATGCGGCTGTCCGAGCTGGAGCTCGGCCGCGTCTTCGACGGTAACCACGCGTTCATGCCCGGGAATCGACGCTGAGAGTACATTGAGCAATGTGGTCTTGCCACTACCGGTCCCACCAGAAATAACGATGTTCTTGCGCACCTTGACGCTGCGCTCCAAAAACGCGGCCATCTTCTCCGACACGGAGCCGAAACGCACCAAATCTGACATCCTCAGTGGCTCCTTGGCGAACTTGCGGATCGTAATGCAGGGCCCGCGCAACGCTAACGGCGGAATGACGGCATTGACGCGGGAACCATCCTTCAATCGCGCATCGACCAACGGCGTCGACTCGTCGATGCGACGACCCAGCGGGGTAACGATGCGTTCGATGACGGCGCGCACCGAGTCATCGTCCGTGAATCTGAGGCCTGTGAGCTCCATCTTGCCTCGACGCTCGACGAAGATGGTGTGCGGATCCACGACCATGATCTCGTTCACGTCTACGTCGGCTAGTAGCTGCTCGAGCGGCCCCAACCCAAGCGCTTCGTCGGTCAGCTCGGATATGAGGATCTCTCTGGCAACCGCCGAGAGCTTCGATTGTTCAGGACCACTTAGAATCCTTCCGAGCGCAGCAACGACCTCGGGACGCATGGCCGTGGCGTCAATCGCCTCACGCTTCATCGCGGCCAAGTCGAGGTTCTCGAGCAGCTGACGATGCACGGCTCGGCGCTCCACTGCGTTGAGTTCTCCGCCCGGCTTTGGCGCTGACGCGCCCGAGAATGGGGGGTTTCGTCCCGCGGCCGCGTCGCGAGAGGTCGGAGGCCGACGGGGCTCGTTGTCCGCATGGGCAGTAACGCGAGCCTGTTGCTTGGCGACCACGCTGATCTGAAATGCTCCTATCCGTAGCGTGGTATGCGGTCGACCGATGACCCGGCTCGCGCGCTGCAAGAGCAGCTCGTCGACGATGGTGCCATTCGCCGAGCTGTCGGTCACCCGCAGTCCGTCGCTCGACCATTCAACAGAGCAATGGCGACGCGAAACGTTCTGCGCCAGAAGAACGATATCTCCCTCACGTCCAATCGTGATCGGTTGACTTGCATGGCGCAGCTCTCGCATCGAGGTTCGGCCTGCAAGGATCTCGAACTCCAAAATTGGGCAAGTCACGGTGTCCTCGTCGCCTGAGCAGCCGCCGGCTTGCCGGGCTTCGCTTCGGGAACGAACGGGCCACCCTCTTGCAGATCACCCGAGTACTCACGGTAGCGACTCATTGCCTTGTTCAGTCGCTCGCGGTCCTGCATCGATACGGCATCCAGGACGGATGGCACGATGACAACGACGTTTTCCGACTCCGACTCCGCGTGAGCATGCGTCCCAAACAACGCCCCAATGATCGGGATCTGGCTCAGCAGCGGGAAGCCCGATTTGCTGTTCCGTTCGCTCTTGGAATTGAGGCCACCCAAGATCAAAGACTGCCCAATCTCAAGGTTGACGACGGTATCGAGCGCGGCAGTCGTGCGCCCCGGCACACCGGTCCCTTGGTCGTCATCGAGTTCTGAAACATCGGCATGCAAGCGCAATTCGATACGTCCGCTGTGTGAGTCGTATTGGGGCGCCACCTCGATCTGCGATCCGTACGGGATCTTCTGGATCCCCGTCGTCATCGCACTCTTGATGGCGACATTGAGCTCCCCGCCACCGGCAACTGCTGCTTTCTCGCCGTTCGCTGTGACGACCGCGGCTTGGCGCATGACCTTGGCCCAACCCGAACTTTGCCCCAGGTCGAGCCGCGGCAACGCCTGATTGCTGATCACGACCGTAGCACTATCTAGCGCGCCAACCTTTGCATCAAAAGTAGCACTTGCTGTGGCGCCAACCGAGGTCGGCCAGCCAACGCCAATCTGATAGCCGCTCTTCTTGCTGAGCTGGACAAAGTAGAAGTCCAGCCGGATATTGTCCCGAGCTTCGACCGTCCCTGGCGCCTTCGGCTCAACCTTGTTCGCATTCGGATCACCAACGGTAATCTTATAGTGCCGTTCGCTGCCGTCCGTCATCAAGAACAGCAGGGTTGAAGTCCCTTCGCGAAGCCCCACAACAATGAACTGACTCGCGTCCTTGGTCAGGCGCACGTCGACCACCCCCTTGGCTCCTTCGGAGTAGCTCTGTACGTTGTCGCTGGGAATCACCTTCTGCTCGCCCACCTCGAGTTCAAGCGCCTCGTTGCGGGCTGCGGGGATGGTTGGGCTCGCGCCGAGGTGACGCGTAATCATCGCTGCTCCGGGGTTGTTCGGGGTTGCCTGGTTCGTCGCGTTGTTGCGACTCGCATTGACATTGGGTCCCTGAGCAAACCCCGCTTTGCCATGAGTGCTGGTCAGGAGCGCCAGAAGCAATGGATTAAGCAGGAGTCTCTTAGCGGACATGATTCAATCCTGACTTGGCGGCAATGGGTGTTAGCGCAGCTGCCGGATTCACGGGAAGTGCCGCCACAGGGCGTTGCGCCGCGCTGCTGCGACTCCCGAGGTCCTTGCCGGCCGTCTCTACTATCCCTTCGACGAGGGTGATGTCGTCACTATTGCGCAGTGTGAGTGTGAGCTTGCCGCGCCGAATGGCTTCCGTGAGGATCTGAGCCTGCTCCACCGTCGCGCTCACCGTCACCGTAGAACCACGACCATAGGTCTTCTCGCTGCTGTCGTTGCGTTCGAGCGTTCCCCCAACGGACAACACCAAAATATTCTGGAGCAGCGTCAAAGTGGAACCGTCAAGACCGTTCTGCGCCGCGAGTGACAGCAGCACGTCAACGCGATCGCCCGGACGCAAGAGGCCGTCAAAATCCGCAGCCTCACCGTCGATAGCAATGCCGCGCATTCCATTGGTCACCAATCCCGAAAGCATCCTGCGCTCGCAGAACTTGGCAACGTCGGATGCCATCAGGACTTCATTGGCCTTGAGCCCTTCAATGACACGTTGACCGAGCACCGTCTTCAAGTCCGACGCCCGAAGGTGCCGGCTCTCGACATAGGCCCTGGGGATATCGCGCACGGCCAGGAGTTTCTCGGTCAATGTGGCTGAGACTGGAATATCTTCAGCCGCCACCAATATCGGGATTTTGGGCCCGCCTGACACCTCAGCCTCAAGCCGCTGGGTGTACTGGTAGCCAAGGCCAACGCTTCCCAAGGCTGAGACCGCACAGAGCAATAATCCAAACTTTTTCACGAAATGCTCCTCTTACCGAAAGGTTTTCGGGTGCGACGGGCCAACCCCGCCTTCGCGGCCGCTCGAGTCACGCCTCTCGCATCCCTCAATTCCTAATCGGTCAGGCGTGCCAGAACGTTGTCAGAAATCGTCAACCAAGATCCGAAATCGTCACGACAACCTGTCCCGCCTGGCGCCTATATACTTGCACAACGAGCTTGCGTCCGCCCCTTTCTGCGAACAAGCCGCGATGCTTGGTCGGCCGAGTCTGCCAACCGCCTGCCACCAACTGCTCAGCGTAGGCCTTGCTCACGCTCTCGACACCGTGACCTTCGACCGAATAGGCAGCAAACCCGAAGGGCATGCCTTGTTCGAACGCCGACAAGAGCCTGCGGCCGTGCTTGGGGCGCGGCACATCGTGCAACTCGCCCCCCGGAGCGTCACCCTGCTTGGGAAACATCTCCGCCAATTGGGCGTCGCCCTCGGTCCAGAGCAAGAGAAGCGAGGTCGTCTCGCCACGCCGCCGCGCCAGCGCGTAGCGCATCTGGCCGAGTGATCTTAGGTTTTTGGTCTTGCCAAATTCGCTCAACTTCCCCAAGAACGTTTCTGCATCAACGCGCTCGCCAATGTCGATGCAGGCGAGAAACCCCTCGTTCTTCGCGTCCTGTCGCATCACGCCTGCCGGCAGAGTTTCGTGGTTCTTCGGCTGATTCTCGAGTTTTTGTTTGAGCGCCGCGGGCAAATCGATTTGCCCCACGGCGTGGCA
Source organism: uncultured Polyangiaceae bacterium (assembly GCA_964454965.1). Lineage (GTDB taxonomy): Bacteria > Myxococcota_A > Polyangia > Polyangiales > Polyangiaceae > FEN-1139. The sequence continues at coordinate 151,971 of CAYVXY010000016.1, read as the reverse complement.
GGTCGATTGAAACCGATCGAGTGCGTCCTTCACGCCAAGCGACGTCGCAACTGTGACCAAGTGCAGCTCAAGCCCATTGACGAAGAGCTGACGCGGCGCGGTGTTGGAGTGGAACCCGTCGAGTGCCGCGATCTGTTCGCCAATGCCGCGTAGGCTTTCCTTCAAGTGCGCCTCGGCGCGCTCCAGCGTGACGAGCGCGGCTCCTCCGAGCATCCATATCGCCAAGCCGAATACCCTAAGTATGCCTTTGATGCGTCTCATTATCGCGTTCCCTAGGGTCCGAATTCATCCCAGAGCAGATCAGCCACGTTGTTCTGGTCCCTGCCTGCGATGTTGCAGCCCATGCCGTATCTGCCGCTGACGACACCCGTGCCGCCCCCAAGAAGCCCAGGCCGGTGGATTTCGACGCCTTTGTTCGCGTCGAAACGAATCGAGACTGCCTTGGCGAGGTAATCCAAGACAAAGTTCTGAAGCACGCGTTTGACCTTGGTAACCGCCTTGGAACCAACGGAGCACCCAGCTTTGACGCTGCAGCTCGCGCCGACCGAGCCCATGCCATCGCCGATCCCCTGCACGAACTTGTCCATGTCCGGCATTAGACCGCCATAGTGTGCTCTCCCCACGACGTTCTCACATCCAACTGGAACTGCAGCGCAATTATTGGTGAGCGCGTATTCCCAGGAGCATCGCCGCGCCTCTTGATCTGCTGCCAACCGAGCCCCCGTCAGTTCACGCAAGTAGAACATGCCGATGAACAGGATGATGAAGACCGGTAGTGCCACGACGGCTTCTACCGACGCAGCCCCCCGAGTTTTCCGCTTGCATTTCGCTCGCATGATCCACCTTCAATGAAGCAACAGGTCCTTCCAATCCTCGGCTAGGCCCAACATGCCAGCGCAGTCGATGCTTGCCCAACGATCGCAAGACTTGCGAAGGGCGCCCTTCGCATCGTCGTCACCTGGCAGCTCGAAACGCTTGAGCCGGCCGCGCCATTGCATCGTCCACATCCAGCCAGCAGCATTGGGCGAGCCAGCGAAGTAGTACTCCGCCTGCGCAAAAGCCAGGCCTGAAAGCTTGCGCAACCGCTCAACTGGATTCTGCGGGCCTGGTCCACGCCACAGGCCAAGTCGCACGAGTCTCGCCGCTTCCCCCTGGTGTTGCTCGGCGACCACGAATGCACGCACCTGGAACTGCTCGTCGCCGAGCTTCGTCCCCTTGACCACACGTTTCGGGGACTTCGTGTTCCCTTCCTCCTTGGCCTCGCTATTGGGCGACGTCTGAGAGAGTCGCACGTCGACCTGCTTGCGTTCATGTCGCACGCAACCAAAGACATGAGTCACCTGCCGAAACGCTACCGATCGCGTGGGATCCTTCTCGGTGTCAGGGGGCGGCGCTTGGGGTGAACATTCGTTCGTGCAGGCGGGCGCCACTCGGGTTGGGTCGTCGTCGGGATGAACGGTCTTGTTGTAACCGGGAAAGTAGCCTTCCCAGGTGAGATTTCCACAAGCAGTGTCCGGCCCTTCTAGATACGCACGGGGTCGCTCAGGCGAGCTACAAGGCAGACTGGCGGCGCCGCCATCACCCTCCTTCATGTTGGCAAAGACGAACTTGAAGGTCGGTTCACCTCGAACCCATTGGGCGCCATTCCACTTGTAGTCGACAATGGCATCCTGAACCAGATACCGGTACTCCTTCGCTCCAGGGTAGGTCGTGGGATCGCATTCTGCACGCGCCTGTGTGGTGACCCTATCGAACGGACCGCCGAGCTCACACTGAGTCTGGCACTCCCCCTCGACATTCGGCTGGGCAGCGGAATGTTCTTCTTTGGCTGCTGTACAGGCGTTGTTGGTGACGTCCTTCTCTTTGCCTTCCACATAGGTGTCCGCGTCGACGGGCGTGTTTTCGCAGGTGGTTGCCTTCGCGGTCTTTGGATAACCAAGATCCAAGTCTTGACTCAGATCTGGCACGCTGTGGTTTCCGTCGCCACAGAACCACTGGGAGAGCGAACTGGTGAGCGCGCCAATCGGTCCGGAGAGGGCACCCTCGATGACCCCCCAACCAGGAATCACGCTGAGCGGAATATTGGCAATGTGCCAACTGAGCTCACCAGCCTTGCCGCAGAGCCCCTCGAACGTGTCATCCTCGATGGGCAAGGTTTCGGCCGTAGAGGCACCGAAGCCATTGGCGTCAATCCCGTCGTCTTTGCCCACAATGTCGCCCTGCGCCATGCCCTCGGCAGCGTAAGGAGCGATCTTCGAGATCTCGTCGCTGGTGTCGTGCAGGATCTCGAGCGCGTTGAAGACCAATGGTTTGACTTCTTCGTAGATGCTTAGCATGGTGGTTCTGAGTGCGTTGAGCGGCGGAATCGCCACGAGACTCGCACCAAAGGTGCACCAGGCGAGCCCCGCGGCAATGGCCATACCCACGATGGCTATGCCTTCGATGAGCTTCAGCGTCACTAGGATCGCCAAGAAGGCGACCATCACCATGTTGATCAGCACCAGCACGTTCATGATCCTGGCGTGGGTGATCGCGCCCGAAAGTGCTGCGGAATCGGCCGCGTCTTGGATGTGTTCACGAAACAGCACAGCCTCGCCTGCCCCCATCGCCAGATAGAGCATCGAAACCGCGAAGATCGCGCAGAACACGGCGATAACCAGGATGGCGCCGCGTTCGTCCTTGAACGGGCTATCCTCCGACTTCATTTCGCGCTCCTCGGCTCATAGGCGGCACCTTGATTGGGCAGGGTGGCCGTGGCGGTGAGGAGCTTGAATCGGGCGTCTGTACGAAAAATGGCAGCCGTCTTGTACTTCACTGCAACGGTCGAAAGGTCCTTGCCCATGCTGTCGCGCAGGGTGCTGCATAGCATTGCTCGCACGATGGGAATACTGCAGTGAAAGAGATAGGCAACCTTCACGGTTACGGGGGCGTTGAGAGCAATTGGGTCCAGGGCATTGGTCTCACTCTGCGGCGAGTCAAGGACCGTAACGAGCCCTGCGGACTTGGTGTACTCCAGCGCGAATCCAAGCTGGTGGTCGCTGGTTGAATTGAGGGCAAACCTGACAGACTCACTCTGCTCGCGCACAAGTGCCTCGTTGGGCGAAAGTGGTAAGAGCGGCAGTAGCGCCGCTGTTTTGATCGGCACCATGCGGGCGCCTTGTTGCGAGGTGGCGCCGTCGACCATCTTGTCGGAGAAGAACTGCTTGGCTCTTTCAACGGCAACGCGAGAGATCCCTAGCTTCTCCACAACGTCGTCAAGACCTCTGATCTTACTTGCCCGACCCTTTCTCAGGTATCCTCGGTCGGCATTGTCAAACTTCTTCGGATCGGCCTCGAGCACGACAATCGCCGTCCGAACCCCCGAGTAGGCGGCGTGGCGCACGACGGTTTCGGCCGCCGCGATGAGCGCCAATTGGCAGACCCCTAGAAACAGCAGAAACAGAGGGAAGAACGCGATCAGAAACTCGACGTAGACCGCGCCGCATTCGTCCCGAAGCTCGACTAGCCGAGCCATGGCATCCACCGCATGACTGGGGGCAGACTGAGCGCGGTCAAGACCGCCACGGCGATGGCTAGACCCATGCGCATCGAGGTCATTTCCGCAGAAGCTTCAGCGGGTGGCCGCCGCAGCCTTGGAGCGAACAGCCCGGCCGTCACCCTCAAGGAACCAATGAGGGCGCGACCGAGCTGTCCCAGATACGCGAGATGAAACATCGAATACAAACCGAGCAACAAGAACGCCGATAGTTCCACCTCGAGGCCTTGCATGGGACCCAGCAGGCCTCCGAGTGCGGCGAACAGTTTGATGTCTCCTCCTCCAATCCCCTTCCCCTGGCTCATCCTGTAGACAATTCCCGGCACCGCTGCACAAATGACGATCCCAATCACGCTTTCGAGCGCCCCCGCGATGCCGTGGACGAAGCTGTGACCAGCTAAGCCAAGCAGCAATGCGGGAAACGTCAGCTTATTCGGGATGCGACCACTACGCAGATCCGTCACGGCGCCGGTTGTGGCGACGAGAACGGCGAGGATGGGAAAGAACCAGTAGGACATGTTGTTGCTGTGTGTTGTGTAGATGAAGTGTCGTTAGCGGCTACTGGCCCTTCACGCCCTGATCAACCTTTGAATTGATTTCACCTTGCGCGTCCCCAAGCTTCTTCTTGATGTTCCCGCCAAGCACATTCCAAGTCCCCACGGATGCCGCAGCGATGAGAACGAGGACGATGACGTACTCCACGGTGGTTAGCCCGCGTTCGTCCTGCGCGAGCTTGGTCTGACGGGCAAAGTTGCGAAATCGATTCATGATGGAGGTCATTGTCTTTCTGCTTTCTTTCAGTTGGTGATTCCGAGTTACTGGCGGCACATTCCGCCCATCTATTTCTTATTCGGTCACTGCTCGTTTCAGTTGCGTAGAATCGACACCTGGGCAGAGCATTTCATCCCCACGACTTCGAACACTACGCAGTCACCCTGTGGTAAAGTGGTTACGTCGCTGCTGCATTCGGTGCCGAATTGGCGCTGATCTTTGGTCACGGCCTCGTCGATATCGGACAGAGCCCATGGCACTACCTCGCCACACTCGCAAATCCGTTGCCCGCGGCGCTGACGCCCTAAGCGAGCGTCGAAACCTTCATTTCTTTATCGGTCAATCGTGCCCGGTCGTTGTCAGAAATCGACCAGAAGCGTCACGGAACGCCCAAGCTCAGCCAAACCTCCTGAGCCATGAACAACTGCACCAACGGCGCCCCGAGCCCAATCATTGCACCTACGCAGCCAATCGAGACGAGGCACAGCAGAACGATGTATTCGACCGTGACAGTGCCGCGGGTGTCGGAGACCAATTGACGCTTGAACAGGCCGGACTTGCTCATGAGAGATGTCCCAAGTCGCGCCGAGCTAGATCTGCTCGGTCGCAAGCGCAGCGTGCGCGCTCGTCCCACCGTTGATGCCTTCTTTCGTATGGCTCGCCGGGTTGGCGGTGCAGTCCTTGAGGCTGTTGATCCCAAGAATTGGCACTGAAATGATACCTGTGTGTCTAGACATGATGGATTTCGTTTTGGAATCTCGGACAGTTCTCGACTTGTGGCCGCTGCGAATGCGGTGCCGCTCGTCGTCGCCCCGGCAACTGGCTCGGTTTGCCACTACTCATGATTCCTAATCGGTCGCGACCGGGGCGCCGTTGTCAGGAATCGACATCGAGGATAAGAATTGTCCGTTCTTGCGCGATTTCAGCGCAAGGCAGCAAGACCCGTCTCTCTGACCTGCAAGCGGGGCTAGTTCGGTCGGCACTTGCCGACCGAACCGGCCGCGTACACCGCTCGGATCTCCTCGAGGGATAGGGCGCGATGATAGAGACTGAGCTCGTCCAATGCACCCGAGAGTGGAGCGAGTCTACTACCGGGCTCGTTCACGTAGCAACCAATGCCAAGATCTGCGATTCCAACGGTGAGCGCCATGGCGCCATCCTGCCTTCGAGCAACCTCGACGCCATTGGCGTATATGACACGAGTACCGGTACTTCCGTCGAATGTTGCTGCAACGTGGCTCCATTGCCCGAGGGTAAGCACCGCAGCCGGCGAATCGAACGCGTGGAAGCTCCCGTCGTTCTGATGTGCGTCGTCTGACACCGCGAAGCGAAGCGCGCCTCCCGGCATCGTGACGAAGGTAAACTCGCGGTTGCCGCTCCAGGCACCATAGTCGCCCCATTTCGCCATGATGACAAAGACGCCGTCTGCGCTTGGTCTTACCCAACCTTCGATGGCGAGCGCCGAGGTCAGATTGAGATCCGAGGCGTGAGCGACGCTTGCCAAAGCCAAGCCGTTGAACAGAAATGCCTTGTCCGTCTCGCCCTCGGTGAAAGTCAGTCCACTAGCGGAAATGGTATGTTGGGACACGGCCGCGCTCTCGAAGGTATCGTTGGCTGTCCACCAAGCGACGAGGCCGTCAGGCACTGGTGCACATGCTGCGCTCCCTGCGGCGCCGGCACTCGGCGCTCCGGCGGTTCCGGGGCCAGACCCGACAGAACCTGCGCTACCGCTCCAACCAGCAATTCCGCTCACGCCGGCAATCCCACTCGTGCCCCCCTCGCCACTTTTGCCAGCAGAACCAGTCGCACCCGCCACTCCGTTCGCTCCACCCACTCCCATCACGCCGCCTCCGCCCAAGGCACCCGCCACGCCGCCCGTTCCACCAGTTCCAATTGCGCCCGCCACACCAACACCGCCACCCAAGCCGGTCGCGCCACCCTTCCCACCTATTGCACCCACGTCAATGGCGCCTGCCACACCGCCTCCGCCACCGCTGCCGATGACTCCACCGCTGCCGACGAGTCCCCCCATCCCTCCAGTACCCGCTGGTCGAATGACGCCACCGGATCCCGCGGCGCCGACAGCGCCGCTCGTGCCGCCGGAGTCGCTCGCAGTTTGGTCAATGTCAGCACTAGAACAGGCGAATGCCAAAGCCAGCATTGCTGAAGCAGAGACACACGCCAGCGATCGGTTCAGGGGGGATTTGCGCATGATGCTGGAGACTAACGCGCAGTCGATAAACCACGATAGGGACGCGCTCGGCGCATGGAATCGCCGCCGCGACGTGCCCACGTCGGACCGACACAAAAGGCCCGAGCCGACGTCGTCCGGAACACATGTAGGCTAATGTGGGCAACAGGGCTTGTGCTCATTTTGTGTTGCATAAGTGAACTTTTCCGCTACGCACGGACTCATTCACTGTACACTAGTTGTGTACCTTGAAGTATCCGACCTGGCGGTTTCAGCGGTTGTCCCGGTACAGGAGCCCACCATGTTTGCCTTCCCTTACTTGCTTCAACACCACCCCATTTTGTCTCTTTACGCTCGGCGGTTGGGCATCGCAGCCCTGTTGACTGCCTGTGGCGGCACGCCATCGGTCGATGTGAATCAAGAATCCAGCGCCAAGGGTGGTGCATCACGCGGTGGCGCTTCATCCGGCAGCACCGAGACGGGAGGCACGGGCCCCTCGATCAATTGGAGTGGTGGTAGCGCAGGAACCGTCGGGGACGGCGGTCTTGCCGGCATGCATGTGTGCCAAGGCATCAAAGATCCAGGCTGCAGGTTGGCGGCACAAGGTCCCGCTTGCGGCGACTCCGCGGTGGATGCTGAGCAGGGTGAAGAATGTGACGATGGCAATGGGTTGCCGGGTGATGGCTGCTCCGGAGCCTGCAGGATCGAAAACAAGAACACTTGGTCCTGTCCAACAACCGGCGGAGCCTGTGTGTCGACGATCGCATGCGGTGACGGCTTGGTTCAGGGCGCGGAGGTCTGCGATACCGGGACAGCTGCAGCGACGGGCTGTCTGAGCTGCAGCGCCGTCGATCCGTTTTATGTTTGTGCGACGCCCGGACAAGCTTGCACGCGGATCCAGACCTGCGGCAATGCGCTCTTGGAGGGCACCGAGGCTTGTGACACCGGTTGGGTCGGTGGCACTGAGGGCTGCGCCGCCAACTGCACCAGCGTGAACACGGCAGGCGGCTACGTCTGCTTTGCGGGGAAATGCTTCGTCCCGTATACACCCGTGTGTGGCAACGGGATCCTCGACGGGACCGAAGAGTGCGATGTGGGTCCGGCAAGCGACCCGGGTTGCATTGGCTGCAAGAAGACCACGGGCTACCTCTGTGGCGTCCCTGGACAGCCCTGCATGGCGGAGGCCTGCGGCGATGGCCTGCGCACCCCGGGCGAACAATGTGACGACCACAACGGCGCCAACAATGACGGATGCACCAGCGCCTGCGCGGTCGAAAGCGGCTGGACCTGCCCGGAACAGAACAAAGCGTGCCTTCCCCAGTGCGGCGATGGGCTGATGAAGGGCTACGAGCAATGTGACGCCCCAACGGCGACGGCGGCACGCCCCGACCACTGCAACGCGGGTTGTATGCTGGAAACGGGTTACTACTGTACGACGACCACCGGAACGATCGATGCCGTCAATCCACCGGCGGTGACTAGTTGTAGCCCTGCCACACCCGCTGCACGCATCGTGCCGGCAGTCTGTGGCAATGGCGCCAAGGAACCAGGTGAAGGTTGCGACGACAGTAACCAGATCGCTGGCGACGGTTGTTCGCCGACCTGTCAGAAGGAACCGAGTTGCACGCGCGGTGCGGATGGCGTCTGTGCCTTCACTCCTTCCTGCGGAAACGGCGCGATCGAGAGCGGCGAGGCTTGTGACGATGGCAACAGTGCCAATGGCGACGGCTGCTCGAGCGTCTGCGCCAAGGAAAGCGGCTACAGTTGCACCACCACCAAGAGCGAGCCAACCGCCGTCACGCTGCCGATCGTCTACCGGGATTTCCGCGCTAGAGACGATACCGCGACTGCAGTGCGCCATCCCGATTTCGAAGAATTCCCAGACCCCACTAGCCTCGTCCTCGGGATCCCAGGGTGGGTTTGCACCACGGCAACCAACAGCGCCTCGACGGGACAGAGCTGCGACTCGACCCACAAGACTGCCTGTTGTGGACGATTGAGTGCGACTGGCAAGCCGGTACTTATCAGAGACGCAACGGCCCGCCCTCGGCTCACAACGACGCCAACCAACTTCGCCCAGTGGTACATGGACGTAGCCAACGTCAACGCCAATATCCCACGGACGCTGCGCCTCGATCGCCAAGGAACCGCAGGCGACTATTCCTACGTCTACGACAGCACGCTGGTTGGCGTCCGCTGCAACGAGACCATCACCAATGGCGGCTTCTACCCATTGGACTTCCTCGCCGACTGCACCGCTTCGGATACGGTTGGATGGGGCGACCAGACTCGAAGCCACAACTACAGCTTCACCAGCGAGCTGCGCTATTTCTTCCAGTACGGTGGTGGCGAGCGGCTCGATTTCTTTGGCGATGACGATGTTTGGGTCTACATCAATGGCCGCCTCGCCGTGGACATCGGCGGCATCCATGTGCAGGAACTTGGTGCGGTGCTCTTGGGCGACGAGGACTCCGACACCACCCTCAGTGCCTCCGAAGCCGGTGACACCACCGACGATCGCTTCAGTATCACCAAAGGTAATGTCTACGAGATCGTCGTTTTCCAAGCCGAACGCAACGAATCGTACTCAAACTACAAGCTGACCCTCAAGAACTTCATCCTCGGGCGCTCCACCTGCACGCCCATCTGCGGCGATGGCGTGATTCAACCCGGAGAGACCTGTGACGACGGTGCGGCGGAGAATACCGGCGAGTATGGGCACTGCAACAGCACCTGCTCCGCCAAGCGCTTCTGCGGCGATGGCGTCAAAGACGCAGAAGAACTCTGTGACAACGGCGTAAACAAGGACGGATATGGCGACCTGGGAACGGGCAAGTGCGCCCCTGGCTGCGTGGCGCCCCCGCGTTGCGGAGACTCAATTCAACAGTCTCCGTTCGGCGAACAATGCGACAACGGCCCATTGAACAATGACACCCTGTACAATGGCTGCACGATGCAATGCAGACTCGGGCCTAGTTGTGGCGATGGCGTCCTGCAGACCGCCGCGGGCGAGGTCTGCGACGCTGGCAGCAAGAATGGTGGATATGGCGCCGTCTCCGGGTGCGGATTCGACTGCCAACCGGCACCGCGTTGCGGCGATGGAGTCCGACAACCCCCAGAGGCCTGCGACGATGGCGACAGGAACGGCGCTTCCGGCTATGGCAGTTGCGCGATAGACTGCACCATGGGGCCGGGCTGCGGCGATGGCGTGAAGAACGGCACCGAGGACTGCGACGATGGCAAGAACCTCGGCGGCTACGGCCAATGCGCTCCTGGGTGCAAGTTCGGCGCCCGCTGTGGCGACGGTGTGGTCCAAGCGGCCTCGGGCGAGCAATGCGATGACGGTCAGAATCTGGGCGGCTACGGCCAATGCGCCCCGGGCTGCAGACTCGGACCACGTTGTGGCGATCAGATCGTGCAGGCCGCCAATGGCGAACAATGCGACGACGGCAACACCGCCAACGGCGACAGTTGCAGCGCCACCTGCAAGACGGAAGTCTGGACCATCATGTAATGCATGGTCGGGGCGTGGATTCGATAGGGTCGCGTTGCGGCGCGACTACTCTGCCGTTGCCTCGACCGCACTGACCGGCAGCGGCGTCACGGTGTCCGCGCACGCGGGCAACACCACGCTGAAGGTCGAGCCTTGGCCAAGTTGGGAAGCCACGAGAACGCGCCCACCCATCGATTCGACGAGGCGCTGGCTAATAGCAAGACCCAAACCAGTCCCCTTGATCTTGGTGGTGAAGAACGGCACAAATAGGTTCTCGAGTACCTGGGGCTGGATCCCGGGCCCCTCGTCGCGCACCGCGATTTCCACCCAATCCGAACCCGCATTCGGACCGCTCCAGCCCGGCCTCCAGCCACGACGTTGCCAGGTGGTAATCGTAACCGTACCGCGGTTGTTCATCGCCTGAAACGCGTTCCCCACCAGATTGAACAACACCTGCCGTAGTTGTTCCGGATCGACGCGAATCGGAGTGAGCGGTTCGGCGAGTTGAGCTTCGATATTCGAGCCCTCTTTGCGCTCACTCATCAGCAGCTGCACCATCCTGCGCACGGCCGCATTGACATCGATGACGAAGGGGTTGCCTTGCGAGGGGCGGGCATAGTCGAGCACGCTGCCGACGACGCGATTGAGTCGCTCGACCTCCTCGAGAATGATGCCCACGAACTCCTGAGAGGCGGGATCGATGGTCGAGCCCGCGTGATCCTCCCCGAGCAGCTGGGCCGCGCCCTTGATCGCCCCCAACGGGTTCTTGATTTCATGGGCTAGGCCGGCAGCCATCTGCCCTAGTGCAGCCAAACGGTCGCGATCGCGCATACGCCGATACTGGCGCGAGTTTTCGAGAACGACGCCCATTTGTAGCGCCAGTGACTCAAATAACACGATTTCTTCGGACGAAAACGCGTCACGCACCCGATCGTCGACCACGACGAGCAAACCAACCAGACTCCGATCGTCACCGCGGATCCCAACACATACCCCGTTCTTGAGCGGCCCGAGATTCTCGGAGGCCGCCAATAGGCGTTCGTCGTCCTCGGCGTCACGCACACGTCCGTTGCGCCGATGATCCATCGCTTCGAGTGCCACCCGCTCCAGGATTACACATCCCTGTTCGGAAACGCGATCGAGTACGGGCCTGGCAGCTGCGGCCTCGATAAGCGCAGGCGCTCCGAGGCCGAAGGAACCGGACAGACGGTAGTCGTTGCCGTTCGGGTCGCGCAGATACAAGGCACTTGCAGTCGCACGGCGGGATTGCTCGAGCGCCGCCAAGACGACGCTCACCATCGTGCCCACCTCGAGCACGTGTGCCAGTTCGAGACGTGCATTGGCGACCTCGCGTTCGAGTTCGGCGCGTTCGCGAAAGAAGAACGTGTGAATCGTGCTTTCCATCTTCTGGCGCAACGGTTCGAACAACAAGAGGATGACGATGGCCGCAAGGATTGCCCCGAGATACATCGTCTCGAATCCGCCCAACAAGACAACGAATACGTAGAAGATCCCCGCCAAGCAGAAGGCGAGCGCCGCGTTTAGCACGAGATGACCCAACAGATCGTAGAGATCGATGACGCGCTGCCGCGTCATCGATTGCGCCAAGACGAACAGAAATATCACGGTAAGCACGGCGCCGATAGGCGGTAGCGGAGCACCGATGAACCAGAGAAAATCCGAGAGGTTGAAGGCAACGGCCAAGGCACCAATCGAGACCAAGAACCTCACACGCCGCTGAGTTTCGCGAGCACCGCTGCGTTCGCCGCGTAGCGCCAGAGCACCGAGACCGACGGCAATCGTCGAGAAGACATAGATGAACACGACGGTCCTCGACCAACCGCGATTACCCAATGGCGAAAGCGCCAGGATGAACAGCGGAACTGCCAGAGAACCCGTGATCCGCAGCAATGCACTGCTGCGCTTGACCCGCGGCACGAGCGAGTCGAACAGATGCAACACGAACTGTGGCAAGAGGACCGCCAGTGCGGCCGTGGAGCGCGCCCAGACTTCACTACGATTCCACTGGTAGAGCCATTGAACCAAATACCAAAGCCCCATGTCAGCAGCCAGGGCGGCAACCAATGCCTGTGGACGCCGGATGCGCCCCTGGAGCAGAATCGAGATGGCTATGGCCAGGGCAACAGCCCCACAGAACAGCGACGTACGGGTACGCAGATCCACGGTGGCAAGGTAGTCCTGTCACCCGGGTACGGCAATCTCGTTGGCGTTGCGGGCGCTGGCCTTCGGCCGACCTGGCGTTGGCCGTCGCCAGGCCAGATGGCCCTGGTTCGCTCGAGAAATCTCAATGGGCACGGATGTCGCATGGCCGAGCACCTTCATGCCTGACCTTCGACCATTTCCCTGGGCACGTCAGAGAAACCTTCATCATCCGCCAGTGGTCTGCAGCGTCGAGGAGCTCGCGGATGAACAGCTGCTGATGCTGCTGTTTGGGGGTAGTCACGAGGGAACGCTCGGCGACTCCGCTGCGCGGCTGCTCGAGTTTGGAGGTAGCCTCGATGGCCTAGCGCGCATCGCGCCCGCGGTCCTCGCCGAACAGTGTGGGATCGGTCAGGCCAAAGCAGCTAGACTGCATGCAGCCTTCGAATTGGGCCGACGTCGTTGGACGGCGCAGCCTGCAAGATGCCGCATGGAATCCATCGAATCGGTTGTCGCCTGGGCCCGCCCGCGCCTGCTTCCACTCGACCACGAAGAGGTCTGGCTCCTCTGCCTGGACGCCAGAAACGGGATGCGAAGCGCTCGACGCGTTGCGCAAGGGGGCCTGCACAGCTGCGCTCTCACCGCCAAAGACATCCTTCGCCCTGCCTTGCGCGATGGTGCAAGTTCCATCATCTTGGTGCACAATCACCCGAGCGGAGATCCGATCCCCAGCCAGGCTGACATCTCAATGACGTCCGAAGTCGACGTCGCCTGCGCCACGATTGGCCTTCCACTGCTCGACCATGTGATCGTGGCTACGGAAGGCGCGGCGTCGTTGTTGGAATTGGGGGTCATCCGAACGCAATGAGCCCCCTTTGGCCGAAATGGTCAGACTTCGCCAAACCCACAGGGCTGCCTCGACGGCGGTCGACAGGGCGGCTGCCACAGATTTTACCCTACAATCACCGACAAGCTGGGCAATCGCGACGGGGCCGTACCACGACCCCCCAAATGCGTTGTAGATAGCTGGGTTCACCCTGAGATAGACTCCAAGACTCGATGACGACCAGTGACGTAACATTTGCTGTCCTCACGGACGTGGGCCAACAACGCGACCACAACGAGGACAACTACCTCGTCGACAAGAAATTGGGCCTGTACGTCGTATGTGACGGTATGGGCGGCCATGCTGCCGGCGAGGTGGCTAGCGCCTTGGCCGTCAGGACCTTCCACGAAGAGGCAAAAAAGAATTTCGAGTTCGTCGAGGACTACATCGCGGGCAAGACCGGGATCGAAAAGGTAACGCGCCGACAGATCCTCATGATGCTCGAGAGTGCAATCAATCGAGCCTCGAGCCGCGTCCATGCCGAAGCCGAGAAAGACGCAGCCAAGCGTGGCATGGGCACGACACTCGTGGCGATCCTGGTAGCAAAGAACCAAGCGTTCGTCGTCTGGGTCGGCGATAGCCGGATCTACTTGCTCCGCGATGGCGTGCTTGAGCAATTGACCGAAGACCATACCGTCTACAACGAACTGCTCAAGCGCAAGAAGCTACCGCGCGAGGAGATCGAGAAGCTTCCGCAGAAGAACGCCATCACCCGTGCCATTGGCGTCTACGAGCATACCGAACCGGACAGCTTGATTGTCGATCTGGTGGCGGGTGACCGATTCCTACTCTGCTCAGACGGGCTGTCGGGCTACTTCGAAGACGATGTCGAAGACCTCGGCCGCATGATGAGCCAGCCCGACGAAACGGCTGCCGTCAAGGCGATGATCGATGCCGCCAACACGCGAGGAGGCAAGGACAACATCACGGCCGTCCTGGTCGCCTACGGGGATTCGAGCAAGCGCGACGAGAAGCGAGCAAAGCGGGTACAGCTCAAGCGCGACATTCTCGCCCGCATGACGCTATTCCGCGCACTGAACGACCGCGAAATCTTGCGCCTGCTGCAGGTCGTCGAAGTCGTGGCCTTCAAGGACGAAGACGTGGTCATTCGCGAAGGCGACAAAGGTGAAGAACTGTTCATCGTGCTTACGGGTAGCGTGAAGGTTCGGCGCGGAGACACCCTGCTCGCCACCCTCGGACCCGGCGATCATTTCGGAGAAATGGCGCTCATCCGCAGTCAACCCAGATCAGCCACGGTCACGAGCGATCTCGACAGTGAGCTGATGGTGATTCGGCGACCAGACTTTTTCGAGATCCTTCGGAGTGAGCACCAGCTCGCAGTCAAGCTCCTCTGGCAGTTCCTGACGGTGCTCGGTGACCGACTCGATGAGACCAACCGCTCTCTCGGACAAGCTCGCGAAGAGCTCCAGGCGGAGGACGCGGTCGCGGCAATCTTCGAGGTGGAGGACGACCACAGAAAGACGCTCGTCCGGCCTCCCCCGCCTTCACTGCGCCAACCCCAGCAGTGAGCTGCCCAACGCGCGGCGCTGACACTTGAACGCTCCGAGATCGGCCGGGACTTGTCAGCTGGCCGCGAAGCCAAGCCTGATTGTAGCGGTTGCCGATCATCGGGGACCCGCTTTTGTCGAACCGGCAAGGCAGACTCCTCCGCCTCTCTCCCAAAAAACGTACGAACAATCTCGGCCAGCGGTCCGCATTACATTGACACCCTGCAAACAGTGCGACTAGCGTGCCGCAAGGGCAATTGCCGATGGACCAGACACGACGACAGCTACGGTACTACTCGAGCCAGAGAGCGACCCTCTTGTGCTTTTTGACATTCACCGCCGTAAGCCCTGTCCTTCACGCAGAGGAACCACGACTGGCGAGTGAGCCCTACCTGCTGTCAGAGCCAGCAGAAACGACACAGGTCGTCGATGCCTTTGACGAAGGGGATCCCTTCGATCTGCACTTGAGTGTTGGCTATCAGTACAGCAACAACTCCGCTGACATTTTGCGCGAGTCGAGTGGAAGTTCTGGGACGATGGAGGTGGCGCGCTACAAGGAGACGACCCACCGCCTCAACACGCGTGCGGACATCGGCCTCTACCACGACATCGCCCTAGTCCTACGCATGCCGATCATCCTAGCCAACGATCGAACGCTCGACCAACTCGGTAGCACTACTGGTGGCAACGGAACGTTGGGGACCGCCTACGACGTCGTCCCGGGTACGAATCCCGCGGTTGCAGTTCCATTGTTCCAGCTTCCCTTTCGCGCTCCTACCCGCAGCGGCATCGAGTACCTCGCCGTTGGCTTCGATTTCGGCATCATGAACCAGTATCGGGATTCGAGTAAGCCCTCCTGGGTATTCGGTTTCGAGGGTCGGTTCGATGTGTCTACGCCGATGCACGCCTGCAACGCTGCCCCCGCCACTGGCCAGGTGAACTGTGCCGATCCGGGCGACGTGAATCGCAACGGTCAGTACGACTCGACCAGGATGGACGCAACTGGAACGATTCCGCTCGAAAGCTCATCGATCAACTCGCGCAAAGCCGGCGTGAGTCGAGGTACTACGGGGCTCGAAATCCACACTTATGTCTCCAAGCGTGTCAAGTACATCGAACCCTACGGCGGGCTCCGCTTCTTGGCTGAGTTCCCGATGGCCAAGAGCGACTACAATCTCGTCGACTTCGAGGGGTCGCTCGTCAACAAGCCGCCACTCGAAGGCTCGGTCATCGTCGGCCTGGCAATCATTCCTTGGGAAGTGCGCAGCGAACATCAACGCACGACCATCGACCTGCGGTTCACCAGCACCTACCGTTCCGAAGGCCGCGACTATTCGGAGATGTTCGATGCACTCGGCTCGAGCCCGGCCATGAGCCTCCGCGCGCCAGCGTGGTCAGGGTACCAGGAGGGCACGGCCACCTCCGTCACCGATCCAGCGACAGGCGCCACCACCACAACTCCCGCTCCCAGCGTCATCGATCCGAAATCGCGCCGGGTCTATTTCAACGGACTAACGGACGTACAACAGCACATCAAGAATCGCCTGAGTGCCGAATTCACCTGGCAAGCCGCACGCTTCGTCAAGTTCGCGGTGGGCGCTGGCTACACCGTGATTCAGTCGCATTACGTGACGTACGACCAGGCGTGCAATGCCAATTTCACGAATGACGCCACAAAATCAGGACCCTGCCGCAAAGACAACCCGTCCAGTTCCACCGGGGACTACTCCGTCACGGGGATCCCCAATCCAAACTACCGCCAGCCACTAAACATCGTGGGCCGCCGGTACCTGGTCAGTGACTCGAACATTCTTGACGGATGGATCAACGCCACCGTCATGTTCTAGGACCAATCCGTGACAATCAAGGCAAGTCGCGTAAGCTTCGTAGTAGGGCTGCTTGCCGCAGGGGGCATGCTCATACCCCAACCGGCAAGTGCTGAGTCCAATCGAGTCATCGTATTGCCGACTTCGGTCGGCGAGCATCTCGACTGCACCAAGCAGCCACTTGGAGCCAAAGCCACTGATCCAACCTGGCTCGCGATGGCGCATCGAATCGATGGCCTGATCAGCGACGCGGTCGAGGATGCCGGAATGGATACGGAGCTGCGCCTGAACGTGTCCGACGGTTCAACCGACAAGGGCAGTTGCGTCGACGACACAGAGCTGCGCGGCATCGCGAAACACGCCGTTGCCCTCTCTCCGCGAATCGTAATGCGCGACGGTCGAATGATCCTTCGGATCGTTGCCGTGTCACCCAATTCGACAGTGATGCGCTTGGCAACGCAGGAAGTCTCCGCCAAGGAGCTCGACTTTCGCGTCGTTGTCATGGTGTCCGAGGTTCTTTCGACCGAGGGCACCAAACAAGTCTTCCCACATCCAAACGCAACGCAACCTCCCACAACGGCCACGCCAGCGGTGAAGCCTCGATCACAGGGCAAAGGCGTACTTGCCTTGACCAGTGCCATATTGGGCGGCGCTATTGGCTACTCACTGCAGCGAGCCAGCGGCTCGGACGATCCGCGCCTAACCTACCCGCTCATTGCCATCGGAACTGGAATGGGTCTTGGAGCGTCGCTGATTGCAGCGGAAGAGTGGGATCTCAGCGTCGGCGAAGCCTGGTACCTGAACGCTGGCATGCTTTGGCCCACGACGAGCGGAATGCTGCTGGCTCAATCCTACGATGTCTACAAGAATTCGCGGGGAACGGACACGCGCTATGTTTATGGACTCATCGGGGCAACCGCCGGCATGTCACTTGCGTCTTTCGCCCTGAACTTTCAAGAAGTCAGTGAAGGCGGGGCCGTACTCACCCATTCGGGAGGGGCCATGGGCCTGCTGTTGGGCGGGCTCGTCGACATGACGTACTACGGCACGATAGACCGCATGCCCTATCGCGGTATGGGCTACGGGGCGGGTATTGGTGTGTTGCTCGCCGGGGCAGCGGCCACGCAGCTCAAGGTCTCCTCCTCCCGCGTCCTGTTCATCGATCTGTCGACAGGCTTGGGTGCTTTGACTGGAGCCGCAGTCTCCAGCTCGCTATTGATCTTCGACGACAGCCTGGTGTCGGCCAAACGTCAACGCACCTGGCTTGGCATGGTTGGCATCGGAGCAGTCCTGGGCGGCGGCGTTGGCTGGTATCTGACCCGTGGCTGGACCCCGCGAGACCACGAAGGCTCGGGAGCACAGGCCAAGCTTTGGCCCTATGCAGCGGCAACCCCCAGTCCCGTCGAAGGAGCAGGGACCACCCTCAGCGGCATGACCGCAGGAGTCCAGGGTATCTTTTGACGCGCGACGAGCGCAACAGTGCAGAATTCTTCGTCGGACCCGAGACAGCAGGGTTTCGCGCGGATCGAGCGCTAGCAAGGATGATGCCACAGCTGTCCCGTCGCGAGATTCAAAGGCTCTGCGAAATGGGGCATGTCCTCGTCGCGCGACGCCCCTTGAAGAAGTCGGCTCTGCTCCAATTGGGAGACCGCATCACCGTGCTGGTCGAGGCCCCACCCAAGGCTTCACCCAACAGCCAGACACGACTTATGGTTCGACTCGAATCGAGCCACTGGGTCATCGTCTCCAAACCTGCCGGGCAGCCCACCGCACCGCGCAACACATCCGAGCTCGACGCGTTAGCCAATGCGCTCGTCGCTGCTTACCCCGAGATGGCCAACGTTGGGCATCATGCTTTGGAGCCGGGCCTATTGCATCGACTGGACAATGGCACTTCGGGCCTTCTCGTCGCCGCACGGAGGGCCGACGCATTCGAAGCCGCGAGCGAAGCGCTCAAGCAAGGCGGTTGGACCAAGCACTACTTGGCATTGGTTCATGGGTCCGATTTGCCGCCGGCTGGAACCATCGTGGGGCACTTGCAGGCAGACCGACGCAGGCCTCGACGTGTCATTCCAACTCGAGGCGTTGCGGTCACCCCCCTACCGGCTGAGTCAATCTGGAACAGCGACCTTGAAGCATCGAATCGTCGCGCGCCCGCCGCGCCGCACCGAACCCGCTTCTTGGTGCTGCGCACCTTGGGCAACGTTGCCTTCGTCGAGGTGGCGGTCGGTGCCGCCTTTCGCCACCAGATCCGTGCGCATTTTTCCGCCGCCGGTTGGCCTCTGCTAAACGACGAGGTCTACGCGGCAGGTGCCGAATCCGGTTTGCCCCCGGGACGACACGCGCTTCACGCCGCACGTGTGGCCTGGTCCGGCGGCGGCGCCTTCCCGGGCTTCGATGTAGAAGAACCGCTGCCTGACGACTTGGCGGAACTGTTGCGCACACGTGGCGGCGGCGCCCCGTAGTTCGCGCCAGAAGCGGCTCGAGCGTCGAGCATCATCCGCACTCGAGCGAGGATGCGCTCCCTCGCCGCTAGGGTTGGCGCAAAAATGGATACTCGCTCTTCGGGCGTTCGCCCACGCGTGTACGCGCCCATCGCCTGGAAGTGCTGGTGAGCCTCACTGCCGTCGCGCACTCGGATCAGTAGGCATAGCTGGCTCATGCCGTCTATGCCATGCGATGCGATCTCGAGCCCAAGCATGCCCTGGGGCATACTTGCCGCCGAGACCTTCAATCGGACCTCGTCTGGCTCGCTGTCACCGTCACTGAATCTTCCGACAGGATGTATGCGCAATCGCTGGTCACGCGCCAATCGTCGATAGAGAGATTCGAGCTTACGACGGCTTCGATCGCGATGCACCAGTGGAAGTTCTGAGAACCGGCCAGTCAAGAGGATAGGCCAAGGAACCACGATGGCCATGAAGGTCAACAATGCCAGATAGGGCTGCGAGCGAAATAGCCAGAGACCGCTCGACGTCATCAATGCCACCCAGGCCAGAAGGGCGCATTTTCCCGGCAGTGTGGACAGGTCCAGGACTCTCCCCGGTACCTTTACTACCTCGCGCGCGAACGCCTCGCTCTGATGAACCGGCAACCAGCGACCCGGACCGCGCAACGCGCGGGGCCAGACCGGACGCCTATACGTCATGCAGGCCAATGCCAAGAGCATGACCAAAGCTCCACTGCTCGGGGCATCGAAGCGCACGCAGAGCAACAGGGCAATGGCAAGCAACAGCCCCGCTGCCGCCGCGCGCCAATGCGGCCCCATGGCGATGAGGGGGCGCGGACGACAGTTCTGTTGCGCCGCGGCTTCTGCCACGGCTCGATGCTTGAGCTGAACGACCACTGCCGTAATCAGCGCCAAGACCGCCGCCAATACTAGAGGGAAACCTTTGCCGAGCGGCGCGCGCGGCGTTACGGCCATCGGCACCAGGGTCGCGGCATGCTCGCGCTTGGACTCGGACAACCAGGTGAAACCGGTCGGTGCAGCCCAGATCCGCCACAATACTGGCTCCCCCTTGGCTACGTGAGGCCGAACGAGTTCGAGCTCGTCCAGGTCAGAGCCACGCCGCAAAGTGCTGAGCATTGCGGCCGTTGGAAGCTCGCCTTGCGCCAATTCCTCGATGCTCGGATCGATCTCAGGTAGCCGGGGCGCCGTGGCAGCATAGGCGAGTTTGAAAGTAACCTTCGCCACGTCGAGGCCGGCACGATACCTGGGACCCACCCAAGCCAGCTCAGCCCAAGAGCCGCGCAGCCCAATGCGCGACCGCTGACGTAGATCGGTGCGATACTTGAAACGAAACGCATAGGTCCCGTTGCGCAGACCCACGCCGTCGTCGACCTCTATCCGCAGCGTATCGTCGTCGCCGCGTGAAAGCAGCAACGGCTTGGTCTGTTCCGCGCCGCCACTCGCCGTCATCTTTGCCACTTGAGCGTCGGGTAGTGGCTCGGCATCCGAGTCAATCCCATCGAGCTCGGTGCCCTTGAGCGGCCCACCACGGATCTTCATCCAAAGATCGTGCGACACGATGGCTTGCCCCTGCTTGTCTACCTCGACGACAACGGCGTCGGAGAGCACCGAGGTCTCGATCCACGCTGCGGCGGGACGGCTTGCGCAAACGCAGGCAAACCCGGTAAGGGCAACGATCAGAGGTCGAGACAACGAGAACATGTAGGTGTTGTCGTTACACCAGACACAGCCCTCCGACCCAATTTGTTGTGCAACTAGTCGTAGTTACGACGAACCAGAAACAAGCCAATCAGCCGACCATCGAGCTGCCTTAGCTCTCTGGTACGCCGTCCGGTCCTGAATGACCAGCATCGAGACTCGACCTCGGGGTCTGTGCGGAATGGGCAATGCCGGATTGCCCATTCCAATTGGCCTAACCCTGGCCCGAGCACGGCTCACCAATCCCCGTCCTGTTCACCCGCAATGCCCACCCACGGGGCTATTGCGCCGCGCTGCATTCAATCTGGAGAAAGCACCATCAGCGTGGGCACAGCCGCCGCGACGTCTTCGAACACCGCCCGGGGAAGGCTGGTCGACACCTCGACAATGGGTTGCTTGTCGCTGCCTCCGATGACGGTCCGGTAGAACATGGGCGTCGTCCCATGATGTGGCAGGGTCGAGTAGAGACTATCAGCCTCTTTGATCGACCGCTTCCGTTCGACCATGGCCGCCTGCAGCCAACCCTTGGCCAACTCTAGCGTCAAAAAACCAGCCTGATTGGCGCTGAGACCCCGCATCACCTGGAGGTCACTTCGAGTGGACAGCCTCGGCGCTTTGCTCGAGCCGAGAACGACTTTGGCGCGATCGAGCAACGTTTTTTCGTCCATGGCGAACACGAACCAGGTCCGACTTGCGTCCGGAACGACCGCGAACCAGGCGCGCAGCGGCGAAACGTCGAGAGAATCCGACTTCTTGCCGCGCCGGGCTTTGCGACTGGCTTGAGCCAGAAGCAGCTTCGTGGATTCCTGGTTCAACTCGACCAGCATGACCTCACTGCCCGCCGGCATCCCAGCAATGGGCTTGCTCTTGAGTTTTAGCCAATCTAGTGCCGGCTTGCCTGCTTTGCTCTTTGGCTTTCCTTGGTTGGCTTGGACGTCAACCGATTCGTTCCGCTTGAGCAGACCATCGACACCCGTTAGAAAGGCCTTATCCGAACTCAGACGTATCAACGTCTTGATTGCATCCTTGTACGGCGCGGCAGCGCCTTCGACACCATAGATGCGCCAACCGAGCGCCATGGCAGTGCGATCCGCGTCGGACAACGTCGGCTTGTCACCCGTGACCGCCATCGGCCCGTCTGCAAAGACCACGGTCGAAGAACTGTTGAACACCGTGTCAAAGGCCGCGCGAACCTCACGCCGTAACGGCGCACCCACCTCGAAATGGGCGAGAAGCCCCTCGGCAAGTGACTCGACCAGAGCACGCTGCTTGTCAAAGCGTTTCGGATCGGCAGAAGCTATGTAGCCAGCCCCCTCGGCATCCGCAGGCAGATCGAAGAACTGCGCGTTGGGGGGCTGCATGCGCTTGCGCGCGTCGACCGTAGCTTGGGATACGAACGATGCCGTCCCACGGTAGGCGATGGTCAGTTTTAGATCTATCTGTTCGGGCTTTGTCGCCGCAGATGCGTCGACGACAACTTTTTCCGCATCCTCGAACAGGTCGAGCAATTCGTCGCCCACGGCGTGAGCCACGTCGGCCAACGCGCGATCGAAGCGCGCGTCGGCCAGCGATATCTCCTTCAATAGCGCCGGCACTGCCACGGTACGTCCCATCCGCAGCGCAGCGCCAAACTGCTGCCGTAGCGGCTCGAGCCGCAGCTCGGCATGAAGATCCGACACTCCTAGGTTCTCAAGCGGCAACCCCCGAGTTGCATAGGGCAAGAGGTGTTCGAGACTCGCCGGCGTGTCTCCACAGACGAACCGATTGCCCGCCTTGCCGAGCGCAGCCGCAATGGCACAGTGGTACTTTGCGCCGTCGGGCGTAGTGTAGATCGATGGCCCCCGCTCCACCAGCTTCTGTCCGAGATGCTCCTCGAGAAGTGTCCGAGCCTTCTCGACCGAACTCAAGCCAACAGACACGACGAGTTCCGGCTTGATGCGTGCGGACACTTCGCCTTCCGGTAAGACCAAGGCGAACTCGACCGGAGCATCGAAAGCCAACGCCAGGGACAACCCTGGTTGCACTGCATCGACCATGCCCGGCTCGAACGGCAGCGAGACCCAAGCTGCAAGCGTTCTGGTGAGATCACCGGGCCGAGCCAATCGCCCTACGCCGACGAGGCCCTTTGGCGCAGACACCGGGCTAAGATCCGGCGCTGGCGGCAACTGCTGCAGTGGCGCAGGGGTTTGACTGGTGGGAGCCAGCACGGGTTTGGGCCCAGGCGCGCTCCCGCACGCGCACAGTAACGATACGAGCGAACAAGATAGTCCGAGGCGGAGCGATAGCTGCATGGTCGAACGACTCTATCGCCGAAGCCTTCGATTTCCAACCGCGTTAAGTGCTCGAGGGTGCAGCCAAATCGACCACACCCTCGAGGTACCAGACCGTGGGCCAGCCCTACAGCCACGGCCACCTGCCATGTTCTGCAAGTTTCGTCCGGTTAGTTCGACTGCTAGTTTGATTCCTCGAACTCGGCGTCGATCACATCACTCTTCTTGCCGGACGCGCCCGCAGCCGACCCAGGCTGACCGTTGCCGCCGGGAGCTGCGCCGGGTGGTGCACCACCAGCGCCAGCACCCGCCGATTCATAGAGCTTAGTCGCCATCTTGTGCGCTTCCTTCTCGAGGCGCTCAAGCACGTCCTTCACTTTGTCATCTTCGTGCTTCTCGACGGCCTCTCGACCTTCCTTGATCAAGGCCTCAAGCGTGGCGCTCTCCTCGGCCCCGATCTTCTCGCGGTTTTCCGCGATCTGACGCTCCAGCGTGTAGCACATGGTGTCGAGCTTGTTCCGGCGCTCGACCTCGTCGCGACGCTTCTTGTCCTCTTCCTCGTGCGCGGCCGCATCCGAGACCATCTTGTCGACTTCTTCTTTGGCGAGACCGCTGCCAGCCGTGATCGTAATGCGCTGATCCTTGCCAGTGGCCATATCTTTCGCCATCACGGACAAGATGCCGTTGGCATCGATGTCGAAGGTGACTTCGACCTTTGGCACGCCGCGCGGAGCTGGCGGGAGGCCTTCGAGATGGAAGCGCCCGAGCGTGCGGTTGTAGCGTGCCTCGGCGCGTTCGCCCTGAAGCACGTGGATTTCCACGCTGGTCTGGCTATCGCTCGCGGTCGAGTAGATTTCCTTCTTCTGCGTCGGGATCGTCGTGTTGCGCGCAATCATCACCGTCATCACGTTGCCGAGCGTTTCGACACCGAGCGACAGCGGGGTAACGTCGAGGAGCACTACGTCCTGCACCTCACCGGCCAAGACGCCGCCCTGTACAGCAGCACCAATGCCGACCACCTCGTCCGGATTGACCCCCTTGTGTGGATCCTTGCCGAAGAACTTGGTCACTGTCTCTTGAACCAGTGGGATCCGCGTGGAACCTCCAACGAGCACGACTTCGTCGATCTCGCTCGGACGCTTCTTGGCGTCATCGAGCGCCCTGCGCACGGGCTCCATCGAACGATTGACGAGATCGCCAATCATCTGCTCGAACTTGGCGCGGGTCAGCGACTTTTGTAGATGCTTTGGACCGCTGGCATCCGCCGTCAAGAACGGCAGGTTGATGGTGGCTTCCTGCCGATTCGACAGCTCGATCTTGGCCTGCTCAGCGGCATCCTTCAGCCGCTGGATGACCATCTTGTCTTTGGAGACATCGATGCCGGTGTCCTTGCGGAACTCGGCAATCAGCCACTCCATGACGGTAACGTCGATGTCATCACCACCGAGATGCGTATCGCCATTGGTGGCAATCACCTGGACAACGTTGTCGCCCACCTCGAGGATTGAGATATCGAAGGTGCCACCGCCAAAGTCGTAAACGGCAATGACTTCGCTCTTCTTGCGAT
The DNA here is from genome assembly GCA_964454965.1 of uncultured Polyangiaceae bacterium. Lineage (GTDB taxonomy): Bacteria > Myxococcota_A > Polyangia > Polyangiales > Polyangiaceae > FEN-1139. Next base: position 127,596 of record CAYVXY010000016.1, on the reverse strand, counting down.
CCAAGCCATACGCGAGCGCTGCAGCCGTTGGCTCGTTGATGATGCGCCGCACTTCGAGACCGGCAATGCGCCCGGCGTCCTTGGTTGCCTGGCGCTGCGAGTCATTGAAGTAGGCTGGCACGGTGATGACGGCCTCGGTCACCTTCTCGCCGAGATAGTCTTCGGCAGCCTTCTTGAGCTTCATCAGGACCTTGGCAGCCACCTCGGGGGGCGCCATGTCCTTGCCTCGGGCTTGAATCCAAGCGTCTCCGTTCTTGCCGGACACGACCTTGTAGGGCGCGCGCTGGGTCTCAGTCCCAATTTCGTCGAATCGGCGACCGATGAACCGCTTCGAAGAATAGATCGTATTCTCGGGGTTGGTCACGGCCTGGCGCTTGGCGATCTGGCCAACCAGAATATCGCCCTTGTCATCCCAGGCCACTACCGATGGCGTGGTACGCGCACCTTCTTCATTGACGATGACCTTGGGCTCTTTGCCCTCCATCACAGCGACACAGCTGTTGGTCGTACCGAGGTCGATGCCGATAATCTTGCCCATACTCGCAGTTCTCCTAGAGGCTCGTGGCCGCGCATACAGCTATACAGTCGGCCTACCCCATCGCGGGGCTACCATGGCTCGGCGCGTGGGCCGAGCAACGTCCACCTCGCAAGCTAACCACTCGCCTCCGCGGGTCAATCCCCGATCTGCCAAGTCGGCAACCCGGCTTTGGGCCCCTTCTGCGGTCAACTTGCAGGGCCGAAGGTTTTCGGTTGACAGTTTTCCGGCCGAAGCTACCTTGCGCACGCCCGGGGCAATAGCTCAGCTGGGAGAGCGCTGCGTTCGCAATGCAGAGGTCAGGGGTTCGATCCCCCTTTGCTCCACCCGTGCAAGTCGAACCACGCAATTTCGTGCGGTTCGACCGGAGCGTCAGCGTGTCCCGAAGCATATTCGTTCGTCAGCTGGTCGCCGCGACACGCGAAGAACTCTGGGAAGCCTGTGCCACTGCGCATGGCATGTCTAGGTGGCAAGCGGATGTCGTCTTCGGTGACGCGGCCACATCCGACAGCATTACCTTGAGCTGGCCCGCACTCAAGCTCAGCGTCGAGCTCGAGGTGGAAGAGATCGTGCCCAACGAGCGCGTCGTTCTTGTGGTCGGCCCGTCGCGGCTGACCATGGAGATCGAACCCGGCGTAGTTCGACTCACCCACGAAGGATTGAGCAGCGCGGACGAGGAAGACGGCATGCGCTCAGCCTGGCGCACCTCCCTCGGCCTCTTGGCGCACGCCCTGTCCAAACACTCGATTCGCGAGCGCCGCGCGCATTGGATCACACGCTCTGCCAAAACGTCACCCGAACTCTGCCATGTCTACTTCACGGATCCGGCGGCGCTCAATCAGTGGCTGACTCAAGCCGGAGCGGTTGGCCAAGAAGGCTCAGGTATGACGCTGAAACTCATGACCGGCGAAACCATAACCGGAGACGTCATTGCCAACACGCCGAACCGCGACGTTGCCTTCACCTGGCAGGAACAAACCGATAGCTACCTCGTGCTGCGCACCTTCCCGTCGCCGCGCGAACCTGACGAACGACTCTTAGCCCTCTGTTGGTCGCGTTGGCTCCCAGGGCCCTTTCCAGAGTCCACAGCGCGATTCCTGGAGGCCGCACTCACCCGCCTTGCTCGTGTCCTCGAACGACCCGGCTCGGCGTAGAAACGTCCGTCAAGCGAATCTCCAGTAGCTGTCAGCTACTCTGCAACGCTCGGCAACAGCGCGCCCCGGTCGAGTAATCGTAGTAGGTGGGGGCGTGGCTGCTTACCTTGGCGTCGCATCCCTTGTTCGTTGAACGCGCGTAGAAACCACCGACAAAGATGCCAGGCTCGTCCTCGACCCATTCATCGAGATTGCCCACCATGTCGTAAATGACGTCGCTACCAAAGCGACTCACACAGGTCGCGGTAGCCCCTGTCGGACGCAACAATGGCCCTCCTTCGTACTCGACGACGAGGTTGAGTCGCGGATCGAGATGCCCGAGCGAGGAGTTGCCGTGAAGCACTCGCGCAGGATGTGTCTGCCGCCACACGTTGCAGCGCCCCGCTACGTAGTCGGGGCCGTACGGGAACAATGTGCCGCGCTCACCCCGACAAGCCACTTGCCATTCGTCGAGCGTGCATAGCCGCTTGTTGGTCGCTTCGCAGGCACGTCGAGCGAGTTCGCGCGACAGGTAGCCTTGGGGCACGGTGTTCGGTGCGCTCACAGCCTTGACCTCGAACCGCGACTCCCGCTGAAACGTCGAGAGCTCCGGCAGCAAGAACGATTGAGCCACCTCACTGCCCCAGCTACGGCGCTCGATCTGCCAGAGATCAAGCACGCGATTCATCAATACGCGCTGGGGCGGATAGTACGGTGAAAGCGCGCGCCCCGTGGTCACATCAATGCTCGAGATCTCCCAACGGTCGATGCAGAAGCCACGCACTCGTACCATTTCATGGGGACAACCTAGCCTCTTGGCTGCAGGCTCAGGCAGTCCTTCGGCGACCACTCTACGGCTAACCCCACCGGCTAAGACCAGAATGGAACAGGCAATCGCCTGATGGACGTTGTTCTTCATCCGAACACCCAATTGCCCCAATGGCTAGGCGGAACCGACGGTGCGCGACGTGAATGACATGGGGTTGGCGCCGATGAGCCCAAAAGCCCTTTCCCAAGCCTTCTCGCGCGGCACGTCGAATACGAGGCCCAAGTCCAAATCGGTCGGCAACCACGCTCCATGCATGATCTCATTTTCAAGCTGCATCGGAGCCCAGCCTGCGTAGCCAGCAAAACCAATGACATTGGCTGTCGAGCTACCCTCCCCCAACACCTCGAGAACTCGACGCGATGCCGTTGCCAGAATGCTCGTGCCAACACTGAACTGTCCCTCGACACCGTCGAAGCGATCCTCAACGCGGTAGACCAACCAGACCTGTTCGGGAGACACGGGTCCACCGAGGCGAACCGAACCGTTGATGTCCGGTGCGGTCGCCATGACGTCTGCGCGCACGACCAACTCCGACAGCGGCATCAATTCTCGCCCGTTGATCACCCAACCGAATGCCCCTTCCGGCCCGTGCGAGGCAAGCAATACTACCGAGCGCTCGAAATTGGGATCGCCAAGCGGCGGCGCGGCAACGATGAGTCCTGGGGCCAAACCCGACATTCTAATAACCGAAACTAGCTCTCTGACGAGCCAAGAGCAATCCTTTCGTCCAGGAGCATTCGCTCGGTATTACAGCGCGACCAGAAACAGCGAAGATCTTTCGCACTCTTCAGCGCTTCGCCATTGCTGCCGTTGTCGAAGCAAGTGGCACGCTGCGTTGCTCGCGCTGGGCGCCGCGCTAAGGTCGCACCTTGACTTCTACCCGCGCACTGCGCGCCTACTACCTCGCTTCTTTCGCCTCGGTTGGTGTCTTTCTACCGTTTCTATCGCCCTGGCTCGCCTCGCTCGGAGTGCGCGGCTTTGCCCTGGGGTGGATTGCGGCGACTCGCCCCCTAGCCGGGATCTTTGCACCCGTACTGTTCGGGTGGCTTGCTGATAGATTTGGTCTCCGCGGCAGAATCCTTCGACTGGCCACGTTCGGTGCCTTCTTGCCCTTTGCCTGGTTAGGGATGACGGCAATCCTCGGTCGAGTGCCAACGACAACGGAGTTGTGGTTGGCCATCGGGATCTCGTCGTTCTTCCGTGTGCCGATGATGACGTTGGCAGACGTCTCGGCACTGGAGAAGACGTCTGGCTATGGAGCTTCGCGCGTCTACGGTTCAATTGGGTTCATGGTTGCTGCACTCGCCGCGGGTGCGTTCATCGATATCCGTTCCCCCAGTCAGTTTCCACTCGGCGTAGCGTGCGCGTTTCTCTTGGCCTTTGCGCTTTCCTTCGGCCTCCCAGCGCGGGTGGCGACGACGCAACGACCCACCAAGGCCGACGTCGGCGAGCTACTGCGGCGCCCGCAATATACACGGCTGTTGGTCGTGACAGCGCTCTGGTCCGTTTCCCACGTTGCCTACGATCTTTGCATCTCACTGCACCTGCGTGACTTGGGCTCGACGTCCTTCGGCACGAGTCTCGGTTGGACGATTGGCGTGATTGCCGAGATTGCGCTGATGTCTGTCTGGGATCGCTACAGGGACTTGTTCTCGCTCGAACGATGGTTGCTCCTCGGTCTGCTTGCAACTGCGGTTCGGTGGCTAGCCCTGTCGCTCGCGAGCTCGCTCACACTGGTGCTTTGGTTGCAGCCCCTGCACGCCTTCTCCTTTGCCGTGGTTTGGATGTCGCTGATGGAATTGACCCGTGAACGGGCGCCAAGACATCTCTTGGCAACCGCCCAGGGCATGTTCTCGGCGAGTTGCGCGCTGGGGGCAACTCTTGGCATGTTGGGGTTCGGCTCGCTCTACGGAATGTATCGTGGTCACGCCACTTTTGCAGTGGCTGCGATGGTTGCCTTGATTGCGGGTGCAGTCCTCGTCGCGGTACCTCTGGCACTGCGGATTCGCCGCGTCGAGGAGAGTGCGGACGTGGTTGCGGAGTAGTTCTGAACTGGGCGCGCCAACATGACGAGCCGACCAGATTCGTGGGGTTGTACGCCTGCGCTCGAAGTTTGAACACCCGCTCAACCTACAGCGGCCTTCTCGTACACGACCCAGCGCATCTCTATTGGGCATTTGTCGCCTGCGCCTGCAAACAGGTCGAGGCCGCGTACCCAATCTGCGTACCAACCAGTGGGTGGCCACGCGCCATCGGGAAGATGCGCCTTCTCGTAGGCGTGGACAGAATCATCAGCAACGAGCACAAGCGGTAGTCCCGCTGCCGCTGTCGATAGCTCGTGGCGCGTGAAGATGCTCGTATAGCACTGTTGGCCCAGTTCGCGCGCGACCCTGTCCGGCGTGTACCCTTTTTGCACCAGAAAGACGTTGAACACCAGTTTGCCGCCTGGTGCGAGGCATTCGGCAGCGAGTTCGAAGATGCCGCGCAACTGCTGCGCCGTGCGAAAATCGGAGACCACCTCCGACAGCAGTATCAACCGATAGTCTCGCCGCAGGTCCGCCCGAGTGTCAAAGATGTCACGTTCAATAACCCGCACCTCCAACGAGCCATGTTGTGCATCGTTGCGAAGCGTGTTGGCAAATTTCAGGGTTGGCTCGACGGCGTCCACGGGATGACCGCGACGTGCCAAGGCAAGGGCATTGCGCCCGGTGCCCGCACCGATATCGAGCACGGGGCTGGTCTTGGGGTCCGATGCTTCACTCGCGAGCGCCCAGACGCGAGCGTCAGGCTCGGTCCCAAAGAGTGGCGGTTTGCGCGTGCTGAGCCAATTCTCGTAAGCACCGGCAACCGTCCAAATCTCGCCCTTGATTTCGTAGTTCAAGGTCGTCCCCACGGGCGCGTTGAACGAAATGACGATGTTCGAGCGTGGCGAAGCCGCAAAGGCCTCGTCCAATTTGCCAGCGAGCAACTCTTTGATGTGGGCAATCTCTGGTGCCGAAAACCGCCTACCTACGTCAGCAAAGACATTGGTGCACATGGTAACGTACTCATCGAGCATGCCGGGTATAGCAGGCACCGTGATCTGACCCGTAGTCACGGTTCGACGCTGAACCAGCTTGGTCATCGACTCGCGCAGCAGCGCAGGATTGAGCGCTTGCGCGGGGGGATTCTTCTTGGGTTTCTTCGTGCCTTGGTGCCCACTTGCCATCGGCCCCTTCTACGCGAGCCTGGATGGGTTAGCCAGCCCTCACCCCACCCCGACCGACAGGACCAAATATCAGCATCAGAACGGCTTGATCAGGGCAAGAGTAGGGCGACTGCGTCACGCTGGCCACGACTACGAATCGGCACATCCAGTGCCCCAGTCTGTCACCGTAGTGGGCGGTCCAGGCTGCCGCGGCCAATGGCGGCCAGTTGGCCCAGCGAACAGTTGCCTGGTAGTTGCGACAATCGTCAATGGGACGCTAATTCACTAGACAATTGGACGATTGATTAATAGTCAATTGGACGCTCTCGCTGTTCCCTTTTCGCGGCAGCTCCGCACTTCGCTCGAGGCGGCCTTGGCGGACACACCCGTCGTGTGCCTGTTGGGTCCACGACAATGCGGCAAGACGACGCTCGCGCAGACCTTCGGTGACCAACGTGAATACTACAGTCTCGACGAGGAAATCTACGCCTCCAACGCGCAATCCGATCCGGTTGGCTTGCTCACCTTCACGCCGCAGCCGAAGACGATTGACGAGGTCCAACACGCCCCCGGCTTGCTGAAGGCCATCAAGATCCTTGTCGATCGCGATCGCCGACCTGGTCAGTTTTTGCTCACTGGCTCAGCGAATCTTCTGCTGATGCCACAGCTGGGCGACTCCCTCGCGGGAAGAGTCGAGTACGTCTACCTGCACCCGCTCACCGACGCCGAGAAGGCGCGCAGTCCAGGCAACTTCCTGCGTGCATTCATCCAGCAAGAGCTCGTCCCGGCCAGCAGACGGCTTGCCGCCGACGAGAAGTCACCAACGCTACCCGAGCGGCTCGTGGCAGGTGGTTTTCCCGAACCGCTCACACGCACTCCTTCGCGGGCGAGGCAATGGCACAGGCAATACATAACGACGCTCATGGAACGGGACGTTCGCGATATCGCGCGCATCCAGGACATAACTCAGCTGCACCGCCTTCTCGAGATGCTCGCCTTAGAGACCGGAGGGCTACTCAACGTCTCGGCCCTGAGCAACGCCTTGGGCATGCGCAGAGAGACCGTTGAGCACTACATGGCCGTCTTGGAGCGGCTATTCCTACTGCGCCGCCTGCCCGCGTGGCACAAGCACGAAGCCAAACGCCTGGTGAAGTCGCCGAAATTGCATCTCGTCGACAGTGGCGTAGTCTGCATGCTTTCTGGGCTAACGTCTGCCGACTGGCTCCGGCAACGCACCCGTTTTGGGCATATTCTCGAGTCCTATGTCGTTCAACAAGTCATAGCCCAGGCCGGGTGGACCGATCCGGATCTGCGTTTCTGGCACTACCGTGACAAGGATCAGGTCGAAGTCGATCTCGTGCTCACTCGCGGCAAAGAGACTTGGGGAGTCGAAGTGAACGCAGCCGCCACGGTCGAGCCAAGGGACGCGGCGGGCCTGCTGCGCCTCGCGGAACAATGTGGGAATGACTTCCGCGGGGGAATATTGCTGTATTCGGGTACGATCATCGCTCCGCTGTCGAACCCAAAGCTCCTGGCGGTGCCGCTGCAATTGCTGTGGCAGCTCTAGGGCAGAGCATCAGCGTCAGAACGGCTTGATCAGGGCAAGAGCAGCACTAGCCACGGCCCCAGCCACTAACAAGGCGATGGGCAGAATGCCGACAGGTGTGGCAGTGCCAGCGGCTGTGCGCTTGGCCCGCGCCCCTAACCAGTGATGCAGGGCGATGACGGCCACCGCCAGAAGGAGCTTTGCATGCATCCAGTGGGTCTGTACCAAGTAGTAACGAGGTTCGAGCAGGAGCATGACGACTCCGGCGACGAAGGACACAACGAAGGCTGGCATGGCCAAGGTCCGATATACCGACAGCGCAATCCTGCCGCGATCGCGGGTGGGAGCTGGCAAGTCCCTCAGAATCAGCCCAACGGCACCGATCGAACCAATCCAAATCAGGTTTGCGCAAACATGCAGGACTCTGAGCGCGAGGGCGATGGTCATCTAGGCGAGAGCCTAGGACTGTAGGGGCTCTGGCGACAAGCTCCTGCCTGCTGTTGCCTGCTGCCCCTGCGTGCAGCGGCTACGCCTGCTCTAGTGCAGCAGGCCGGCCAATTCTCGAACCGCAGGTCTGGCGCCTCGGTGGTGGTGGCCCTATAGCTTAGCGGGCAAGCTTGCATGTCGGAACCGCATTATAACGAGCGCTCGATCATCCTTTTACTCGGCGCGGTTCAGTTCATCAATGTCCTCGACTTCATGATGGTGATGCCGCTTGGTCCCGATTTCGCGCTAGCACTCGGGATCCCCACATCGCAGATCGGCTTCCTCGGAGGCAGCTATACCGCTGCCGCGGCCGTTGCGGGCGTGCTTGGTGCCACCTTCCTCGACCGATTCGATAGAAAATCTGCACTCGGGTTGGCAATGTTGGGGCTGGCGGTGGGCACTGTCTGCGGCGGATTTGCCCAGGGCTTCTGGTCCCTCGTGCTCGCACGGATCGTTGCGGGCGCCTTCGGTGGACCAGCGACGGCCTTGGCCATGGCGATCGTAAGTGATGTGGTGCCTCCCGAACGGCGCGGTAGGGCGCTCGGAACGGTCATGACAGCGTTCTCTGTCGCGTCGATTCTCGGTGTGCCCGCTGGACTCGAGATTGCGCGACATCTCGGCTGGCGCGCCCCATTCTTCTTGGTTGGGGCCGGCTGTGTGGCGATCACCCTGTTGGCCGTGACACGATTGCCGCAATTGAGGGGACATCTTCAACGTCCCAAGCGCGCCGGGGCAAAACTGCCCTTGTTCGATCCATTGTCCCTAACCTCACTCTTCGGAACCGCTGCGACCATGCTCGGGGTATTTGCGGTCGTGCCGAACATTTCGGCATACCTGCAGCATAACCTTGGCTACCCGCGCGAGAACCTAAGCCTACTCTACTTGGTGGGCGGAACCACGACGTTCTTGGCAATACGGCGCGTCGGAAGCTTGGTGGACAGGTTCGGCCCCACGCGAATGATCGTTGCGGGTACAGTGCTATTTGCGCTGGCGCTCTTCTTCGGATTCATTCGCCCCGTTGCCGTCACGCTCGTCATCGTGATATTTCCACTGCTCATGCTGTCGGGGACCATGCGCGGAGTACCCATGAATACCTTGGTGTCACGCGTGCCCCGTCCCGAGCACCGTGCGCGCTTCATGTCCGCCAACTCGGCTGTTCAGCATCTGTCTTCATCGATTGGCGCCATGAGTAGCGCCTTGCTGTTGCATGCCGACCCAAGCGGTCGATTGATCGGAATGAATTGGGTGGCACTGATGGCGATTGGCATTGCCTTGCTGGTGCCGATGTTGGCCTGGCGAGTCGAGCAAGGTGTCACGGCGCGCGAAGCAAGTTTGCTGCCCGCCGAATAGATGAGACGCCCCACCGGGACGCGGCAATACGACGTGGCTGCGCCGAACCGGCCAAAAAGCCCAGAATATGCAAGGAATGGCACGGCTCGTCGCGGTCAACTGCACTCGACGTACCCGTTAGGCCACCGAGCTTGCGTTTCGCTGGACCTCCCCCTACGCTCAGGCGCAAAAGGCTTCCTCCGTGCCCGATCTTGCGTCCAGAACCATTGATTTTCCCCCAGGCACCCGAGCGGGCGATGTCATCGCCAATCGCTATCGCCTCGAGGAAGTGGTGGGACGTGGTGGCATGGGAGTCGTGGTTGCTGCTCAACACCTCGAACTCGACGAACGGGTCGCCGTCAAGTTCATGTCTCCGGATGCATTGTTCGACCCTGAAGCGATCAACCGCTTCGATCGCGAAGTCAGGGCTGCTGCTCGCATCAAAAGTGAGTACGTCGCGCGCGTATACGATGCAGGCAAGTTGGCCGATGGCCGCCGCTACATGGTCCTGGAATTTCTCGAGGGCGAAGATCTGTCAGTTCGCGTCCAACGCGACGGCCCGCTAGAACCGGAACAGGCCGTCCGCTTCATGCTCCAGGCCTGCTCGGCCGTGCTCGAAGCCCATGGGCTCGGAATCATTCATCGCGATCTGAAACCCGCTAATCTTAGAGTGGTCCATCGCGCTGACGGTTCGGAAATCATCAAGGTGCTCGATTTCGGCATCATGAAACGGATGCCGGGGTCAAGATCCGAAACCGACGCACACGAGACTCAACCTGGCACCATCGTCGGAACTCCCTACTATACGTCACCGGAACAGCTGCGCGGCTCCACTCTGGTTGACGCCCGTAGCGATGTTTGGTCGATGGGTGCCACGTTGTTCGAGGTGCTAACCGGAACCCCACCGTTTGGCGGAAGGACTTATCCTCAAGTTATCGCCAACGTGCTCGAGGCGACACCGAATTCGTTGCGTGCACTGCGTCCGGAGCTCTCCGAGTCCCTGCAAACCGTCGTGATGCGTTGCCTCGAGAAGCAACCCGAGAACCGCTACGCCAGTATCACCGAACTCGCCAGGGCTCTGGCAGACACGATTGACCCCGACGCCGAGCTGCGGGGACTGCTCGAACGCATGTTGCGGCAGCAGCAGAGTTCGCCGATCCATACGCCACTCGGGCAGGAGCTCCCGAAAGGCTCCGCCGCCCTCGGCGCAGTTTCGACCCCGCCGTTTGCGGTGGTTGCCAACGGGCGCCGACCGCAACCAGCCGGTCGCCGTCCCGGTACTAACGAGTACCAACAGCCGGGCCAGACCAAACGGCGACTGCTGCTCACCGGAGCGGCTGCGGGACTGACGGCAATCTTCGTGATTGCGGTGGGGATGCCTTGGCTGCCACAATTCAAGGCAAGGGTTAGAACGGTAACGACCTTTCCGAGAGAAGCAGCGGTTCTTGGCAGCCATGTTGCAACCGAGCGCACGGAACCCGTCACAGTCCCGATCCCAGTATCGCCCAGCCCGACCGTGCCGACACTCATCTCGGCAACCAACGAGAAAGCACCGACGAAACGCTTGCCCCGTCCAAGTGCCGCAACGAGTTCCACAGCATCCACGAGGACCAGTGCCCCTCCCACTCCGGCCTCTGCCAATACCCCGCCAGCCACGCCTCGTCCCAAGAATCCGCTCCAGGTTCGACCGCGCTAGCGTACAGCAGTTCGCCTGCTTGGTCGTGGCGCTGGTGCTCGCGCTGACGCCGAGTCATTCTGCGTGGGCACAATCACCGGCAAGCCCTCCGCCTCCCTCGAGCACCGGAACCGAAGCAGCTCGTCATCCAGTTGAAAATGGGGAACTAAGGCTGTCGCTCCCCGAACCAGCGCGCGCCGACTACGACGTCGCGATGATGCTGTATGATGTGGGTGACTTCGCCGGTGCGTTACTGAAGTTCCAACTGGCGTACGACAAGAGCAAGGATCCTCGTCTACTTTGGGACCTGCTGGTGTGTGAGAATTCACTGCGCCACTACGCGCGCGCCTTGCCGCTAGTACGCCGCTTCTTGACCGAAGCCGCCACGCTCATCTCGCCAGTTGAACGTGAAGAGGCCGAAAATCTCGCCAAAGCCATCTCGAACTTCGTTGGCCCAGTGCGCATCGAGAGCGATCAAGCCGGTGCCACCGTCTTGGTAGATGACGTCAAGGTCGGCAAGACGCCACTTACGGAACCCGTTCTCGTCGACATGGGTGATCGTAAGATCACGCTGCGCAAACGCGGATACAAGGAAGCAACTGCGCAAGTGCGCGTGCTTGGCCCATCCGAAGAACACGTCTCGCTGCGCATGGAGCGCGACATACCCGCCGCAACCCTAGAAGTCGTCGCGGGCGCCGGTCAATGGATCGCAGTCGATGATGGAACCGTCGGACGCGACCGTTGGGAGGGGATTGTTAGTCCAGGCAAGCACCTGATCAGGGTTTCCGGCACGGGCTACAAACCCAAGGAGGTCCAAGCCGATCTGAGCAAGGGCGGCCGCGTGACGATTTGGGTGACGGCTCAGCCCCTCGAGCCATCGGATCGAAGCAGTCGCTGGCCGTTGGTGGCCGTCCTCGGTGGTGCGACGGCGCTGATCGCTGTCGTGGCCTATTACGGTTTGCGACCGAGCGAGAGTCGAGCCGGGACTCAGGTGCTTGGTAGGCTGGACAACGTACCTATTGGCTTCACGGCACAAGGGTGGAGATGACCGCTACACCCCCAAACTGCCCTGCAATCACCGCGCGAAGGGCTTGGATCGCAGCGTCGCAGTTCTTCTGTGTTTGTCTCGTCGTGATAACGGCCTTTGCCTGTTCGCAGAAGACTCTGCCCGCGTACGGTCAGGTTATCCTGCTTCTGTCCACCGACATGCAGATCCCTGATAGTTTCGACACGCTGATTCTTGCCGTCGACAACCAGGGTACCGTAACGTACCGGGCCTACGCTGCGCCAGGCGTTGCGCCCAGCAATGCGGCGGTATTTCCGTGCGATGTGCCGAACGTCGCCTCCAAACTGTTGGACTTTCCAACGACCATCGCGCTCACCTCCGGGCGTGACGTGGCCGTGAACGTGACCCTCGAGCTTACCGCCTGCAAGGACGGAAAGGTTGTCTTCACTCGAAAAGGTATCGACGTCGATGTCCCCGAGCCTGGGCAGCTCCGGATACTTCGCGAGCCCATCCAATGGTTGTGTGCCGACCGCAGCCAAGCCTGCTTTACTTGCGCGGGAAAGAATTGCTATCACCAGAGCATATCCGCCGCGCTCGATGAGACCAATGCAGCAATGTGCACGGCCCCTGCATGTGACGATAGGTCCAGCGATTGGTTCAAGCCCGCGCCTTACGATGCCAATCAGGTCTTTCGCCACGGCGGTGCAGCCACGCCAAAGCCAGATTGCTTCGATCCGTGGACATGCTTCGACTTGGATCAAGAGTCCGATTTCGCCCCACACGCGTGGTTCCCGATTGCCGCGGGTTGGTCCAGCGAGATCATGGGAGATTCTGGCGCAGATTCCTGCGTGGCAACGCCCGATGAGTCAGTCAAGGACTCGTCGATGCTGAACGTTGCACTGGTCCTTCCGCCCGGCAGACAAGGTTTTTGTGACCAGTATCGTTGTGTGGTGCCGTTAGACACACGCTCGGCTGTCGGTTGGTCCTGGGACAGCTCGAATGCGGGTAGAATCGTCCTTCCGGCAGCAGTGTGCCACATGCTCGATTCGGGACAGATCCTGTACGTGATGGGCAGCACTCAGTGCCCGCGCAAGGGCGCCGAGTATCCGTTCTGCGGTGCCCCACGCCCAACCTTACCCATCCCTTCCGGAGCTGCAAACACTAACGCCACACTCGAAGAAGGCACTTGGACCCACTTGCCACTCGACGAGCAAGCTGACGCCAACGTCTACCTGTCCGACACGCACAATCAGAACCCGCTAGTGCGAGTCGGTGCAGCGAGCTCCGACATCTCGACTCCCATTGCCGTCAAGGGGCGAGCGGGAGTCTTCAACAGCCTCGCCTTTGCGAAGAATCGCTTTCCCCAAGAGGCGCTGAGCAGCTACACGCTGTCCGCTTGGGTGTCCCCAACTGAGTTGACCGAAGCAGTTCGCGATGAACCCGGTGTTGTGGTGCTGCCCATTCTTTCGAACCTCTCCAAAGACTGTTCGACGGGTTCTCGACTCGAGTTGAGGACCTGCAATGACCGTTCCACAATCGTGCTTGCCTTCGGAGTCCCGAAGGGCCTCGGCAGCGAGAGCAGCTGCAAGATGCAGTACACATTCGCAACGCTTGGAGAAAAGTCTTTTGCCGGAGGTTTCTCGACACCGTGGCAAAGTGGCAATTTCTACCACGTCGTCGGAACGTTTGCTGCTTCAAGCGCCGCTGCAACGCTCTACGTAGACGGGGTTCCGACCTTTTCGCCTGCTGTGGGGTGCGCGGATGCTCAAGACATCGAAGCGCCATCTGACAATTCGGACTTCTACCTTGGCACATCAACCGAGGCGCTCAACCAAGCCCCAGGCGTTTCGCCGGATTTGATCATCGACGAGGTGATGCTGTTCGACCTGCCACTGTCGCCTATCGACGTAAAGTGGCTGTTTCTTGAGACGAGCACGGTGAGCGGCCCCAGTGGGTTGCGTTGGGGGACCTGGGCAAATCAGGGCAGCGTCGCGAGTGTCGAGGAAGACACGCTTCCCTTGGCATTCCGTATCGAAGACAAGAAATACAGCAGCGGTGGCGGCTACGCATTGCTCGGTGAACCCGAGAATCTAAGGGACCTGTCGACTGAGGGCAGCAACCTGCCACAACTCTTGGATTACGACGAGGCAGTGCTCGTGGCCACGGTGCCAACGGACGTCCCGTTCCAATTCTCATTCGTCGGCTCCCATGGTGAACGCCAATGCACGTGGCAACTTCGAGGAAAATCAAAAGAGGCGGACTCCGACACCTACGTCATCAACCTTCGAAAGCCTAGTTGGTGCATCGCCCCGAAGTGTACGTTGGAGGGGAAGCGCTTCGAGAAGGTCAGTTTTGGCACGGATTGGGCGACCAGCGCCGAGAAGCCGTTGGCTTTTCAGATCAGTGCACTGGCATTTCGCAATCGCCCCTCGGACACCACGACTGCACAAGTGGCCTCGGGCTCAAGTCTCGGCGGCATTGTTGACTTGAACGGATGGTGCTGGAAGTCAGTGACCTATGACTCAGCTTGGGAGATGGAGCCAGCCAGAGCCGACAGGAGTTCCGCTAGCGTGATTGTCGACAAGCCAAAGGACTATGCAACGCCACAATGGCCGCCCCCCGAACTTGCGGCAGATCTACCTGACTTCGACGGGCGTGACCTTTCTGTCTGTGCAACGATCGATCTCTACCTGGAGCTACGGGATCACGTTAGCGATTTGGTGGACAAGGCGGAGCTCGCCATTCAGAACGATTTCGGGCAAACCTGGACTTGGCCGATTTTGGATCCGACGGCTTCTCCCGCTCGAGTGGAAGTCTCCAGCCCTGGCAGTGGCGGATGGCCACCGAACGAGAACCTTCCTCGCGATCAGTACGTGGTGCTGGCGGCCGCAACGCGATTGTCCGTTCGCTATGCGGGGCGCATCGAAGTGCGCGGACTAAAATGCTGCACCACAGCGAATGGTCCCTGTACCGACATTGGTCCGTCACCCTAGCGCCAGCAAGAGCTTTGCCCATTGGGTCCTCAATGCGCAACTCGACAGCTCGGCGCCCTGGCTCGGTCGCTGTTGCGTTTTCCGTGCGGGGCTCCGCCGGGCGCCTGGGCCAACGACCCAGGACCGCAATCCGGCGGCCAGCCACCAACGATTCTCCCAAGTATCTTGCCATTTAGCCCACCCGTGATCATTCCCTCCATCCCCGTCCATTGGCTGATTATCCGGCTATCATGGACGCAACCCTGTTCATGGACAACACCCTGACCGAAGCTCCCGACACGGATCTATCCGATGCGTCAGCGGAGCTCCGTGTCGCGGATCTGGTCCGGCGTTACTATGATTTCGTTTGGCGTTCCCTGCGCCGGCTCGGGGTGCGCGATGGCGACGCCGATGATGCCTCACAGAAAGTGTTCTTGACTGCAGCGCGCAAATTGGAGGCCATTCGGCCCGGCTGTGAAAGCTCCTACCTCTACCAGACAGCGATCCGAGTCGCCTCGGACTATCGGCGCTCCAAGGTTAGACGCACCGAAGCCAACTTCGAAGAGCAACTGGACGGACCCAATCCATCCGACACCAGTCCCTCCATGGACGAACTCATGGACATGCGACGCGCGCGCGTGAAGCTCGATGCAGTACTGGACAGCATGCCGATGGACCTTCGAGCCGTGTTCGTACTGCATGAACTGGAACAATCCACGATGGCAGAGATTGCGGAAATGCTCGAGCTTCCCACCGGAACCGTCGCCTCACGACTGCGACGCGCAAGAAAGCTATTCTTGGAAACCCTGGAGCGCCAACTGGGGCGTGCCCCGTTCGGAGAATTGTTCTCGTGACTGACCTTACCCCCCTCGTAAAATCTCATCCCTCGGTGCGCGTCAGGCGGTTGCTTGCCTCGGCGGAACTCGACGTCCCTACGCCTGGTGGCAAAGAGCGCGCATTGGTGGCCCTAGCTCGGGCAGATCGTCGGATCGAAACCACTAACTTTTCCGGAATCGCCCTGGGCACGACGGTCAATCGACTGATTGGCGCCGTCACACTTTATGGCTCCGCGGCAAGTCCGTGGCGGCTACTCGCTCGCGGCGGTTTCATGGGTGCTGGGGCGGGCGCCATGGCACTCGTCGCCATGGTCGGGCTGCGCTGGCTCGAAGCGACTCCGACAGCTGACCAGGGAGCGCCGCTTTCTGCAGCGCCATCACTGTCCGAGCCCCGTTCGTCGGCATTGACCCTCGAAGCACGTGAACGCGCCCTGCTACGCGGAGCCGCGGTTGAACTCGATGCCGGACGCCCCGAGGTCGCACTCGCAAGCATCGAGGCTCTACTCAGCGCTGGCCCTTCTGCGAAGGCTTTGCCCCAGGTGATCTTGTTGAAAGCGAAGTCATTGCTCCGACTCGGGCGCTCCGAGGAGGCTAAAACGGCCGCCGCCGCGTTGCTCAATGCTGCCCCTTGCCCCGAGTCCACGGAGTTGCGCGCCCTGCTCGAGTCTCAGCCGGTGGTTCCCGCGGCAACATCGGCCAAATAGCTGTCGATGCGCTGGCGAATGGCGCGGACGGCTTCGTCGACGAGCGCAGCTACCGGACTCGTGAGCCCTTCCCCGAGGTCCAATGATTCCGGAACGATGGAATAGAGAACACATCGGGGACCGTAGCCCATCAATTGTTGGCCGAGGCCGATGAGTGCCGCGGCTGAAAGCTCGTGACCCAGAGTCGCTATTTCGGTTGGTTCGGCCAGCACCTCGCGCATCGAAAGCTCGCCCCGAACACCCGACGTGGCCGCGTCGACCAAGACACATAGCCCGACCTGCTCGAGATCAGCAACGAGCTCTATGCTGAGCAGTTGTCGCGTCAACACTCGCACCGAATCATCAGCAAGACCGTCACGCAGTCGATCCGCAACAACGGGACCAAAGCCATCGTCGGTGCGCAAAGTGTTCCCGTAGCCGACCACCAACACCGTCGCACGATTCATGGGCGATTCTCGGTGCGCCAAGGCACGACGAAGCGCCGCTGATAGCCATGAGAACGATTCTGAATCGTGATGGTCAGGCTGCCATCGGCCGCATAGGTGTAGGTCTCGACGATCTCGCCGCCCACCGGATATTCGGCGCGCTCGACCGGCACCTGACTGAGATCGTCGATCGACGAAAGCGCGGGATCGTAGGGGAAATAGAGATTGGCCCAGGGTGTGAGATCCCCCGCGGGTTGACCCGATGAGTCAAGATCCGTGCATTCGACGAAACGCAGGTGTCCAATCGAATGTACCGGCCAATAGCTGCGCTGTACGACCAGCGGAGCGTCGTCGGGAGAGCGCGTGTCCTTGAGCAGAATAGGATCGAAAACCTTCGCGCGCCCCGCCTCACCCTCGCGCCATACTCCGAAGTTGCGCGTGACGGATTCGCGAATGAAAACACCCGAATCCGGATCGGCAGCAATGGCCAAGCCGACAGCCGTGGCTGCGTGTGGCTGGGGCGCCATTTGGATCTTACGCCGATGCAATCGACGCAAGGCTCGCCCCACGGGTGGAAATGCGGTGGCGCCGCCGACGAGGTAGATGGCGCCCAATTCGCGAGGATTGTTAGCGTCGATCCCAAAGTTCGACAGGCTGGAAAACACGCGATCCAGAAGCTCAATCGTTCGATCGATCAAGGGTTGGCAACGCTCGTAGACGAGGTTGGTCTCGAGCACGACGGTGGCAGCGCCGGGCAGGACCTGCCCGAGATCTACCATGAGCTTGCGGCTCGTGGGAGTAAGGCCCTCCTTCGCCTCGCGACACAGTTCGAGCAGCCGCGAGCGCATTGAGCTATCGATGCGCGAATCGTCTACTCCAGTGCCGTCGGAATGCGCCTGTTCGAGCGCCGCGGCCAAGATGATCTCGTCGAAGTCGTCACCGCCAAGTGAGCCAATTCCTTCGGTTCTAAGCAGCTCGAACCGCCGATCGACGAGTGAGACGGCCGAGGTATCGAAGGTTCCACCGCCCAGATCGTAGACGACGACATAGCGCTTCGGTGAACGTCGCCCCACGCCGCCAAGATTCTCGTGTGCAAATTCAATTGCGGCTGCCGTCGGTTCATTCAGCATGCCCACAACGCGAAACCCCGCGCGGTTGAAGGCCTCGACCGTCAGGTACCGTTGCCCGGTGTTCGAGTTCGCGGGCACCGCGACCATCGCCTCGAGGGGTTCTTCGGCATCGAGCAGCAGGTTGCTGCGCTCGACCAGCATCCGTCGTACGTAGCGCAAATAGTCCGTGACCAACTCGAGTGCCACGCGCTGCTCGTCGAGGCCCGGCACTGGGTCATCTGGCCTCAATTGCCCAACAACGCGCTTGATCGAACGCAGGGTGCACCCGGTCCCGTCGGCAGCGGACGAATCCCAACCGTATTCGAGATTTCCCCCATGCGCGAAGGCAATCCCCGGCAGGTAGTCGATGTAGCCCCTGGGGGTCTCGAACTGCGCGACGGCGTAACGACCTTTCACGCAGCCTGCCACGACTGTGCGAGTTGTTCCGAAGTCGATTCCGAGACGCATGAGATCTTGCCCGATTGGCCGGGTATCGATCCACAAATACGCTAGATTCTAGGTTTTAGCCAAGCCCCTCGTCAGCGCATCAGCACCGGCGCGGCTACGCCGGCGCTCGTCGAGACACGTTGATAGGTCAAACCATAGCCATATGGGAAGAGCGGCTCGTAGTTCGGATCTCCCACATTGATTGGGATCTGCTGCATGGCTTGGGGCCAGCTATGCCCCAATTTGCCCGTCGGCGCGGCATCACCAAAGAGGACGTCAGCAACGCCCTGCCCTTCGGTCCCTGGGAGCCAGGCCGCGACGATGGCATCTGCCAACTCGACCGTTTTCCCGAGAATGAGCGGACGCCCGGACACAATCACCAACACCACTTTTGCTCCAGAGGCCTTGGCAAGACGCACGGTAGCGAGATCTTCCGCGTCTAGGTCCAGACTCTTTCGATCGCCGTTACCTTCGGCGTAGGGGCCTTCTCCGATCACGACGACAACCGCCTCGGCACCGGTCGCACCGCTTGCGTCCGCGGAATAGGTGATCTTCGTCGCAGGGTTCACCGTCATTTCAATGGCGCGACGAATGGTCACGCCCTGGGTGATGGCACCACCTTGACCCTGCCAATCGATCGTCCAGCCGCCACATTGATGCCCCAGATCGTCGGCGTTCTTTCCTGCAATATGCAGTTGCCTCAGGGTTTTCGACAGCGGCAATAGTTCGTCCCGGTTCTTGAGCAGCACCAGGGACTTCTGCACGGCTTCACGCGCAACCTCGCGATGCGCGCGCGTACCTACCGTCCCGAGACCGGGACGCGAACGCGACGCGTCGAACAGTCCGAGTTCGCATTTCACGGTCAGGATGCGCTGTACAGCGTCGTCAATGCGCGATTGCGGGACGCGATTGGGCACGAGACTTCCCAAAGTACTGTGAAACGAGCGAAAGTTGTTCGCGCCCATGACCACGTCGACCCCAGCATTGATGGCACTTTCAATCTGAGTCGCGTAATCCCCCGGCAAGAGTTCGACCGCCCCCCAATCCGAGATCAGAAAGCCCTGAAACTGCATCTGGACCTTGAGTAAATCGGTCAGAAGCTCGCGGGAGGCGTGCATCTTTTTGCCATTGACGCTGCTGAAAGACACCATGATGCTGCCAACCCCAGCCGCTACCGCGGCCTGATATTGCTTGAGATGTTGGGCCAGCAATGCCTCGGCCGTCACGATGGTGTTGCCACGATCGATGCCGCGATGGGTCCCGCCGTCACCGACGAAGTGTTTGGCACACGCCAAGATCCCATAATCCGTCGAGCCGAGGCGCGGTCCCTGAAGACCTCGAATCGCCGCAGGCCCGAGCAAGGTAGCTAGTTCCTCGGTCTCACCGAAGGCTTCATAGGTTCTTCCCCAGCGTTCATCCCTCGCTGCGGCCAAAACAGGGGCAAACGTCCAATCGATACCAGTCGCGCGCGTTTCGCGGGCCGTGGCCTGCGCAACCCTTTCGACAAGCGCTGGATCGCGGGTACAACCTAGACCAATATTGTGCGGAAAGATGGTCGCTCCGCGAACGTTATTGTGCCCATGCACCGCATCAATGCCATAGAGCAGCGGCAGCATGAGCCTCGAGGTCTTTGCTTGAGCGAGAAAGCCCTCTACCAAGGTCAGCCAAGCCGCAGGTTCGTTCTTGGGCGGCCCGGAACCGCCGCCGCTTAGCACCGAACCGAGCGCGAAGTCCGAGACTTCACCCAGTTTCATCACCTGGCCACGATCGGGCTGCGTCATTTGCCCAATTTTCTCGGCCAATGTCATCTGCGGCAGCAGCGCGGCTACGCGTTCCCTGCAGGCCGGGGTAACCCATGCCACGCCCGAGGTCGACGGTTCGGGTGCCAACCAGCGCTCCACGGCAGGAGGCGGCGGTTCGTCATTGGGAACCGAACCAGCAGGACTGGCCGTCGCCGCTGCCAGCCGCAGCGGGTATTTCGGCCCTGCGTGGCAGCCGACAAGCAGAACGGCCAAACATCCCCAAGCAACGACCAGGCAGCTTCTGCGCATGAAACGTCGACTAACAGTAGTTTTGTCGGCTGTCGAGCGTTTGGTCCCAGCTGTCACCCGGCTGATACTCCGTTATCCCGTCGTCATTCTGCTTGGCATTGGCGCAAAATCGCCGATAATGCCTGGGTCATGGGTATAAGGCATCCGCATTTGGGCGTTTTCTCCAAGGATCTTCTCTGTGTCGTCCTCGTCTTGGCTAGCGGCTGCAGCCTGTTCAAGAAGAAGGATGACGATGTGACCGGGGGCGCCCCTGGCATCAGCACCGCGGCGATTGCGCAACCACCGGTATTCAACGTGAACGCAGCGGCAGCCGTTCAAGGGACCGGCGGCACGACGGCCGCTGTTGATCCGGTGCACCATCACGCGGTGAGTCGTGCTGGTGCTTCGGCCAAGATAACCGCAGCCAGCGCTGCAGCATCGGCTGCGGCAGCAGCCAGCGCTGCAGCAGCAGCCAGCGCTGCAGCACCGGCCGCCGCCACGCCAAGCGTCGCGGTCACGACGCCTGCACTGCCAACGGTGTCACAGGCATGCATCACCGCCTGCACCGGAACGTTCTCCACCTGTGTGCAGGGTGGACAGTTGCCGGCATGCCAGCAGGCCCTCAAGGACTGCATGGCCATCTGCAACAAGAAGCCGTAGTCGCGCGTCCCTTCACCGTCCGCACATCAATGGCGGCTGCCCCGTGGCTTCAACCACGTCGCCCCAGAGTTGTCCCTCGGGATCGACGGCGTTGCGTCTGCCCACGGCAAGCGCCATCGGCACATGCACGTAGCGATTGTTGACCAATCCGACGAGGCACTCAGTTCGTCCGCTCATCGCGGCATGAACTGCGTTGGCCCCGAGCCGCGCGCAGTAGATGGAGTCGCTCGAAATTGCCGGCGCACTGCGGATAATGTAGCTCGGATCGATGTATTTTATGTTCGCTTCACGCCCACGCTGGCGAAAATGGTTGGAAATGGCGTCCTTCAAGAAGAGCCCAACGTCAGAAAGCTTCTTGTTGCCCGACGCGTCCGTGCCCTGCTGCTTGTCGAGGAGATTCTGCCCTGCGCCCTCCGCGGCCAAAATGACTGCGTGATGACGCGCATCGAGTCGCCGTTCAAGATGGGCGAGCAAACCGTTGTCCCCCTCGAGCTCGAAGGGCACCTCGGGAATGAGCACGAAATTGACGTCGTTTTGCGCCAATGCAGTGTGGGCGGCAATGAACCCCGACTCTCGCCCCATGACCTTGACCAAACCAATACCATCCAAGGCGTCGCGCGCCTCGATATGGGCGGCGGCAACGGCATGAACGGCCTCGGCCACGGCCGTCTCGAAACCGAAGGAGCGCTCGACAAAACTGAGATCGTTGTCGATGGTCTTCGGGATCCCCACGACTGCAATCGGCGCGCCACGACGCTCAAGTTCACGGGCAATGGCAAGTGCGCCCTTCTGCGTGCCGTCACCGCCCACGGCAAAGAGGAGGTTGATCTGCCGCGCCACGAGGGCATCGGCCATGGCAAGGGTACGATCGCCGCCGCCGCGTGAGGAGCCCAGCATCGTTCCGCCATGCCGGTGGATGTCACTTACCACCTCAGGGGTGAGCTGCACAGGCTCGACTTCGTCGATGGCATAGAGACCGCGATAGCCATAGCGCAGCCCCGAGATCCGACGCACGCCGTAGCGATACCAAAGCGTCATCACCACCGAACGGACCACGTCATTTAGTCCGGGGCAGAGGCCTCCCGCTGTTAGGATCGCGGCATGCACCGCTGTCGGCTCGAAGTAGAGCCACTCGCGGGGCCCTGCCTTCTCGAGCAACCCCTGTTGGCCAATTGGAGTCGAACGTGCCGCCTCCTCGACCTCCACCGCATAGATGATCTTCTGCTCGTCGAGCACGTAGTTGACCTGAAAGTCGCCGATCTGCTTGGACAAATGCAGCGGTGACTTGCGGCCTGAGGCTCCAAGACGACGGATGGTAAAGTCGAGCGACTCTAGTGGCACTTCAACACTCCTCGGTGTCAAACGAGTCTAGTCGAAAGACCGGTGGGTCGTCGACACCGCATGCTGTTGATGAGCTCCCCTACAGCGTCCTGCTCCAACCCTACGAGACTGCCGGGCCGCTAGTTTCATGGCTCGGAGCTTTCATACTTGGAGGCGAGGATGGGATTCGAACCCACGTATAATGGTTTTGCAAACCACTGCCTGACCACTTGGCTACCTCGCCCGAAGGAACTCCTCCACCACCGAGGTGACGACTGGAGCGCCCTAAGCCGCCGGAACCTGACACGAAGTCCTGACTCTTGCAAGAGTGCATCGACAGCACGAATCAACTACGAGCTCCACGAGCCAAAAGCATTGCTCTGGCATGCGAGAGCGCCTTGCGAGAAACTCGGCTAGGTTTCTTCGTCTTCGAGAAAACTGAGGATCACCTCGTCGAGTGTCTGCCTACCCGGCGTTGCGTCGCCAAAAATGGACTTGCCACGCGGATCGATTGCCTCCTGCGTCAGAGTCGACGGACGGACTGCGAGCTGCCTCGCCGACGACCGCCCGGACGGCCTATCCGACGCAGAAGCAACCGCTGTTTCGGGCAAGTCAGTTGGCGTTGGGTCATCGACGAGCTGCGACCGGCGGGGCGCAGCCGGTGCCACGCTCTTGTTCTTGCGCGGACGACCACTCGGACGCTTCGGTACGAGGGCAGCCTGACGTGTGGTCGACTTCCCTGAGTCAGCCTGTGCCGCGTCCATGTCGGACGCCCAGGTGTCGCGCAAGTCTACAGGGACGACTGGTTCCTCATGCACGGGTGCCACTCTCATCTCGTGGGTTGCCGCGGGAACCGGCGTCGACTCGATCACCATGGTGGGCATTCCGGGCATCGTCTTCGCTTCGTCGCCAGAACCAAAACTCAATGACGGTAGCGAGTCTGCCCTGAGCCTAGGGATCCGTGACAATGCGGGATCCACCGCGACCGTTGGGGATTCTGCGTTGAGAACCCGATCGATGAGTTGATCGAACTCCCCCGCGCGCAACGACAAGAACATGTTCTTGTGTTGGTCTTTCATCATGCGGCGAACGGTCTCCGCCATATCAGGCTGATCGACCATCGTCGCATATTCGGTCCGCGTGGTTTTGACGATGCGACCACCATCAATGAAGAGGTGGGTCATGATTCGCGCGTACTTGGTTCCCGAGTCCTCAGTCTGGATATGAAAAGTCCTGCCCAGGTAACGGACATTGTTGTTATAGCCGAGCAGTGGAGGTGAAATCCTCGTCAAGAACCAACGCTCCTCGATGAACTGGTCGATGATACCACGGTCTTCATCCTACTTCGCGCCAAGGGTCCACGCCTACCCCCGCGGAAGAATCGGCCCGCGGGTGCGGATGGACACGCGACGAGCCGATTTGCGCGGGTCCGTCCCGCCGACACCGAATTCGGAACACCTACAAAGGATGCCAGCCCATTGCAAAATACTCCAAACACGTCTAACTGCACCCGGACCACACTTTGGCCATCAAGCCCCTCGCATAGCCACACTTCTACCGACCAGCTTCATCGAGGCGCCGCATCCCCTCGAGGAGCAACGCCTCTGGATTGGCCTGGATGACTTGTTGAGGAGACTCGAACGCCGGGTCGAGAACGAACTCCCCTTCGACCAGACGTATCATGCCGTAGAACGCCTCCTCACCGCGCTGATTGCCCCACAGCGCATTGAAAATCGCACCGCCAACGAAGTGGATTTCGCCACTATCAGCGCCGGCTCGGATCTTGAGCCTCCCCGTCTTTCGCCCGTGCCACAGGATTTGGACGATTTCAGGTAGTCCCATTTCGGTAAGTGACCCGGTGACGCCGCGCGCCCCAGGCGTGACCGCTTCGCGCTCGAGAATCTGCTTCACCTTGGCGGTGAAGAGCTCGAGACTGACCGGCTTCGTCACGTAGTCAGCCACCGAGAGTTCGAAGGCGCGCTTCGCATCGTCACGCCCGGCGCGATTCGTCGTGATGATCCATGGCAGCTTCTTGCCCCAGGGTTGTTTGCGCGCTTCAGCTAGAAGGGCCAGGCCATCGCTCTGGTCGAGATCGAGTTCGCTGATGACCAGCGCAATCTCCCCAGTGCCTAGGCTCTTCAAGGCCTGCTCGCCAGAACGCGCAAGGCGCACCTCGAATCCTTGTTCGATGAGCCGCAGCTCAAGCACCGTCGTCTCCTCGGGATCGGTATCCACGATGAGCACACGGTGCCGATCCGCCAGCAAACGAGCCTTGAGATCGTCACCCGTAACGAGGATCCGAATGAGGTCGACCAGATTCGCGTCGAACAAGGTGCCAGAATAGCGCTTGAGCACCTCGCATGCCTTCGCTGGAGTGAGCGCCTGGCGGAATGGATTGCGTGGGTTATGTGTCAGATCGGCATAGGTATCGACGATGGCCAACACCCGCGCCAGAAGCGGAATATCCTTGCCGCGCAAGCCATTGGGGATCCCCTTGCCGTCGACGCGCTCGTACATCATCTGAACGCCGTTCTCGACGTCCCGAGGCAGCCGCACCACCTCGAGCAACCGAGCCGGCGCGGTCAGCTGTTTCTGTGCCGTCGTGCGGTGGCCCTCGTACTGCGCGACGTTGAGCGCCGTAAGGTGGAAAGTCCCCATTTTGCCCAGATCGTGCAGGTACGCCCCGATCAGAAACGATTCACGCTCGAGTTCGGGCAGGCCAATGCGTTCGGCAACCTTCTGTATCAGTCGCGCCACGCAGGCGCTGTGTCCGCGCAGATCCGCACGCCCACTCTCAAGCAATGTGATGAGCACGTTGAGGGTTTCGACATAGCTCTTGAGGTTGACACCTCGTACGGCGAGAAAATCCCGATCACCCTGGCGTTGCGACAAGTCTTCGGTGGAAAGCACGCGCTCCCGCGCGACCGATTCCCGTGCCAAGGAGTCCGTCATCGTCTCTTCGGAGACGAGATTGCGCTCGTAAACATTGAGCATCGTCGTGAACTGCTCGTGGGCATGGCGGTCCAACGTCGCAAATGCGTGGATATCCCCACCGTATGCCCTGGAAATGGCGGCCTTTACCGCGCGCGGGCGGCCAACAAAGCACTGTACGACACGCGCGCCGCTCACGAGCTGCAGCTCTTGCTGCAAACCCAGGTCGTCGGGATCGGGAGTGACGACCGAGAGCGTAGCGGTTGCGGCGTCATACATGACCGGGAAGACCGTCCGCTGCTCGGCGAATTTGTGTGGCACCTTGTCGATGGTCGATCGATCGATGTCAGCTTTCGCCAGTTTCTCAGTGGAGACGAATCGTGTCTTATGTTCGCTGGCAATGAATTTCAGTAGCCGCGTTTCATCCAACGTGTTCGCGTCGAGTAGCGCCTCCTCTACGCGTTCACCGAGGCTATGCACGACGTTCAGCGCGGCCTCACGCTGTTCGGCCGTGATGAGACCTGCCGTAACCATCTTGTCGAGCAGACGAGGGTTTCCCGTGGGGTGCATCCGGAACGAACGATTGTCGCTGGCAATGGCCTCCGCGAGCAATCAGCGTCTCATCGATTCGGGTCGCGCCCTTGGCGAGACGGTCGGTTGCCCGGTTTGCTCACTTCCGGTTCTGGGGCCACCCACCAACCCGTTCGCACGGCGCAAAAAACAGAAAGCGCACAACTACCGGCGGGCCATCCATGGACACTCCTTGACGGCTGCCTAGCGAGAGGCTAGTAAACGCGCCCCCTGCCGGCTGGCCCGGAACTGGGTCGTGAGGTTCATGATGCGCACGTTCGTAGCAAAGCCAGAGTCCGCGGAAGCCGCACGTAAGTGGTGGATTATCGATGCAAACAACCAACCTTTGGGTCGCCTTGCGAGCCAAGTAGCGGTGTTGCTGCGCGGCAAACACAAGCCCACATTCACGCCTCACGTCGATACAGGCGACTTCGTAATTGTCATCAACGCCAGTCAAGTTCGCCTCACCGGCAACAAGGCGCATGACAAGAAGTACTATCGTCACAGCGGTTATGCTGGTGGGATATCGATGATCTCCTTCGAGGACCTCATCGTAAAACACCCCGAGCTGCCGCTCCAAAAGGCAGTCAAAGGCATGCTGCCGAAGAACGTTCTCGGCCGGCAGCTCCTCACCAAGCTCAAGATCTACGGGACGCAGAATCACCCGCATCAGGCTCAGAAACCCGAGCAGTTCGCGCTCTGAACCGTCCTAAGGGAAGCGAAACGATGACCGAATCGACCTCGACCTACGCGACTGGCAAGCGCAAGAGCGCAGTGGCCAGAGTCTTTATGGCTCCCGGGACCGGCACCATCACGGTCAACAAGAAGCCAGCAGACGAATACTTCGAGCGTGACACGTCACGCATGATTCTCCGACAGTCGCTGGAACTCGTCGAAGTGACCGACAAGTTCGACATTCGAGCGACCGTTGCCGGTGGCGGCAAGAGCGCCCAGGCCGAGGCGGTTCGCCACGGCATTGCACGCGCTCTCTGCTCGATTGATCTCGAGCATCGGCGTGCGCTCAAGCGCGCTGGGTTCATCACGCGCGATGCCCGTGAGAAGGAACGCAAGAAGCCTGGTCAACCCGGCGCTCGCAAGCGTTTCCAGTTCTCCAAGCGCTAAAGTTCTGCCGGTCGTCCCCCGTCCCGATTGCGCTACCTAATCGCGCAATCGGGATGTTCGTGTGTGACTCTCGCGTGGACGCTGCTGTAGGGCAATGCTACGGCATTCGTTACTATTTCGTGTTGAGCCATGGTGGCGCCTCCGTCCAATCCCCGCAGTTTTCGTCTGCGTAGCGACTTTCAGCCCAAAGGCGATCAGCCCGCGGCCATCGAAAAGTTGTTGCGGGGCATATCCGACGGCGTTGCGCACCAGACGCTGCTTGGAATTACTGGCAGTGGCAAGACGTTCACCGTCGCCAATGTCATCCAAGCCGTCCAGCGTCCAACACTGATCATCGCCCCCAACAAGACCTTGGCGGCCCAGCTGTACGGCGAGATGCGCGATCTGTTTCCGGACAACGCGGTCGCCTACTTCGTCAGTTACTACGACTACTACCAGCCCGAAGCCTACATCCCGAATACCGATACCTTCATCGAGAAGGACGCGATCATCAACGACCAGATCGATCGCATGCGCCACTCGGCCACCCAAGCCCTATTGTCGCGCAGTGACTGCATCATCGTCGCCAGCGTCAGCTGCATCTATGGCATTGGATCGGCCGAAACCTATAAAGGCCTGCTGATCGAGATCACCAAGGGCGAGGAATTTGCCCGCGACGTCCTGTTGCGCCAGCTCGTCGACATCCAATACGAGCGCAATGACGTCGATTTCCATCGCGGAACCTTCCGGGTCCGCGGCGACGTGGTCGAAATCTTCCCGGTGTACGAGGAAACCACAGCCATCCGTGTGGAGTTTTTCGGCGACGAGGTCGACGCCATTCACGAGGTCGATCCCCTGCGCGGCAAGATCCTCGGTTCTCTGGACAAGTGCGCGATCTTCCCAGGGTCGCACTACGTGACCCCACGCCAACAGCTCAACCGCGCCATCGAGGGGATCCGTGAAGAGCTGCGCGATCGCCTCGCCTGGTACGACCGCGAGGGCCGGTTTCTCGAGAAGCAGCGGCTCGCACAGCGCACTTCCTACGATCTCGAGATGCTCGAGCAAATGGGCTTCGTGCAAGGCATCGAGAACTACTCACGCCACCTGGCAAGCCGCACCGCAGGTGACCCGTCGCCCACCTTGATCGACTACTTTCCAGATGACTTCCTACTGATTATCGACGAATCGCACCAGACGATCCCACAGCTTACCAGCATGTATCGAGGGGATCGGTCGCGGAAAGAGACGTTGGTCGAATTCGGATTTCGCCTGCCTAGCGCGCTCGATAACCGACCGCTGCGCTTCGAAGAATTCGAGCGCTACATGAAGCGTGTCATCTACGTATCCGCTACGCCTGGCGACTTCGAAGTCGAAAAGAGCGGTACGCATTTGGTCGAGCAACTCATTCGACCGACTGGGCTCATCGATCCAGAAATCTTCGTGCGCCCCGTCACGGGCCAAGTGGACGACCTGCTTGGCGAAATCCGGATCCGCATCGCCCGCGATGAGCGTGTGCTGGTAACGACGCTGACCAAGCGCATGTCCGAGGATCTGACCGAGTACTACGCCGATCTCGGCATTCGGGTCAGGTATCTGCATTCCGACGTCGAAACGCTGGAGCGCATCGAGCTCTTGCGGTCACTGCGTGCCGGTGAATACGACGTGCTCGTCGGCATCAATCTGTTGCGCGAAGGGCTCGATCTCCCGGAAGTCAGTCTCGTCGCAATCCTCGATGCCGACAAGGAAGGCTTCCTGCGGAGTGCAAGATCGCTCATCCAGACCTGCGGTCGCGCTGCCCGCAACGCGGGAGGCCAGGTGCTGATGTATGCCGACCGCATCACAGCGGCGATGGAACTGGCAATTACCGAGACGAACCGACGCCGGGAAATCCAGCGGGCATACAATACGGCGCACGGAATCACCCCGGAAACAATCAAGCGCGCCATCCTGGATATCAATCCCGCCGCGGGCACGACTGACTACTACGCCGTGTCCAAGGTGAAGACTTCGAATTCCAACGGCAATACGCCCACGAAGTCGCGCCCTGCTTCCGCGAAACCTACCTCCCCCGACGAGGCACCCAACGAGGAAAACCTCCTCGAGCGAATCGAAGCCTTGCGCCAGCAGATGTTTGCGGCCGCCGAGAACCTTCAATTCGAGACAGCTGCCCGCCTGCGGGACGACATTCGTCGGCTCAAGGAGGGCCTTCCGGTGGCGGCATCAACGAGCGACACTGCCGCGCCGAACCCCGGAAAGTCCATGAAGCCTGCACGCGCGGCGCGCGCGGCGCGCGCCACACGCGCACCGGGTCGAGGTCGCAAGTCCCCACGCTAGAGCGACTTTCATGGCAGCGGAACGCAGTCGCTACTGAGCCTGACGGCAAAAAGCATTGACGAGGCTGACCAATTCGTCCTCTCGCGACACGACAGCACTGAACTGTTCGTGAGCCTTCATGGCCGCTTCGAGGTTCTTGGCTTCGAGCGAGCTTGCGATGCTGCGCGCGAGTTTCGCTGCATCGAGCACCATCGTGCGGTACTGTTCCCGAAGCTTCCGAAGCTCTGTCGAGTGGATGGAAATCGCGTCGGTCTTCTCGGCTAGTTTTTCGTACAACTCCGCCAAGTGTCGCATATCGCCAGGATTGACGCTGTGTTCGGTCGAACCCCGGGCGGTCACACGATCGATTTCCGCCAAGCGAGTGTTGACCGCGTAGACGAATGCTCGACACTCCTCGTGACGCGCGTTGCGACAACCTACACAACAGGCCAAGCTGACGACGCCAAGCAACAGGTACCACCGTACGACCCGTAGGGTCGCTTGATGTAGTCTACTCGTTGCGTGCGTCAGTAGCACCCCTTTGACCTAACTCGACTCGCGATGGTAGGCAATACACAATCGTTGTCCGACGACGCTCCCTGGCGACGAACGGGCCACAAGTACCCAAAACGAGTCATCCCGTTCAACGACCTGGCCACGCACGGGCAAAAGCAAACGTCGCAATCGCAAGCGGCGCCAACCACATGGAGAACCAGGCAATCCTTCCGCGCATTACTGCGATTCGCAGCAGTCTGCCTGCCCCAAGTCCCGTCAGCAGCGTCACAGCCATAGCAACTAGCATTACGGCAAGTGGCGAGTCGGTATTCGTCGCTGCCGTTCGCAATCGAACAATGGCAACGAGCATCGCTGGCATGGATACCAGCATTGCCAACTCGAAGCATCGACGTGCAGGCAATCCAAACCACATCGCTATGGCAATGGTGCAACCACTCACCGACAATCCAGGAAACACCGCAAGACCTTGGCCCAAACCCATCAATAGCGACTGAACCCAAGATAGATGCGGACGCTCACCCCGAGTCACCCATGCCGTCGACAAGAGGATCAGCGTCATGAGAAATAGGCCAATTGCGACTGCCACGGGTTGTCGCCCAAGTGAGTCCTCTGTGTCCCCGAGAAGAAACCACAACGCTCCCAAAGGGATCTGCGCCAGCCCAATCGTGGTCAGGTCGCGACCAGCCGGGGTGGTCGACAGCGTCGCGGGCCGACGCAGGGCCCGCGCGAGTGCCGGCCCAAGATTGCCAATACTTTGCCGAGTCAGAAGGACCGTTGCCCCAAGGGTACCCAACAGGAACCCCATTTGTACGCTTGCCGTGATCCGACCGCCGTCGAACAGCATCTCCGCCAACGCCAAATGACCGCCGCGCGAGATCGGAAGGAAAGTGGTCGTCCCATACAGCGCGCCGATCCAAGCCGCTTCGGCCAGTCCTCGATACATCAGTGTAACCTTCTACGCCGACCGCTCGGGCGGCACAACCGATTGGAGCTCGGTATTCGCCGCGAGTGTCGAACGGCGCTACCAATGCGCGAGTTCCGCTGGAATTCAAAGGCAGTCGAGCCTCGGTTTTTTGGCCGGAGACGGGCCACCTGCCTTTTTGCACCCGGCGGCTATGTGACGTCATAAGAACTCGACCCACAACCTGCTGCCTAGCGTCCAATCCCGGGTATAACCGCCGTCGATGTTGAGCTACCTGCGTATTCGAGGGCTGGCCCTGCTCGACGACGTCACGGTCGAGCTCGATCCGGGTCTGAACGTCCTGACCGGTGAAACTGGTGCGGGCAAATCGATCATTGTCGATGCGTTGACGCTACTGCGCGGCACCCGCATTCGCTCGGACATCGTGCGCACGGGACGCGATGCTGCTATCGTCGACGCCGAATTCGACCTGGAAGATGCTTTGAATCGAGCCGCGCGCGCTTTGCTCGAACGTCACGGCATCGACGGCGGTCTCGTCGACGCCAATTTGGTGGTGCAACGCAGCGTAGCGCGTACGGGTCGCGGCCGTACCTTCATCAATGCCGAACTTACGACGCTCGAGGTGCTGGGCCAACTCGGGGAGCTGCTCGTCGACATCTGCAGTCAGCACGAGCACCATTCCCTGACTCAGGTGGGACGACACATCGAGCTACTCGATAGCTTCGCCGCGGCAGACCTTCCACTGGACCAATACGCTGCAGCCTACGCAGAGTACCGGCAACTGCAGGACGAGCGAGCTCGGCTATTTGAACGCACCAAGGCCGCCAACGAGCAGCGCGAGTTCCTGCGTTTTCAGCTCGAGGAACTCGAACGAATCGCGCCAGAACCTGGCGAATACGAGCAGCTCAAGAACAAATTGGACCTACTGCGCAACGCTCAGCGCTGGGCCGAACTGGCGCGCGATGCCGAAGACTGGCTGTATGAGTCTGAGCATTCCATAGTCGAGCGCCTTTCGCGGCTCCTCGATCGTTCGCGCCGGGGAGCCGATCAGTCGCCGCGCCTTGCAGAATTCGCAGATCAGATGCAAGTTGCACAGGACGCGTGTGACGAAGCACTTCGCATCGTCAAGCGCTTCGTTTCCGAGCTCGAACTCGAGCCAGGTGCCCTGGAACGCGCCGAGGAACGCCTGTACGAACTCGCTGGCCTCCGCCGCAAGCATGGCGGAGACGACACCGACTTATCGACCAAGCTCGACGCACTGCGACGCAGCCTGGACGAACTCGACCATGCTACCGACACCCTCACCGAATTGGATCAACGCCTGGAGTCAGCGCGCCTAAAAGCTACGCATCTGGCGGGCAATCTCCGCGACAAGCGGCGCAAAGCGGCGCGGCGGCTCTGCAGTATGTTGCAGCAAGAACTCACGACACTTCACATGCCATTGGCGCGTTTCGAAGCCCGGGTCGAACCGCGCGCCGACCTTGGGGAGAAGGATAGCCTTGGACCGCGGGGATTCGACCGAGTGGAGTTCCTGCTCTCTGCAAACCCCGGAGAGGATCTAGCGCCACTAACCCGTGTCGCATCGGGTGGCGAACTCTCGCGAGTGCTTCTGGCAATTCGAGGGGTCTTGGCCGGGTCCGGCGGTGTGGCAACCTATGTCTTCGATGAGGTAGATGCAGGTGTCGGGGGTGCCATCGCCGCATCCATTGGTCAACGACTGGCGAATGCTGCGCGGCATAACCAAGTCGTCTGCGTTACTCATCTGCCGCAGATTGCGGCCTTCGCTGACGCCCACTATCGAGTCGAAAAGCAGGTCGAAAACGATCGCACCACGACCAACGTGGTGCGACTGAATGACAGCGAACGTATTGACGAATTGGCCCGCATGTTGGGCGGCGCCCGCATCACTGAGTCTGCTCGCAAGCACGCCCGTCAGCTCATCGAGGATGCCAGGGCGACCAAGACCGTTCAACGCCCAACGGCCGCGTCTGCCACCAAACGTTCAAGTCGACCATAGGGAACGACCCCCGACGTTGCTGAGGCAATCCTACCGGCCTTGTCGATGACGACCAGCGTCGGTAGCCCGCGTACCGAGAAGCTCTCACCGACCTGCTCGTCCAAATCGGCGAGCATGGGGTAGGCCACGGGCCGCTGTCGCTCGAAGTAGCCGCGCAGCAGCGCCATGGGCTCACCCTCGTTGACGCCGATGACGGCAACGTCCGCGCGAGGTA
Source organism: uncultured Polyangiaceae bacterium (assembly GCA_964454965.1). GTDB lineage: Bacteria > Myxococcota_A > Polyangia > Polyangiales > Polyangiaceae > FEN-1139. The sequence goes on along the minus strand of CAYVXY010000016.1, from coordinate 94,783 downwards.
CGGCAACGTAGCGTTCTAGGATCTTGGCCTGCTCGGCACAGGGCCCACACCAGGTCGTCCAGAAATCGAGGACGACAACCTTACCTCGTTGCGCGTTCAGTGAGACACGATTGTTCGTGTCTCCACCTGCAACGATGGGCAGAGAGAATTCCGGTGCCTGGGCGCCCGCCCGAGTGTCGCGTGGACCAATACGCGGCAAGACGAACAGGCCGAAAAGCAGACTGGCGAAGATGACGAGCCCGAGAATGATGTTGGTTCGTCCTAGACCAGATGGCGCGCTCGTCGGCGACCGAACGCCTCCGGTCATGGCGATTCTCTGGACGAAAGAGTCTGACTGAGCGATTCGCGCCGCGAAGACGTGGGCGGCATCACCCCCAAGTCCGAGACGAGCCTGGCCGCCTTCGCCCCGGCCCTGGGCAGGCGGATCTGCATGCGTGCCCCCCCATTGGCTGAGGCAGACACCGCAATCGTGCCACCGTGCTCGATGATCACTTTCTTGACGATCGCTAAGCCGAGACCGGTCCCTGTCTTCTTCGTGGTTACGTAGGGGTCGAAGACAACCGCACGCAAGTCTTCCGGGATCCCAGGGCCATCGTCATCGACGTCGAGGTTCCAAAACTGTTGATCGCCGTCCGATAGCCGCACCGTCACTCGTCCCTGTTCGCGCCCCGATCCTGCGATGGCTTGGACAGCATTGCGGACGAGATTCACGACGGCACGCTTCAGCATGTGGGAGTCGAAGTAGGCGTAGCTCGGCTGCATTGGCGTCTCGACCACGACTTGGATCGGCGACGTGTCGGGCGGAGGGATCGACTCCGTGCCCTCCTCGGTCATCGATTCGTCGGCCTCGGGCAGAGCTAGCCTCCCCTGTTGCTTGCGCAAAAAGTCCCCCAAATCGTTCAGCTGCAGCTGCGCCTGGGGCATGCGGGCAAAACTAGAGAATTCGCTCACCAGGTGGCGTAGCGTCTCGACTTCGTCTTCGACGATTTGCAGGGTCTCGTCGACGAGTCGTTGGTAGACCGGGTTGCCCTCAGGACAGCGACGATGCACCTCTTGAACTGCCAGCTGGATCGGGGTTAGTGGATTCTTGATCTCATGGGCAAGGCGCCGCGCCATCTCTTGCCATGCACCAATGCGTTGCAGGTATTCGATGCGCGCGCGACTCGACTCGACTTCGGCAACCATGCGATTCAATGCGCGCGCAATATCTGCAATCTCGTCCTTTCCAATCTCGGAAACGCGCACCGACATGTCACCCATCGCGACTTGCTGTAGCGCGTTGGCAAGCGCAGTCAGTCGCACCGTGGGACCACGCGCCAGCCAAAAACCTACGGTCGAAGCAATGAGCACGGTCAATGCCAGAAGGACCGCAAACACGTCAACATAGGTCTTCTCGTCTTGCAGGCGGCGATTCTCGATCTTGTGGTAGGTCTCGAGAAACTGCCCCATGCTCTCGAACTCGTCGAGCCGCCCACGTTCCGTCACGAAGACAGCGCGCAGCATTGGGCTGTTCTCGTCCGCCTCGGACAATGCGCGTTCAATCTCCAGCTTCTTCTCCGTCGCGTCGTCAGCGGGGCGTCCTCGATTCACCGTCGCGATTGGTTCACCCTGTGCGCTCAGTACCTCCAGACTGACGAGGCCGGGATACCGAGGCATCTGACTTTCGAGTTGTTGCCGAATCGCCTGAGCGTCGTTGCGTTGTGCAGCCTGACGCAGTGACTGGCTCGCCGCAATCGCGTCGGCGGCATGCCGCATCGACAGCTTGATCGTCTTGGCCAGCTCCTGGTAGACGCCAAGACTTTGATCCAGTCGCACCCCAATCTCTGGAATGAAGAACCTCTCAGCTGTCTGCCGCACCATGCTTCTGGCAACAACGATGGCAACGAGCAGTGGCAATATTGCGATTGCCGCGGTCGCGAGCATCAGACGCCATCGGATTCGCCCAAGCAGGGGCATAGCGCACCCATGTTGCGACGCCCCGCTGCCACGGTCAAACCTTGAAAATCCGGCGGCACCGGAGGATGCTAAAGCTTCGATGTCCCCTACCGCCTCCGACCTGCTCAATTTCCTGAATCGGGCAAAATCCCCCTACCACGCCAGTCAGCAGGTGGCCCAAGCACTCCGCGGCGCCGGCTACGTCGAGCTCGACGAACGAGCCCGCTGGAGCCCCGAGGCTGGCCTGCGCGCATTCGTCCAGCGCGCCGGGGCAAGCCTCGTCGCATTCGAACTAGGTCGCCGCCCCCCCGCCGACGCCGGCTATCTCATCGTCGGTGCGCACACGGATTCCCCAAACCTACGCGTAAAGCCCAACTATCATGCCCAGGCTGCGGGGGTCGCATCGTTGTCGGTCGAACCCTACGGGGGGTTGCTGCTGTCCACGTGGCTCGATCGCCCTCTTTGTCTCGCAGGAAGGGTGGTGACGAAATCGGGCGAAGTCGTTCTCGTAGAAGTCGATCGCCCGGTACTAACGATCCCGTCGCTGGCCATCCACCTGCAACGCGATGTAAACACGCAGGGCCTGATCCTCAACCCGCAACAGCATCTGCGTCCGCTCTTGGGCCTGCAACAGGAAGGCGTCACCAAGGATCTGCTGAAAGAACTTCTGACCGAAGCCCTGTTGCAGAAGGGGTTGACCCCAGACATGTCCGACATTTCCGCATTCGATCTGTGTTTGCTCGACGCAGTCGAAGCGCAGTTCGAGGGTAGCGTGGGGGACTTCATCGCCAGCGGCCGCATCGATAATCTGGTCAGCTGTTTTGCCGCCCAGAGCGCGCTTTTGGCAGCAGGACCGCTCGGGGACATCACGCGGGTGCTCGTCCTGTACGATCACGAGGAGGTCGGCAGTCGTTCCTCTTCTGGGGCACAATCGACACTACTCGGGCATGTGCTCGATCGCCTCGCTCAACGAATGTCACCCGAGGATCCCGAGGCTGCCTACCGTGCGACGGCAGGCTCCCTACTGATTTCCGCGGATATGGCTCATGCCGTGCACCCGAATTTTCCAGACAAGCACGATGATTTGCATCGTCCGCTCCTCGGGTTGGGGCCTGTACTCAAGTTCAACGCCAACCAATCCTATGCCACCGATGCCGTCTCCGCCGCGACTATCAACGCCGCGGCCGCGCGCGCCGAACTGACCCTGCAGCGATTCGTCACCCGCAATGACATGGCCTGTGGCTCGACGATCGGCCCACTGGCAGCTGCGCGACAGGGCATTCGAACCGTGGACATTGGCAATCCCATGTTGGCCATGCACGCTTGTCGCGAGCTCTGCGCAGCGGCTGACTTCTTCCCCTATGTGAAATTGCTAACGGAGTGGTACCGCACCGAGACGCTACATCACCCGCAAGCTTAGGCAACCTGCCGAAAATCGGTTGCCTTGGCGCGTCGAGGCCCGGAGCGCTAGCCTACGCAGCGTGGCAGAGGAACCAGAGGGTCGCCAATTCCATCCAGGGCAAGCGACGACTCCCTTTGGCTTCTAAGGTCCCAACCGGAGCTTTTCCATGTTGACCGTATGCAAACATTGCCGTCGTCACGTCCGCGTGACTGACCCCGCATGTCCATTCTGTGGCATGGTCCGTCGGTCGCGCCGCAACCAACCAGCAGGAACCGTCATGGCTGCAGCCCTTGGCGCGGCAATGGTGATCGCTTGCGGAGGTGACATCACTGTCGATGACAGCACTGGCGGCATGTCCGCCATGGTCGGAGGCAATCGAGGCATCGGCAAAGGCGGCAGTACACCCGGTTCGAGTAGCAGCACGACGACAGCCACGGGCGGCTCCAGTAACGTCCTTGTCTACGGCAGTCCGCCGCTCGGTGGCACGACAGGTAGTCGAAGTAGCACTGGCGGAGCGGGGACTTTCGGCACGGGTGGCCGTGCCACGGGTGGTAGCGGCGGAAGCGGCGGAGCGACCGTCTACGGTACGCCACCGTTCGGTGGCTCAACGGCTACGGGCGGTAGCTCGACGAGGGGGGGCAACACGAGCAAGGGCGGCATGACCGCAACTGGCGGACTTTCGACGGGTGGAAGCACTGGCAAAGCAGGTGCAAGCGCTTCGACCAGCGGTGGAACCACTGGCCCAACCTACGCGGGTAGCGCTGGGGCTGCCGCGAGTACCGCCAACGCGGGAACAGCTGGCGCTAGTAGGTCTGGTGGCGGTGCTCCCCCTCAAGGTGGCGCCAGCGGAGCGAACACTGGTGGGAGCAACTCGACCGGCATCGCTGGTGGCTTCGTCGGCACTAGTGGCCTAGCCCCACCCGGCGGGAAGAACCAGTAGTCTTGCGTCAACTACTACGGGTAGAGCCTTTCGACGGTCATCCAATTCCAGAAGCCGTTCGGCGGAATATTCAAGATAGACGTAGTGGACTGGTGAATCCAAACTTCCAGCGTATCTCCGGCCTTGTTCAATCGCGTTGCACGGCAACCTTGCCCCATGCCTCGGCTGCTGACAGCCAGAGCCTTCTCGCGAGCCCCATTGACGAATAGATCAAGCTCGAACTCCAGTGCGGTAGATAGCGACGCACAGACTAGGTAGTCCCCAGCCGCAGCTGCCTTGAACGCATTGGTGTTGGGCTCGAACTGGTTGTCGGGATCCCAAGTCTCGACGGCGTACGGAACCTTGGTGAACACCTTCGGCGGAACGGTGAAGCCGTTTATGTCACCGATGGAAGCTTCGAGTGTTGCACTCGCCTGCGTCAGGTCGTCGATCGTCACCCAATTCCAGAACGGGTTCGGGACGAATTGCATCGGCGTGCCGCTCGCCTGATACAACCATATTTCGACATGCTGCCCCTGCGCTAGACGCACTGTCCGACAACCACTCCCAGTGCCGTTGCTGGCAAGCGCGAAGGCCTTCTCACGCGCACCGTCGATGTAGAGATCGAGCTCGAATGGCTTGTTCTCGGCCGACAAGGCGGCACAGATTCGATACTCACCCGCTGCAGCAGCGGTGAAGCGACTGGATTCTTCGTCGAATTGCTTGCCGAGATCGTAAAGTTCGGAAGAGTAGGGCACCTTGGCAAATGCCCCCGATGGCGCAGTAAACGCCTTAATGTTGCCAATCGAGACGCTTGCCGACGCCGCATGAACGGTCATCCACGCCAGAAATGCATTCGGTGCAATCTCAACGGTCTTGTCCAACTTCTGTTGCACCCACACCTCAACGTAGTCGCGAACCTTCAGCTTTACGGTTCGACAACCTTGAGCGGTACCGCGACGGGAAGTGGCGATCGCCTTCTCCCGGACCCCATTCACCTGGAGCGCGAGTTCGAAATCATAATCGGCCGCCGTCAGCGATGCACACACCTGGTAGTAACCTGCTGCTGCCGCCTTGAAGCGATGGTTAGTCTTATCGATTTGCTTCCGCTCGTCGTAGCTAGCGCCAACATAGGGCACCTTGACGAACTTCTTCGCTTCCGCCTTGAACGCAGTGATGTCACCGAAAGCGGCTGCGGTCTTGCCAGACAGCACGGCATGGGCAGTGCCGGCAGTTCCAGCGCTAGCCAAGCGCTGAGGCCTAACCTGGGGTGCGCCTCCGGTTCCGGCAGGCTGGGGCGTAGCAATGGGAACGGGTGCGACAGGTACCGGTTCAGGCACAGGCTCGGCTTTCTCCCGACTGCAGGCAGCAGCGACGCAACCCAAACCCACGGCAACCCACGTTAGCGATGACAACAGCGAAGAACCCCGAGGAAACATGCATGCTCTCTATTCCGCGTTTCCCCCCTTGTCAACCAAAGTGCTCACGGCGGGCCGAACCCCTTGCCGCTTCCCGCATTTTCCCTCGCGCACGGGGACGATTCACGGAGCTCCTTGAAGTGCAATTGGGTCGAGGGTCTACCGATGACGGACCTACGCCCAACACGGGTTGGTCGGGATGCTTGAAGCGAGCAGCCTTCATCGCAGTCCAGCTCCTTCCATGGGCTGGATGACTATTGCTTGGTGCTCGCGTCGCATTTGCTCCGCGCAGCCACCAGCAGCGAGACTGGGATGGGACGACCTGCTCGAGTCGGAAGCGCGCCAGTTACCCACTGCAATGCACTTGCGAGGCTCTCGACACACGGCATGACCCTGCCGACCTGTGGCGCACTGCCTCACGCTGACAACGGCGCCGTGGGTGATTGTCCCGATCAATCCGTCCGTGGAATTCGGATCTTCGGAACCCCGATGCTCTTGGCGAACGGGCGCAGAATGTGAGACCCGAACACATTCAAGACGCGGTCTGCCTTCAATGGCAGCCAAGCTTGACTGGTACCTGCCCCAGGACAACTGCACGGGCAAGTGCCGATGATACCTCGCCGTTCTGCATCGGTCGGGGCAGCGCCACTCGCCGTGCCGCATGTGTGCGGATGGCTTACTTGCATCACGTACGTGTTCCATCTGAATTCATCCACCGCATTTAGCAACTCGAACTGTGGGATCTATTCTGTCGCACCTGGACTTTTCAAGTGACTTCGCATCGCGTCTTGCTCATATTTCAATCATGTTGGCACGCCTGTCTGAGTTGCGAGGCTTTGCGCTCGTCGTGGTTCTTCTGCACCTGGGCTGCGGTGGCCAACCAACGGTGACCATTGCCGAAGAGTCCAACGTCCCGAAGGGCGCGGGTGGTACTGGCATGGGCGGTGCTCCCGCAACCGGGGGGAGCACGCTAGTGATCGATCTGCCCGACGCGTCAACGCCGACCGGTGACGCCACTGTAGCGGTGTGTGGCAATGGTTTAGTCGAGCTCGGCGAGATTTGTGACGACGGAAATCGAACGAATGAAGATGGCTGCCAGTCGGACTGCCTTACGCAGGATCCAGACTATTCATGTAGTGAAGGAAGCTGCGTGAAATTCGTCATCTGCGGCGACGGCCAGCTGCAGGGCAACGAGGCCTGCGACGACGGAAACGCTGTGGATGGCGACGGATGCTCAGCCAATTGCAGGACGATCGCCGCCGGCTTCGACTGCTCGCGCCCAAACAAGCCGTGCCTGGCTCTTTCGGTGTGCGGCAATGGTGTTCGCGAGCGCGGCGAGCAATGTGATGACGCCCAGTCGCCGCCAAAGGATGGGGATGGATGCGCAGCAACTTGTCAGCTCGAATCCGGTTACTTCTGCCCGACAGGTGCTTCCTGCATCAAGCTCGTTTGCGGCGACGGCAGTCGCACGCCAGACGAGGAGTGCGACGATGGTAACGCCGCGAATGGCGATGGCTGCTCGGCCCTTTGCCGCAAGGAAGACGGCTGGCTCATCACTTCGTCAGGAGCAAAACCCGTCTGCGGTGATGGCATCATTCGCGGCGGTGAGGCGTGCGATGACGCCAATCGGGTGAGCGGTGACGGCTGCTCGGCAAACTGCACCCTGGAGCCTCTCATGCAGTGCACGGGTCAGCCAAGCGTCTGTGTAAGCACCATCGTCTGTGGCGATGGCAAGGTGCAGGGCGTCGAGGTCTGCGACCCTCCCGGAGACAACTGCTCGGCTGACTGCCGAAGATTCGTCTCCCCTGGCACCGTGTGCGGCAATGGGCTGTGGGAGAGCGGCGAGGGCTGCGACGACGGCAATCTCACTGCCGGCGATGGCTGCAACTCGAATTGTAGCGTCGAGCCCGGTTGGCTGTGTCCACCGGCCAGCTTCTGCTTCCTTTTGCCCATTTGCGGCAACGGCGTGCGCGAGCGTGGCGAAGGCTGCGACGACCACAATAGCATCAGCTTGGATGGTTGTTCGGCAAGCTGCCAGCTCGAGTCAGGTTTCTTCTGCCCGCCAGGCGGCGCATGCGTTCTGCTTCACTGTGGTGACGGCAACCGCACTCGCGACGAGCTATGCGACGACGGCAATGTCCTGAACGGCGACGGCTGCTCTAGCACCTGCACCACCGAACCAGGCTGGATTTTTACCGGTTCGGGTGTAAGGGCCATCTGTGGCGACGGGCTCATCCGAACGGGCGAAGATTGCGATGACCGCAACAACCTGAGCGGCGACGGCTGCTCGGCAACTTGCACGATCGAGCCTCTCATGCAGTGCACGGGTCAGCCGAGCGTCTGCGTAAGCACCATCGTGTGTGGCGATAGCAAGGTGCAGGGCAGCGAAGTCTGCGACGACGGCAACGCGGTGGACGGCGACAGCTGCTCGTCCGACTGCCGCAGGTTCGTCGTCCCTGGCACGGTATGCGGCAACGGTCTGTGGGAAAATGGTGAGGGGTGCGACGACAGCAATCTCACGAGCGGCGACGGCTGCAACTCGAGTTGCAGCGTCGAACCGGGTTGGTTGTGCCCCCAGGCCAACTTCTGCTTCAAGCTGCCCGTGTGTGGCAACGGCGCACGTGAACGTGGTGAAGCGTGCGACGATGGCGACGCAATCAGCGGTAATGGCTGCTCGGCAAGTTGCCAGCTCGAGTCCGGATATTTCTGCCCGCCAGGAGGCTCGTGTATTCTGCTGCACTGTGGTGACGGCAATCGCACTCGCGACGAGCAATGCGACGACGGCAATATCCTGAATGGCGATGGGTGCGGAAGTACCTGCACCACCGAACCGGGCTGGATATTTACTGGTTCCGGTGTAAAGGCCCTCTGTGGCGACGGGCTCATCCGAACGGGTGAAGCGTGCGACGACAACAACAAGCTGAGCGGCGACGGCTGCTCGACGACATGCCAGCTCGAACCGCTCATGCAGTGTACTGGGCAACCGAGCGTCTGCACGAGCACCATCGTTTGCGGTGACGACCTAGTGGAGGGCATCGAGGTCTGCGATCCACCGGGAACAAACAACTGTGCGACGGACTGCAAGAGCTTCGTCATCCCAGGAACGAAGTGCGGCAACGGGGTGTGGGAGACGGGCGAAGGCTGCGAAGACAGCAATGTTGCAAATGGCGACGGGTGCGATTCGGCATGCAAGGTTGACGCTGGCTGGAAATGCCCGCAAGTGAACTATTGTTTCAAGCTGCCTGTGTGCGGCAATACTCTCAGAGAACGCGGGGAACAGTGCGACGACGGCAATGCAGGCGCCGGAGATGGCTGCGGAACCACTTGCCAACTGGAGTCTGGCTACTACTGTCCGCCGACCGGTCCATGTATCTTGCTGCATTGCGGCGACGGTACCCGTACCCGAGACGAACAGTGTGACGACGGCAACAACTCGAACGGCGACGGCTGCGCCAGCACTTGTACCACCGAAGCTGGCTGGCTCACCACCAGCTCGGGTGCGAAACCGATTTGTGGCGACGGGCTGCGGCGGGGGAGCGAGCAGTGTGATGACCACAACAACGCGAGTGGCGACGGCTGCTCGTCGACGTGCCAGCTCGAGCCGCTCATGCAGTGTACAGGCGAACCAAGCGTCTGCACAAGCACCATCGTTTGCGGTGACGGTAAGGTACAGGGCAGCGAAGTCTGCGACCCGCCGGGGACGAGTAACTGCGCGACTGGCTGCAAGAGCTTCGTCATTCCGGGCGCGGTGTGCGGCAACGGCATATGGGAGAACGGTGAGGCTTGCGACGATGCCAACCACATCGCCGGCGACGGCTGCAGTCCAACCTGCATCATCGAAACCGGTTGGAAGTGCCCGCAGGCCAATTTCTGCGTGAAATTGCCCGTGTGTGGCGACGGCGCCGTCAACTCGAGCTCCGAGCAGTGTGATGACGCAAACACCACTGCCGGTGACGGCTGCTCATCGGACTGCAAGGTTGAGTCAACCTGGTTCTGCTCAGGCCTTGCCCCTTCATCCTGTATCCACGAGATCTGCGGCGACGGAAACCGCACACCTACGGAGGGCTGTGACGACCACAATACCGTTGCGGGAGACGGGTGCTCTAGCACTTGTAGCGTTGAAGACGGCTGGGCATGCCCAACGGCGAACCAACTCTGCATGCCCAAATGTGGCGATGCCAAGCGCAACGGTCTAGAGACCTGTGACGACGCCAACACGACCAACGGTGACGGCTGCAACGCCAATTGCCGAGCGGAGTTCGGTTACGTCTGCGTGGGCACGGGCACAGGATCATGTACGAAAGCAGTTTGTCCCAACAACGTCAAGGAGGCCGGCGAGGGCTGCGACGACAACAATGACATTTCCGGCGACGGCTGCACGGCGACCTGTCAGAATGAGCCGACGTTCACCAACGGCGTGGTCAACTTGGTCTGTGGTGACGGTGCCGTCACCAGTGGCGAAGCCTGCGACGACGGCAACAACGCCAGCGGCGACGGCTGCAGCCCGACCTGTACCGTGGAAACCGGTTTCTCTTGCCCCGTGCAAACAGGCACCCCGGCGTTTGTGAAGCTTCCCGTCACCTACCGCGATTTCAAGCCCTACAATTCGACGACCGCTACAGCAGAAGTCTACCAGGATTTCGAGCGCGGCTCTTATGGGGCTGCCTCGGGAATGGCGGGCAACGAGTGCACGATTGCGAACAAGGACACAGTTTGCGACGGTCGCAGAAATGACTGCTGCGGCAAGCTCGACGGGGAAGCCAAACCACTCCTCAACGCCAACAATAGCGACTTCGCCGACAGCGTCGTCTACAGCACTGCCTCCTTCAGTAATTGGTACCGCGACACGAGCAATGCTCGGGTGTTCCACCGAACGCTGAAGATCAACCGGCAGACCGATACTAGCTACCAGTTCGATAGTCAAAGTCTCGGTTCAGGATGCTCCGGAGATACGTCGGGCCAGTTCTTCCCGCTCGACTACGACGACAACTGCGTGCACAGCACCAGCATCGGATTCGGCGACTACAATAGTGGCCACAACTTCCACTTCACCACCGAGCTTCGGTACTTCTTCCAGTACTCGGGCGGCGAAACGCTTACTTTCTCCGGCGATGATGACGTGTTCGTGTTCATCAACCGACGACTCGCGGTCGACCTCGGCGGGGTACATGGGCGCCAGGTGGACTCGGTGACGCTCCAAGCGGGCGGAGACCCAAGGTTTGCGCTGGTGACAGGCGGTCTCTACGAGATCCACCTATTCAACGCCGAACGGCATACCAGCCAGTCGAACTTCTGGCTCACTCTCCGCAACTTCATTCTCGGTCGTTCGGTCTGCACCCCCAACTGCGGCGACGGTATCGTCGCTGGTGGCGAGGCGTGCGACGACGGCGCAAACAATTGGAGCCTTGACATCAACGTGCCCTCGGGCAGATGCAATCACTCGTGCAGTGCGCGCGCGTACTGCGGCGACAACATCGTCCAGACGGGCGAGACGTGCGACAACGGGAGGAACACCGATCTCTATGGCAGCGGAGCGGGCCTGTGCGCGCCCGGCTGCGTCGCACCAGTGCGATGCGGGGACAGCGTCGTCCAGGCCGCGTACGAGGACTGCGATTTGGGCAGCGGCAACAGCGACTGGACCTATGGCCCAGCTTCGTGCACGACTGCCTGCCAGTACGGCCCGTACTGCGGAGATAACGTGAAGAACGGAACAGAGGCCTGTGATAAGGGCGCCGACAACGGTGGCTATGGTCCAAGCTCCTGTACGTACGACTGCAAGGTTGGGCCTTACTGCGGAGACCTCGTGCGCAACGGTCCCGAGGACTGCGACGGCAGTACGAATTGCAGCGCCTCTTGCACGATGAATCCGTTCTGTGGCGACAGCATCAAGCAGAGTGGTGAAGACTGCGACTGGGGCACCTCCGCTTCGACGACTTACGGCACCTGCAACAGCTCGTGTCATTGGAACTCCCATTGCGGAGACGGCACGACCAACAAGCCCGAGGAGGAGTGCGACAAGGGCGCGGCCAACAACAACGACACCTACCTGGGTTGCAGGGTGGACTGTCTGCTCGGGCCACGCTGCGGCGATGGCATAACGCAGCTCGGCGGCGGCGAGGCGTGCGACAACGGCTACAATGACGACACGTACAAGGTGTCACCCACTTCCTGCGGTACGGGCTGCAATGCCGTTCCCTACTGCGGCGACGGAGTACTGCAGACACTCTACGAGTTGTGCGACAACGGCTTGTCTAACGGTGACACCGTGTACAGCGGCTGCAATACCAAGTGCGAATGGGGTCCCTACTGCGGCGACGGCATCAAGAATGGTCCGGAGGATTGCGACAAGGGTCTCGATAACGGCGGCTATGGAACAGGCTCCTGCAGCGTGACATGCAAGACGGGGCCGTTCTGCGGCGACGGGATCCGCAACGGTCCCGAAGAGTGCGACGGCACGGCTCATTGTAACAGGGACACCTGTAAAATGGACGCGTACTGCGGCGACAACATCAAGCAGACAGCCGAGGAATGTGACTGGGGTGTTTCAGCCGCGACTACCTACGGCACCTGCGACAGCACTTGTCACTGGAATGCTCACTGCGGCGACGGTAACCTCGACTCGCCGGATGAACAGTGCGACAAAGGTGCAACCAACAACAACGAAACCTACAACGGGTGTCGCACCGACTGCTTACTGGGGCCACGCTGCGGTGATGGCGTTACGCAAACAACAGCTGGCGAGAGCTGTGACAACGTCTACAACGATGACACCTACCGGTTCTCAAGCGGCGCTTGCGGTCCTGGCTGCACCACCGTGCCCTCCTGTGGCGATGGAGTGCTTCAGTCTCTATATGAAGCGTGTGACCGAGGCTCGAATAACAATGACGCCACCTACGATGGCTGCACGACTTCTTGTGACTGGGGACCCTACTGCGGCGATGGCAGAATAACCGGCTCCGAACAGTGCGATCGCGGTCTTTCGAACGGCGGCTACGGCGTTGGGTCATGTACCGTCGACTGTAAGACGGGCCCGTTCTGCGGGGACGGGCTCCGCAACGGCTCCGAGGAGTGCGACGGCACCGTTCACTGCAATCCAACCACCTGCAAGCTGGACCCATTCTGCGGTGACAACATCAAGCAGAGCGGTGAGGATTGTGATTGGGGTGCTTCAGCCGCCACTGGCTACGGCACTTGCAGTGGCGCTTGTCATTGGAATGCCCACTGTGGTGATGGCAACCTCGATATGCCGGAGGAGCAGTGCGATACAGGTTCGATGAACGACGACACAGCCTACGGCGGCTGTCGCACCGACTGTCAGTTGGGTCCGCGCTGCGGCGACGGCGTACGGCAAGCGGCCGCTGGCGAAACCTGTGACAATGCCTACAACGACGATACCTACCGTTTCTCCAGTAGCGCCTGCGGACCCAACTGTACTGCCGTGCCCTACTGCGGCGACGGCGTACTCCAGTCGCTCTATGAGGCGTGTGACCGAGGACCGAACAACAACGACACCGCGTATGATGGGTGCACGACGTCTTGTGACTGGGGCCCTTACTGCGGTGACGGTTTAGTGAACGGATTCGAACAGTGTGACCGTGGCCTCTCGAACGGCGGCTACGGCATGGGGTCCTGCACGGTCGATTGCAAGCCTGGTCCATTCTGCGGTGACGGAGTCCGCAACGGTTCCGAGGATTGCGACGGTACCACCCACTGCAATCCAACCACTTGCCGGATGGATGCCTACTGCGGAGACAACATCCAACAGCTTGGCGAGGACTGCGATTGGGGAACATCCGCGTCGACCGCCTACGGGGCGTGCAGCAGCGCCTGCAAGTGGAACGGCCACTGCGGCGACGGTGCCACCGATAGACCTGACGAGGAGTGTGACAGCGGGTCCTCCAACAACAACGATGCGTACAACGGCTGCCGGCTCGACTGCCTGCTTGGTCCGCGCTGCGGCGACGGCGTACGGCAAGCGGCCGCCGGTGAGATCTGCGACAACGGCTACAACGACGACACCTATCAGTTCTCAAGTGCCTCGTGTGGTCGCGGCTGTACCGCCGTACCCTACTGCGGTGACGGCATGCTGCAGCCACTCTACGAGGTTTGTGACAGCGGCCCAACCAACAACGACACCGCGTACGACGGCTGCACTACTCAATGCACGTGGGGCCCGTATTGCGGTGACGGCAAGAAGGATCCAACGGAAGTCTGCGACAAGGGTTCGCGCAACACCGCCTACTCGCCCGAGTCTGGAGGCTGCAGCTTCGACTGCCAGCCTGCACCGTACTGCGGAGATGCCGAGCGCAACGGCCCGGAGCAATGCGATCTCGGAACGGAATTGAACACTGGTACCTACAGCGGCTGCAACGCGAACTGCACGCGTGCGCCCTACTGCGGTGACGGCAGCATACAGGCCGATCGTGGCGAGGTATGCGACGACGGTCCGACCGGCAGCTTGGCTTGCACGCCGAGCTGCACGCGTCGCGGTATCCTCATGTAGGCCATAACTTGCCACTAGAGATGGGACCCCTCGCAATGCTGGAGCGAGGGGCCCTCGGCCTATCACTCGCGGCTCAAGCGGACAGACCAACTGCTAAGGCAGTTCCAGCGTCGCACCAGGGCAGCCCAACACGATGTCTGCCCTAGCACTGGCAGCGTAGCTGAATAGCATATCGAAGGAAAAATTGGGACTGACGGAAGACAGGGCGATGGTGCCGTCGTACACGGCGGCGGCCTTCTGCATCGTCAAGTCGTAAGCACTGAGCGTTAGACTCTGCTCGGTGTTCGAGGTCGAGCCAACGAACTTCGTGATTGGGAGTGGAATGGTGGCGCTCGCAACCTCGCCGACCGGTAGCGATTTGGGCACCAGGTCGAAAGCAATGCTCGCGGCCCCGGACTCATGCGCCACGATGACGTGAGCGAGCACGATAACCTTCGCCAGTTGCTTCGAGAACGCTTTTGCGTCCACGGCAACGGGGCTCCGTGCACCGGACGCAATTCCGAGCAATTCCGCGCCAGGTCCTTTGCCATCAAAGGTAAAGTCCACGCTGGTGCTGATCCCGGACAAGCCTACACTTGCTGAGGTCTTGACGCCTAGGGACACGAAGTAGTTGTTGACGTCGAATAGGTTGAAGTCGATACGGTCGTTGGTCGCCCCGAAACTGGTAGGCGCTGGGAGATAGAAACGCAGCTCAACGCGGGTGTCCATGTTGGGCTGCGCTGTATATAGCCCCGCTCCCTGATAGACCAGTCCCACAGGCATACCCGGGTCGAGCTCCACCATGGATTGCACGAACCCCGTCAGGGCCTCCGCCACGCTAGCGTAAGCGACAAGACCAGCCCGAGCGTGCTCGAAACTGTCACGCAGGTCAGAAGAAAAGGTCAGCTCCCCCTCGATGTCCAAATCCGTAGAAACGGACAGGCACGACTGAAAGCAGCTCTCGCCCTTTGCGACCGTAACTTCATTGTCACACCCCGATGACAATCCAAAAAGAAAGACCAGAAGACACCGTTCGGGTCGCATAGGTGGCAAGGATAGTCGCATCTCGGGCTGCTGGCCACCTCCGTGACTATTGCTTGACGAAAGCTAGCCCGGTTGGGGAAGATGTGACCGTGTCTACACGCAACAAATTGCTCCTCCTAGTGGGCGGATTGGCCTTGCATTCGAGATTGGCCGTTGCGCAGACAAGCACCGCAGCTGCGCCGCTTGCGACTGCACCTGCGGCACCAACCCCGGAGGTAGGTTCGGCACCAACGGCACTCCCCGCACCAGCAACACCTCCGGCAGTTGCGCCCACGCCACCACCTGAGCCAGCGGCGACGACCCCACCGCCTACGGCTGCACCAACGGCAGCGCCTGCACCTAATCCGGTCCAACCCGTCGCATTGCCACCAACCGCACCGCCACCTGGTTGGGCCTGGGTTCCGCTCCAGCCACCGGGGCCACAACCGTCGCCACCGATACAACTGCGTTCGCAACTGCCCGCTGAGCCACAACAGCCTCGTAGACTTGAGCGTGATGAGCGCTGGTTCACTGTTGGCGTTGGGCCGTTGCTGCTCGCCAATGTCCATTGGCTCGATCAACCCAAGGACAAGAGCGTCACTGTCGGAAGAGCGCGTGGCACTGATGATCGCTATCCCGGCTTCGAGGGGACCGACGCCACTATCGGACTTATGGTGGATTTGCGCTTCTGGCAATTCCTCGGCATAGAGCTCGATCTTTTCCGTCAAAACGACCACGGTACGGGCAAGATCGTCATCCGCGATACCGGCAACTTGTGTTTTCTCCCCGGCATTGCCGTCCCCTATGCGTCGGAGCGCTACCAGGTGACTATAGGCCAAAGTGCTTGGCACGTCCCGCTGCTGCTCAAACTGACCATCCCAGGCCACATAGTCGTCGTGCAAGATGACGACGTCGATCGCGAGATCCGCAAATGGTTCACCACTTTCGCCTTCGGACCGGAACTCGTGTTCCCAGGTGACGCCAACCTCGATGTTTCCCCGGAGAGTGGTCTCGACCATCCGTTGCGAGCATCAGCCTCCAGTTACGTTATGTACACGAGTGCACTCGGGTTCGAGCGCCGCATCGCCACCTCACACGATATTCGACTGCTATTCTCACTGCGCGGCAGCTACAACCCTGCCGCCGGCGGTTCGGCTATGAAGCGCGGCGAATACGCCCTCGTCGAATCGCAGGTCGTCCCAGTCACCTACAAGAGTGAGTGGCGCTACCAGGCCGCACTCACCTTCGGTGTTGGTTGGTTCTTCTAGACATCCGCGAATTGCTACATTTGCGAGGAGCGCTTCAGGATCTCTGCTCGTAGTTGAGCAAAACGCGCCTGTTCCGTGTGGATTACCCGCTCGGCCTGGGCCAGCACCTCGAGCGCATCCGCGTAGCGACCGCCTTCGGACAGGACGATCGCCATGTCCCAACGCGGATCGAACCAAGCGGGTTCCAATTCGATCGCGTGGCGCAGGAACGGCAAGCCCTCATCCAGCTTGCCCTGCTTGGCCAGACATAGGCCAAGGCCCTTGTTAGAATAGGCCCGCTCCGGATCGAGCGCTATGGCTCGACGGCAGGCCTGCTCCGCCTCGGCGGGTCGACCTAGAAAGAATTGGACGAACCCGAGAAGATCCAACGCCACCAAACAAGTCTCATCTTCGGACAAGACCTCATGCAGCAACCGCTCAGCGCGGGCAAATTCCCCAAGGTTGGCGGCTAGGTGGGCCGCCTCCAGGCGCGGATCGGTCGTCGAATGTTCGCTCATACTTGGCCTCGGTCAGCGTAGCCGCTAACCTCACCTCAAGGCAATCCAGTTTCTCGCCATGCCGCACCGCACCAACGTCCCAAAGAAGAAGATCCTTGTCACTGGCTCAGCCGGAGCCGTCGGCCACCACGTGGTACTCGGACTGCGCCAGCGCGGACATGACGTGCGCGGCTTCGACCTGCGACCGCAGCGGCTCCCAGGTGACCACCGCATCGCCAGCATACTCGATGTGGACGCACTGCAGAGCGCTGCCAAGGGGAGAGATACAATCGTTCATGTAGCGGCCGTTCCCGAACGACAGAACTTTGCCAACGCGCTCGTCCCGCACAACATCGTTGGAACGCAGAATGTTTTCGAGGTCGCTCGACTCGAAGGCGTGGCTCGCGTAGTCAACACTAGCAGCATCCGCGTCGTCGGCGGACTCAGTTGGGACACGGAGTGCATTGGTCTCGATGCGGGCTTCGTACCAGGCGATCACTATGGCATCACCAAGGCGGCGGCTGAACTCATTGGGGCGATGTACGCTCGACGCTTCGGGATCTCCGTCGTGTCAGCCCGCCTCGGGTGGTTCGTTCGCAATCGCGCAGAGGCTGAGACGCTCAAGACATTCCCAGCCGGGCCGCGCATCTATCTCAGCCACAACGATGCCCAGGATTTTTACATCCGCGCCGTCGAAAAGCCTGATATCGCGCATTGTGCCGTGTTCGTTACCAGCTACAACGGCGGCGATTCAGCCTTTGATCTGCTTCCGGCAAAGCACCTCTTCGGCTTCAAGCCGAAAGACAGCTTTCCCGACGGTTCCACTTGGTCAGAAGACGACGACTTCCCTTCGCCCGAGTTGGCGCCAAGCCTCCGACCCGACAACGACTAGTTCCGCTCCGCGCTGATGCAGGTCAGTTTGCTGCCGCACCCGCGGTCACGCAAGATGGCTCGAGAGACCAACTCTTTCGCGAGACGAGGATCTGGCAGCTCTGACAGGAATTGACCGGATTCGCCTCGTGGTTGCGAAAGGTACGCCCCTCGATGACGCAGATGGGTGGGGGATCGACCGTGGTGCCACTTTCCCCGATTGCAACGTCGCCGCCTTGTGCGACACCAGACGTTGAAGCGAGGCCGTAGCCCCCCTGCGCAGAGTCGTTTCCACCAGCAGCCTGGGCGCCGCCCGCCGTTACGAAATCGACCTGGCTCTGCTCGGTAGGCGAAAGTGTCGTTCTCGCCCCACAGCCGAATACCGCCATAGGCCACAGCAGAACGACGAAACATCTCCATCGCCCCATTGGTAGCGCCATCGGACAACGATAGCAGATTCTACCAAGACACCACTCAGGGCGACGGTGCGGTTACGCCGGACTGGGCAGATGGCATGGGTTCCGTCGGAGGCGATGGTTCTGGCGGCAACACCGGCTGGGGCGGGCTCGACAGGACCGGGATGCGATCGGGGCAGGCATTCACCGTCATGCCACCTGGCAGATTGAGCAACAGAATCGCCGCCCAACGTTCGGCACTGAACAAGGGTCCACGCACTACGCTGTTGAGCAGCTCGAAGTAGTGCGCGATACAGGGATCGCGGATGACGTTCCTGCCACTCTCGAGTG
This sequence comes from uncultured Polyangiaceae bacterium, assembly GCA_964454965.1. GTDB lineage: Bacteria > Myxococcota_A > Polyangia > Polyangiales > Polyangiaceae > FEN-1139. Next base: position 76,244 of record CAYVXY010000016.1, on the reverse strand, counting down.
AGTCGAGGTATCCGTCCGGAATGGCACGGGGCAAGTGCCCGGTTCGCCAATCATCGCGATACGCGAATGGAATGCGGGCCAGTAGCGGATCCGTCAGCGCCATGTCGTCTACGACGTGGATGTCGGGACCGGCACCCCAGGCAAACATCCCGACGTTGTTGTAGAGCACGACCCTGCGATGCTGTGCACGCGCCGCTTTGCCGTCGTTGTAGAGCCCATAGGCTTGCCATTGGACGGGGCGAAGGTTGAGATGCAAGAGCAGGTGTTCCTGGAACCAAGCACGCTCGTTGACGATACGCGTCGATGGGAAATCTCGCTTCTCGCGGATTGGTTCGTCCCGCAACGGCGAGAACGCCAGACAAGCGACGATTCCCGCGACGGACAAGGCAGCAGCGCGCAGCCGACCCGGCGCTTCGAGCCAAGGCCCAGAAAGCTGCGCCAAGACCACTGCCGAAACGGCAACCGTCGGTGTCAAGAAGCGGCCAGACATGAAGTCGCCACCGATGAACACGACGTACGCGAGCTCCAAGCCGAGCGCAATCAACACCGCAATTGCCGCGGGGTTCTTGTGCCTTTGGATGCTCAGCACCAGTAGCGCCGCCAGAATGAGGATAATGGTTTGGGGATCGTTGACCAGGGCATCCGCGAGATAACTGATCCCTTGGCGAATCATTTCGAGTTTGGGGATCTCTGCGTTCAACTTCGCGTAGGCCGTGTTCGGAAACGGAAACCCGTAGTACACGACGGCAAAGACATACCAGGCGATCGCTGGCGAAAGCCCGAGCAGCACCGAGCGACGATCACTGTTGGTCATTCTTTGCCGATAGGCAAGAAGGAGCGGAGGCAGGAACAACGGCAGCAAGTCGAACCGGTTGACGAGCATGAGCGCAGCAAATAGCGTCAGCCGCCCGATCGAAAAACGTTCTTGCTGGTAGAATTCGATATAGAAGAGCACCAGCAGTAGATGCGAAAGTGGATTCTCGAGCCCGCTCGTCGAGAAATCGACGAAGCTCCGTGAGAAGCTCAGTGCCAACAGCAACAACGCCCCAACGCGGCAATCCTTGGCGCCGCGAAATACGACATAGGCGCCAGTTGTCCCAGCGACAGCAATCGAACCGAGGATGGGTGCCAGAAATGGATCTCGCACCGCCAGGTACGGTATAGTCAGCAGCAATGCCCAAAGCGGATTGGTAAATCCGAGAACGCGCTCATCCGCGTTGTAGACGAATCCTCGCCCTTCGATCAGATGGTCGACGGCTCGCATGGTAATAAAGCCATCGTCGGAGATCCACCCGCGACGCGTCACCGCAAGGACGAAGAACGCAATGGCAGCCAATCCGAGAAACAACGCCAGACTGTCCCTCGATTCAGCCTTGCCCGACGCAGCCGGCGCATCCGCTACCGGCCCGACCGCAGTCACTTGGTCGTTCATGCTTCCGCGGCGAAAGGCGCGCAGGATGGCATGGCGAAGCTGCCGGCTATTCGTGCTTGGTCGGATAGGATTTCGTGACATTTAGGAGAACCTCGAGCCGCGGGACGGGGCATCATGTCGGAAAATCCGGGATAAGAAAACCCCCTCAGCTATCCGATCGAATTGCCCGTTTGGGCCGCGAAGCCTACCTCACAGGGTCCAGATCACCCCGGCATACAAGCGCGTGCGACGAAACGCGAGTGGTTCCGAGACTCCCGGCAAAGCAGGCTCGATCGGGAGGCTCTTGTCCGACAGGTTGCGGTCGTAGCGGTACGATAAGGTAAACCGCAGCTGCGGCAGGATGCGGTACTCGACAGATCCGGCCAGCTCGACGCGGGTCTCGGAGAAGCGCTTATAGTAGTCTAGGGAATAGGTTGCGGGGTTGAAATACCGGGACTGCGGGTAGCCGATGCGTGATAGCCCCGCGTTGAGCCCGAGCAACCAGCGGTCTTCGACATTCAGAGACAGGCCAGCCTGGCCACGGTCGAACTTGTAGTAGTCCGACGTGATGTTGTCTCGGTAATCGTGATCGTAAGCAAGTGCAAACGAGGGCCGAACGAGGGCCTGGTTCGGGTACGAACGCGGCGCGATTGGCCCGAGAAACCATTCGACCTTGGCGTGGCCGACCAGACCAGCAAAGTTCGGCGTCGATCCATGGTCCTTCGTGTAGTAGCCCTCGGCCCGGCCAAGCAGCGCCTCCACGGAGATCCGTTCTGCGAAGACGCCAATCAACCCCATGCGGAAACGGAGCTGAACGGAGTCATTCAGCGCCAGCTGGTTACCCACGTAGCCTAGGGTTGATAGTTCCGTTTCGTGGACCAACGCGGTCTCTGGCAGGAATAGCCAGCGCTCTCGAATCACTGCGGCGTGCCGCACACGGTTGTACGCCTGCTGATAGATGCTGTCGTGGTAATCGAGCCCCAATCGGTAACCGAGTCCCATTTCGAAGCGCCCCGAACCGGGACGAGCCAACGCCTCCGCGGTCAGCCCGATGGCATTGGTACCGTAGGCAAAAGTGTGTTCTGGTTCGATGGTTGGTTCGACGAGGCGGTTGTATCGTGCCGCTATCAAACCGCCCAGGGGTGCGTCATCACCGAATCGGGCCTTGAAATCTGCAGCAACGGCAACATCGCTGTAAAGCCCAAGAGGCCTGCCTCCGGCCTGCGTGCTCGTGAGCAAGACGCCAACCAGACTGAGGTTGCCGCTCTGAGCAGGACCGGTCTGCATCGTCGCCGGGCTTGCCGTAGCCGATTTCAGATCGAATCGATATAACGCTAGGTGAAGCGATGGCCGAAACTGCCACGCCGCAGGGACCGAACCTCCGGAACGTTCCTTCTTCTGGACGAAATTGGAATCGTAGCCGGTCTCGAGGGCGGCACCAAAGTCGGCATGCCAATCATCATCCGTAGGTTGCGCGGCTGCCCCGACGCGCCGCCTGCCCCACGGTTCCGGATGTGCGTTTTCCTCGGTGAACTGCGCAAGCTCCGATGGCGAGATAAGCTGGTCGGGATCGTATTTCGTGGTCTGGGTGGACGCATGAGCAACGCTGCGTTCTAGACAATGGTCCGCTTCTTCGACCAGTTCCGACACGCGTTCGTCGGCGATCTTTATCGCAGTGACCTCGCGGCGGGCTCGCACCGAATCGTCACCGATGGCGTCCATGAAGCGCGGTACCCGAGATTCCGCAAAGCGCAGGTGGGCACCAATTCGGCTCAAAGTATCGTTCAAGCAGGCCGCGGAATCGGGATTGGCTGCAGTGTGGGCGCGCACCAGCTCACCTTGCACGAGTGCCGCACGATGCGACATGCGTTCTACGGCCAAGCGCACCGTCTCTCGCAACCCAGCTGCGTCGAGATCCGTACAATTGGTCACCACGAAGATCCGCGGAGCCAACTGCAGTGCCATCCGACCCGCTACGACGGTGACGTCGTCGTGTGCGACACGGCGAGTCTCTTCGCCCAGTTGGAAGCGCGCGTCGCGATACACGATGGTGACATCGCGATCGACGACTTCTGCCGCGGGCAAGAGCAGGCGAAACTTTCCGTTGCCCGCGCCCGATTCAGCAACAAGATCAGGTCGTTGCTTCAGATACACGCGCACCGCCCCGAGCGGTCGTTCCACTGCGTCGTCGGCAGTTCGACAGTAGACGTTGCCAGTTACCTCTAGCTGGTCTTCGGCAACGCTACGCCGAGCCACGGTGAGCCCAACTAGGGTGAGCCCAGCGCACAACATCGCAACACGCTGCCGGCAGCTTTTCGACATCAATGGGGCCTCTAAGAATCGCTGCTCGGCCCAGGGTACCCGAATCGTTCGATTTTGGGCGGCTCGCCTGCCGCCGATAAGAAATTGCCCATCGCAACCCTAGAGTACGCGGTGATTGCTCTCGCGCAACGTCCGACTGCCGGCCAAGCCATTTAGGCATATCCCGCAGCGAACGGCGCATTTGCCCCACATTCCTCGAGTCCCACAGCAGATTCGACGACAGGCCTGTCGCCCGAGAGGCCCCCATGGCTAAAGTGCGCGACTCCCAGAAGTGGATAGCGGGCAGTTACCTGCTGCGCCAAATCACGTGGAACCCATGCTGGGTCTCGATGACGTGGCTCAGCTCGTTGACCTTGAGCTCGAAGGCGGCATTGGCAAAGTCATCTTCCAGATCGGCCGGGGACACATTATCAAAGGCCCCTTTGGTCGAATCCTTCGAGTCAGAATACTGCTCGAAGGTCTCGTCCCAATCGCCGCCGCCCAACAGCTTCCTGCGGGCTTGTTCCGCTCGCACGCAGGCCTCACCACGCGAACGCGTTGCTTTGCCTGGGTCGCGCAATCCCACGTGACGAACGACGATATGCGCTATGTCGATGCGGGCTGGCGCATTGTCAGGAGGATGTCGCTTCTTCTTGGCGGTTTCGATGCAGTCGATCTCTTCCTTGGCGTCGAAGTCTACCTTTGATCCCCCGTTTGCCGATTGCTTACCACCCCCACAAGCGACCAATAATAGACTCGCTAACAGGAATTTGCCACGCATGGGCGCTATTTAGCCGATATCGCAGATGTATGCCACGGAATCGTCGCTACGCCGAAGCAGAACCGCTTGGCTTGATGTTTCCGATAGCGCTAGCGTTCTGGGCCATACATGCGGATCGTTCTCGACGCCCGTTATCTCGGCCCCAAGACCAGCGGGATCGGTAGCTACATTCGAGCGGTCACCTCTCGTCTCGTCAAGCTCGACCCAAATCTGGACATTCGACTTTGGCTACCGCAAGCGGGTCGCATCGATGAAGAGCTCGCGCAACGGGTCACGACCCAGCATCTATCAGCCATCCCGAACAGCCTCGCGACTCTGTTTTTGAGTCGCTGGTTCGATGACTGGTCAAAGGTCGATCTCTTTCATGCACCCGCCAATGTTCTTGCCTTCGGGATCCCAGTGCCGGCTGTGGTAACCCTACATGACGTCATGTGGCTCGACCACTTGAGCTGGTGCCAACCGGTTCCATGGCTTAGGCCGGTAAGCTTCGCGTTCTTCCAGACCGCCATCCGCAATGCACTGCGCCAGTCGCGGCGCATTCTTACCGTATCGCAAGCATCACGCAATGCGATATTGCGCATCGATGCCACACTGGGCAAGCGCATCGTCGTCGCACACAACGCCCACGAACCAGAGTTCTGTCCGCCTCCATCACGCGACCACGCGCGGGCGAAAGCCGCCAAGGTGTTGGGCTTCGAGGAGGATTACGTGCTCATGGTCGGGCAGAACGTTCCATCGAAGGGACACGACGTGGGCCTGCGCGCTTTTGCGGCACACGCCCCCCGCCCCATCCGTTTGGTCGTCATCCAGCGGCTGCAGCCGGGCAAGGGGCTCGCTGCCACTGCGGCGAGTCTGGGCGTCACCGATCGCGTAACCTTTGCTCCAGAACTCCCCTTCGAAGAGCTACTGGCCGTGATGCAGTCGGCGCGCGTGCTGCTTCAACCATCGCGTGCCGAGGGCTTTGGGCTCCCCGTCCTCGAGGCCATGGCAACGGGCTGCCCCGTGCTTGCCAGCGACATTGCGCCACTCGTAGAGGTGCTCTCGGGCGCTGGAATGACCGCGCCCATGGGCGATGTGCGAGCGACTGGCGAAGCGCTCGCAACGCTCTTGGCCGACCCTGCCCTGGCCGACAACTACCGCACGCGAGGGCTCGAGCGCGCCAAGGACTTCAGCTGGGACAACACCGCCCGGTTGACCCTCGAGACGTACCGCGATGCGCTGCGTGGTGGGTGAAAGAACGGCTCTACCGCTGCGACCGCTTTCGTTGTGCTTGCTGATGGTTGGTCCGGCGTGATTACGCCGTGCCATCGGTCAGAAGAAGAACGAAACACCAAGCGATGCCGCAGGAGTGTTCGGCAGCGAAACCCGCGCCGTCAAGCCAACGTTGTCGGTAAAATGCACCCGTGCGCCGCCCCAAACCTGAAACTCTGCATGCGTCTTGTGGTCGTCTTTGAACTGGAGAAATATCCCCGGTTCCCCAAAGACCGAGAAGTTCCGATGAAGCCAGAAGTTCCACTGCAAGGCCATCGGCACGTTGTAGGTATGGCCCCGACCGATCGGATCTTTGTCAAAGCCAAAGGTTACGGCAATGCTGTTGTTGATGCTCGGAATGAAGCCGTTGAACATGACCGGGATGCTGCCGCGCACGCCCAGCCCGGGTCCCTCGTCTAGATTGCGGCCAAACACGATGACGACTTCAGGTTCGAGTTCGAAGTAGTAGTCGATGTGTTGACGCGGATGGGTGATCCCGTAGGCATCCGCCATCGCGTTGCCAGGCATCAAGAGGCAACCTAGACCAAGCGCTGCCGCCGAGATCAACTGGGCTGCGCGCGGGCTGAGTCGGCTGCCGCGCGGGCTGCGGCACGGGAAATCCTGCAATAGGTCGCGATTTATCACCCCACAAGGGAAGCCATAAACGCGAGCCACGTCAAGGCTCGCTGGCACATTCCCCGGCAATTCGCCCTTGTTGCCGCGAGATCCGAGACCTGGGCAAATGTGCCGCAACGCTTTCGGCTGTGCTAGTAAGCGGCCAATGTCCGAATTGCCGGGGTTCGAGCCTCGAAGCATCTGCCCACGTTGCCGCCGACCGGAAACCGTCTGCTACTGCCAGTACCTGACCCGGCTCGAAACCAAGACGCGCATCGTGTTGTTGCAGCACCCGCGTGAACGCGACATGGCCATTGGAACAGCCCGCATGGCGAGCCTTTGTCTACCCAATTCCGAATTGCTCGTCGGCTTCGACTGGGAGAACTCGCGTGAGCTCAAGCGGTTGCTCGCCGATCCGGAGCATCCTGCCGCCCTGCTCTATCCTGGGCCCGATGCGGTCGATCTGCAAGAATCACCGCCCTCGGAGCCAATCACTCTGATCGTCGTCGATGGAACCTGGGCCAACACGAAGAAGATGGTGAAGGCCAATCCTGTCTTGGCAAACCTTCCCAAGGTGGCTTTCCGTCCCTTGCGCCCAAGTGAATACCGGATCCGGCGCGAGCCCCAAGTACAGTTCGTGTCAACCATCGAAGCGTTGATGTACGTCCTCGGTGCCCTCGAGGGGGATTGCCAACGGTTCGAAGCCTTACTGCTACCCTTTCGCAAAATGGTAGATGCCCAACTGGAATGCAAAGCTGGGCGGCTTACACCCCGTAGTCGCCACAAGCTCGAAGCCAGGCAGCCAAAGTCTCACATCCCCGAAGAGCTACGAACGAGCGCAGCAAACATCGTATGCGTAGTGGGCGAAGCCAATGCGTGGCCCTGCCGTGACCTAGAACACCGCTCAGCCTATCCGGACGAGCTCGTGCAATGGGTGGCACTACGGCCCTCGACCGGTGAACGCTTCGAATGCTTCGCCGCGCCGCGCCACCCGCTGTCGCCAAGCACGCCAGCGCACCTCGACGTTGCCGCGTCCACACTCTTGACGGGCAAGACGCTCGCGACCCTGCTCGAACGTTGGCAGAATTTCATGCGTACGGACGACATCATCTGTTCCTGGGGCCGCTACGCAACCTCGCTATTTCTCAGTAGCGGTGGCACTTTACCCTCCCGCAGGTTTGATTTGCGCGTCGTGGCCAAGGATGAGTTGAAGCGCAATATCGGCACGATGGAAGAGTTCTACGCCAGCATCGCGGCGGGGCCGAGTGAGTCCTTCGCACCAGGCCGGGCCGGAGTGCGGCTCGGGCAGTTGGCGCGCATTGCAGCGCATTTTTGTCGAGGCGGGGCTGAACGCGCACGCGCGGTCACTGCGACGTGAGCTGGCAACCGCCAGACGCGCAGTTGCCAGCCCATGGCCGATTCTCTTTGACCGCTACACCTGCGCCATCGGCCCAACCAGCCTTGGCACAGCAATTGGCACAGCAATTGGCACATGGCGGTGAGTTCTTCGGAAAAATCGGCCGCGCGCGACCAACGCCCCAGCTGGCACACCGTTTGCGTTGGAGGCCCCCCAACGGACGGTTCATCATGCATAGCAACTACCTTGGGGCGCTCTTAATCCTTGCATTGGTCGGCTGTGGCGGCGAGTTGCGCAACAACACGGACTCGACTGGCGCCGCCGGAGCACCATCGAAGGATCCGTCAACCGGTGGAAACTCGGTGGGCGGCGCTACTAATCCATCAAGTGGCGCACCAGCGGGTGGAAACTCGGTGGGCGGCGCTACTAATCCATCAAGTGGCGCACCAGCGGGTGGTACGACGACGACCACCAGTCGCCCAATTACGCCGGAGCTGTGCGGCCTATACGGAAGTTGCAGCAACGGAATCATTAGCGGCGTCTTTGGCTATAATTGCTCGTCGATCACGACGACCTGCGAGAATGGTTGCCGCTCCAAACCCGAGCCAATCGTCTTACGTAGCTCCTATGACTGGGATGCTGCGAGACAATCCCTACGGGACGCTTTCTGCGAGCCTGTGACAGGTGCAGCGGGTGCGGTAAATGCAGCGGGTGCGGCAAATGCAGCAGGTGCGGTAGGTGCACCGACCGCCGGCAACACCAACGCTTTGCTGAATTCTGGCGGAGCGCCGAATGGCGGGGGTGGTCTAAACGCTGGAGGCCGTGCCGTTGCAGGGTCCGGTCCCGCAGGCGTGGGGAACGCTACTGAACTTGGTGGCGCTGCTGGTGGAACGACGACCGCACGATTGGTCGCTAGGTCAATCGATGCAGGCTCCTACTATTCCTGCGCAGTCTTGGACAGCGGGAGCATTCGGTGCTGGGGTGCCAATAGGTATGGTGAGCTTGGTGACGGAACAACGACCAGCAGTTATGTGCCCGTCGACGTCACCGGCATCACCAATGCCAGCGCAGTCTCGGTCGATGCCTATCACGTCTGCGCACTATCGAAAGACGGCACCATTCAGTGCTGGGGATACAACGCGAGTTTCGGCCAGCGCGCAGACGGTACAGCGGCAAGAAGCTACGTTCCGGTCCCTATCCCCGGGATCGAAAATGCTAAAGCGATTGCAGTTGGGGATCTTCACACTTGCGCAATTTTGAGCGGCGGCAATATCCAATGCTGGGGAGACAATCAGATGGGTAGCCTAGGCAATGGCACGACGACGAATCTGCCAGGGGCGGCCGCGCTCGCCGATGTCGTCGGCATCACGGACGCAGTCGCGATTGCCGCTGACTATTTTCAGACCTGCGCATTGCTTAGAAGCGGCTCGATACAGTGCTGGGGCTCCGGCAAAACAGGTCAACTCGGCAACAGCATGCAATCCGACAGTGCATTGCCCGTCACTGTCTCCGGAATCACCGATGCCATTGCTGTAACGGCCGGGCTCCTTCACACCTGCGCACTTCGGAAGGACGGTACTATTCAGTGCTGGGGCAGCAATGCTTGCGGCGAACTCGGCAACGGGACTTTGAGCTCGAGTAGCGTACCCGTTACCGTCTCGGGGATTGCCGATGCCATCGCCGTAGATGCCGGCACTTCGCAGACCTGTGCACTCTTGAGAAACGGCACGGTTCGGTGCTGGGGCGTCAATGAACTCTGCTCGATGACCAATGCCACCAACAGTCTACCTGTCGAGGTGCCTGGCCTAGCCAATGCAGTCGCCATTGCCACCGGTTACCAACATAGTTGCGCACTTTTGGCGGAAGGCTCGGTTCAATGCTGGGGCTATAACTATGGTGGGGCACTGGGCAATGGCGCGAGCAATAGCAGTTCAGCGACAGTGCCCGTGACAGTGAGCGGATTCTGAGCGGTCAAGGGTCACTGCAGTCGCATCGCCCGAGCCAAAGGATGTCGGGAGTGACCTCATTCGCTGCAGTAAATGGCGAGCCTCACACCCTCATGGATCGGCTTTCCGTCCTCATCCTTGTGAACGACCATGGATAGTGAGCCCGAATCTGACCAGGTCCCAGTATTGTCTACGATCTCCCACGCCCAGAACTTTCGTTTCACTTCACCAGACCAAACCTTGAAGCCAGGTGGCGAATTGACAGGGGACTTGTAGCGGTAGGCAGCGCATCGACTTCGCGCCCGCTCCATGCATTCTTGTAGCTTATCACATGTTACGACGAAAGCGTCACGGCCATCGGGAGTGCGCACGCTTCCAGGCAGACACCCTGAGAGCGCTGTCGAAACGATCAGAGTCGCCAGGAGCGAGGCCTTGGGCATAGACGTACCTATTGCTGGGTCGCGCATTTCGCACCGGGGGTACCATAACTCAACGGAGTCGTCTCGTCCCTGGTTGAAGCGGTGACCTACCGAGCCTTTTTTCCCCGGAAGTGTGACCAAGATCCCCAAGGACTTTTCCGTCGCCACACATCGGAAGCTGACCTGACCGCTGGATCTCCAGAGTCGTTCCGTTCGTCCACCAGCAGGGAACGGCTCTTTTGCGAACCTTCCCAAGGTCGCATTCCGTCCCTTGCTGTTCCGAAGAGCTGCTGACCAATGCCACGAGCATCGTATGCGACGTAGGCGAAGCCAATGCTTGGCCCTGCAGTGACCTTGAACACCCCTGAGCCTATCCGAACCAGCTCGTGCAATGGGTGGCACTGCGTCCCGCGACCGGTGAACACTTCGAATGCTTCGCCGCGCCTCGCCACCCGCTGCCAAGCACGCCCGCGCACCTCGACGTTGCTGCGTCCACACTCTTGACGGGAAAGACCCTCGCAACGTTACTTGAGCGTTGGCAAAATTTCATGCGTACAGACGACATCATCTGTTCCTGGGACCGCTACGCAACCTCGCTATTCCTCAGTAGCGGTGGCACGTTGCCCTCCCGCAGGTTTGATTTGCGCGTCGTGGCCAAGGCTGAGTTGAAGCGCAATATCGGTACGATGGAAGAGTTCTACGCCAGCATCGCTGCCGGGCCGAGTGAGTCCTTCGCACCAGGCCGCGCCGGAGTGCGGCTCGGGCAATTGGCTCGAATTGCCGGGTATTTTGCCGGAAATGGAGCCACGACCATCGGGGCCGCGGCATGAGCGAAGCATGACGTCCGGGGGAGAAGACCACGAAGCGCTGAAACACGGTATGGGGCCACTGTAGCTCCGCTCGATAGTCAGGCCCGATGAGACTTTCTCTCAATCTGCCGGCGCAAACGTCGCTTGGGGGATCGGATGCGCCGATCGGTGGCGATTGAGTTCTGCCCGATGCGTGCCGGCCGGAGGCCGTTCCCGATGATCCGCCCTTGGCCGGCACGCCCTAAGCTGTACTTGGCGCTCCGCGCCATGCCCTCTTCGAGCGCACCGTTGACCTCCACGGACTCGTGCAGCGCGCTGCACTCGTTCGTTCCTGTTCGTGAGAAACCGGCCTACGCTGGCCGTCATGGTACACGTTCAATGACGGCGGAGTCCGGTTTCGAGCGAGCGACGTGCGGCGCATCACCTTGACAGTCAAGTTCACGCCTCGCGCCGCGCGTTGTCGCGACAAGCTCTGTGCTCGCCAGCAAATAGACCTCGCGTTGTCGTCGCAATCGTGAGGCGAAGTGCACAATGGCTGCATCTTCGAACCATCTTCCGTCTCGACAGCGCTGGCCTCGACCAACGCGGACGCCCTACCGAGGAGACGCGCTGCTAGCCACTCCAGCCACATTCGACGGGCCCAAAAGACGCGCACCGGAGCCAAACCTGCTGTGACTCGCCGCTCCATCGTCAACCTGGGCTGACGCCCGTACTTAACGCGATATGGCGACCATGTTGCGCGCGCATCAAGCTCTTCTGCCAGCAATGAGCCTACCTACCTGTGCTGCGACCAAGCGTCGTGGTCACGTCGCACCGACCAAATGGCCCCGACATTCGCCAATCGATGGGAGTAGTGCCAGGTGCCGTCTTGCTGCCCAATTCGCACGATTATGCACTCAGCGAGTTACCGCAAAGCAGAGCGACGAAGCTCGTGTTCTACTGCGGCGGCGAGAAGTGCCGCGCGTCGGACTCGGCAGCGGTGCGTGCGCTACAGGCCGGCTACACCGATGTCAACGTTGCGTGCAGGCATTCGTGGCTGGAAGGACGCAGGCCAATCAACTCAGCTCCCGCGCAGTTGATATCCTCGCGAGCCTGCGCCGATTGGGAAGCGGCCGAATGTTCGCGTGGGACCTGCCAGGGCCCCCTCGCCGTCGCGGCCTTGGATCTGTGCACGGTCAGTTCGGAAAACCCGTTGCCGAGTGAAGCTGCGGATGCGGGGATTTTGGGGGTTGAGTCGGGTACGTACACGCGAACCAGACCTTCACGGTGACGACCCAAGAGGAAGGGATTGTATGGGCTGTGGTTTCGCTGGGAACACGCGCGATCGGCGTGGTCGCGAAAGTTGCCTATGCCGACCAGCCGACCCTCCCGTGTCGATATGGAGATTTAGTGAACACGTTTGCGTATTAACTAGATCTTAGAGCTCTTTATCGTATACTCTGTCCACATAACTCAACGCTCCTGCAGCTGGAGCGACAACCGTACAGTGAGCCGCTTTCCATCTCCGTGGTTGATACGGATCTCGACTTGAGTCGACGGATTCCGCGACCGCGGAACTCAAGTCGCCACGCTTCAAGGGGCACAGCGAGAAAGAAAGTCCGTTCAGTCATGACCATCGATCAGCAACTGTTCCAGCAAGCGCAAGCCGCATTCAACTCGATCAGGCTCATGAAGGGCCAGGTCACGACCATAGCAACCTGCGACAGCCAATGCCATCCTAACGTCGCACCGATTGGTTCGATGCGCATCGTAGACTCAAACACCGTACATGTGCTTCAAGGACTTCTGCCTCGGACAATAAAAAATCTGGAGAGCAATCCCAGGGCGGCATTCTCAGTCACCTTGCCTACCACCTTGCGGAGCGCCATCTCGATGTTTCGTTCAGGAGATGACGCACCGATGGGATATCGAGTCTATTGTGAGCTAGTAGGCATCGAAGGCGACCAAGCTACAGTGAAGACGGAGACGCAAGAGATCCTAAAGCGTGTGCCTCGTCTACTTCGCGGACCGTTCGCGCGATTCTGTGACAAGAATCTGAAACGACTGCTCAAATTCAGGATTCTAGAGATCCGGGCGACATGAGTTGAGCGTCCGCCGACAGCGGTGCCCGCGCCAAGCGAAAGACAAAACCATGGGCATCCTCCCAGGTAGCAACAATCGACGAAGACCCGTTCGCGAAAATCGGCGACAAGGCCAACATCCCCGGCAGTATCATGCCTGGTGGAGGCTCGGTTGCGCTACTGTGGACAGGTGGTCACGCTATCCTTGCCAACATCCGGCCCATGTAGACAAGGCATCTTGTAGCAGACGACAAGAAAGCACCTTGCCATGAAGGTATCCAAAGAGAAGCGAGACGAAATCCGCCGGTCGCTGATTGAAGCCGCTGTCGCGCTGTTCGTGGAGAAGGGGCTTGCGGAAACGAGCATGCGGGAGGTGGCGGCTCGGGCACAGGTGGCGCCGGGAACCGCGTACAAGTACTTTCCGGATCGGGAACAGCTGTTGCGCGCCTTCCTCGAGATGAAGTTTGGCGATGCGCATACAGCCACGTTCGCGCTGTCCGGGTTCGGATCCTTCGCCATCAAAGAGAAGCTTCAAGCGTTTCTCGAGACGCTGCTCAGCGAGTATCTGAAAGAGCGTGAGTTCGTCGCCATTGCGATGCGCAGTCTTGTCGACGCGCCGCTCCAATCCATCAGCGCCATGCAGCCGCTCAAAGAGCGGTTCATCGTGCTCGTGGATGGATTTCTTGATGAAGCTGTGGCCGCGGGACAAATCGAGGCCGTCGCCCACAAGGGCTTCTACTCGAGTCTGTTTTGGGACTACTCCATCCTAGTTATACTGTATTGGCTCAAGGACGATTCGGAAGGGTTTTCGAAGACCTCGGAGTTCATCGATCGCAGCCTCGAGCTCTATATTGCGTTGCTCCATAGTGGGATAGTCGACAAGGCGACTCGCCTCCTAAGCTTCTTCGTCAAGAACCATCTCTACGGCAATCTGGACCAGATTGCCGCTGTCGTGACCGGCATCGGGCAGTTGCGTCGTGACACCTTTGGGGGCAAGGCATGAGCCAAGCAACGAGCGTCCCTCGTGGCAGCTTCGTTCGCGGAAGCATTCTCGGTGCGGCGGTAGCACGTGCGTCCACCAAGAAGGCCGCGCAGGTGTTGGTGCAACCGTTTCGAAGCGAGCGAGGTCGGGCAAGCGCGAAGCGGCAGTCCGAAGAACAGGTGGCAAGAGTGCTATTTGACGCTTGCTCAGCGCTACGCGGAACACCGCTCAAGCTTGCGCAGGTTTTGGCAACGGAACGGGAGCTCCTGCCGGAAGCGTATCGCGAGCAGTTCTCGATGGCGTCGCATCGGGTCGAGCCCATCAATCGCGCCCTGGTCGGCAAGATCTTGCGCGTCGAGCTCGGCGATCCAAGCACGCGCTTCCGACACTTTGTGGACGTCCCTTTTGCTGCCGCAAGTTTGGGTCAGGTCCACGCTGCAACGGCTCTGAATGGCGACGCATTGGCCGTCAAGTTGCAGTACCCCGGGGTCGGGGATGGGGTCGCTACCGACCTGCGCCTCGTCAAGGCAATGCTCAGGCCCACACAATTGGGGCCCCTGTTCGAATCGTGCTTGGGAGAGTTGCACGAACGACTCACCGAGGAGCTGGACTACAGGTGCGAAGCCGCCAACACGGAGTGGTTTCGCGAGCACCTGCGTCTGCCCGACGTGATAGTACCGCGCGTTTACTCCGAATACACTACCAAGCACGTCATTGCGACGGAACGGCTCGCGGGCGCGCACGCCGCCGAATACGTGGCAACACAACCGTCGCAGCAAGAGCGCAATCGCTTCGGCCAGTTACTGGTCGACCTCTTTCATCACAGCGTCTTCGACCTGCAGCGCTTTCACGCCGATCCGAACTTCGGCAATTACCTCTTTCGCGACGATGGCCAGCTCGGGCTCATTGATTTCGGCTGTGTGCGTCGGCTCGACACTCAGTTCGTCGGGGCGTTGCGACGTTTCTTCGCACTGCAAAGAGTCGACGGCGAGTCGGTCGAACAACTCCACGCTGCGCTCGGCGTTCAGTACCGTGCCGACACGCCAAAGAGCGAACTAGAAGACTTCCTATTACGCTGGAGACAGTGGCTGCTAAAGCCGTACCGTTCCGAAGTCTTTGATTACGCGCGGAATCAAGACTACTTCGAGCGCGGTTTCGCGATGGGCAACGAGGCTCGGCGCTTTCTCGGACAGTACGAGGGCGCCTTTCTCTACTTTGGACGCGCACACCACGGACTACAACGTTTGCTGCAAACCCTGGAAGCTACCGTGCGCATGCGCATTCCGAGTTCCCCCTGTTGTCGCCTAGGCTGAACGAGGTTCAGGAGGGTTCTGAGGAACAACCAACCGAAGGGCGTTTGGAGGTGGCGATACCGAAAGCGTTTCCGAAATTGTGAGATCTAAATGGATTCAGACCACGGTGGGGCGTCACGCGGTCAGCACGCCTGCGCTATCGTTGACTGCATAGATCCGCGTGAGGTTGGCTGAGAGCGCGGTTGGCAACCAAGTTTCTGCGCCGCCCTGCGGGGTGCAGATCGCCGGATTCTTGGTCATTGGACTTGCAGCCAGATAGCCTTGTGGACACCGAAATAGGACAGAAGGCCAGGTCTAGCCACCGAGCCTTCCTTGGCGATCGCGCGGGTTGTGCGACAGACAGGATTCGAGAGGCTGATTCTACCTGCGCATCACCTCGTCACCCATGGCGTCGTGGTTGGCACGACTGGTAGCGGGAAAACTGGACTGGTAATGGTGATGATTGAGGAGGCCCTGCGCAATCTGGTGCCGGTCCTCGTCATCGACGTCAAGGGAGAGCTGCCCAACCTGCTGCTCAACTTCCCTGACTTCTCCCCTGAATCCCTGTTGCCCTGGGTCGAGGGCGCAGCATCGCCTTCGGAACTGCGTCCGCCTGAAGAGCTCGATCAGGAGCTCGCTAGCACGCGGCAACAGGGGCACGCTACCTGGGACATCGTCGAAACTCGCCTACGGCAGTTTCGCAGCAAGACGGCACTGCGCGTCATCACGCCCGGAGCTAGCGCGGGCGAACTGCTGCGCATGCTCTCCGGGTTGGAACGGCCTTCGGAGCGCTGGCAGACTGATCCAGAGTCAGCCAGCGACTCGCTCGGCGCTGCCGTATCACTAGTCCTTCGTCTCATTGGTCGCGATCCAGATCCGGCCAAGAGCCGGGAGCATGTGCTCCTGATGGTGTTCGCTGAGCGCCGACTCTCGAACGGTCAATCCGCTGATCTCGGAGCTCTGTTGGAGGAGCTGGCGCGCCCGCCGCTCGAGAAGGTGGGTGCGCTGACGGTCGATGCGTTCCTCCCGAAGAGCGAACGCAAAGCGCTTGCCGCTGAGTTGAACTCATTGTTGGCTTCACCCAGCTTTGCCGATTGGCGCCAAGGCACCACGCTGGACATTGGGGCTTGGATGGCGCCAGTCCAAGGCCGCACGCCAAAGGGCGGAAGCGCTGGCCAAGGGGGCCGCCGTTCTCTCTCGCACCATCAAACGCCGGCATCGCGAATCAAGCGTCGAACCGTTCCCGGTTTCATCCGGCGCATCAGATCGACCAACGCCTGGCGAGGTGAGTCCTCCGGGAAGGTCATGACGTCGAGCAGATCGACCTCGAGCCGTTCGGCGAGCATGACCAGCGTCGGAAGCGTTGGCCGAATAAGCCCTTTCTCGGTGCCGCTGAGGTGGCCCTTGGATTTGAGACCAGCCTCATAGGATAGCTTCTCTTGCGTCAGGCCCAGATCTATGTGGAGTGCTCGAATGCGTTTTGCGCGGCCTCAGCCTGCTCGCCGAACTTCATAGCGAGGCCGGAAGGCTCGAATCGCTCGCCAGTATCCGGGATGCCGTCCCTGATGCCGAAGAACAGGAGGGGTAACGGCTCACTCCCCACCGGCTCAGCTCTCCACGAGCTCCGCCAGACAACATCCGATGGTTGGGATAGATTCGGGGTACTCGCCGAGCCACTTTTGAGAGAGCCAGTTCAAGGCTCCGGTGGGGGATCACATTGCTGATGTTACACGACGACGAGGCACGAGTGCTCGGGAGCGAGCTACCAGTATTGTCCAGCTTTGTGGCCGCGACGTGCCCAAAAGCGAGGCAGATTGCCCACAATAGCAATTTGACCTGCTAGAATGCCAAAGTCATGGCTGAACCCGCCGCACGTCGCGCCACCTACGAGGATCTCGCGGGCGTTCCGAGCCACCTGGTGGCGGAGCTGATCCATGGTCAATTGATGACGAGCCCCAGGCCGGCTCCGCCGCATGCTTTGGCCGCATCCAGTCTAAGCGGTGAACTTCACGGGCCATTCGATCGCGGTCGTGGTGGCCCCGGTGGTTGGATCATCCTGTACGAACCGGAACTGCACCTCAACGGCGACGCCCTCGTTCCCGATCTCGCAGATTGGCGTCGCGAGCGGATGCCAGCCTTGCCCCAGACCAGTGCTTTCGAGTTGGCTCCGGATTGGGTATCCGAGGTACTCTCGCCCTCGACTGCAGCCCTCGATCGCACGGTCAAGATCCCCGTCTATGCCCGGGAAGGAGTTGGGCACGTTTGGCTCATCGATCCGTTAGCTCAGACGCTTGAGGTGCTGCGACTCGACGCTGGCAGCTATCGCATCGTTGGGGCGTGGAGCGGCGACGCAGTGGTCCATGCCGAGCCGTTCGACGCGTTGGGGATCGCACTGACTGAGCTCTGGACGGCGTAGGATTTGGCTCGACTGCGAGTGACGCAGGCGAGGACTCGGATCTCGGCCAGCTCTACCTCGATCGTGTCCGCGAGGACGTCCTCGTAAACCACGGTGGCGTCAATGGTCCCGAGGACATCGAGATCACCGTGCTTCGTCCTTAGCAATTGATGCCCGGAACCGAGAAAATGGGCCGCGCTGGGAACAATGTTGCGCGGATCGTTGCGGTAAACGGCTTCAAGCTCCACCAGCGCCCCTACGAGTCGGTTCACATTTTCGGGAGTCCTGCGATGAAGGATGTCGACGTCCAGCGTGACAATCGGCGCGCCATTGAATAGCGCTGCCATCCCACCCACTGTGACAAACTCGACGCGATGCCGGCAAAGGACTCGAAGGATCTCGAGAAAATCAGCGCGAGCCACGAACCACCCGGATCTGTGCCAGCGAATTGACCCAGCTCTGAACGCGGTAGAGGCGTTCGAGCGGTGTCAAAGCCAAAGACTCACGGATCTGGCTGAGATCCACCCCGTCCTCGTTGAAGGCAGCCTCGAGCCCATGCACGTCGAGTCGCCCCTCATAGGACAGGATCTGTGCCTTTTGCTCAGGTGTCGTCATGGAGCGCCACTCAAGGCGTCTAGCTCCCTACGGCTTCAACCGCACCCGATGATGCGCCTTGAGCTCGTGCAGGATCCGGCTCCGTAGCTCGCTGAGGAGCCGCTCCAAGCCTTCAGGATTGGCGATTTCACGGCCGCCAAGCTCTAGAGCCACTTCGACGACGGGACTTGCCCCTTTGGCCTCGAGGATCGGGTCCATGGCTAGGAAGGCTTTCTCTTCTGCTCGGCAGACTCACGATCTCGTGGGATGCAGAAACTGCCGGGTTGTCGCGACCACCAAGCGGGTCAGGCCGGCACGAATGTGAATGCCTGGCACAAACAATGCGTCGACTTGGCTTTGCTCTGAGTCGGGCAACCGCTCAAGTATTGCACGATTGGGAAAGTTCAATGATCCTGCGGGCGAGGAATCGAGTCGTCACGATCGAAGCTATCGAGAGCATCGCCTCCTATGCGGCGGCGTCGGAGTCAGCGATGCCGCGGGACGGGATCCCCCACAATTTGTGTGTCGATTAGTCGGTTCAGTTCATGCGACCCTCTGAACGGTCACCATGAAGACTCCGCATCGAACGCCCCGTGAGGCGCTCCGTCTGGAAGAACTCCATAAGTATCACGTGCTCGATACCCAGCCGGAGCAGGCGCTGGAGGATCTCACCGCCCTGGCGGCGCACATCTGCCAAGCCCCGATCGCGCTAATATCCCTCGTCGATGAACACCGGCAATGGTTCAAGTCCAAGTTCGGTCTCCGCGCTAGCGAAACGCCGCGCCATGGCTCATTCTGCGGACACGCCATCCTCCAGCCAGATCTGTTTGTCGTACAGGATGCGACCGAAGATCAACGCTTTGCGGACAATCCGCTCGTCACACTCGAACCGCACATCCGTTTCTACGCCGGTTCCCCACTGGTTACAGCGAAAGGCCACACGCTCGGTACGCTGTGCGTCATGGACAGCATGCCGCGCCAGTTGAATGCCTCGCAACAGGACGCGTTGGGGGTGTTGAGCCGCCAGGTCATGGCACAACTAGAGCTACGCCGACAGACACTCGAGTTGAGCGAGCAAGAGACGCGATTACGGCTGGCGTTGGATGCTGCGCACATGGGCACATTTGATTGGGACATACCGCGCGACCACATTACCTGGTCACGCGGTCATGAGTTATTGTGGGGCTTCCAGAGCGGTGAGTTTGGCGGCACATTCGAAGCGGCTGCCGCGCGCTTGCATCCCGACGATTTGAATGGCTTTAGTGCCGAGATTTCTCGCTGTCTGGCTGCTCGAGCACCATTCAGGCATGAGTTTCGCGTCGTCTGGTTCGATGGAACTGTGCATTGGATCGAGAGCCTAGGCGAGTTCACTTACGACCCGAGTGGACAGCCTGATCGGATGCGCGGAGTGGTACTGGAGACTACTAAGCGCCGAGGTGCCGAGCAGGCCCTGCGCGACAGCGAGGCCCAATACCGCACACTCGTCGAATCCGCCTCGGATGCCATCCTGGTATCGGATGCGCAGGGTCACCTGTTGGACGCCAATGCGACGGGCTGTCGGATGTTCGGCTACAGCCTGGACGAGTTGCTAACGATGAGAAACACCGATCTGGTCGTCAGTAGCGAAGCAGCTCGCTTAGCGCTGGAGGCGTCCCGTTTGAACGCCAGCGGAGTCGTGAGTAGTGAATGGCAGTGTCGCCGCAAGGACGGATCGTTGTTCACCGGCGCATTTAGCGCAACGGTGTTACCCGACGGTCGCCGCTTGGGGATATTACGCGACGTAACTGAACGCAAGCGGGCCGACGAAGCGCTGCAGTTGATGCGTCTTTGCGTAGATCATGCTGGTGACGGCGTTTTCTGGATTAGCCCTGCGGGGCAAGTGCTGTACGTAAACGAAGCGGCCTGCCAGCGGCTTGGCTATTCCGAATCCGAACTGCTCGCGATGGAAGTTTTCGATCTGGATCCAGGTTTTCCGCGCGCCAACTGGGAATCGCACTGGGAGAGACTGCAAGCGTGCGGCAGCATGACGTTCGAAACCTTTCACCGAACCAAGGCCGGCCAAGTGTATCCGGTCGAGGTCAACGCCAATTGCCTCCAGGTCGGAGCAAAGGCGCTCAATTTCTCCTTCGTCCGGGATATCACCGAGCGTAAACGAGCGGAGGCGGCGTTGCTTGCAAGCGAGGCCAGCCTCGCGGCGGCGCAGGCCCGTGCCCATCTCGGCAGTTGGGAATTGGATCTGCTGACGTCACAGGGTACATGGTCCGCCGAGATGTCGCGACTGTACTACCGTGACCCTGCGCTGGACACGCCTCCTCTCGAGGAATTCCTGGACCTGGTTCACTCGGAGGATCGCGCGATCATTCTGGACGTGCAGTCGCGCATCCCGAAAGCTACCGAGCCGATCCACTACGAGCATCGGACCAATCCGTCGCTTGGTCCGGTACGGCACCTCAGCGCCTCAATGCTGGTTCTGCGCGATGCAGCGGGTTGCGCCGTCCGCGCGGTAGGGACGTCGCTCGACATTACAAAACACAAGCGGGCTGAATTGCGCATTCAGCAGTTGAATCGCACCTACGCCGTGTTGAGCGACATCAACCAGGCCATCGTGCGCGACAAGGATCCGCAGGTGCTGCTGACGACGGCTTGTCGAATCGCCGTCGGAAAGGGCCAGTTTCTCCTGGCATGGATCGGTCTGGTGGACGCGACAGGGCAACGTTTTGAAATCACCGCACACGCAGGCGCGACGGACGACTCTCTCCAAACTCTGCGCGCGTTGGTCGACAGTGCGCTGCTCGACCGCGACGGTCTAGCACCTGCTCTGCGCACTGGCCAGCATTGCATCTGCAACGACACCGAGCGGGACCCGCCGAAATCGCCATGGTGCACCACGGCATTGCAGGAAGGCATTCGCTCTATGGTGTCGTTGCCATTGAAGATCGATGCTGACGTGATCGGCACGTTCAACCTCTATGCGAAGACGGCCGATTTCTTTGACGAGGAGGAACTCTGCCTACTCGACGAACTGGCATTGGACATATCCTTCGCCCTAGAGGTCAACCGGAACGAGACAATGCGTCGGACAGCGGAGGACGGCTTGCGCTGGAAGACGGCATTCTTGGAGGCCCAGGTAGACTCCTCACTGGACGGCATTGGCGTCGTGGACAACGAGGGTAAGAAGCTGCTCCAAAACCAGCGCATGAACGAACTTTGGAAGATTCCACCCGAGATCGTTGAGCAGGAAGATGATGCCGTACAGGTCCAGTTCATCGCCAACCAGACGAAGAATCCCCAGCAGTTCGCTGCTCGAATCGCCCATCTCAATTCGCATTGTGACGAGATCAACCGCGATGTGGTCGAGCTGATCGATGGAACCGTTCTAGACCAATCTTCCTCACCGGTCCGAGACAAGTACGGGAAATACTATGGAAGGATCTGGGTATTTCGTGACATCACGGAACAGAGAAAGCTAGAGCAGCAATTCCGCCAGTCCCAGAAGATGGAAGCCATCGGTCAACTCGCAGGCGGCGTGGCGCACGACTTCAACAACCTTTTGTCGGTCATCCTAGGTTATGGTTCCCTGCTGCTGGTAGCTGACGAGCTCTCGAGCGAATCGAAGGATTCGGCACAGCAAATCATCAGTGCGGCGGAGCGAGCGGCGACTCTCACACGTCAATTGCTCGCCTTTAGCCGTCGCCAGGTCATGCAGCTACGCCAATTGGATCTCAATGTAGTCGTCACCAACTTGACCAAGATGCTGCAACGCATCGTGGGTGAGGACGTGCGTCTGCAACTCAACCTTCACCCGAACCCGCTGCTCACCCGGGCTGACGCCGGCATGCTCGATCAAGTACTCCTAAACCTCGTCGTCAATGCCCGCGATGCCATGCCTGGCGGAGGGCGGCTTTACATTGAAACCTCTGAGCGGTCCTTCACCGAGGAGCAAGCCGCAGCGCTCCCGGAGTCTTCGCCTGGACGCCACGTATGTCTGCGTGTCACCGACACTGGTAGCGGCATTGCCCCGGAACTTCTGTCCCAGATCTTTGATCCGTTCTTCACCACCAAAGGCCCGAGCAAAGGCACGGGTCTTGGTCTTGCCACGGTCTTCGGAATCGTCAAACAGCACGGCGGCTCGCTCAGCGTGGAAAGCGAGGTCGGGCGTGGCACCACGTTTCAGATCTATCTGCCTACCACCGAGGCAACGGGTGAGTCGTCGGTCGAAGTCATACCGAAGGCCAAACCGCGCGGCGGCACGGAAACAATCCTCCTGGTTGAAGATGATTACGCAGTCCGTATGCTGACCTGTGCCGTGCTGGAGCGCGTTGGTTACCGGGTGTTGAAAGCGAGCCATGGTGTCGCGGCGCTGAAGATTGCGGAGCAGCACCAAGACGCAATCCACCTCTTGTTCACCGACATCGTGATGCCCGAAGACATGAGCGGGCTTGAACTTGCAGCCCGTTTGCAGGCACGCATGCCGGCGCTCCGAGTCATCTTCACTAGTGGCTATAGCGCGGACATCGCCGGTCGGGAGCTTACCCTGCAGTTGGGGCAAAACTTCATCCAGAAGCCGGCCTCGCCGCAAGAACTGCTCGAAACTGTTCGCCGGTGCCTCGACGGGTGACATAGGTGCAGCCCGACCTGCCATAGAGCTACTCAGCGTGCGCGAACAGCTTCGCAAGACACAGCTCCATCGGTACGTAGCGCATGCCACCTTCCACTTCTTCAGGTCCTGTAACCGAAAACCCCAGGGCCTCGTAGATGGGCACCGCCACTGGCGACGAATGGACCTGTAGCACGGTGACACCAGGCACATTCCGGCGCACTCGCTCTACGGCGGCGTCGAACAACTCTCTGCCGATCCCTCGCCCCTGCAATTCCGGCAGCACAAAGAACAACGTGACATGACTTCGGTCTCGGAATGCGCACATGCCCACCGAGCGACCATCCAACTTGGCGACGAGCGTGAAGCCCTGCCGTTTCCGTAGCGTGCACAAGTACTCGGCGTCTACAACCCGGGCGAACAGATCGCGCCCGTCCTGCGCGTAATCTCGAGCTACACAGGCATCAAAGCTCTCCTTCACGACGGCCATGGTCGCGTCCAAATCGACCGAGTCAAGTAGCGGTAGTTCAAGAGGCATGGGTCCCAAGTTGCATCCGCCAGACGAGTGTCGTCCAGATCGGCGTCTCGTCAAGAACAGGTGACAGTTTCGGCAACGCTAGCGGCATCGGCACCGTCCGCCCCACCGGCAGCCCAGAAGTCACGCAAAAAAACAGGTGATATGGGGCACGACGCCAATCATCCTTGCCCCGAACCCCACGGTAGCCAAAGGTGCCCCGACAAATCGACCGCGACTCCCAAATATTCTTTCAGCAGAATTACTGTGCGGTCGACATGGCGAGAACTGAATATGACGCACACTGTCAAGCGGCTCATCGGGCAGTCGCCTGCCACTACCCACGGCGTTAGCTCAACTTCTGACGCTCCCCGAGAGATGGCGGCGCCACCGGAACGACTGTTTGAGGTATCATGATTTCATTCGATCATGAATGGGTGCCGCGCCCTAGCTCAAGCTGTGCGTGGAACAGGGTCGGAGACGAGACCTTGATCGTTTCAGCTGAGCAAGGCACAGTTACTGCGGTGAATCGAACCGCAGGTGAAGTCTGGAACCTGTGCGATGGAAGGGCCACACTTCGCGAGATCGTTATGCAGCCGCAGCAAAGGTACGCTCCAGCATCAGAACAGATCGATTCTGATGTAAGACAGCTCTTGGCACAGATGGTAGACCTAAGACTACTGGCACCGCGAGCGTGAGGTTCAGCGAACGTGAACGAATCGACATTCTCGGAGTTCCGGCAGAGCATCTTGGCAAAGGCAGCAGCCATGTCCATCCCGCTGACCCTCCACCTCGAGCTGACAGAGGAATGCAACTTGATCTTCCGCCAGAAGTTCCACGTCCGCGTGAAGACGCCAGTCATGCAGCAAAATGCTCATGATGTGCGCGCGCCAAAAGCGCTAGTCGCAGAACTGGGTGTCGAGGACCACGTCCGCGCGTACCTCTTGCCGCCCCACGTTTCACCCTCTCCGGAGCGCCGCGGTTGCGGCGCGGGTAGCAACTACGTGTGCATTGCAGCAAACGGCGACGTGTTTCCTTGCCCAGCATTCAGGCAGGCCGCAGGCAATATTCGCCGAGCAACATTTTCGCGCATTTGGCGCGAGGCGCCTCTGTTCCGGCAACTGAGAGCAGTCCGATCAAGCCTGCCACCTCGCCCAGGAGAGGTAGGTGATAGCCACCCAACGTCAAACTACGGCGAGGAATCGATGACCGACGAAAATACAGCGCCAGGTGCAGTGGCCCCCAATCGAACCGACGAGACGGATCCACCGCCGAAGGCGAGTAGCGTCTACGTACAGCTTTGCGTGATGTGGACCGAGCGGCTGCTGACGCTTGCTCACCAATGCGCGGAAGGACTCGTCCCCGGTGGCGAACGGTGCTGCTTGCCATAGCGCAGGAGTCACAAACGTTTCTCCAGTCAATGCACTGGAATTGCAGCCAGATCAGCGGCAACTACCACGCAAGAAGCGTCAGCAGCCCTGCGCCCCCAGTCACTCGACAAAGTGAATCACTGACACGCTGAAAGCGTCGCGGAGGTTTCGGGAGTGATGCGAGCGCCATATAGCGCAACGCATCTGACGCGATCGCGCGATTGGGTCGAGTTGGCCGGACTCCGCTGCGCAGCCGCGCGTGTTATGTATACGGAGCCAAAGGACGGCCCCATGCAGATCCCCACGAGTTCGAGCTCACCCGTGCAAATTCGGCTCGGTTACGAACTCCGCTACAGCTTCCCGCAACCGACGCCAATGATCCTAACATTGAGCGTTCACTACTCGCGCGCCTCGGATCTGGTGAGGCCCGATCACCTACTCACGAACCCGTCGATTCCCGTCAGGGCCTACCGCGACGGCTTCGGCAATTGGTGTCACCGCATCGTGGCTCCGGCTGGCCCGCTTCGCATCTGGGCCGAAGCCTTGCTCAACGATCCTGGTCAGCCCGATCCGGTCGTCAGCGGCGCGCAACAGCACCCGGTCGACGCGCTCCCCGACGACGTTCTGGTGTTCCTTCTGGGCAGTCGCTACTGCGAGACGGATCGCTTCAACGACATCGCGTGGGGACTCTTCGACAAGTCGCCACCAGGCTGGGGTCGCGTCCAGGCGATCTGCGACTTCGTGCATCGGCACATCGAGTTCGGGTACGAATTCGCGAACCCAACCAAGACTGCCTGGGAGGTGTATAACGACCGCCGTGGAGTCTGCCGCGACTATGCGCACCTCGCCGTGACGCTCTGCCGCTGCATGAACATTCCGGTCCGCTACTGCACAGGCTACCTAACCGACATCGGTCTTCCGCCTCCGTACGCGCCCATGGACTTCGCCGGTTGGTTCGAGGCTTACTTGGGTGGCGCTTGGCATGTCTTCGACCCCAGGAACAATGCGCCGCGCATCGGTCGCGTGCTCATCGCTCAGGGTCGGGACGCCGCTGATGTGGCCCTGAACACAACCTTCGGTCCGAACAAGCTAGAGAACTTCCGAGTCTGGGCCGAGGACGCGCGAAACCCTACGTCGTGACCAACATTTTTCCGTCGATTAGCCCACCTTGTTCGGATGGTCCTTTACCCACTGCTTGGCATCGAGCACGAGCTGGGTAACCTGTGCCTGGTCAAACGGCGAATTCGTCTGTTGGCTCCAATGAATGAATATCGGCGTCATCTCCGCAGCACTGATGTGGGGAAATAGGTAGTTGACCCGCACTAGGGTCCGAAATAAGGCTTTCGGATCAGTCTTTTGCCCAACGTTCATCAGGTAGCGTTTCAGGTGGTGCGTTGTGACGATGGGCTTTGAAGGAAGCGACTTTCGTGGTGCAACTACGGGCGCTACACCAGCGCCCTGGTTCGCGCAATCGAAACACTGTTGTGCATCAGGCACAGCCTGCAGCCGCTTCGGGCCAATAGGTTCACCGCATTCTGAACAGAGGCGCTGCTGGGTTTGCATTCGAGTTGGGACCGTGAACCATGCCATGCTAGCCCCAGTTGCGGATTTTGGCCATGCGGCATAAGTTTCACGAATCCCCGACGTGAAGACCCGCAACCTGCTTGCTCCCGCTCGTTGCACTGTGGGACCGAAGCCCCTCACCCCGGAAAGCTTCGAGAATTCGACGCGCCACGAGTCCGAAGTAGCCATCCGGGAAAGTCTTGGTCTTCGAGAGTAGGCGAGGCTAGGATTCGAACATGTCTACCGCTGGCACGGCGATGAGGAGGATCCTCGGTGCGGGAGTATATGTCGCGGTGGCTAAAGCTGCCGTTGTGACCCGCTTCACTTGTGGGACCGTGATTCGGGACGGATTGGCCATCCCTTGAGCAAGGCTCGACCGCGCCCCTGGTACAGAAATTCGACGCTCCACATCTTCGCGGGAGTAGGGCTTGGCATTCTGCTGGGCGGCTCGCTGCCAAGCGACCTGCACCCAACGGCCTACGAGTTCTTTCACTTTCTGTCCAAGGCCTTCATCTCGCTCATCAAGGGTCTTATCATCCCGCTGCTGTTCTCGACGATCGTTGTCGGCATCGCGCAAACTGGAGATCTGAAGTCGGTCGGTCGCATCGGGGCCAAGGCTTTGCTTTATTTCGAGGTGGTCACCACCATCGCGCTCGGCATTGGGCTCTTGGTGGGCAATGTGTTGCGCCCAGGCGACAACCTGCCGCTCGATCTCACGGGGCACCCTGTTGCACTCGCCAAGCCACCGAGCGGATGGGACACGGCGCTGCATCTATTCCCGTCGAATCTGTTCGAACATGCCGCCAAGGGCGACATCTTGCCCATCGTGGTTTTCGCCACGCTATTTGGCATCAGCCTGACGCGGGTGGGGCCTGCCGGCAAGGCGCTGCTCGCGCTGTTCGAGACCGTGGCGCAGACCATGTTCAAGTACACTGATCTCGTCATGCGGCTTACTCCGCTTGGCGTGTTCGGCGCCATGGCTTACAACGTTTCGCACATGGCAGCGGGGCACGAAGTCGCTGGCGTGATCGTTAAGGGTTGGCCAGCGGTGTTCATGCTCATCAAGAACTACGCCATCTTGGTGGGTAGCCTCTACTTCGCCCTCTTGGTCTTGTTCGGCCTGGTCTTCGTCCCGATCATGCTCATTTGCGGGATCCGAGTCGGCCGCTTCCTTACGGCGCTGCGCGAACCAGCAATCACCGCCTTTTCGACCGCTTCAAGCGAAGCTGCACTACCCAAGCTACTCGAGGAGGTCGTCGCCTTCGGCGTCCCGCGTCGCGTCGCTAGCTTCGTCATCCCCACGGGGTATTCATTCAACCTCGACGGCTCCACACTTTACTTGGTGCTCGCATCGCTCACTATCGCGCAGGCTGCCAAAATCGAAATGACGGTGGCACAGCAGATTACGATGGTGTTCACCTTCATGCTCACCTCCAAAGGCGTCGCGGGGGTGCCGCGCGCGACACTCGTCATCATCGCGGGCACCTGTCAGAGCTTCGGTCTGCCCGGTGAAGCCGGGGTGGCCATGATTCTCGCCGTGGACGAATTGATGGACATGGCGCGCACCACCATCAACGTCATCGGCAACGGGCTTGCCTCCGCCGTCATTGCCCGCTGGGAAGGTGTACTCGAAACCCCACCTGCGGCTGTCACGGCTCCCGACACCAACTCTCCTACTGAGCCTTGACGAAGAACATTGCAGCATTGACGCGAAAAGGAGTCGCAGTCGACGGGCTTTTCACTGCCGGCCGATGCATGATTCGGGCAGAGGTTGACAATGACTTGGCGATGGTGTGGTTGGGTAGGAGGGGCGCTTCTGGCAACCGGGTGTGGCGGTCGCAGCGCCGACGCGTCGAGCATTGCGGGTGGAAGCGGTGCCGGCGGTAGTTCGGACGGTACCGCGCCCAGAATCACGGAGCCGCTCTCCGAAGAGCAGTATCAAGCACTAACCCAATCCACTTGTGACAAGCAAGTCGTAACGCCGACGGCGCAGCGCACCTCGCTCTACTGGCTCATCGACGCCAGTGAATCGATGAATTCGAAACAGAAGGCGGCAGACGGCACGACGGAAAGCGTATGGCAGGCCGCACGCAGCAAGGTCAAGCAGGCCCTCGACGATATGTTGACGATGGACAACTGCCAGGCGCGTTCGGTAGGTATGCTCGTCTACCCGGGCATGTCCAGCGCTCAGACCACGACCATCCAACCACAAGAGTCCGACGCCTGTATCGATACCTCGCAAGGCAGCTACTGGACCTGGCTGGACGATCCGGCAGCCGCAACCGCTTCGATGCAGCAACTGCTCGACAGCGTCGAGCCCACCGGGGGCAGCCCCATGGCAGACGCGTTGAGCTATCTCAGCGGCCGAGTCCTCGCCGATGGTTCATCTGACTCGAAGGCTATCGTTTGGGTCAACGATGCCATGCCTTCTATCGACCCGGGTTGTGTCGCTCCAAGCCCTGCAAACGATCCAGCAAGCGGTTGGCTCGGCAACGGTTCCATCGACGACGCCAAAGCCGCCACCGCGGCAATCACGAAAGTGATTTCGAGTTCCAACGCTAAGGGACTCAAGACCTTCGTCGTCAATGCGGTTGGCTACTCCGAGCAAACCAACTGGCTGACAGCAGCTGCGCGAGAGGGAGGCACGGTCAAGCCAGAATGCACTGTCGAAGCAGCGGTGTCAGATTGCCATTTTAGTCTCGCTGATGGTTCGTATTGGAATCTAGGCTCGGTTCTCGGCCAGGTCTTTTCGCAATCGGTGCGTGAAACCTGCAAGTTTTCCCTGTACACGAGTGCCCCGATCAATCCCATACTCAAACACATGTCGCTCGTGACGCCTGTGATCACGCTGGGCAATGGCCAGCGCATGCGTGTTTACGGCGATCCAGAACGATTCCACGCCTGCACTTGGGGTTTCCGCTTCCTCAGCTTTCAGGATGCCGAACTATGTCCGGAGGCGTGCGAGCTTTTGCGCTCGGACTGCGATGCCAAGCTCGAGGTGCTGTATGAGTGCCCCGACGTCCAACCGGAAGGCTAAGGGGTGTTTGCAGAAGTGTAACGCCGGGACGCCAGGCAGTGGCTGGGCGTCCGGTAAATGCCCCATGGCAAGCCAGCCAGGGCAATCTTGCCGTGATTTCTTGGGTCTGCGCCTGGAGGAACCGCGGCTATGGACGATCGCTCGAGTGAGCCGGACGCCGTGACAGTTGCGGCATCCTTCAGAATCCGACTTACGCAGCGATGAAAGCCGCCGTTTCAGTCCTCGAAGGAGATAGTCGATGAATAGTGCGCTAACCGAGGCGATGGCTGGTCTTCCACTTCAGGCCGATAGACCCCTCGATGGCATAAAGCAGGGGATTAACACGGCACTTTGCAGCATTTGCGAATCGTCGCTAGCCTACTTTGCAACTGTCGCGGCTGACCAAAAGAGCCTGACGATGATCGGATGGTCGATGTCCGCGATGCTCATGTGCAAGACCATAGACAAACCGCTCTTCTACAAATTGGAAGAAACGGGATTATGGGGTGACGCGATTCGCGAGCGCAAGCCGGTAATCACGAATGACTACAAGGGCCTGGTGAAGCCGACCAAGAAGGGCTATCCCGAAGGGCATGTCGACGTCCGACGTCACATGAACTTCCCTATCTTCGAAGGCCAGAAGATTGTGTTGGTGGTGGGCGTCGGTAACAAGAAGACTGACTACACGCTGGACGACGCAGCCAATTTGGCAACCTACATGAATTCCGCATGGCCGATCCTGAAGTCGAAGCTCACCTGAACGACGAGCCCCCGGCATCGCAGCCACGACCGAGCACCCCGCCGAATGGTTCGAAACCATTTCTCATTCGGGGTCGTTGTGCCGATTGTCCGAACTTTCACCATTGTCCGAAGATGCGAGGAGCCTCCTGCGAGAATCCGGTAAAGGAGTGGGTCGATGTAGCGACGGACACGTGACCGTATAATCACGGACCACGCAACGGGTGCTGCGCCCTTCCGCTGCTACCCACCCCAGAGTCGCATCTTCGGAGACATGCCGACGAGGATCCCGTACCGATCGCTGCCGCGCAGTAGTCCAGCCAAACCAACCAGAGAGAACGTCACGGCGTCGGTCGGATTCCAGGCGAGGCCCGCCGTCGTGTGCAACTGGTTCGCATCTGGAGAGAGGAACCTGACGGTTCCAAGTTCGCCTGTCAGCGACCACTTCCCACTTTGGTCAAGATCGAGATCGAAGTCGACGCCACCCTCGAAGCCGCACGGACGACTCGTGCCTCCAATCGATGGATCGAGCAGCGCACCCAGATTCAGGATCACATGAGTGTGCTCGAAGCCAATGCCCAGAAGAAACAAACTTTCGACACCCACCCCTTGGGCCTGACTCGCCGTTGGCAGCTTCGGGCCTAGCTGCAAACCAGAAGACAAGACCCGGGACCGTGCCCGATCCTCGAATGACAGAAGCCCTGCCTTGAGTGCCAGCCACAGATTGTCAGAAGTTAGGTGATCGTAGTGGAGAGAACCACTGTCTGGGCCCTCGAGACCAAAGGCACCGTCGATGTCGAGTTCCAGTTGCTTGGTGATGCCAAGATCAAACTCAAAATCTGGCACCGCTGCACGAAAGACGTCTGGCCCGCGAATCGCCCCCAGCTGCACATCCAGTTCAGCGGTTCCTGAACTCTCCCATTCTAGATCGGTTGGTTCGAATAGGCGCCGAACCGAACGCGCATCAACAGGCTTGGCCGCGCACAGACACAACAGCGCGACTTCCAGACCAATTCCAGCGGTACGACCAAAGACACGGTTCATCCGGGAGAAGTCCCGGCGCGATGGTAGCGCTTACGGTACGCTGAAACAGAATACATGCCGGCCGATTTACGCCATAACGCCTGGACCTGCCACCAAGTGAGTTAGAATCCGCTCACCACTTCGTCGCACCAACCATGATCCTAGACGTCCACACGCATGCCTTCCCCGACTTTTTGGCACCCAAGGCCATGGAGATCCTATCCGCGCCCCTAGGCGAGTGGAAACCGGTTCGCGACGGAACCTTAGACAGTCTTCAAGATTCCATGACTGAAGCCGGGGTCCGGCAGGTCTTCGTTGCCAACATTGCCACTCGCCCCGAGCAGGGCCCTGCGATTCTCAAGTGGTCCCAACAGATCGCATCGGACCGCATCGTGCCACTCGGTTCGGTGCATCCGCTGTCCCCAACTTGGTCAGAAGAACTCGAAGCCATTGCCGAAGCGGGCCTCCCAGGAATAAAACTCCACGCGCAGTTCCAACGTTTCGTTATCGATGCTGACGAGATGTTTCCCCTGTACGCCAAAGCGGCCCAGCTCGGCTTGTTCATTCTCTTCCACGCCGGATTCGACATTGCCTTTCCAGGCGACGAAAGCTCGGCGCCTCGCAGGCTCGCGCGGGTACGTCATCGCGTCCAAGACTTGGTGATGATCGCCGCGCATGTTGGTGGTTGGCAAGCCTGGGACGAGGTAGTGGAGTATCTCGTCGGCACCGACGTCTATCTGGATACTTCGTACATCCATCAACTCTCGCCAGTGCAACTCGAGAGGATCCTCTGCCACCACGCCCACGACCGCATTCTTTTTGGCAGCGACTCACCTTGGCTGTCGCAAAAGCGCTGCCTGAAGCTCGTTCGCGCGCTGCCCCTTGCCCCGGGTGATGTCGAGCGGATCCTGGGACAGAACGCGTTGGGACTGCACCCCTCATTGCAACGACCGGCTACTCAAATTGCCAAGGCGGATGAGTCTTGCTTCTTGGGTTAGTCCGGCGCAGCTCCCGCACGAAGCTACTGTGACCGTGCCTCACTCGCTTGGCGCTGCGCCCAGAATGCGCGCAATCGCTTCGTACAGTTCCGTCACGAATCGATCCACCTTCCCGGCCACGAGCGAAGTAAGCTCTTCCGACAATCCCGTTTGCTCGACCCCGATGAGCCACAACTCCGCCCTAGGAGTCCTCGAGTAGACACGCTCTGTCCAAACCAGCAGGGCTTCGGGTGAAAGAAAATGCACCAGCGATACGTCCGCCGCCTCGTCGCAATCGATCCGCCGCTTCTGCGCTACTCCCGGCGCCAACTCGGCACAGGCATCAACGAAAAACACGTGCCGAGCCGTTGCCAGCGTCGCAGCGAGTTCTGGCGTGAGCGTACCTCGAGTGATGCATTCGACGCGTTCGTCGCTGATCCGCTCCGATAATTGCTCGACGACTACGGGACCAAACCCGTCGTCCTGTCTGAGCGTGTTGCCAAAGCCGATAACTACGATTTCTGGCAATTCTGACCTACCCGCGCAAGACACGTTTCAGCTCGGTTCCCTGCGCATCGACCATGCGCACGTCGAGAGGCATCCGGCCGATCTCGTGCGATGCACAGCTCAAGCACGGGTCATAGCAGCGAATAACGGCCTCAACTCGATTCAGCATCGACTCCGCGATGTCCGGACCGCGCACGTAGCGCCGGGCCACCTGTAAGACGCTCCGGTTCATCGCCAGATTGTTATGGCCCGTAGCGATGATAAGATTTACCGCGACGATGCGCCCCTCGTCATCAATCGAGTAATCGTGAATCAGCGTGCCGCGCGGGGCTTCGGAGATCCCGATCCCTCGATTCTTGTTGCCACGCGCGCGAGCTCGCACCTTAGTGTCGAGAATGTTGGAATCCGCCGTCAGTTGGTCGAGTCGCTCGATCACGTAGAGGATCTCCACCAGTCGAGCATAGTGATAGTGGAAGCTGCTGCTGACCGGCTTGTCCGGCGACAATGCCCGAAAATCGTCCAGCGCATCGTCCGCAATCGGCGTACCGCAGCGCTCAATGACGTTGAGACGCGCCAACGGCCCAACGCGGTACAGTCCGTGCGGATACCCCATGGGACGATAGTAGGGCGATTTGACGAATGAATGCGCCTCAACCGCCTCTGCAATGACATCCTGGTAGTCTTCGGCTCGAACACCTTCCTCGATGATGTGTCCCTCTGCATCCTTGATGCGCAAGAGGCCATCGTAGTGGTCGAGATTGCCCTTTGCGTCAACCATGCCCATAAACATCGTGGGCATGGCTCCAAAGTTCTCGACTTCGTCGTGGAAGCGCTTAACCATCCCGCGATACAGGCGATACGTGCGTTCTGCAATCTCCATGGCTTCAGGAAGCCAGGCTCGGATCGAGGTCCGCACTTCTTGGGACATCGGGCTCTGCACGCCGCCCGGAACGATCCACGCTGGATGCACGCGCTTGCCGCCAAGGCGCTCGATGATACTTTGGCCAATTTGACGCAATCGAATGCCATCGCGCGCCAACTGCGGGTGCTCACGCATGAGACCGAACACGTTGCGCGCCTGGGGATCCGATTCCCACCCGAGTAGCAGATCCGGTGACGAGAGGTGGAAGAAGCTTAGCGCATGAGATTGTAAGATCTGCGCCAGATTCATCACCCGCCGCAGCCGCACCGCCGCAGGCGGGATCTGCACGGCCATCAAGTCATCGCAAGCTTTGCTCGATGCAACGAGATGGCTAACGGGGCAGATGCCGCAAGTGCGAGCCGTAAGCGATGGCATCTCAGGGAACGGTCGCCCCTCGCAGAACTTCTCGAAACCCCTGAACTGGGTGATGTGAAACTTGGCCTGATCGACCTCACCCGCCTCAGTCATGTGCAGCGTAATTCTTGCGTGTCCCTCGATGCGAGTGATGGGCTCAATCGTCACGGTAGGCATGCGGTACTTCCTTGCAATGGCTAGGCGCCAAACCTGGTAAGCTTCAATGGTTCTGGCTTCTGCCCAGCCAGCACATCCGACAAAACATGATAGATGGCGTCCGCCGAAGGCGGGCATCCCGGCAGAAACAGGTCGACGTCGATCACTTGATGCACCGGCAGAACACGGTCAAGCAGCCGCGGCAGTCCGTCGCTGGGGTGGTCGGTACCTTGCGCCGCGGTCTGACTAAATGCGCGCTGATAGAGGGCGGAAAGTGGGAGGACGTTACGCATGCTGGGGACGTTGCCAGTGACGGCGCAGTCGCCAAATGCAACGAGCAACTTCGAGTTGGCTCGCAGTGCCACCGCCAGATGCCAGTCGTGATCGCTACTTACTGCACCTTCGATCAATGTCAGATCAATCCCCTCGGGAACGATCTTCGCGTCCACCAGTGGGCCGTAGACGACATCGCATTGCGCCGCGATCTCGACGATTCGAGCATCGAGATCGAGCAGCGACATGTGGCAGCCCGAGCAGCCGTCCAACCACACGGTGGCCAGACGAGGACGACGGGTTGTCGCCTGCAATTGTACTGGACTAGTCACGTTCACCTCGCATCAGGGTCAAGTACGGAAGGAATTCGCGATGGCGATGCACCTCGGCAATCGCCGTCCCGCGTTGAGTGAGAGCTCCAGTCGGACATACATGCACGCATTTGCCACAGCTCGTGCAACTTTCCGATTCGCCCCAGGGCGCCTTCAGATCCGTAATCACCTGGCACTCTATCCCTCGGCCCATGACGTCCCAGGTGTGAG
Organism: uncultured Polyangiaceae bacterium; assembly: GCA_964454965.1. GTDB lineage: Bacteria > Myxococcota_A > Polyangia > Polyangiales > Polyangiaceae > FEN-1139. The sequence goes on along the minus strand of CAYVXY010000016.1, from coordinate 41,479 downwards.
CCCCTTCGATTTCGTCACAGACGCGAACGCAACGCGTACAAAGCACACATCGATTGGGGTCGAGGCGAAACAGATCGTTGGACAGGTCAAGCCGCAGGTCCGGGTAGCGATAGGGGATCCGAATGTGGTCCACTCCGCAACGCTGGGCCAGTTGCTGCAGCTCGCACTTGCCGTTGGCAACGCAGACCGAGCAAACATGGTTCCTCTCCGAGAACAGCAACTCGAGAATCGTTCGGCGGTGCGCCAAGATCCGAGGGGTGTCAGTCAAGACTTCCATATCCTGAGCGACCAGGGTCGCGCAAGCAGCCAGCAGTTTGCTGCCGCCACGCACCTCGACCAGGCACAACCGACATGCTCCCCAAGAGCTTAGCCCCTCCAGACAGCACAAGGTGGGGATGAAGATCCCGTTGTCACGAGACACCTGCAAGATGGTCTCGTCCTCACGAGCGCTCACCTCGCGCTCGTCGATTCGAAGCGTGACTACCCGCGCTGGCCCGGTCATTCCACACCTTCTTCCGTCAATGGCATTATCGGACGCGAATTCCGTAGCGCTGCCTCGTATTCGGAGCGGTAGTAGCGCAGAGTGCTCTTGATCGGGTTGGGTGCGCTCTGACCCAATCCGCATAGACTCGTCTCGCTAACGGTGCGCGTGAGTTCTTCGAGCAAGGCAAGATCACCGCCACTCGCCATTCCGTTCTGCATGCGGGCCAAGATCTCGTGCATCTGATAGGTTCCGACGCGACAGGGCACGCACTTGCCGCAGGATTCACTCATGGAAAACTCCATGAAGTAGCGCGCCACTTCCAGCATGTTGGATGATTCGTCCATGACGATCATGCCCCCCGAACCCATGATCGAGCCGACCTTCTGCAGTGAGTCGTAGTCAACCGGCATATCCAGATGTTCGTAGGGAATGCAGCCACCGGAAGGACCGCCCGTCTGAACTGCCTTGATTCTGCCACCCGAGGGGACGCCTCCTCCCATGTCCTCGACGACTTCCCGCAGACTGATCCCCATTGGCACCTCGATCAGGCCCGTGTTCTTGACTTGACCTGCCAACGCGAACACCTTCGTGCCCTTGCTGCGCTCCGTGCCAATCGAGGCGAACTTGGCACTACCGTGGTCGATGATCGGAGCGATATTAGCGAAGGTCTCCACGTTGTTGATCAGAGTTGCCCGCCGAAACAGCCCCTTTTCGGCAGGATACGGCGGTCGCGAGCGTGGTTGCCCGCGACGCCCCTCGATCGACGCCAGCAGTGCCGTCTCCTCTCCGCAAACGAATGCACCAGCGCCGAGACGAATGTCTACCGAGAATTCGAAGCGGGTGCCCGCAATGCTCTGTCCCAGGAGGTTGGCGGCCTTGGCCTGACGAATGGCGATGCGGAGTCGACTGATGGCCAGGGGGTATTCCGCTCGCACGTAGACGTAGCCGAGCTTCGCTCCCACGGCATAGGCCGCAATCGCCATGCCCTCGAGGACGCGATGCGGATCGCTTTCAAGAACACTGCGGTCCATGAAGGCGCCGGGATCGCCTTCGTCCGCATTGCAGACCACGTACTTAACGGAATCTGTACTCTTTGCGACGGTTTGCCACTTGAGCCCCGTCGGATACCCGGCTCCGCCGCGACCACGCAGTCCACTGGCAGCCACTTCCGCAAGAACCTCGGCGGGAGTCATCTCGCTCAAGGCGCGATATAGGGCGCCGTAGCCGTCCACGGCAACGTAGTCCTCTATCCGTTCAGGGTGCACGCGGCCGCAGTTCGCAAGGACGATCTTGTGCTGTCGAGCAAAGAACGGAACGTTGGTCGGGCAGAGCAGACGTTCGACGGGCGCAGCTCCGACACTCGCAGACAGTGCCGGCGCGTCGTTCTCGGTCACGCTTCGATACAGCAGCGAGCTCGCGTCGTTTTCGACAGTAACGAGAGGTCCGGCAGAGCACAGTCCCATGCAGCCAACGGCGCGCACCTCGATTTCCTTCTCGCGCTCGGCAAGCGCTACCGCAGCCTCCAGCGCCTTTGCCACACGGTCGGCGCCAATCGATTGACAGCTCGCCGCCGTGCATACGCAGATCCGATGAGGACGCCTGCGTTGGTCCGCCTTGTTTCTCAACGCGACCAGTTCGTCGGTAGCCATCAGTCGATCTCCTTGTCAACCCGCGCCACAAGAATTTGCGGGGATAGGTTACCCATGACCGTCCCGTCGAGGACTACCGCCGGAGCGAGCCCACAGGACCCAATGCAACGCGCCGAAACCACGCTGAGCTTGTTGTCAGCCGAGGTCTCACCTGGTCCGACGCCAAAATGCGCCTTCAAGGCCAAGAGGAGCGCCGGTGCGCCCTTGATGTGACAAGCCGTACCCGTGCAGACAACGCAGTTGTGTTCACCCTGCGGCTTCAGGGTGAAGAAGTGATAGAAGGTCGCGACACCGTACACCTTGCTGAGCGGGGTGCGCAGGCTCTTGGCGACGTAACGCAGTCCGTCGTCTTCCAAGTAGCCAAATGCTTCCTGGACCGCATGCAACGTTTCGATGAGAGCGTGGGCGTCGTCGCCATTGCGACGCATGGCCGCATTGACGATCTTCCAGCGTTTGTCATCCGACGGAGGCTCGGGGCGGGATGGTTGCAGGCTCATGTTGGGTTTGTCCGGCTACGCACAGGCGGATCGATGAGACGCCCAGAATCTGCTCTGAGCAACCGACATGGGCGCTATCGAATCCGATCGCTTTTTACGTCTGGATGGTGTGACGCGTCCCATTACCGGGGGCTGCCGCAGAGTTTGCGCATGTCACACAAGTCGATGAAACTCATTCGCGTCCACAGGAGTGGCTAAAGCTCCGATGAGCCGGCCCTCAGCAATGCCCTGTCTATGCACTCAGGTATTCCTCTACCCCACCGTAACAGCGAGGCATTATCAGTCACAGCGGAACTCCCTGACAGACGCAGCTCCGCCCTGGGTCCTTGCCGTTCGTCCAAACGGTCTAGTTGCCCGCCCCATCAAGTAGGAATTCACCTGCGCCAAGGCGACGCTGGATAGCCAAGGCGAGAGTGGCCCTGTCAAGCAAAGGCAGCCGCCAGGTGGGAGGCAAGAGAATGCGCCCCGTTGGCGAGCCTGCGCGATTGCCCTAAACGGTGCCGCGACGCGCTTCGAGTTCAGCGCGAATCGCCGCCATCTTCCGCTGGGTGAGCGGGAAAAGCTGCAGAATGAATAGTGCAGCAATGAGGGCGATCACGGGAATGGAAACAAATAGGATCCGGATCCACCAGAGCGTTTCGGGAGTCTGCACCTTGAGCTTGACATCGAAACCCGTGACGTTGTCGAGCAGCGGACCTACAATGAACATGCTTACAGACATTCCGACCTTGAGAACCCAGGTGAAGGTGGACTGGAAGGCCCCCTCTAAGCGCTTGTGGCTGCGAACCTCATCAAAGTCCACGACATCGATGCACATAGAAGGGAGGACGACCCAAAGTCCGGTCGCCGAGAAGCCGTTGAGGCCATTGCAGAGCACGCTCAGCCAGGGGTGTTGAGGTGTGTAAAGCCACCAGCTCGAGCCAAAAGCGACGAGTCCCGCACACAGGGTATAGGTCAGTGCCCATTTCTTGCCGAACTTATGTGAGAGTCCGGCCGCCACGGGAACACCACAGATCCCCAGCAGTGCATACGAGACGCCCGCCCACATGCTGATATTGCCGGCCTGGCGCAGGTTGTTGGGGCACACATAGTAGGTGGTTGCGTAGTAACCCAATGAGCCAACTAAGCCGGTTGGAATGGCATAGACGAGCGCGACACCAAGCAAAACCAGGTAGGGCTTGCAGCGGAATGTTTCGGAGAAGATGTTCAGGAACTTGATCTTCTCCTGGACCTTTGCCTTCTGGTAGTAGCGCTCCCGCACGTTGAAGAAGTTCATCAGGCCAGAAAGGATCATGACGGCGCCGCAGATGGCAGCAAACCACACTGCTCCCCGCGCCATGTCGGGTCCACGAAGTCTTGGATTGTAGAACACCGGCAGCGTGATGAACGCGAACGCTGAACCCGTCACCAAGCCAGAGAGCTTCTGCGTGTAAGCCTTCCAGGACATGATACTCGTGCGCTCGTGATACGAAGGGGTCATCTCCGCACCGAGGCTCTGGTATGGCATGTTGTATGCGCTGATGATTGGCGCATAGAGCGCAGCTGAAATCAGCATGAACCAGAAGATCTGCTGGTGACTGAAGCCGCTTGGCACCAAGAACAGCAGAGGAAGCGTTAGCCCGGCAAGAATGGATCCGAGGAGAATAAAGGGCCGTCGGCGTCCCCACTTGCTCCGCGTGTTATCGGAGATCCAGCCAAACAGCGGATCCGTAAAGGCATCGACCAACCGCGTCCCACCGACGGCATAGCTGACCTGTGTCGGCGACAAGCCAAAGAAAGTGACGAATACCGGGTTGGCAACGCTGTTATACAACCAATGCCCGAATATGTCCGTGGTGCCGCCCATGGCATAGGAGAACTTCGCCTTGAAGGGGACCTTGTCTTCCTTTTCGACAGTTTCGGGTTCGTGGGTCGTCGAGGTATTCACGGAGCTCCGTATTGGTTAGGGGCCGAGGTGGAGCCGCACGCTTTCGCGGTGCCCCCTTCTAACAAGGGACTCTGCCGATGTCGATTGGTTGGAACCGTGCCGGATTTTTCGGCCCGATTCGGAGCGTCGCACTCGGCGGCTTGCCCCGGATCAGCACGGCGATGGCGTTAGACAGCTGAACAGACCGAGGTCCCCGCGGACTGCCTCGACCCACGGACTAGCTCAGAGCCAGCGCCAACGCTTCCAGATGACGAGCCAAGCTACCGAAGACGCCGCAGCTAGCGCCATGATGAACCAAAATGACAAATGGTGGTGAGACAACGGAACCGGGACATTCATGCTGAAGGCACTCACCACGAAGGTCGGAACCATGATCGTAATCGTGAGCATGTTCAACGTCTTCATTAGCACGTTGAGGTTGTTGCTCACGATCGAGGCCCTCGCGTCCATTAAGCTCGCAAGAATGCTTGAGTATATCTCGGCTTGCTTGTAGCACTGCGCGTTCTCGATACTCAGATCCTCGAGCAATTCAGGACCATCTGTACCAAGCTCAAGCTTGACGGTATTGTTGCGCAGCCGTTCGATGAGCCCGCCGTTAGAACTCATGGCGCTCAGATAATAGACCAGGCTCTTTTGCAGCACAAACATGTAGATGAGGTATCTGTTCTCGAGGGACGCGTTGACCTTGGCCTCAAGTTCATCGGTGGCAAGGTTGATGACCTTGAGATGCTCGAGGAAATGACCCACTGACCGTGAGATCAGCCGCAACACCAGACCGCGCAACGAAGGAATGCGCGTAAATAGTTTCCCCTCAAGACTCGGTGGCTCCTTGGCCTGAACGAGGATCAATCGCTCCTTGAACAGGAAGAGTCCGGTCGACGCAACTCGAAACATGAATCGGCCCTCCTCTTGATAGCTCGAGGGCCGCTTGTAGATCAGCGCCACATGGTCGGGCTCCCATTCGAGACGCGCCAATTCGTCGGGATCGAGCGCCGACACCAACGTGTGCTCGTCCAATCCAAATTCTTCAACCAGCTGACGCCGCTCCATCTCGTCGGGATCGACATAGACCAAGATCGGTGCAGCCTCTTCGCCGCTATCAACGATTCTGCCTTGGTTGAGCCAGTATTTCTTGAGCATCAGAACTGGAACCAGCGCCGTAACGAACGCGCGGGCCGGCACCTAGCACAAGCTGGAAAGAAATGCCCAAGGAATCGTGATCTTCCGCAATTCTCACTTGTCTTCATATTCCGAGAAGCTGCGCTCGCGCTCTCGAACGTATAGGACGGCACGTTGCGCCAAGGCATCGACGTTAAGCGTCATACAGCCACCGAGCACTCGCACGGCATCGCGTTGCAGCGCGACGTGAACCACCGATCCCCAAGCGTCCGAGTCCGGCAAGAGGCTGGTAAGTGCATTCGGGATCCGTCGAATGACGTCCTCGTTGACGACACTTGCCGAACGCCCCGGCTGAATTGCCAGATAGAGCATGTCCATTTCCACCAGGTCGTTGAAGAAATGTGTTCCGAGTGAGATATCTGGCACCAGCCCCTCATGCATCTCGGCTACTTCACACACGACGCTCGCCGCGTTGATTTCCGCGAAGGACACGGGCACCCCCAAGGCAGGCGTCGTCGTCGCCCAGCGCCCAGGTCCCAGCAGAAGCACAACGGCACGCTCACGCGCCGCGGGCATCCGAAGCCGCATGATACGACCAATCAATCGCGCCACGGTGTAACGATCCTCCGTGCCAAGTTTGCCATACACGCGAGGAACCACGAACACTACGGCATCAACGTGCGTGGCGACACTGTTTCCAATAACCGGACCGGTGGTTTCGAACAACGTGCGCGCCGGCTCCAATTCGTCCGGCATGTGCACTCGCCGCAGATCGCCTCGCACTTGGAACGGCCGACACTGCAGCAAGTGGATCCGATAATTCACCTCGTCGATGAAGTTGACGGCAAACTCGACATCGACGGGGTGGTCGTATGCCGACTGCAACAGTTCGAGCATCCGACGGATGTCGGCAACGAAATGGGTGTCGGCCAATAGACGCTCGAAGGTCACGACACGCGGAAATGGCGCAAAACTTCCCCGTTCTTGCGCATAGCGCACGAGCCCCTCGTCAATCGAGGTAATCACGTCGAGTGGCAGCTCTGGCGCCCGCAATGCAACATCCTCGACTCGCTCGGTCGACAACCCTGCGCCGCGGAGGTCCAACACGTCAATGTGCTTCTGAGAATAGCGCCGCACGTCGCCATGCGCCGAATCAGGGCGCCGACTGGGAGCATTCAGCGCCACGATGCGCGTGTAGTCGTCGTCGTGCCGATCGACCGCCCTGGTTCCAAGGCCAAAAACCAGCCGCATCATTCCTGCTTTGGGATCGATGTCACTGCTCCAAACGAACGGATTGTAGGAGAAACCCACACCGCCGACGTCGGGAAAGTACAACTCATCGTGATAGCTTCCCGAGACCCGCTGCACCAGCAACGCCATCTGCTCATCGCGATCCAGCAGATCGAAGTGGGCGCGATAGGTCAACGCCTCTTCCTGCATGGTGCTGGCATAGACGTGGCGTACCGCCTCGAGAAATGCGAGCAACCGTTGCTCGGGGGTACCCTGGTTGGCGCAGAACACACTTTCGTACTTGCCCGAAAACGCGTTGCCGTAGGCGTCTTCGAGCAGACTGCTGGAGCGCACGATAATCGGACTCTGCCCGAAGTATTCGAGCATCTCTCGAAATTGCGCTACGACGTCCTCGGGAAACTGCCCCAGGTGGATTCGCTCACGCAAGAGCGGCGCTTGCTCGAAAGCGCCGCTCTCGTCGCGCTGCAGTTGGCGACGTAACCACCAACATTGATTGGTGATCAGGTACGAATAGAAGATATCCGACCCAATAAAGAACGAGTCATGCGGCTCGAGCACGGTCTTCCAACGGGGTTCTGAACCTTGGAGAATGGCCCGGGCCAGGAGCATACCAACGGACTTTCCCCCGACCATTCCGGTGCCAACCAAACGTCGACCAATGTCGACCAATGCACGCAGATCGAAATAGCGTTCTGCGAGATGAAGCACCCTTGGGTCGCGGGAGATGACCATGCGGCAGAGATGCCGCACCATCTTGACCCGAGCCGAATCGATCTCGACCGTATTGTCCGATTCGGCGATGAGCGCTTCTGCTTCGACGAACGTGCGGGCCCAGTAGTCCTGACGAGTAGCGGCAAAATCCAGCCAATGTTGCTGGGTCGACGCCATAATGTCCGACAGAATGATGCTCTGCGTGACGGGACGGAACGCATCACCGTCCCAGGCGTGCAGCATATACATCGTGGAAGAAGTGCGTTCGAAGACCTTCCTCGGCTGAACGTAGAGCTTCTCCCGATGTCCATACACGTCGACGACGACTTGGGCCGTACGGTGGATGGCATTGACTGCCAGCGCCGTGTGGTGGTTGCTCATCAGCGCGAAGTAAGTCACCGTGTCGTAGTCGTAGAGATACGGACATGTCAGCATGAAGAAGTTAGCCAACATGCGGTCGCTGTACCAATCGACGGCCAGGTCGGAGAGGCAATCGAAGACGTAGCAAGCGCCCTTGCCGTGCGATTCGATGACATCGAAGACTTCCGAGATGAAGGTTTCGAAACCGTCCCCTGGGTGCAGTTCGTGCATCTCGACGTTGGGCCCCGGTTCGATCAACGGAGCATGGTCTGCAAACCGAAAATAGATGATAGGTTGCCCCCGCCGAATCACTCCGGAAACGAAGGGCAAGACGAAGGGCAGGTAGTCTTCGATTCTATCGACCTGGAAGACCACGTTGTCTCCAGGCAATATCCCATGCAATACCCGATCGAGATCAGGTAAGCCCGTCGTGAAGTTGGCTGAGCGACTCATCGGACATGCTCCAGCCGACATCTACGCTCATTTCGCCGCCGCTCGGCAATAGGATTCGCGCTAGTAACGTAGGATCGAGCTGACGCGACTCGATTCAACGAGCGCTGGACCGGCTAGGTCATGGTTCTGCCTACGAACCGCGGGCACGGCAACTATGCCTACGACTGACCTGCTTCCGCACGATCGGCGCGGAGCCGAAAACCTGCAAGTAGCAGCAAGCCTGCGCCCACACTGAGAGCAACGTCAGCAACGTTGAAGATGGGCCAATGCTCCAAGTGAATGAAGTCGACGACGTAACCCCACCGCCAGCGGTCGATGGCGTTACCAAGTGCACCACCGAGTATCAAGCCGAGAGCACAGCGTTCCGTGATTCCGGCGACGGCGAAGCGCCTCGACGCGAGCCAAAGCACGAAGAACACGCCCAGCGTTGCAGTAACCTTCAAGAGCAGCAATCGCGGGCCAACGGGCATCACCCTCGACAGTAAACTGAATGCGGTATCGGTGTTTCGCGTCTGCTCAAGGGACAGCACGCCTGAAATGAGTGACTGGGACTGGCCATCGGGCAGTATCGATGTCGCCAGGGATTTGGTCGCGTGGTCGCATCCGGTAACACCGAGGACGATAACCAAAAAAAGAACCCAGCGGAAGGTGCGCATAGGCATGCAGAACGACGAAGCCACCCGGGCTATTCCTACGAACCGCACCAGTCGGCCCATTCGCTAGTTGTGGTATTGACTTCTCGTGCCTCCCCGTCTCAGCAGACGCCGCCGTTGCCACTTCACCGTCAGTCCGTGGACTCGGGCCTGCGGCGCCGCCTGGCTGCCCACCGTGGGCGCCGCGGTCGTACTGCTGCACAGCTCGGCTCTGCCAGCCTGTGAACGGGCGGCGCCCTGGTCGCGTTTGGCAACGTCGGCACAACACGGGCTCGAGCCACTTCCGCTAGCGCTGGTCGGAGGGGCTTTTACGGCGCCCTTGCTCATGGCACCCACGGGTGCAGATCACGAACTGCGCGTCTTATCGCAGCGTGGACTTGGCGGTAGGCCCAACATTGAACCCATCAGCGTCTGGACGCCATTCGTTCTGCCTGTCGTCTTGGTGACGTTGGACGCTGTTGCATACGCCACCGCCTCCTGCGAAATCGCACGCCCCACATCCGCCATGCTCCAGGCAATGGGGCTCTCATTCGTGACCATCGTTGGGCTAAAGTGGGTAGCCGGTCGTTCATGGCCAAACGCGGGTAGGGATCCCGCCGCTGCCGATCGACTGGAGCATCCGGAATTCGCCCGCACCTTTCATTGGTTCTCGTGGAGCCAAGGCAGCGCCTGGCCGAGCGGGCACACAGCAACGATGGCCGCCGCCGCCACGGCGCTAACCACCGTCACCTATGGACGGTCTTGGCTCGGGTACCTCGCGATTGCTGCTGCATCGGGAGTCGCTGCAGGCATGTGGCTGGGCGATCACCATTGGGGCTCCGACATCGTCTCGGGGGGGCTGCTTGGTGTCGCGTTCGGACATAGTGTCGGGCTGGCGTTCCGCGAAGAGCCGCAGCCGCGCGTGGCCTTCGCCTACTCGCTTTCGCCTTTCCGAACGTCGGAGGCAACGGGGCTGCGCGTGACAGGCGTCTTTTAGCACGGCGCCAGCTCGCGATAGCCCGCTCGCACGCCAAAGGCCGTCAGAGCCTCGACAACGTAAGCTTTGCAGCAGTGGCCACTTCACGACGCTCGAACCCGGCAAGTATGCAGGTGACCATGAGGCCACCCTCCTCACGATTCTCCAAACGAATCAACCCACCGTGCGCTTCGATGATTTCCCGACACAACGCCAACCCCAATCCCGAGCCACGCTCCTTCGTCGAATAGAACGGCAGCATCGCGTTGGCCAAGACCTGCTCGCTCATACCCGGTCCGCGATCGGCAACCCGAATCGTCGTCGCTCCGTCTTTCGCGACGCTGACCTCGAGCGTAATGGCTTCCGCCGGTCCGCCTGCTTCCTCGGCGTTCTTGAGCAAATTGATGATGACTTGTTCGAGCTGCGCACGGTCGAAGTAGGCCGTCGCCATAGGTGCTGGAGCCACCCGCACCTCGGGAGCGAGCGCTTGCACGTGTTGCAAAAAATCGCCAAGGTTTACGTGCTCCCGCTTTGGGTTGGGAAGCCGGGCAAATTTGGCATAGCTTTCAACGAATTGCTGCAAGTGCAACGCTCGCTCTTCGATGGTGGAAAATACGCGTTCGAGTCTTTCCGTCTTGGTGGTCTGGGTGATCACGCGTGCCGAGTGCACTAGCGAAGTGATGGGGGCCAATGAGTTGTTCAATTCATGGGAAATTACGCGAATCAGCTTCTTCCAGACGTCGATCTCCTGTCGGCGCAGCTCGCGGGTCAGGTGCTTGACCATGAGCAACGTGTGCGTTCGACCATGCAACTCGAAGTGGCGCTTGGCAAGATGGTAGGTCTCGGACGCATTGTCGACGTCGACGGTGAACAGGCGATCTTGTACGTCTAGCACGGCTTCGCGCAGCGGCGCTGGCGCTTCACCGAGCAAGGACAGAAAATTCTCATGTTCGACGCGCCGTCCTTCGAAGAACAGTGCACGAGCCGAATCATTGACGTATTCGATCTCGCCCGAATCCTCGAGCAGAAGAATGGCCATTGGGGCCTCGTCGATCAGCGTGTGTAGGAGTTGCTCGCTCTGATCGTCCGAACGCTGATGCTTGCTGAGTTGATTTCGCAATGCATCGATGCGCTGGAGCAGCCCGCCTTCGCCTGCTGCCTCGTCGACACGTCGAAAGTCCCCGGAAAGCAGCCGCCCTACCCGTCGTTCCGCCTGAAGCAGCGTTCGCTGCTTGCGATACAGCAACCAGGCCGAGAGCAGTACCGCCGCCACCAACGCCCCCGCTACGACCGCCTGCCAATCCGACGGCCACAAGCCAAGACCGCTTGCCGCCGGCAAGCTCATGCCGGCGGGGTTTGGAAGAACAGCGGTTGATTGTTGCATACTTGGCACCTTATCCGCTGCATTTTTGCGCCGCTTTTGCCACAAGTGCAAGGTACCATCGGCCTTGTACTTGCGTTTGCCGCGATGGTACGGCAAGAGGCAATGGCGACCCCGCTCGGAAATGACCACCATGCTAAAGGTTCTCGTTGTCGATGATCAAGCTTCGGTACGCACCGCCCTCGAGGTGCTGTTCGACATCAACGATATCCCCGTGGTATCGGCCAGTTCCCCCGAGGCTGCCCTGCAGATCGTAGCCGACGAAGACATTGGCGTCGTCATTCAGGACATGAACTTTCGTCGGGACACGACCTCCGGCGGCGAGGGGGCGGAACTGTTGCGCGCCATTCGCAAAATCGACCCGGATCTTCCCGTCGTGCTGATTACGGCCTACACGTCGCTCGAAATGGCTGTCGCATTGATCAAGGAGGGCGCCAACGACTACGTTGCCAAGCCCTGGAACGACGATAAGCTCGTTGCCACCGTCAAGAATCTCCTACACCTACGCCAACTGCAACAAGAGAACCTGCGGCTCACGTGGCAGGGGGCACGGGCGCGCCGCGAGGTCCAGAGTCGGCACGACCTCTGTGGCATGGTCTACGAGAGTCCGCAGATGCACGACGTGGTTTCGCTTGCGGTCAAGGTGGCCCAATCGAGCGTCTCAGTGCTGGTGACCGGCCCCAACGGATGCGGCAAGGAACGCATCGCAGAGATCGTGCAGGCCAACAGCCGACGCAAGAACAAGCCGTTCGTTCGGGTCAACTCTGGGGGCCTTCACGACAATCTGATCGATGCCGAGCTGTTTGGAGCGGAAGCAGGGGCCTTCACTGGCGCCACCAAGACACGCATTGGTAGGTTCGAAGAGGCAGACGGCGGCACCCTGTTCTTGGATGAGATTGGCAATCTCTCGTCCGGTGCCCAGATGAAGTTGCTCAGGGTTCTGCAGACTGGAGAGCTACAACGGCTTGGCAGCAATCTTACCCGCAAGGTGGATGTGCGCGTCATCAGCGCCACGAATGTGAACCTGCAACGCGCGATCGAAGAGGGAACATTTCGTGAGGATCTGTACTTTCGCCTCAATGTAATTGAAATCGTCATTCCTGCGTTACGCGATCGCCGAGACGACATCCTGCCGCTGGCACGATGCTTCCTCGATGCCGCCGCTAAGGCCGACGCAGTTCCCTCCCCCGACCTTACGAGCGAGGCCCAGCAATCGCTCTTGAACCACGATTGGTCGGGCAACGTGCGGGAGCTGGAGAATCGCGTCAAACGCGCCTTCTTGGTCTGTGCAGCCGGGCAAATTCGCAGCGAGGATCTCGGATTGAACCCCGCTCAACAAACCTCTGTGGCCCCACCCAAAAGCGATTCATCGAGCCCGCCGCCGAACGAAACGCAGGCATGCCGCGATCCAGAGCAAACCGAGATCGAAGCGGCCTTGGTCGCCGCACGCGGGGTAGTGTCGCGCGCCGCAGCTCAACTCGGAATCAGCCGGCAAGCTTTGTACCGGCGCATGGAGCGGCTCGGAATCGAGCTCGAACGCCGACCCAAAGCCTAGAACCAGCCGCCTTGGATCTGCCCGCCAAGCGTCGGTCCCATTAGATCCGATGCCTTGAGCCCCTTGGTATCGACTCCGGAGACGAACCGAAACCCGCCGACCGCGCCCACACGCAGCCAACGCGTCAGGTTCGCGTAGCCGCCGATCTGTGGTTCGACGACGAACACGACGTCCGGGTGCTTGCCATTGTAGTTGTTCCAATCACTGGTGTCTCCGGTCCCTTTGTAGGAGGCAATCTCGAGCCCACCGGCTCCGATGAGTCCGCCAACGGCAACGTTCAATGCCTTTCGCGAGAAGAAATGGTACCGCACGATCGCGCCACCGTAACCAAAGGACATGCGGTCACCCGTGCCGTGGTTTCCGTACTTCGAACCATCCATCATCGCAGCAATGCCACAACCGCCACCGCCCAGCGTAAAGCGGTGGTCGATGATAACGGCCCCTTCCCCGCAAACGAGCGGTCTGTCGCTACCGGCAAATCGGGTGTACATTACGCCCAGCCCCCCAAAACCACCGATAGCGTAGTCCTGACCTGACGCGAACAGCGTTGCTGGGGCGTCATCCTTGGGTCGCGGGGCAGGCGGTGGCGAGGCAGGCGGCGCGTCGTTGGCGCCGTTTCCGTAGGGCGATACACCAACTGAGTTGGGAACTGCTGCTGTGACAGTTGCAGGAGCAACGGCTGATGGCGCGGGATTCGCAGTTTGTCCATCGACCGCTTGTCCATCTACGGCTGCGTTGTCGGGAGCAGGTTGCGCCGTTGGCCCGACAGGGACACCCGGATCTTGAGTTGCGACTGCAGCGGTGTTGACGCTGGCCTGATGCTGTGACGGCTCAGCGGCCCATACAACGTTAGCGCTGAACAGGATCACAGCAGAAACAAGAAGCGTGGTGCGGTCGATGTGTTTCAAAGGTTGCTCCTGTTCGGGAGGCGCCAGCTCGGACTGACCGAAAGCTCGCGTGTCCAGTTTCTATCCTCAGCAAGGCGCGTGCCGCAAGCGCTTGGCCTGCCGGTACCCCCTAGTCTGCCTACCCCTGCGCGCTCACCGTCAATTTCTTGCAGGATCTGGCTCGCTACACGCCTTCGGAGCCAGACGTCCCCGGACACCTGTCCGGACGCGAGCAACAACTGTCCGCCGAGTTTGGGGCAGGCCTAGTACCCCGAGAGAGCTATCGACTCAAAAACTCACTCGACTATACTCAGCGCGGTGTCGATTTGGCGCGGATTTCGCGCAACCAACGAGCCCAGGTCAGCGGAGCCAGCCCCCTACGGGAAAAGCGGCGGCGTCTCCAATGCTGTCTCCGACCTCGACCTCGCCGAGTGGGTGGGCGAATACGTCATTTTGCGCAAGCTCGGCGAGGGAGGCTTTGGCGCCGTCTATGAAGCATTGCATCCCGTGATTGGCAAACGCGCCGCGGTGAAAGTCCTGCACGCTCAGTACTCCGCGGATGAAGCCGTAACATCACGATTTGCAGCCGAGGCCCGTGCCGTCAATCAGATTCGACACAAAAACATCGTCGATATCTTCTCGTTCGGTGAACTCCCGGACGGTCGCCAATACTACGTAATGGAGTTGCTCGAGGGGGTACCCCTCGATCTGTACCTGGAACGCGCCGGGCAACTCGCACTAGGGGAATGTCTGGCGATCTTGGCCGAGATTGCCAAAGCGCTCAAGGCCGCCCACGACGCCGGAATCGCTCATCGAGACTTGAAACCCGAAAATGTATTCCTAAGACTCGATGACGAGCAACTCGTCCACCCGAAGATCCTCGACTTCGGAATGGCAAAGCTTCTAGCGCCGGGAACGCTGCCCGTGCATAAGACTCGCAGTGGAGCCCCGATTGGTTCGCCACGCTACATGTCGCCTGAACAATGCCGAGGCGTTGAAGTCGACCATCGCACGGACGTCTACGCGTTTGGTTGCATGGCATATCGAATGCTCGCAGGTGTCCCGCCGTTCGACGGCGGAACCGCCCTCGAACTCATGATGGCGCACGTCAGTGCAACACCGAGCCCGCTCTCCAACATCGGGCCCGACCTCGGTCCGAAACTCGACGAAGCCCTGCTCAAGATGATGGAGAAACTGCCCGAGAACCGCCCGCAAGGCATCCTTGAAGCGTTCGAATCGCTGAGGCTTGCTGCCCCGGCGACGGACCTCGAAGTCACTCCGGGAGCGTCTCTTATCGCATCATCGCTGCTGCTCGAGATGGCGCAGGAGCGCAGCGAGGTCAAAGCTCCCGCGTTGGATGTCTCGAGGCTGCGACGAACCCCTGGTGGCTCGCAACTGGTTCCGCCGCGCGCTCGGCACTTTTGGCCCTGGGTGCTGACGCCCCTGCTGCTGGGTGCCATCGCATTCGCCTGGCTGCAAGAGCAAGGCAGGATGCACCAACACAACGCCGCGACCAGCGCGACGGTGTCAATCCGCACGGTCGCTCCAGCCGCGACCGCCGTCGTGCCCGCAAAGCCCGCGGCCACCGAAGTGCCGAAGGTAGCCATCACCATAAACACATATCCGTCTCACGCCGAGCTCTACCTGGGCAAGGAGAAGGTCGGCGTTGCCCCAGGACCGTTGTCGCTACCCCAAGGCGAGGCGCCGCTTACCCTCATGGTCAAGTCACTAGGCCATCATCCTCAAACGGTCCAGTTCGTGCCTTCGGGCGACAAGACGCTGCGCGTGGCCCTGCAGCCGCTCAAGCCACGCTCTGGCGGCGTGCCGCACGACCTTGAGGATCCCTACTGAGCGCCATGAAGCTCCGTCAACGACTCGTCCCTTGGTTTCTTTCCTTTTGTCTGTGCGGCTGTGTGGCCCTGCCCGACGTCGCCCCAAATGTGTGCGGCAACGGCGTCGTGGAACCTGAAAGTGGTGAGGAATGCGACGGATACGCCGACAGCGACAAGGGCCAGCGCTGCCGCAGTCCGGAAGCGAAAGAGGGTGGTGCCTGTCACTTCGACTGTTCCCCGGATGCCACAGCGCCCAACGGAAGGCAGTGGGAATGCCCCGAGCGCACGAGTTGCGGACTCGACAAACTCTGTCGTGAAGGCTCTGACACGTACGAGTCTTGGGTCGAATTCCTCCCGCAACAAGCGCATGCCCTTCAGCTTGGCGATCTCGACGGCGATGGTCGCGCGGATCTTTTGGCCCTCGGCAAGCCAAGTTCGCAATGGCAATCCGTGCCCACGGTGGTGTTCTTCGACGAGAAAGGAACCCCGCAAGGCCAACCTTTCAGTCTCCCAACCGGTATTCGCTCTCCCGTACTGGCCCCCATTGTCACGACAGGCGAGGTCCCGCGGCAGCAGCTGGTAGCAAGCACCAGCTTTGGCATTGCCACTCTCATGGCGAACACCAAGGGAGAATTCTTCTCTCTGCCCTACCCATCTCAGACCCTTCCAGGTGACTCCACGTACCGCATGGTCCGGGTCTATGGGGTGACCGATACGCCGATGAAAGAAGCGGTCATCATCTACCTTAGCTCTGACGGCGAGAATGTCTTGAGCGATGGCGCCACGAACGAGCCTCTCGGCACCTTCGAGCACTCTGTCGCAGACCTTAGCGCCCCTCCAGTCGCAGGAAACCTGGACGATCGCGAGATTTCACCGTGCGACGAGCTTGTCCTCGCCTACAAGAACAGCGGGGACGTCTACTTGCATCGGTTCTGTGACTCCGGCGGTCACTGGTTGTATTCCCCCGAGCTTCCCCAAAGAGTTGCCAGCCTTCCCGCCGGACACACTGCAACCCGGGGGATCCTTCTGGCACGGGTAGACGACGATGAGCACTTGGACTTGGTCCTCGCCGACAACCTCGGGTGCCCTTACGTCTCCTTTGGTCTTGGCGACGGGACTTTCGTCGCCAATCGAGCATACCCTACGCTCACCGCCGAACAAATGTGGCCGGTGCTTACGCCGTCCTTGCCTTGCCCCGGCAATTACCCATTGGCCATTGCCGACATGAACGAGGACGGTTGGCCCGATTGGGTCCTTCCAAAAGGCATCGCCCTGGCAAGTCCATTGGGCTTTGCCTTTGCCGATGCCAGCGTACGACTCGATACGTATCCCAGTAACGGCCCATCCGGTGAGACATGGACCATCGCCCGGGTCGCTGAATTGACTGGAGATGACCATTTGGATCTGATTGCCGGTTCGTCCGAGCTGGCGGACTTGGACTTCTTCGTCGGGACCGGCCGAGACAGTCTCAACCCTACGGTTGTCCAGACAGATGGCCCCGTGAAGGACATGGTGACAGGGGACTACGACGGAGATCTGATCAACGACGTCGCATTCATTCAAGCCCGAATCGTCACAGTGTCCGACCCCAATACACCACCGAATGGTCTCGCCATTGCCTATGGCCGAAGAGACGGGGCGCCCAACTCGCCAACGGATATCGCCGGCTTCGCTTCGGTAGGACAACTGCTTTCTGCCAACTACCAGACGCGCGACGCGATCGAAGAGATCGGTGTCCTCACCGAGACGGCGGCCCCTGCCGAAACCCAACTCACTTTGTTCGTGGGCAATCTTGGACGCTTCCCGGTATCCTCACTTGGGCTATGGAAAGTCGTTGCCGAATCCCAACCACCTGGCTCGCCCGCCATGACGACGACAGTGCGTGGCTCGCCGATTGCTTCAACGAGTGGAAGGTTCGTCGATTCCGGCAACTGGAGCTTGCTCGCACTGGCCAAAGACGACTGCTATTCCGGCAGCTGCCCCACCCGATATCGGTTATGGCTCGCGCCCAATGCAAAAGGAAGTGCCACCGATGCGCCGAGTGACGTCATCTCGGCACCTGAGTTCATCCCCCAGCGAAAGGATGGTGAGCTCTCTGTCCATTTCGTCGTAGGGGCTCTCGACTCCGGCGACGTAGCGTCCAACAAAGGCCTCGATAATGCCTTGATGCTCACAGCTGGACCAGACGAGAACCAGGTGAGCCTCTGGCGCGTCACCCTACCGCTTTCCGCAAGTCCCCTTACTTGGCTTTCTGCATGCCCAGGGCGTCTGACCCCCGCCTCATCGCCGATGCTCGTCGACTTGAATGCGGACCACTTCCTCGATCTCGTCCTGTTGCTCGCTGACCCTGACCCGACGGTGGAGCGACTGAGACTAGCCATCGTGTGGAACAGCGAGGATAACCATTCGCTCGACCTTGGGCAGGCAGAATTCGTCGATCGCATCTTCCCCTCGACGGTGCGCGGACTTGCCCCCAATGGCTCGCAGGGGCTGTTCGTGGCTACCGAGCGCGGCACCTACCGAGTCGGGTGGGACAAAAAGCTCACGTCGACAGCACTCACTTTCCACGACCCCTCGATTGGCTTGCCCGGCGGCGGCGCCATCGCCGTTGGCGACATGACAGGCGACGGCCTTGCGGATTTGGCGCTCACTGTTGCGGGTGGTATTAGCATCTTTGCGCAAGAGCAAACCAAGCCGGAAGAACAGGCCAAGCCGTGACCAAGCTTGCCAAATTTCGTTACGGTGCCCCCCTCTGCTGGGCCATTGCCTTGACATCAGTCTGCCCGCGGGCCCTGGCTGACGAAGCCACGATCGCGAAGGCACGCGAGTACTTCCGCGCCGGGGCTCAAGCCTACACCGTCGGTGAATATGCAGCAGCGATTCAGGCCTTCGAACAGGCCTATGCGTTGGCACCCCGACCTGCCGTGCTGTTCTCGATCGCTCAGACAGAGCGGCGCCAATTCTTCCTCAATCACGACCAGAAGCACCTGCGGCGGTCTATCGAGATGTATCGGAAATACGTTGCAGAAGAGACGCAACCTGCACGCAAGGCCGACGCGGTGCAGGCCCTCTCGGAACTGGAGCCACTGCTTGCCAAGCTCGATGGCGAAAGTCCACGGCAAAACGTCCCGATCCCCGCGGAGAAGCGCGCCGCCGTATCGAGCATTCAGCTCAAGCCTCAAACCCGCGTGATGATCTCGACGCCAGCGTTGGGCGCAGCGATCACTCTCGACAGTCAGGCCGCTGGTTCATCGCCCTTAGTTCGAGAGGTGGAGCCTGGCGAACATGTCATCCGCATTCAAGCCCCAGGCTACAAGGCGACTGAACGGCGAGTTATCGCCGTCACGGGCGAACTCGTCGCCCTCGACCTAGCCCTCGCCGAAGAACCAGCGCTACTCGAGGTGGTTGCCCCAGCTGACGCCCAACTGAGTATCGACGGCCGAGTGCAGGGGCGCTGCCCATTCCCCAAGCCAATCGAGCTGTCGTCGGGAATCCATCTGATCACGGTATCGAAGAGCGGCTTCGTTGGTGTATCCAGCGAGGAAGTCCTCGTGCACGGCCAAACCACTGTGTTTCGTGCCCCACTTCGCATCTCGCGGCAGCGCACCATCGCCAAATTCATGCTGGGTGCCTCGGCTTCGGCCATTACAGCGGGCGGCGTCTTTGCCTATTTCTCCCACCGCCAAGAGCAAGCCGGTCAGGGCTTTCTCGATTCTCGCGGGAAGGTCGAGCTTACCCCCGCCGAATTGGCCGAATACAACACGACCAAGACCGATCGGGATCGGATCCGAAGTGCGACTTGGCTGTCATTCGGCATCGGCCTGGGTCTCGGCGTAACCAGCGCTTTGATGCTGTTCTACGACAGCGGCACCGTCGAAACGATCAAGAAGCAGGAAAAGCCGGCGAACCAGGGAAAACGTCAATTGCCAGGCCTTACGGCGCAACCAACCATTGGCCCCGGCTTTGCCGGTTTGGGGCTCCAGGGAAGCTTCTAGTTGCTGCGCCCCTACCGATATCGGGCTGACTTCCTGCATAGACAAGCCCCTACCTGGAGAAGCGCACGACGATGGGGGGCGTGGTCGCCGCCACGGGGTTGCCAGTGCGATCGAGCGCCGCATTGAAACGCTGTCCCATGGCACATTGGATGGCTGCAGCGCCAAAGCCGTGGCCCGGGTCGCGCAACATGGCCACTCGTTTCGCGCTGCCGTCCGAACCCACGGACACGGCGATCAAAACAGTGGCGTAGTCACCGGCGTCCGCATCGCTGGGGAATAGCCGCGAACAGTCCCAAGCTGGCACAGAAGGCGTCGCACTGCGCGAGCGATCGAGCGTAGGCTCACTCTTGACGCCCACGACAGCGCGAGGAGCGGTCGCAGCCGCGTCGCTAGCTGGCCCACGGACGGCCGCACGAGAGGTTCCGACGGCGCTCGTCGTGCCGCCAGCGTAGCTACTACCCTCGCCCTGCACCATGGTAAAGTCGGCCAGCTCCGACCCATTGGCATCGTCGGGTGCAGTCATGGTCCTTGCCGCCTGAGCGGCAGCGGGAAGCGCCTTGGCATTCAGGGAGTTGGCCTTGGCCGACCTGCTGCGCACGACCAGTTCAGGCGCCGCGTTCGTTGAAGGCACAGGTTCTTCGAGTCTCGTCTCAGGGGCCTTCTTTGGTGGTGGCAACTGCTCGAGACTGACCTCAGACACCGAATTGGTTGCCACCGACGAAGCCTTGGCTTCACGCACCAGCCACACCGCGTGTAGACCAACGCTTATTGCCACCGCTACCGAGAGTTCTTTCGAGATTCTGAAACGCGCCATGCAAGCCTCACTTCCCACTCGACTCAATCGGCTCCGGGCTGACGCCGAATGCTATCTTGGCGATTCCGCCTTGTTTCAGCAGATCCATCGCCCTTACGACCTTACCATGCGGCACGGCCGTATCGGCCTGAATGACCGCGCGCAGATCTGCGGATTTGGCCTTGGCTGCCCGCGCGAGCTCTAGCAGTTGCTTGCCATCGGCAACGGGTCGCGAGTCCACCGTCATGTCTCCGCGCGGATCGATGGTCACTGCAAACACGATTTGTTGCTCGCCACCACTTGTGGCCTTCGGGAGATCCATGGGCATGGTCTGTGACACAATGAGCTTCGCCGTCACCATGAAGATAACGAGAAGCACTAACATGATGTCCACGAGCGGCGTCACGTTGATGCCAGAGAACATGCCTGTTTCATTGCTTCGACTTGCTGCGGCCATATTCCGATCCTTCGGCTTGATCTGTGCTTGAGCTCAATGGGCGTTTGGGGGCTAGCTCAACGTGGCGGAGAGCCGCGTCGAAGCAACTGCCATCGATCGAGAAGGAACTTCGTGCGCAACGTCGGCAGGCTGTCGAATGAAGCCCGACTTCAGATACGACAGGATCTCCAGCGAGATGATCTCGGCGTCGTCGAGCGCAGCTCTTACCGCCCGCTCAAACATGTTGTAGGCAAAAACCGCTGGAATGGCCACAGCGAGGCCGATAGCAGTGGCGACCAATGCCTCCGAGATGCTCGACATTACCGCTTGGGGTGCCATCGCGCTTCCGGCTCCGGCAGTGGCTCTACCCAAGGCATCGAAGGCTTGCAGGATCCCGACCACCGTGCCAAAAAGCCCGATGAATGGTGCGTTGGCTCCAAGTGTTGCGAGGAAACTGAACCGCTGCTCGAGCATTCGTTTCTGCGCAATTGTTTCCGCGCCCATCGCCTCCTTGGCTTGTTCTGCGGTCGTCTCTTGCTCCTGCCCTTCGAGCCCACGGAGCGCCACCATGGCCGCCGGGTGTTTGTACGAGGCAAGCGCCGCTCGCGCCTTGGCGAAACCACCCTCACGCAAACCTCGGATCAGATCCTGTCGCAGTGTGCCTAGGTCGACTCGAAGGGACCGCAAGACGAGCAGCCGCTCTGCGATGACGGCGATTGAAGCAATACTTAGCACGATGAGCAGCCACATGACCCACTCCGAACCAGCACTCATCATCAGGTTCTTGGTCCGTTCCACGATATGCATGTCGAATTCCTCCAGCACCGCCCCGATTGCGAAGGCCATGCCAACGCCATGCGACTCGTGATTCGGCCTGGATTCGGCGGAATCCAGGCGGAAGCAGGCGATATTTAGCGAAGTTCGGACAATTGTCCGACGACACGCGGCGGTCAGCTGTCCGCAACCAGGAAACTTCCAGCGTATCCGCATTCGGCGCATTGCTCAGGTTTGGTCGCCTGCTTCAGGTCGCTTGCCGCGACTAGCCCAGAGACGCTTCGATTCCCGACCAGTCACCAAACCCATTCACGCCATTTTGACATCGACCAGATGGTTTGGACACCAGTTCCGCACGCAAGCAAAGGTTGCTTCAGCGGGGCGGGCGAATCTGTTGTGGGGTGACTGAGCGGGACGAGGTGGTCGGTCATTTGGAGCGGACTATTGCCCATGCCTTACACGAACCTTGCCGTCTACTCGTCGATAACCCTAATTCTCATCGCTTGCAGTGGTAATAGTGGCGGTGACGACCCAAGTGGGGCTGCCGGCGGCGCGGGCAACGCGCCGGGCAGCGGCGGTTCGACGGTCGGAAGGGGTGGTTCACCTGCGGCTGGTGGCGCAACAACCCAAACGACAACTCAAGGTGGTGCGACCAGCATTGGCGGAACGACGAGTCCAACGGGCGGAAGCGGCAATGCCAGCGGTGGCGCTACCAAAGCGATCGGCGGCAGCACCACTGGAGGGGCCTCTACGAGCGCGGGCGGTGCGGCGCCAGCCGGAGGCGCTACGGCAACAGGCGGCTCGCAACCGACTGTCGGTGGGGCCGTGACCACTGGCGGAAAAACAAATGCTGGCGGCACGAATGCAGGCGGAGCCGTAGCCCAGACTGGTGGCAGGGCGTCCGCCGGCGGCGCATCGAGCACGGCTGGAAAGGCTGCGATTGGGGGCGCAGCTACGGGCGGAGCTGCGGGCGCATCAACGTGGCCTCAGTGCTGGGGAACCGATACGGTGCCTACCACGGAGCTTAAGCAACGTGCCCCCACCAGTGACTACAAGACCATGATCGCCAAGGGTGGCGTTGCGATGCTCATCGGCTCGAACCGCCAGTCCTGCCTCACAGACACCTTGGTCAATTTCGATGTCGAGGATCTCAACCAGGAGATCAAGGACGTCGTCGAGACCGTCAAGTTCTACGGCTTCCTGGACTGGAAACGTGGCTACTACATGAACTGGATCATCCTCAACAGCGGCATTCCCAACTCGACGATGTCTGGCCAAGGAGGACACCAGGGGGACAAGTACGGCCACATGAACTTCGAGTCCACCGAAGAATGCCCGTGCAATTGGGGCACCGGCGACAGCTCGAACCGTGGCAACGCGCTTCACGAGAGCATCCACGCCCTGCAGGCGGAACTCTGGGCCTTCAACAATGAAGGCTCGGGCTGGATCCACGAGGCGCACAACTGTTACACCGGCACCATGCGGGCCCACATGGTGGAGAACCTTTACACCATGGGCTATGGAGCAGCGCTGGCGCTGCAGATGCCGCATGGCCCAATCGAGTCGATGGGCATGAATACCGACGGCTCCTGGGCGGGCCCCTCCGATCAGAACGCCAAGACGTACGTCAACAGCGTAGTGCGCTACGGGCTCGAAATCTTCTGGCTCGTCGTGAACCTCGAGATGGGCCAAGGATTCATCAACTGCGTGTGGGACAGCGCCAGCAAAGCGGGCAAGCCGGACAACCGGCAAAGCGGGCCGCTCTCCGTATTCCAAGCCATGCAGAAGGCTTCCTCAAATGAGGCAGTAGCGCACGTGGTCCAGAATTTTGGGGCCCGCAGCGCCATCCTGGACTTCGCCGGCTGGACCTCGACCGTACGTAACACCGTCAAGGGTAACTGGAATAGCAGCTATTGGTTCTACATGTTCCCCGGCGGCGATGGCACCGCAACCTTCAGCCCGGTAACGAAGCAGATACCGCGACATCAGGGCCGCAACATCATTCCCATCAAGGTCGCTGCTGGAGCAACCTCGGTTACCGTGGAATTTACGCCCGATGCGAGCGGCAGCAAGGGGACGACCGAGAACATGCGGGCCCAGCTCGTCTACCGCGACAGCTCGGACATTCCGGTGTACGGCACGGTCTTCGCAAGTGGGCAGAACACGATCCAAATCGCAAACGGCGCACGTAACGGGATCGTGAACTTGGTCGTGGCCGTGACCAATCCCAACGGCACCAGCTCTGGCGACGACGGCTCGGGCAAGGGCTTCGACGCGCAAGAGACCTTCAGCTACAAGGCTCGCATCGTCAGCGGCGGCACCATCGCGCCGACCAGCACCACACCGTGGTAGCAGCTCGTAGCTACGTCACCTGCCTGATGCTTGCCGCGATCGTGGCAGAGCCCGGGTGCAAAGCCGAAGGCAGTGGCGAACAGGTGACGGTCACTGTACCCGGTCATGCTTCCGCCAGTCTTGATGCTACTGCAGCAAGAGCGAAGCTTAGCAGCTGTCGAATGCTGGTCACTGAGCTCTGCGCGCAATTCGGTGCCGAGTCCGGCGTCTGCCGAAGAATCGGATCCCGGTCGCAACACTTTTCCGACGAGCGCTGCGCAGCGATGCTCAAGCATTACGACAAGGTTGCGGACGAGGCTCGACAGGTCGAGCAAGGCAAGCAAGCGCTTCTTGCAGCGCATGGAATCGAACCGCACGGTCGTCCTCCATCGTTCGGCCCCGCCGACGCAAAGGTCACGCTAGTAGAGTTCAATGACTTCGCTTGCACTGAGTGCGCCAGGGGGGCGCCCGTAGCCACCCAGGTTCGCAATCGGTATCCCGACGTGCGCATCACCTTTCGGCAGTATCCCTCAGCGACGCGGCCCGAGGCACATCTCGCAGCCGAGGCCAGCCTCGCCGCTCACGCTCAGGGCAAGTTCTGGGAGTTTCACGATTGCCTATTTTCCAATCAACACGATCTGAGTCGGAGTGCGCTCGATAGGTACGCGAGAGAGGTCGGGTTGAAGCTCGGCAACTTTAGCAGAGCACTGGACAACCACGAGTACGCTGCTCAGGTGGACGCGGATCTAGAGCTTGGCAAGCAGGCCCTGGTCAGCAAATCTCCCGCAATGTTCGCGAATGGTGATTGGGTCGATTTCCCCTACGACGTAGTTGCCCTCGATGAAGTGATCGACGGCGCGAAGGCACAGCGGTAGAATTGGCGTTCCGGCTACTCATCGCCGCCAAGCAGCGGGCGACGTCGTGACTTCGGTATTTCTGCGTTGTTTCCTTGAACACACAGTGGGGGCCTCGCACACCGGCAACATGTCGAGGTAAGCCCCCAACTCCCGTTGCATGCTGCGGCAGAGTCGGGTTCGTCGCGTGGGTCTGGTCGAGGGCTGCCGCAAGAGAAACCTTGCCGAGCCCCTCCCGCTACGCCGCTGGGCGCACTATCATTCAATCGAGGGCATTCAACCTCCCATTTGCGCAGGCCCTGGCACGCGAGGTGCAGCATGAATCACCGCTTCAACGTCACGGCACCGATCGCACTGCACTCGCCCATCATTGGCAGGCAGACGGACCTGCCAGCGGAGATGTCAGGCCAGTCGTTGGTCGAAGACTTCATGGCGAGCATGCCTGAGCGCTATAGGCAGGAGTTCGGCCGGACATCGGCGCGACAGCATGCCCGCATCGCCGTCGCGCGCGGCAGGCACCTCATTCACGCGGATGTATTCTCTGGGATGAACGCCACAGGTCCAGGCATTTGCGTTGTCGGGGCCGACGCGCCTGGTCTACTGTCGGTGATCAGCAGCGCGTTGATGCTCGAAGGGTTCGATATCACGCGCGCTGATGCCTACACCCGAAGGACCTCCGCGGGCGAATACGAGGCCGTCGATCTCTTCTGGGTCCGTCGCTCATCCAAGCCCGAGCAGGCTGCCGCCCTCGGCGAAGCGGACGTTGCCGCCGTGCGCGCCACGCTCAGTGAACTACTGAGCAGCGGCATTGCTCGCCAGCGCCTAAACACTGCACTGCCTGCAACGTCCCCGGGCGCGAGCGAGACAAGCGTGCGCTTCCGCGATCTCCGTGGCGTTCCGTGGCTCACACTCGAACTCGAAAGCAATGACCGCCCCGGTCTGCTTGCCGTGGTCACTGCGGCCCTGACCGCAGAAGGGGTAACAATCGTAGCTTCCCGCATCCGCACCCACGGTCTGCGCGTTCACGACTACTTTGACATCATCGGCGCTGACGGGAAGCGCCCGACAGGAACGGGGATGCAACGAATCCAGCTTGCCGTACTTACAGCCGTCGACGGTCCGAGCCACGGAGCGTAGTGGCGATGCAACTCTGACGAACCAAAGGGAGATGCGCGATGCGAGTAATGGTCATCATCAAAGCAACCCAGCAGTCCGAGAAGGGTGCCCTACCAAGCGAGCAGCTGCTCGCCGACATGGGCGCCTACAACGAGGAACTCGTCAAAGCGGGCATTTTGCTTGCTGGAGAAGGGCTGCAGCCGAGTTCGAAGGGGAAGCGCATCGTCATCTCCCAAGGTAGAAAGACCGTCATTGACGGCCCCTTCGCGGAGACCACGGAACTTATCGCGGGTTTCTGGCTGTGGCAGGTCAAGTCGCTCGAGCAAGCCGTCGAATGGGTCCGACGCTGCCCGGAGGCGATGCCGGGCGAGGATACGGTCATCGAAATTCGGCCTGTATTCGAGACTGAAGACTTCGGCGAGGAGCTTACACCCGAGCTACGGGCGCGAGAGCAACGGCTACGCGCGGAGCTGTCCGCCCGGCAGGGTTCGTAGTCCAACCGCGCTTCGAGCTCCCGTGCGCCAGCGGTAGGGCAAGCTCGAACTAGTGGTCGCAGCCGGGACTTCGAGCGAGTGTACGGCGCAATGCGCCCCGCATGATTTTCACGCCAAAGAGGGGCGATGGCACTTGAGCGGACGTAGTGGTCGGTCGGAAACTGGAGGGCGTCAGGCTCTGCGATCCGGGTTGCATTGTCCCGTGAGAGCACCATTGGTCTGGTCGAAGGTGACTGGTAGGCCCGCTGCCATGCCAAGCATTGGCTTTGCGCGTAAGCTAGAGACGCTGCGTCTTGACTGCACGAACGAACCAGAACGCAAGAGCATACGTAGTGCACGAGGCTGTAGAGCTCTATTGCGAGAAGACCGACTTGAGCCACCCCGTAAACCGTCAAATCTCCCAACGCCCCTAGAACGTTGGTAGTTGCAACCAAGAAGGCAGCCTCACTCCATAGGCTGTTTGTTGGATTCCGTACAGGTCAGCCACCGACAACTTTTCTGCTGCGTAGTATCCCGAGCGAGAACCCAGCATGTACGGATAGTCGGTCGTGTAGCCGCGGCAGTAGTTCATGATCGAGTCAGGGTCGTACAACGCCGTCAGCGCAATCCCATCGCCAATAACGGCATAGTTGTCGTTCCACTTCGCAAGCGCGGCCTGGTAGATCGCATCGGTTGGGTAGAGCAAGTTGCCACTTGCGTCCGCGTCCGTCTTCTGGGGCATGGCTGGGAGGCACGAAGCGGGTACATTCGAGCGATCGCCTCGCTGATGTTCGTGTGTGAAGCCAAGCACATGACCAAATTCGTGAGTTGCGACGAGCTTGAACGCCTCTTGGTAGTCTACGGTTGGGGTGCAATTCGCTGTGCAGCGGCCCAGATGGACTGTCTGCGGACTCGCTTTCCCTGGATACGACGAGCCACCTACTTTCCAAGTCTCCTTGGTATCCCAGATGACTTGCACGTAGGCACTTTCGCTCGGGAAGGGACAAGTGTTCGAGTACGTGAAGTCGACGACTGCCACCGCACTCCAAGTGTCTGCAAGGGCTTCTTTCACCCAGGCGGCCTCGGTAGAAGTGCCCAGACTCGAAAAACACACGGGCACTTTGCCGTTTGGCCAAAGTGCAACCGGCTGCCCCGAGAAGGTGCCATATTGCATGAGCGGCTCTGCCGCAGACGAAACGTCTTCTGAGTCATCAGGTCGTTCGGTGACCCAGCCAGAGTCTTGGCACCCGAGCAACGTCATCATCGCCACGCCAAACGTGGTTACGCTATTCGCACGGCATTTCATAGGTGGAGCGCATTTAGTTTGGGTTGTCATTCGCGCACGCTTCAGTGCGCTCTTTCTTCGAAGATTTATTCGGTTCTGGACAGACTCGCATCGACGGTCAGTTCCAAATGTCGACCGTGTTGCACAGACGAACGCCTTGGTCGCCTAAATGGCGAGCAGCGTAATGGCTTGAATCGCGCGTACACCGGCTGCTCCACTGCAGGTCGATGGTGCTGTCGCATAGGTAATATCGATCTTTCTACCAGAGAGCTCGGCACTTTGCACCATGCTTTGCCATACCTTGATCGTGTCGACGGTAGCGGGATAACAGGTCGAGCCGTAGTTCGACGATGGTAGTGCGTAGTATTGGATAGATGACGCGCTGCACGTCACAATCAAACGTCCATCAAAGGAAAGCACAGAGACTACACAATCCGCCTTAACGGCCGCATTCGCATCGCCGGTGTGGGTACCAACAACTGCAGCAAGCGCTGCAGCAACAACCGCAAATTGGGCAAATTTCATCACAAATCTCCAGGTTCCTTGGTATCGCAAGTATGCGACGACACTGACAAACGAATGCCGCTACGGCTCTGCGCGTCGAAATGTCGTCCGCGCTACCCTCACGTTGGGCATGGCGTCCGACAATCTCACCCTCTTAGACACCGGAGTAGGGGCACAGTCGCGTTCATCGTTGTACGATTTCGGATTGTCGTCGCTTGCCTGCCTGGAGTGGATGAACTCTGTCGCAAATTGCAGCGTTCTTGTAATACTGGATATTAGGAGTCGGCGATGACCGCGTTCAAGCGCAGCCAAGACCAATACGTCGAGGGAGCGGACAAGATCGCGAACTGGCCCGAGCTCGATGAGCTCTGCGCAGCTGAAGAGGAACCGGGAGGGGGACTTGGTCGGCATCGTTTGGAATGGCTTCCTTGAAGGCCGCCCAGGGGCTGCTCGCGCCAAACGTTGCCTACGTCGCGTCTCCACCAAGCCGGCCTTGTGCTTTTCTGATGCTCAGTGATGGTTTGAGGGCCCGATTCTTCGTTGAGTGCCACTTTCCCTCGAACTTTAGGCAGGTTCTTGCGTGCCTGTTCTGCTTCGAAACTTGATGGTCACGTGGCCCGACGAGCAGCTCATCCGGCCAGGCAACTGCCGGCCCGCCTGGAATAGCTAGGGGATCTCGTGCGTTTTGCGCGAGCATGGCAGGAATCGACCAAATTCTTTCCGTCGTCGTCCAACAAGGCGCCAATGAATTGCGCCTGGGGACCGACCAAGAGCCCCAGGTGTTCGCGCAGGGAGCGCGCCGCCGCTTCACAATGTCGCCGACCCCGGACAACGTGCTGCGTCAACTGCTGGGTGAGATCTTCTCCGCGCAACGCGAAGCAGAGCTGATCAAACTGCCGCGGATTGGCTTCGACTACGAGGCGCACGGCATTGGTAGTTTCCAGGTCCAGATCTCCCGCCGTCCAAGTGGCGGCATGGATGTCGCCTTCCTTCAGTCAACGCGACGCGGACCTTCGATGCGCGCAAAGCTCGAGCCTACCGACACGTCGGTAGTCGAGGCAAAAGAAACGCGCGGAGCCGCAACCGCGGTTTCCTCAAAGGTGCCAGAAGTTTGCTCCTTCGAAGTCGCGCCTCAACTCGAATACGCTCCTCGGTTCCCCCGACTCATTGAGCAAGCGGTGCTATCGCGGGCAAGCGACATTCACCTGGCAGACGGACAACCCGCATTTCTGCGCGTGGACGGTCGTTTGGTCGCCTTGTCCGATGAACCAATCCACTCTGTCGCCGAGTTGTTCGGACTCGACGACACGGTTGCAGCCAAGGTCATGGGAGGCAATGCTCTCGAGCTTGGCCTCACACTGTCACCTCGTGAACGCCTGCGGGTATGTCTGTACCGCATGGAGGCAGGACTCACGGCGGCCGTTCGCATCTTGCCCGCGGCCGCACCGTTGTTGAGCGAGCTCAATCTGCCGCTCTCACTGCAGCACCTGGCGGAGCTGCCCCATGGGTTGGTCCTGCTCTGCGGTGCCACGGGTTCCGGCAAATCGACCACATTGGCCGCCCTTTCGCGGCACGCGCTCGAGCATCGCTCGATCGTGCTCGTGACCCTCGAAGATCCGGTCGAGTTTGCGCTGTCCGGAAGCAGACAGTCGCTCGTCCGCCAGCGGCAAGTCGGTCGTGACGTGACTGACTTCACGGCAGGACTACGCGATGCCCTGCGCGGCGATCCGGACGTCATAGTGGTTGGCGAATTGCGCGATGCCGAAACGATTCGATTGGCAATCACCGCTGCCGAGACGGGTCATTTGGTGCTCGCCTCACTGCACAGCGGGTCTGCAACCGGCTGCATCGAACGCGTGATCGATGCCTACCCGCAGGATCAGCGCTCGCAAGTCCGCATTCAATTAGCGGAGGCACTGCGCGCAGTGGTCGTGCAGAAACTCGTGCCACGGGCGCGCGGCACTGGACGCGTTCCAGCATTAGAGGTCTTGCGTGTAACCCACGGCGTAGCGAACGTGATTCGCGAGGGCAAGACCGCGCAAATTGGCAGCATGCTTCAAGCGGGCAAGCGCGACGGCATGGTGAGCCTAGAGCGTTGCCTTGCCGAATACGTTCAAGCGGGAACCATCTCGCTCGAACACGCCAAAGCACATGCCAACGACTTGGACTCCTTGACGATGTATCTGTCCAAATAGGCACGGTGAGCTTACTCGCCCAATACTTCCCGCAACTTGGGCAACAGATCCGCAGCCTTGTAGGGCTTCTGAACGAACCCAGCCAGTCCCTTGCCGACGAAGCGGTTGACCACTTCTTGCTCATTGTAGCCGCTCGTCATGATCACCTTGACGTTTGGATCTACGCGTCGGAGCTCACGAAAACATCCTTCCCCATCCAGATGCGGCATGGTCATATCAAGTACTACCAGTCTCACGATGCGGTGATGCCGCAGATACAGTTCCACTGCCTCGCGCCCATCCGATGCGGTAACCACTTCGAAGCCAGCGCGTTCCAGCAGGTGCCGCCCCATGCTGCGGATGCTCTCCTCGTCGTCCGCCAGCAGGACCAAACCATGTCCCCGCCAGTCCTTTGACGTGCTCTCGACCATATCGAGCGCTTGAACTGACTGATGATGCGCAGGGAAAAGGATCTTGAAGGTCGTGCCGCATCCCTTCTCGGAATAGACGCGCAACGCCCCCTTGTGACCCCGTACGATCCCCATGACGGCAGCCAAGCCGAGCCCACGTCCGGTAAACTTCGTCGTGAAGAAAGGATCGAAGATCCGGCTCAGCGTGTCCGAATCCATGCCGGAGCCAGAGTCCGAAACCTCGAGATACACGTATTGCCCGGTAGGATGGGACTCGGCGTCTCCGACCACACCATGCAAATACGCCTCGTCACAGTCCATGACGCCCGTCGACAACGTTACGACGCCGCTCACCTCGCCAATCGCCTCGGATGCGTTGGTGATCAGGTTCATCACCACCTGGCGGATTTGGGTCGCATCCGCCATCACGCTGGGCAATTCCGCAAAGAAGTTATACTTGACGACAACCTTCTTACTAATGGAAACAGTGAGCAAGTACGCCATTTCGCGCACAACTTCGTTGAGCGATAGCGGCTGAACCACGAATCGCCCCTTGCCTGAATAGGCAAGCATCTGACGGCAAAGATCGGCGGCGCGACGACTGACTTTCTCGATGTCCTCCAGGTAGATGCAAGCAGGGCTCAGTGGGGAGATCTCACTGAGCGCAAGGTCGGCATTCCCCAAAATACTGGTCAAGAGATTGTTGAAGTCATGGGCAATGCCCCCCGCCAGTACCCCCAGGCTTTCGAGCTTCTGTGCCTGCATGACTTGCTGCTCGAGTTTGTGCCGCTCATCCTCGGCACGTCGCAATTCGGTGAGGTCTTGCACGAGTCCGTAGATGCTAGGACTCCCCGACAATCCGGTATCGTCCCGCTCGATGATCGTCAGGCAGTTGCGTTGCTCCCCCGTCGGCCACACGATGCGATGGTTCAGTTGCTGCGCTTCCCCGGTAGTGATGACGCGTTGGACCGCAGCCTCAACGGCGTCGAGATCCCCCGCGTGGACCCGCGCCAGAACCGACTCGACGGTGGGCGTGAACTCATACGGTTCACAGCCAAAGATCCGAAATAGTTCATCGGTCCAGGTGACTTCGCGCGTTGCGCGATCAATGGTGAAATGTCCAATATGTGCCAGTTCCGAAACCCCTAGCAGCTGTTCACGACTCGCCGCCGCAGCCCGCTCGGCAGCTAGCAGCGCCAACTCGTCCTCACGTCGGCGTGTGACGTCGCGCGCCACCGCGTAGATGAGGCCATGGTCATCGGGAACGCTACGCCATTCGAGCCATCTCCAGGATCCGTCAGCGTGGCGAAACCGATTCGTAAAGTCGATAACGTTCCGTCCAGCGCCCAGCTGACCCATTACCTCGAGCGAGCCTGCTAGATCGTCCGGGTGAACGAAATCGAGAAACTTTTTGTCCTCCAATAGCGCAATCGGAGTCCCGAATATCTCGGCCCAAGCCGGATTCAAGCGAACGAACTTCCCCTCGCGGTTGGCAATGCACAATAAGTCGAGCGAGAGACTGAAGTATTGTTCCAGCGTATCTGCTGCAACCTTCGCCTTCTGCTCCGCCAATCGGTGCTCGGTCACGTCCCGGGCCGCAGTGATCATGACGTTCTTCCCATCGAGTTCGATCAGCGCGCCGGACATCTCCATGTACCGTTTGTCGCCCGACTTGCTGATGAGGGTCATCTCGACGGCATCGAAGTGTCCTTCGCGCTGCAATTGCTCCATAACTCGGGCACGTGCGGCTGGCTCTTCCCAGACCCCCAGATCCACGGTGCGATGTCCCAGTATTTCTTCACGCGAGTATCCGGTAAATTTGATGAAGGCGCGATTGATGTACAGCATCTCCCCTGTCATCGAGGTCACAGCGATGGGATCCGGTGCTAGGTCGAACACCTGCTCGAATTTCCGTTCGCTCTGCAGGCGCGCCAGCTCGGCGCTTTTTCGCGCCGTGATATCCCGTGACACCCCCGTCGTACCAGCAATGCTCCCATTCTGAGCAAATACTGGGCTCTTGTAGGTCTCGAACCAGCGCGCGCCGTTGACGTCAGCAATCTCTTCTTCAACGGCTTTCTGCGCTCCTGAATGCATCACCGCTGAGTCGTCGGCGCAGTATGCTTCGGCAAGTTCGCGCGGCCATATCTCGAAATCGGTCTTTCCGACCACTGCTTCGGGAGAGGGCCGCCCACAGGCTTCGGCAAATGCTTGGTTCACGGCCAGGAAGCGGCCGTCGCGATCTTTCAGCCAAGCTAGGTGCGGTTGGTTGTCGAGCAAAGCACGTTGATGCAGTCGATTCTTCTCGATGGCGTCGGCTTGTTTCTTGGACAGCGTGACATCCGAAAAGATGGTCGCAAATGCCTTGGGTCCCAAGGGCGCCACCGAGATGCTGAAGTGGCGTTCCAACGGCGGAAAGTACAAATCGATTCGCCGAGGTGGTCCGCCCATGCCAACCGAGCAGAATTCCTCTAGATAGGGAGGAGCTCCGGTACCGTAGACCGCCGAAGCAAGCTTACCTGCCACGTCTGCGCGCCTGAGCCCCGTGTGTTGCTCATATTGACCATTGATATCGAGAATCCGGTAGTCGACAGGGCGGCCCTCGGCATCGCAGATGACCTCATGCAGAGCCACACCTTCCTGCATGTGCTCGAAGAGAGCGGTGAACCGCTCCGTCATGGACACCTCGACATCGCTCAAGCGGTCGCCTTGTTCCGAATTGAGATCTGCCATGGCTCCTTGGCCCCATGGTACCCAGGAACTCCCTAGAACAGCAATGGGGCCGCGACAGGCGCGCCATTTCCCGAGCGAGTTCGTGGACTAGCTCCTGGGGCGTGGCCGGCCTCCAGCAAGGTCACTGCTTCTGGAAAACTCGAATATAGTCGACTTCGTAGCGCGACGGGAAGATCGTGCTCGCTGGGTCGCCACCGTTGTTACCGCCAATGGCCAGGTTCACCAGCATATAATGCGCCTGCTTGAAGGGGCTGCTGCCGTCCGCATTGAGCATGTCACTCAGCTTGCTGGTGTTGACCAGTTTGTCGTCGAGAAGAAGGTCAATCTTGGTGTCGTCCCAGTCCATACGCCAAACATGGAACTCATTTTGCCAATTCTTGTCGTCGAAGGTGGCCACATTCCAGCCAACACCGTCCCATTTGGCTTGCCATTGCGTTGCAGTGCCGCAGGCTACGTTGGCGCGCACCATGCCGGCATAGTACTCCATGATGTCAATCTCACCGCAGGACGGCCATTCCTTGGCAACACCCAAGGTCCACCAAGCCGGCCAGAGCCCCGCCTGCGTCTTGATGCGACCGCGCATCTCGAAACGGCCATATTGCCAGGTACGCTTGCCCATGGTCCTAAGGCTGGACGAGGTGTACTCGGCGTATTGGCGATTGGTCTTCCAGCTGCTGCTGCCCGCTGAGTAATTCGGGTTAGTCTTGCGCTCGCGACGCCCCTCAATGACAAGACAACCCTTGTCGACCCGGGCATTGTCCGACTGGTACCACTGAGCCTCTTCGTTGCGCACGAAGCCGGTCTCGTAGCCCCAATTCGAAGGATCGGGCGCACCGTCGACGTTAAACTCATCGGCCCAAACCAACTGGTAACCGGACGGCACTACGACCGCGGGACCGCCGAGACAGCCAGCGGAACCTGCGGAGTTCGTCCCACCAATGGCAGTTCCCCCGGTTGCGGCGGCCCCCGTTGCAGAACCGCCCGTGGCCCTGCCTCCGGTTGCGGCTCCCCCCATCGCGGAACCGCCAGATGCTTTGCCTCCCGTTGCGGTTCCTCCTGATGAGGTACCGCTAGATGCTTTGCCTCCGCTTGCTGCGCCACCAAGCGCGGATACGCCAGCCGCTGAGACACCACCAGTCGCGTTGTTCGAATTGCCGCCCTTAGCGTTGCCGCCAGATCCGAACGCACCCGCGGCGGTACTTGAAGTGGTACCGCTGCCGCTCGTTGCCCCAGCGGAGACCCCGCCAAGCGCCAAAGCCCCGCCCCGTGAAGCATTGGTTCCGCCGTAGCTGGTGGTCGAGGCCGTCGAGCTTCCGCTCGAACCGCCTCGATTGGACGCAGCATTTGCAGCGCCTGCAACATAGTCTTGTCCCGTCGGACCGGGTGGCGCCGAGCTGCAACCAACGACCGCGACCATAGCCCAAGTTGCTACTGGAAAGCTGGGTGTTCCGCCGCGAAGGCCACGCGGATCGTTCGCTCGACGGGTAAGCATAAAACCTCCAATACGACTCGGACACACGATGCACACGCCGAACGACCTTTGGGCCACTACAGCCCGAGATCCTTGCGGATGGCGACCACCATCTGGCAATGTCCGATCAGATCGGACTCGTTCTTGCCTTCACTCTCGTAGTTGAGACCGTAGGGCCAGAAATGCTGGCTATCTGCGCCAATGGTATCGGCGAGTCGGTTCGGGATGGCCAACAACTGCGCCAGGGCATTGCTGCCCGTGAACTTGCCACCCACCACGAGGGAGGCCCATTTCGCGGCTGTGCCAACGCCAACCGTGTGGCTTATCTCGTGCATGGCCGTCACTCGATTCATCGAAGCCGTTGAGCCAAAACGAATGGACCCGTTGATATTGCCGTCTGCCGTGGCCACCGAGGGCACATAGGAAACGTTCAGGACTTTCGTGATGTCAGTGTAGCAATTGTAGTAACGAATCGCGGTATCCATAGCTGCCGTGATTCGATCGTACGCTGCTTGTTGGTCCGTCGTAGGTGCCGCCGCTTTGGCGAGCGTATAGGTGACGTGCCCAACGAAGGGGCAGCTCGACCCGGCAGCCCCAGCAGTCCCGGTAGCTCCCCCTATCGAACCTACACCGCCGGTAGCGGCTTTGCCCCCGGTTGCGGCTCCGCCTACGTTACTGGCACCGCCGGTAGCGGCTTTGCCTCCCGTTGCGACTCCGCCTACGTTGCTAGCACCGCCGGTAGCGGTCTTGCCTCCCGTTGCGGTGCCGCCTACGTTGCTGGCACCGCCAGTGGCGGATTTGCCTCCCGTTGCGGCTCCACCCACGTTGCTAGCACCGCCAGTGGCAGCGCCGCCGCTCGCAACTCCTCCGGCAGCAGAGCCGCCAGTAGCGCTCCCGCCAGTGCCGCTAGTGCTCCCGCCGGTTGCAGAGGTGCCCCCGACATTGCTGTTTCCGCCAGTGCCGGTCGCGCCACCTGCAACGGCCCCGCCGAAGGTGTTGGTCCCACCCGTATTGCCAACCAACCCACCCTGGGCACTCTCGCCCCCGCCCCCTTGAAGCCCGCCAGGCCCGAAGTCGCTTTCCGAGCAGGCCAACAGGAGGCTCGTCGCGGCCAGCGAAAGGAGAACCTGCAACTGCACCTGCAACCGCGAACGGTTTGGATGAATCATGGCGACAATGTGCAGAATAGCATGGATAGCCGTACCGCCCCGCGCGATTCTACGGGCGTTGCCGCTCCATCAAAGCTTGGCAGTAGTCCTGTACACGAGGCAAACTCGAAGAACCAAAGCGTCGTCGCCCATGCTCGCTCCAAACGATCCACGCCTCATCGCTCTTCTCGAAAGCTACCGCCGCTTCATGCACCGATCCCTGGCTCTACCCCAAGAACTGTACGATGCCCCCTTCGTTGTCCTCGCCCATGGCACCGAGGTGCCTCCGCTCCTCTGGTACGGCAATGCCAAGGCGCTCGAGCTCTGGGAGATGGACTTCGCGGCCTTCACTCGAATGGAGAGCTACAAGACCGCCGAGCCCGGGCTTCGCGAGGCGCGCGAGAAATTATTGAGCGAGGTTCAACTGCAGGGATACAGTGCCGGGTATCGAGGGATTCGTATCAGCCGAACGGGACGGCGCTTCGAGATCGACCAAGCAACGGTCTTCAATATCAACGACGGAGCAGGCCAGAATCTCGGGCAAGCTGCCACCTTCGATCGTTGGCGTTGGCTCGAATGAGTTGCCGAATCGCCCTCACGGCGTTTCGCGGAACAGCCGCAGGTAGTTCGCTTCGAGTGTTGCGCAAGCCTTTTCCGGAGTCACCTGCCAGAGTTCCGCGGCATAGAGCAAGGTCTCGCTCACACGGCTCGGCTCGTTGCGTTCACCCGAAACCGGGGCAAGGTAGGGGCAATCGGTCTCGAGCAGCAGCTGGGTTCGCGGCAGTGTCTTGAGCATCTTGGTAAAGCTCTCGGAACGCCGTGCGTTCGCCGGAATGGACACGTAATGACCCATGCCGGCGAGCCGCTGCACCAGCTTGAGTTTGCTGCCAAAGCAATGCCACAAGACGCGCTCTGCCCCGAGTTCCTCGAGCAACTCCAGCGTTCTTGGTTCACGCTTGCGCGAGTGCACGATGAGCGGCTTTTTGAACTTCAGCGCCAGCCGAACCAAGCGACGAAATACCTCGTCCTGACGCGGCCAAAACGCCTCGGGCACCCAATACCCATCGAGACCCACCTCACCGACGGCAATGGCACAAACGATGTGCTCTTGAATGAAGGCCAGCGTCTCTTCGACTCCATGTTCGACCCCCTCGCGCGGATAGTCCACGCCCGCGGCCCGCATTTCCGGTAGGACCGCGTCGACGGGATAGAGACCCAGTGCTGGCCGCACCATGGGTTCGCGCGCGGCCAGCTCAAGCACCGCGCGATTGTCATCGAGGTTGAGCCCATTGCTGATGATACGCGTGAGCCCGGCCGCCCGCGCACGCTCGATCACCGCAGGCAGATCCGCTGCAAACTCGGCGTGGGTCAAATGCGCGTGAACGTCGAAGAGGCCCATGCAACTACTGCCGCATTTGTGTGACCGCCGCGGACACGTCTTTGCCGTTGACGACGGCACCGATGCTCTTGAGTTGCTTCATGGCGACCCCCGTGGCTTGGCCGACATTTCCCGCGGCCAAGATCGGATCTTTCACTGGAGCCAGCGCGGCGACGACTTCTTCAACGCTAAGTGACTTAGGCAGAAGGTCGGCAAGCGTGCGCTGCTCGAGTTCCAGGTTCGCGCGTTGTGTCGGGTCTTCGACCACTGCCAATGACTCGTCATTGCACTTCATGAGCTTGCGCAACGTCGCCTGGGCTTCCTCGTCACTGCCCGTCATGCCGGCTCTTGCCGCATTCGTGGTGATTTCGCCAACCGCCACGCGCAGGATCTCCTTCTCGACGATCCTGCCCTCCTTCATTGCCTTGAACATCCGCGCCTTGATTTCGTCGAGTAGCATTGGAAGTCTCCTTTGGATTTGGTAGGCCCCTCTTTACCACAGATCCACGTTTGGCAATTTCGCCTCGATTCTGCCGGATTTCTTGCGTACGCAACCTCAGACTGGACATTTCTCGGCCGAGGGCTGGTATCATGGCCGCTATGAAGGTCGGTCAAGTTGGCTTGGGGTTGGCTTTCGCATTGGCGATTGGAGTTGGTTGCGATGATGACAAGAGCAATGCTACCCCGGTCGAACCAAACCTCGACGAGAGTTGGGCGGACGTGCATCCTCCGGTCGGTGTCGATATCGCTGTCTGTGTAAGCATTCTGGACGATGGCGAGACCGTTCGAGTCAGCGAATGCTACGATTGCTGTGTCGCGAACGGCTATGGGATCGGCAGTTTCATCAATCAGAGCCAATGCACTTGTGCGGAGACACTGCTACCTGATACCAAGGCCTGCGCCACGAAGACAGCAGATAGCCAAGAGTGTAACAACTGCTGTCTCGCGGTAAGTTACGCCTGGTCGGACTACTTGCCCGGTGATTCGCCGAGCTGTACCTGCGACATGAAGAACGACAAGACCAGCTGCAAAAAGACGGTGACACGAACAGAGCCCGCCTCTCAATGCGCTCTCTGTTGCCTCAATCACGGCTTCATCAATGCCGCGTACACGGCCGTTGGGGAGCCGGAATGCGGCTGTTCCTAGGCTCCCTAATCGTCGGGCTCGAACTGCTCGCCGCCAGTGTGGTGACGATGCCCGCTTACGCCATGCCCAGCAGCCGCCTGGTCTACGTGCGCGGTGAAGGCGCAGAAGCCCGTCCGGAAGCCATGGAACTGCGGCTCGCCGTTTTGCATCGCCTCGGGTACAACCCCTTCGAGCCGAACGCCAAGCCTAGCATTTTGGTCCAGTTGCGGCACGACGGGGAGCGCTTGCGCGCCAATGTCGAGCTCATCGACGAGCAGGGACTTTCGCGGGGTAGCCGACACCTCGATGCACCGACCAACAGCTGCGACGAGCTCATCACCGCTGCGGCGTTGTCCATCAGCCTCGCCATCGACCCGGAGCACGCCCAGGCCCAAACCGAAGTGCCCAAGCCGGCGAGAGGACGTATCGAAGCAGCGACGATGCCACCCACCACGCTCAGCTACGAGCCAGAAACCAAAGAAGCAGGCGCATCCATTGAGCCTTTGCCCGTAACGCCACCGAGTACAACGACGCGCGAGCTAACCTTTCGCTCCATGGTACGAGCGGAGCGCTCGCAGGGCCGACCCTAGGTGCCGCGATCGGCTTTCGACTGCAGCGTGTTCGTTGGTCGTTGTCGCTCGAAGGACTCGCCGATCTGCCCGTTTCGCGTTCCCTCGACTCCCACAGCATCGATACTCGGCTTACCACTTGGTTGCTGATGGGAACGCTCGCACCTTGCCTGCGCGTGGCGCCGCTGCGCTTCTGTGGGTTGTTCGGCATTGGCGTGCTCGGTGCTTCGAGCGCGGGCGTCCGACACCCGAGTGCCGACCACATCGCCTACACTGCGGTTGGACTGCGCCTCGGAACAGAAGGCCGCCTCTCGCGCGGCCTTCGCCTCGGGGTGCACGTGGATTTTCGCACCTCGCTCTCCAGCTACAGGGCAGAGCTCGGCAATTCCGTGATCTGGGAGCCTTATTGGCTTGCTGGCTTGTTTGGTCTTGACGGCGCGTGGGACATCCTGTGACGGAGTCGGCGCGGTCCGGACAAGTACCTGTCGTCTTGCCTACGAGTCCACGAGCCAACCACCCCGTGCCGGAAGATCTGGCGGGCGCGCCCTTGCCAATGGATCCCGCGAACGCCTTGCCAATGGATCCCGCGAACGCCTGGCCAATGGATCCCGCGAACGCGCCCTTGCCAATGGATCCCGCGAACGCGCCCGCGTCCATCACCTTCTCCCGAATCTTCCCCGAGCAGTTTCGCTATGTTTACAACACGCTGCGACGCCTCGGCGTAAGAGCCACCGATCTCGAAGACTCGACGCATGACGTGTTCCTTTCGGTCTATCGACAAGTTGAACAATGGGATCCCGAACGACCGATCCGTCCTTCCTTGGCTTTTCGCTTTTGCCTACCGCGCGGCTTCGGCCTACCGCCGCCAGACGCGTCACCGCCGCGAGGTCGCCGATTCGGACCACGAGACTCCATCTGCCGACCTCGATAGTCTGCCGCGCCTCGTCGCGGCACGCGCGTTGGCGCTCGTACACGAAGCGCTGCTCGCCGTCGATCTCGAGCACCGCGCCGTCTTCATTCTGCATGAGCTCGACGAGACGCCCATGCCCGAAACCGCCAACGCCCTTGGGATCCCTCTCAACACCGGATATTCCCGCCTGCGTGCCGCGCGGCGCAAATTCGATACCGCCCTTCTGCGGCTGCAGAAGCGAGGTGGCCAATGACCCTAGCTCCGTCCCCCCTCCTTCCAAAAAACGCCATACAACTGCTCAGGCAAGCCATCGAGCAGGAACCCGAAACGCGGGCACAAGAGCGCGTGGCCGCGCACCTGGAGCAGAGTATTGTAAGTTTGCTCGTCCCACCCGCAGCGTCCGGAACCGCCGCTACGCCAACGGCGTCAGCAGGACCCGGAACCAACACCAGCCGCACAGCAAACGCAGGCCGCACAGCAAACGCAGACCGCGCAGCAAACGCAGGCCGCGCAGCAAACGCAGGCCCAGCAACAGCATTGGGGCCATTCGCGGCGAGTCCAAAGTTGTGGCTTGGACCGACGTTGCTTGCTGGCGTAGCAATAGGCATTGGCGCCGTTCGATGGACGATGTCAGAGATGACACCATCTCCGGCGGCTGCCCGAGTCGTGACGAGACCCTCGTTACTGCCGCCAACAGCCTCGGTCGCTCTCGATTCCACTCCGCCCAGTGACGGCATGCCGACAGTCCAAGCCGAGGACTTGCCCAAACTCCCGGCGGCTGCACAGAAGCGCGTGACTGCGGAACTCGCCCCGGGGCAAGTTGTGGAGCCTGGCTCGTCCCGTCTCTCCACCGAGCCTCCCCAAGCCGCCGCCGCATTTCGTCAGGCAACGCTGCGTGAACAACAGGCCCTGCTCGATCAAGCACGCTTGGCGCTTGGAAAGGGCCAGCCGGATCGCTGCCTTGCCGCGCTTGCGACGCATCACAGCCGCTTCCCGCAGTCGCTCCTCGCTGAGGAACGCGACGCCTTGACCATCAAAGCGATGGTCGCTTGCGGAAAGCTTGCGACTGCACGCGAGCAGATGGCGGCATTCTTGACGAATTATCCGAGGAGCATGTTGATTCCGTCACTGGAAGCCACCTTGGGAAAGATTCAATGACAGATTTTAGACTTGATGGACAAACCCATCCTAGAAACGCTCGATTGGGTAACCCGGAGCAATGCTTGAGCCGGGTGCGCGGTGCGCGGTGCGCGGTGCGCGGTGCGCGGTGCGCGGTGCGCGGTGCGCGG
>CAYVXY010000015.1:250439-270010 GCA_964454965.1 uncultured Polyangiaceae bacterium | reverse complement strand
CCCATCGCCCATCGCCCATCGCCCATCGCCCATCGCCCATCGCCCATCGCCCATCGCCCATCCAACTTGTCCGGCGCCTGCGCACAAGTGAACAGTGAACTCGCCCCGGGGCGAGTTCACTTCAACCCGCGAGTCATTCCGCGAAGCCCCAAATCGGATTTCAGTCACGCCAAATGATTACTGGCGCAACTGTTCATCGTCGCACTTCCTCCGACCAACTCCGATGCAATTGTGTCGCGAAATCGCGGTGGCGAGTCGAAACCTGACGTGTTTCGCCGCGGCTCGGCTAGCATCGCGCACGAGCATGCTTTTTTGGTGGACGCAACAAGGAGTCGAGTCGCGGCGAGGCACAGAAGGGCAACAACCGCCAATCGCGTCCGCCGTTCGCTTCGCGTCCGCCGCTGCGATTGGTTGCTGCCTACTGCAATCACAATCGGCCCAAGCAGCTGAGGGGTTCAGGGACGACGACGTAGAGCTATCTTGGGCTAGGAGCCCTGACGCGGACAGCTGCATATCTGGCTCGGACTTGAGGGGCGCGGTAAAAAGACGTCTGGGACGAGATCCATTTGCTGAGCCGTTTCACCAGCAGATCGAAGGCTTCGTCTCGCGTAAAGCTGGCAAGTGGAGCGCGGATATCGTCGTCCGCAGTCAGGCGGCGGGGCGCGTCGGCAGTCGACATCTCGAAAGCATTGCGGCGGACTGCCGCGAACTCGATGAGGCCGTCGTGTTGACAGTCACCCTCATTATCGATCCAAACGCCTCGCTGCAACCTGAGCCCGCAGCAGCGCCTACCACCACGCCGAACCTGCCAAAATCAGCAGGCGCTGCAGCAACCGTTGCGTCGAGTCCAGCAGACTCATCCAAGTCCGCTAGCCCCGGTCAATCAATGGAACCGCGGCCACGCGTCGATGCGTCGCCACGCGTCGATGCCTCGCCACACGTCGATGCGTCGCCGCACGTCGATGCGTCGCCGCACAGCGATGCGCACGCCGGACCAGGCCTCGAGCGTAACGCTTCGCCAGCAGCCAAACCGGGTTCACCGGTCGCTGACAGTAGGCAAGACGCATCGCCACCCCAGCCGGCGTTGAAGTCGCCGGAACAGGATGCAGTGATTACATCGCGCCTGATGCTCGCGCCCTCGGTAGCGTACGACCTCTTGCCAGGGCCAACCGCAGCTGTGACTCTACGCGGCGAGCTCAGGGTCGCTAGCAACTGGACCATCGAAGCCGCAGCAGCGTTCTTTCCTGAGCGTAAGCGCCAAGACGGCGATACTCTGGTGGGCTACGGCCTGACGGCGCTTGGTATCGGCAACTGCTACCAGCCGAATCGACCCGTGACCCTGCTGGCCTGCGCCGGAGGCTGGCTCGGCGTGAACCACGTCGTAGTGTATGAGGGCGTGCCGGATCGGCCGGGAGATCGGTTGTGGGCCGGCTTGCGCGCAGATCTGGGGATTTCCGCCACGAGTGAGCGACTGGTCGCGGAGTTTCGTGCATTTGGCATGGTTCCCATCACCCGATGGCGATTCTTGGGTCCCGAAAAGCGCGTCCTCTTCGAGCAACCCCTGGTGGCTCCAGGCGCGGAAATCGCGGTCGGTCTTCGCTTGCCCTAGGTTTGTGCGAAGGATTCTGGGTGATCCCAGCATGATAAAGGCAGTGACCCAACTCGTGCTCACCGAGGCCTTCGAGCCAGTGCTGGATGCAGCGCGAGCCTATGAGTTCTATGGTCGCTTCCTCTGGCAGACGCTCTATCGCTTGGGGATCAGGGAAGACGATCTTCCCGACGCGCTGCAAGACGTGCTCGTCGTTGTCCATCGCCGCGGTGGAGATTTCGAGCCAGGCGCGCGTGCAACCACTTGGCTCTACGCCATCTGCCGTCGCGTCGCTGCGGCACGCAGGCGCAAAGCCTATGCTCGGCGCGAGACCCCCGATGGTGACATCGAGATCACCGATCCCAATGACCCCGAACGAATCGCTTCGACACACCGCGCAAAGCTGCGGCTCGAACGCCTCCTCGATGATCTGAACAGTGACCATCGCATCGTATTTGTCATGTTCGAAGTAGAAGGGCTCAGCTGTCCCGAGATTGCAGATGAATTGGCCGTGCCCGTGGGCACCATCTATTCGCGTCTGCACGCCGCCCGTCAGAGTTTTCAGAAATCCTTGGCACGCTTGAAAGCCGCAGAAGAAAAAGACCAGGTGCGAAGTCTACGGCGGGCGAAGCGCCGAGACCGTGGTCTGAGTAGTGAAGGACAAGGTGAACCATGACCCAACCAACGCGTTGGCTCGATGACCACGACACATCGGCGGAAATCCGCGAACTTTTGCGCGCCGGTGCGCGCCCGCCACGGTTTCCCAAGGTCGCTCTCGCGGCAACCATCATTCCGTTGGTGCACAAGACCGCCATCGCAAGCACTTGGGCGTTCTCCTCGACGACCATCGTCGCCCTCAAGGCCACTTCGGTGGGCCTTGCCATTGGTTTGGGTTCCATCGCCGCGGTTACGACCCTGTCCGGTCCCAAGCAAGCGCCAAAGAGCACGCAGTCGCTAGCGCTTCAGCAAGTCGAACGCCCCGCGGTGGCCACGCGAAAGCCCCCGCACAACGTCGATAGCGCATCGAATTCCGTTGAGCCAGCGCCGGTTGCGGACGAAGCAGCCAGAACCACCACGCTCACCGCGGCAGCCATTCCCTCGACAGCAACGGGGATCGCCGCAGAGGCACAGCTCCTGGAACGTGCGCGTGCGCTACTCGATGAAAGCCCAACACGTGCCTTGATGTTGACCCAAGAACATCAAGCACGTTTCTCCAAGGGTCAGATGGCTGCCGAACGCGAGTTGATTGCAATTGACGCCCTGCTGCGGCTGGGTCAAAGGCACGATGCCGAGCGGCGCGCACAGCCGCTGCTGTCGGATGGGGCAAGCCAGGTGTTTGCTCAACGCCTGCGCAACTTGCTTGACCGCCACGCCCGGTGATAGCGTCCGCCTGAGTAACCCCATGAAAGGCCTACTACCGCTGCTGCTGACGGGTCTGGGACTTTTTCCCAGCTGCAGGATGGACGCACCCATCGTGCGGCAGCAACTCCGCGTCGATCAAGCCGGAGCCGCGGGGCAATTCTCCAGTACCGGCGCTGGCGGGGCAGCCATCGGTGGCACGAACTCGACGGATCCCTATGGGGAGACCCGCTACGATTGGTGCCTGCCACCTATCTACGATCCAATGCGCGCGCCATCGTATCCTTGGTGCGACTCTCCAATCCGGATGCTCAACCCTTGGCGCTGGACGGCCACGATCCTTTTGGACCGGTCGCTAAGCATGCGCAAACAGTTGCCCGGCAGCAAACTCAGTAAGTGGCTCAGCGTACGCAACGCACTGCAGACGATGAAGGATGAGCCAACTGGATT
The DNA here is from genome assembly GCA_964454965.1 of uncultured Polyangiaceae bacterium. Taxonomy (GTDB): domain Bacteria; phylum Myxococcota_A; class Polyangia; order Polyangiales; family Polyangiaceae; genus FEN-1139. Next base: position 266,613 of record CAYVXY010000015.1, on the reverse strand, counting down.
TCTCGATCAATGGTCGCTGATGGCACTCGCAGTCGACGACACCATGGATGAAAGCGCCAACTGCACCGCATCCAACTACCCCCCCTCGTCTCCGACACAGCAGAGCCCACCGAAACTCGACGCGTCGGGACTACTAGCAAAGTTCGACACTCTGGGCCCAGATGCGCCAACGCGACCCACAGCGGCCGCGTTGGAGGCAGCGATCGGCGACGCGCAACGCAACGCGGCCCTCTACAGGGGCTCCAGCACTCCGATCGTCATCTTGATCACGGACGGTCTTCCTTATGGCTGCTCCGCCGGCACAGAACTCGAGCGCGTCAAGGAACTGGTCGCCACCGTCAATTCGCCAACGGCCGTGAACTACACACCAGTCTTCATCGTCCAATTGGGCGATAGTTTCGATTTGACCAAGGTCGCAGAAGCCGGCAAAACGGGCACCCCCTTCGTCATCGCTGGCGGCGAGATCGATCGTCAACTGGTTAGGATCCTGCGCCGCATTCTCTACCCGGGACCAACCCCCTGTGAAAGGTGGTACGGGATCCCGCGCAGCAATGCCAAGGGCGCGACGAAGCTCGACTTCGATATCCAGATGGACAGCGTCTATACCAACACGATGCTTTACCCGCCCCACCTGGCATCGGCCGAAGACTGCGCCAACAGCCCCGCCGGAGGGTTCTGGGTCACCGATGCCGGCGACGACCAGCCCTACCTGGTTGGACTGTGCCCCTGCACCTGCGCCGCCATGGGAACGGATCTCTACACGACAGTGACGATGTACTGCGGCAAGTAGTAAACACCCACTACTTGCGCCGCCGATACGTCTCGTAGGTGAAGCGCACCAAATCTGTGCTCACTCGATCGAGAGCCTCGTGAGTCTCTTCGAAGATGCGCTCCCACACGTTCAGATCGTACTCGGGAAACCGGACGTCGCCATCGAACTCTCGGTGCACGCGCGTCAACTCCAGCGTGTCGGCAACCTGCATGGCAAGGCGATATATCGTGGCGCCACCGGTAATGAACGCCTTCTGTTCACCGTTTGCGCGCACGTATTCGATAGCTTGATCGAAATCGTGAAACAGCGTTACGCCTGGCGGCTGATATTCACGATTCAGAGTCAATACGACATTTTCCCGGCCGGGCAAGGGGCGCGCCGGCAGCGATTCGTAGGTCGCGTCACCCATGATGCAGGGGTGTCCCAGGGTCAGCTGCTTGAAGCGCTTGAAGTCCTCACTGATGCGCCAAGGAATGTCGTTCTTGGAGCCAATGATGCCGTTCTGGGCCAAAGCGGCGATGATGATGATTTCAGTCATGACACTCGACTCAGACCGCGATATCGAAGACGATCTTGGGATGGTGCAGATAGCCGTCTACGCGCGATTCGGTATGGCACCAGCTGAAGATGTCGCCAAAACCCTCGGTCACGAGTTGCGGCAATGCGTAGGGTCTTCGCTCCAACTGCAAGCTTATCCCATCAAGGTGATTGACGTAGATATGGGTATCAGCCAAAAAACCCACGAGCCGCCCTTCTTCCAGCCCCGATTCGCGCGCAAGTAGGTGCAGGAGCAAGGCGTAGCTGGCGATGTTGAAGGGCAGCCCCAACGCCACGTCTACGCTGCGTTGGTTCCACATCAGATTGAGCTTTCCAGCCAACACGGTTACCTGAAACCCGTAGTGGCAAGGCGGCAGTGCCATGCAGTGGAAGTCGACGGGATTCCACGCAGACACTAGCATTCTTCGGTCGTCTGGATCGGATTTCAACTTCTCGACCAGGTTGCGCAGCTGATCGATACCCTGCCCCCGTGGAGGCTGGTCATGTGCCACGTACTCGGCCCCGAAGTTACGCCACTGCCAACCGTAAATTGGACCGAGCTCGCGCTCTTGCATCATCTTGGCGCGCGTCTCAGTGTCGTGGCCATACGCTACCCGTTCCGGGCTGCACCACTCGTCCCAAATGTGGTTATTGCGCGAGCGGAGCCATTCCTTGTCGGTGATCCCCTTGATGAAGAACTCAAGCTCCGAGGCAATGAGGCGGAAGGGAACCGACTTGGTCGTCAACAGCGGAAACCCATTCGAAAGGTCATGTTCGAACATCGCACCGGGCAGAGTGAGAGCCTCCACACCAGTGCGGTTCTGCTTTTTGACCCCTTGTTCGAGGATCCGACGGACAATGTCTAGGTAGGCCTGCATGAGCGTTCCCTGCCGGTTCGTAGCGCCCGGGAGCAGGCATGTCCATACCGCATCGGTGGACGCGTAGTCGCTCCCGAGGTTCGGGAGGGGATAATCTGTCTGATTGGTCGCAGAACCGGGCCCGACCAGTGACGGGCCCGGCACTCGCACTAGACGGTTCAGATGGGGATCGAAGGAGTGAACGTGCACTGGTCGGTGCAGGACGACGTGGCCTCGCCTTGGTCACACTCTTCACCACTTGCGCTATCAATACTGCCATCACCACAGTAGGGCGGTTGCTTGCAGTCACTCGTGCAACCGTCCTTGCCGTAGATGTCGCCATTGTCGCGACCGTGATCACAGAATTCACCCCCGTTCTCTGTACCGTCGCCGCAGTAGGGGCCGTACTTGCAGGCCTTGGTGCAACCGTTGTACGCATCATCTGAATTGTTGGGTCCGTTGTCGCACTGCTCGCCCATGGTCTTTATGCCATTGCCGCATTCGGTGGTGCAAACTGACTTGGTCGTGCTGAACCCAAAGAGGGTCAGCTGGTAGTTCGACTCGCGCGGGTGCACGTCGGCGTGAAACACGGCAATCTCGTAGGTTCTGCCGGCTTCCAACCCGAGATTCGACGTATTCTGCACGCTCCCCACGGCAATGAACGCACCGGTTATCACGTCCTGTGCTTCGACGGTAGCGCTCGCACTCGAGGTGGTGCCGGCCGCTGAAAGCGTGACCGTACCGCGAAGGCGCTCGTGGGGCGCACCGAGATCCAGTACGAGGTGTCCATTGATGAATACCCACACGTCGTCATCGCCAAAGAAGGAGAGGACTTCGCCTCCCGCATACCTAAATAGGTACCTGACCTCCGAGGTAAAATAGAAGTTTCGCGGCATCCCCGCTACGTTCGGCAGCATGAAGCCCGGGGGAGGCGACGGAATGGTCGCCTGATTTCCAGACCAACCCCGAGCATCCCATTGCTGCGCGATGCAAGTCGCCGGTGCGGTCCAATAGGGCCAAAGGTTACAGACCTTGGGGCGACTGGCTGTAGCCGAAACAGTATCCAAAGGGAAAAATCCGCTCACCAGACTGGACACGGCATTGGCCGGAACCGGTTGCCCCGTGACTGTCTGCCCCTGCCTGAGGAAGATGTCGTGGATATCGTCATAGACACCACGGTTGCCCACGCTGCTGCTGAACTGGTACTGATTGGTGGTCCCTTGCTGCGCAAGCTCGAGCGTTGATACGACCTTGGTGCTGCGCGTACCGTCGTTGTACCATTCCTTGAAACTGTCGGCGCTCTGGAACACCGGCATGTTGGTGATGGAAATGCTCGGCACGCCTTGGGTGCTTCCCGAGCCGCAGGTAGTCACCGTGACACCTGCTCCGGAGCTTACCCCCGATGTGACTGGCGTCTTGTCCCAGTCAGTAAACTGGCAGGCACAGGTCAGACCTCCGGTGCGTGCTGTGTTTGCTACGGGTTTGCCCGTTGCATCCAGCGTGTCCTTCACGAGTTTCAAGCACAGCGGCGTGGAGTCGTTGCCGGGGCAGCTTCCACTCGTCCCCTGAGTGCGACCGCTAGCGTTTGGAACACAGATGGTCTTAGTACCACCGGTTGGCGTAGCCCCGAGGTAAAAGAAGTCCGGATGACCATTGGGCTGATTCTGGCCGTCGAAGTCTCGATAGATGATCGGTAGAATCAGGCATTCACCGGTACTGGTGGTGCAAGGGGCTGTATCTTTCTCTGTCTTGGGCGTGCAATTGAAGCCGTCCTCGACGCTGCACGTCGCACTGCAACCATCGCCACTTCGACCATTGCCGTCGTCACAACCTTCGCCGGTGTCGACGTTGCCGTCACCACAGACGATGCTGCATGCCACAGTCTTGCCGCTCGAGTCGCGACAGGTAGGCTCTTTGGTGCAGGTCTTCGAGCAACCCGTCCCGTCGCCGAAGAACAACCCATTCTTTTCTGTGCCAAAATCGCAACTCTCCCCGGCCTCTGGTTGTGCTCCTTGTGCACCATTGCCACATTTTGCTTGCGTGCATTTGCTTGGCTCGTCTTTGCAGGTGGCCCCCGGCTCGACGTTGCAGGTGCTGGAGCAGCCGTCAAGGTTAGCGGTGTTGTTGTCGTCACAGCCTTCCGCTGGCTGACCCGAAGCGTCTTTCATGATGCGACCATCGCCACAGATCGGAAAACAGTCGGTCCCTGGAGCACGACACTCCCAACCATCCGTCAGTGACCTACAATCTGCCGCGCATCCATCACCATCTTTGGTGTTGTGGTCGTCGCAGGCTTCACCACTCGACAAGACCCCGTCGCCACATACGGCGTTGTTCACGCAGGGCCCTGATTTCGGACAAGTCCAACCCGTTTCGACCTGGCAGAGCCTGGTGCAACCGTCTTTTCCCTCTTTGTTCCCGTCATCGCAGCTCTCTTTTTCGTTGTCTGCTTGGCCATTGCCACAGGACGCCAAGAGCCGCTCGAGCTCGCTCCCCGCAGGAATGGGGATGATGCCGCCACCACCCAAGCCGTTCGTGCCGCCAAAGTTCCCACTGGTCGAGCCGCCAGAGGATGTCGGACTGTTGCCAGCACCACCGGTGCTGCCAGTCGCGAAGAAAGTAGAATCCGGGCTATTTCCACAGCCAGCGGTGAATGGTAAGCAAATAAGACCCAATAGGCCCAAGCCGCGCGCCAACGTTGCCATGCTCAATGATACCTCGACTGGGTTGGGCTGTCACACACCCTGACGCGAATCATCAGCACTACCTGCATGTCATGGTGGAAGCCAATGAAATGCAAGTCGTGCCGAGCGCGGCTCGATTGGTGCTTTCGTGGCGGGAAACGTCGCAGAGGTTCTGCACTCAACCAGACCGCTGCGCGCCAAAGGATTCCCGACAGGTTTCGCTGGACTAGAGCGGGCCACCGAGAAGCGGTTCCGCCTCCATGAAAACTGCTCACCGTTGAGCGTGCGGGAACTCAGCTTTGGCACGCCGTAGCATGCCCGCAGCAACATCACGCTTCTCGCTGATTCGAGGGTATTGTCGTCAGAATCGGTAGTTAGCGTAGGCGCGAGATGGCGTCCCAATGGGGGTGCTTGGGGGGAAGTCGGCCAGCGCCGCCGCGCATCGGCACCTCCATCTGCTGCGATTGATCCAATTGACGTTGACCTGACCTAGTGCCCGCACCTGACACGCCATAGCGGAGCTGTTTGCCTGCATCCCAGCTCTTGCGCCGCGCAGAAGCCTGGGCTTTGGCGAGAGAGAACACTGGCGAGGAGGTTTGCGTGCCAACCTGCTCCCTTGCTTGCAATGGGATCCCCACAGAGCGACCGAGTTCCGTGGTCACGTCGGACCGACCCAAAGGCCAGAAGTCAGCTCCGGTCACCGGTGCAGGTCGCGGTGACAGCCGCACACAGGGGGTTTCGGCAGGGTCATTGCTGCAACATTCCGACGTAGCAGCAGTAGTGATTCATTGATCCATCCACGAGCGACAGACATTAGTTACCAGGGACTTCTCGAGCGCCTAACCAATACCGCTGGCCCCTCCGAGCTCCCTCAATCCCTGGTGAGCGTCCCCCAACCCAGCCGCGAGCGCGGTACCGAACGACAAGAACAGAACCATGAACCACTTGCGATTGACTGTGGAGGTGACAAAGGTCCTGCTTGCCTTGCTTCTTGCGGCTGGATGCAGCAGTTCCGATCCCGGAACCGCCAACAGCAGCATGGGTGGAGCGGGACTTGCGTCCAGCGGCGGGACGACGGCTTTGGGCGGTGCCACCAACAATTCAGCGGGCGGCGCGTCAACCAACGTCGTGGGCGCCCAATCGACCGGCGGGAACGCAAGCCTCGGTGGCTCATCCAATGGTGGATCTGCCCTGACGGGTGGCACCAACAGCACAACTAGTGGAACGAGTTCCACCGCTGGTTCGAGCGTGGGCGGAGCCACCAACGGCGGCAGCAGCGCAACAGGTGGCAAGGCCACTGGCGGAGGCGGAAATCTGGGTGGCGCAGCCACAGGTGGTAAGGCAACGACCGGTGGCTTCAACAGCACAGGAGGTGCAGCAGCGGGCGGCAACGCGACGACCGGTGGCACCAGCAACGTAGGCGGTGCAGCGACAGGCGGCAACGCGACATCTGGCGGGGCCAGCAACCGAGGCGGAGCAGCCACGGGCGGCAATGCAGCGACTGGAGGTGCCGCAGCAGCGAGCGGCACGCCAGGCAATTCAACCTACCCCTGCGACGGCACCACGACTGGCTACAACGCCACGATGATCAAATCGGGGTCGACCTGGACAGTAACCAACGGAACGCAGCGCTACTCGGGTAGCGCTACACAATCCGCATTGGAGGCGGCGTACGGCAGCCTGACCACTGGACGCACCAGTAAGCAGAGCATCCTCGTGCAGGGGGACGGCGACATCCCGGCCAGTTCGCAGGTCGCGATGCCGAGCTACACCATTCTCAATTGGTGCGGCACGCTCAATGTGAGCGGCACGCCCTCCGGTTCGGACCGATCGCCGCTGTATGCTCGCGGTAGAACGGATATCGAGATCCCGAATCTGAAGATGACGGGTTCTCCCCAGTACGGGATCTTTTTCAGAGGCACCAACAACATGCACCTGGGGCGGATTGACCTGCAATTGACCGCTTCAGCAGGGATTGGGATCCGAGTCGACACGAGTGGTTCGGCGTCAACAGACACGACCTTCGTTACCAACCTGACGATCGATTACGTGACTGGCGGAGGTATGGGGAGCCAACTCGTCGAAACCTACGGCGTGGACCAGATCAAGATTGGTACGATCGAGGGCGACGGCGTAGGCGAATGCGGGCTACTGTTCAACCGGAGCATCAACGCCGAGGTCGATCTGGTGACGTGCAACAATTGCGGGACGGGCACTGGATACGCGGCATTTCGCGTTGCCAACAACAACGGCAAGATCGGCAGTGACTATCCAGCGGGCAACATCCACGTGAAGAAAGTGGTTGCGCGCGGCGGCGCTCGCGGCATCTTCTCGGTGTCGTCGTGCGGTGGGCTCACCATCGACTCTATCGACATTGCGAATGTCGGCTCGACGCCAATTCTATTGCAAAACACGTACAACACGACCATCGCGGCAGCTTCGGGGACGGTGGTCGGTGGCGTGATCACGATCAGCAATGACAAGGCCAACACCGACCCAACCGACACCAGGATTCCGATGGTTACCACGAGGAACGTCAAGATCCAGAATCTGAACCTCAGTGGGGGTGCCAGCGTGAAGGAGGACTGGTGCGACTGGAAGAGCCAAGGTGACGTTGGCAATCGCGCCATAAACGTAACCGGTGGAACGGTTAGCATGTGCTACTGAGACGCGAATGTCTCGAATAAGGACCGTCGCCCCGGGCAGAAGGTCCAGTGCTTAGTGCCGTTGATCAGCAGCGCGCAGGTGTTTGAACCAAACCGGCCGCTGCAGTGCGAGCGCCGCAGCGCCCGCCCTTGCCCTTTCCGGTGGCTCCTGCTCCCGTGACTACCCAATCCGGATGCAAGTCGAGTCTCCCCTCAACCTACTCGCTACCTTCCCCCCAACGCCTGGAGCGCGGAGTGGTTGAGCAAATACGCGCGTCGCGCCGTGATGAAGGTCTTTAGACCGTAGCTCTTCTCGTCGCCGCAAGGCCCTTGTCGCGTCGTATCCTCGGTGATGGCGCGTGGAAAATCCTCGACTCTACCGAGTTTGCGCGTGTCGCGCAGCACCTCGGTTTGGATGCTCGCGCGGTAGCCCTCGACGATAGGCGCCCAGCGCTCCCAATCGAGCCACTGCTCGGCCATCTCGCGCAGGTAGCCCAGGTATTGGGCGCGCCATTTCGGTACGCTGAGTAGTTTCGAGATGAGCGGCTTCTTCAAGTCGTCGGCCGCATACAAGGGATCGAGCTCGACGCCAACGTCGTCGGCTGCGCCGGGTCCGGCCTCGAGCGCGTTGAAGGTTTCGTTGACGTCGTGCGGAATGATGACGAAGCGTCCGCCCTTGTCTTGGTACAGTTCATAGTCGCTGGTCCGCAGAAAGTAGCCGTCACTGTTGATCAGCAGATTGTCCAACGCTAAGTATCGGAGGGCGTGATCGATGTCGAGCAATGGGGCAAGCTCTGTCTCGAGCTGGTCAGGTGTGGTCTTGTCGAGGACTCGACATAGCCGAATGAGGTCAGCATAGGCTTCCGGATCGGCCGGGCCCTTGAGTTGATAGATCTCACTATAGGCCTTGGGCTCTTCCCCCAAGTACGCGAGGCTGCCCTGTCCACCGGGGCTGCCCGGCACCTTCCAACGCCGCCCTCCGGAAGTACCAAACCATTCCTTTATGAAGTCCTTGTTGAATTGCTGCGCGTTGACGAAGAGGCCCCAGTCTTCACCGTTGATGACCACACGCACATGGTTGGCCTTGGGTGCTGGCATGTAATGCCGCGCAATCTCGAGCGCCAGCACGGCGCGAAGAAACGTCGGATCACCGGCAGAATTTAGCAGATTCAGGCTACGGTAGCCCAGCAACCGCTGACCCTCGTTCCAGGCATCGAGCGACAGATTCAGCGAGCGCTTGAAGCCCTTCGGGACCATCGCAAACGATGACATCCCGCGGAAACTCACGCCTACGTCCTCGTACTGCTTGCCGTCAACGACCAACCGCGCCGATAGTTCGATGTCGCTATCGTAAAAGTCAGCCATCTCGTCTTCCCAGTCGCTATCCTCGAACTCCAGCCACAGCGTGCGTAACGTTGCTGGCGCATAAAGAGGCGTATTGGGTGGTAGCTGCGTGATGTCACCGAGCGTGAGTTTTGGACCCGCAACGGGTTGCGGCCTGTTCGAAAATGGCCCGTTCGGCCTCGCCCCCGATGCAAGAGCGGGCCCTCGGGGCGGCCACCCTTGGTTCGGCGCACTGCTCTTTTCCTTCCGAATGGCTTCACGCGCCAAGGTGCGTTCCGAACGATCGAGATGCCCATCGCGATTCTGATCAAACTTTTCAAAAACGACGCGCACGGTTCGCGCAAATGGCATGGCTGGCCGCTGACCATTCGCGATGGCGGGTGGCGGTGGGGGTCGGTGACAATTCGGTTTCGCGTTTGCCCGTTTGGTTGGTTGCGTCGCAGCAACGGTTTGGGCCCGCGGCGCTTGGGGTGCTGACGCAGGTGAACAGGCAAAAACCAGGTGGGCGACAAGCGTCACTCCGCCGAAGTACGAACAACCACCTAAGAAGTTGCCATGCATCATGTCGACTCTGCGGGAAGGTTGGAGCCTAGACAGGCTAGCGCAAGAACTCGTTAGCGAAGAGACTCGGCCCCGTTGCGACACGTGGCGTACCAGGCGGGGGCACTTCCCGCTCAAGGCGCCCTTTCGTGCAGTGGAGCCGTTGCCACGGACAACAAGCCCAGTCGCGTTTTCTTGCGGTCGAGCCGCGACCACGGGCAACAAGCCCGAAGAAAAGGGCGTCTTGGTCGGCCACCCGCAAAGCGGCCCATTGCATTTGCCGCCTGCCAATCAAGTCAACTACCAGGTCAACTCGAAGACACCTGAGCTCAAGCTGTCGAGCTTCAGCCTTACGGTTGGCTCGAAACCTATTACCGATAGCGCACCTTCTAAGATCCCGACCTGATAGCAATCGATGAAGTTGTACATGTCGCACATGGTAAGGAGTGCTCGACGCTCCTCCAACTTGACGATCTCGGCCTTGCCTACATTCGAAGAGAATTGATAAGCTTTGGACCCTGCGGTCAGAAGCGCACGCGGATCTTTGCCGACGGCGGCAAACGTCACCCTGCCGACGAGCGAAGCGGCGAAAGTGGGGTAGATCGTATGCCCGATGCGTCGAATCGCCTCGCGCAGGCTGAGCTTTGGGTGAAGCGTCGCGGCAACGGTCGCGACCAGTTTCACTTGATCGACCAGGGGGTAATCCTTGAAAGCCACGTACCTTCGCTGCCCCTCTGGCAATCGGCTTCGATCGGCACCCAGGGTGTCGAGCAGAGTCGACAGAAACATGCCTTTGATTGTGGCTGACGTTGGTACCAACCTCACGTATTCGCCAACGTCAATGGGACGGTTGTAATCAGGAACGACGAGTTCGTTCAACATTGCGCGTGCCACGTACTAAACGACACAACTTGACGTGACTTCAGGCCACCAACCACGCCAAGGCAGACGCACAACAGCCCGCTGGCCGGTCCGCTGCATTTTCGCAATTGGTGCAAAAGGATGCCGCTGCACTGCACCCGACTCAGCGCGCTAGCGGCCACCACAGAAAGAAAGAGCCGGCGCGATCTTCTTGTGTAGCTCAGGGTTGTGCGTCTTGAAGTAGGGCAGATAGCCCTGGTACCCAAGCAGCACACCACACACAACCGTCACGCTCACCATGCTGACGGTCACGCCCACGCGCAGTTGACGGTGCAACCGTGACGCCGTAGCCCGACCATACCAAGCGAATAGCCCAAGAACCGCCAGGAAGATAAGCGCATTGGTGAAGTCGCTCAGGTAACGCATCGTCGCAAAATAGATGTTGACCGGAATGAATCCCGGCCCGACTGCTGCCAGCAGCATGCAGACGACGAACCACACGTAGGTGCGCCGATGCTGGCTCTCTCCGGCAAACTCGGAGTTCGCGCCGCGAAACAGGCCTGGGCCAATCCTACGCCATGCTGCCACGAGGGCGATAGGTGCCGTATATACCAGAGGCACCACGTAGAGCATGCCGATCACGGGCTCCCACAAGAGGTAGCCCTTGGGCAGACCGCGGATATTCGAAATCGGACCCGCTCCATTGTTCAGTGTCGCAAAGATGTAGGGGAAATTGCACTCGATGTTGGGAACCCGTAAGAGGTAAGATTCAACGTTTGGAAAGATGTAGCTCTTCGCGCTGCGAAACGGAAATGCCGAAAGCATGTACTTTACGCCGAATTCGAGCCACTCATCGAAGCGCACGTAATTGTAATACAGAAGGGCAAACACCGTAAGCGCGATTGGGGTACTGACCCAGAAGCCATCCCGAATGAAGCGCCGGAGGCGCAACTCCTCGGTGACCGAGGTGCAGACGATGGTGCAGAGGATGATGGGCGCAATCGCAAGAATCACCGAAATACGGCAGCCAACGGCCATGGACCAAGCGATGCCCGCCAGAAGCAACAAGACCACGCGCCGCGCACTATGCTCGCGCTCCCATACTGCATCGAAGGCAAAGATGATTCCCAGGAACATGAACGCCTGGGAGCCCGCGATCGCTGCCTGATACACCCCTGCCGAGGCAAGCAGATAGGTCACTGGATTGGCGAGGCCAAGGCCGAGCACCGTCGCGGCAATGAGCCAGGGCGGAATGCCCGATGCCAACCGCCGTGCCATCCGCAGGATGAGCATGGCGCCGAAGAGCGTCATCAGACTGAAGAACAGGAAGACCAGGTACTGATCCCCGATCGTCCGCGTGATCCCAAGCAGCTCCTTGCCGACGGCCTGAATGAGCGCGGGAAACGGTCCCCAGTAGATGTAGTACTTGCCCTTGAAATAGGTGGCATCAAGGTTCCACCAGCGCATGTTCACTGGGTCGTAGGGATTCGGCTGTGCGATGAGGTGCGGATGCGGACCGTTGGGCAAGTAGAGATGCCCCGCGCGCATGCCATCGGCGAGCTGGTCGTAAAAGAGCATTTGGATCGGCCATTTCAGGTCGAACTTGCCGACGGAGATCACCGCAAAATACACGAACTCCGTGAACAGCAAGACAGCGACCAGCAACAGCGCCCTTGGTCCCACGCTTTTTTTGAACCTGTTCACCAGATCTTGCACGTATCTTCCTCCGACTGCGCCGCGACGATGCTCCCGCTCGCGAGCGGACCCGCGAGGACAGCGTCCAGCGCAAGCCGCGGCCACTTCTAGCGCGCCCGCCTCGACAACGACAAGTCGAGTCGCTTCGGCAGCGCATTAGCGGGGCCGGGAACAGGTCCTGCCACGTCCATGACGCAGCAACAAGTGCAGTCACACTGGAATCCAGCCACGCGTATTCAGCGGGAATTAGACCGGCGGCAGTTGTCGCTGGGATTGCGGCGGGGTCGATTCCTCGGGTGCGACAGCAGCCGTGCCAGGGCTGCTCCTTGCCACCAGGCGATTCCACAGAATTTTCGAATAGAAGATGGGGGCGTGGTCGACGCAAGCGCGAACGAGCGAGCGCTCCGCGATGCCGCGCTTCAGACGGCTCGCCTTGTCGAACCATCGGCGCGCGAGGGCGTCCCATCGCGGCTCAAGTCCGAACAGACGCCGAAGCCAGTCCCATATCCGAGCAAGCACGTTGACGGTGGCGAAGGTGCGTTCTTCGATCTGCATCGACTCGCCTACGTGTTTGAACAGCGGCAGGCCTGGCAGACGTGTCACGATATCGCGATGATTGACAACACGATACAACAGCTGCACGGAGCTTGCGACCTGTGCCACGAAAGCCGCATTGCCAACCTTGGGTGAACCAAAGGCATACAGGGCGTAAGCTTTACCGTAGCGCCGCACCGCCAACGTCGCCAAAGCCGCACCCAGACTGTGTCCAGCGAACCACCATTTTAGGCCATGGTTGCTGGCATCGACCTCCGCCAAGTACCGCTCGAGACCACCTGCTTGTCCGCTCCACCAGACACTGTCCAAAGCGCCTTGAAAACCCTGGTGGACCAACAATCCATGCGTCCCCGGCTCGGGCACCAGAATGAAGTCAGCGTCCGTCAACCAGTTGGGTAGCGACTTGGGCAGCGTCCCGCGAAACGCGACCACTCCCAGCGTTGCGTCGTGGGCCAAAATGCATTGGATCTGGTCGTCATGGTGCTGCTTGCCCCAGCGCCGCGCGGCCCCAAGAAACACCTTGACCACTGGCTCGCGTCGAAACATTCGCGTTAGCGCAGGTGTCACGGCGGCAGCAACCTCTGCGGTCGTAGGTTGTTCGACGTACGAAAGGAACGCGAGCTCGGACAGGTACCAAGCATTCACCGCACTGTACGTCGCCGTCGTGGCATCGAATGGCACCTCGCCACAATCACGGAAAAACTCGTACTCGCGCGGCCCCTCGCCTCCCAGGACATCGATCGCAGGTGGCATGAGCGGTTCGATGTCCGAAAGCGACTTGACGCTTGCAAGATTGGGGATCGTCCGCGGTTTTGGCAAGTGGTCGAAGCTCCTTGCTAACGTCAGGGGCGACGATAGTGACATCGAATCATCGAGTCAACTGCTGAGCACCGTGCGACCAATGATCACTTGGACGCAATCGACCATGAAGTCTTGCGGCGACTTGACTTTCCAATGGCATTCAGTTGCCAATACGACTGCTCGCTACCGGTTCTCCCAGTTCAGGGGTAGTTGCCTAGCCACGTAAACGAGGAACCGCTGACGCTTTGCCCTGTCGATTGAATGAAGAGGGAGGCGTCCGGGCTGGTGTCGAATGAATCGTTCAGGTCGCCGTTCGAACTAACAAGTGTGTCGAGGTACACAACTGTCGCAGGACTCTGCCACGGCCCACTGGAGGTCGCCTGCACCTCGATATGCACGGCGTCGATTTGACTCGGATCGAAAGCACCGTTCGCCGCAGGAACGGTAGCCTGCATGTCAAAGTAGCCCGCGTTCAAGTCGGTGAATGCGGTGGTCAGCCCAGCGCTAGCTCCGCCGCCAGGGCAGCTGAACCACAGGGTGATCTGACCGTTTACTGCATCGGGCGCGTAGAGACGGGCCACAACCGTTGCTCCGCTCAGATCGAGAGGTGGGGATGAATGATAGACGTCGAAACCCTGATCTTGACCTTCCTCGGTCAGCGGAACACTCAGCTTGATGATGCCCGTTGCGCTGATTTCACTTGTACCTCCACTGGCTCCCGCCAACGAAGTTCCGCCAGACCCCATGTCGGAGCCACCCAACGACACCGTTCCGCCAGGCCCCGCGTCGGAGCCACCTAACGACACCGTTCCGCCAGACCCCGTGTCGGACCCACCCTGTGACACCGTTCCGCCAGACCCCATGTCGAGCCCGCCTGCCGATGCTGCTCCTGCAGACTCCACACCGCTCGCACCTCCCGATGCATTGCTGGTAGCGCCGCCCGGCGTATTGCCGGCACCACCACCCGGTGTGTTGCCAGCACCACCGGTGTTCGTAGCATCGGTGCCACTTGATAGGGTAAGCGATCCCTGGTCGAGCGAAACATTGTAGTAGCCATGATCATTCCAGGCTAGCGTCCCGCCGTTCTGCTTGAGCGTGCCACCATCGACGCTCACGCGCAGGCACTTGCCCGGAGGAAAGTGCGCCGGCAGAGTCCAGGTCCAGGTGCGGTCAGTGCCGGAGACGGTTGGTATCACGGACGAGAACATCTTCTGCGCGCGCCAATAGGCTGCGACTGCTACCATGCTGTCGATCCAAACGTCTCCCCATGCCTTGGTATGCGTCACACTCGCAGTGAATTCACCGATGGCAACGGGCTGGTAGGCTCCGTCAGTGCCGCCAGTGAACCCATGTACCAAGACGATCTGCCATGCACCGGCATTGCGGGCGCTGTCCAATACGCTGTTGATCGTGCTCGCGGACGCGCCCTGAGCCGGCAGATAGCAGGGCAATTGGTACGGGTCGTTGCTGCCATTCGGGGCGATCGAGCCGGAACCAACCCCGCGGTTAGCCAGGAACCTAGTCTGAGCAAGTGAAACGTAACTCGCGTTGCCGTAGGGAGCGGCCATTGTCCACGCTTTGACGCCAAAGTGCTGCTCGATGAACGCGGTAGCAGCATCAACGTCAGCACCCGTTCCGGTCGAAGCGTGGCTTTGCGTATGATTGGCAAGCTCGTGACCGTCCAAGACGGCCCGGGCCCAGGTGGGGTCGGCTGCTTGGGACCTCGAAGTCCAGAGAAAGAACGTCAGCGGAACGCCGAGCGCTTTGAGCGCGGCATAGTTCGCAATTTGCGACGAATTGGCGTCGTCAAAGGTATAGGTCGCGGCGGCTTTGAAGCCCGCCCAATTGAGTACCTTCAAGTTGCCCGGGGTTCCCGTCGGCCTAGCGATCCCTCCCAATCCCGGAGCCGGAACACCACAGTCATACACGACTGGACGCGCCCCTGCGACTGCTGGCGAGCCACCCACGCCAATCGACGCACCAGTGCCACCCGAGCCGCCCACCCCAATCGACGCACCAATGCCGCCCGAGCCAGCCACGCCAATCGACGCACCAATGCCGCCCGGTCCTGAGCCGGCGCCGCCGCCATCAAACACAAACGCCGCACGACCTCCATCACCTGCTGCGGCGGTAGCGGCGGTAGCGCCAGTGGAGCTCAAGGCTTGATCACCACCCGCGACGCCGCCGCCACCTCCCGGCGCCGTGACGACAATGGACCCCGCGACTCCGTCCTGAGCCTCCGTCCCAGCTATGCCGCCGCCTGCCTCGTCGGACGTGGCTTGAGGAGCATACTCATTGCCAAGACAACTCGAGATACCGACGATGAAGGCTGCCGAGACGATGCCACGTAGGCCTATATGCATGTAGTGAATTCCCACACCGAAGAGCGCTTGCTTTGGGCAGACAACCTTTCACTTTATCATGAGTGCGGAAACGTGCCTGGCCAGCGCGCGAAAACGCCGAGCATCGACGCTTCGAGCAATACGCTTGAACGGGCGCATCGCCGGATACTGTAGGCGATTTCGCAAGGCGCACATGCGTCCACACGCGAGCGGGGTGCGTCGCTGCGCGACTGCGTGCGGCGCCCCCCGACTGCCCGCGACTGCCAACCGATTGATCACCGCGGACGGTGCAGCCTCTCCCACAACTCGTACATTGTCAGTGAGGCTGCCGTCGCCGGCGCAAACGCGCAGCGCGTAGCACGAGGCGACGCATCACCTGACTCGCTCCAAAGTAATGCCGCCACGTCGCGGTAGCGGCGAACAGCGTCGCGGTAGCGGCGAACAGCGTCGCGGTAGCGGCGAACAGCGTCGCGGTGGCGGCGAGCAGCGGCGAGCAGCGTCGCGGTAGCGGCGAGCAGCGGCGCGGTGGCGGCGAGCAGCG